>NZ_AP022547.1:4451551-5935402 GCF_015139575.1 Klebsiella michiganensis | reverse complement strand
TGCACAAAAGGGGTGACGTGCGAACCGCTATCTGCGGTTATTACCCGATGCGGATCTCTGGATCCCGATCGGGACCGGGGATCATAGCCTAAACTGAGAAAGAGATCTTGTGTTTCTCAACAGATTCTTCCCGATTTATCCACAGGAAGGATCGAAGCTGGGTAAGTGTAATCGATCCTGGCTGGAGTGGGGCACGATTTCAGCCGCATATTGGAAAAATTAATGAACTATCCTGGTTTTGGGCTTAATCGATCTAACAAAGATCCTTTGCGATCCTTGCGCTTTATCCACCAGGTCGTATAATCCACCACCCGGCGCGTAATGCCCGTTTTCCGCAGCGTGCCATCGCCTGTTTTTTGTGCGGCAAGGTGCGAGAAATAAGGAAAGAGAATTGACTCCGGAGTGTACAATTATTACAATCCGGCCTCTTTAATCACCCACGCTGAGGCGTAGGCCGTTCGAAATTCGTTCGGATTTACGCGAAAGTCAGTGAAATTATTCAAGTTTAGGTAGAAATCGCCATGAAACGCACTTTTCAACCGTCTGTACTGAAGCGCAACCGTTCTCACGGCTTCCGTGCTCGTATGGCTACTAAAAATGGTCGTCAGGTTCTGGCACGTCGTCGTGCTAAAAGCCGCGCTCGTCTGACCGTTTCCAAGTAATAAAGCTAACCCTGAGTGGTTAAGCTCGCATTTCCCAGGGAGTTACGCTTGTTAACTCCCAGTCATTTCACTTTCGTCTTCCAGCAGCCATTACGGGCTGGCACGCCGCAAATCACCATCCTCGGCCGCCAAAATTCGCTGGGGCATCCCCGCATCGGTCTTACCGTCGCCAAGAAAAACGTCAAGCGCGCGCATGAACGCAATCGGATTAAACGTCTGACGCGTGAAAGCTTCCGTTTACGTCAACATGAACTCCCGCCAATGGATTTCGTGGTGGTGGCGAAGAAAGGGGTTGCCGACCTCGATAACCGTGCTCTCTCGGAAGCGTTGGAAAAATTATGGCGCCGCCACTGTCGCCTGGCTCGCGGGTCCTGATAGGCCTGATTCGGGTCTATCAGCGCCTGATTAGTCCGCTACTCGGGCCGCACTGTCGTTTCACGCCGACCTGTTCTCAATACGGAATTGAGGCATTGCGCAGGTTTGGATTGATAAAAGGCAGTTGGTTGACGGTGAAACGCGTATTAAAATGCCACCCTTTACACCCTGGTGGTGACGATCCCGTCCCGCCTGGACCATTTGATACCAGAGAACACTAACGATGGATTCGCAACGCAATCTTCTTATCATCGCTTTGTTGTTCGTGTCTTTCATGATCTGGCAAGCCTGGGAGCAGGATAACAATCCTCAACCCCAGCAGCAGACCACGCAGACAACGACCACAGCAACGGGTAGCGCCGCCGACCAGGGCGTACCGGCCAGTGGCCAGGGGAAACTGATTACGGTAAAAACCGATGTGCTTGACCTGACCATCAACACCCGCGGTGGTGATGTTGAGCAAGCGCTGCTTCTGGATTATCCGAAAGAGCTGAAGTCAACTGAGCCGTTCCAGCTTCTGGAAACCACGCCGCAGTTTACCTATCAGGCGCAGAGCGGCCTGACCGGTCGTGATGGCCCGGACAACCCGGCTAACGGACCGCGTCCGTTGTATAACGTCGATAAAGATGCGTTTGTGATGGCTGATGGCCAGAACGAAATCGTCATTCCTCTGACGTACACCGATAAAGCAGGCAACGTATTCACTAAAACTTTCACCCTGAAGCGCGGTGAATATGCGGTGAACGTCGGCTATAGCGTGCAGAACGCCAGCGAAAAACCGCTGGAACTGTCGACCTTTGGCCAGCTGAAGCAAACCGCCAACCTGCCGACGCATCGCGACACGCAGACCGGCGGTCTGACGACGATGCACACCTTCCGTGGCGCGGCATACTCAACGTCTGAAACGAAGTACGAAAAATACAAATTCGATACTATCGTCGATAACGAAAACCTGAACGTCAGCACCAAAAACGGCTGGGTTGCCATGCTGCAGCAGTACTTTACTACCGCATGGGTTCCGCAGAACACCGGTACTAACAACTTCTACACCGCGAATCTCGGCAACGGTATTGTGGCAATCGGCTACAAATCTCAGCCGGTTCTGGTGCAGCCGGGTCAAACCGATAAGCTGGAAAGCACCCTGTGGGTCGGCCCGGCTATTCAGGACAAAATGGCCGCCGTTGCGCCGCATCTTGACCTGACCGTCGACTACGGCTGGCTGTGGTTTATCTCTCAGCCGCTGTTCAAACTGCTGAAATGGATCCATAGCTTCCTAGGCAACTGGGGCTTCTCCATCATCGTCATCACCTTTATCGTTCGTGGCATCATGTACCCGCTGACTAAAGCGCAGTACACCTCCATGGCGAAGATGCGTATGCTGCAGCCGAAGATTCAGGCAATGCGCGAGCGTCTGGGCGACGACAAGCAGCGTCAAAGCCAGGAAATGATGGCCCTGTATAAAGCTGAGAAGGTTAACCCGCTGGGTGGCTGCTTCCCGCTGATTATCCAGATGCCAATCTTCCTTGCGCTGTACTACATGCTGAGCGCCTCGGTTGAACTGCGTCATGCGCCGTTTATCCTGTGGATCCACGACCTGTCTGCGCAAGACCCGTACTACATCCTGCCGATCATCATGGGCGCGACGATGTTCTTCATCCAGAAGATGTCTCCGACCACCGTGACCGACCCGATGCAGCAGAAGATCATGACCTTTATGCCGGTCATCTTTACGGTGTTCTTCCTGTGGTTCCCGTCAGGTCTGGTGGTTTACTATATCGTCAGCAACCTGGTCACCATTATTCAGCAGCAGCTGATTTACCGTGGTCTGGAGAAGCGTGGCCTGCATAGCCGCGAGAAGAAAAAATCCTGATTCTCTTCATTCTTCAAGCCGCAGATGCGTTGGCTTCGTTAGTTCGCCCCGGTCACTTACTTCAGTAAGCTCCAGGGGCCTCTCTAACTTGCCGCCTTCCTGCAACTTGAACTATTTCGAGAATCTACGGTAAAGTTAATGCCAGAGAAGGCGGTCAATAGACCGCCTTTTTTACATCTACATAGAGAGTCACCATGAGCCATAACGACACTATCGTCGCCCAGGCAACCCCACCGGGACGCGGTGGTGTGGGCATTCTGCGCATCTCTGGCCTGAAGGCGCGCGACGTTGCGCAGGCGGTGCTGGGCAAGCTGCCGAAGCCGCGCTATGCCGACTACCTGCCGTTTAAAGACAGCGACGGCAGCGCGCTGGATCAGGGGATTGCGCTGTGGTTCCCCGGCCCGAACTCCTTTACCGGCGAAGACGTGCTGGAGCTTCAGGGCCACGGCGGCCCCGTTATCCTCGACCTGCTTCTGAAACGCATTCTGACGCTGCCGGGCGTGCGCATCGCCAGGCCCGGCGAGTTCTCCGAGCGCGCGTTTTTAAACGACAAGCTCGACCTGGCACAGGCAGAAGCCATTGCTGACCTGATCGACGCCAGCTCCGAGCAGGCGGCGCGTTCTGCGCTGAATTCGCTGCAGGGCGCATTCTCCACTCGCGTAAACCATCTTGTGGAAGCGCTGACGCACCTGCGCATCTACGTGGAAGCGGCCATTGATTTCCCGGACGAAGAGATCGACTTCCTCTCCGATGGCAAAATCGAAGCCCAGCTAAACGACGTTATCGCCGATCTTGACGCCGTGCGCGCCGAAGCGCGCCAGGGTAGCCTGCTGCGCGAAGGGATGAAGGTCGTCATTGCCGGGCGGCCGAACGCCGGGAAATCAAGCCTGCTGAACGCGCTGGCGGGCCGGGAGGCGGCTATCGTCACCGATATTGCCGGTACCACCCGCGACGTGCTGCGGGAGCATATCCATATCGACGGTATGCCGCTGCACATCATTGATACCGCCGGCCTGCGCGATGCGAACGATGAGGTCGAACGTATCGGCATCGAACGCGCCTGGCAGGAGATTGAACAAGCCGATCGCGTGCTGTTTATGGTCGATGGTACCACCACCGATGCGACCGATCCGGCAGATATCTGGCCAGATTTTATCGCCCGTCTGCCGAAAAACCTGCCGATTACTGTGGTGCGCAACAAGGCGGATATCACCGGCGAAACGCTGGGGCTGAGCGAAGTGAATGACCACTCACTTGTTCGCCTTTCGGCGCGTACCGGCGAGGGCGTAGACGTGCTGCGTAATCATCTCAAGCAGAGCATGGGCTTTGAAACCAATATGGAAGGCGGCTTTCTGGCGCGCCGCCGCCATTTGCAGGCGCTGTCCGACGCCGCAGAGCATCTTCAGCAGGGTAAAGCGCAGCTGCTGGGCGCCTGGGCTGGCGAGCTGCTGGCGGAAGAGCTGCGCCTGGCCCAGCAGAGCCTGAGCGAAATCACCGGCGAGTTTACCTCCGACGACCTGCTGGGACGCATTTTCTCAAGTTTCTGTATTGGTAAATAAGCTCAGTATGTGAGCATTGACTAACCCGCATTAACTAATTGTTAATGCGGGTTTTTATTGTTTGTACTGGCGCGTAGTCGTGCGGGACCATCCGCGATTTTGTATTCTGAATTAAAAACGCTGTGTCATTGCTCACTTTTTACGCTAAAAATCACATCAAATGTTTAGCGGCAAGCAAAAGAACTCACGAACTGCACCTGCATAAATCATATCGAGATTTCATTACTGACCGCCTGCGGTCTGATGAAAGCACAGCGCGATAACCTGACAGGGCAGAAAAATATCTACCCTGTCATTTTCATTCATATGAGAGGGTATAAGTCGCCGTCGCATTCACCGTTCCGGGAACCACATCGCCTGTTCTGTAGAATCTGGCGCCAAGAGTAATCACTTCGCTGGTCTGTGAATTTTCGATAATTGTCCAGGAACTCCCGAGTGGGACAGGCCTGTTGTTATTGTTGGGCTCCAGTAATTGCGTACCGACCCCCTCCGCGGTACCGGTATTTACCATGACCGTGTTATTGTCACTTACGCTGGTGCCGTCAATCTGTATTATTACTTTCGTGCCGCTGATACAACTTAGCGGGATATTGAGTCCAACCTGATTAGCCGTTGAACCCACAGAAGGTAAATCCGCCCGGTCAACCGTACCCAAAGAAAGCGTGAAATCTGTAGCGCCATCTACTGTGCAGGATTGAGCCGTCAAATTTCCCGTAATATGAATATTGCCTCCGTCAGCCTCAGCCAGGGACGCTATCGCTAGCAGTAACAAAGGGAGAAAAAATAAACGCAGAAACATATTCATTCTCCTTAATCATAATCAAGCGTGTAGGTGGCGCTGGCGTCAACGGAGCCCGGGGTTAAGTCGCCCGTGCGAATATAACGCGCGGCGAGCGGTATTTTTGCCGTCGTCCCTGAACTGGTAATCGGCGACCAGCGGTAATTCAGATTGACCGGGTGATTACCGCCGCCATGCAGATCCATCACCTGCACGGAAAGTCCTTTAGCGGTACCATTATTGTTTAATATACTGGTATCACTGGTGCCAGGTTCCTGTGTGCCGCTAAGGGTAAAATAGACATTCGTTCCGGCAGTACAGCTCAGCGATATATCTTTTTCACTGCTCTCTCCCCAAGTGCTCCCGACCGAAGGCAGTTCGCTTTTTTGCACATCATCAAGCGTAAAACTCAGATCCGAGCCGCCGGAGAGGGTACAGCCGCTGGCCGACAACGTGCCAGTGAAATTAATATCGATATTTGCCGACCCCTGGTTGCCGTTCGCCTGGCCGTAACCAACCTTTCCGGAGAGCGTACCGCCGCTTACCGAATCGGCGATTTTAATTAAATTAAGCTTTGGGGTAATCGACATATAAATCATCGCCCCCCAACCGATACTGTCATCGGTTAACAGCTTTATTGACGAGCCGCTGGTTATCCAGCCGTTGCCCGAGGCCCCTTTCGTATCCGACATGCTGGCGCCAAGCTGAACGCCAACGCCGGACAAATTGGTTTTAAAAGTCAGTCGGCCGTTATAGGTTCCCGCCGAAGCCAACGACGAATAGAGATAACCATAAAAGTATTTCTCTACCGTAAATGAGGATTCACATGACGCAAACTGAACCGAATCAAACGTTTTATCGCCGCCGGTAATCGATTGTCCAACGGCCAGATCCGGCGACACCGATATCGTTTTCAGATCAACGCTCGTTGAGGCAACACTCGAGTAACACTCTGAAGCCCAGACATTCAGCGATAGCGTGCAAGCGCATCCAGCCATTACCGCCTGGCGAAAAAACCGTGTGTTTGCCTCGCGCTGCCCTGTCAACGGCGGCCTGCATGTTGTTCTGTTTTTCATTTCACCACCTTTTCTCTACTGACATTGCGCATCAAGATTAATTACGCCAGTTTTTTCACCCTCTTGCGGCAGCTGATAATGGGCATGGCACTGCGCATTTTTTCCTTTGCCCCACTGTGCCAGGATGTCGCCCTGCTGCGGCATCCCGGTCAGATACACTGAACCGCCGTCGCTAACGATGCTGTTGACGCTGTCGTCCTCTGCCAGCGTGACGGTGGCGCCGAAAGGAACGTCCGTATTCGCGTGATGCAGATGCATCAACACCCTCGCGCCGATATGCGTTTTAAACCCCGCCAGTACAATCGCCCCTTCCGTCGGCACCACCTGCGCCGTGGAGCTATCGACTTCCGCATTGTCGGCCAGGGTGCTGGTATCAAGCCTTACCGTCGTGCGGCGATACGGCGTCAGATAAGGTACGATGGCATAACCGCGCCAGTCGGTGCTGACCCCGGTGCCGTTTTCCACGGTCACATCGCTGACCCCCGGCGAGCGCACCAGCGCCAGCGACTGGATATCCTCACTCAGCGACTGCGAAAAGGTGACGCCGTAAGGGTGCACCACCACTCCGCCCTGCACGCCATAGTTCACCTGCCTGCTGTCCGGATCGTAGTTGTAACCCATGTTCGCTTCGCCCGCGCGACCGGTATAATCGACGGATAGCGTGCCGTTATTGCCGGAATTTTCATGGTTGCTGTAGCCTTCCATCACGCTATAGCTAAGGTTCGAATCCTTCAAAGCCGTACCGTACAAGCTGACCTGCTGGGTGGTGTCTCCGTGGCGGTTAGTGTTGAGGCTGTATCCGGCATAGGCTTTCGGCAGCCATTTACTCAGCGGGATACTGATATTCAACGCGCCCTGATGGTCGTCCTCTGTTCCCGGCATGCTGCTGAAGGTGTAGTTCAGGCCCAACGTCATGCCATCCCAGCTGGTGTCGTAGCCGAGGGACAGGTTTCGCTCATATCCACCTTCGTCCCAGTAATCCTGCTGGTAGCCGCTCGCATAAAGCGATCCCCAGCCCTCTGGTAGCGACTGACTGAGTGACAGCTGCCAGCGGGAACGTTTGTTATGGCTTAAGTCAAATTCATCCTGGTCGTTCAGGTCGTCATCGTGAGAATCATCGACGATTAGATCCGCCGCATCCTGAAAGCTGTAGTAGCCCTTAGTGGAATAACGGTATGCCGCCAGCGTGATCGTTGAGCCGGTGCTGAGCATACTTTTTGAGTACTGGGCGCGTATGGACTGCCCCTCTTTGTGCTCGTCATTGCTCAAATCGGCCGAGGAATAGGCCCCGTCAAAGGAGATGGAGCCCAGTTCACCGAGGGTGAATCCCATCCCCAACAGCCCGTTCTGGTAGCTATCCGCCAGCTGCGTACCGCCGTATATCGTCATATCGTACGGTAGGCCGTAGATCAGCGTCATCTGGGCGAACTTCGGCTCCTGACCATCGCTGTTGCTGCGGTATTTACCGCCGGTGAAGTCATACTTAAGATGCCCTTCGCGCTGCATGATTGCCACGCTGGAGAACGGCTGGACGAAGCTGCGTTCGCTGCCGTCTGACTCTTTAATCGTTACCAGCAGGTCGCCGTTTGTGGAGTTTGGGTAGAGATCGTCGATCTTAAACGGCCCCGGCGGTACCTGCTTCTGGTAAATCACGCTATTATTCTGGCGAATGGTGACCGTCGCGTTGCTGGTTGCAATGCCATGTACCGTTGGCGCAAAGTTGCGCAGACTGTCAGGCAGCATGTCATCGTCTGAAGAAAGCTGGACGCCGCGGAACGTAAAACCGTCGTAAACATCGGAAGGAGTGGTCGCATCGCCCAGCGTTAACAGCCCCTGTACGGCCTGCACGTCGCGTTGTAAAAAGGTGTTAATGGAGCTCCAGTCGCTTTCGCTGCTCCCGCCGCTGCTAACGTCTTCGCCGCTTGTGGTGTCGTGATATTCCGGCGATTTGCTGTAGGTCCAGGTGCTGTAGTTTCGCAGCCGCCACGCGCCCAGGTTAATGCCGCTGTGCAGGTTCAGAAAATAGCTATCTTCCCTTCCAGAATCGTTCTCGTCGCGCCAGGTGTTTGAACCGTTAAAGTCATAGCCCAGCAGCAGCGCCGGCACTCCTTCATCCCACAGCGTCGGGCTGACGGAATCCTGCGCCGCGCTGTTGACGTCAGCCTGCGGTATGGTGAGATCCAGACGCATCTGGCTGTAATCGAGTCTGATCTGGCTATCCGGGACGGTTGCAGCCAGATCGTTGATACTGTTCTTGTTCCGCAGCGTATCGATATCACCAATCTTAATACCCCACTGCGCCAACAGCGCGGGGGTCACCACAGGCGTAAGCTGCCCATGTTTATCCTGCACAAAGTCCAGCGTTTGCGTGTCAACCTGCTCATGGTTCACATAAACGTCTACGTGGTAGCGACCCGGTAGCTGTGAACCGGGTTGGGAAAACTGGCTGAGATCAACGTTAAGTTTGGGTCCACTGGTCTCCAGCGCCGCCATATCGAACTCATCCTGAGCCAGCGCGCCCTGCGTTCCATACAGCGCTAAAATAATAATGCAGGCAAGCGGTTGTAATAAAAAAGCGCTGCTTTTGCCCGCTACGTCTATGGATGGTTGAGACATGATTACCCTTTCCCGTCCAGAACCAACGATCCTGCGCCATAATCATTGATATATTGCCAGGTGATTTTCCCGCCTGCCCCTGCCGGAATGGTGTAATCAGTCGAACCGTGCGGCGCGACCATGGTAAACGCCGTATCGACCACTTTGTCACCGACGTTCAGCTTAAAGAAGCTCAGATACCAGGGGGTTGGATTGGTGACGGTCAGCTTGTTGCCCGTCCTGTGAAAACCGATCGCCTCCATTGCCTCACTGGTGGGATCGGCAACGCCTTTGGGACGATAAAAAAGTTTGATTCGGTTTTTCAGCGAAAAGCGCAGCACGTTCTTGCCCTTATCCGCCGGATTGTTTGCCGGTATCGCCTTCACATCCAGCCAGTAAACGCTTTCCCGATCTGCCGGGAAATTCCCCCCTGTTCTGACAACGCGAATCGTATTTTCTGAACCAGCATCCAGTCGAAACAGCGGTGGCGTAACGGTAAAGGGCAGCGAACCGGTGGTACCAGGACGATCTCCTTTCGGGCCTTTGTCATCGACAAAACTTTGAATAAGGTAGGGAATCTGACCGTTAGCGCTGTTCATCACCTGAATGGACGCTTCCTTATCGCCGCCGTGATAAACCAGTCTCGTACCGCCGATAACGACCCCTGCGTGCGCAGATGTTACGGCGCACATCGCAGCCGCCAGCAGACCGTAAATAACTGACTTTCTCATGAACCGTTGCATCCTCTTTCCTAATCGTTTGAAAACAAGGGCCTCCGTGCCCTGGCGTTCTCCCTGATACGGAGGGTTACTGGTAGCTGATGGTGTAGTCAGCGTGAGAAACCAGCGTACCGGCAGTTGCGGTATCAGCCACAGCAACCATACGCGCGGTGAATGGAATATGTGCTTCGGTAGTGGTAGCGTCCGCCGTCAGGAAAGAGCTAACGTCGACAGCAGAAGACGGGCTGACTTTGGCTGCAGATGCGTCGTACAGCTGAACGCCAACATTAGTAGCCGCGCCGCTGTCGCTGGACTCATTTTTGAACGCCGTGTTCATAGAGCCATCGGCATTACCAGTAAAAGTCACGCTTGCTGCGGTAACCGTATTCGGGCAAGCGGTGAGATCCAGCGTAAAGTTCGTTGCCGGACCTGTGTCGCCAGCTTTCGCCAGATCAACCGTGTTCACGGTACCCAGGTTCAGGGTTGGGTTTGTCTGATCGTTGATATCCACGGTGCAACTGTCAGCAGTAACGGTACCGACGAAGTTGATCGTTCCATCAACCGCATGAGCCACACCCATCCCTACGCTGAACAATGCTGCCACAGCAGTCATTACAAATTGCTTTTTCATTATTTAATCCTTAATAAAAATATAATCATTACTCATTCATTCTTTTAAAATAGAACCATACAACGGTTCATTCAGGGAAGAATGACCCCCTAAATACATTATTTAAGATGACAAACAGCGGAGTAAAATATTGAAAAAGAAAGCCCATGGCGCATTTCAATCAGCACCCTAATGCTTACACGCCAACTTCCTTATGTAATATTAATCTGCAAAAGATTATGAAATAGAACCCCCAACCATCTCAACAGAATATTTCATCCATTATTGGACTTCGCTCAACACCCCGAAAAAAACATCAAAACAACCAAAACATTTTTTAAAAAACAACAAGATATATAAAGGCGCTCAACTATCATTTTAAAAGCCCCCTGGTTATCCCAGTTCTAATATGTTCAGGTACTTGCTCGCTTTCTCTTAACGCACTACAAAATAACGCTTCACAACATTGCCTTTTTATACAGCCGAGCGTCGAGATTCCAGCATCGATCATGGCTGCTCTTTAAATAAAAATTTGAATGCAGACGGCTCTCAACCATCGCCTATTTATGGGGTCAGGATAAATGCAAAAAAAATATTATACGAGCCTCCAAAGCAGGGGTTCATAACACTCGGGGAGTCACTACTCGTATGCCATATGACGGTAGGTACTTGTGCCTTGAACAGCGCTTGCTCTGTTCCCGTAGGGGCGAGGTCTTAGGCCGAGTAACAAAGCCAACGCACATGCAACTTGAAGTATGATGGGCATAAACAGATAGTTGCGGAAAAAACACACCCTATCAGCAGGACATCAGGAATGAGATTAAATAAAGCGTACTCACTCGCCTTAACGTCCTGTTAAAGCGGGTTAATTATTTTCCTTTAGCGTCTTCACGGCGTATCGCTTTGTCTATTACCCTTATCGGTACTCCCACTTACCGGATACGACAATGATGGCTGATTACACGTTTATTGATACCGTCCCTACGGCGGAGGATTTTTGTCGCCTGCGCGTCATATCAGGTATGTCGCCACGTCCGCTGGAAGGCGCCCGCGCGGGTCTGCCGCGTAGCTGCTACGGCGTGCATGTCCTCTATGCGGACGTGCCCGTTGGTATGGGACGCATCGTCGGCGACGGCGCGCTGAACTTTGAAATCGTCGACGTCGCCGTGGACCCGGCCCATCAGGGAAAAGGTCTCGGTCGCCAGATCATGCAGAAAATCGTCTCCTGGCTGGATGAAAACGCGGTTAAAGGGGCATACGTCTCGCTGGTGGCGGATGTTCCCGAACTGTACGCCAAATTTGGGTTTTCCTGCGTCAGGCCAGAAAGTGAAGGTATGGCAAAGATCTGGAAATAATGCGGGACGCGATCGCTTGATTGGAAATATCAAAAAGCGATATAAAAACAAATAATTAAATTATCGCTGCACATCTTTCAACCGTTTTTCCTCCCAGGAAATCGTTGTTGTCCAAATGGCAACTCGTACTCCCGCACGAACCCCACTATTCTGTACCGCATTCTTATGCGAGGGGTTCTATGGCACGCTTTCTTATCTGCAGTTTTGCGCTGGTTCTGCTTTATCCATCCGGCATCGATATGTATCTGGTCGGTCTACCGCGCATTGCGCAGGATCTGGGGGCCAGTGAAGCGCAGCTGCATATCGCCTTTTCGGTTTATCTGGCGGGAATGGCCGCGGCGATGCTGTTTGCGGGTCGTATCGCCGATAAATCAGGGCGCAAGCCGGTGGCGATTTTCGGTGCCGTTGTCTTCATACTGGCCTCCCTTCTCTGCTCGCAGGCGCAGGTCAGCGCCCACTTCCTGGCTGGGCGTTTTATTCAGGGGATTGGCGCGGGCAGCTGCTACGTCGTCGCCTTTGCGGTGCTGCGCGATACCCTCGACGATCGCCGCCGGGCGAAGGTGCTTTCCCTCCTTAACGGTATCACCTGCATTATTCCGGTACTGGCGCCGGTACTCGGCCACCTGATTATGCTGAAATACCCGTGGCAGAGCCTGTTCTATACCATGACAGGCATGGGCGTTCTGGTGGGACTGCTCTCGGTCTTTATCTTGCGGGAAACGCGTCCCACAGCCGCGCCACATGCGGCGATGCAGCAAAATAATGTCCCCGAGTCGCTGCTTAACCGCTTTTTTCTCAGCCGAATTATCATAACCACCCTGAGCGTGACGGCTATCCTGACTTACGTTAACGTCTCCCCGGTGATCATGATGGAAGTGATGGGCTTCGATCGCGGCACCTATTCCATGGCGATGGCGCTAATGGCGCTTGTTAGCATGGTGGTGTCGTTCTCAACGCCGTTCGCTTTGACGCTATTTAAGCCCCGCACCCTGATGCTGACCTCGCAGGTGCTGTTCTTTATCGCCGGCGTGCTGCTGAGCCTCTCCACCAGCCAGACGATGACGATGCTGGGTCTGGGACTGATTTGCGCCGGGTTCTCCGCCGGCTTTGGCGTAGCAATGAGTCAGGCCCTTGGGCCATTCACCCTGCGCGCCGGCGTGGCGAGTTCTGTTTTGGGAATTGCTCAGGTCTGCGGCTCTTCACTGTGGATTTGGCTGGCGGCTATCATCGGACTCAGCGCGATGAATATGCTGATCGGGATACTTATTGCCTGTAGCATAGTGAGCATTGTTCTGATTATGGTCACCTCTCCGGCGCGGGCCGCGCAACGCTATGAAGAAACCCCTGTCGAGTCTCGATCTTAACCTGCTGCTGTGCCTGCAGCTCTTAACCCAGGAGCTCAGCGTCACCCGCACGGCGAAACGGATGAACGTTTCGCCGTCGGCAGTGAGTAAATCGCTGGCCAAACTGCGCGCCTGGTTTGACGATCCGCTGTTTGTCAAAACGCCTCTGGGGCTGTCACCCACGCCGCTGATGAGCAGTATGGAGCAGGATCTGGCGGACTGGATGCAGATGGGTAATCAGATCCTCGATAAGCCTCATCACACCATGCCGAGCGGGTTAAAGTTTGAGCTGGCGGCAGAGTCGCCGCTGCTGATGATCCTGCTGAATACGCTTTCACAGCGGATCTACCAGCGCTATCCGCAGGCGCTGATCCGCCTGCGTAACTGGGATTATGATTCGCTGGATGCGATTATTCGCGGTGAAGTCGACATCGGTTTTTGCGGCCGGGAAACCCATCCTCGCTCCCGTGAACAGCTCAGCCTGCTGCCCTGGTATATCGATTTTGAAATCCTGTTTACCGATCTCCCGCAGGTATGGCTGCGCGCCGATCATCCCGCGCTGAACGAGGAGTGGAATCTGGACACTTTCCTGCGTTATCCGCATATCAATATCTGTTGGGAACAAAGCGATACCTGGGCGCTGGATGATGTTCTGCACGATCTGGGGCATAAACGCACCGTGGCGTTGACCGTCCCGGGTTTTGAGCAGTCGCTGTTTATGGCGGCCCAGCCTCATCATACGATGTTGGCCACCGCCCCGCGCTATTGCCAGCGTTACAATCAACAGCACCATCTGCCGCTGGTTTCACTCCCGTTGCCGCTGGAGCCGTCCCAGCTGGAGAAAATACGCGTCCCCTTCACCCTCCTGTGGCATAAGCGCAACAGCTACAATCCGAAGATCGTCTGGCTGCGAGAAACGCTCAGGCAGCTCTATACTGAACCGCTCTAGCGTTGGATTAGCCCGTCTTGCGCAATAAATTGTAAAATTTATGCAATTTATTGCGCAAGGGGTGATTTCCGCATTAAAACCTGGCAATTCTGAGCGATAATATAATTCGCAATTTCTATCATTGACCATTAATCACGGAGCGACGAATGGCAACGCATTTTGCAAGAGGGATACTCAACACCCGGGAACCGCTATCAACACGCCTGTCAGCGGCCTGTCATCAATCCGCCTGCCGCCTGCCTGAGTACCGACAAAGCCGCTATCGCGCATCACGGTCACTCCTCGCAGAACTCCTCTTTATGCTGTACGGCATCAGCGAACTTCCTGAAATTATTGACGAAGAGAATGGAAAACCCGCTTTCCGCGACGAAAATCTCCCGCGTTTTTCCATCTCCTATGCCGGGAATATTGTCGGCGTCGCGTTATCCACCGAAGGTGATTGCGGCCTGGATATGGAATTACCGCACGCCTCCCGCAGTTTACATGCCTCGCCCGACGCCGACCGCTACGTCTTTAACAGTAATGAGCGGGTATGGATTAGCAACCAGCACGATCCTGATGAAGCGCGCGCTCAGCTTGACGCACTCCGCAAAAGCGTCATGAAACTGACCGGTGAAAACGCCGTTAACCTCCAGCTTCTTCCGGGCTCCGGACGATTACGGACAAGCGGGACGCAGTCAATCGAAGCAGTATGCGATGCCGAAACGGTGCTGGTCTGGTCCATCGCCGCCAGTCCGGATATCGGCCAGCTGAAAGTCTGGGAATATAATGGTAAAGAGGGCTGGCGTAGCCTGCCCGACGCGCAGGCTCGCGCCAGAGAGCCGTCCGCCCGGCTGATGCGTTTCACCCATTTACCGGTAGAAAAAGCCTTCTCCCTCAACTGACCGGATAACCCGGCCATCATGATGCAAAGGAGCAATCATGTCTGATACGTTGAAAGTTGTTACGTTACTCGGAAGTCTGCGCAAAGGCTCTTTTAATGCCATGGTCGCGCGTACCCTCCCCGGCATCGCGCCCGCAGGAATGGCGGTTTCCGCGTTACCGTCCATTGGCGATATTCCTCTCTATGATGCCGACGTCCAGCAGGAAGAGGGATTCCCACAAAGCGTTCAGGATATCGCTCAGCAAATTCGCGAGGCTGATGGCGTGGTTATCGTTACGCCGGAATACAACTACTCGGTGCCCGGCGGCCTGAAAAACGCCATCGACTGGCTATCTCGCCTGCCGGAACAGCCGCTGGCCGGTAAGCCGGTACTGATTCAAACCAGTTCGATGGGGGCTATTGGCGGTGCGCGCTGTCAGTATCACCTGCGTCAGATTCTGGTATTCCTCGACGCTATGGTGATGAATAAGCCCGAATTTATGGGCGGCGTGATTCAGAACAAAGTGGATCCGCAGGAGGGGAAAGTCGTCGATCAGAGCACGCTCGATCATCTGAGCGGACAGCTTAGCGCTTTTGCCGAATATATTCAGCGGGTTAAAGCCTGATAGACGCCGTCACACTCGCCAGAACGGCTGAGTGTGACGGCGCGGGTATTAATGCGCGTCGATAAACACAATCTTCAGCACAAACAGCAGCGAAACCACAATCACGCATGGGCTGAGGTCGCGCAGTCGACCGGTACCGATCTTCATTACGCAGTAAGAGATAAAGCCTAAGGCAATACCTTCCGTAATGGAGAAGCTAAACGGCATCATCACGGCGGTAATAAACGCCGGCACTGATTCGGTTAAATCATCCCACTTCACGCGCGCCAGGCTGGAGGTCATCAGGACGCCAACGTAAATCAGCGCGCCGGCTGCGGCATAGGCCGGGACCATACCCGCCAGCGGCGACAGGAAGATCACCAGCAGGAACAAGAGACCAACGACCACGGCGGTTAAGCCGGTACGTCCGCCTACGGAAACGCCCGAGGAAGATTCAATATAGGCGGTTACGGAAGAGGTGCCGATAAAGGAGCCCGCAACGGACGAGACGCTATCGACAAACAGCGCCTGCTTCATCCGCGGGAACTTACCCTGCGCATCGGCCAGACCAGCTTTATCGGTCACGCCGATCAGGGTACCGGAGGAGTCGAACAGGTTCACCAGCATAAACGAGAAGATCACGCCCGCCAGGCCGAGATTCAGCGAGCCTGCCAGGTCAACATGCCCAATGACCGTCGTGACGCTCGGCGGCATGGATACGATTCCGGTGTAGTGAACGTCGCCCAGCAGCCAGCCCAGCAGCGTGGTAACCACGATAGAAACCAGCACCGCGGCGTGGATGTTGCGGGAAGCCAGAATCGCAATAATAAAGAAGCCAAGAATGCCCAGCAGTACGCTGTGGGACGTCAGGTTGCCGATGCTCACCAGGGTTTCCGGGTTGGCGACGATCACGCCGGCGTTCTTCAGGCCCATCATACCGATGAACAGGCCAATACCGCTGGTGATACCGATACGCAGGCTAACCGGGATATTGGCGATCATCCAGTAGCGTACGCGGAAAATCGTCAACAGCAGCAGGCCAACCGCCCCCCAGAAAATCGCGCCCATCCCGACCTGCCACGGCAGGCCCATTGCCTGTACCACGACAAAAGCAAAGAAGGCGTTCAGTCCCATCGCCGGCGCCAGGGCCACCGGAAGGTTAGCGAACAGGCCCATCATGATGCTGCCGAACGCGGCGATCAGACAGGTTGTGACGAACACGGCGCTGGTATCCATACCCGCCACGCCGAGGATCTGTGGGTTAACAAAAACGATGTACACCATTGTCAGAAAAGTGGTGAAACCTGCAATCGCTTCGGTGCGTGCCGTCGTGCCGTGTTCACGTAGTTTGAACACGCGCTCCAGCAGACCCGGGCCAGATGACTGGCTGGTTTGTTGTTGACTCATTATCGGTTTCCGAACAAAGGAGGGAAAATTCGTCGCTATCCTATACCAAAATGCGACAATAAGGGCGGTTGTGAGATACTTTTTTTCATCGATTTTGCTTATACGGCAACGATTGCGTCTCACTAATCAGCAAGACGAAAACGTTAACTTATTAAAATGGAAACGACATGACCCAACCAGAAGCAGTATTTTTCGACTGTGACGGCACGCTGGTCGACAGCGAGGTGATCTGCTCCCGCGCCTACGTTCACATGTTCAGGGAATTCGGCATTACGCTGGATTTAGACGAGATTTTTAAGCGCTTCAAAGGCGTCAAGCTGTACGAGATTATCGACACCATTAACGCGGAGTACGGCGTTAATCTGGACAAGGCGACCCTTGAGCCGGTGTACCGCGATGAAGTCGCGCGCCTGTTTGATACTGAACTGGAAGTCATTTCTGGCGCACAGGCGCTGCTGGACGCGGTCAACGTGCCGATGTGCGTGGTCTCCAACGGCCCGGTGAGCAAAATGCAGCACTCTCTCGGTAAAACCGCAATGCTGCACCATTTCCCGGAGCGTCTGTACAGCGGCTACGATATCCAGCGCTGGAAGCCCGATCCGGCCCTGATGCTGCATGCCGCAAAAGCGATGAACGTTAACGTCGAGAACTGCATTCTGGTTGATGATTCCAGCGCAGGCGCGCAGTCAGGGGTTGCCGCCGGAATGGAAGTGTTCTATTTCTGCGCCGATCCGCATAATAAGCCGATCGAACATCCGAAGGTGACGACGTTTACCCGCCTCGAAGAGCTACCTGAGTTATGGCAGGCGCGCGGCTGGAATATAACGCGATAAACCTGGAGCGTAGCGCTATCAGGGCGCGTCCCGCCTGCGCTACGCTGAAAGTGGATTACGGTTGACTCAACTCCGCAGCCGCCGCTTTATCAGCCACAATCACCAGGGAAGGATGTAATTTCAGCACCGAAGCCGGAACCCGCTCGCTGACTTCGCCTTCAATCACCTGCCTTAGCGCCTGCGCTTTTGCGGCGCCGCTGACGATAAGCAGCAGGTTTTTCGCCGCCATGACGCTTTTTGGCCCCATCGTGACGTAGCTATCCGGCACCGCAGAGAAGTCGCCGTCCATCTCGCCGTGAGCGACCAGATCCACCATATCGCCGACGATAGGGACTTCCACCGTCACATCGTGGAAGCGCGTGGTATTCGGCAAATTACCGCAAAAATGGCCGTCAGCGCCGAGGCCCATCACTATCAGATCGAGGCCCCCTTCGTCCTGTAACCGCTGGTCGTGATGCCTGAAGTTTTCATGGCTGAGCGGGTGGATATTCTCTTCAGAGATTTGCGCGGGGGTGAAAAACAGGCTGCGCAGATTGGAAATGGTCACGCCTTCACGATCCTGTCCGCGGAACGGAATCTCGTCAAAGTTGTAATAATGGACCTGAGAATAGAACGATTTACCTTTAACCGCGTCCGTCAGATGTTCATACATTTTCTTCGGCGTACTGCCTGCCGTTACCGCCAGGTTCACCCTGCGCGGCGCGGTGATGTAGCCCAGAACGTGATGGCTGGCGACCAGGCTCATCTCTGCATAATCTTCCGTCACGATTAATTTCATATTGTCTCCCTCAAGGTATTGAAGATAAGGAGCCAGCGAACTGGCTCCTTCATGTTATTTGAACAACTTCTGTACAAATTCGGCGTAGGCGGGACGCCAGACGTCCATTTCATGGTTCAGGCCCGGATACTCATGGTAATCAAAGTTGATTTTCTGCTTCTCCAGCTCCGCTTTCAGCCCGGCGATATCCTTGCCGGTAACCACGTCTTTCTCGCCCACGACGACGGTAAAGTTACGCAGCTGCTTGTTGATCGCCTGTGGGTTGTGTAGCTGCGCCTCGACGCCGGCATCCGGTACCGTGGTTGTCGTTACGCCGCTGAACGTCGCCAGCCAGCCGAAGCTCTCCAGATGGTTCATTCCGGAGACCAGCGCCTGATAACCGCCCTGCGACAGCCCGGCAAGCGCCCGGCCGTCCGCGTCTTTACGCACGTTAAAGCGCGCATCAATCAGCGGAATAATATCGTTCATCAGCTCTTTATCAGCCGCTTTCGCATTCAGCGGATAGAAGGTTTTACGCCGCTCCTGCGGCGGGAAGTTTTCCGCAATCGCGTCAGGAATATCGGTTTCGGTATCCGGCACCACCACCAGCATGGGCTTGATTTTGCCTTCCGCCAGCAGGTTATCCATGATTTGCGGAATACGGCCCTGGTCGATGGCCGACAGTCCGCTGTCGCCAAAACCGTGATAGAAATAGAGCACCGGCAGCGGTTCGCCGGTACCGGTATAGCCTGGCGGCGTCCACACGTAGACGCGACGCTCAGCGTTCAGCGCCTTTGAATGATAGGTCAGGGTTCGTAGCTCGCCGTGGGCGACCGCGCGATCGTCAAGAATGCTGCCGGGTACCAGGATCAGGCTGGTATTCACCTGACGCTGTGGCTTCTGATAGCGGCTACCGGTATCGACGGAACGGAATCCGTCGACATCAAAATAGTATTCGTAGAGATTGGGTGCCAGCGCATCGCTTTTCCATGTCCAGATCCCCTGCTCATCTTTGCTCATATCATGGGAGACAAAGGTATCCGGCGTTGCCCCCGTCACCACGGACACCCGTTTTGCATCCGGGGCAAACAGGCGGAAGGTGATACTCTTATCGGCGTTAACCTGCGTAATATACTGGCTGACCGGGATCGCCGCGCTCGGCGTGACCGGAAACGGCGCGGCATGAGCGGTAAACGCCGCGCCCGCCAGCGCCAGAGCGAAGTAAATAGCATGTCGTTTCATCTTTATTCCTCTTTAGAATTTTGTCCTGACCGTTGCGCCTTACCACCAGATTTCAGCCTGAGCGCCAACGGCAAACTGATCGTTCTTACCATCTTCAAAAATGCTGCTGGTATTGCTGTTAGCCGCCTTATCCAGGTCGATATCCTTCGCTTTAATATAAGTCGCATAGAAACGAATTTCCGGGCGGGAGGTCAGCATACTGGTATTCACTTTAAAGGTATGGAACAGGGTAGTTTTGTAGCCGGATTCGTTATATTTCTTGCCGGTACTATCTTTGTTCTGCTGCTTGAAATAGCCCAATTCAACGCCGGTCTGATTATATTTATCCCAGATCCAGGCCGGGCGCACGACGGCGCGAAGAGACTCAAAATCGGAGTGCGCGCCGGTCTCGTAGCTGTAGACATCATTACCAAAGGAGTAAACGATGGCGTTCGCCATAATAATGTCATCACTCAAATAGGTTTCCCCCTGCGAGGTCAAGCGAACGGCGGTGCCGTTGGTATGATCGCCATAGTATCTGCCGTTGAATGTGGTATACGGACTGGATCCCGCATAGCGCGAGAAGCTGCTGGCGATGGAGTTATTTGCCAGCAGGAAGGAAAATTCGTTAAATCCGCCGTTATCAAATTTCTGCGTTAACGACGTCCCCGCCATCCAGGTATCTTTCCATTCATAATATCCATTATTACCTTCATTATATTTCTCGGATGAACTCTGATTTGCCGCGACATACCGGCCGCTGACCATCAATGACGCCTTATCCCAAAGCGGGATCTCTTTATAACGAATATCAATAGTATTGGTGTTAATTTGCTGGCTTTTGGTCAACGTACGGTTGTAGTCATCAACGTCCTCGCGCACCAGCGCAATATCAAACTTACCCGCGCCCACCTTCCAGTTTTCAAGGCCAACGCCGGCTGCGGCATCGGTTCTTTGCGTTTTCCAGTCCAGCATCTGGATTTCAATTTTTGGCGCACCGTGCTTACCCACCCAGAAATCCGCTTCCGGCGCGAATGGCAGGAAACCTTTGGTGTTGACGTACATATCAGAGAACTGCATATAGTTCTCGCCGCCAGCGTTATCGCCAAACCAGCCGGAGGAATACTGCTGCCCGACGTTGCCGTCAAGCATCACGATCGCATCAACCCGCTTATTGCCTTCCTGATAGACCCGCTGCTTAAGTTGTAAATCAAACCAGCCCGAATATTCATTACCAAAGCGACCCAGCGAGCCAATCGCCCAGGACTTAGGTGAACCATGGGATGCGGTCCCCCAGCCGGAACGGTAATAGCCGTTATAGCTGAAGCCAATTTCATCCTTCACAAACTTGCTGAAATCCTTCATTGTCATCGAGCTATAAATGGACTCGCCGTTAGCCGCGGGCTGTTCGTTTTTCACCAGAACCGCCGCCGGTTTTGCAGCGCCGCCTGCCGGCGCGGGCGCGCTGACAACCTGCGCGGACGCACTCTGCTCAGGTGCGCCAGGCTGCGTACTGGCAATCCAGAGCCGATTTCTGGCCTTCTCTTCATCTTGATATTTTTTTAGTTCGCTCTGCGTATCCTTAAGCGCCTTCTCCAGAAGCTCAAGACGCTGTTCAACGGTTAGCGATTCCGCCATAGCATGGGTTGTATAAGCGAGCGGCGCCATAATAAGTATGGCCGAGGTAATCAGATTTCTTTTAAACATAAGTTCCCTTTATATAAAAACAGGTGCAACTGAATATCGCGATAAAATGTCAACTAACGCGAAGGCGTATTTTTATTTTTCTATCGAATAAAGCTTGTTACCGAAAAGGTGCTTCCCCTTAAGGAAAAAAGAACGTTATTAAAACCAGCACTATTATTTATTCGGTTAATACCATCCTGGTTTACCCACAAACAGCCTTGCATCAAATCAAAAAAAACCTGAAGCAATCCCCCTGCAGAAAACAGAGGAGGCTTGCTTCAGGTTTTGCCCGCGCTGCGGTAACAATCCCTTTCATCGGCTAATGGCGGATTATCTGGCAAAAAAAAACCTGACATCACCAGGTTAACGGTGATGTCAGGTTTTGCCTGCTTGCGCAGTAACAATCCAGAGTTTTATTCGAGCCTTGCCGCAACAAGTCACCCGATTAATGTACCGCATTGTTACGCTATTAAAATCAAACCACAATTGATGAAATTATTATTTGTGACGACAATCGCACCAATTTTGTTAATTAAAAACAGGAGTAATATTAATCATAACTAATTCTGATAAATCCTTTATCAGAATTAGTCTCTGTGATTTATTACTCTTTAGGATCTTTCCCGGCCAGCAGTTTATCCAGCTCGTCGCCGCCAACGTGACGGAAATCCTGACCTTTAACGAAGTAGAAAATATATTCGCAGATGTTCTGACAACGGTCGCCGATACGCTCAATCGAGCGGGCGCAGAACAGGGCGGTCAGGACGCTTGGAATGGTGCGCGAATCTTCCATCATATAGGTCATCAGCTGGCGCACGATGCCTTCATATTCCTGGTCGACTTTCTTATCTTCGCGATAAATACGCACCGCTTCATCAAGGTCCATACGCGCAAAGGCGTCCAGCACATCATGCAGCATCTGCACGGTGTGGCGCCCCAGCGATTCCAGGCTCACCAGCAGCGGCTGATGCTGCTGGGAGAATTTTTCCAGCGCGGTGCGGCAGATTTTATCCGCGACGTCGCCGATGCGTTCCAGCTCGGCGATGGTTTTAATAATCGCCATCACCAGACGCAGGTCGCTGGCGGTCGGCTGACGCTTGGCGATGATGCGCACGCAGGCCTCATCGATCGCCACTTCCATCATATTGACCTGCTTGTCGCCGTCAATAACGCGCTTTGCCAGTTCGCTGTCCTGGTTATGCATCGCGGTGATCGCATCAGAAAGCTGCTGCTCCACCAGCCCACCCATGGTCATGACCTGGGTGCGGATGTACTCCAGTTCAGCATTGAACTGGCCGGAAATATGTTTGTTAAGATTTAGGTTATCCATAGTATCTCCTGATTGCCCAATAGGTTAGAGCCTGGTAGCAGAAGGGCAATCAACCGTAGCGGCCAGTAATATAATCTTCAGTTTGCTTCTTAGCGGGCTTGGTAAACAGATCGTCCGTGTTGCTGAATTCAATCAGCTCGCCAAGATACATAAATGCCGTATGGTCGGAGCAACGCGCGGCCTGCTGCATGTTGTGGGTCACGATAACGACGGTGTAATCCTGTTTCAGTTCAGTAATCAGCTCTTCAATACGCCCGGTAGAGATCGGGTCCAGCGCCGAGCAGGGCTCATCCAGCAGCAGAACTTCTGGACGAATAGCGATACCGCGCGCGATGCACAGACGCTGCTGCTGGCCACCGGAGAGAGAATATCCGCTCTGATGCAGTTTATCTTTGGTTTCATTCCACAATGCGGCTTTGGTCAATGCCCACTGCACGCGCTCATCCATATCCGTGCGGGAAAGCTTCTCAAACAGGCGCACGCCAAAGGCGATGTTGTCATAAATCGACATCGGGAACGGCGTCGGCTTCTGGAACACCATCCCCACTTTGGCGCGCAGCAGGGCGATATCCTGGGTGTTGGTCAGAATATTATCGCCATCGAGCAGAATTTCGCCTTCCGCACGCTGCTCCGGGTACAGCTCAAACATTTTGTTGAACGTACGCAGCAGCGTGGATTTACCGCAGCCTGACGGTCCGATAAACGCCGTAACCTGGTTTTTGGTAATATCCAGGTTGATGTTTTTCAGGGCATGGAATTTTCCGTAGTAGAAATTCAGGTTACGAACTGAAAGTTTACCCGGGGTCGCATTCACCATACTCATCTCGTTCTTTTCCTCATTCGGCGCCGCGTTTCGCCGCGCCGCAAAAATTAACCGTGTTTATTCTTCGCGAAAACAACGCGCGCCAGAATGTTCAGCAGCAATACGCACAGGGTGATAATCAAGACCCCGGCCCATGCCAGTTGCTGCCACTCCGCAAAGGGACTCATGGCAAATTTGAAAATCGTCACCGGCAGGTTCGCAATCGGCTGCATCATGTCGGTGCTCCAGAACTGGTTGGAGAGCGCGGTAAACAGCAGCGGCGCCGTTTCCCCGGCGATACGGGCGATGGCCAGCAGAATACCTGTCATAATGCCCGATACCGATGCTTTCAGGGTGATCGCAGAGATCATGCGCCACTTCGGCGTACCCAACGCATATGCCGCCTCACGCAGGCTGTCCGGTACCAGCTTCAGCATGTTTTCAGTGGTACGAATAACGATAGGCACCTGCAGCAGCGCCAGCGCAATCACGCCCGCCCAGCCGGAAAAGTGCTGCATCTGCGCAACGACGATGGTGTAAACAAACAGACCGACGACAATCGACGGCGCGGAAAGCAGGATATCGTTAATAAAACGAATCACTTCGGCCAGCAAGGATTTACGGCCATATTCCGCCAGATAAATCCCCGCCAGAATCCCCAGCGGGGTACCGATAACCGTCGACCAGAGGATCAGCAATCCGCTGCCCGCCAGGGCGTTTGCCAGACCACCGCCCGCCGTATTTGGCGGCGGCGTCATTTCAGTAAACAGCGCCAGGCTCATGCCGTCGATGCCGCGGGTGACGGTGGACATCAGGATCCAGATCAGCCAGAACAGACCAAACGCCATGGTCGCCATCGATAGCGTCAGGGCGAGACGGTTTTTCATGCGGCGTTTTGCCTGCATTTTGCGACGGGATTCCGCCAGCTCCGCGGTGGTTTGTAATTCAATCGTCGCCATTAGCGAGCCCCCTCATTCTTAGCCAGGCGCATGATCATAAACTTCGATGCGGCCAGAACAATAAAGGTGATAACGAACAGAATCAGGCCCAGCTCCATCAATGCGGCAACGTGCAGTCCGGTTTCCGCTTCGGCAAACTCATTCGCCAGCGCGGAGGTGATGCTGTTGCCCGGCATATATAACGAAGCGCTATCAAGCTGGTAGGTGTTGCCGATAATAAAGGTCACCGCCATAGTTTCCCCCAGCGCGCGCCCCAGACCGAGCATTACCCCGCCGATCACGCCGTTTTTGGTGAAAGGCAGAACGATACGCCAGATAACTTCCCACGTTGTGCAGCCGATACCGTAGGCGGACTCTTTCATCATCACCGGCGTCTGTTCAAAGACGTCACGCATAACGGCCGCGATGTAAGGAATGATCATGATGGCCAGAATCACGCCCGCCGCCAGAATACCGATACCAAATGCCGGGCCCGCAAAGAGCGCGCCAACGAACGGAATGGTCGACAGAACGTTGCCAACCGGCTCCTGAAAATAGGTCGCAAACAGCGGGGCGAAAATAAACAGGCCCCACATGCCGTAAACGATACTGGGGATCGCAGCCAGCAGCTCAATAGCGATACCCAGCGGGCGCTTCAGCCAGGCGGGTGACAGTTCCGTCAGGAACAGCGCGATACCGAAGCTCACCGGTACGGCGATCAGCAGCGCGATAAATGAGGTGACCAGCGTCCCGTAAATGGGTACCAGGGCGCCGAAAATCTGGTTCGGCGCATCCCACTCTTTGGTCCACAGAAAGGCAAAGCCAAATTTCTCAATGCTTGGCCAGGACGAGATGATAAGGGAGACGATGATGCCGCCAAGCATCAATAGCACAATCAGCGCCGCCAGTTTTACCAGCACGCTGAAAATTATGTCACCCTTTTTCCCCGGAGGGTTAAATGCCGGCTTGGTTGCAGCCATAAGTTACTCTTCAGTTTCGGGCCAGAAAAAATCGTAGTTTACTGATCTTTCTGGCAAAGGTAATGCCATACCCTAAATAATTCGAGCTGCAGGCAGGCAGCTGGCTTGTGGATCCCCGGGAACATAGATGGGCTATGTGACCGGGGTGAACAAGCGCTGCCAACGCACCTGTAGCTCGAAGGCTGACGGGTATTAGTACAGCGCTTTACCGCTGCTGTCCTTTACGTTGGTCTTCCATGCCGCGCGAACTTGCTCAACCACGCTTTCCGGCAGGGTGGCATAATCCAGCGCGTTGGCTTCTTTACCGCCGTTTTTATACGCCCAGTCGAAGAACTTCAGCACTTCGGCGGTCTGCTCTGGCTTGTTGGAAGCCTTGTGAACCAAAATGAAGGTGGTTGAAGTGATCGGCCATGCGTTGTCGCCTTTCTGATTCGTCAGATCCTGTGCAAAGGATTTGCTCCAGTCGATTTCTTTCGCCGCGTTAGCGAAGTTATCTTCAGTCGGGCTCACCGGCTTGCCATCGGCGGACAGCAGTTTGGTGTAAGCGAGGTTGTTCTGTTTTGCGTAGGCATATTCTACGTAGCCGATAGAGCCCGGCAGACGCTGAACGAACGCGGCGATGCCGTCGTTGCCTTTACCGCCCAGACCGGTCGGCCAGTTAACGGTTGAGCCCGCGCCGATTTTAGATTTCCACTCTTCGTTCACCTTCGCCAGATAGCTGGTGAAAACGAAGGAAGTACCGGAACCATCGGCACGACGAACCACCGCGATGTTCTGAGAAGGCAGCTTCATGCCCGGGTTGAGCTTAGCAATCGCCGCGTCATCCCATTTTTTGATTTTGCCCAGGTAGATATCACCCAGCGTTTTACCGTCAAGCACCAGCTCACCGGATTTCACGCCAGGCAGGTTAATTGCCAGCACTACACCGCCGATAACGGTCGGAAACTGGAACAGACCTTCCTGAGCCAGCTTGTCATCAGCAAGAGGGGCATCAGAAGCCCCGAAGTCTACGGTGTTGGCCGTAATTTGTTTTACGCCGCCAGAGGAGCCGATACCCTGGTAATTGACTTTATTACCCGTTTCCTTGTTATAGGTATCTGCCCATTTGGCATACACCGGCGCGGGGAAAGTTGCACCTGCGCCAGTCAGGCTTGCTGCTGCAAAAACAGAGAAAGCGCTCATCGATAAGGTCGCGGCGACAACTGTTGCGACGGTGGTACGCATAACGTTCATAATGTCTCCTGCTGGATTCGTAAACCATTGTTTCGAAGCTATGGTGAGCAAAATAGGACAAACAGGTGACAGTAAAATGTACGAATTATTACAGTTTTATGACAAGCAAAAAGACGGGAATTTACGTTAAATAAAAACAATACAAATCATATTGTTACTATGGTTAATGATAGAAAGATTAGCGGAAAATTTTATTTTTATGACAGCGCAAAAGCGTCTCAAAAATGACAGGCTGTCATAAAGCGGGTGGGATCTCGCTGTTCGCTGCAAATAACCGCAAATAAAAAGGGCCGCCGGACGGCAGCCCTTTCAGCGCTGTAAAATCGTTATTCCACGGTAACTGATTTCGCCAGGTTACGCGGCTGGTCAACGTCAGTCCCTTTGATCAGCGCGACGTGATACGCCAGCAGCTGCAGCGGTACGGTATAGAAGATTGGCGCGATCGCCTCTTCAACATGCGGCATCTCAATGATGTGCATATTGTCGCTGCCGGTGAAACCCGCATCGCCGTCAGCAAAAACGTACAGCTGGCCGCCGCGAGCGCGAACCTCTTCAATGTTGGATTTCAGTTTTTCCAGCAGTTCGTTGTTCGGCGCGACCACCACCACCGGCATTTCAGCGTCAATCAGCGCCAGCGGACCATGCTTCAGCTCGCCGGCAGCATAGGCTTCCGCATGAATATAGGAGATCTCTTTCAGCTTCAGCGCCCCTTCCAGGGCAATGGGATACTGATCGCCGCGGCCAAGGAACAGCGCGTGGTGTTTGTCAGAGAAGTTCTCAGCCAGCGCCTCAATACGCTTGTCCTGCGAAAGCACCTGCTCAATGCGGCTCGGCAGCGCCTGCAGACCATGCACGATATCATGTTCAATCGACGCATCCTGGCCTTTGAGTCGCGCCAGTTTCGCCACCAGCATCAGCAGAACGGTCAGCTGCGTCGTGAAGGCTTTAGTCGAGGCGACGCCGATTTCCGTCCCGGCGTTGGTCATCATCGCCAGATCGGACTCACGCACCAGGGATGATCCAGGCACGTTACAAATCGCCAGCGACCCCAGATAGCCCAACTCTTTCGACAGGCGCAGGCCGGCGAGGGTGTCCGCCGTCTCGCCGGATTGAGAGAGGGTGATCATCAGGCTGTTGCGACGCACGGCCGATTTGCGATAGCGGAACTCGGAGGCGATTTCAACATCGCACGGCACCCCTGCCAGCGACTCAAACCAGTAGCGGGACACCATACCTGAGTTGTAGGAGGTGCCGCAGGCGATGATCTGAATATGCTCGACCTTAGACAGCAGCTCGTTAGCCTGCGGGCCCAGCTCGCTTAAATCAACCTCGCCGTGGCTAATGCGCCCGGAGAGGGTATTTTTGATGGCGTTCGGCTGCTCGTAGATCTCTTTCTGCATATAGTGACGATAGATACCTTTATCGCCCGCGTCGTACTGCAGACTGGATTCAATATCCGGGCGCTGCACTTCGGCGCCGGATTTGTCAAAGAGAGTCACGGAACGGCGGGTGACTTCCGCAATATCGCCCTCTTCGAGGAAGATAAAGCGGCGGGTAACCGGCAGCAGCGCCAGCTGATCGGAGGCAATGAAGTTTTCCCCCATCCCCAGGCCAATCACCAGCGGGCTTCCTGAACGAGCGGCCAGCAGCGTACCCGGATCGCGGGAATCCATGATCACGGTGCCATAAGCGCCGCGCAGCTGCGGGATAGTCCGCAGAACCGCATCACGCAGAGTACCGCCCTGTTCCAGCTCCCAGTGAACCAGGTGCGCAATAACCTCCGTGTCAGTCTCGGAGGCGAAAACGTAGCCCCTCGACTGCAACAGCTCGCGCAGCGGCTCATGGTTTTCGATAATCCCGTTATGCACCACCACAATATGGTCAGAAACATGCGGATGCGCGTTACCTTCAGACGGTTCGCCGTGCGTCGCCCAGCGGGTATGGGCAATCCCGGTACCGCCGTGCAACGGATGTTCTTCCAGCGCCTGGGCCAGCATCTGTACTTTCCCGAGGCGGCGAACGCGGTTCATATGACCTTCGTTATCGACGACGGCCAGACCGGCGGAGTCATAACCGCGGTATTCCAGACGACGTAAACCTTCGAGAAGGATTTCAGCAATATCACGCTGCGCGACTGCGCCAACAATTCCACACATAGTTTTTAATTCCGATTTTGGCTGTATGCCATACGTTGTCGGTCAACCTGTTTACCCGTATTTTCGGGCGCCCCGAGCCTTGTAGAGAGTGGGGTTATTTTTATGGGTACTGCCGTGGGGGGAGGATTATTTTATCCCCTCACCCCGCTCTTTCCCCGAAAAGGGCGAAAGAGAAATAGCGTTACTTTTTCTTCACCGGGCGCTGCCAGCCCTGTTTATGAACCTGCGGCACGCGGCTTAACACTAATTCATTATCGGCAACGTTACGCGTTACCGTTGTTCCTGCGGCAATGGTGACCCCCTTGCCGACGGTCACCGGAGCGACCAGCTGGCTGTCTGAGCCAACAAACACGTCATCGCCGATCACCGTTTTATGCTTATTTGCGCCATCATAGTTACAGGTGATGGTGCCCGCGCCGATATTCACGTTATCGCCTATCTCGGCGTCTCCGAGATAGGAGAGATGCCCGGCCTTCGTGCCTTTACCCAGACGCGCCTTTTTAATTTCAACAAAGTTGCCGACGTGCGCGCCTTCGAGAAGTTCAGCGCCTGGGCGCAGCCGCGCGAACGGCCCAATGGTACAGGCGGCGGCCAGATGAGCATCCTCTACCACGGTATAGGGGCTGATCTCGCAATCATCGCCAATGGTGCTGTTCTTGATGACGCAGCCGGTGCCAATCTTTACCCGATCCCCCAGCACCACGTCACCTTCGAAGATAACGTTAGTATCAATTTCGACATCGCGCCCGTGTTTCAGCACGCCGCGCAGATCAAAACGCGCCGGATCGCGCAGCATAACGCCCGCGAGCAGCAGTTCTTCAGCCTTTTCAGACTGCCAGACGCGCTCAAGCCGGGAGAGCTGCAGGCGGTTATTCACGCCTTCCACTTCGCTTAGACGCTGAGGATGAACAGCGGCAATTTCACGACCTTCTTCATAGGCCATGGCGATAATATCGGTGATGTAGTATTCACCCTGAACGTTGTTGTTGGTGAGCTTAGCCAGCCAGCGTTTAAGATCCGCGCCATTGGCGACCAGAATCCCGGTATTAATTTCCTGAATCCGGCGCTGCTCGTCGCTGGCGTCCTTATGCTCGACAATGCCCGTCACCGCGCCGTTATCGCGCGTAATGCGGCCGTAGCCGGTCGGATCGTCAAGCTTCACCGTCAACAGACCGATGCCGCCCTGCGGTTTCGCTTCCCGCAGACGCTTCAATGTTTCGACGGAAATGAGCGGCACGTCGCCGTACAGCATCAGGATATCTTCATCATCGCTGAAGAACGGCGCCGCCTGCTGCATGGCGTGGCCGGTACCTAGCTGTTCGGCCTGCAGGACCCAGTTGAGGTTGTCTTCGTGCAGCGTCTGGCGAAGCAGATCGCCGCCGTGCCCGTACACCAGATGTACGGCGGAAGCGCCTAATTCTTTAGCTGCATCAATAACATGCTGCACCATTGGCTTCCCGGCCAGCGAATGCAACACCTTAGGAAGATCGGAATACATGCGGGTACCTTTGCCAGCGGCAAGAATAACCACGCTCATCGGACTGTTTGACATACGCATCCTGACTGCTGTTGGAACGAAAAGTAAAAGCCTTTCACGTTGAAATATCTACATATTTTTCATCATGAAACGAGACGAAGATAAAATGCACAAGCGTAACGCTATACACCATTTTAGGTGGGTATTTTTAGTCAGCGCAAACCCGTTTAGCGCAAAAAAAGCATTTTAATGAGTGGCAATGCCGGCTATCCCTCTGCTTTTGCTGTTTTTTTGGCGGGTAAATAAAGAAAACCCATAAAATAAAACACAGTTTTAATATTCATTAATTGTGACGCAATAAATAGAAACGCCATTTCATTTTCCTGATAATGCCGGTTAATAATTACCCAGGAGAAAAGAATGAATAACAAAATACCTTTGGCATTAACCCTTTGCAGTACGATGATCGCGCTACCGCTGCAGGCCAACGAAGGTCATCAGTGGCGGGCAATCGCCTTTGGGCAATCTACCGACAGCAATTTTTCCTCGAATGTTCTGCCGGAAAAAATTGGCGTCAACGATGTCACCATCGCCGGAAAAAAACTGACGCCGCAGGACGTCGCCGACCTCAGCCAGCCCATTACCATCGAGAGCCGGGGAGGTAAAATAGCCAATTCTCACGACGGACTGACCTTCTTTTACACCCGGCTACCGACCAGCCAGAATTTTATCCTGCAGGCTACGGTGACCGTCAATCAGTTTGGCCCGGAAAATGGCGCGCGTCCTGCGGCACAGGAAGGTGCGGGACTGCTGGTCCGCGATGTAATAGGAGTTCCGCGTCAACAGCCGCTGAAGGTCGGCTACGAAGAGTTTCCGGCGGCATCCAATATGGTGATGAATGCCATTATGACGCAGGATAAAAAAGATGGCTCACATATCAAATTGCAGACTATCAGCCGGGAAGGGATAACCCAACCGTGGGGCAATGCGGGCGCATCAATAAAGCGTCAGAGCTATAAAGAGAAAATCGATATCCAGCAAACGCCGACGTTCCAGCTCAGACTGGAACGCACCAACGACGGGTTTATTACCTCATGGGCAGCAACGGGCAGTAATGAATGGGTAAGCCAGCAGGTTCCTCACGCCGATCTGGTTGCCCGGCAGGATAAAGAACATTACTACGTCGGCTTCTTCGCCTCACGTAATGCAAAAATCACCGTCAGCAACGCCTCGCTCACCACCTCAGCGGCACATACGGTTCCCTCCGCGCCGTATGTCGCTAAAGGCTGGCCGCCGGTTATGCAAATTACTTCGGGAACAGTAAGCCAGAGCAAAGCTTACATCCTACAGGCGCGCACCAACAGCGATGGGCGCATCACCGTTCGTCAGGATGAAGTGGTGATCGGGCAGGATAAAACCGTGAAGGCCGGGGAAATGTTTACCCAGCCTGCCGTACTGAAAGATAAAAGCACGTTCGAAATCCGCTTCACTCCGGCCACCGGCGCGGAAACGCTGACCCAGACGCTGACGGTTGAACAGAGTCCCCAAGTGACAGGCAATACGCTCTACGCCGCGCCAGAGGGACAACCTCAGGCAAAAGGAACGGCGGACTCGCCGCTGGATTTCGCCTCCGCTATCAAACTCGTCCCGCCCGGCGGGCAAATTGTATTAGCCGCCGGAGATTACCCGCAAACGGCCATTCCTGTCAGCGCCAGCGGCCTGAAGGACAAAATCAAAACGCTAAAAGCCGACGGAAAAGCGGTGATTCACGGGCTGCTGCTGGATGCCAGCTACTGGCATATCGATGGGATTGAGATCACGGACAAGAGCCTGCGCGTACAGGGCAGCCATAACCTGATCGAGAACGTCACCGCGTATCGTAACGATGATACCGGCATTCAAATTTCCTCTCCGGCGGATGTTGGACGCCCGCTGTGGGCCAGCTTTAACCGGGTAGTGAATTCTGAATCCTTTAGTAACGAGGATCCGGGCAAAATTAACGCCGACGGCTTCGCGGTGAAAATGCGCGTAGGAGAGGGTAACCGGCTGGAGGGCTGTTACTCGCACGATAATATCGACGACGGTTTCGACCTGTTTAATAAAATTGAGGACGGTGCAAACGGCGTTGTGGTGATCGAGAACTCTATTGCCCGCAATAATACCAGTAACGGGTTTAAGCTCGGTGGGGAAGGGCAGCCGGTCGCCCACGAGGTACGTAACAGCATCGCCATCGATAACCATCTGGATGGTTTTACCGACAACTTTAACCCCGGCAAGCTGGTGGTGGTTAACAACGTCGCGGTAGATAACCAGCGCTTTAACTACCTGTTCCGCCCGAGTCCGTACGGTGCGCCGGAAACGCAGGGCACCTTCAGCGAGAACCTTTCCCTGCGCAGCCAGCCTGGGAAATATGACGATGCCGTTGTCGGGAATATTGACGATAGCAACTATTTTATCCACGGCGGCAGAAGCATCAACGCCCAGGGAAAACGCATTAACAGCGCCGATTATCAGACGCTGGCGCTGCCGGACCCGCTGACGCGTGAGGCCGACGGCAGCTTCAACACCGGTAACTTCCTCAGCCGCGACTAACCCGCTATGCGTGAAAAACATAAAGGTCGCCCTGGGGCGACCTTTTCACTTTCTGTCTGTTTCACACCGCATGTGTTGTCGTTTTAGTTAGCGGTACAGCGCAAAAACAGTCTGGAAAGTTGACTTCTTAGTGGTTGAACGTACCGAAGGTTACGTTCATAGCACTGAAGAAAGCGACGATTTTATTAAGCAGTTTCATGATCTCTTCCTGGATAGCGATTACGTTTTTGATGAATTTTTTTGTGACTCACATCACAAAAACAAGTCTACGCTTCATCTTTTAAACGATCAACAAAAATGAGACATGCATCACAAAATTTTTAAACCCGCTTTTTAGTTTTGCTTTTTCTGAAACGAAGCCATAAAAAAAGCCAGCCTGGAAACCAGACTGGCTTTTAGCGTTCAAGCCGGTGTTACATCGCTTTTTTGGTCAACTCGATAACGCGCAGTTTAGCGATCGCTTTGGCCAGTTCCGCAGACGCCTGAGCGTAGTCCACGTCACCATGAGAGCTCTTAATGTGCTCTTCAGCCTTACGTTTCGCTTCCAGGGCTCGCGCTTCGTCGAGATCCTGGCCACGAATTGCCGTATCAGCCAGAACGGTCGTGCTACCCGGCTGCACTTCAAGAATGCCGCCTGACAGGTAGATAAATTCTTCGTGACCGTGCTGCTTAACGATGCGAATCATACCAGGCTTAATGGCGGTGAGCAGCGGCGCGTGCCCCGGGTAAATACCCAGTTCACCTTCGCTACCCGTTACCTGGATTTTCTCGACCAGACCAGAGAACATTTGTTTCTCTGCGCTGACGACGTCCAGGTGGTAAGTCATTGCCATATCACCCTCCGATTAAGGCGTTAAAGTTTTTTGGCTTTTTCCACGGCTTCGTCGATAGAACCGACCATGTAGAACGCCTGCTCCGGCAGGTGATCGTATTCGCCTTCCATGATGCCTTTAAAGCCACGGATGGTGTCTTTCAGGGAGACGTATTTGCCCGGAGAACCGGTAAATACTTCTGCCACGAAGAACGGCTGGGACAGGAAGCGCTGAATCTTACGCGCGCGAGCTACCACCAGCTTATCTTCTTCAGACAGTTCATCCATACCCAGGATGGCGATGATGTCTTTCAGTTCCTGATAACGCTGCAGGATGGACTGAACGCCACGAGCGGTGTCGTAGTGCTCCTGACCAACAACCAGCGGATCCAGCTGACGGCTGGTGGAGTCCAGCGGGTCAACTGCCGGATAGATACCCAGAGAAGCGATCTGACGGCTCAGTACCACGGTTGCGTCAAGGTGCGCAAAGGTGGTTGCTGGAGACGGGTCAGTCAAGTCATCCGCGGGTACGTATACCGCCTGTACGGAAGTGATAGAGCCGGTTTTGGTGGAGGTGATACGTTCCTGCAGAACGCCCATCTCTTCCGCCAGAGTCGGCTGGTAACCTACCGCTGAAGGCATACGGCCCAGCAGTGCGGATACTTCAGTACCGGCCAGGGTGTAACGATAGATGTTATCGACGAACAGCAGAACGTCACGACCTTCGTCACGGAACTTCTCAGCCATGGTCAGGCCGGTCAGCGCAACGCGCAGACGGTTTCCCGGCGGCTCGTTCATCTGGCCATACACCAGGGATACTTTATCGATAACGTTGGAGTCGGTCATTTCGTGGTAGAAGTCGTTACCCTCACGAGTACGTTCACCTACGCCCGCAAACACGGAGTAACCGGAGTGCTCGATCGCGATGTTACGGATCAGCTCCATCATGTTTACGGTTTTACCTACACCCGCACCACCGAACAGACCAACTTTACCGCCCTTCGCAAACGGACACATCAGGTCGATAACTTTGATGCCGGTTTCCAGCAGTTCCTGAGAGTTTGACAACTCTTCGTAGGAAGGTGCTGCGCGGTGGATAGCCCAACGCTCTTCTTCACCGATGTCGCCTTTCATGTCTACCGGTTGGCCCAGTACGTTCATGATACGACCCAGCGTTGCTTTACCTACCGGGACTTCGATCGGATGCTCGAGGTCTTTTACTTCCAGACCGCGACGCAGACCGTCGGAAGAACCCATGGCGATGGTACGAACAATACCGCCGCCGAGCTGCTGCTGAACTTCCAGCACCAGATTCTCACTACCATTTTGTACCTCAAGAGCCTCGTACACGCGCGGTACGGCATCCTGAGGGAATTCGACGTCGACCACGGCGCCGATTACCTGGACAATTTTTCCAGTAGCCATCTTGAATCCTCTACGAATTAACCTGGTTATACCGCGGATGCTCCACCGACGATCTCGGTGAGTTCCTGAGTAATGCTGGCCTGACGAGCTTTGTTGTATACCAACTGCAGCTCTTTAATCAGGCTGCCGCCATTGTCGGTCGCGGCTTTCATCGCCACCATACGTGCGGCCTGCTCGCTGGCCAGGTTTTCTACCACGCCCTGATAAACCTGAGATTCCACATAACGGCGCAGCAGGGTATCCAGCAGCGCTTTCGGATCGGGTTCATACAGGTAATCCCAGGATTTACGCTTCAACTCACCATCTTCTGAAGCCGGTAACGGCAGCAGCTGAGTGATGGTTGGAACCTGAGACATGGTGTTAATAAATTTGTTGCTGACAATATACAGCTTGTCCAGACGGCCTTCATCGTAGGCCTGCAACATCACTTTTACCGGACCAATCAGTTCGGACAGGGATGGGTTATCCCCCATACCCGTCACCTGGGCGACAACATTACCGCTAACGGAATTAAAGAACGACACGCCCTTGGAGCCGATCATTGCGAGTTCGCACTGAACGCCTTTATCGGACCATGCTTTCATTTCCGCCAGCAGCTTTTTGAACAGGTTAATGTTCAAGCCACCGCACAGACCACGGTCGGTAGACACCACCAGGTAGCCCACGCGTTTAACGTCGCGTTCTTCCAGGTAAGGGTGCTTATATTCCAGATTACCGTTCGCAAGGTGACCGATCACTTTGCGCATCGTATCTGCATAAGGACGGCTGGCCGCCATACGCTCCTGCGATTTACGCATTTTGGAAGCGGCGACCATTTCCATCGCTTTAGTGATCTTTTGCGTGTTCTGGACGCTTGCGATCTTACTACGTATCTCTTTTGCGCCGGCCATGAGCTTCTCCTCAATGCCTTGCGGCCTGCCCTAGAGCAAGCCGCCAGACTTTACCAGGATTGGGTTGCTTTGAAGGAATCGAGGATGCCTTTCAGCTTGCCTTCGATTTCGTCGTTATAGCCACCGGACTGGTTGATCTCTTGCATCAACGGAGCGTGATCACGGTCGACGTAAGCCAGCAGAGCGGCTTCAAAGCTACCGATTTTCGACAGCTCGACATCCGCCAGATAACCACGTTCTGCCGCGAACAGAACCAGAGACTGCTGCGCAACGGACATCGGCGCATACTGTTTCTGTTTCAGCAGTTCGGTCACTTTCTGACCGTGGTCCAGCTGCTTACGGGTTGCATCATCAAGGTCAGAGGCAAACTGGGAGAACGCCGCCAGTTCGCGATACTGTGCCAGAGCGGTACGAATACCACCGGACAGTTTCTTCATGATCTTGGTCTGAGCTGCACCACCAACACGGGATACGGAGATACCCGGGTTAACCGCAGGACGAATACCGGAGTTAAACAGGTTGGTTTCCAGGAAGATCTGACCATCGGTAATGGAAATTACGTTGGTCGGAACGAACGCAGAAACGTCACCCGCCTGGGTTTCGATAATCGGCAGCGCAGTCAGAGAACCGGTTTTACCCTTCACTTCACCTTTGGTGAAAGCTTCAACGTATTCGACGTTAACACGTGCAGCACGCTCCAGCAGACGAGAGTGGAGGTAGAATACGTCGCCCGGGAATGCTTCACGTCCAGGCGGACGGCGGAGCAGCAGGGAGATCTGACGATAAGCAACGGCCTGTTTAGACAGGTCATCATAAATGATCAGCGCATCTTCACCGCGGTCGCGGAAGTATTCACCCATTGCACAACCGGCATACGGCGCCAGGTATTGCAGTGCGGCAGATTCAGATGCGGTTGCAACCACAACGATGGTGTTAGCCAGCGCGCCGTGTTCTTCCAGTTTACGTACCACGTTAGAAATCGTGGACGCTTTCTGGCCGATAGCTACGTAGACGCACTTGATGCCGGAATCACGTTGGTTGATGATGGCGTCGATAGCCAGCGCGGTTTTACCGGTCTGACGGTCGCCGATGATCAGTTCACGTTGTCCACGACCGATTGGGATCATGGCATCAACGGATTTATAACCGGTCTGCACCGGCTGATCGACGGACTGACGTTCGATTACGCCCGGCGCGATAGCTTCAACGGCGGAGAAGCCGTCGTGCTCCAGCGGACCTTTACCATCAATCGGTGCACCCAGGGTGTTAACCACACGTCCCAGCAGGCCGCGGCCAACCGGAACTTCAAGGATACGGCCAGTACATTTAACCTTCATACCTTCGGCGAGGTCAGCGTACGGACCCATCACAACTGCACCTACGGAGTCGCGCTCCAGGTTCAGTGCGATAGCGTAACGGTTACCCGGCAGAGCGATCATCTCACCCTGCATACAATCGGCCAGGCCGTGAATGCGGATAACACCGTCACTTACAGAAACGATAGTACCTTCGTTATGAGCCTCGCTCACAACATTGAACTGAGCAATGCGCTGCTTGATCAGTTCGCTGATTTCGGTGGAATTCAGTTGCATGCTCCAGTCCCCTTAAGACTGCAAGACGTCTGCAAGGCGTTCAAGACGGCCGCGTACGCTACCATCAATGACCATATCACCCGAACGGATGATTACGCCTGCCATTACAGACTTATCGATTTTGCAATTCAGCTTAACTTTGCGTGACAGACGTTTTTCCATCGCGGCGGTAATTTTCGCAAGCTGTTCGTCACTCATTTGAGCGGCAGAAATAACTTCTACCTCTGCGGTTGCCTCACTGGCAGCGCGCAGATGAATGAACTGCTCGAGAACATCAGGGAGCGCTTTCAGACGACCATTTTCAGCCATCACCCGGATCAGGTTTTGACCATTTTCGTCCAGTTGCTCACCACAAACCGCGATAAACACATCAGAGAGCGTTTCCGGCGCCAGTGCGCCAGAGAGTAGCTCTGCCATTTCTTCGTTTTTAGTCACTTCAGCAACAAACGCCAGCATATCCTGCCAGCGTTCAACGCTGTTGTGTTCGACGGCAAAGTCAAAAGCTGCTTTGGCGTAGGGGCGAGCTACCGTTACAAATTCAGACATCAGCCCCTCCCTCCTTACAGTTCAGCGACAAGTTTATCCACGATGTCGCTGTTAGCAGCTTCATCCACGGAACGTTCGATGATCTTCTCGGCGCCAGCAACAGCCAGGATAGCAACCTGCTTACGCAGCTCCTCACGGGCACGTTTACGTTCGGCATCGATTTCAGCCTGCGCCTGTGCGACGATTTTGGTGCGTTCCTGTTCTGCTTCCGCTTTTGCTTCATCCAGGATCTGAGAGCGACGCTTGTTCGCCTGCTCGATGATTACCTGGGCTTCCGCTTTCGCTTTTTTCAGCTGGTCGGTCGCGTTGGCCTGTGCAAGGTCCAAATCTTTCTTAGCGCGTTCTGCAGAAGCTAAACCGTCAGAAATTTCTTTCTGGCGCTTTTCGATGGCAGCCATTAAAGGCGGCCATACATACTTCATGCAGAACCATACGAAGATAACAAACGCGATGGCCTGGCCGAGGATTGTTGCGTTCATGTTCACAGCACAATACCTCTTAAAAAATAACTCTGTGGCTTAGGTTTCTTTCGAACAACTTACTACGCGACGGCGAACATCACGTACAGACCCAGACCTACAGCGATCATCGGGATAGCATCCACCAGACCCATAACGATAAAGAACTGAGTACGCAGCAGAGGAATCAGATCCGGTTGACGCGCTGCGCCTTCCAGGAATTTACCCCCGAGGATGCCGATACCGATCGCAGCACCGATTGCCGCCAGACCCATCATCACAGCGGCAGCCATGTACAGCAGATCCATATTCAGGTTTTCCATGACAGTCTCCAGTTTGTTTCAGTTAAAACGTAGTATGTTGGTAAAAATCAATGCTCTTCAGATGCCATCGACAGATAGACGATCGTCAGAACCATGAAGATGAAGGCTTGCAGCGTAATAATCAGGATGTGGAAAATGGCCCATGGCACATTCAGAATCCACTGTGACCACCACGGCAACAGGCCAGCAATCAGAATGAAAATCAGCTCACCGGCATACATGTTGCCGAACAGTCGCAGACCCAGTGATACAGGTTTTGACAGCAGGCTTACCCCTTCAAGGATTAAGTTGACAGGAATGAACGCCCAGTGATTGAACGGCTGCAGGGTCAGTTCTTTAACGAACCCGCCCACGCCTTTCATTTTGATGCTGTAGAAAAGAATCAGGATAAATACGCCAAGCGCCATCGACAGGGTGATGTTAACGTCAGCTGACGGCACCACGCGCAGAGCAGGCAGACCGAGAACGTGTTCGCCGATCCAAGGGATAAAGTCGATAGGCAGCAGATCCATCAGGTTCATCAGGAATACCCAGACGAACACGGTGAGGGCCAGCGGAGCAATGACCTTGCTCTTGCCGTGATACATATCTTTGACGCTGCCATGGACGAAGCCGATGATCATCTCAATGAAGGTCTGGAATTTACCAGGTACGCCGGTTGTCGCCTTTTTAGCCACGCTGCGGAACATAAACAGGAATAACAGACCGAGCACCACTGAGAAAAACATGGAGTCAATGTTGAGCGTCCAGAAGGTGGCCGGGGGGTTGTGCGGATCCACCAGCGAGAATGTACGCAGGTCCAGCTGAAGGTTGTTCAGATGGTGGCCTATGTAATCCTGCGGCGTCATATTTTCTGAAGCCATGATGCCTTTTACCCTTTGTTGTTAATTACAGCTGGCGCCAGAACTTGTACCACCAGCACCAAAACCCACGTCACTATCAGCGGCAAAAATACCACTTTCAAAACCGCCAGCGCCACCGCCAGAAAGGCGAAGGTCAGCAACACCTTGAAGGCTTCACCAATGGCGAAGGACCAGGCCACTCGGCCTTTAGCTGGTGTATGCGCCTGATGACGCCAGGCAAAAATCATAAATATCATGTTTGGCAAAAGAACCGCCAAACCTCCACTCACCGCGGAGATGCCCCAGAAAGGGTCTTTGAGGCTGAACAGCAGTCCACTTGCTATTACTGCCAGTAACTGAATAAACAGAAGCTTACGAGCAACGTTTCGACTCAAGAGCGACACTGACATCACGTTTTTACTCCTGCTCCCTTCGAGGTATGTCGCGTGTCGTATAAAACGTCCTTTAAGACGAAGAGTCAAGCATCAAAAAGCGGACAAATTATACGGTGACGCCTCGTGATTTCAAACAATAAGTAGCAAAATAGTGAATAAATGTTTAATTATTTTCCGACAGACAACTTTTCATGCATTTCACCGATCTGTGAGCCGTCATGCAAAACTGCAAATACCGCGAAAAATCGGCAATTAAAGCGTGCATCAGATCACATAATAAACATTTTTCGCGAAATCGAATTAATTCTGTACATAAAACTCAATTTTTTATCCGTTTGATATTCAACATAAAAACCAGGTATTCTTTCTAAAACAATCCCATATACAATAAAAACCTTTTATTGACATTCATAATAAAAATTTAACATGAGTATGAAGTGCAAGCAGCGAGATTTTTAGCGTACTGATATTTTCAATGTTGACTATTCTGTTGGTAAAGCAACAGGGCAAAGTTAACGGAAAGAAAACCCCTGGTAACCCCAGGGTTAAAGACAGTCCGATAATACCCTGCCGTGACTTTTATTTTTGTAACATCCATGGACCGTGTTTTTTTCACATTTTTTGATAAAAATTAAATCATTTTTGGCTGAATCACCACAAGGTGACGCTCCCCTTCCAGCTGAGGCACATGCAGTTCGACAACTTCCTTAATGACGACCCCTTCCGGCAGATTTGCCATTTCATCTTCCTGCGCTAAGCCCTTGAGCGCATAAAAGTGACCGTTCTCTGCAGGTAAATGATGGCACCAGCTCACCATGTCATTCAGCGACGCAAATGCGCGGCTAATCACGCCGTCAAACGGCGGCTCTGCCGGGAACTCTTCCACACGGCTTTGTACCGGGGTGACGTTATCCAGTTTGAGCTCATGCTGGACTTGCCGAAGGAAACGTACTCGCTTGCCCAGACTGTCCAGCAGGGTGAAGTGGGATTCAGGACGCACGATAGCCAGCGGGATCCCCGGCAGCCCAGGCCCCGTACCGACATCGATAAAACGCGTTCCTTTAAGGTATGGCGCAACAACAATGCTGTCGAGGATGTGGCGTACCAGCATCTCGTCAGGATCGCGAACCGAGGTCAGGTTATAGGCCTTATTCCACTTATCCAGCATGCCAACGTAGGCGACAAGCTGGTTTTTCTGGTGATCGGTAAGTGAAATACCTGCTTCATCAAGCAGACGAGAAAGTTTGTTGAGCACGATCGTTACCTGTTTAAAAACAATGAGCCCGGAGGCGATACGCTTACCGGGCTGAGAAATTGACCTGACGGATATCTGATGCGCTATTCGCCCATGTATCGTTCAGTGGAATATCAGGCGCTACGGCGCAGCATTCCCTGCTTTTTTAACCACACCAGCAAAATCGAGATTGCCGCAGGCGTAATGCCGGAAATACGCGATGCCTGCCCTATCGAAGACGGCTTATGGTCGTTCAACTTGGCAATGACCTCGTTCGACAGCCCATTCACCTGGCGATAATCAAGCGTAGCAGGCAGCAACGTGTTCTCGTTGCGCTGTTGTTTCTCGATTTCATCCTGCTGGCGCGCGATGTAGCCTTCGTATTTTACCTGAATTTCGACCTGTTCAGCCGCTTGCTTGTCCTCAAGACCCGGCGAGAACGGCGTCATCTGCACCAGCTGTTCGTAGGTCATTTCCGGACGACGGAGCAAATCTTCACCGTTAGCTTCACGGGACAAAGGCGCCGTCAGTCGAGCATTCACTTCCGCAGCGCTTTCCGCCAGCGGATTAACCCAGCTGGTTTTCAGACGCTGACGTTCACGTTCAATGCTCTCAAGCTTCTCGTTGAAACGCGCCCAGCGTTCGTCATCCACCAGACCCAGTTCACGACCTTGTTCGGTCAGGCGCAGATCGGCGTTGTCTTCACGCAGCATCAGGCGGTATTCCGCACGAGAGGTAAACATGCGGTACGGTTCTTTGGTACCGAGAGTACACAGATCGTCTACCAGGACGCCAAGGTAAGCCTGAGAGCGGCCAGGCGCCCACCCCTCTTTCTCGGCGGAGAAACGAGCGGCGTTCAGGCCTGCCAGCAGGCCCTGAGCGGCGGCTTCTTCATAACCGGTGGTGCCGTTAATCTGGCCGGCAAAGAACAGGCCATGAATAAATTTACTTTCCAGCGTCGGTTTCAGGTCGCGCGGGTCAAAGAAATCGTACTCAATAGCGTAGCCAGGACGAACGATTTTTGCATTTTCCATCCCCTGCATTGAGCGGACGATTTGCATCTGGACATCGAACGGCAGGCTGGTGGAGATGCCATTTGGATAAATTTCGTTGGACGTCAGGCCTTCCGGCTCGAGGAAAATTTGATGCTGGTTACGATCGGCAAAGCGCATGACCTTGTCTTCGATCGAAGGACAGTAGCGGGGACCGATCCCTTCAATCACGCCGGCATACATCGGGCTGCGATCGAGGTTATTACGGATCACGTCATGCGTTTTCTCGTTGGTATGCGTGACGTAGCACGGCACCTGACGCGGATGCTGCGAAGCATCTCCCATAAACGAGAAGACCGGCATCGGATTATCGCCGTGCTGCTGTGCCAGAACGCTGAAATCAATCGTCCTCGCATCGATACGCGGCGGGGTACCGGTTTTCAGGCGGCTGACGCGCAGCGGCAGTTCACGCAAGCGGCGGGACAGCGGGATCGACGGAGGATCGCCTGCACGACCGCCGCTGTAGTTATCCAGACCGATATGGATCTTACCGTCGAGAAAGGTTCCGACGGTCAGTACCACCGCTTTGGCGCGGAATTTAAGCCCCATCTGGGTGACGGCGCCAACAACACGATCGTTTTCGACAATCAGATCTTCCACCGCCTGCTGGAAGATCATTAAATTAGGCTGGTTTTCCAGCGCGGTACGTACGGCCTGCCGGTACAGCACACGGTCTGCCTGAGCGCGAGTTGCCCGTACGGCCGGGCCTTTGCTGGCGTTTAGTATCCTAAACTGGATGCCGGCGTGGTCAATTGCCTTCGCCATCAGGCCGCCAAGCGCATCCACTTCTTTTACCAGGTGTCCTTTCCCAATGCCGCCAATCGCCGGGTTGCAGCTCATCTGCCCCAGAGTGTCGATATTGTGTGTCAAAAGCAGAGTCTGTTGACCCATTCGCGCTGCGGCCATCGCGGCCTCAGTGCCTGCATGACCCCCGCCAATGATGATGACGTCAAAAGGATCCTGATAAAACATGGTGGTATGCCTCGCATAAAGCGGTTTGAAAATAGAGTGAAGCCCGGGCCGTGGATTCTACTCAACTTTAGCCTTTCGAGAAAGCGCCGGGATCCTGAGTATTAAAAAGAAGATCTTTTATTTAGAGATCTGTTTTATTGTGATCTCTTATTAGGATCGGCTTGTCTTGTGGATAAGTCAGATCCGCGATTTAAGATCAAACGCTTAAGAAGGATCGCTTTCTGTGAATGATCGGTGATCCTGGTCCGTATAAGCTGGGATCAAAATGAAGGGTTATACACAGCACAAAAATCAGTCAAGGGTTATACTTTGGATAACTACCGGTTGATCCAAGCTTTTAAGCATAGTTATCCACAGAAGAAAGTATGATCTTTACAATTCTCAGAGCAAGTTTTTCCAGGATCCCAGCCAAATCTCGGCCGGATCTTCCGGAATTTCATGTTCGAGAACGTTAATTTTTAGCGTTTCACCGATCTGTTTTGCCCCGCAGGCGTTGAGCGCCGTCTCGAGCTTATCAATTGCTCCGCAGAAGGTATCGTATTCACGGCTACCGATGCCGACTGCGCCAAAACGGACCGCAGAGAGGTCGACCTGCTTCTCCTGAAGCGCTTCATAGAAAGGCAGAAGATTATCGGGAATGTCCCCGGCGCCATGCGTCGAAGAGATAACCAGCCAGATCCCTTCCGCCTGCAGATCGTCGATCAGCGGGCCGTGCTGAATAGTCGTGCTGTGTCCAGCCTCTTCCAGCTTTTCCGCCAGATGTTCTGATACATATTCTGCGCTACCCAGCGTACTGCCGCTGATAAGAGTTATCTCTGCCATGATCGCCCGCTCCACTATTCAGAGTGGCGTATTGTACGCTGTGAGCGAGCTGGGATCTACCTGTGGAAAAATGTGGGATTAAAAAGCCCGATCACGGGCGGATGGTACGCATAATCGGGTTTTGCAGGACGATCAGCGTTTCAGTGGACTGAATTTCATCAATTGTTTGGATCTTGTTGATAAGTACATGCTGGAGCGCATCAATCGATCGGCACATCACTTTTATAAAGATACTGTAGTGTCCGGTGGTGTAATAGGCTTCAGTAACCTCATCCAGGCTGTTTAGCCTGGCCAGCGCGGAGGGGTAGTCTTTCGCGCTCTTCAGAATGATGCCGATAAAACATCCTACATCGTAACCCAGCTGCTTGGGGCTGACGTCGATGCGTGCGCCGGTAATAATTCCGGCCTGCTTCATTTTCTCTACCCGCACGTGAATGGTCCCCGGGCTGACGCCAAACTGTTTTGCCAGTTCAGCATAGGCGGTGCGCGCGTTGGCCATTAAGGCCTCTAGAATGCCGCGGTCCAGATTGTCGATCTGATAATTTTCCATAGGTTTTTCTTATGAAGTTTGACGAATATTTCTATTTTAGCCTCAAATTTTAATGAATCAAAATCGATGCAGGCTTTTTGTTGTTGGATTATTGAATTGCAGCGCTGTTTTGTTGCTTAATCAATGGCAACAGGACGCAGGAGTTATAAAAAATGAAAACCGCATACATCGCAAAACAACGCCAGATTAGTTTCGTTAAGTCACACTTTTCCCGCCAGCTTGAAGAGAAGCTCGGCCTGATCGAAGTCCAGGCGCCGATCTTAAGCCGTGTGGGCGATGGGACCCAGGATAACCTCTCTGGTTGCGAAAAAGCGGTTCAGGTTAAAGTGAAAACACTGCCAGACGCCCAGTTCGAAGTGGTTCATTCACTGGCGAAGTGGAAGCGTCAAACCCTGGGACAACACGACTTCAGCGCGGGCGAAGGGCTGTACACGCACATGAAGGCCCTTCGCCCCGATGAAGACCGATTAACTCCCATCCATTCCGTTTACGTTGACCAGTGGGACTGGGAGCGCGTAATGGGTGATGGAGAGCGCCACTGCGGCACGCTGAAAGCAACCGTTGAAGCGATCTATGCCGGGATCAAAGCGACCGAAGACGCCGTCAGTAAAGCGTTTGGCCTCACGCCTTTCTTGCCGGAGACGATCCAGTTTGTTCATAGCCAAGAGCTTTTAAGCCGCTATCCGGATCTTGATGCCAAGGGCCGCGAGCGGGCGATCGCGAAAGAGCTGGGCGCGGTATTCCTGATCGGTATCGGCGGCAAGCTTTCCGATGGCCAGCGTCACGACGTTCGCGCGCCGGATTACGATGACTGGAGCACGCCTGCTGCTGAAGGCTATGCCGGTCTGAACGGTGATATTCTGGTGTGGAACCCGGTGCTTGAAGATGCATTCGAGCTCTCTTCAATGGGGATCCGCGTGGATGCCGAAGCGCTGAAGCGTCAGCTCGCGATGACCGGCGACGAAGATCGCCTGCAGCTGGAATGGCACCAGGCGCTGCTGCGCGGAGATATGCCGCAGACGATTGGCGGCGGCATTGGCCAGTCTCGCCTGACGATGCTGCTGCTGCAGCTTGAGCATATCGGCCAGGTGCAGTGCGGCGTGTGGCCAACCCAGGTTCGTCAGAGCGTTGCTGCGCTTCTTTAATCAGTGATTAACGCCGCCAGCGTCTCAGCAGGCGGCTACGCAACCCGGTATCAAAGCGCCAGATATGATCGAATACGCGCATAATGCCGGGCTTGCCGTGTACCGACATCGCCACCGCATGAAAACGATGTTGATGTTTATGCTGTAGCTCTCCCACCTTATTGATCACCTCATCCGGCAAGCGCTGGGCGATAAAATCAGAAATCACCACCGCATCAGCATCGACCCACTGCGGATTCTGCATACGCTCAATCACCGCCCGGAAGCAGCTGGCCAGATCGGTGCCGCCGCGAAAGCGCTGGCTCAAGAAACGAATCGCCTGTTCCAGCCCCTGCGGGCCGGTGAGTTCGTAGTGCACCACTTCGCTGGAAAACAGCATAATGAAGCAGCGGCGGTTATCCGCCAGAGCGACCCGCATCAGCGCCAGACAAAACGCCTTGGCGCACTGTTCATTGAAACCGCCCATTGAGCCGGAAGTATCGACGCAGACGATAAACGGCCCGCGCGGCTGTTCATCAACGTCCTGGCGCGTTACCGGCCGTTCGGTGATCTTTTCCTTCCACGCATCACCATGTAGTCGATAGGTCAGCAGCTGCTTTTCAACCAGCTTGCGGTAGAACTCAAACTCCAGCTCGGTGATGCCGAGGGTGGCCAGCTCAGGCGGCAGCAGACGTAGAATATCGTCGCTCTGCTGAAGACCGTCGACCTGCTCCGGTACGGTAGCCGGTTCGCGCACCAGGCTGCGGAAGGTCTCCATCGGCGCATCTTTTTTCGGCACCGCTTTCGCTTCACGCGAGCGCCCCAGCTGTTCGGCGAGCTGCATGAGTTCAGGTTGTTGGCTTAAAAAGTCCCCGTAGCGAACGATCAGCTGGTAATCGCCTCGCTTCAGCTCTCCGGCGCTCATGTCCCACAGGTGTCCCGCCGCATTATCATTCTCCACCAGCACGGGCTCGAGCTGGCCGCTGAGGGTCATGCGCTCCTGAACTTCGCTCAGCAGCTGATCGCGCTCTTCATCCAGCAGCTGCTGATTAAGAGAGGTTGCCTGCACCACCAGGCTCAGACGCCAGCGCTGAAGGAATAACGTGTGCAGCGCCGGCGTAAAGGTGCTGTTGTTGTCCACCAGCTGCTGCGCCTGGCTGGCAAAAGGGGAGTGCAGCTTATGCAGCTGGCTCAGAATTTGCGGCAGCTGGACGATAAACTGCGAGGTGGAAAGCCGCTGTGATTGCTGATAGCACTGAACTTCCGCATCCAGCTCGGGCGGGACGTTGGTCTCTTTTAGTCGCGATCTGACCGCTTCCCGCCAGCGAGGAATGTCGGCGGCGATAATATTTTTGAGCCGCGGAAATTTTTCAAAGAATACCGCGAGTTGAGGCGCTGCCAGCAGGGCCAGCAGCATCTCATCGATCATGCCCTCTTCGCCGACTGCCAGCATGACATTCAGCATGTCCAGCGTCATGACTGGCGGGCCTGTTTAATCTGCGTTCCCACGTCCTGCAGGCTGGCTTCAATGCGCCCCAGCCACTCGCCGGGAATAAACAGACATTTTTGCTGTTCGCTGAAGCGGTTATGTTGCTGATGCCATTCGTCGTCCAGCGCCTCCAGCTGTTGCCTGATTTCTGCCGGCATATTTTCCCGTGATTCGCTACCGGGCAGGGAGAGTCGCGATCCCTGCAGGCTCACATCGCGCACGACCAGATGCTGGCTGGTATCGACATCCATATTCAGCTGCTGGGCAAAACCAATGCCGTTGAGCTTGCCGCGGATCTCACCCCCTTTCTCCAGCCAGTGAGCAAGCTCTTCACGAACAAACGTAATATGAATCACTTCCAGGTCGTGCAGTTTTAGCGGCTGCTGGAGAAGCAGCGTTAGCGTGGGGTCCTGCACTTCAGCAGGCAGTTCATAATGAGGTTTACGGCTGAACATCCCGCCGAGACGGGTGACTTTTAGCGCGGTCTTATCGCTTTGCTGCTGTTGAAGCTGAATGCGCCGTTGGATAATCGACCCGAGGCGGGTGAGCATCGCCTGCTGCTGCCAGGCGTGGCTGGTCATTAAGGTCTCAATCTGCACGGACATCAGATTCATCGTCTCAATATTGTGCCACAGGCAATCCTTCAGCAGGATCAGGTCTATTGGCGCAATGGTGTCGCGGCCGCTGAAAAAGGCGCTGGCCTGCAGCAGACGAATGGCTTTTTTCCAGCGACGATCTGAGACGTAGGGCGCGTTTGGCAACGTATCCAGCTGCTGGCGCAGCTGGAAAATCAGTTCAAATACGCTGTCCGGTAGCTTCACGCTGCCGATATCCTGCTGCCATTGCAGAAATTCCTCGTCGCTGACCTGCAAACTCGCCGGGACAGGATTACTGTTCTCGTCCTGCTGGCTTATCAGCATTGAGCGGAAGTTCGTTTTATCCTGTACCTTATCCAGCCATAGGCGAATAAGCATACGATCGTATAAGGCTTCCAGACTGTTGTCTGCCTCCGGGAGCTCGTTCGACGCCGCCACCAGCAGGCGCATGGGGATCTTCTCTTCGATCGCCCCGTTGCGGAAATGGCGTTCGTTTATCGCCGTCAGCAGCGTATTGAGAATCGCCGGGCCCGCTTTCCAGATCTCATCGAGAAAAACAATTTCAGCTTCCGGAAGATAGCCGGCGGTCAAACGTTCGTAGCGCCCTTCATCTTTCAGCGCCTGAATGGAGAGTGGGCCAAAGACCTCTTCCGGCGTGGAGAAACGGGTCATCAGGTATTCAAATGCGCGAGCCTGCTGGAAGGCGAACTTGAGGCGACGGGCAATCAGGCTTTTGGCGATCCCCGGCGGGCCCAGCAGAAAAACGCTCTCGCCGCTGAGGGCGGCAAGCAGGCAAAGGCGTATTGCGTGGCTGCGTTCGAAGAGTCCTTTTTCCAGCGCGGCGCTGAGCCGGGAAATTCTTTCTGCCAGTAAATGTGATTGAGCCATAATAGAGTTGCGTGCTTTTTAGAATGTCGTTGTTAGGTCGAGTATAGATGTTTGATTAGGGGTGGTAATAGCCTGAAGAATCGATTTATTTTCTTTGAGTCAGGTTAAGATGATGTCAGTTAGGGGTACGATTCAGCAAATAATCGTGCATACTGTGCGCTTTTTGTGGGCCAAGGGACTAGGCACACATTTGTTTTATAAACGAAAAGACTAGTCTATGAGCACTGATAATAAGCAATCGCTGCCGGCAATAACGCTGGCGGCAATCGGCGTGGTATACGGCGATATCGGCACCAGTCCACTGTATACACTTCGTGAATGTCTGTCAGGTCAGTTTGGCTTTGGCGTTGAGCGTGATGCTGTTTTTGGCTTCCTGTCGCTCATTTTTTGGCTATTAATTCTTACCGTTTCACTCAAATACATCACCTTCGTGATGCGGGCAGATAACGCCGGTGAAGGCGGGATCCTGACGTTAATGTCGCTGGCGGGACGAAACACCTCCGCGCGCGCCACGTCCATCCTGGTGATCCTTGGGCTTATCGGCGGCAGCTTCTTTTATGGCGAGGTGGTCATTACCCCTGCCATCTCGGTGATGTCGGCGATAGAAGGTCTGGAAATTATCGCTCCGGACCTGGATACCTGGGTTGTGCCCATATCCATCATTGTCCTGACGCTGCTATTTGCCATTCAAAAGCACGGTACCAGCATGGTGGGTAAGCTGTTCGCGCCGATTATGCTGATCTGGTTCCTGCTGCTGGCGGTACTGGGCGCGCGCAGTATTTTCGCTAACCCTGAAGTGCTGCAGGCGTTGAACCCTTACTGGGCGGTTCATTTCTTCCTCGAATATAAAACCGTCTCGTTTGTGGCGCTGGGGGCGGTGGTGCTGTCGATTACCGGCGTGGAAGCGCTGTATGCCGACATGGGGCATTTCGGCAAATTGCCGATTCGCCTGGCCTGGTTTTCGGTCGTGCTGCCTTCGCTGGTACTGAACTACTTTGGTCAGGGGGCGCTGCTGCTTAAACATCCGGAAGCGATTAAAAACCCGTTCTTTCTGCTGGCGCCGGAGTGGGCGCTGATCCCAATGCTGATCATTGCCGCCCTGGCGACGGTTATCGCTTCCCAGGCGGTTATCTCCGGCGTCTTCTCTCTGACTCGCCAGGCCGTGCGTCTGGGGTACCTGTCGCCGATGCGTATTATTCACACCTCGGAAATGGAGTCCGGGCAGATTTACATCCCGTTTATCAACTGGCTGCTCTATATCTCGGTGGTCATCGTGATTGTTAACTTTGAGCACTCCTCGAATCTGGCGGCGGCATACGGTATTGCGGTGACGGGAACGATGGTGCTGACCACCATTCTGTTCACGACGGTGGCGCGGCAAAACTGGCACTGGAATAAGTTTGTTGTGGCGCTGCTGCTGGTTGCCTTTATGTGCATTGATATCCCGCTCTTCTCCGCGAACCTCGATAAAATCGTCTCCGGCGGCTGGCTGCCTCTGACCCTCGGTCTGGTGATGTTTACCATCATGACCACCTGGAAGAGCGAGCGTTTCCGCCTTCTGCGTCGGATGCATGAGCACGGTAATTCTCTGGAGGCGATGATCTCTTCTCTTGAAAAATCGCCGCCGGTTCGCGTGCCGGGTACCGCTGTTTATATGTCCCGGGCGCTGAACGTGATTCCTTTCGCGCTGTTGCACAACCTGAAGCATAACAAGGTGCTGCACGAGCGGGTGATTTTGCTCACGCTGCGTACCGAAGACGCGCCGTACGTACATAACGTTCGTCGCGTACAGATTGAACAGATATCGCCGTCGTTCTGGCGCGTCGTTGCCAGCTACGGCTGGCGCGAAACGCCGAACGTCGAAGAGGTTTTCCACCGCTGCGGGCTGGAAGGCCTGAGCTGCCGGATGATGGAGACCTCCTTCTTTATGTCGCATGAGTCGTTGATCATCGGCAAGCGGCCGTGGTATCTGCGCCTGCGCGGCAAGCTGTATCTGCTGCTGCAGCGCAACGCCCTGCGGGCGCCGGATCAGTTCGAAATCCCGCCTAACCGGGTTATTGAACTCGGCACCCAGGTTGAGATTTGATTCACTAGGGCCCTTCTTAATGAAGGGCTTTTTTGTTTTATCTGCTCGCTTCAGACTTTCTCGCTGCTGCGTTGCGAAACGTTTCGATGACGATCACAATTCTCACATCTGGTGATGGTTTTCTGTTCTCTTATTGCTAATACTTATACCAGCGAAACGTTTCGCTAATGGAGCAAAAGAGAAAATGAAAAAAGGTACCGTCCTCAATGCTGATATCTCGTCGGTCATCTCCCGTCTGGGGCATACCGATACGCTGGTTGTTTGCGACGCTGGTTTACCGGTTCCCCGCAGCAGCGCGCGTATTGATATGGCGTTAACCCACGGGGTTCCCTCCTTTATGCAGGTTCTGGAGGTGGTGACGAGCGAAATGCAGGTTGAAGCGGCTATCCTGGCGGAAGAGATTAAAACCCTTAATCCGCAGCTCCATGCGACGTTGCTCACTCACCTTGAGCAGCTGCAGCAGCACCAGGGAAACACCATTGAAATTCGTTACACCAGTCATGAGCAGTTTAAAAAAGAAACCGCAGACAGTCAGGCGGTGATTCGCAGCGGGGAGTGTTCCCCGTATGCGAACGTTATTCTCTGTGCCGGCGTGACGTTCTGAGGTCGCCGATATGGAAGCCTTATTGCAACTAAAAGGGATCGATAAAGCGTTCCCTGGCGTCAAGGCGCTCTCCGGCGCCTCGCTAAATGTCTATCCAGGTCGCGTGATGGCGCTGGTCGGGGAGAACGGTGCCGGCAAATCTACCATGATGAAGGTGCTGACCGGTATCTACTCCCGCGATGCCGGTTCGCTGCTGTGGTTGGGGAAAGAGACCACCTTCAACGGACCTAAATCTTCTCAGGAAGCCGGAATCGGCATCATTCACCAGGAACTCAACCTGATCCCCCAGCTGACGATCGCCGAGAATATTTTCCTCGGTCGTGAGTTTGTGAATCGCTTTGGCAAAATTGACTGGAAAACGATGTATGCCGAAGCTGACAAGCTATTGGCAAAGCTGAACTTACGCTTCAACAGCCAAAAGCTGGTGGGCGATTTGTCGATCGGCGATCAGCAGATGGTCGAGATCGCTAAAGTGCTGAGCTTTGAGTCGAAGGTCATCATTATGGATGAGCCCACCGACGCGCTAACCGACACCGAGACCGAATCCCTGTTCCGCGTGATCCGCGAACTGAAATCGCAGGGGCGCGGTATTGTCTATATCTCTCACCGTATGAAAGAGATCTTCGAGATTTGCGATGACGTCACGGTCTTCCGCGATGGGCAGTTTATCGCCGAGCGCGAAGTGGCCAGCCTGGATGAAGATCTGCTGATTGAGATGATGGTCGGCCGCAAGCTGGAGGATCAGTATCCGCATCTGGACAAAGCTCCGGGCGCGGTTCGCCTTAAGGTCGACAACCTGTGTGGATCAGGGGTGGAGAACATCTCCTTTATTCTGCGCCAGGGCGAAATCCTTGGCGTCGCCGGGCTGATGGGCGCCGGACGAACCGAACTGATGAAGGTGCTGTACGGTGCGCTGCCGCGCAGCAGCGGATCGGTTACCCTGGATGGGCATGAGGTCATTACGCGTTCTCCGCAGGATGGCCTGGCCAACGGCATTGTTTATATCTCCGAAGACCGCAAGCGCGATGGTTTAGTGCTCGGCATGTCGGTTAAAGAGAATATGTCGCTCACCGCGCTGCGTTACTTCAGCCGCAGCGGCGGTAGCCTGAAGCATAAAGATGAACAGCAGGCGGTAGGTGATTTTATCCGCCTGTTTAATGTGAAAACGCCGTCGATGGAGCAGGCTATTGGGCTGCTATCGGGCGGTAACCAGCAGAAGGTGGCGATTGCCCGCGGCTTGATGACCCGTCCGAAGGTGCTGATCCTTGATGAACCGACCCGCGGCGTCGACGTCGGGGCGAAGAAAGAGATCTACCAGCTGATTAACCAGTTTAAAGCCGAAGGCCTGAGCATCATTCTGGTCTCTTCGGAGATGCCGGAAGTGCTGGGCATGAGCGATCGCATCATGGTGATGCATGAAGGGCACCTCGGTGGTGAATTCACACGCGAGCAGGCCACCCAGGAAGTATTGATGGCTGCCGCTGTGGGCAAGCTTAACCGTGTGAATCAGGAGTAAAAAAGATGAATAACCCGGCTGTTTCTGGTCGTCGCTACTTCACAAAAGCGTGGCTGATGGAGCAAAAATCGCTGATTGCCCTGCTGGTGCTGATTGCGATTGTCTCGACCATGAGCCCCAACTTTTTTACCGTGAATAACCTGTTCAATATTCTGCAGCAGACTTCAGTTAACGCCATTATGGCGGTTGGGATGACGCTGGTTATCCTGACTTCGGGCATCGACCTGTCCGTCGGCTCCCTGCTGGCGCTGACCGGCGCGGTGGCGGCTTCCATTGTGGGGATTGAGGTCAACGCGCTGGTGGCGGTGGCCGCTGCGCTGGCGTTAGGTGCGGCAATTGGCGCCGTGACCGGCGTAATCGTGGCGAAAGGGCGCGTACAGGCATTTATCGCCACGCTGGTCATGATGTTGCTGCTGCGCGGCGTGACGATGGTGTATACCAACGGCAGCCCGGTAAACACCGGCTTTACCGACAACGCCGATCTGTTTGGCTGGTTCGGGATTGGCCGTCCGCTTGGGATCCCAACGCCGGTGTGGATTATGGCGATCGTCTTCCTGGCCGCCTGGTACATGCTGCACCATACCCGCCTGGGTCGTTATATCTACGCGCTCGGCGGCAACGAAGCGGCAACGCGTCTTTCCGGCATCAGCGTGAATAAAGTTAAAATCATCGTCTATTCTTTGTGCGGCATGCTGGCCTCGCTGGCCGGCATTATTGAGGTCGCGCGTCTCTCTTCCGCGCAGCCGACGGCGGGCACCGGATATGAACTGGATGCGATTGCGGCGGTGGTGCTCGGCGGTACCAGCCTTGCGGGCGGTAAAGGCCGTATTGTCGGGACGCTGATTGGCGCGTTGATCCTTGGCTTTCTGAACAACGGACTGAATTTATTAGGCGTTTCATCCTATTACCAGATGATCGTGAAAGCGGTGGTTATTTTGCTGGCGGTACTGGTAGATAACAAGAAGCAGTAACTGATAACTCTACAGGACATCTTAACTATGAATATGAAAAAACTGGCGACCCTGGTCTCTGCTGTAGCGTTAAGTGCGACCGTAAGCGCAAACGCGATGGCAAAAGACACTATCGCTCTGGTTATCTCAACCCTTAACAACCCGTTCTTTGTCTCGCTGAAGGATGGCGCGCAAAAAGAAGCGGACAAACTGGGCTATAACCTGGTGGTTCTGGACTCTCAGAATAACCCGGCCAAAGAGCTGGCTAACGTGCAGGATTTAACCGTTCGTGGTACCAAACTGCTGCTGATCAACCCAACGGATTCCGATGCGGTGGGTAACGCCGTGAAGCTGGCTAACCAGGCTAAAATTCCGGTTATCACCCTCGACCGTCAGGCGTCAAAAGGCGACGTGGTGAGCCATATCGCGTCTGATAATGTGCTGGGCGGTAAGATGGCCGGTGACTATATCGCGAAGAAAGTCGGTGAAAGCGCGAAGATCATTGAACTACAGGGCATTGCCGGGACGTCCGCGGCGCGCGAGCGTGGCGAAGGTTTCCAGCAGGCCGTTGCTGCGCATAAGTTTAACGTTCTGGCCAGCCAGCCGGCAGATTTTGACCGTACCAAGGGCCTGAACGTCATGCAGAACCTGCTGACGGCGCATCCTGATGTACAGGCCGTATTCGCCCAAAACGATGAAATGGCGCTGGGCGCGCTGCGTGCCCTGCAAACGGCAGGCAAATCTGATGTGATGGTTGTTGGATTTGACGGCACTCCGGATGGCGAAAAAGCGGTAAATAGTGGCAAACTGGCAGCGACCATCGCCCAGTTACCGGAACAGATCGGCGTGAAAGGCGTTGAGACAGCCGATAAAGTGCTGAAGGGCGAAAAAGTGGAAACCAGCTATCCGGTTGAGTTGAAACTGGTCATTAAGCAATAATGTGCGATTCGGATCGGCGACGGTCCGAGGGACAACATAATAAAGAAAAGCAGGGCATGCGCCACCGGATTCCGGTGGCGCGCTTTCCGGGAATATTGATTATGAAAACCGCAGGCAAACTTGTCGTCCTTGGCAGTATCAACGCCGATCACATCCTGAATCTTGACGCTTTCCCAACGCCGGGTGAAACCGTTACCGGTCATCACTATCAGGTCGCTTTTGGCGGTAAGGGCGCAAACCAGGCGGTTGCTGCCGGACGCAGCGGAGCCAATATCGCCTTTATCGCCTGTACCGGCGATGATGATATTGGCGAACGCGTTCGTCGTCAGCTGAAAAGCGATAATATCGACGTCGCGCCGATCAGGGCCGTTGCCGGAGAATCAACCGGCGTGGCGCTGATTTTTGTTAACGCTGAAGGTGAGAATACTATCGGTATTCATGCTGGCGCTAACGCCGCGCTCAGCGTGGCTCAGGTTGATGCGGAAAAAGAGCGTATTGCCGGCGCGCAGGCGCTGCTGATGCAGCTGGAATCGCCGCTGGAAAGCGTACTGGCCGCGGCGAAAATCGCTCACCAGAATCAAACCTCAGTTATCCTCAATCCGGCGCCGGCACGTGAACTGCCCGATGATCTGCTCACGCTGGTGGATATCATTACCCCTAACGAGACCGAAGCGGAAAAGCTCACCGGCGTTCGCGTAGAAAGCGACGATGATGCGGCAAAAGCCGCCAAAGTGCTCCATGATAAAGGTATTGGTACGGTGATCATTACGCTTGGCAGCCGTGGCGTATGGGCCAGCAGCGAAGGTGAAGGTCGTCGGGTTCCCGGTTTTAAAGTGCAGGCGGTTGATACCATCGCCGCTGGCGATACCTTTAATGGTGCGCTGGTCACCGCGCTGCTTGAAGGTAGCGAACTGGCGCAGGCGATTCGTTTTGCCCATGCCGCCGCCGCTATCGCCGTCACCCGCAAAGGGGCTCAGCCCTCCGTGCCCTGGCGAAAAGAAATAGACGAATTTTTACGTCAACAGGGGTAACGATTGGCTACCATGAAGGATGTAGCCCGCATTGCGGGCGTTTCCACTTCGACGGTTTCTCATGTCATCAACAAAGATCGTTTCGTTAGCGAAGCTATTACCGCTAAAGTCGACGCCGCGATTAAGAGCCTGAACTACGCGCCGTCCGCGCTGGCGCGCAGTCTCAAATTAAATCAAACCCGCACCATAGGCATGCTCATTACCGCCAGTACCAATCCGTTTTACTCGGAGCTGGTGCGCGGCGTGGAGCGCAGCTGCTTTGAACGGGGTTATAGCCTTGTGCTGTGTAATACCGAAGGCGATGAACAGCGGATGAACCGTAATCTGGAGACGCTGATGCAAAAGCGCGTCGATGGTTTACTGCTGCTGTGCACTGAAACGCATCAACCTTCGCCGGAGATTATGCAGCGCTACCCTTCTGTACCGACGGTGATGATGGACTGGGCGCCGTTCGACGGCGATAGCGATCTGATTCAGGATAACTCTCTGCTGGGCGGCGATATGGCGACGCAGTATCTGATCGACCAGGGCTATACGCGGATTGCCTGTATTGCGGGTCCGCTGGATAAAACTCCTGCCCGACTGCGCCTGGAGGGATATCAGGAAGCGATGGCCCGAGCCGGACTCACGGTACCTGAAGGATATGTGATTAGCAGCGATTTTGAGTTTGGCGGCGGTTTCAGCGCCATGCAGAAGCTGCTGATGCTGCCAGCGCTGCCGCAGGCGGTGTTTATCGGTAACGATGCGATGGCGGTAGGCGCCTATCAGGCCCTTTATCAGAGCGGTCTGCGTATCCCACAGGATATGGCGCTGGTAGGTTATGACGACATTGAACTGGCGCGCTATATGACGCCGCCGTTAACCACAATTCATCAACCGAAAGATGAACTGGGCGAGCTGGCCATCGATGTGCTGATTCACCGTATGGCCGACCCGGGACAAAAACAGCAGCGCGTACAGTTAACCCCCGAGCTGGTAGTTCGCGGCTCAGCCTAACGTTTGTGCCGCTCCTTAATCAGGTTGCGGCCATCTTTTGCTCTTAATAAGGTAAATACCAGCGCCGATACCACGGTGATAACCCCCATGGTAATAAAGGTGTAGTGAAACTGCTCGATGGTATTTGCGCTATCGAATCCTTCATAAAACCGCAGCACCGCCGCGCTAACGGCGACCCCGAGACTGATCGATAGCTGCTGCGTCACGGCCAACATGCTGTTGCCGCTGCTGGCGTTTTCATCGGTTAAATCGGCGAGCGTGATGGTGTTCATGGAGGTGAACTGGGTGGACATTGCCATTCCCAGAATGAAGAGCGGCAGCAGCAGCATCCAGATCGACATATCCGGCGATTGCAGCGAAAACTGAGCGATCATCAGGCCAATAAATATCGTGACCCCAACCAGCGTTTTACGGTAACCAAACCAGCGAAGAATCTGGGTGACGGTTGATTTCGCAATAATCGAACCAATAGCCGTAGGCGCTATCATGCAGCCGGCGACGATCGCCGGATAACCGAAGCCAACCTGTAACATCAGCGGCATCAGGAACGGAACGCAACCGGTACCCAGGCGCGTGGCCAGGTTTCCCGCAATCCCGACAGAGAAAGTATGCGTCTTGAATAAAGAAAGCGAAATGAGCGGCGTGGGATGGCGGCGAGCGTGACGAATATAGGCCCACAGTAAAACGATGCTCAGGGCGATAACCGCCAGAGCCATCCATGTGGCGACAATTTTCTCGCCAAACAGCTCGATTCCGCTGGAAAACAGAACCAGGCTCAGGCCAAACAGGATAAAACCGAGCGTGTCGAAGCGGCGCCGTGGCGTGGTGAAATCCGGCATATACTTGCGGGCATACACGATCCCGATAATACCGATGGGAATATTAATCAGGAAAATCCAGTGCCAGCTGGCCCAGGTCACCAGTACGCCGCCGAGCACGGGACCGAGGATAGGGCCGACCAGTCCAGGCATCGTGACGAAGTTGAGCACCGGCAGCAGTTCGCTGCGCGGATAGGCGCGCAGTAGCGCCAGCCTGGCTACCGGCATCATCATGGCCCCGCCGATGCCCTGAATGACGCGGAAGATAACCAGTTCCATCAGGGAGTTGGAAAGCGCGCAGGCCAGGGAACCGAGGGTAAACAGGCTGACGGCGATGATAAACACTTTTCGCGTGCCGAAGCGGTCGGCCAGCCAACCGCTGACCGGGATAAGCATGGCCACCGTCAGCGTATAGCTGATAATGGCCGACTGCATCGCTAGCGGTGAACGGTTGAGACTATGGGCGATAGCGGGAAGGGCTGTATTCAGAATGGTGGCGTCGAGCGCCTGCATAAAAAAAGCCATCGCTGCGATCCATGGCAGCCCGGCCATACTGCGGGCTTTCTTTTTGGTCATTCGATACCCTTGCTATTTATCGGAATGGTTGGGAGCGCTCAACAACGCCTGGCAGGCGCTCAGCGCCCGCAAGCCGTCGCTATCCAGAATGGCATCAACGATTGCCTGGTGCAGATCCAGTTTCACCACTTCATTCTGCGTAATCGACGTGAAGTAGGTGTGATAGACCGAATGAAATAAAGAAGCGAAAGAGATCAGGAAAGGGTTGCCGCTCATTTCATATATATGTTCATGCCAGGCCATATCGACTTCAATCCAGCGTTCGCGCTGAAAGTTCCTCTTCAGCTCAACCATCTCCTCCATCAAAGCGTTGAGCTGGGCTTTTTGCTCCGGCGTCCCTGAGGTTGACGCCAGGAAACAGGCTTGAGGTTCCAGACTGCCGCGCATCACGAGGAAATGGCTGACAACATCGGAGAAGTTATCTTCTGTTAACCACCAGGCCAGGAGTTCTTTATCGAGAAAGTTCCAGCTGCTGCGTGGCATCACCCGCGTTCCGATGCGCGGTCGTGGTAAAAGCATGCCTTTTGCCGCTAGCGTCTTCACCGCTTCACGCACGGCGGTGCGGCTCACGCCAAACTGCTCGCCCAGTTCCATCTCGCCTGGAAGGATACTTTCTGGCTGATATTCACCGGTCAAAATTTTTTGAGCCAGCTTCTCCGCTAATACCCAGGAGATATTCTTTTGTGCCGCCAACTGCTGTGCGCTTAAAGACATACGTGCCGTTCCTTTCTCTTTTTTACCTTACCAGTATGCCATCTGGCGGCTTACTTCGTTGGTTAAAACGGCAAAACGCCGGTTTTTTGCTACATTACGCGCCGTAATGATGAAAAAAGAGGCGGTTAAAAAGTTTTTTGCATTTAGCCCTTGTCACTTCGGAATAACTCCCTATAATGCGCCTCCACTGACACGGAACAACGGCTTACAGCCCGCCGGGTCAGCGGGATTCAGCGATGAATACCGGCAGAGAAAAGCGGAAATAATCGCTTGACTCTGAATGAGGAAAACGTATTATACGGGACCTCGCGACAGAGCGCTGAAGCGCGTCGCAACTGCTCTTTAACAATTTATCAGACAATCTGTGTGGGCACTCAAAGTGACATGGATTCTTAATGTCTTCGGACAATAAATGAATACCAAGTCTCTGAGTGAACATACGTAATTCATTACGAAGTTTAATTCACGAGCATCAAACTTAAATTGAAGAGTTTGATCATGGCTCAGATTGAACGCTGGCGGCAGGCCTAACACATGCAAGTCGAACGGTAGCACAGAGAGCTTGCTCTCGGGTGACGAGTGGCGGACGGGTGAGTAATGTCTGGGAAACTGCCTGATGGAGGGGGATAACTACTGGAAACGGTAGCTAATACCGCATAACGTCGCAAGACCAAAGAGGGGGACCTTCGGGCCTCTTGCCATCAGATGTGCCCAGATGGGATTAGCTAGTAGGTGGGGTAACGGCTCACCTAGGCGACGATCCCTAGCTGGTCTGAGAGGATGACCAGCCACACTGGAACTGAGACACGGTCCAGACTCCTACGGGAGGCAGCAGTGGGGAATATTGCACAATGGGCGCAAGCCTGATGCAGCCATGCCGCGTGTATGAAGAAGGCCTTCGGGTTGTAAAGTACTTTCAGCGGGGAGGAAGGCGGTAAGGTTAATAACCTTGTCGATTGACGTTACCCGCAGAAGAAGCACCGGCTAACTCCGTGCCAGCAGCCGCGGTAATACGGAGGGTGCAAGCGTTAATCGGAATTACTGGGCGTAAAGCGCACGCAGGCGGTCTGTCAAGTCGGATGTGAAATCCCCGGGCTCAACCTGGGAACTGCATTCGAAACTGGCAGGCTGGAGTCTTGTAGAGGGGGGTAGAATTCCAGGTGTAGCGGTGAAATGCGTAGAGATCTGGAGGAATACCGGTGGCGAAGGCGGCCCCCTGGACAAAGACTGACGCTCAGGTGCGAAAGCGTGGGGAGCAAACAGGATTAGATACCCTGGTAGTCCACGCTGTAAACGATGTCGACTTGGAGGTTGTTCCCTTGAGGAGTGGCTTCCGGAGCTAACGCGTTAAGTCGACCGCCTGGGGAGTACGGCCGCAAGGTTAAAACTCAAATGAATTGACGGGGGCCCGCACAAGCGGTGGAGCATGTGGTTTAATTCGATGCAACGCGAAGAACCTTACCTACTCTTGACATCCAGAGAACTTAGCAGAGATGCTTTGGTGCCTTCGGGAACTCTGAGACAGGTGCTGCATGGCTGTCGTCAGCTCGTGTTGTGAAATGTTGGGTTAAGTCCCGCAACGAGCGCAACCCTTATCCTTTGTTGCCAGCGATTCGGTCGGGAACTCAAAGGAGACTGCCAGTGATAAACTGGAGGAAGGTGGGGATGACGTCAAGTCATCATGGCCCTTACGAGTAGGGCTACACACGTGCTACAATGGCATATACAAAGAGAAGCGACCTCGCGAGAGCAAGCGGACCTCATAAAGTATGTCGTAGTCCGGATTGGAGTCTGCAACTCGACTCCATGAAGTCGGAATCGCTAGTAATCGTGGATCAGAATGCCACGGTGAATACGTTCCCGGGCCTTGTACACACCGCCCGTCACACCATGGGAGTGGGTTGCAAAAGAAGTAGGTAGCTTAACCTTCGGGAGGGCGCTTACCACTTTGTGATTCATGACTGGGGTGAAGTCGTAACAAGGTAACCGTAGGGGAACCTGCGGTTGGATCACCTCCTTACCTTAAAGAACCTGCCTTTGTAGTGCTCACACAGATTGTCTGATAAATGATGAATTTCAAAATGTACTGTGAAGTGCATTGTGAAATTTTGCTCTTTAAAAATCTGGATCAAGCTGAAAATTGAAACGACACACAGTTAATGTGTGTTCGAGTCTCTCAAATTTTCGCGACACGATGATGTTTTACGAAACATCTTCGGGTTGTGAGGTTAAGCGACTAAGCGTACACGGTGGATGCCCTGGCAGTCAGAGGCGATGAAGGACGTGCTAATCTGCGAAAAGCGTCGGTAAGGTGATATGAACCGTTACAGCTGGCGATGTCCGAATGGGGAAACCCAGTGCAATTCGTTGCACTATCGTTTGATGAATACATAGTCAAACGAGGCGAACCGGGGGAACTGAAACATCTAAGTACCCCGAGGAAAAGAAATCAACCGAGATTCCCCCAGTAGCGGCGAGCGAACGGGGAGCAGCCCGGAGTCTGAATCAGCTTGTGTGTTAGTGGAAGCGTCTGGAAAGTCGCAGGGTACAGGGTGATACTCCCGTACACTAAAGCACACAGGTTGTGAACTCGAAGAGTAGGGCGGGACACGTGGTATCCTGTCTGAATATGGGGGGACCATCCTCCAAGGCTAAATACTCCTGACTGACCGATAGTGAACCAGTACCGTGAGGGAAAGGCGAAAAGAACCCCGGCGAGGGGAGTGAAAAAGAACCTGAAACCGTGTACGTACAAGCAGTAGGAGCCTCCTTGTGGGGTGACTGCGTACCTTTTGTATAATGGGTCAGCGACTTATATTCTGTAGCAAGGTTAACCGTATAGGGGAGCCGCAGGGAAACCGAGTCTTAACTGGGCGTTAAGTTGCAGGGTATAGACCCGAAACCCGGTGATCTAGCCATGGGCAGGTTGAAGGTTGGGTAACACTAACTGGAGGACCGAACCGACTAATGTTGAAAAATTAGCGGATGACTTGTGGCTGGGGGTGAAAGGCCAATCAAACCGGGAGATAGCTGGTTCTCCCCGAAAGCTATTTAGGTAGCGCCTCGTGAACTCATCTTCGGGGGTAGAGCACTGTTTCGGCTAGGGGGTCATCCCGACTTACCAACCCGATGCAAACTACGAATACCGAAGAATGTTATCACGGGAGACACACGGCGGGTGCTAACGTCCGTCGTGAAGAGGGAAACAACCCAGACCGCCAGCTAAGGTCCCAAAGTCATGGTTAAGTGGGAAACGATGTGGGAAGGCCCAGACAGCCAGGATGTTGGCTTAGAAGCAGCCATCATTTAAAGAAAGCGTAATAGCTCACTGGTCGAGTCGGCCTGCGCGGAAGATGTAACGGGGCTAAACCATGCACCGAAGCTGCGGCAGCGACACTATGTGTTGTTGGGTAGGGGAGCGTTCTGTAAGCCGTTGAAGGTGGCCTGTGAGGGTTGCTGGAGGTATCAGAAGTGCGAATGCTGACATAAGTAACGATAATGCGGGTGAAAAACCCGCACGCCGGAAGACCAAGGGTTCCTGTCCAACGTTAATCGGGGCAGGGTGAGTCGACCCCTAAGGCGAGGCCGAAAGGCGTAGTCGATGGGAAACAGGTTAATATTCCTGTACTCGGTGTTACTGCGAAGGGGGGACGGAGAAGGCTATGTTGGCCGGGCGACGGTTGTCCCGGTTTAAGCATGTAGGCGGATGTTCCAGGTAAATCCGGAACGTTATTAACGCTGAGGTGTGATGACGAGGCACTACGGTGCTGAAGTGACAAATGCCCTGCTTCCAGGAAAAGCCTCTAAGCATCAGGTAACATCAAATCGTACCCCAAACCGACACAGGTGGTCAGGTAGAGAATACCAAGGCGCTTGAGAGAACTCGGGTGAAGGAACTAGGCAAAATGGTGCCGTAACTTCGGGAGAAGGCACGCTGATGGTAGGTGAAGCGACTTGCTCGTGGAGCTGAAATCAGTCGAAGATACCAGCTGGCTGCAACTGTTTATTAAAAACACAGCACTGTGCAAACACGAAAGTGGACGTATACGGTGTGACGCCTGCCCGGTGCCGGAAGGTTAATTGATGGGGTTATCCGTAAGGAGAAGCTCTTGATCGAAGCCCCGGTAAACGGCGGCCGTAACTATAACGGTCCTAAGGTAGCGAAATTCCTTGTCGGGTAAGTTCCGACCTGCACGAATGGCGTAATGATGGCCAGGCTGTCTCCACCCGAGACTCAGTGAAATTGAACTCGCTGTGAAGATGCAGTGTACCCGCGGCAAGACGGAAAGACCCCGTGAACCTTTACTATAGCTTGACACTGAACACTGGTCCTTGATGTGTAGGATAGGTGGGAGGCTTTGAAGTGTGGACGCCAGTCTGCATGGAGCCATCCTTGAAATACCACCCTTTAATGGCTGGTGTTCTAACGTGGGCCCCTAATCGGGGTTGCGGACAGTGTCTGGTGGGTAGTTTGACTGGGGCGGTCTCCTCCTAAAGAGTAACGGAGGAGCACGAAGGTCAGCTAATCCTGGTCGGACATCAGGAGGTTAGTGCAATGGCATAAGCTGGCTTGACTGCGAGCGTGACGGCGCGAGCAGGTGCGAAAGCAGGTCATAGTGATCCGGTGGTTCTGAATGGAAGGGCCATCGCTCAACGGATAAAAGGTACTCCGGGGATAACAGGCTGATACCGCCCAAGAGTTCATATCGACGGCGGTGTTTGGCACCTCGATGTCGGCTCATCACATCCTGGGGCTGAAGTAGGTCCCAAGGGTATGGCTGTTCGCCATTTAAAGTGGTACGCGAGCTGGGTTTAGAACGTCGTGAGACAGTTCGGTCCCTATCTGCCGTGGGCGCTGGAGAATTGAGGGGGGCTGCTCCTAGTACGAGAGGACCGGAGTGGACGCATCACTGGTGTTCGGGTTGTCATGCCAATGGCATTGCCCGGTAGCTAAATGCGGAAGAGATAAGTGCTGAAAGCATCTAAGCACGAAACTTGCCCCGAGATGAGTTCTCCCTGACTCCTTGAGAGTCCTGAAGGAACGTTGAAGACGACGACGTTGATAGGCCGGGTGTGTAAGCGCAGCGATGCGTTGAGCTAACCGGTACTAATGAACCGTGAGGCTTAACCTTACAACGCCGAAGATGTTTTGGCGGATTTGAGAAGACAACAATTTCAGCTTAGATTACAGATTTTCGGGAACGAAAGATAAAAGATTCGTTTCTGACAACAGAATTTGCCTGGCGGCACTAGCGCGGTGGTCCCACCTGACCCCATGCCGAACTCAGAAGTGAAACGCCGTAGCGCCGATGGTAGTGTGGGGTCTCCCCATGTGAGAGTAGGGAACTGCCAGGCATCAAACAAGTGAAGAGCCCATCCTGACGGATGGGCTTTTTGCGTTTTTGTCGTCTGAAACTATCAGCAGATGCCTTCAGAAGGCGCGATCATGGCTATATCTCTGCAATAACTATCGGTCCTCGTTAAACCCCTTTAACCACTGCATAATAAAAGCGGCTATTTGCGGGACATCATTTAAATCTAACAGTGGAAGCGATGTCTCGACCGGCGTATCGCTGGCTATGGCAATCACGTCATCGTCATAAACTAATTCTTCAATACTATGCCCGCTGTTTTGCCGAAAAAGCAGGATTTTGGGCACAGCTTCATGCTTAAAACCCTCAACCAGGACTAAATCTAACGTTGATGCATCCATTCGGCTAACCAGCCATTCCAGATCCAGCGGAGGCTCTTCGGGTGTTTCCGTCATTAATGCCCAACGCTGGGAGCTGGCGACAATCGTCTGAGCCGCTCCGGCTTTACGCAGTTCATAGCTGTCTTTACCGGGTTTATCCACGTCCATATCGTGATGAGTATGTTTAATTAGCCCTGGCCGTAAGCCTTCCGCGCGCAGTGCCGGAATCAGCGACTTCAGTAGGGTGGTTTTACCTGTACCGCTCCAGGCTGCGATGGCTAAAAGCGGAATCATGATGGCACCTGCATACGTTGCAAATCGTCGAGAGTATTGACGTTAATAAATGCTGATTTTACATCGCTAAAATCGACGCTATGACCGCCAATTTTGCGCAGAAATACCATTACCCGTCTTTCTCCTGCGGCCAGATACGTTTCCAGTTCGCCGATCGCCTCGCGATTCACCAGAGCAATGGCCGGATGGTCACGTTCACCATCGTGTACCCAAACGGCTGGAGAGGATTTTCTCTGCTGTATTAAGCGCGTCGCCAGAAATGATGGGATAAATGGCGTATCACAGGGACAAAACAGAAACCACTCGCCCTCAACCTGATGCATTACGGAAAGCATGCCGGCCAACGGCCCGGGAAAGTCGTTCAGAGAGTCGGTAATAATCGGGTAGCCGCTGCTTCGCCAGCAATCAAGATTGCGGTTAGCGCTAATTACCAGCTTTGTAACCTGCGGCTGCAGCGCATCGGCGACATGACGCCACAGGGCTTTACCTTTCAGCAGCTGTAATCCTTTATCTATTCCTCCCATGCGCGAGCCTCTTCCTCCCGCCAGCACGACGCCGGTTATGACCTTGCCCTGCATATTAATATCGCCTCTTTCATTGTGGGATTGTCCCTGCTAACGTATTCCTATCAAGAGTAAGGAGCATTGCTATGAAATGTAAACGTCTGAATGAAGTCATTGAACTCCTCCAGCCAGCCTGGCAGAAAGAACCCGAGCTGAATTTAATGCAATTTTTGCAAAAACTGGCGAAAGAGGCCGGATACACCGGTGAGTTGAACGATCTCTCCGACGATATTCTGATTTATCATCTGAAGATGCGCGACTCGGCAAAAGAAGCCGTTATTCCCGGGATTCAGAAAGATTATGAAGAAGATTTTAAAACCGCGCTGCTACGCGCTCGCGGCGTGATTAAAGAGTAAAAGGTTGTAAGCGCTGCCGCGGAATCGGCAATGAGATGATATCCTGTATCATTCGTACGATTATCGGATGTCAGGATGCACGATAAGGCTTTCACTTTTCAGACGCTTCACCCGGATACCATCATTGATGGCTTATTTGATCTGGGAATGCGGGTGGACTCCGGTCTCACTCCGCTTAATAGCTATGAGAACCGGGTTTACCAGTTTCAGGACGAAGATCGTCGCCGCTATGTGGTGAAGTTCTATCGTCCTGAGCGCTGGTCCGCCCAGCAGATCCTCGAAGAACATCAGTTTTCCCTCCAGCTCGTGCAGGACGAAGTCCCTGTAGCGGCGCCGTTGTCGTTTAACAACAGTACCCTTCATCAGCATCAGGGATTCTTTTTCGCCGTATTCCCAAGCCTGGGTGGACGTCAGTTTGAGGCGGATAACCTCGATCAGATGGAATGGGTTGGGCGCTACCTTGGCCGTCTGCATCAAACTGGACGCAAACAGCGTTTTGTCGCGCGTCCGGAGATAGGGACGAATGAGTATCTTCTTGAGCCACGCCAGGTCTTTGAGCTTTCCCCGCTGATACCTGCAGGTCTGAAAGAGGCTTTTCTCAGCGCTACCGATAAGCTGATTGATGCGGTAATGGCGCAATGGCACGGACGCGCCAATATTTTACGGTTACACGGTGATTGCCATGCGGGAAACATCCTCTGGCGCGATGGGCCACTGTTTGTTGATTTAGATGATTCACGTAATGGACCTGCTATCCAGGATCTGTGGATGTTGTTGAACGGCGATAAAGCCGAACAACGGATGCAGCTTGAGATGATCATTGAAGCGTATGAAGAGTTCAGCGCTTTCAATACCGATGAAATTGCCCTCATCGAACCTTTACGTGCAATGCGGTTAGTTTATTATCTGGCGTGGTTATTAAGGCGCTGGGAAGATCCCGCTTTTCCTAAAAACTTCCCGTGGTTAACCGGGGAAGATTACTGGCGCGGGCAGACAACAACTTTTCTTGAGCAGGTAAAGGTTCTGCAGGAACCGCCTCTTCAGTTAACGCCAATGTATTAATGTGATATATCCAGGAGAGAATTAATCATGAAAAAAATTTGGCTGGCGCTGGCTGGTATGATTCTGGCTTTCAGTGCATCCGCTGCCCAGATCACCGACGGTAAGCAGTATATTACCCTCGATAAGCCCGTTGCCGGTGAGCCGCAGGTGCTCGAGTTTTTCTCGTTCTACTGCCCGCATTGCTATCAGTTTGAGGAAGTTCTTCATGTATCAGATAACGTGAAGAAAAAGCTGCCTGAAGGCGTCAAAATGACGAAATACCACGTTGAGTTCCTGGGTCCGTTAGGCAAGGATCTGACTCAGGCGTGGGCCGTTGCGATGGCGCTGGGTGTGGAAGATAAAATTACCGTGCCGATGTTTGAAGCGGTACAGAAAAACCAGACCGTCCAGACCGTGGCCGACATCCGTAAGGTCTTCGTTGACGCCGGCGTTAAAGGTGAAGATTACGATGCAGCCTGGAACAGCTTCGTGGTGAAATCCCTGGTGGCTCAGCAAGAGAAAGCCGCCGCTGATTTCCAGCTGCAGGGCGTGCCGGCTATGTACGTTAACGGTAAATACCAGCTTAACCCGCAGGGTATGGATACCAGCAACATGGACGCATTTGTTGCCCAGTATGCCGATGCCGTTAAGCAGCTCGTTGAGAAGAAATAAAAAATAAACGCCGGTTACTGACCGGCGTTTTTCTTTTCTGCGCCCACAATTATTTCTCTGCCTGCTGCATTATTTCCGTTAGCTGCCGATCTTTCTCTTCCCAAAGCCTGTTTAGCCAGCGCTGAAAGCGTCGCTTAAAGTTTTTGTCATTTACATAATCGCCGTGCAGCTCTTCCGTCACAGGTTCAAGACTGACTCTCACCACAATCCGCGTCAATCGGCCGCTCAGCATGTCATAAAACGGCTTTTGGTTGTTTTCCGGATAGCATAACGTGACGTTCAAAAGCTTATCAAACTGCGAGCCGAGCACGCTTAATGCCATGGCAATACCCGCAGCCTTTGGCGATAACAGATTCTGGTAAGGCGAACGGGCCTGCTGTTGCTTTTCTTCCGTGAAACGAGAGCCTTCGACAAAGTTAACAATCGTTGTTGGATGCGCGCGGAATTTCTCGCAGGAGCGGCGAGTGGTTTCAACATCTTTGCCCCGGCGTTCTGGATGGCGGAGTAAGTAGCCTCGGGAATAGCGGCGCATAAAAGGCATATCCAGCGCCCAGCAGGCCAGCCCAATAAACGGCACCCAGGCGAGCTGTTGCTTGAGGAAATATTTATTCATCGGGATATGTTTGCGAAACAGCACGCAAAGCACCACGATATCTGCCCAGCTATGGTGGTTGCTGATGAGCAGATACCAGTTTTTCTTATTCAGGCCATCCAGGCCCTGTATATCCCATTTAAGCCAGGGATTAAGAGGCAGCAGCAGAGCCAGCCCTTCACACCAGCAGTACATCATGAAATTGCAAAAAACGGATATCGAGCGCCAGACCGCAGGAATAGGCACAAGAAGTTTAATCAGCCCGGCGACGATGATTGGCACCGAGCAGATTATGGTGACTATGATAGTCAGGGCGATACTCAGCGGGAGCGTTATCGCGGCGAGTAATCTCGACATAGTTAATTTATTCAGAAAGTTAGATTGACAAAGAACGCGTTTAAACGGCGCAAGAGGCTGATTTTACCAGAAAATAGCGTAAATAACGGGTCTTACCAGAACAGAAAAATTTTCGGATCTTATATCCACATGGAACATTGAGTCGCCATGGTGTTATTAAAGCAAATTATGCGTGTATAACTTAATGATAAATATGAAATAATTTGTTTATGGATGATTTAATTAACGATTGTTTGGCTGTCGTTATAAAAATATTCACAAAGTTATCCACAGGATAGCCCATAACGCGATCGAAAGGATCGCAGAATCTTTTCGACGAAATGCGGGAAAAATTCAGGATTTAATGCCCGTCTGTGGCATCCTTTACCGATAATCTGATAAACAGGCACGGAAATTATGGTTCAGATCCCAGAAAAACCTCTCATCCTCGTTGACGGCTCCTCTTACCTTTATCGGGCATATCACGCGTTCCCCCCGCTGACGAATAGCGCTGGTGAACCGACAGGCGCAATGTATGGCGTGCTGAATATGCTGCGAAGCCTGATCCTGCAGTATCAACCGACCCACGCTGTCGTCGTGTTTGATGCCAAGGGGAAGACTTTCCGTGATGAACTGTTTGAGCACTATAAATCTCATCGCCCGCCGATGCCGGACGATCTGCGTGCGCAGATCGAGCCGCTGCATGCCATGGTAAAAGCGATGGGCCTGCCGCTAATGGCTGTTCCTGGCGTAGAAGCCGATGATGTCATCGGTACCCTGGCGCGTGAAGCTGAAAAGGTCGGGCGTCCGGTACTGATTAGCACCGGCGATAAAGATATGGCCCAGCTGGTTACGCCGGGTATTACGCTGATTAACACCATGACCAACACTATCCTTGGCCCCGATGAAGTGGTGACGAAATACGGCGTACCACCGGAGCTGATCATCGATTTTCTGGCCCTGATGGGAGATTCATCGGACAATATTCCAGGCGTACCTGGCGTGGGAGAAAAGACAGCGCAGGCGTTACTGCAGGGGCTGGGTGGTCTTGATACGTTATACGCTGAGCCTGAAAAAATCGCTGGGCTGACCTTCCGCGGCGCAAAAACGATGGCCGCAAAGCTGGAACAGAATAAAGAGGTGGCGTACCTCTCTTATCAGCTGGCGACGATCAAAACGGACGTTGAGCTGGAGCTGGGCTGTGAAGATTTGCTGGTTGCGCAACCCGTCGCTGATGAACTGCTCACGCTGTTTAAAAAATATGAATTCAAACGCTGGATCACCGATGTAGAGTCCGGCAAGTGGATGCAGGCAAAAGGCGCTAAGCCTGCGGCGAAGGCGGTTGTAGCGGTGGCTGACGTGGCCGATGCGGAGGAGGAAACCGCGACGGCGCTCTCTTCTGAAAATTATGTCACGATCCTTGATGAAGAAACGTTGTTGACCTGGGTTGAGAGCCTGAAGAAAGCGCCGCTTTTTGCCTTTGATACCGAAACTGACAGCCTCGATAACGTATCCGCCAATATGGTTGGCTTATCCTTCGCCATTGAGCCTGGCGTTGCGGCCTATGTACCGGTTGCCCATGATTATCTGGATGCACCGGATCAGATCCCGCGCGACCGTGTCCTTGAGCTGCTGAAACCGCTACTGGAAGATGACAAAGTTCTGAAGGTTGGGCAAAACCTCAAATATGACCGCGGTATCCTGGCTAACTACGGCATTGAACTGCGCGGTATTGCCTTTGATACCATGCTGGAATCCTACATTCTTGACAGCGTGGCGGGCCGCCATGATATGGATAGCCTCTCCGATCGCTGGCTGAAGCACAAAACCATTACCTTTGAAGAGATAGCGGGTAAAGGTAAAAACCAGCTCACCTTCAATCAGATCGCGCTGGAAGAAGCGGGCCGCTACGCGGCGGAAGATGCCGATGTCACGCTGCAGCTGCACCTCAAAATGTGGCCTGAACTTCAGCAAAATGAAGGCCCGCTGAACGTCTTTAAAAATATTGAAATGCCGCTGGTGCCGGTGCTATCCCGCGTGGAGCGTAACGGGGTGAAGATTGATCCGGCCGTGCTGCATGCGCATTCTCAGGAGATAGCCAAACGCCTGATTGAGCTGGAGAAGAAGGCGTATGATATCGCGGGTGAGGAGTTTAACCTCTCTTCGCCGAAGCAGCTGCAAACCATCCTGTTTGAAAAACAAGGTATTAAGCCGCTGAAGAAAACCCCGGGCGGCGCGCCGTCTACCTCGGAAGAGGTGCTGGAAGAGCTGGCGCTGGACTATCCGCTGCCGAAAGTCATCCTCGAGTATCGTGGTCTGGCAAAACTCAAATCCACCTATACCGATAAGCTGCCGCTGATGATCAGCCCGAAAACGGGCCGGGTTCACACCTCTTATCACCAGGCGGTTACGGCAACGGGACGTTTGTCGTCTACAGACCCGAACCTGCAGAACATTCCGGTGCGCAACGAAGAAGGGCGGCGTATCCGTCAGGCGTTTATTGCTCCGGAAGATTATCTCATTGTCTCTGCCGACTACTCGCAAATTGAACTGCGCATCATGGCGCATCTTTCCCGCGACAAGGGCCTGCTGACCGCGTTTGCGGAAGGGAAGGATATCCACCGCGCGACGGCGGCAGAGGTCTTTGGTTTGCCGCTGGAGAGCGTCAGCAGCGAACAGCGCCGCAGCGCGAAGGCGATCAACTTCGGCCTGATTTACGGCATGAGCGCATTCGGCCTTGCGCGCCAGCTCAATATTCCACGCAAAGAAGCGCAAAAGTATATGGATCTCTACTTTGAGCGCTATCCGGGCGTGCTGGAGTATATGGAGCGCACCCGCACCCAGGCCAAAGAGCAGGGGTATGTTGAAACGCTTGATGGCCGTCGTCTCTACCTGCCGGACATCAAATCCAGCAACGGCGCGCGCCGCGCCGGTGCCGAGCGTGCGGCGATCAATGCGCCGATGCAGGGAACCGCTGCCGACATTATTAAGCGCGCGATGATCGCCGTAGATAGCTGGTTATTAAGCGAAAAACCGCGCGTGCGGATGATTATGCAGGTACACGATGAACTGGTCTTTGAAGTGCATAAAGACGACCTTGAGGCGGTTGCGAAAAAGATCCACGAACTGATGGAAAGCAGCACGACGCTGGCGGTTCCGCTGCTGGTGGAAGTGGGTAGTGGAGAAAACTGGGATCAAGCGCACTAAGTATTCGGTAAGGAAGGTCATTTCTTGTAAGTGAGTAACATAACTTATCGCATTTTGTGATGATCATTTGAATTTGCTATGTAAAGAGTGAAAAAAAACTACAAAAAATGCTTTATCCGTAACCGAAAGAAGAGTAGAGTTAAAGACGTAGGGTACAGAGGTAAGATGTTCTATCTTTCAGACCTTTTACTTCACGTAATCGGATTTGGCTGAATATTTTAGCCGCCCCGGTCATTTATGACCGGGGCGTTTTTTATTGCGCGAAAGAAAATTTTTTGCGTATCGATGCTGATGAGGCGGGCTACCCGGATAGAGCCACACGCGCCGCTATCCGGAGAAGTTAGCGAGATTATTCGCCTTCTTCAGAGGCTTCCTGAGGAGGGATATCGTTATACCAGCTATCCAGCTTCTGCCGTAGTTTATCCACGCCCTGCTTCTTCAGGGAAGAAAACGCTTCGACCTGCACATCTCCGTTAAAGGCGGTGACCGCTTCACGAACCATGGCGATCTGCGCTTTTCGCGCGCCGCTGGCCAGCTTATCGGCTTTGGTTAGCAGCACCAGTACCGGGATATCGCTTTCCACCGCCCATTGGATCATCTGCTGATCGAGATCTTTAAGCGGATGACGAATATCCATCAACACAACCAGTCCTTTCAGACAGAGGCGTTTCTCCAGATATTCACCCAGCGCGCGCTGCCACTTGATTTTCATCTCTTCCGGAACCTGGGCATATCCATAGCCCGGCAGGTCGACCAGGCGCTTGCCTTCAGCGACTTCAAACAGGTTAATAAGCTGCGTACGGCCTGGCGTCTTCGAAGTACGCGCGAGGCTTTTCTGGTTAGTCAGCGTGTTCAGCGCGCTGGATTTCCCGGCGTTAGAGCGGCCAGCAAAGGCCACTTCAATACCGGTATCGGCAGGAAGATGGCGGATATCTGGCGCGCTAGTGACAAAATGCGTCAGTTGATAATTCCAGTTGGTCAAGACGGTCGTCTCCGTTAAATCAGGCTTTGACGGGGATTATACCTGAACAACAGAAAAAGGCTGTTTTTACCGCACCTCATCGCTGTAAGTTAAAACCACAGTCTTTGTGAGACATTGGCTATTGGTTATATGAGAAATTCATGAGAAAAGTCTGATTAAAAATAATACAAAGTTATATAAATCATTGCGTTAAAATGAAAGAAAATTCTGAAACTCGTTTTTTTTCTGTACAGTCGGTTGTAGGTTTCCCGCAAACCAGTAAAGTAGCGGTCAAGGGCGAGGATGCTAACAGGATTATGACTCAGGATGAGGAGTCAGGAAGCGCCAGGAGGCGAGGACTACGGATTGTCAGGATGACAAACGTCTGGAGACGTTTTAAAAGGAAATGGATGTAACAGGGATCGTTGGTAGCTAAAGGAAAGACAGGGTGTGTCGTTAGCTAACATGGAAAGTAGAAGCCCATTAAGGGTTGTCAGTGCGGAAAAAGGCGACAGAGTAATCTGTCGCCTTTTTTCTTTGCTTGCTTTCTGCTAGATTCCGCCTCAATTCTATACTGAAGAAAACGGCCTGAAGATTACACAACATGAAAAAACCGACATCCGTACCTCGCGGCAAAAAAAATCGCAAAACGCGTGAAGAATTGAACCAGGAAGCCCGCGAGCGCAAGCATCAGAAGAAGCATCGTGGCCACGCGGCAGGAAGTCGTGCGACCGGCGGCGACACCGCTTCAGCAGGTAAAAAACAAGGTCAGCAGCAAGATCCCCGAATTGGCAGTAAAAAACCAATCCCGCTGGGCGTAACTGAGAATGCTCCGGCGATTAAGCAGCATAAACCAAAGAGCGAGAAACCTATGCTTTCACCGCAGGCTGAGCTGGATTTGCTGGAGAACGATGAGCGCCTGGACGCGCTGCTGGAACGTCTGGAAGAGGGCGGTACCCTGAATGCTGAAGAGCAAGCCTGGGTTGACGCTAAGCTGGATCGTATTGATGAGCTGATGCAGCAGTTGGGCCTCTCATACGATGATGACGAAGATGAAGAAGAGGAAGAGCGCAAAGAAGATATGATGCGCCTGCTGAAGGGTGGAAACTAACGTTTGCACCCCATCGGATTCCCGGTCCTGCTTATAACCCTTCTGGTTATATGTTATCTGCTGTGGTTATTCGTTAAACTACGACGGTTGTCGCGGCGTCAGAAATGGCTGCGCAACCGGCTCATTACCCGAGGTGCGGTTGGGCCGGGGCGGCGTACCCGCCGACGGTACCATCGGAAGGAGTGAGCATGTCTGTGCAGTTAATCGACTGGGATCTGGCCCTGATCCAGAAATATAACTATTCCGGGCCGCGTTATACTTCGTATCCCACCGCGCTGGAGTTTTCTCCAGAATTTGGCGCCGCTGAATTTGATGCGGCGGTAGCCCGCTATCCGCAGCGTCCCCTCTCGCTGTACGTGCATATCCCGTTTTGCCATAAACTCTGCTATTTCTGCGGCTGCAACAAAATCGTCACCCGTCAGCAGCATAAGGCCGACCAGTATCTGGATGTGCTTGAGCAGGAGATTATTCATCGCGCGCCGCTTTTTGCTGGCCGCAAAGTTAATCAGCTGCACTGGGGCGGCGGTACGCCAACCTATTTAAACAAGGCGCAAATTAGTCGTCTGATGGGGCTGCTGCGTACCCATTTCAATTTTAACGCGGATGCAGAGATCTCCATTGAGGTTGATCCGCGCGAAATCGAACTCGATGTCCTGGATCATTTACGCCTCGAAGGCTTTAATCGCCTGAGTATGGGCGTGCAGGACTTCAACAAAGAAGTGCAGCGCCTGGTGAACCGCGAGCAGGATGAAGCGTTTATCTTCGCGCTACTCAACCACGCGCGCGATGTCGGCTTTACCTCTACCAATATCGACCTGATTTACGGTCTGCCGAAGCAAACGCCGCAGAGCTTCGCGTATACGCTACAGAAAGTGGCGGAGCTCAACCCCGATCGTCTGAGCGTATTCAACTATGCGCATCTGCCAACGCTCTTTGCTGCGCAGCGCAAAATCAAAGACGCCGATCTGCCTTCTGCAGAACAGAAGCTGGACATTCTTCAGGAGACGATTGTTTCGCTGACGGCCGCGGGATATCAGTTTATCGGCATGGACCACTTTGCCCGTCCGGATGATGAGCTGGCGATAGCCCAGCGTGAAGGTATCCTGCATCGTAACTTCCAGGGGTATACCACCCAGGGAGACACCGATCTGCTGGGGATGGGCGTCTCGGCGATCAGCATGATTGGCGATTGCTATGCGCAGAACCAGAAAGAGCTGAAGCAGTATTATCAGCAGGTTGATGAAACCGGAACGGCGCTCTGGCGCGGTATTGCGTTGACGCGCGATGACTGCATTCGTCGCGACGTGATTAAGGCGCTAATTTGTCACTTCCGTCTCGACTTCGCTGCGGTAGAAGCGCAGTGGGATCTTACCTTCGATAGCTACTTTGCCGACGATATGAAATTGCTGGCACCGCTGGCCAAAGATGGGCTGGTGGAGGTGGATGAGAAGGGCATTCAGGTGACGCCGAAAGGCCGGCTGCTGATACGCAATATCTGCATGTGTTTTGATACGTATCTGCGCCAGAAAGCGCGGATGCAGCAGTTTTCCCGCGTGATATAAAGCATACCCCCACTCCAGGAAGGAGCGGGGGTATTATCAGCTAAACAGCCCAACCATCGCCGCGCACAGAACGGCAGCTACCGCCGTCTGCGGCGTATGACCCGCTGCAACACCGCTCGATATAATATTAATAAATGATTCAAGCATGATTTCTCCCCCGTCTTTCCGGGCAAGATCATACTCAACGCATGGCAACAGTAAAGTACAAAATAGCAGCAGTTTGCGCTGGATGACTATTTTTTACTCGCCGCCGCGCTGCTACTCCATTCCCAGCTCTTTTAGCTTACGCGTCAGGGTATTACGACCCCAGCCCAGCAGGCGAGCCGCCTCTTGTTTATGTCCCTGCGTGTGGCGTAACGCGGTGGTCAGCAGCGTGCGCTCCATCTCCGGCTGCGCTTCCGAGAGCAGGTTTTGATGACCGGAACGCAAAGCGCGATCGGCCCATTGCCCCAGCAGCGTGGCCCAGCTATCCGGCAGCATTTGCGTCGGGTTATCCGGTATCGCCGTTTCAAACAGCTCGCTGGGAAGATCCTGCGTCAGAACCTCCTGACCTGCGGCCATTACCGTCAGCCAGCGACAGGTGTTTTCCAGCTGACGTACGTTGCCCGGCCATGCCAGTCGGGTTAACGCCATCTCCGTCTCCGGATGCAGCTGTTTGGCCTCGACGCCCAGCTCACGGGCGGCGATTTGCAGGAAATGTCTCGCCAGTCGCGGGATATCTTCCCGACGCTCGCGCAGCGGCGGCAGATGGACGCGAATCACGTTCAGGCGGTGGAATAAATCCTCGCGGAATTTTCCTTCCTGGACGCGCAGCTCAAGGTTCTGGTGGGTGGCGGCAATAATGCGTACATCCACCTTCACCGGCGCATAGCCCCCCACGCGATAAAACTGGCCATCGGCCAGTACGCGCAGCAGACGTGTCTGTACGTCCAGCGGCATATCGCCGATCTCGTCGAGGAACAGCGTGCCGCCGTCTGCCTGCTCGAAACGCCCCTGGCGCACGGTATTGGCGCCGGTAAAGGCCCCTTTCTCGTGGCCAAACAGTTCTGACTCAATCAGATCTTTCGGAATGGCCGCCATATTTAGCGCGATAAACGGTGCCTTGGCGCGCGGGCTGTGGCGGTGGAGAGCGTGGGCAACCAGCTCTTTACCGGTACCGGACTCGCCGTTGATCAGTACGCTGATTGATGAACGCGACAGGCGGCCGATAATGCGGAAGACGTCCTGCATGGCCGGCGCTTCGCCGATGATATCGGCCGTTGGGCTATTAATCGGCGCATTACGCGGCTGCTGCTGTTCCTGGTAATGGCTAATGGCACGATCAACCAGCGCCACCGCTTCATCGATATCAAACGGTTTCGGCAGATAATCAAAGGCGCCCTGCTGATAGGCGCTGACCGCCGCGTCAAGATCCGAATGCGCCGTCATTATGATGACCGGGAGCATCGGATGGCGCTGTTTAATTTGCTTTAGCAGCGCCAGTCCGTCCATTCCCGGCATGCGGATATCAGACAGCAGCACATCCGGGGTTTTGGTCGTGAGGGCATCAAGCACCTCGTTGCCGCTTTCAAACGTCGTACAACTTAAGCCTGCCCCGGTGAGCGCGCGTTCAAGCACCCAACGGATGGAGCTATCGTCGTCAACGATCCATGCTATCCCTCGTTGCATAAACACCTCTACTTCCGAATAGGCAGGTACACCGAGAATTCGGTATGCCCTGGCCAACTGGTAAATTCAATTTTGCCGGAGTGCTGATCGATAAGGCTGCGGGCGATAGACAGCCCGAGCCCGGTGCCGCCTTCGCGCCCGCTCACCATCGGATAAAACAGCGTATCCTGTAAGTGAGACGGTATTCCCGGACCGTTATCTTCAACGTCGATACGCGCAGCGAGGCGGTAGCGCACGCCGTGCAGGGTTAACTGAAAGGCCGTACGGGTGCGCAGAGTGATTTCGCCGCCCTCCGGTCCCAGAGCCTGCAGCGCATTACGGACGATATTCAGCAGCACCTGTTCAATTTGGTCCGGGTCGTGCGGCAGTTCTGGCAGGCTGGGGTCATAGTCGCGAACCAGCTTGACGTTATCCGGCAGCTCCATCGACACAAGCTTTACCACCCGCTCAGCGACCTTGTGGATGCTTTCTGTTACGTGCATTCCGGGATGCTGTGGTCCCAGCAGACGGTCAACCAGATTTCTTAACCGATCGGCCTGTTCAATAATGACTTTGGTATATTCCATTAGCGCAGGATCGGGCAGCGCTTTGCTCAGCAGCTGTGCCGCGCCGCGCAGACCGCCCAGCGGATTTTTAATCTCGTGGGCCAGGCCACGCACTAAGTCGCGAGCGGCAATCTGCTGTGCGTGCTGTAGCTGCTCCTGGCTCAGACGGCGCTGATTATCCATCGGCGCCATTTCCAGCAGGATATAGCCTTCAGGCAGGCGTTGCGCCGTCAGGGAAAGGATGTGCGAGCGGCCATCAATGACCAGCGTCACTTCGTTATCGGTAAACCCTTGACCCGCAGCGAGGCTCTCCTGCATGAGGCCGATATTCAGCGAGAAATAGCTCAACAGCTCCGGCAGCGGCGTGCCGAATAATTTACGCGAACTTTGCGCCAGCAGCTGCTGCGCCGCCGGGTTCGCGTAATGCACCGCCAGGTCGTCATCGACCAGTAAGATACTGTTGATTAAAGAGTTAAGGATCTGCCCAGCATCGGGCAGTGTGCCTGTTGCCATTCGACAGTCTCCTGAAAATGAGTGCACTATTTTAGTGCAGTATAGCTTTTTATGTATAAAAAGCTCATGAGATCAGCGTGTTGGTGGAGAAAAAAGCCCATCCTGAGATGGGCTGAAAGTTTCCACGGCAACAAAACATCCTTGGTATCCCACGCCACAACACGGAATACCGCGGATTTACAGCAAAATTAGACGCTGTAGTACAGCTCGAACTCAACCGGGTGCGGAGTCATACGTACGCGGTCGTTTTCTTCAATACGCAGGGCGATGTAAGCATCGATAGCGTCGTTGGTGAATACGCCACCGGCGGTCAGGAATTCACGGTCTGCGTCCAGCGCGTTCAGTGCTTCTTCCAGAGAACCTGCAACCTGTGGGATCTCTTTCGCTTCTTCCGGCGGCAGATCGTACAGGTTTTTATCCATGGCTTCGCCCGGATGGATTTTGTTCTTGATACCGTCAAGGCCAGCCATCAGCAGCGCAGCGAAGCACAGGTACGGGTTAGCCGCCGGGTCCGGGAAGCGAACTTCGATACGGCGCGCTTTCGGAGAGGTGACAACCGGAATACGGATAGACGCGGAACGGTTACGGGCAGAGTAAGCCAGCATAACCGGCGCTTCGTAACCCGGGACCAGACGCTTGTAGGAGTTGGTGGTCGGGTTAGCCAGGGCATTAATCGCTTTAGCGTGTTTGATAACGCCGCCGATGTAGTACAGCGCTTGTTCAGACAGGCCTGCGTATTTGTCGCCAGAGAACAGGTTTACGCCGTTCTTGGAGAGGGACATGTGGCAGTGCATACCGGAACCGTTATCGCCAAACATCGGTTTTGGCATGAAGGTCGCGGTTTTGCCGAAACGGTGTGCGACGTTGTGCACAACGTATTTGTAAATCTGAATTTCGTCCGCTTTTTTGGTCATGGTGTTAAAGCGGGTAGCGATTTCGTTCTGACCCGCAGTCGCCACTTCGTGGTGGTGAGCTTCAACAACCAGGCCCATCTCTTCCATGATCATACACATGGTGGAGCGGATATCCTGAGAGGAGTCTACCGGCGGAACCGGGAAGTAACCGCCTTTCACGCCCGGACGGTGGCCTTTGTTGCCGCCTTCGTATTTGGTGGAGGAGTTCCATGCGCCTTCGATATCATCGATAGCAACGTGGGAACCGGAGATGGACGCACCAAAACGGATGTCGTCGAACAGGAAGAATTCTGGTTCTGGCCCGAACAGTACGGTGTCAGCCAGGCCGGTAGAGCGCAGATACTCTTCAGCGCGCTTAGCAATGGAGCGCGGGTCACGGTCATAGCCTTGCAGCGTGCCGGGTTCCAGGATGTCGCAGCGGATGATCAGCGTCGGTTCTTCATAGAACGGATCGATCAGCGCGGTAGTTGCATCCGGCATCAGGACCATGTCGGATTCGTTAATACCTTTCCAGCCGCCAATCGAGGAGCCATCAAACATTTTGCCTTCTTCGAAGAATTCGGCATTTACCTGATGAGAAGGAATAGTAACGTGCTGTTCTTTACCTTTGGTATCGGTGAAGCGCAGATCGACAAACTTCACTTCATGCTCGTTCAGCATCGTCAAAACGTGTTCAGCGGACATACTTAAACTCTCCCGGATTGGTCATTGTCGTCGTGGAAACGAAAACTTTTTAACTACGAAAAGTGGCGTTGTTGCCTTAAAAAATATAAAGCGAAATCTGTGCCAACTTTTAAATTGCCCCCAAAAGGCGTTATCATGCACATCATCGTGCAAAAGGGCTGCACCAAAATGAATGCATTGCACCAATATAGTGCATTTGTGTGAACATTGGGCACTTATTTGGTGCAATTGACCTTTAATAACCCTTTTAACGCTCCGTGAAAGCGATCACAAAGAATCTCTGCAATACTTGTTTGCGGAGGATGTTTGTGATCCTGTTTTGTACTGCGATTAATCCGTGTACAATAACGCGCTATTTCTAATGCCTGAGGCAAAGTTGTGATCGAAAATTTGCGTAATATCGCCATCATCGCGCACGTTGACCATGGTAAAACTACCCTGGTTGATAAGCTGCTACAGCAATCCGGTACGTTCGACGCGCGTGCCGAAACTCAAGAGCGAGTGATGGACTCCAACGATTTGGAGAAAGAGCGCGGGATTACCATCCTGGCTAAAAACACCGCTATCAAATGGAATGACTACCGTATCAACATCGTTGATACCCCAGGGCACGCCGACTTCGGTGGTGAAGTTGAACGTGTCATGTCCATGGTTGATTCCGTTCTGTTGGTCGTTGATGCAATGGATGGTCCGATGCCGCAAACGCGCTTCGTGACCAAAAAAGCCTTTGCTCATGGCCTGAAGCCAATTGTTGTTATCAACAAAGTTGACCGTCCGGGCGCGCGTCCTGACTGGGTTGTCGATCAGGTATTCGACCTGTTCGTTAACCTCGACGCTACCGACGAGCAGCTGGACTTCCCTATCGTTTACGCTTCTGCGCTGAACGGTATCGCGGGTCTGGATCACGAAGATATGGCTGAAGACATGACGCCGCTGTATCAAACCATCGTCGATCGCGTACCGGCGCCGAACGTTGACCTTGATGGCCCGCTGCAGATGCAAATCTCCCAGCTGGACTACAACAACTACGTTGGCGTCATCGGCATCGGCCGCATCAAGCGCGGTAAAGTGAAGCCGAACCAGCAGGTCACTATCATTGATAGCGAAGGCAAAACCCGTAACGGTAAAGTCGGTAAAGTTCTGACCCATCTGGGCCTTGAGCGTATCGAGAGCGACGTCGCAGAAGCTGGCGATATTATCGCGATCACCGGTCTGGGCGAACTGAACATCTCTGACACCATCTGCGATACGCAGAATGTTGAAGCGCTGCCGGCGCTGTCCGTTGATGAGCCGACCGTCTCTATGTTCTTCTGCGTTAACACCTCGCCGTTCTGTGGTAAAGAAGGTAAGTACGTTACCTCTCGTCAGATCCTTGACCGCCTGAACAAAGAGCTGGTACATAACGTCGCGCTGCGCGTTGAAGAAACGCCGGATGCAGACGCATTCCGCGTTTCTGGCCGTGGTGAACTGCACCTGTCCGTTCTTATCGAGAACATGCGTCGTGAAGGTTTCGAAATGGCGGTTTCCCGTCCGAAAGTTATCTTCCGCGAAATCGATGGCCGTAAGCAAGAGCCGTTCGAAAACGTCACGCTGGACGTTGAAGAGCAGCACCAGGGTTCTGTGATGCAGGCGCTGGGTGAGCGTAAAGGCGATCTGAAAAACATGAATCCAGATGGCAAAGGCCGCGTACGTCTCGACTACGTGATCCCAAGCCGTGGTCTGATCGGCTTCCGTTCAGAATTCATGACCATGACCTCCGGTACCGGTCTGCTGTACTCCACTTTCAGCCACTACGACGACGTTCGTGCGGGTGATGTGGGTCAGCGTCAGAACGGTGTTCTGATCTCCAACGGCCAGGGTAAAGCGGTTGCGTTCGCACTGTTCAGCCTGCAGGATCGCGGTAAGCTGTTCCTGGGCCACGGCGCAGAAGTTTACGAAGGCCAGATTATCGGTATTCACAGTCGTTCTAACGACCTGACGGTAAACTGCCTGACCGGTAAGAAACTGACCAACATGCGTGCGTCCGGTACTGACGAAGCAACGGTTCTGGTTCCGCCGGTTAAGATGACCCTGGAGCAGGCTCTGGAGTTCATCGATGACGACGAACTGGTAGAAGTCACCCCGACTTCTGTCCGTATCCGTAAACGTCACCTGACCGAGAACGACCGTAAACGCGCGATGCGCGGTGCGAAAGAAGATTAATTAACGCTTCTTTCTGCTATCTGAACCCTGCCTCAATGGCAGGGTTTCTTTTTTGTACAAAGCCCTGCCGCCCGTAGTCAAACTCCCCCTTTCCCGCTACAGTTAATTTTCCACGGTGCAAAAGGAGAGGACCATGCTCTATATCTTTGATTTAGGTAATGTGATTGTCGATATTGACTTCAACCGGGTGCTCGGGACGTGGAGTGATTTAACGCGCATTCCCCTTGCGACGCTGCAGCAGCATTTCACCATGGGCGAAGCGTTCCACCAGCATGAGCGCGGTGAAATCAGCGACGAAGATTTTGCGGCGGCGATGTGCCATGAAATGAACATGTCGCTAAGCTACGAGCAGTTCTCCCACGGCTGGCAGGCGGTTTTCGTTGCCCTGCGCCCGGAGGTTATCGCGATTATGCAAAAATTACGCGAGCAGGGGCATCGCGTTGTGGTTCTGTCCAACACGAACCGTTTGCATACGACTTTCTGGCCGGATGAGTACCCTGAGATACGCGCCGTTGCTGATCATATCTATCTTTCTCAAGAGATGGGGATGCGTAAACCGGAAGCGCGGATCTATCAGAGCGTCCTCGACGCTGAAGGTTTCGCCGCTGACGATACGGTCTTCTTCGATGATAACGCGGACAATATCGCCGGGGCTAACCAGCTGGGCATAACCAGTATTCTGGTGACCGGGAAGGAAACCATCCCCAACTACTTTGCTAAACAGCTATGCTAAAAACCGTTCATCAAAAAACAACGCGCCATCTGCGGCCGCTGGTCGCCTGGCTAAAGCTGTTATGGCGGCGTATTGATGAAGATAATATGACGACCCTGGCAGGCAATCTTGCCTACGTGTCGTTACTCTCCCTTGTGCCGCTGATTGCCGTCGTGTTCGCGCTGTTCGCGGCATTTCCGATGTTTTCTGATGTCAGTATTCAGATTCGCCACTTTATTTTCGCCAATTTCATTCCGGCAACCGGAGATGTCATTCAGGGCTATATTGAGCAGTTTGTCGCCAACTCCAGCCGGATGACCGCCGTGGGCGCTTTCGGCCTGATTGTGACATCGCTGCTGCTGATGTATTCGATTGATAGCGCGTTGAACACCATCTGGCGCAGTACCCGAACCCGGCCCAAAACCTACTCCTTTGCGGTTTATTGGATGATCCTTACCCTGGGGCCGCTGCTGGCGGGGGCCAGCCTGGCGATCAGCTCCTATCTCCTGTCGTTACGCTGGGCCAGCGACCTGAATAGCGTGATTGACGATGTGCTGCGTATTTTTCCGCTCATTTTATCCTGGGTAGCATTCTGGCTGCTTTACAGCATTGTGCCGACGGCCGAGGTGCGTAACCGCGATGCGATAATCGGTTCCCTGGTCGCGGCGCTGCTCTTTGAGGCGGGTAAGAAAGCTTTTGCTTTATATATCACTGCGTTCCCGTCATATCAGCTGATTTATGGCGTGCTTGCCGTGGTGCCTATTTTGTTTGTCTGGGTGTACTGGACGTGGTGTATCGTCTTGCTTGGCGCTGAAATTACTGTCACTCTCGGTGAATACCGCAAACTGAAAAAAGAAGAAACAGAACAATCATGATTGCATTAATTCAACGCGTATCCCGAGCTAGCGTTACCGTGGAGGGTGAAGTGACGGGCGAAATCGGCCCCGGGCTTCTGGTGCTGTTAGGCGTCGAGAGAGACGATGATGAGCAAAAGGCGAACCGCCTGTGCGAGCGCGTGCTGGGATACCGTATTTTTAGCGATGCTGAAGGCAAAATGAATCTGAACGTGCAGCAGGCTGGCGGCAGCGTGCTGGTGGTTTCGCAGTTTACGCTGGCAGCCGATACCGAACGCGGGATGCGTCCTGGTTTTTCGAAAGGGGCTGCACCGGATAAAGCGGAAGCGCTGTACGAGTATTTCGTTGAGCGCTGCCGCCAGCAGCAAATGAATACGCAGACCGGGAGATTTGCTGCCGATATGCAGGTTTCTCTGGTGAATGATGGTCCCGTGACCTTTTGGTTGCAGGTATGAGCCAGCTTCCGGGCAGGCTGCGGGTAACAAAAGAGAGTACAGCTATGTATCACCTTCGTGTACCGCAAACAGAAGAAGAGTTAGAGAGCTACTACCAGTTCCGCTGGGAGATGCTGCGTAAGCCGCTGCATCAGCCGAAAGGGTCCGAGCGCGATGCGTGGGATGCGATGGCGCACCATCAAATGGTGGTCGATGAAGAGGGCAATCTGGTTGCCGTCGGGCGGCTGTATGTGAATGCGGAAAACGAAGCTTCTATCCGTTTTATGGCCGTCCATCCGTCAGTACAGGATAAAGGGCTGGGAACCCTGATGGCGATGACGCTGGAGTCCGTCGCCCGTCAGGAAGGCGTTAAGCGCGTGACCTGTAGCGCCCGCGAAGATGCAGTGGAGTTCTTCGCTAAGCTCGGTTTTGTGAACCAGGGCGAAATCACGACGCCGACGACCACGCCGATCCGTCATTTTCTGATGATTAAGCCGATAGCCTCGCTGGACGATATTTTACATCGCGGCGACTGGTGCGCTCAGCTGCAGCAGGCCTGGTATCAGCACATCCCTCTCAGCGAGAAAATGGGCGTGCGCATTCAGCAGTATACCGGGCAAAAGTTTATCACCACCATGCCGGAAGCCGGTAACCAGAACCCGCACCATACGCTGTTCGCCGGCAGCCTGTTTTCTCAGGCAACGTTAACCGGCTGGGGGCTTATCTGGCTGATGCTGCGCGAGCGGCATCTTGGCGGCACAATTATTCTTGCCGATGCGCATATCCGCTACAGTCAGCCTATTAGCGGACGCCCCAGCGCCGTTGCCGATCTTGGCTCGTTAAGCGGCGATCTTGACCGGCTGGCGCGAGGCCGCAAAGCGCGCGTTCAGCTGCAGGTTGAGCTATTTGGCGACGAGCGGCTGGGCGCGGTTTTTGAGGGTATCTATATTGTTCTTCCCGCGAAACCGTTCGGCCCCTATGAAGAGGGCGGTAACGAAGAGGAGTAGTCTCCCTTTACGCTTAACTATCGGCCTGGTGTTTTAACCCGCCAGGCGATATCTCTCATCGCGCTGCCGGCCGCCGGGCTGATGCCGCCCAGCTGAAAGAAGCCGTGAATCACCCCGAGATAACGCTGACAGGTGCAGTCAACGCCCTGCTCAAGCAGGCGCTGATAAAGCGCTTCGCCTTCATCACGCAGAGGGTCGTATTCCGCAGTCAGAATATGCACCGGCGGTAAGCCGTGAAAGTCTTTACGCCACAGCGGGCTGGCTTCCGGATGGTGGAGCGCCGTCGCGGAAAGGTACATTTCATAGCCGCTGAGCAGGGTATCTTCGGTGATGATGTAATCTTTACCGTTATCGATATAGCTCTTCATGCTGGCGGTGGCGTCCAGCATCGGGTAAATCAAAACCAGCTGCGCGGGTTGCCAGGCCTGTGCTGTTTTGAGCCGCAGGGCGGTCACTAATGCCAGGTGTCCCCCGGCGCTGTCGCCAGCCAGCGTAATACGGGAAGCGTCGATACCTAACTGCTCCGCGCGGCGGTGAATAATCAGCGCGCCTCTCTCCGCATCGTCATGGGCGGCAGGGAAAGTATGCTCCGGCGCCAGCCGGTATTGCACGGCGATAACGCGGCAGCCGCTGTGGTATGCCAGCTGGCGGAGCTGATGGTCATGCGTGGCGAAACCGCCGCTGATAAAGCAGCCACCGTGGTAATAGATAATGGCAGGCAGTGCTCCGGAAGCGTTAAGGGGAGAGACAACGCGAAATGCCATGCCGTCGAGCTCGATATCTTCTACCTGAACGCGCTTTTCCTGTTCCCCAGCCAGTACCGTACTGGCGAGATAGCCGCGTCTCCGGTCATCAATATTCTGTTCGCGCGATGAGGGGCGGCCCGCATCGATAAATTCCCGCACCAGCTCTGCGATACCCTTTTCAAGCGCCATTTTTCATTCCCTTAAGCTGTTTGGATATACAGTGTTATAGCCTGATTGTGAGCAAAAGAAAACCGGGGATTTTCGTCGGGAAGTGATTCTGGAAAGCGGCTCGCAAAACCAAAGATTTTGCCGGCATACCGGGAGTGTTTACGCCATTATCAATGGTGAGCCGGGCAGCAGGCGCCGCCCGACATGATGCCTGCCGTTATTCCCCTTCGCCAGGGAACAGGAACGGGTTGATGGAGCTGCGGGCGAAGCCCTCTTGTTCCATCCGTGCGTCCAGTACCAGCGAGGCGAGGTCGTCGGCTACGGCCTCCACTTTTGGGTCTTTTTCCTGATAGAGAATCTTCAGGTAGGTACCGCAGTCGCCGCAGGTTTCGGCTTTAATCGCCGACTGCTCGTTATCCAGTGACCAGTAGTGCAGATCGCGCGTCTGTTCGCAGTTGCTGCACTTCACGCGCACCACGTGCCATTCGGTTTCGCACAGGTTGCAGTGCAGATAGCGCAGGCCCTGTGTGGTACCAATTTGCACCATGCTGGAGACCGGCATCGAGCCGCAAACCGGGCAGAACTGACGCTGTTCACCATATTCAGCGCGGGCCTTTCCGGGGATCAGGCTGGCCATCTGCGCCCAATAGAGCGAAAGCGCGGCCCAGATAAACGGCGCTTTATCGCTGCTGACAGAGGCAAAATCGGACGCAAACAGCGCGCTTGCCATCAGTTCCAGCTCCTGCTCGGAGGCTTTTTCCAGATTCTCGATGACCGCCAGCGCCGGGCCGCTCATCTCCGGCTTCAGTTCGGCAATCAGCGAATGCAGCAGCTTGTGCCAGTGCTTATCGCGCGGCAAAACGTGGATATCCAGCGGCGGTTTACCCTGGTCGTTCGCTTCTTTGATGCGCGCGGTGAGATCCATCTGCAGCGGATGGTCGTACAGCACCACTTCCTGCGCGTGGGCGATAAGCGCGGCAAAGCGCAGGTAATCACCCAGCGGGTTATTTTCAGCCAGTTCGCGCAGGCGTTCGGCGCGACGGTTATATAAATTTTTGAGCCGGGGAAACAACAACGGCGGGATCATATCCGTCGCGCGTTTCTCGCTCTTTTCCAGCTCATCTTGCGGGATGATACGAATGCTCATTCAGTCACTTCCTGGTTTCAGCAGATTCGGCGATGGTCGCGTCCGCTCTGCGATTTGGCGGGCATCATGCGCCCGCTCTGGTGATGTCATTAATGATAACCGCAATCGGCATACGGGATATAGCCACGACATCGCAATGTGTGCGCTACGATACCTGATATCGATACCCCCGACTATGCACCGTTAGGATTAGCTGCCCTGCGCCATGGCCTAAGCGAAACGGGAAACGTGCCGCTCCCGCCTGCAGCGCACTCTGGCTAACGTTGTCAAAACAGCGCGTTATCCGCAAAAAAATGGCGTCGATATACGACGCCATTTCAGAGACGAACAACGCGCTCGGGCCTACGACTGGCGCTTATCCTGCTTTTCGCGGACTTCACGATACCAGCGCGGGTGATGTTTCTTCGCCCAGGTCTTCGTGACCCAGCCTTCCACCATCGCGGTAATGGTACCCTTCACCCACAGCGCCGCGTAAATATGCACCATGATCACCACAATCAGCGCCACCGCAGAGAAGGAGTGCAGCATCAGCGCGAAGCGGATAACCGGGATGGAGAAGGCCGGCGCAAAGTACGGACGCCAGATGATCACGCCGCTCACCAGCAGCAGCACCAGGAAGATAATCGCCGCCCAGAACACGCATTTCTGGCCGAAGTTATAGCGCCCGGTGTCGCCCACTTCCTCGTTGACGACAATCTTGCGAATATTTTTCGCCCAGAAAATATCGTCCCGGTTGATCAGGTTGTGGTGCCAGTAGCGGAAGAACATGATGATGAACGAAGCAAACATAATCACGCCCACGAACGGGTGCAGAATACGCGCCAGCTGCGGGGTACCCATGATTTGCATCAGCCAGTTGAAGGACGGGAAGAAAAAGCCCAGCCCGCTCACCGCCGCCAGCACGAAGCAGAAGGCGGTGACCCAGTGGTTGATTCGCTCCGGCGCGGTGTAGCGCACGATGGTGTCACGTCTTTTCATTTGCGCACCTCGTCTTTCTCTTCATCCAGATTGTCCTCTTCCTCTTCCGCGCGGTTCGGACCGACGCCGACGTAGTGGAAGATGCTGGCGGCGAAGGTGGCCGCAAAGCCGACCGCCGCGAGAGGCTTCCAGATCCCTTTCCAGAACTTAACCGTGGCGCTGATTTCCGGGTTCTCCGGCAGGCCGTGGTACAGATTCGGCTTGTCGGCGTGGTGCAGCACGTACATCACGTGCGTGCCGCCAACGCCTGCCGGATCGTACAGGCCCGCGTTGTCGTAACCGCGGGTTTTCAGCTCGGCGACGCGCTCGCCCGCCAGCGTTTTCATATCCTCTTTGGAGCCAAAGTGGATAGCACCGGTCGGGCAGGTTTTCACGCATGCCGGCTCCTGGCCAACGTTAACGCGGTCCACGCACAGCGTACATTTGTAGACGCGGTTATCTTCCGGGTTCAGGCGCGGCACGTTGAACGGGCAGCCGGCGATGCAGTAGCCGCAGCCGATGCACTGCTCGGACTGGAAGTCGACGATGCCGTTGGCGTACTGAATGATTGCCCCTTCCGCCGGGCAGGCCTTCAGGCAGCCCGGGTCGGCGCAGTGCATACAGCCGTCCTTACGGATGAGCCACTCCAGTTTGTCGTTCTGCTCCACTTCCGAGAAGCGCATCACGGTCCAGGATTTGGCGGTCAGGTCGGCGGGGTTATCGTACACCCCGACGTTGTGACCGACTTCATCCCGGATGTCGTTCCACTCGGAACAGGCCACCTGGCAGGCTTTACAGCCGATACAGGTGGTGACGTCGATAAGCTTCGCCACCTCTTCCTGATGGTCCCGCGCGCGGGGCGCGGGGGTGAAGCCGTTAGTCGCGGAACGACGGATAATGTCTTGCGATTGATAAGCCATAATTCGTCTCCGTTACGCCTTTTCCACGTTCACGAGGAAAGCCTTGAACTCCGGCGTCTGCGTGTTCGCATCACCAACAAACGGCGTCAGGATATTGGCGATAAACCCTTTCTTCGCCACGCCTTCGTAGCCCCAGTGAATCGGAATACCGATAGTATCGATATCCTTACCGTCCGCTTTCAGCGTGCGAATACGCTTGGTCACCACCGCCTTGGCTTTGATATAGCCGCGGTTAGAGGAGACCTTCACGGTATCGCCATGGGCGATGCCGAGCTTGTTCGCCAGCTTCTCGCCGATCTCCACGAACTGTTCCGGCTGCGCGATAGCGTTAAGCAGCGCGTGCTTGGTCCAGTAGTGGAAGTGCTCGGTCAGGCGGTAAGTAGTACCGACGTAAGGGAATTTTTCCGCTTTGCCCATCTGCTCAAGGTCGCCTTTAAAGACGCGAGCGGCCGGGTTAGAGACCACGTTCGGGTGCAGCGGGTTGGTGCCCAGCGGCGTTTCAAACGGCTCGTAGTGTTCCGGGAACGGCCCTTCCGCCATCTTATCGATAGCGAACAGACGCCCCATCCCTTCCGGCTGCATGATAAACGGCCCGACATCGCTGTCCGGCGCCGCGGCGCTGTAGTCTGGAATATCCACGCCGCCCCACTTCGCGCCGTCCCATTTCAGGAGCTGGCGCTTCGGATCCCACGGTTTACCCTGCGGGTCCGCGGAGGCGCGGTTATACAGAATGCGGCGGTTAAGCGGCCACGCCCATGCCCAGCCCAGCGTATTGCCGAGGCCCGATGGATCGGCGTTATCGCGACGCGCCATCTGGTTGCCGTCAGGCGTCCAGCTACCGGCGAAGATCCAGCAGCCGCTGGAAGTCGTGCCGTCGTCACGCAGCTGCGCAAATGAGCTGAGCTGCTGGCCTTTCTTGACGATCACCGCCCCGGTTGCCGGGTCGGTAATGTCTGCCAGCGCCTTGCCGTTGCTCTCCATCGCTACTTCTTCCGACGCTGGTTCATGCGGCGTGGCGTAGTTCCACGTCATGTTCAGCACCGGTTCCGGCGCCGGTCCGCCCTGTTCGGCGTACATCTTGCGCAGGCGTAAGAAGATACCGGCGAGGATCTCACCGTCGGTGGTCGCAATCCCCGGGGCGTCCGCGCCTTTCCAGTGCCACTGCAGCCAGCGGCCGGAGTTAACGATAGAACCGTTCTCTTCGGCGAAGCAGGTGGACGGCAGGCGGAACACTTCGGTCTGGATTTTCGCCGGATCGACGTCGTTCGACTCCCCGTGGTTTTGCCAGAAGGTGGAGGTTTCGGTGTTGAGCGGGTCGATGGTCACCAGGAACTTAAGCTTCGACAGCGACGCGACAACCTTGTTTTTGTTCGGGAACGACGCTACCGGGTTGAAGCCCTGGCAGATATAGCCGTTCACTTTGCCCTGGTTCATCATCTCGAAATATTGCAGGACGTCGTAGCCCTTATCCCACTTCGGTAGCCAGTCAAAGCCCCAGCTGTTTTCCGCCGTGGCTTTATCGCCAAAGAAGGCCTTCATCATGGAGACGAAGAATTTCGGGTAATTACCCCAGTAGTTCACCTGGTCCTTCAACAGCGGTTTCGGCGTGTTGGCGGCGAGGTAGGTTTGCAGGTCAGTCTGTTTCTCGCTCGGCAGCGTCATATAGCCAGGCAGGCTCTGCGAAAGCAGTCCCAGGTCGGTAAGACCCTGAATATTGGAGTGGCCGCGCAGGGCGTTTACGCCGCCGCCCGCCATGCCCATATTGCCGAGCAGCAGCTGGATCATCGCCATGGTACGGATGTTCTGCGCGCCGATGGAGTGCTGCGTCCAGCCCAGCGCGTACAGGAACGAGGCGGTTTTATCGTGCGCGCTGGTTTCCGCGATGTACTCGCAGACTTTGAGGAAGTCGGCTTTTGGCGTTCCGCAGATGTTTTCGACAACTTCTGGCGTATAGCGGGAAACGTGCTGCTTCAGCAGGTTCCAGACGCAGCGCGGATGCTGCAGCGTGGTATCGCGTTTGGCAAAGCCGTTTTCATCCAGCTCATAGTTCCAGGACGTTTTATCGTACTTGCGGGCTTCGGCGTCGTAGCCGCTGAACAGACCGTCTTCAAAGCTGTAATCCTCACGCACGATCAGGCTGGCGTTGGTGTAAGCCTCGGTATATTCACGGTTAATTTTTTCGTTGTTCAACAGGTACAGGATGACGCCTGACAGGAAGGTAATGTCAGTACCGGAACGAATTGGGGTATAGAAATCAGCTACCGCCGCGGTACGCGTAAAGCGCGGATCGATCACAATCAGCTTCGCGCCGTTGCGAATCTTGGCTTCCATCGCCCAGCGGAATCCAACCGGGTGAGCTTCAGCGGCGTTGCCGCCCATCACCACGACGAGATTGGCGTTCTTGATGTCGACCCAGTGGTTGGTCATCGCACCGCGACCAAATGTTGGAGCAAGACTTGCTACCGTTGGTCCGTGTCAGACGCGCGCCTGGTTGTCGACCGCGAGCATACCGAGCGCGCGGGTAAATTTCTGGGTTAAATAACCGGTTTCGTTACTGGAGGCGGAGGCGCACAGCATACCGGTGGTCAGCCAGCGGTTGACGGTGGTGCCTTCGCTATTCTGCGCGACAAAGTTGGCGTCGCGGTCCTCTTTCATCAGCTTAGCGATGCGATCGAACGCTTCATCCCAGCTGATTTTCTGCCATTTATCAGAGCCTGGCGCACGGTATTCCGGAAATTTCAGGCGACTTTCGGAATGGATAAAGTCCACCAGACCGGCCCCTTTAGGGCAGAGCGCGCCACGGTTGACCGGATGGTCCGGGTCACCTTCGATATGGAAGATAGACGCTTTGGCATTTTTTGCGCCGTCGCCGAGGCTGTACATTAACAGCCCGCAGCCAACGGAACAGTAAGTGCAGGTGTTACGGGTTTCGCGGGTGCGCAGCAGCTTGTACTGCCGTGTTTCCGCGAGTGCTAAACCGGGCGCAAAGCCCAGTGCCGCTGCCGTGGTTCCTGCCATACCGCCAGCGCAGATCTTAAAGAACTGCCTTCTGCTGACCTGCATGGTTCGCTCCTTGTTTCGACATTGTCACGTATAGTTATTTGCTTTGCGGTAAGGGCCGCAAAGGTTCAGAATTGGGGGTAATTTCCCTCGTTCCCGAAGGGATATAAACAGAATACCACATTGTGTGTATGCCTGTTCCAATACGGTTAAGACAAAGTGAACAAGAAGCCTCTTGAACAAATCGAAAATGTGACAGATATCACAGGTTATCGCCAGGTGTCGCTCTGGAAGCGCCAAAATTTGCAACATCCTCAGCCAGACGAGTTAGCTGAAGAGGTACCCGTTGCGCTGGTTTATAATGGCATCTCGCACGTGGTGATGATGGCGACGCCGAAAGACCTGATGCAGTTCGCCGTCGGCTTTTCCTTATCCGAAGGGATTATCGAAAACCGGGGCGAGATTTATGGTATGGACGTCGTTCAGGCCTGTAACGGCCTGGAAGTGCAAATCGAACTCTCCAGCCGCCGCTTCATGGGGCTGAAAGAGCGCCGTCGCGCGCTGGCCGGACGCACCGGCTGCGGCGTATGCGGCGTTGAGCAGCTCAACGATATCGGGAAGCCCGTGCAGCCGCTGCCCTTTACCCAGACGTTCGATCTGGCGAATCTCGATCGCGCGCTGGCGCACCTGCATGATTTTCAGCCGATAGGCCGCCTTACCGGCTGTACTCACGCCGCGGCCTGGGTAAGTCCTTCCGGCGAGCTCGCGGGCGGCCATGAAGACGTGGGTCGCCACGTGGCGCTGGACAAGCTCCTGGGACACCGCGCGGAATCAGAAGGCGCCTGGCAGAACGGCGCGGCGCTGGTCTCCAGCCGCGCCAGCTATGAAATGGTGCAGAAGGCGGCCATGTGCGGGGTGGAAATCCTCTTTGCGGTCTCTGCCGCGACCACGCTGGCGGTTGACGTCGCCGAGCGCTGCAACCTGACGCTGGTGGGATTCTGCAAGCCGGGCAGGGCTACCGTTTACACGCACCCGCAGCGGTTAATCGCGGGTTAAATTTAAGTCAGTTTTTTTGAATGATGACAACAAATCCTTCCGCTTTTTGTTTGGCGATGTGAGGGCTACTATTTATCACATCAAGGCACGGCGCCTTATTCAAACAACTAACGTAAAGGGTTTATATCATGAAAAGCATCAAAACTTTTGTCGCAGTTATCGCTCTGGCCGCTTCTTTTGGTTCTTTCGCTGCGGAAACCGTGACCGCGACCGCCGCAACGATGGACGGTGCGGAAGCGAAAATCGCCGCTCAGGCCCAGGCCGCTGGCGCTTCGTCTTACAAAATTACCGAAGCGTTTACCGGTAACCGCGTGCACATGACTGCGGAACTGAATAAATAAGCGTAAAGCTACTGTCGAAAGAGCGCCCTGGGGGCGCTTTTTTTGTGTCTGAAGGTATGTTTATTTCATTGTTAATTAAGCTTTTTTATCCGGTGGTCCGCTTATTGCAACACGACGAACAGTCGACAATAAAAGGTCCCCCACTATGCCGCTGTTCTATCAAAACCCCGTGATTCATGCCGATTACGCCGATCCCGATGTCATTCGCACAGGCGATGATTTCTGGATGGTGGCTTCCAGTTTCCATCAATTGCCCGGCTTACCGCTTCTCCACTCTCGCGATCTCATCCACTGGCAAATCGTTAACCATATTGTTAAACGCCTGCCTTCGCCTGAATACGACAGCGTTCAGCCGGGAAAGGGGATTTGGGCGCCCTCCATTCGTTTCCATGGGGGCCTGTTCTGGGTTTTCTACAGTTTGCCCGACGAGGGTATTTTTGTTTCCCACGCCCGGGATCCGCGAGGCGAGTGGAGCGAACCCTATTGCCTGAACGCTTCCCCTGGCTGGATAGACCCTTGTCCGTTCTGGGACGATGATGGACGGGCCTGGCTGATTCACGCTTTCGCTTTCAGCCGCAGCGGGGTGAAAAACAAGCTCCAGATTTTTGAAATGGCGCCGGATGCATCCCGGCTGTTGGATAACGGCCAGATCGTTGTTGACGGAACGCCCTCCCATCCCACTCTGGAGGGCCCCAAATTATATAAGCGCAACGGCGAATACTGGATATTCGCTCCGGCCGGAGGCGTCAAGCGAGGCTGGCAAACGGTCATGCGCGCCCCGACGCTATCTGGTCCATGGCAAAGTCGCGATGTTCTGCATCAGGGAGATTCACCGATAAATGGCCCTCATCAGGGGGCGTGGGTTGAACTGGAGAACGGTGAAAACTGGTTTTTCCACTTTCAGGATAAAGGCGTGTACGGCCGCATAGTGCATCTTCAGCCGCTAAGCTGGCGGGCTGACGGCTGGCCGCAAATTGGGCAACGCCTTGACGATCACGGTAAGGGGCAGCCCGTAAGCCTGCATCGCTTACCCGCGCTGCCTCTTGCTCTATGTTGTTTGCAGACCAGCGACGATTTCCCGTGCGGCCAGCCCGGCCTTCAATGGCAATGGCAGGCAAACCCCCAGCGCCGCTGGCTAATGCCGCATGCGCAAGGGCTACGCTTGCGCTGCGCGCCGACCGCTTCCGATATCAGCCTGTATCGTTTACCTCAATTGCTGCTACAAAAATTTCCCGCTGAACGTTTTCACGTGCAGACAGCGGTTCATCCGATGTTTTCTCAGGATGGCGATGAAGCGGGAATCGCGATTTACGGCCAACGCTTTGCCGCACTGCGCGTGAGGTATTGCGCGCCGACTCTTCAGCTATCGCTGTGCCACGGATGGATAGACGATCGCGGTGAAACGCATCAAGAATCCATCGAACTTGAGGCGATCGTCGGTTGCAACGAGATTGCGCTGGGGTTCCGGGTGGACTACGACGGGATAGTCCGCTTTCGTTATCGGCTTACGCAGCGTGAATGGCAGCAGGTGACGCCGTCGTTTTCCGCCGGTGCGGGAAAATGGATCGGCGCGCGTATGGGCATTTACGCGCGTGGCGCGCATGAAAACGCCGGCGGCAGTGCCGTTTTCTCTCCGTTTATCGTGCGTTTGCAGTAAGCCTGACGGCGATATGAGAAGGGCAGCTTCGCTGCCCTTGCGGGGTTTAATCGAAGTAATAGCGAATGCCGAGGCGGAATCGCACCTGATCGTCGTGATTCTGATCCTGATCGAGCCAGGCCACTTCCGCATAGGGAAGCCAGTGTTTATCGACGCGGTAGCGCGCCACAATGCTTGGTTCCCAGTGAGTTTTCTGCCCGTTAGAGGCATTGAAGTCGTTTGTGTTGACGAAGAACTCCGGGTTGAACTGAAGCCACAGTTTCTCAGTCGCCTGGTAATTAAGATACAGGTCGAACTGATGGCTGTCGTTGTAATCCATATAGCCGTTGTAATCGCGATCTTTATGGGTCATATGGTTATAGCGGTAGCGGCTGCTAAAACTTAAAGATTTACTGATTTTATAATCGAGGCTGATATAAGGCGCCAGCTTCGTTCCTTTACTATCAATATCGGTTAATCCGCCCGGCGTCAGCGTCCATTTTTCATTAAGCGGGATCGGATACCAGCCTTCAAACTCCTGAAAGGAGCTTTTCATTTGATTAAAATCTTGTCCGAGGTCGTACATGGCGGAGGCCAGAACACCGGCGCCATTATCAAATATATGACCCAGACCTATTTTATACTGATTTTTCTCAGAAGCCGTAGTATGCGCGTAGCGATTATCAACCCAGGTTGCCGCGGCAAGCGTATTTAGCGTAAAACAGGACAGCGGGATGCCGATCAATAGCGTGCGTAATGTTTTCATTTTAATTCCTGTAGGATTTATTAAGTGCCATGATTTCTGGAGAGAAATAAAAGACACTTATTAAATAGCAATTGCTGTGCCAGAATATAAAGTTCTTAAAATACATGATGTTGCTTTAATGTGTTGAGCGTTAATTAGACACTGACTGATTTTTTATTTGCGTCGATACATATCACGAGTAAGAGGACGGCTCCCTTTTATTAAAGGGAGCCAGGAGATGGGTTAAATTATGCCAATACCCGCAGCGGCAAAGCCGAAGACAATTAGCATAATTAACACCTTATTGGGGCTGACCTTTTTATTGAGCAGCTTCAGGCAGCCCAGGACTAAAAGCAGAGGAATTAACCCGACGCAAATTTTGTCGAGGATCTCCTGCAGTACAAAGGGCTGCCCGGCGATGGTGGTTTTAAAGGTGGTGGTAAACTTCACCATGCTGGCGCTCATCGCCCCCACCATCATTAAACCCATAATTGATGAGGCTTTGGTGATACAGCTCAGCAGCCCGGACTGCGTCGCTTCGGCGATATACTTCGAGCCTAAACGGTAACCCATGACGCCGCCGTAATAGCGCAGCAGATAGCTGGGAATATTGTAAATCAGCAAGAACAGCAGCGGCCCCAGTGGATTACCCTGCGACGCCAGGCCAATGGCAATCCCGGTGGCGATAATACGCAGCACGCCGTAGAAGAAGGAATCACCGACCCCGGCAAATGGCCCCATTAAGGCCACTTTGATGCCGTTAATACTGGAGGTATCAAAGTTCGGGTTGGCGGCATTCTCTTTTTCCATCGACAGCGTCAGGCCCATAATAAAGGGCGCCAGATGCTGGTTGGTATTGAAGAACTGGCTGTTTCGCTTAAGCGACTCAAGATAACGGTGCGGGTCGTTGGCGTAGATTTTCTTCAGCATTGGCGCCAGCGCCCAGCCGTAGCTTAATCCCTCCATACGGGTGAAGTTCATCGACCCCAGCAGCGGAAACTGGCGGATAAAAAGCTGACGAAAAAGCTTTTTCTCGCTTTTATCATCGGCGTAAGCGCTAACGCTTTGTGTCTGGATATCAGTCATTGAAGAACCCATCCTTATCGTCAACTGAGGCGGACGCGGCCGCCGTTGCCGTTTGTTTATTCGCTTTAAGCTGATTGAATTCGTTAAAGCACAGATAGACCGCTACCGAGGCTGCAATAATCGCAATCCCCATAATCGGCAATTGCAGATAGGCCGCCATAGCGAAACCGATAAAGAAGAAGGCGGCGATGTTACGGTTCCACAGCGCCTTCAGCAGAATGGCGAACCCGAGCGCCGGAAGAATGCCGCCAACCGCCGTCATGCCGCGCATGACCGTACCCGGAATGCTCTCGACCAGGCTGCGGATGACCTCGGTGCCGAAGAGCACGCCAAAAAAGGCGATCAGGGCGAAGGGGATGCCGTAAAAGAAGGTCATACCGAGCGTCAAACCCAGCGCCGCACGGTCACGCCCCTGTTCCAGTAGCGCATCGTATTTTTCAACCAGAGCGGTATAGACCAGCTTCAGCACCTGATAAACAAAGACTGCCAGCAGGCTGATAGGCAGCGCCAGCGCAACGGCCACCGGCGGCTCCGCGTGGGTCAGAATCGTAAAAGCGGTTGCCAGTACTGACCCCACCGCAAGGTCGGCAGGAACCGAGCCGCCGATGGTGATGGTGCCAAGGAAAATCAGCTCCAGCGTGGCGCCGATAATAATGCCCTGTTGCAGGTCTCCCAGCGCCAGCCCCACCAGCGCGCCGCAGATGAGCGGACGTTCAATCAGCGGTTGACCCAGCGTATGGTCGGCGGTTTTCACCAGAAACATAATGACAGCAACAAGAATTGCGGAAGTTAACATAGCGACCTCGCTTAACTGGCGGCGTTATCCAGCATCTCAATCAGGTTTTTCACCGGATGAGATGGCAGGACCTGATATTCAACGGCAACGCCGCGGTCGGCGATAGCGTGGAAATCCGCCACATCTTCCGGCGTCACGTAGACGGTATCGCTAATGCGCTTTTTCGCCGCCAGGTTGTCGGTGATGCGCCCAAAGTTAGCGACGTTCAGCGTTTTTATCCCCGGCGCCTGTTCGACGAGCCGACGGGCGTCGGCGGCATTGTTAACGATCACCATAATTTTCATGGCTTCCGAACGCGGGTCGTTAAGCACATCGCCCGCGTCCTTCACCGCCATAATGGCGCACTTTGCGGTATCTGGAGCCGCCATGCGCAGCGACATTTTCTGCACTTCGTTATTCACGATCTGGTCATTGGCGACCAGGATGCGGTTCACGCCCAGATGCTTGGTCCAGACCACGGCAACCTGTCCGTGGATTAAACGATCGTCAATACGTACTAAAGAAATCATGGTGTAGCTCCAGTTAGCAAAAGTAGGGTGTCCAGACGCGGGAAAGGCGAACCAGGGCTTCGAAATAGAAGTAATCGCCCCAGAGGTTAGGTTCGTTAATGCCCATATTGCGGCCAAAGTTATAAACGCCTTCGCGCAGCAGGCCGTCCTGCGCGTGGGCAAAGTAGCGCTCGCGTAAATTGCGCATCATCAGTTCGATAGCGTTGCCGTAGGCCGGACGCAGCGGGTCGGTGAGCGGTAATAGCTTCAGCAGTTCCGCCAGACCGCAGGCCGCGATCGCCGCCGCAGAGGTATCCCGGTACTGGTTATCTTCGGCGGTAAAAATCAGATCCCAGTAGCAGACAAAATCTTCCGGTAAGCGGTTAAGAAAATAGTGCGCCAGCCGGCGGGAGAGCTCGGGCTGCCAGGCATCGCCGGTGTGGGCGTATCCCAGCGCGAAACCATAAATTCCCCACGCCTGGCCGCGCGCCCAGCAGGAGCTGTCGCTGAATCCCTGGTGCGTATCGCCGCGCAGCGGCTGGCCGCTATGAACATCCATATAAAATGTATGGAAAGTAGAGGCGTCTTCACGCACCAGATAGCGTGCCGCCTGCGCCAGATGACGGCTGGCGGCCTCGCGCCACCGTTGATTTCCGGTTTCGTTGGCGGCCCAAAATAGCAGCGGAACATTGAGATTGCAGTCGATGATCATCCGCCCCTGACGCGCCGGGTCGTTTAAATCTCCCCAGGCCTGAATGACGCCCGCCGTGGCGTTAAAGCGGCGATAGAGCAGCTCGGCCGCGCGCAGGGCGAGTTCGCGTGCGCGCAGGTTGCCGGTGAGCTTCCAGGCGTTAACGCAGGAGAGGAGATAGAGAAAGCCCAGGTCGTGGGTATCCACTTTAATCTGCTTATCGAGACGTTCTTCAAAGCTATCGAGCAGGCTTTCCGCCACCGCCCGATATTTATCATCGCCGGTGACCTCCCAGGCGAGCCACAGCATGCCGGTCCAGAATCCCTCGGTCCAGTCGACTTTCTCCACGCTTTCATAGCGGCCCCGTGTCGCACTGGCGGCGGGAAAGATTGCCGTAAAGCGCGGCAGCATGGCGTCGAGCTGCGTCAGCACTTCGCCGATTGCCGCGTTAAGCCAGGTATGATTTAACCTCGGCTGCGGCGAGAGATAGCGCGCATCAAGCGCTTCGAGTGCGATAGTCACGGGTTTCCCTCTTCGGCAAAAAAATCATCAATATTGTCCTGCGTTTTGTGCTGCGCAGCCTGGCGCGCCGCGATGATTTCCGGCAGCTGATTCATGTACTGCATCGCCCCGCTGGCGGCGGCGACGGCATCCTGAAGCCGCTGCGCGGTTTCGACGTGTTCCGACATGCAAAACTCCATCAGCATAATCAGGCTGGCGCCGCTGATGACGTGCGCGTGGGGATATTTGACCATCATCTGTACGGCGGTATTGTTGACGCTTCCGCCGGGCATATCGGTAAACAGCACCAGCTCATTGCCGCGACCGGCCGCCTGCCGGGCGATAGCGTCAAAGCGGATGGCCAGTTCAGCCGTTGACTCAATTTCACCGCAGTAGGCGCAGACGGGCGTGACGCCATGGTCGTCGCCAATCAGCAGATTTAATGCCGACACTATCCCTTCTGCGTAGCGGCCATGGGTTGCGATGTACATCTCTCGCATTGCATATTCCTTCATCTTTTCAGGTATCTGAAAAAGAAATAGCAATCAGCGTGCCATATTTTTATTTATATGTTTTTAAAGGATAAAAACGGTTTTTTGGACGCTTTTTGCAGTGTTGAATGGGCAATTTATTCAGTGTCGACAGGTTTGCCAGCCGACGCTGGCACGGGGGGTTAATGGTCGGGGTCAAAGGCGATCCACGGCTCCATGATTTCATAAATCATCAGCACTTCGGTAAGCGGCAAGGTGATATTGTATTTGCGGTTCAGGGCCTGGAAAAAGGTGTCGTGGACGGCGACAAACGCCTGCTGCGCCAGCGTCAGCTCCGCCTCTTCCCGGTGGCGCACGCCGTTGTTGACCATTACCCGCTCGATCATCAAGGCGATATGCATAAACAGATTGATGCGCAGATAGCTTTCAAAATGGATTTTGTAGAAGGCTTCATACTGCTTAATGACCGCTTCGACTTCATCAATAATCACCACCGGATTGAGGAAGTTAAGGCGACTGGCGACGCCTTCGACGGTAAACAGCTTGACCACTTCATCAATCATGGGCTCCAGGCCGCCTTCCATCAGCAGCCCGTTGAAGTAGTCGCGTTTTAACACCCGCGTCTTTTCTTTAATCAGCTGCTCTACGCTAAGTAGCGGAATATACCCGGCTTCCAGATCGGTGGTGGTAATGATCAACCGCGTGCCGTTCAGTGCCGGGTCGGCGTGGGCGATTTTCCACTTCAGGTCGTCATACTCCATCGTAATAATGTCGATCTCCTCCTGTGCCAGGAAGCGCTGAACGATATCCTTCAGCTTGCGGGAGATCCCTTCGCCGGAGATACAGGAGATAATGATTTTATTGCCCGGCAACACGCCCGCGTAGTAGCGCGTTTCCACCTCATACGCGCCTTTGGCGCTCTCAATAATCGCCTCCATTGACAGCTTATCCTGAATTTTGGCCGCAATATCCAGCGCCATGGCCGTACTGACGTTGTTGATAACCAACAGTTCGCCGTGCAGGTGGAGTTTAATCTCTTCGTAGATCTCTTTTAGCGACCCCATATCCACCAGAATAATCAGCCCCGCGCCTTGTTTAAGGCGGGAAACGTGGGCAATCAGCAGGTCGATGATCTCTCTGGTGGACGTCGCGTTCGCCATGTCGAAGGCTTTAAAGTAGTAGCCGCCGGTCAGCTGATTGGCGATCCCGGCGATGCTCGACGCCGTGGCGCGACCGTGGGACACGATAATGCCCTGAATCGGATCGTCTTCGCCGGCGAGGGTGTGAAAAGCGCAGCTTAGCAGCGGCTGAAGCAGGGGGAGCGGCTGCCGGGTGACATGTTTGCTCAGCAAAGCGAGGCACTCTTCGGCCAGCAGCCGTGCCTTAGCGGAAACATAATCGGAAATGGTTTGCAGTTCGCCTGGGTCGAGCGCCTCCTCCGGAGCATGCAGCGCATAGCTCAGGCAGAGCCAGACCGCCTTGCGGATCTCCGGGTGACAGGAGACGCCGGTCAGGCTCTCCAGCTCCTCCAGCGCGTGAACGGTGTTCTGCCAGATATAGCCGCTGTACAGCGACTCGGCGGAGACCGCGCCGCTGACGGTAGTCAGCAGCTGTTCTACTTTGCGATTCAGCAACAGCACGTTACCGCTGTGGCAAAAGTCGCGAAAAATCACCTCATCGCGCATCGCTTTGGGCAGCAGCTGGCTGACATTCAGCGTATCTTCATGCGCGCTGGCGGCAATACGGATTATTTCGCCGCCGGACGCGGGGCCGCGTAGCGTGATGACGTCAGCCTCACGATTCTCGCTCCAGGCGCTGGCGCACATCACTTTAATCTGATTTTTTAACTCGCCAATATTGCCGCGCACCGGGGAGGTGACCAGCTGATGCATCAGCTGATTATCGAGATGGATATCCCGACGCAGGCTGCGAGCTTCCTGCTGCAAAAAGTGGCTGACCTGAGCGACGCGCTCGGTCAGCGGGCGCGAAATATAGTTGGGCAGCGTGACGCGCACCGGGATGCGGCGACGGAAGGTGTTAAGCAGGACGGTATCGATATTTTCCGTGGTGGCGAAGATAAAGCGCAGCGACGCCGGATGGCGCGTACGGTTATCGCCAAGACGGTAGAAATACCCTTTATCCATAAACAGAAACAGCTTTTCCTGGTTCTCTGCCGAGAGACGATGCACTTCATCGAGAAACAGAAATCCGCCATCGGCGTCATCAAAGGCGCCGCGTTTCTCGCGGTCAGCGCCGGTGAAAGCGCCGCGGGTATAGCCGAAAAGGGTTGCTGAAAGCAGCTCCGGATTGTTGGCGTAATCGGCGCAGTTAAGCTCAACGAAGGGTTTGTCCGCTGCGATAACCCCGCGCTCGAGAGCGTACTGATAAATCAGCATCGCCAGATGGCTTTTGCCGACGCCGCTCTCCCCGGAGAGCAGGACAGGCAAACCGTCACCGGGATAGTCCACCGCCGAGCGGCACAGCGCGACGGCGTCGGCCAGGCTCCCGTGCGCGCCAATCAGCGGCTGAAAGGCGTCGTGCTTTTTCGACACTATGCGAGATGGCTGAGTCTTTTCCCCGCCGTTTTGCTGCACATAAAAGCGCACCGGGCGGGTGTTTTCTTTACGCAGATAACCGTCATCGCACAGCCTGTTGAGGTAATGGCTGATAACGCTGCGGTTAACCTGCATAAAGTCCGCACAGTCCTGAGCCGTGAATCCTGCGGGTTTCCGTGCGTAGTGGGTGACTATTTTCTGGAATAATTTTTCTTTTGCCGACAGCGCCATTCTTCAATGCCCCGGATAGAGTAGAAAATAGCGTCGATTTAATTTCGACACTAGACACTACTGCTTTTATTAGACACTGAGTACTTTCTACGGCATTAGATAAAAATGAAACTATGTTTTGATTAGAATGTGATGGAGATCGCCACAGATTTTATAGGATGTAAAAGCAGGCGACGCTCTTGCGAACGCCAGAAGAGCGCTGTTGCCCGAACCGCGTGATACGCGAGCCGTGGACCTTCCTGACGCAAAAAAATGCGCTATTTATCACATTTCTGTCTTTTCATCATCGCTGGGTTTATGGGAGAAAACAGGCAGCCCACCCGCGCAATTATCGCTTCAAGCAACTTAATGATCTTAAAGCAAATAAAAAGATAATTGTTAAGGCGATCTCATTTTATAAAAGAGATATGCATCACAAAAAATGAGTAAATAAACCCACTGTCAATATTAGGCTCGGAGGAATTTATCAGCATATTGTGATCTCTATTGCAAATAACGGTCTTGAACTCAGGGAAAAATGTGGGCAAGCAAAGCAACGGAGACAGGCAATGAAAATTGGCATGGTTATTAGCGGCGGCGATGTTTCTGGAATTAATAATTTTATATTCCAGATAGCCAGACTGGCGAGTGCCGATATCACCCTTTTTAATGGCGGAATACCCGGACTGCTGGATAAAAATCATCACGAAGTCGCCTGGCGCGATCTGGTTGATTTCTCCATTGCCTCTATTCCGATCATCACCTCCGGGCGAACCAGCCGCAGGCTGCTGCGCAGTGAATATGAAACCATAGCCAAAAAAATTAAATCACTGCGCATTGATGTGCTGATTATGGCCGGCGGCGACGGCAGCCTGCAGTTTCTCAATACGCTGAGCGAATTTGATATTAACTGCTTTGGCGTCGGGATGACTATCGATAATGATGTGTACGGCAGCGATTATACCATTGGTTTTTCCACCGCCTGCGAGCAGATTATTAAGGAAGTTTCCCGGTTAAGAAATACCGGAAGAGCATTACCGGGCCGCGTCTTTATGGTCGAAATATTAGGAGGCTATTGTGGAGAGTTAACGCTGCAATCCGCGATTAAATCGAATGCTGATATCGCCCTGATTCCGGAATCGCAGATGCCGTTAGAAACGCTGGCCGAGCGGGTGAAGCATAAGCTGACACAGCAGAACAGCGTGGTGATCCTGTGCTCTGAAGGCTACACCAGGGAGTATTCCCCCGGCTTTCAGGGGGCCATTGATACCATGATTAAGCAGCTTGAACCGCAAATTGGCGTGCGTATTCGTAAAACCATCGTAGGCTACGGTTTGCGCAATGGCGATCCGACCTGCGAAGAAATTTACCAGGGCACGATTATGGCCAGTGAAGTGGTTCGCTGTATTCAGTCAGGGATGAAAAATAAAGCCATCATAATTAATTCAAGCAACAAACCTATTCCGATTGATTTAGTTAGTATGAAAAAACGTCTAGTCGACACTGAAGGACATCATTATAAACTTGCCAAACAACTCAATATTATTTGAGGAGACCCTACATGCTGAAAATTCTATGCGTATGTGGCTGCGGCCTCGGTTCAAGCTTTGCCATTGAAATGACGGCGAAGGCAGTTTTAAAGAAGCTGGAGATTCCCGCACAGATTGAACATACCACTATTTCCGAAGCCGGGGCGTTTAAATCAGATATGATTCTGACGCAAAAAACCTTCGCCGATATATTAACGGCGGATGCCAGTGCGGAAGAAATTAAACGCGTGGTGGTACTGCATAAGCTCACCGATAAAGATGAAATTGAAGCTAAGATCGTCGCATTCTTAAAAGAGCGTAACCTGAAGGTAGCGGACTATGAATAGCTTTGTAGAGTTTATCGTTAAAGATTTACTCGGCCAGGCTTCAATATTAATTGCATTTATTGCGATGCTGGGCCTGATTCTGCAAAAAAAATCAGCGGGCAAAACGGCGGAGGGGACGTTTAAAACGCTGCTCGGTTTCTTAATTATGATGGCCGGCATCAACATTATTGTCGCCACGCTAACGTTCCTTAACGATATCTTCACGCAGGGATTCGGCATGAAAGGCTACATTACCGATGTCGCCGCCATCGCCGGATTAGCCAACCGTGAATTAGGTTCCGAAGTCGCGCTGACCCTGATGGTGATTTTTGCCGTCAACATCATTATCGCCCGCCTGACGCCGCTGAAATATATCTTTCTGACCGGCCAGGCGCTGCTGTGGATGGCAACCATCGGCGCGGTGATTGGCTATAAAGCCGGGCTGACCGGACTGCCGCTGATTTTAACCGGCGGTATTTTCGGCGGCGTGATGGCGGTACTGATGCCCGCCCTGGCGCAGCCGGTCGTCAGGCGCATCACCGGTTCCGATGACGTGGCGCTGGGGCATTTCTGCACTATCGGCTATCTGGTGCAGGCGGCGGTGGCTAAAGTGGTGGGTAAAGGTTCCCGCTCAACGGAAGATCTTGAATTACCGGATAACTTTAAGTTCCTCCAGGACACCTATCTCGCGATGGCGGTGGTGATGGTGCCGATGTATCTCATTCCCGCGATTGCGGCGGGCCCGGAATATATCGCTCAGTTCTCCAACGGCATTAACTACCTGATGTACGCCTTTATGCAGTCCATTCAGTTTGTGGCGGGGGTATTCGTTCTTTACAGCGGCGTGCGCCTGTTGCTCAACGAGCTGGTGCCGGCATTTCGCGGGATTGCGATGCGCATTGTCCCGGACGCTAAGCCTGCGCTCGATTGCCCGGTGCTGTTCCCGTATGCGCCCAATGCGGTGATCGTCGGCTTCCTGGCGACGACCGTCGGCTCCATCATCGGCATGCTGGTGTTCCCGATGTTTGGCCTGGCGATGATCCTGCCCGGTCTGTTAACCAACTTTTTTGCCGGCGGTACGGCGGGCGTCTTCGGTAACGCGCTGGGCGGCCGCCGCGGGGCGATGATTGGCGGCGTCATTCACGGCCTGTTTATCACCTTCCTGCCCGCCATTTTGGTACCGATGCTGGAAAGCTACGGTTTTACCGGCGTCACCTTCAGCGATTCGGACGTTATTAGTTCCGGTCTGGTATTAGGCCACGCCTTCCAGAACAACTGGCTCTTTGTCGCCTTGTTCATTGTTTTTGTTGCCGCACTGGCATGGTTCGTAAACGGTAAATCAGCGAAGCCGAAAGGGGAAAATGTTCATGAGTCTGTATAACTTCAACGCTATTCTGAAAATTGCGCAGGAAAGAGATTTTAAAGCCATTGGCTCATTTAATTTGCACTGTATTGAAATGCTGCCCGCCTTTTTTAAAGCGGCGCAACAAAGCGATAGCCCATTAATGATTCAAATCTCTACCGGGACGGCGGAATATCTCGGCTATCGTTTACTGGTGGATGCGGTTCGTTCATTAGCGGAAAGTGAAAACGTGCCGACCTGCCTGCACCTGGATCACTGCTCTGATATCAGCGCCATTGAAACGGCCATGGATGCCGGATTTTCATCGGTGATGTACGACGGCTCCCATCTGGATCTGGAAGAGAATATTGGCAATACCCGCATCGTGGTGGAAATGGCGCGCCCGCGGAATATCACGGTAGAAGGCGAGCTGGGGGCGATCGGCGGATCGGAAGATGGCAAAGCCGTGGCCGCGGAGGATATCTGCTTCACCATGGTGGAGGACGCCAAACGCTTTGTGGAGGAGACGCAGGTGGATATGCTGGCGGTCTCCGTGGGCACGGTGCACGGCCTGTATACCGGTAAGGCGCAAATTCAGCACCAGCGGCTGAAAGAGATTAGCGCCGCGACCGGCGTGCCGTTAGTGCTGCACGGCGGCACCGGCGTCAGCGATGAAGATATGCGCCTGGCAGTCACTGAAGGTATCAACAAGGTGAACGTCGGTACTGAAATGAATGTGCAATGGGTCGATCAATGTAAAAGCACGTTTGAAAAAGGCAAAGTGAACGACAGCGTGCGCAAATTTTTAATTCCGGCGAATAACGCGGTCACCCATGTATTAATGGAAAAAATCGCTCTGTTTAAATAAACGCATATTTTTAAACCGTATTCCGTTGCCCTGCTGTCCGTCGGGGAGGAGCTCGCTATGTTTGAATCTTTGAAAACGCTGTGGAAAAAAGAGAATCAACCCCCGCAGGATTATGACGAACAGTCTCGCCAGCTGGCGGGGGAAATTGCCAGGCTGGAAGGCGAGTTACGGGGCAATCCGGCTAATGGCGAAGTGCAGAAAGCATTAATGCTGATATATAACCGGGCGCTGTCGGTCTATGCCAAAAGTCATACGCATCGCGAGGAAATCGATGCGCTTTTTATGCGCATTGATGAGTTACGTAACATTATTCGCCATAATATATAGGAAGTGATAATGACGATAAAAGAACTGCTGATTGAGGCCGATGCGATTCAGGTCGGCGTCACGGAGTCCGACTGGCAGAAGGTGATCCAGCTGGCGGCCAGCCCGCTGGTTGCAAAAGGCTATATCTCGGCAGATTACGGCCAGGCGGTGATCGATAATACCCTGCATCATGGCGCCTATTACGTGTTTGATGAAGGTGTCGCCATCCCTCACGCCAGGCCGGAATGTGGCGTCAAACGCAACTGCTTCAGCCTTGTGGTGTTGAATAAGCCGATTCAATTTGCCGATAGCGAGAAGGCGGATATCGTCATTATGTTCGGCGCGCAGGACAGCAATGCCCATATTGAAGAGGGGATTCGGGCGATTGTCGCTCTGCTTGATAATAACGAGACCATGGCGAAGCTGCGGGCCGCCAGCAGCAGAGAGGAGGTCGTCGCGTTGTTATGAACAGACATCTCACACCCGGCTGCAAAACGGTGATTTTAATTAACGGCATTCCCGCATCGGGTAAAAGCACCGTCACCCGGCAGCTATCGGCAGCGTTTAATCTGCCGCAGCTGACCATCGACGGTATTAAAGAGCCGTTTATGGCGTGCTTTACCGGGATCGACCGGACCTTCAACCGGCAGCTGGGCTGCGCCGCGTATGAAGTCATCTGGTCGATCGTCGGCCAGTCGCCGGCAGGCTGTATCTGGCTTATTGACGCCTGGTTTGGCTTTCAACCGCGCGACACGCTACAGCAGCTGCTGCAACACGCGGGCGTTGAGAAAGTGCTGGAGGTCTGGAACCACATCTCGCCTGAGCTTGCGGTGTCGCGCTATGCCAGCCGGTTGCAGGATCGTAAGCCGGGGCACCCGGGCGAGGAGTATCTTCCGGAACTGGCGCAGCTGGCGCAGCAGGCGGAACCGATGCGGCTGGGGCCGGTGTTCACCGTGGATCAGCACAAGCCGCTGGATATGGCGTCCGCTACCCGTTGGATCGAAGCACAAATAGCGTAAGCCCTTAAGGGCAGCTGCCCGGCGGCGCTTTGCTGGCACGGCCTATAAAAATTGCATAACAACATGATGTTTCGCGTTTCGTAGGTCGGATCAGGCGACGCCCGCCATCCGCAGCAGCGCCGTCGCCACGGCGGCGGCGATAATTACCACGATCAGCGGCATCTTACGCCAGGCGAGGAACACCGCCAGGCCCACGCCCAGCACCCGCGCCATCCCGGCAAAATGTTCGCCTTCGTAAAAGGTGGTCGCCAGCGCCACGGAAAAGAGCAGCACCGTCGCCGCATCGGAAAGCAGCGCCTGGGCGCGCTCGGAAAACGCCAGCCGGCTGCCGAGCTTCGCCCCGCCTAAACGCATTAAGTAGGTGCCCAGCGAAAGAATCGCAATACCGGCGATAAATAGCGTCATATTGCCCATTATTTTTTCCTCGTCAGCAGGCCAAACAGCGACAGCAAAACCGGCAGGCCAACCGGTGCGAAAGGAACGGCGGCCAGCGACAGGGCCGCTCCGCTGCAGGCGCGGATCAGGGTGGTGCGGTTTTTAAAGGCCGGCACCACCAGCGCCAGCAGAATCGCCGGGAATACCGCATCGAGGCCAATGGTTTCCGGGGCCGGGAGCAGTTTGCCGACCCCCGCGCCCAGGAGCGCCCCCAACGGCCAGATCAGCGCCACGCCCAGACCGCACAGCCAGTAGGCGGCCCGCCGCTGCTCGGGGGTTTTCTGCGACAGACCAAACACCACGCTTTCATCGTTCATAATATGGCAGCCGAGGAAGCTGGCGGCGCGCTGGCCGACCAGGTCGCGAACCGTCACGCCGAAGGGAATATGCCGCGCGTTGACCAGCAAACCGGCCGCCGCTGCCGCCAGCGGGTTGCCGCCGCTGGCGACAATGCCGATAAACATAAACTCTGAGGCCCCCGCCAGGACGCAAACCGAAAGCACAAAGGGGACCCAAATCGGGAAGCCGTAGGCGACGGCCAGCGAGCCGTAGGACATCCCGACGATGCCTACCGCGAGGCAGACTAAAACAATTGCTCTGAGGGTGTCGCCTTTAAGCGTGGCGAAGTGTTGTTTCATACTCTTTAGCCATATCGAACGAATTTCCATTATAATGAACGCAACAGAATCGCATTTCAAGACGAACGAAACGTTCGTTATAAAAAACACGGAGGGCTGTATGACTCAGCCAATTAGCCTGATTGCCAAAAGCCTGGTGCGGGAACGCGCGCGCACCGGTCTTTCCCTTGCCGAAGTTGCGCGACGGGCGGGAATCGCCAAATCAACGTTATCGCAGCTGGAGTCCGGCAACGGTAACCCGAGCCTGGAAACCCTCTGGGCGCTGTGCGTGGCCCTCGATATCCCCTTTGCCCGGCTGCTGGAGCCGCAGGTGAATACCACCCAGGTGATCCGCCGCGGCGAGGGAACGAAAGTGATCGCCGAGCAGGCAAACTATCAGGCGATTTTACTGGCCGCCTGCCCGCCGGGCGCGCGGCGCGATATTTATCTCCTGCTGACCCAGCCGGGCGCGGACCGCATTTCCCACCCTCATCCGCCGGGTTCGGTGGAGCATATTATTGTCACCCAGGGGCGCGCGCGGGTCGGCCTGACGGAAGCGCCGGAAGAGCTGGGGGAGGGAGATTACATCTGCTATCCCGCCGATCGGGAGCACGTTTTCCAGGCGCTGGAGCCGGATACCCAGGCGCTGCTGGTCGCCGAGCAGAACTAGTCAGGCCCGACACTGGGCCTTCGGTGTGCCAAAAACAGGCGTCAGATAAAAGGGATTGTCAGGCGCGCGCGTTATGATTGATATCGCCATCGGCCGTTTTCTGCAGGGCAATAGCGATAGGGCAGGAGAGGTCGAGCTGCCGGGGATGATAGCCGCGCTGCAGCAGCCAGAACCACTCTCCTCCGGCCGCTGGCTCCAGCCCCATATCGGTAAAACCTGCTCGCCGCAGCCTGGGTCGTAGCGACATCAGCGCGCCATCCACGCGCGCCCGGATATAAATCAGTTTACGGGCCGGCAGTCGGGAAATCTCGTCGACCATCTGTTGCGTTGATATATTCATCGTGACGTCCACCCGATCATCACAAAGGGCAATTTCAACGGGGGCTGCACAAGTTTCCCTGGCGGGCGGGATCTGCGCCGCGCCAAATTTTTCCTTTAGCAAGTTTATCCAACCATCATCACGGCTATCATCCGCGGTGAGCGGGACGGGGCGTGGCTGCAAGGGTAATACGCCGAGGATAATGCTTTCACGCAGGCCGGATTGAAAGGGGGAGGGGACGTAATCTCTGAGCAACCCCGTTGAGTAAAAGCCCAGCCTCTGCGCCAGGCGCTGCGAGTGTGGATGGCTGGATACCATTTTGATGGTTAGCGTGCCCAGGCCAAGCCTGCTTGCGGCAAGACGCAAATATTCCCCCAGTTGGGTGGCTACGCCCCGGTTTCTGAAGGCGGGGTGCACCGCGAACATGGCCAGTTCGGCCGTCTGCTTATCCGCGTGGTGCCGCCATAAGGCGGCATGCCCGATGATGATGCCATTCTGTTCGGCTATCGCGCTGTGCCATTCGTCCCGGGCGTTGCGCCAGCCAATCAGGCTGGGCATATAGATATCAGGATAGACATAGCGATCGCCATAAACCGTGCGAAATAAGGCGCTGATGCCTTCGCCGTCTTGTCGCTGGAACGCTCTGATTTCAATCATTTCACCGCCTCCTGCGCGAGGTAGGCGCGTTTGTCGATCACCCGCTGCAGCTTACCTGTTCGGGTATTGCGGATAAGTTCCGCCTGGCTGCACCAGTGAACCTGAACGCACAGCTGGCCGGCAGCCTGTAGTTCTGCGAGAGCGTGATCCCTGGCGAGTAATTGACCGCAGAGCCTGTCGGCCTGCTGCCGGGTACCGGAAAAGGCGATACGTAAGCTCAAACGATCCCGGTTATCGGCGTGCTCCAGCATCAGCTGCCACTGCTGATGCCCCATCTCTTCCGTAATAAGGGCCGCTATTTCATCAGGAAATAGCGAGGCGTAACCTACCCGCAAGCGGTGCCCGAGGCTACTGCGTCCCTGCAAAATAAACTTGCGATGTTTGCTTCCCGGAGGTTCACGCCAGGCGGCCAGATCGCCTACCGGATAGCGAATCAGCGGCATCAGCGTGCGCGTAAGGCTGGTGACCACCAGCATTCCGGAACGATTGATTTCGTCGATCGGCTCGCCCGTCGCTTCATCAATAATTTCCACGATAGTTTCGGGTTCAAAGACCCGATGCTCGTCCGCCAGGCAATCCGGCGTGCTGAGTCCGATAAGCCCGGCATCCACGCAGGCGCAGCCGATAGAAGCAATACGGGCGTTGGGAAAGGCGGATTCCAGCAGCTGTAGCTGTTCAGTAAAAAGACTCTCGCTGCCGTAAAGGATGGTCTCGATACCGGGCAGACGGCGGTTTTTTCCAGCGAGCTCTGCCGCATATTGCAGCAGCATCGCCGGGACGCCTACCAGTACGTTGATATCGTGCTGGACGATCTGTTCGGTGAGGGTGTGCGGTTCAAGCGATCCGGTGAAAGGGTACTCGCATACCGGTATCGACATGTGCGAAAGCGCGCCGTGGATAAATAAGAAGCTCGCGTACAAATCACCGGCGAAAAATAAATTTGCCACGCGCGCGCCTGGCTTGAGCTGGCTGGAGAGGCTGCGGCCAAAACTGGTGACGAACGCACGCCACTCCTGGCGGGAAAAAACCGACAGCTTGCCGCCGCCGGTGGTGCCGCCGGTCTTAAAGACAATACCGTCCTCCACCGGCCCGGTGAGGACGGGCCAGTTTTTCAGGCCCTGGCTCCCCTCCCAGTAGCGTTCGGGATTAATAAGCGGCAGGTCCTTCAGCTGCCAGCCGCGGGTGGCGAGATGGCGATAGTGTTCGGCATAGAAAGGCGAGCGGCAGCGAACCCTCTCGACAAGCTGTTCGAGGCCCGGTGGGCTTACGGCCACTTCTTCCGTTTGGGTGGATTGCGGATCAAAGTGACCCATCATCTTTGCTGTTGTCATATTCAAATATCCTTATTGTGAACCGATCGGCGGGAGTGCGCTCAACGGCGTTTATCAATGACCAGCGGCGTCTTGCCGCTTTGCGGATGCCGTTCAAATTCGCTGAACGGGCGGCTGGTCACGGCTAACTCCAGCAAATGGGCGTCCAATGCCATTTTGAGCTCAGGGTCGGTGCAGACCCGCTGTTTGATGGTATCAATATTGCCGTCGGTGAAGATGTTGATGCATTCGAGCCCGCTGCGCGGGTTATGTTGAAGAATCAATTGAACAGGGGCATCGGCGAGCGTTGCCAGCCGCTGGGGTTGAATAAACATCGTGCCGATACGCACCAGGCTGCCGTGGCGGCCTAAAAGCTCAAAGCGGGGGCTGGGGGCGCCGCAGGGGCATTCGCCCGGCAGCCAACGGCCCATATCGCCGATGTCATAACGAATCACCTTCTGACCTTCGCGGGCCGTCGAGGTAAAGAGCAGGCGGCCGGTATCGCCGGGCGCGACGGGCCGATCGTCGAGCGGGTCGACAATCTCCAGCCATTGAATATCCGTCATCAGGTGAAACACGCCATCCGGGCAATGCGTACAGGCATGTCCCAGCGGCCCGGCATCAACCGAACCATACAGCGCCGAGCGAATGATTTTCACTCCGAAACCATGAATATAGTCACGCTGGGCGACGCCCATATGTTCGCCGCCCAGCAGCAGTTTCTGAATACCGCCGTAGTCGCGCAGAATGGCCTCTTCTCGCGTAAAGAGCTGATACAGCGTGCTTGGCATACCAATGAGCGTGGTAACGCCCTGATTCACAATGGTCCGGGCGATCTCGTGGTAGTCATCATCATGGGGGCCGCCCATGGGAAGATGGGTCACTTCAAGCATTTCCAGTAGGGTGAAGAAGCTGAGTAAACCACCGTAGAGATTGCCCGCGTACATCAGATTGAGCACTTTGTCGTGGGCGGGATCCAGCCCGGCGGCGAACATGCCTGCGGCGGCGGCCTGCATCTGGCGGCGATAGTCGCGATAGGTAAACCCGGCGAGTTTAGGCACGCCGCTGCTGCCGCCGCTGCGAAAGAAAAGCTGGGCGCTGGGCCGCATCGCGTGCTGTAAGAATGCCGTTTTATCCATAATCGGCTGCTGCGCCGTCAGCATCGGCGGCGGCGGGTTCGGATCGAGCGTGGCCTGCTGCGGCAGGACATCGGCATCCAGCGTCACGGTGACGCGGCGAGCCAGCTGACTTAAGGCGTAAACGCCGTCATGCGGTTCGCCGTGATAGCCGTCATGCATTTTACCGACGGGGGTAATTCGATTGACGCCGGCTGCCAGCAGCAGTTGGCTGAGGGGGATTCTGTCCCGATCGGCGGCAACCAGCCCGCAGGTTTGCAGGTGGGTTCGCCAGGGGCGCAGCGTTTGCATCACTTTATTTTGCGGTAGCGGCCGCAGCAGGACGGTTCGGAACAGCGGTGAAGGCGTTATGGCCGAGGTGTGTTGCTGAATGATGCGCCAGCCGTCTCCTGCCAGCAGAGCGTTGTCAGCCCCGGCAAATACGGTGTCCAGCTGCGCGAAGGCGACGGCGCGGGTGATATCCGCCGCCGCCTTTTCATCGGGCATTAACGGTTGCCACCGTGCGTGACGGCGCCGCATGGCCTCCGCCAGTCTTTCGCCAATATCCTGCAATACCGCCGAATCATCGCTATCAACAAAAACGATTTGCGGGCTGGAACAGGCCTGCTGGTCAAAACAGCAAACGTCATCCGCCAGCGCGAGAAGGCTTTCTTCATTAACGGCATCCGGTTGTAGCCAGGCAAAGCTGATTTTATGTCCCCATGGGATCCAGCGACACCCGCCAGGGAGCTGTTGACGAATCGCCTCGAGGGCGGTATCGCCACCCCAGGCCGATATACCATCGGCGTGGGTAAGCAGTAGGGAAAGGCGCGTGGTTTCGACGGGAACCACGGCGACGAAGTTAGCCAGCTGGTCCGTTAAATCGCAGTGGATAAACGCCCGTAGCAGATCGATTGTCATTCCTTGTTCGCTGGCGCTCGGGCGCAGCCAGTTAATATTCCCGACCAGCAGGCTCTCTATTATTGCGAAGAAGGGAAGCAGTTCCGCATTGGCTGGGGTGACATGCACCACGACGCCCAAAGGACGCCAGCCTTCAAACTGCGGTTCACGGTAGTTAATGCGGCGCACGGAAAAGGGGGGATCGCCCAGCTCATGCTCGAGCTTTTGGCGCAGCGCGTCCGGTTGGCAAAACTTTCTGACCTCTTCCCGATAAGCCGGGCCCAGTTGAGGAAGGAAAGCGTGGTCTTTTAGCTGTTCGATAAAACGCCCGGCGCAGGCAAGCACGGTTTCCGGACGCGGCGGTTGGCTCAACGCGCTATCCAGCCCGCTCGTCAACATGGCGATGGCCTCTTCTGGCGTGAGCGAGGGATAGTTTTTTCCCTGAATGAGATACATATTAATTTCCCTTAATCAGTTCTGACGCCGCCAGTGCGCAGCTACGTGCTTTGCTATGGCTGGCCCGGCCCAGCAGCTCAAACCAATCGGTTGTCACACCGCATCCGCACTCTTCGGCGCGGTGCAATTGTGCAAGATCGCTCATGACCACGCTGTGCGCAGGGCAGGAGGTGATATAAGGCGACACAAACTGTATAAAACCGCGCTGCCCATAATCTTTCACCGCCAGAGAGGCGGTATCGCGGATCCAGGCGCGGGAATAAACGGGAATATGGAAATGGTGATGCGCGCATTCAATGTAGGGCACGCAGTGCTCCACGGAACCATAGCCGTCGCGGCATCGGCTATCGGGGATCCCGAGCTGTTGGGTCAGCCGCGCATAGAACGCGGATTTAGGGATTTCACGGTCGGCATGCGTTTTCCAGCCGCCGCCGAAAAAGGCCAGCGATTGATGATGAAGCTGGAGCGGCGGTAGCTGCATTTCTCGCATCCGTTCAAGTATGAACCACATAAATGCCGGGAAACCCAGGATTCGTACCGGTAACCCCTCTTCAGCAAACTCTTGTAACGCGCGAATCACGCCGAAAGGGTCGAACTCATGCCCGCTCCTGGTGTGACGCAGTGCGTAAACGGCGCGTTTGACCGGCGCGTATTTACACAAGAACTGGTCGGTAAAAGAGGTGCCAAGCGTAATGATATCGGCGGGTTCGTAGCTGAGGAGCAGATAGTTGCAGGGCGCATCGGGCGTTTCCCAGCCATAATGGCGGAAAATGCGATCGACCATTCCCTGGGCGGCTCCGATACTGCGCGCATCATAGAGCATTCGACTTTTCTGCCCGCTGGTACCGGAAGAGGTGAGTTCAAGCGCATCCTCACCGGAGCGGCCGATCGGCAGATTCTGTTTGAAATAGTCGGCAAAGATCGGCGGCAGCTGCGACCACGAATCTATATTGGCCGCATCTGCCGGAATATTGTGGCGGGCCAGCCACTGGCGGTAGCCCGGCGTATTCATAACATGAAATGCAACGATTTCACGCATGGCTTCATCAAAGAGCCGTTGTGAATCGCTATCTTCATGATAAGGGCTGTCGAGTGCGCAGAGGGCATCGACGCAGGATAAAGTGTCCATTTTATTCATCCTTAATAAAAAGTCGTCCGTGAGTGATTAATGGCCTGAAGCTGTTATTTTCGTTTTACTCCTCTTCTGCCTGGTGAATATATTAACGATAATGAATAATGCTGCCAGCATCGGAATAGTGGCCGCGATAATATATGCGCTGAGGCTGTCGCCGGTGCCCAATCCGGCCATTAATGCCCCCCCGAGGCTAAAAATAGCGACGGAAATCATGCCTATCATTGCCGATACTGAACCTTTTCCATGCTCGCTGGAAAATAGCGTGAGGCGATACAGCGTGGCGTTGCAAATGCCCAGGCCAAAAGCATAAATAGCCATGCCGATAATCAGCGCAATAATATTTTGCCATATTAGCGTCATGACCAGCGCCAGCATTATGCCGATAAATATGGGAGAGAGTGAAAAGTATAATAACTGCTCCGGCTTAAATTTTTCAGCGGTAAAGTTAAGGACGATATTCCCCGCAATCAACGCCGCAAAAACAGGTAATTGCCATAGCGCGTACTCCAGCATACTCATTTGCAGATGATGCACCAGCAGCAGCGGGGAGAGCGCGATCCACGCCATCAGCGGCAGCCCGACGAGGCCAAGCGCAACGCTGCCGGATATACAGCGTGGGTTCGTAAGCAAATCGCCATAAGCGCGCGCAAGGGTTTTTACCTCGAGCGGCTGACATTCAATTTTACTGCCATCCTCGCGTACGACGCCGATCGTCTCCGGCATCCAGCGTAGCAAACCGAACCAGGTGAGCGCCGCCATCAACGCGATAGCAATAAAAAGCGTGCGCCATGACAGGTATGCAAGCACAACGCTACCGACCAAAGGGCCAAACAGCGGCGACAGCAGCGCGATATTGGCAAACAGGGCAATTAAGCGGATCGCATCCGATTCGTTGAATGCTTCCTGCAGGGCCGGATAGCTCACCACCACCACAAACCCCAAACCTATTCCCTGAATAAACCGCAGGAGAGTAAAAACCTGGATATTGTCTACCCATGGCGTGGCCAGGCAGGAAACAGAAAAAAGCGCACAGCCGATGAGTAATAAAGGCCTGCGGCCAAATCTATCCGACGCCGGTCCAATAAGCCACTGAAAGCTGACGCCGCCAAGTAAATAGGCATTAAGTGACCACGGTACGTAATGCGGTTGAGCATTTAAATCTTTAATAACCGTTAGCATTCCCGGCATTACTACATCGCTGGCGACATAAGTTAACAGCTCGAATGTTGAAAGAAATAAACAAAAAAATAAAGCGTGCCGTGAAGAAACAGGCAGTAGTGAGTTATACATAAAACCCTGTTATTAACATATTCCATTATTTTGCTTTTATATCACTCCCTCTTTTTAAAAACTTTTATCAAGTGATTCTTAGTTGATAAATATCAATGAACAGACCGTGTTCATGTTTGTTTTAACTGCGAATTATAATTCCGATACATACTTCATATTTTAATTAAAAATAAATCGAATGATTTATGGGGATTAAATGTGCGTTTTCCAGACGCTGCGTTATTTTTCCAGGGGTGAGCGATTAAGTCATTCATCTATCAACCATATGATTTGTATAGTGTAAACCTGTCGGATTCAAATATATTCAGCTTGGTGAATCACAGCGTATCTTCGTCTCTTTCTTATGAGGAAGGGGGCGTTTAATTTACCGCCACATTGAATAAACGGTCTTGCTTCCTCTCATTTCTTTGTGACGTATCATCAGGCGCCGAGGGCCGCGGTGTTCAGGTATTGCCGCGCGGCGTCGCTCTTGCTGGACGCCATGCCCGTATTGCGGGACACTAGCCGCATTCTCCCGCGAAGACAGGGATACTTATGTCGCTGAAAGCCATTGCTAAAGAACTTGGGATCTCGGTAACGACCGTCAGCCGTGCGCTAAACGGCTATGATGACGTGTCGCAGGAGACGCGCGCCCGCGTGGAGGCCGAAGCCCAGCGCCGTGGATATCGGCCAAATACCTTCGCCCGCCGCCTGAAAATGGGCAAAATTGACGCCGTTGGCCTCGTTTTCCCCGTGCGTCCCGCGCCGTTGAATAACAACGTCTTTCTCGAAATGGTGGGAGAAATCAGTCACGAGCTGGCGCGCTATGAGATTGATTTACTGCTGATTGCCGACGATGAGCAGGCCGATAAGCACGGCTATATGCGTATGGTGCAGAGTCGTCGCGTCGATGCGCTGATCGTGGCCCATACTCTGGACGACGACCCGCGCCTGATTCAGCTGCTCTCTTCCGGCTTTCCTTTTCTCGCCCTGGGGCGCAGCCGCCTGCCGCAGCCCTACGCCTGGTTTGATTTCGATAACCAGGCGGGAACGTACCGCGCCACCCGTCATCTGATTCGCCAGGGGCATCAGCGCATCGCGCTGCTGAGCGAAAATAACAATCAGGCGTTTATTACCCAGCGCCGCAACGGTTACCTGCAGGCGCTGCGCGAAGCGGGCCTGGCGGAAACCTGGCTGCGCAGCGTGCCGCCCACCCGCCGCGGCGGGTTTCAGGCAACGATGGAGCTGCTGCGCTTGCCTGAACCGCCAACGGCGATTGTCACCGATTGCAACACCCACGGCGACGGCGCGGCGATGGCCCTGGCTCAGCTCGGACGCCTCACCGGCGCCGATCGCGTCTCGCTGGTGGTTTACGACGGCTTGCCGCAGGACAGCATCATCGAAACCCCGGTGGGCGCGGTGGTTCAGTCCACCCGGCAGGGCGTGGGCCGCCAGATAGCCACCATGGTCCGCCGCTTAATCGCCGGCGAGGATCTCGCCTCTCTCCAGGTGCTCTGGCAGCCTGAATTTATTCCCGGCGAAACCGCCTGATTCCCCTCCCGTCAGATTAATTTCCTGAACTCGATCACGGATCCGAAACGTTTTGGTTGGCATCCGAAACGTTTCGGATCAACAGTAAGGCATTCCTTGTTGTGGAGATGTCTCATGTCTGATTCGATTTTACGCCTGCAAAGCGCAGCGGCCGATGTGGTGATAAAAACCCGTCCATTCGCCGAAATTATCTACTGGGGGCCGCATTTAAGCCACTTTTCGCCGCAGGATGCGGCCAGCATCGCCCGCCCGGTGGCCAATGGCCGCCTCGACGTCGATTCCCCGGTAACCTTAATGGCCGAACTGGGCCACGGTCTGTTTGGCGCGCCGGGCATTGAAGGCCACCGCCAGGGGCTGGACGCCTCACCGATGTTTACCACGACCGAGGTGGTGCAGGATGGGCAGAATTTAACCCTTCTCAGCGAAGACGCGCAGGCGGGCCTGCGGCTGTGCAGTGAAATTCAGCTTGATAGCAGCGGCGTGCTCAGCGTTCGTCATGGTTTAACCAACCTGCGCCCGCAGCCGTGGCAGGTGGACCGCCTGGCGGTCACGCTGCCGGTCGCCGAGCGCGCCCGCGAAGTCATGGCCTTTCATGGCCGCTGGATCCGCGAATTCCAGCCCCATCGTCTGACCCTTGAACACGACAGCTTTGTGCTGGAAAACCGTCGTGGACGCACTTCTCACGAACATTTTCCAGCGCTGATTACCGGCAGTCGCGCTTTTAGCGAGATGCAGGGCGAAGTGTGGGGCGTGCATTTGGGCTGGAGCGGTAACCACCGCCTGCGGGCGGAAGTGAAAACCGACGGTCGCCGCTACCTGCAGGCGGAAGCGCTCTATCTGGCGGGAGAAATGGCGCTGGCGGAAGGGGAAACGCTGTGGACGCCGAACCTCTACGCCAGCTATTCGGCGCAGGGGCTGAACGGCATGAGCCAGCAGTTCCACCGCTATCTGCGCGAACAGATTATTCGCTTCCCGGACAACAAGCCGCGCCCGGTGCATCTCAATACCTGGGAAGGGATCTATTTCGACCACGACCCGCAGTACATCATGCGCATGGCGGATGAGGCGGCGGAGCTGGGCGTGGAGCGCTTTATCATTGATGACGGCTGGTTTAAAGGGCGCAACGACGATTGGGCGGCGCTCGGCGACTGGTATCTTGATGAGGAAAAATACCCTGACGGTCTGACCCCGGTTATCGACCATGTGAAGTCGCTGGGGATGGAGTTCGGCATCTGGGTTGAGCCAGAGATGATTAACCCGAACTCCGATTTATACCGCGCCCATCCCGACTGGCTGCTGGCGCTGCCGGGCTATACGCCGATCCCCGGGCGTCATCAGTTTGTCCTGAACCTGAATATCCCTGAAGCCTTTGATTATCTGCTGGAACGGATGAGCTGGCTGCTGGGCGAGCACGCGGTGGACTATGTGAAGTGGGATATGAATCGCGAGCTGGTGCAGCCTGCCCATAACGGCAAAGCCGCCGCCGATGCGCAAACTCGCCAGTTCTATCGCCTGCTGGATACGCTGGTGGCCCGCTTCCCGCATATTGAATTTGAATCCTGCTCCTCCGGCGGCGGCCGTATCGATTATGAAGTGCTGAAGCGCAGCCATCGCTTCTGGGCTTCCGACAATAACGATGCCCTTGAGCGCAACACCATCCAGCGCGGCATGAGCTACTTCTTCCCGCCGGAAGTGATGGGTGCGCACATTGGCAACCGCCGCTGCCACGCCACCTTCCGCCAGCACAGCATTGCGTTTCGCGGCCTGACGGCGCTGTTCGGTCATATGGGGCTTGAGCTGGACCCGGTGACCGCCGATGAGCAGGAGCGCGCGGGCTATCGCAAATACGCGGCGCTGCATAAGCAGTGGCGCGATGTCATTCATCACGGCGTGCAGTGGCGTATCGATATGCCGGACGCCACAACCCTCGCGCACGGCGTGGTGAGCGAGGATCGGCATCGGGCGATTTTCCTCGTCAGCCAGCTGGCGATGCCGGACTACACCCTGATGGCGCCGCTGCGCGTGGCGGGGCTGGACGCGGGCGCCCGTTACGAGGTGACGCTGCTCGACCATCCCGATATTCAGATTACGGGAGAGGGTGGCCATACCATGCGTAAGCTGCCGGAATGGATGACGACGCCGCAGACCGTCAGCGGTGAGTGGTTGCAACAGGCGGGGCTGGCGCTGCCAGTCCTCGATCCGGAAAGCGCCATTTTGATTGGCCTGCAACGCGTGTGATGACGACGGGCCGCGCGTCGGCCCTTTTTGAGGAATACACCATGAACCCGACCGTCTGTACCCATAAAAACAACCCCAATTTCTGGATTTTCGGGCTGTTCTTCTTTCTCTACTTTTTCATCATGGCCACCTGTTTTCCGTTTTTGCCGATCTGGCTATCGGACGTCATCGGCCTGAATAAAACCGAGACCGGCATTGTTTTCTCCAGCCTGTCGCTGTTTGCCATCTGTTTTCAGCCGATACTGGGCGTGATCTCCGATAAGCTGGGGCTGAAAAAGCATCTGATGTGGATCGTGACGGTGCTGCTGGTGCTGATCGCGCCCTTTTTCCTTTACGTTTTTGCGCCGCTGCTGAAAACCAATATCTGGCTCGGGGCGCTGAGCGGCGGGGCCTACATCGGCTTTGTGTTCTCCGCCGGCGCCGGGGCGATGGAAGCCTATATCGAACGCGTGAGCCGCAATAGCGGGTTTGAGTACGGCAAAGCGCGGACTTTTGGCTGCCTCGGCTGGGCGCTGTGCGCCACCACGGCGGGGATGCTGTTCAGCGTTAACCCCGAGTGGGTGTTCTGGATGGGGTCGGCCGCCGCGCTGGTACTGGTCGTGCTGGTGGCCATCGCGAAACCGCAGGCCAGCCAGACCGCACAGGTGATGGACTCGCTGGGCGCTAACCGCTCATCGGTGGATTTAAAAACCGCCGTACGCATGTTCCGTCAGCGCAAAATGTGGATGTTTATTCTCTACGTCATCGGCGTCGCCTGCGTCTATGATGTTTTCGATCAGCAGTTCGCCACCTTCTTTAAATCCTTCTTTGCCACCCCGGAATCGGGCACTCGCGCCTTTGGTTTTGCGACTACCGCCGGGGAAATATGCAACGCGATTATTATGTTCAGCTCGCCGTGGATTATTAACCGCATCGGCGCGAAGAATACCCTGCTGATTGCCGGCATGGTGATGGCGGCAAGGATGATCGGATCATCGTTCGCCTCGACGGCCGCTGAAGTGGTGGCGCTGAAAATGCTTCATGCGCTGGAAGTCCCGTTCCTGCTGGTAGGCGCGTTTAAATATATTACCGGCGTGTTTGACGTCCGTCTGTCGGCGACGATTTACCTGGTTGGCTTCCAGTTTTCCAAACAGGTGGCGGCGATCTTTCTCTCCGCTTTTGCCGGGAATATGTATGACCGTATCGGTTTCCAGGATACCTATATGATCCTTGGCGGCATCGCCCTGAGCGTCACGTTAATCTCCGCCTTTACCTTATCGGGTAAGGCAACGTCGGAAAAGATGAGCGATAGCGCGATGACGGTGTAGAAAACAGTCCGATAATTCACAAGGATGTGATTGATAAATGAGGAAATATTGACCATGGATATGAAGGAAAGAATGAACAGCGGCGAGCTTTATCTTGATTCAGGATATGGGTTACCGCAGCAGCGGCTGATGGGCAAGGCGCGAGCTTACGAATACAACCACTCGCACCCCTTTAATCAGGAATTAAGAAACGACATTATTCAGCGGATGTTCGCCGCCGTGGGCGAGCAGTGCTGGATAGAGCCTCCGATTCATGTGGCCTACGGCACCCACACCACCATTGGCGATAATTTTTACGCGAACTTCAACCTGACGCTGGTCGATGATGCCGACATTATCATCGGCAATAACGTGATGTTTGCGCCCAACGTGACCATTTCCACCGCCGGCCATCCGATTCATCCGGATCTGCGGCACACCCAGCAGCAGTTCTCTCAGCCGGTGGTGATTGAAGACGGCGTCTGGCTGGGCACCGGGGTGATTATCAACCCAGGCGTCACCATCGGAAAAAACTCGGTCATTGGCGCCGGCAGCGTGGTGAACCGTTCCATACCGGCGAACGTGGTCGCCGCTGGGGTCCCCTGCCGGGTATTAAGAGCGATCGCCGATAGCGATAAAGAGAAATTTCAGCTGTTTACAGCGTAAATTATCGCGGCGCCGGGCGGGCGCTTCATGCCCCCTCCCGGGTAGACGTCGCGCAATCTGCCTGCGGGGACGCATTTCCGCCGGGACATCATGATGCTTTTGCCTGACTATTCATTGCCCGGGTACTGCGCGCGTTACGCAGAATGCTTATTTCCCGTGAAAGTTAGCCCCTTCCACTATAATCAGACAAACGTTTGCCATCGTTATTTTTCGATTTTTTATTCATTTTCTGCGTCTTTTTTGGCGGAGGAGAGCACGCGTTAATATGGTTATTTACTGGCTTATTAATTATCATTTTAGCCATTATTTTTTATGATAATGTGATTTTTTATAGCATTTTTATGTGTTTTTTATGTGAATAAATTTATAGCTTATGGATGGCGAAAGTAATGGATTTCTCCCCGGTGAGCGTATTTTTTTCATGCAAAAAAAAGGGAAATGCTTTTGTCGATATATCACCAGGGGGAGCGGCAACTTAAAAATAGAACAATGAGTTTAACCTATTGAACTTAAAGGGTGTTTTAATTTTTTTTATTTCCTTTAAATTTGGTGCTAGTATTTTAATTGAGTAATGTCGCAGGCCAAAAATGAGATAAAAATGTTTATTATTGATGAAGATTTTGACCGTGGTGCCTTACGCTCCTTTGCGTTTGGCCGTAATACCCGGCCTTTGTTGGCGATCCAGCGTATTATGCAGGCGCTGCTGCCGGTTAGCACGCCGTTTGAGCTGCAGCCGGACGAGCGATTTGAATTTTGCGATACTGAAGATAACGCGAATATATTCCTCCTGCTCGAGGGAACCGGCGTGGTTTGCCATAGTGAAAATAATATGGCGATAACCACGCTATTTTCCCCCTCGGTACTGGGGCTGATTGATGGATATAGTACCTTTTACGACGTAGAGGCCAGGCCGAAGCACTTTTTCTCTGCGGAAACATCTTGCTCTGGTCAATTGGTTCCGCTTGCTAAGTTTGTGGAGATTATGGACGAGCAAAATCTCTGGCATGATATCGCCCGGATTCTGGCCCATCGGTTATTGGTAATGGCCATCCGCGAGAAGGAGTTTATTGGCGTGGAATCATTCATCATGATCCGGACGTTGATCCTGGAACTCGGCTCCTATCCTGAGGAATATCGCGAGCAGATTAACGTGCTCAATTTTATCCAGCGGCGCACCAATCTTTCCCGCAGCGGAATACTGTACGTCCTGTCTGAACTGCGCAAGGGGGAGTACATCAGCGTCCATCGAGGCGTGCTGAAGGGAATTAATAAACGAATTCCTATCGATTTTTAAATAACTTCATAACAGTATACTAACAACAACGCCTGTTTTTTAGACGCACCAGCTCTTTGCATTATTAACATCATGATTTTTATACGTAATTATCATTATTGACTTGCATCATTTTCGAATGTCCAGTTTTGGACGAAAAAATTGATTTAGATTAATAAAATTCTCTGTAAGAATTATTCCCAGGACAACACGGAGTGTCTTCTTATATTTAAACCGTCTTTTTTATCGCCGCGGGGAACGTTCCCTGGTAATTGCTTCGGCCATAAAAAAGTAAACGGTAATTAATGAGGGAATACAAAATCAATTTAATGTGTATGGATTAAAAATGAAAAAAGCATTTATGGTAAAAAGCGTCGTTCTGGCAATGGTTATGGCTGGCGGTATTTCTTCTGCGATGGCTGCTTTACCGACCAGCGGGTCTTCTTCCACCGTTCAGGGCGGCACCGTTGAGTTTAAAGGCTCTGTTGTCGATGCAGCCTGTGCGGTAACCGCAGACACCAGCAACCAGATTGTGAACATGGGTCAGGTTCGTCTGGCTGCCCTCACCGGTAAAGACTCCGTTGCTAACCAGAAAACCCCGTTCAGCATCAAGCTGGCTGACTGCGATACCACCGTCGCTTCTCAGGCGTCTGTGACCTTCGACGGCAACGCGGCGGCGGGCGAAGCTGGCGTGCTGGACAACACCTCTGGCGCGGGTAGCGCGGCAGGCGTCGGCATCCAGATTTATGACAAAGACGGCTCTGCGCTGGATCTGGGTACCGCGTCTCAGGCAGTTACGCTGATCGACGGCGACAACACCCTGAACTTCTCCGCTGACTACTACCAGACTGCGGATACCGCGACTGCCGGTAGCGTGGACACCACTGCCACGTTCAACGTGACTTACCAGTAAGGTCGCGTCAGTCATTTTCATTTAGGGATCCTGTGCCAGGGACGGCGGCTGTGTCATTGAAAGGAGTAGATATGAATTTCACTACACAACGGCTGAAGGCGTTTTCCCTCGCGGGGGCGTTTTTGTTTCCCGCTCTGGCACAGGCGGGCAACCACCACGTGGTAACGGTAAAGGGCGGCGACGTTGAGTTTCAGGGCGCCGTGGTCAATGCCGCCTGCGCGGTGGATGCCGGTAGCGAGGATTTAACCGTTGAGATGGGGCAGGTGCGCTCCAATGAATTTCATGGGCTGGGAAGCTGGACAGATCCGCAGGCGTTTACCATTACGCTGAAGGATTGCGATACCACGGTAAGCCAGCAAGTCAGCGTGGCCTTTCGCGGCCTGACGGATGGCAAAGATCCGGGGGTACTGGCGGTGACCGACGGTGCGCAGAGCGCGCAGGGCGTCGGGTTAGGCATTTTTGATAATCAGGGAAATCAAATTATCCCGAACACGCAGCCGATGAATTTTACCGCTATTCAGGACAATACGACCGTACTCAATTTTGTCGCCAAATATCGCGCGACCTCGAGAACCGTCGTGGCAGGGGATGCAAACGCACAAACCTGGTTCACGTTAACCTATTTGTAATTTCCTGATGCCGTCCGCGGCAAATCTTTATTGTGAAAGGCACTTTATGTCCGTTATTTCTTTTTCCCGCCTGTCTCTGGTTGCGCTGGCGTTAGCCGGTGCCGGTCTGGCCGCGCCCGCGGCGCAGGCGCAAACCGAAACCCAGGCGCACGCTGCGGCGAACGGCGGGGTATCATTAGGTTCCACCCGCGTCATCTATCCGCAGGGCAATAATCAGGTCTCACTGGCGGTGAATAATACCGACCCGAAGGCCACCTTTTTAATTCAGTCATGGGTGGAAAACGCCAGCGAAAGCAAAAGCAGCGATTTTGTCATCACCCCGCCGCTGTTTGTGATGAAGCCGCAGAAAGAAAATACGCTGCGCATTATGTACGTCGGGCCGAATAATCTGCCGGCGGATCGCGAAAGCCTCTATTGGGTGAACGTCAAAGCGATTCCCTCGGCGGCAAAAGACACCAAAGGGAAAAATACCCTGCAGATCGCGGTGCTGAGCCGGATTAAACTTTTTGTCCGCCCGAAAAATCTGCCGATGGCCTCGATCGATGCACCGGCGAAGCTGCGCTTCCACGAAAGCGGTAATACCCTGACGGTGAAAAATCCCACGCCCTATTATATGACGCTGGTACAGATTCACGCCGGTACCGCAACGTTACCGACGACAATGGTGGCGCCGATGTCGCAGGCGGATTTAAAACTGCCGGCGAACGCGCAGGGAAATATCACCTTCCAGACCATTAATGATTACGGGGCAAACTCGCCCGAACAGAAAGCCATAATAGAATAATAAACAGGTCGGCAAAATAATGACGTTAAAAATAAAATATATCACCCTCGCGGTGATGCAGGTTCTATTTGCCCGCCGTCGGGTATACCGTATTATTTTGCCGGCAACCTTATCGGCATTACCGTTATCCGCGCTGGCGGATAACTATTTTAACCCCGCATTCTTATCGGACGACCCTAACGCGGTGGCCGATCTTTCGCATTTTGAAAAGGGCGATAGCCAGGCTCCAGGTAAATATCACGTTGATATTTATCTGAATAAGCAGCTGGTCTCCACGGAAGACGTGAACTTTAAAGCGGCAAAAGGCGGCCAGGATGATACCGGGCTGGCGCCGTGCTTCACCACCGCGCGTCTGGAACAGATGGGGGTCAATACCAAAGCCTTCCCGGACCTGGCGAAGCTGGCGCCGGAGCAGTGCGTGCCCTTTGCCGCCATACCGGAATCCTCCACCGAGTTCGACTTTGAGCATCAGCAGCTGAACATCAGCGTGCCGCAGGCGGCGCTGAAGCAGAGCGCGCGCGGGTATATCCCCCCGGAAGAGTGGGACCAGGGGATCAACGCGCTGCTGCTGAACTATAACTTCACCGGCGGCAACAGCGGCGGTGATAGCAAAGAGGACAGCTACTATCTCAACCTGCAAAGCGGCCTGAACCTCGGCGCCTGGCGCCTGCGCGACTACTCCACCTGGAACTACACCAGCGGCGAGGGTGAAACGGAGAACAAGTGGGAGCATATCAGCACCTACGTCGAGCGTACGATTGCGCCGCTGAAGGCGGAGCTTACGCTCGGGGAAAGCTACACCCCGTCGGATGTTTTCGACAGCCTCGGCTTTCGCGGCGTCCAGATTGCCTCCGACGACAACATGCTGCCGGACAGCCTGAAGGGCTTTGCGCCGACGGTCCGCGGTATCGCGAAGAGCAACGCCAGGGTCACTATTAAGCAGAACGGCTACGTTATCTACCAGACCTACGTCTCGCCGGGCGCTTTCGCCATCAACGATCTCTACCCGACCTCGTCGAGCGGTGACCTGCAGGTGACGGTAAAAGAGAGCGACGGTAGCGAAAATACCTTTACCGTGCCGTACTCCGCGGTGCCGCTGCTGCAGCGCGAAGGACGACTGAAATACGCCCTGACTGCCGGTAAATACCGCAGCACCAACGACGATCAGGATGAGGTCAATTTTGCCCAGGGAACGGCAATCTACGGTTTGCCGCATGGCTTCACGCTGTACGGCGGTTCGCAGGTCAGCAACGACTACCACGCCTTCGCGCTGGGCGCCGGGCTGAACATGGGTGATTTCGGCGCGATCTCCGCCGATATCACCCAGGCCAACAGCACCCTCGCCGACGGTAGCCAGCACGACGGTCAGTCGGTGCGCTTCCTGTACGCCAAGGCGCTGAACGATCTCGGCACCAACTTCCAGCTGCTGGGCTACCGCTACTCGACGGAGGGGTTCTACACCCTTGACGAGACAGCGTATAAAAGCATGAGCGGCTATACCGGCGACAATGAGTGGAAGGATGAGGATCACGACGGCAAGCAGGATAAGCCGGTGTGGACCGATTACTACGATCTCTACTACACCAAAAAAGGCAAAGCGCAGCTCAATATCTCGCAGCAGGTCGGCAAAATCGGCTCGATTTTTGTCACCGGCTCCGAGCAGACCTACTGGCACACCGATGAGAAAGATCGCATGTTGCAGGTGGGCTATAACGGCAGCTGGAACGGCATCTCCTATAGCCTGACGTGGAACTATGACAAGTCGCCGGGGGAAGAGGAGGCGGATCAGATCTACGCCTTTAATATTTCGCTGCCGATTGGCCAGTGGCTCTCCAGCAACCATAGCGCGGATATCTACCGTTCGGCCAACACCACCAATATGAGCTTCGGCACCACCACCGACCAGCACGGTAAGACCACGGGCACTACCGGTATCAACGGGACGCTGCTGGCGGATAACAACCTGAGCTATAACGTGCAGGAGAGCGACGGCAACCACGGCACCAGCAACAGCGGCAACGCCAACATGAGCTATCAGGGCACCTACGGTAACCTGCAGGCGGGCTACAACTACAGCGACGGCTATCACCAGGTGAACTACGGGGTCAGCGGCGGCGTGGTGGTTCACCGCAACGGCGTAACCCTTAGCCAGCCGCTCGGCGACACCAATATTCTGGTGAAAGCGCCGGGGGCGGCCGGCGTCGAGCTGGAAAACGCCACCGGGGTGAAAACCGACTGGCGCGGCTACGCGGTGATCCCGTACGCCACCACCTATCGCCAGAACCGCGTGGCGCTGGATACCAACTCCATGGGGCAGAACGTCGATATTGAAGACGCGGTCACCAACGTGGTGCCGACCCAGGGGGCGCTGGTGCGCGCCGAATTTAACGCCCACGTCGGGGTGCGCGCGCTGATGACCCTGATGCATAACGGTAAGCCGGTGCCGTTCGGCGCCACGGTCAGCCAGAAGGCGGGCAACAGCACCATCGTCGGCGACGACGGCCAGGCGTACCTCGCCGGGCTGCCGCTGGGCGGCATGCTGGAAGTGCAGTGGGGCGAGGGCGCCGGACAGCACTGCATGGTGAAATATCAACTTCCGGAGAGCGCGAAGCAGCAGCCGGTGAATAAATTAAGTGAAAGGTGTCAGTGATGAAGTTATTGCCAAGGCGATTTTTATTAAGCGATATATCAAACATAGAAAACAAGTTAACTTTGTTGTTTTTGGTTTTTATTATATGTCCATATAGCGTTAATAGCTTTGCACAAGATATACATTGCACCACTACTGGTGGAAATTATATCGTGGATTTTAATACCCTCACCATTCCCTCAGGTGTTAAGGCCGGTTATAAATCCGAAAAAATCACGCCAAATCAAGGGGCAGGGCTGTGGGAATTAACTTGTCAACAAGACTCAGATGCTGATCGTGATGTGTATGTAACATTTTCGACAAATGAATCGCCAGTAAGTGGCTATACTAATGTGTATCCAACTAATGTGCCCGGTTGGGGGATATTATATAATTTTGCGGCAAATAGTGGGGGGGGGGCTTGTAATATTGGTTATGATCAACATATAGAAAACTCGAAGATGAATTTTACATGCCATTTATTGGCGGGGGATAATCTGCAGACTATATTTTCCTTAGGCGCATCTTATCAGTTCGTGAAACTGGCGGATTCAGCACCAGGAGGAGCGGTTAATTCTACTGCCGTCGTTTCATCATCGACTTCTTATAATAATCAAACGGGTTCAGATTCACAGAAAATAGTATACAGTGGAGCAGCAAATGGAACGATTATTGTGCCAGGAATCTGCACTATAAACTCTGGTAGTAATTTAAACGTTGATTTTGGAACTATTTTATCCGGATCTTTTAAAACTAAAGGTCAAATGCCTGATGGATTTACGCCCAAAAAGCTTAGTGTGCCTATCTCCTGTTCTGATTTGGACTCAGGGACTAAGCTGCATTTAAGTTTAGAAGGTACTGCTGCAAGCGATACATCAGCAATCAAAACAGATAATGCAGATGTTGGCGTCTCTATCACTGATGATTCTGGCAATATAGTTATTCCAAATAATGGTGCGATCCCATTTGAAATTGATGGCGATTTGAATTCACAAGTGTCATTCAATACATACCCTGTTAATGTTACAGGAAACACACCCGCTGAAGGGGTATTCCATGCTCAGGCATATCTTGTAGTTAACTTTGATTAAGGGTGGTTATGCGAAGGATATTTTACACTCTGTTTCTGTTTACTATTTCTATGAATGTAACATGGGCGGAAAATAGCTCGGTTAGCGGACAATTAGAAATTGATATGTCAGGGGAAATAGTGGCTGGAAGCTGTGATATCGATACCGACAGCCAGAACCAGACTATCCATATCGGCGATTTCAGCGCCGGGATATTTCAAAACGTCGGCGATACATCGCAATGGAAGCGGTTTGATATCAAGTTAAATAACTGCACCTCGGCCATCAGCCAGTCGACGGTAGCCTTTAAAGGTATCGCGGATGCTACTAGTCCTACACTGTTAGCCCTCTCCGATACCTCCGGCGGCGGCAATATGGCCAGCGGCGTGGCGATTGAGCTGCTGGACAGCAGTATGAACACCATTGCGATCAACAGTACCGATAACGCATACCCGATTACCCAGGGAAATAACGACCTGACGTTTCACCTGCGCTACAAGGCCACCGCGGTACCGGTCACGCCCGGCAACGCCTCTTCGGTACTCTATTTTGATGTGAGCTATCAATAATGAAAAAGACGATCCTGCTGTTATCGCTATCCGGCTTGTCCTGCTCAGCGCTGGCCCACGACGGCACCGTAAACATTACCGGCACGATCCAGGGAAACACCTGCACCGTGACCACCGATACCGCCAACCAGCAGGTGACCTTGGGCGACATTGCGGCGAAACAGTTTACCGCGGCCGGCAGCGCCTCCCAGCCGATAGCGTTCACCATCGGGCTGGAAAACTGCGGCAGCGCGGCGTCGGCGGTCTCATTAACCTTTACCGGCGAGGCGGATACGACCAACAGCGCCCTGCTGGCGTTAACCAGCCAGGCGGGCAGCGCCGCGGGCGTCGGGGTGGCGATCTTAGACAGCCAGCGTACGCTGGTGCCGCTGAACAGCGCCAGCAGGCAATATACGCTCGACCCGCAGCAAACCAGCCAGAACCTCACCTTTTACGGTGAGATGGTAGCGACGAGCAGCCCGGTTACCGCCGGCAGCGTTGACGCCACGACCACCTTTAGCCTGACCTATCAGTAGCCTGTCCATGTTGAGAAAAATCGCTGTACTGCTGGCGCTCAGCGCCTTATCCCTTCAGGCGCAGGCGGGCGTGGTCATCGGGGGAACCCGCTTTATTTATAATGAGGGTAAGCCATCGATATCGTTCCGGGTGATCAATCAATCTCCCTCGCGCTACTTGATTCTGAGCAAAATTGTTGCCGATGGCGACCCGCAGGCGGCGGTACCCTTTGTGGCGACGCCGCCGGTCTTTGCGCTAAACGGCCATAAAGAAAATGAAATTCGCGTGATGTACACCAGCGGCCAGCTGCCGGCGGACCGCGAAAGTCTGTTTTGGGTCACGGTGGCCAATATCCCTCAGGCCGACAGTCAGCAGCAGAATACCCTGCAGATTGCGGTGCGCAGCCGCATGAAGCTGTTCTATCGCCCGAAAGGCGTACAAGGGGATTCACAGCAGGCTTATCGCCAGCTGACCTGGCGGCGCCAGGGTAAAACGGTAACGGTGCAGAACCCGACGCCGTTTTACGTCACGCTGCTGAATATGCAGGCCAACGGCCAGAGTATCGCCGGGGCCGGGATGGTCGCGCCGCTTTCCAGCCGCTCGGTGGCGTGGTGTCCGGCGCAGGGCGGCTGCGCGCTGCAGTGGCAGACCCTTAACGACTATGGTCGGGCCATGCCGGCCATGCGTATTTCGCCCGATGCGCAGGCCAGGAAGGGGCAATAAGATGCACGCAGAACTCAGGGGAGCGCCGGAAACGGCGGCCTCCCGCTGGCTCCTTATGATGCTGGCGCTGATCCTGCTTGGCGTCATGCATATTGTCCTGCCCAGCACCGGCGGCAGCGGCGCCGATTTACCGGAACCGCTGCTGGTCTGGGGCGTGCTGCTGGTCGCTATGGTCGGCTGCGCCTGGTTTTTGCGGCATCAGAGACTGCGCAGCAGCCCGTTCCTGCGCGGCATGGCGCTGGCGGCGTTACTGCTGACGCTGCCCCTGCTCTGGAGCCCCTCCGTCGACTGGCGGCTGGACGCCTTCCCGCGCCTGGCGGGCCTGTGGGCGGGCGTGGCGTTTTATTATCTGCTGCTGAACTGTCGGCTCACGCCGCGTCAGCAGCAGACCGTACTGTGGCTGATCGTCGCCGCCACTCTGATTCAGGCGGTTTATGCGCTGGTGGGTATCGGTCATCCGGCGTGGCTGCCGCTGCCGGCGCAGGCGGCGCAGCGCCAGGCCGGACAGTTCGCGATCGGCGTTTTTCTGCAACGCAACGTCACCGGTTCCTTTATTGCCACCGGCGCCGCGGTGCTGCTGTGGCTGACGGTCGACGTCCGCTTTGTCTGCCGCAGCGTCGCGAGGGAGAGATATCGTCAGTGGGGAAGCGCGCTCGGGCTCGGGCTGCTCTACGCCACGCTGACCCTGCTGAAATCCCGCACCGGATGGCTGGGCGGCGTGGTCTGCTGGCTGATGATGGTGACCATTTTTTGCTTCTCGCCGTTACGCCGCTCCGCCGCGCGCGGGGCATGCTGGCGTGTCGTACTGGCGCCGGTGGCCGGCGTACTGCTGGGGCTTGCCCTGCTATCGGTCTCGTTACTCAACGCCCTGCATGAACATGACGGCTCGAATCTTGAGCGGGTTTTTATTCTGCAGCAGACCTGGAACATGATACTGCAGCATCCGATCGTCGGCTGGGGCTACGGGGGATACGCCTGGTCCTTTGCCCATTTCGTGGCCGATAGCGTCCCGCCGTTGTCCCGTCGGGTCCCGGGGTTAACCTATCCGCATAATGACCTGCTGTTCTGGTGGGTCGAGGGCGGAGCGGTCGCCCTGCTCGGGCTGCTGGTGCTGGGCGTTAGCGGATTCTGGCTACTGCTGCGCCGCCCCGGCGTACGGCAGCTGGCGCTGCTGGCCTGCCTGATGCCCATTTTGCTGCACACGCAGCTGGAGTATCCGCTGTATCAATCGCCGGTGCACTGGTTGCTCGTTCTTATCCTGGTTAACCTGGCCGATCGCTGTCCATCCGGCGAACAGGCGCCGCTGCCCGCATTCACCGCGCCCTCCACGCGGCCGGTACCCTGCGCGCTGATGATCCTGGCCTGCTACGGCGCGCTGCTCACCGGCTGCGCCTTCTGGCAGGGGCACTACCTGACCGCTTTTCAGCAGTCGCCGCAGCGTTTTGCCAGCCGCGTACTGCGGCTGCATGACATCGGCATCGGCAGCGAAAGGCTGCGTAAAGATCGGGCGCTCAGCTATATCATCCGCTATCAGTCGAGCGCTAACGTCGAGGACCTGGAGGCTTTCAACCAGCTCGGCAGGCGCTGGATTGCGGTGTGGAACGACGCCGATATGTACAACAATCTTATTAACGTCGAGCGGTATCTTGGGCAACAGAAAAACGCCCGGGCTTTGCGCGAGGAGGCCCGGCGGCTCTATCCTGAGGACCGGCGTTTTTCATCGTAGTGCCGATGCCGGTTATGGCCGCGGGCTCAGCGTCGCAGAGGCAGCTGAGCCTTTTTACGTATATTGCGGGTCGGGGCTAAAAAAGCATTGATCGAATATAATTAGCAGTGTAATTATCTCCTGTGGTTTGAAATTGATTTCAAAAATGCCCAACACAGGAGTGTTACCCCATGGACGCACGTAAATGCACTGCCGCAGCGGCTTTACTTCTCGCCTGCACTTCTTCTTTCTGCTACGCCGGCCATACCGGAAAAGTCCGCTTCATTGGCACCGTTGTGGAGTCGGGATGCTGGAACAAGCCCGGTCAAAATGAATTATTCTGCTATCGCGATAAGACCGTTTCTCATTATTCCGCGGCGCACGTCAGCAGCGTTTCGCTGGATGTCAGTAATGCCGTGGTGCAAAAAACATTTCTTGATAAACAAAAGCAGCTGGAACAGTTAACGATTAATTACTATTAAGTTTAATGACATTTAAATATCTTCAGCTCATCGGGTTGAAGATATTTATCTCATCTCAAAATTAAGATGTTAGCAAGAAATTACATAATTTTATTATTCTTACAATCTACGATCGTTTTATTACCGCGAGTTGATTGAATCCCCACATATTCCTCTATACTATTCCTCATATATTTTACGCAGAAAAGATATAATATATATGGCTAAGGTGGTTTTGTTTCCGGAGATCTCTTCTTCGCTGGAATGGTTAAAAGGGCATGGTGATACAATTCTTCAGTATGGCTGGAACGTGATTGCCGCTTGTATTCTCTTTTTTATCGGCCGGGTTGTCTCAACCTTATTATCTAAAGGTATCGAGAAAATACTTCTGCGGCGCAGGGTAGATATTACGGTTGTCCATTTCTTTGCCGCCCTGGTGCGCTATATCACGCTGGCGTTTGCGGCCATCGCCGCGCTTGGCCGTTTAGGTATAGAAACGTCCTCAATTATTGCGGTCATCGGCGCGGCGGGGCTGGCGGTGGGGCTTGCGCTGCAGGGATCGCTATCAAACTTTGCCGCTGGCGTACTGTTAGTCACGCTACGTCCTTTCCGGGCCGGAAACCTGGTGCAGATCGGCGCCATTACCGGAGTGGTGGAAACCGTACATATATTTTCCACCACCTTACTCACCGCGGATAATAAAGACGTGGTGATCCCGAACGGCAAAATTATCGCCGACAGTATCGTTAACTATTCGCGCCATCCCTTCCGGCGTATCGATTTGATGATTAGCGTCGGCTACGATAGCCGAATTGCGGAAGTGAAGCGCGTTATTCTGGCGGTCATCGATGCTGACAAACGCATCGATCGGCAGCGTGATACCACCGTTCGTCTGGCCGAACTTGGCGCCTCTTCACTTAATTTTACCGTGCGCGTGTGGGTGAAAAACACCCACTACTGGGATACCTATTACGATCTGCTGGAGAATATTAAAGAGGCGCTGGACGAACATCATATTGCGATTCCTTATCCGCAGATGGATATTCGCGTCGCCGGCACGGTACCGACGTTATCCTGATGGCTGAGATGATATGAATGCGAAAGCGATGGGTTGTATGGCTGTCTGTTTCCTGCTGACGGGCTGCGGCAGCGTCATGGGAAGAACCTCTCTGGCGGAGGGCGAAACGTGGTATCCAGGGGTTAAAACGGATATCGCGGTGATCCGCGGTGACAGCGAGTATGATTATAATTATCTTCAGGGGACATTATGGACTCTGGATACGCCGCTGTCGTTTATTGGTGATATGCTGATGCTGCCGATTGATTATTTTCACGGCCCGTGGTCAATTCACTCCGGAAAATAAAAAATATATTATAAAATGGTGTTAATTCATTATGAGTTCTATTTTAGATGTGGCCGTAATGTCCCCGAATCGCTATTTCTGTCTGGGGCTAAGTAGCCTGCAAGAACAAAAGTCACTGACCGCCATTCGGCTGCACTTTTGTCATGATCTGAAAAGCTTAAAAACGCTAATGGAGAGCATTGCGCTCTCCGGCGTGCTAATGGAAACGTTTGGTGAAGGAGAAAACATCTACGATGCGTTTGTTTTTGGCGATTATCTAAAAAGGCAGGCCAGAGACATCGCCGTGTTTGTTTTCCGCTCATTCTGGAGCAGCCTTTCCGATTTGCCGCACTATGCGCGCTATCATGTTTCCTCAACTGAAGATGAAATATGGCAATATTTTACACTGATACTGAAGGGCTACCATTGTAATAATTATATCTCCCGCTGGGAGGCCCTGCTGACCCATAAAGAGTATCAAGTTATCAGGATGCTGTGCTGCGGAAAGCAGTATCATCACATAGGGAAATCACTGGGTATTACGATTAAAACCGTGAGCACGCATAAAATCAAAGCGCTGAAAAAACTCGGCGCGCCCAGCATGTCATCTTTAATTCTACAATTTAAACGCTAATGGTCGCGCGCCACAGGCTGCCGTGGCCAGGCGTTCATAGGCCATCCCCGGATCCCCGCATGCTGCGTATTTATCGCGCCAGCCAACGCCATCCCGCAGCAATAGCATAATCTCTTATTCTCCCTTCCTGTATTCTGCTTTCCTGTTGATGGTGTCCGTAATATATTCTCGCCAGGTTTTAATAAAAACCCCTAATAGGGTGATGAATTTGCGAAGGCTAAACGTGATTCCATGTAACAAAGCAACATGTGAACTGGCTTACATTTTCAACCGCGCTCGCCATTTATAGTGAGCGCCAGTGTTAGGGGGCGTATTCAATCATCATGGCATCCATTAAAGACGTAGCGAAAAGAGCTGGGGTCTCGACGGCGACCGTGTCGCGAGTGCTCAACAATCATCCCAGCGTCGTGCCGGAAACGCGGCAGGCGGTGCGTGATGCGATGGATTATCTCTGCTATGTCCCCAGCAAGAGTTCGTTTCAGCTTAGCGGGAAATGTTCAGGGCTGATTGGTGTGGTTTTGCCTAATCTGGTGAATCCTCACTTCTGCGAACTGTTGGCGACGGTGGAAGAAGAGGCCCGGTATATCGGCAAATCGGTGATCGTTAAAACGCATCAGAATCAGCCGCAGCAGGATAAACATATTATTCAGACCTTAGTGGGGATGGGCATTGACAGCTTGCTATGGGTGCCGACAGAAGCAGAAGCCGAACTTTCAGAATGGTTAAGCATTACCCGGATCCCGGTCGCCGTTGTCACCCAGGTGTCCCGGTTCTTCAATTCCGTATCGATTAACCAGGATCGGGGGGCGGAAAGTATTGCGGAACATTTTATTCATACGGGCCATCTTTCATTTGGCTTTGTTGCCCAGGAAGGGGTGGATAGCCGCAAGGTCTCGTCGTACAGCAAAAAAATAGCGAGTCACGGTTTAAAGCTTGCTAGAGATAATTCGTTCTGGATAGCCAAAGGCGAGGGTGAAAAGATATCAGGCCATATTAGTATTCTTGATGACATTATCGAGAAACTCAGCGAGCCGACGCGAACCTGTACATGTCTGTTAGTGTATAACGATATTGCGGCAAACTATATTATCGATGGGCTAAAAGAAAAGGGCATCTCCGTTCCTGAAGATATTGCAATTGCCAGCTTTGATAATACCCTGCTGGCGCAAACTAAAAAAATCACCAGCGTTGCACAGCCGGTAAATGAAATTGCTCACCTCGCGTTTCAGATGGTGAAACATCAACAGCAGCCGGACAGTATTGAAATGCACGAAATTGTCTCGCGGTTAATTATTCGTGAGAGCAGCGTAAAAATTAATATTACTTCCCTGTAAGGGATTTATGTTTAGAAATGGCGCGACATTTGGCGCCATGGGCTCCTTTTAACAAAAAATAGGTATATTTATGTCTGCTACCGCAATGGAAAAGCCAAGCGCTTATGAAAAGCTGGGGCTGAGGGAGAAGATCGGCTACGGCATGGGTGACGCTGGTTCAGGAATGATATGGAGCGTACTGGCCCTCTATCTTACGTGGTTTTATACCGATGTATATGGCCTGAACGCCGGGGTGGTGGGCACATTATTCCTGGTTATCCGCATCTTTGACGCTTTTAGCGATCCGCTGATGGGGGCCATCTGCGACCGCACCGTGACGCGCTGGGGAAAATTCCGTCCATGGATATTATGGATGGCGTTTCCGTTTGGTCTGGGCGCGGTACTGATGTTCACGACCCCAGAACTGAGCATGAACGGTAAGATTATCTATGCCTGGGTTACCTATCTGGTCATGTCGCTGATTTATACCGCGATTAATATTCCCTATTGCTCGGTCGGCGGCGTCATTACGCTCAATCAGAAAGAGCGCATGGGCTGCCTGTCGTGGCGCTTTTTCCTTAATGGCCTGGCAACATTAATTATCTCCTCCTCTATTCTGCCGTTAACGGACTGGCTGGGTAACGGCGACCGCGCCTCAGGTTTCCAGCTAACCATGATCATTATGGGCGGTGCGGCAACGCTGATGTTCCTGTTCTGCTTTTCCAGCATTAAAGAGCGGGTGGTGTCGGTTAAGCAAAACGAGTCGTTGAAGAAAGACCTGCGGGATATTATCAAAAACGATCAGTGGCTCTTGATGATCACTATTACCTTCCTGAACGTTTTCCCGGCATTTATCCGCGGCGGCGTCACTATCTATTATGCTACTTACGTCATGAAAGAGTCGGTCGGGTTTATTACCTTCTTTATGGCGCTGGGCGTGGCCTGTAATATGCTGGGCAGCGTGCTTGCCAAACCGCTGACCGATCGTTTTGATAAGCTGGCGCTGTTCCGCATTATTAATATTATTCTCGGCATTCTCTCATTTGCGCTGTGGTTTGTTGATCCGCAATCCCTGACCCCGCTGATGACGCTATTCATCATTATTAACGTTCTGCATTTAATTCAGTCTGGCCCCATTCTGTGGGCAATGATGTCCGATGTCGATGACTACGGCGACTGGAAATTTGGTAAACGCCTGACCGGCATCTCCTTCGCGGGAAACCTGTTTATGCTCAAAATGGGGCTGGCGGTCGCCGGCGCTATCGTCGCCTGGATTCTGGCGTTTACCGGCTATGTCGCGAATGAGCCGCAGCAAAATTCGCAGACCATTCAAGGCATTATCATGATGTTTTCACTGCTGCCGATGGTGAGTTATTTCATCAGCGCGTATCTGGTGCGCTACTTCAAGCTGAATAATGCGTTCCTTGAGAAAATCAAAACGGATCTTGCAAAACGTGAGCTGGAAAAAGGTCGCGGTCAACCACAGGAGGTTCAGGATGTCCCTGTCATTTAATATTAAACAAGGTCAGCGCATTGATTTGTGGCTGAAAGCGTCCGAACCGGCGGCGCAACCCCTGTTTTCTATTCGCGTGAACGGTCAGGTTGTATTTAAGATTCAGGAGGCGCCGCGCTACTTCCAGTATTTTACCTGGACCTCGTTTCAGGACGGCGTTGCCACCCTGGAGTGGCTGCCGGAATATAGCGAGATATCGCTTTGTTACACCTGGCATCCGGATTCACTGCGCGCGCGCGGCGTTACCTTTATCGCGACAGCCGGGCAGGATTTGCGCCTGATGAGTGGTCAGGATATTGCTGACGAGTATCTGCGGGAGCCGCTGCGTCCGGCATTGCATTTCTCGCCCCGTACCGGCTGGATGAACGACCCTAACGGGCTGCACTACAAGAACGGCGAGTGGCATCTGTTTTACCAGTATCATCCGCACTCCAGCCAATGGGGCCCAATGCACTGGAATCATGCGGTGAGCCGCGATCTGTATCACTGGCGGCATTATCCGGTTTTCCTCCAGCCAGAGCAGAATCTTTCGGCGCTGGGCGCGACGGGCGGCGCGTTTTCCGGCAGCGCGTATATTGATAAACAAGGAAAAACCCGCTTCTGGTATACCGAACGGCTCCCAGCTTACGATCTGTATCGCGGCTACCGGGAAGTGCAGAAAATGGCCGTTGCGCACGACGACTACGATAAGCCGGAATGGGTGAAAACCGTCTTAACCGACCTGCCTGCGGGCGTGGACTGCGATTTCCGCGATCCAAAAGTGTGGTACGAAGAGGCCGATGCCACTTTTTATATGATCCTCGGCGCGTCGGTAAACGGCGATCCGGCGATGCTGCTCTTTCACTCTGCGGATAGTGAACGCTGGACGTTCCATCATGTGCTGTATGTCGCTCCCGGCTATTTTCGCGAAAACGGCGGTCGCTGCGTCGAATGCCCGGATTTCTTCTGCCTGGATGGCGTATGGGTATTAATTATCGGCGTCGTTGGCTATACGGAGCCGACAACCGGGCGGCATAATTTGCTTTTTGCCCAGACCGGTACTTTCCGGAACGGCTATTTCACGCCGTCCGAGCAGCCGCTACAGACTTTAGATTTCGGTACGGATTTCTACGCCCTGCAAACCTGGGGCGAGGACGACCGAAGAATCGGCTTTGCCTGGTTATATAACTGGGCGACCCAGAAACCGGTGGATTCCGCTTACTCGGGGGAAATGTCGCTCCCGCGTCGCTTTCATCTCAATGCGCAGCAGCGGCTATGCATGATGCCGGAGCTGCCGCCGGAATCATTGGTCGTCAGCCGCCATGCGCTGGATGACGGTGATATCTGGGTTAATGAGAAAGGCTGTAAAGCCGGCATTGTAACCTTTATGCCTGCCGGTGGTTTCCGTTTGACGTTAACGGGCGATAACGGCCAGCAAATCATCCTCGAACAGGAGGGTAAAAATCTGACGCTATATGAAAAAGGCCGGGACGATGGGCGTTACCGCGCGCCGGTGGCCGGCGTCAGCGACGTCACCCTGTGTTTTGATGCCGGGATTGTTGAGGTCTTCGCAAATCAGGGCAGCGTATGCGGTACGCGACGCTATTACTCATGCAGTCAGCTCACCCGGATCCAGCTCTCCGGCGCGCCGGCACAGCTTACGCAATATCGCTCGACGTATTCGCAGGAATAAGCAAAGTCAAATTTAAGCGTTGATGTTCGATTTCTTATTATCATTAGAGGCGGTTTTTCATGGTACGTAAAAATTATTATGATGTTACGCAGTGGCACGTCGGCAACCCGTATGAGGATATTGGCGAAGTCATTAACAGTATTCTCGCCGATATTAAATCGCGACAAACTGAAACCGATATTAACGACGGGGGTAAACCGGGCGCCGCGATTTATATTCCGCCCGGCGATTATCATCTGAAGACGCAGGTCTTAATTGATATCAGTTATTTAAAAATTATGGGTTCCGGGCATGGTTTTGTCTCCTCGAGCATTCGCTTTAATACGCCGGCGGACGAGTGGGCGAATTTGCACGATATATGGCCGGGCGGGAGCCGTATCCTGGTCGATCTCTGCCCGCAGCCCGGCGATGAAGAACACGCTGGCGCTGCATTTTACGTGAAACGCAGCGGGGCGCCGCGTATCAGTTCGGTGGCGTTCGAAAACTTCTGTATCGATGGTCTGCACTTTGTTGATGATGGGCTGGGAAACAACGACCCGGAAAATAGCTATACGAACGGCAAAACCGGGATTTATATCGCCAGCGCGCAGGACGCTTTCCGCATTACCGGGATGGGATTTATCTATCTGGAGCATGGCCTCACCGCGTACAATAGCGATGCAATGGCGATCCATAATAACTTTATCGCCGAATGCGGTAACTGTATCGAGCTGCGTGGCGCCGGGCAGGCTTCAAAAATAACCGATAACCTGATTGGCGCGGGCTATAAAGGCTATTCTATTTACGCGCAAAACTTCGGGGGGTTATTGATTTCTACCAACAATATTTTCCCCCGTGGCGCAAGCAGCGTGCACTTATCGGGCGTGGTCCGCTCTAGTATCACCAGCAATCGATTCCATTCATTTTATCCGGGAATGCTCGTTCTCGAGAACAACTGTGCGGAGAATCTGATCTCGGCAAACCATTTCTTGCGCGATCGTGAACCCTGGCCGCCGATGCAGGCCTATGACAACGGCCTGGATGATGCCTATGGCTTGCTGCATATAAACGGCAGTAATAATTCGGTTATTGCTAATCATATTTCCGAAACGATTGATGTCCAGTATCTCAAGCCGCAGGGAATAAAACCGGTCATCATCCGCCTTGTTTCCGGCAAAGGGAATTATATTGCGAATAACCATATCGTGGCGACCACGGAGACGTCAGCGGCGCAGGCGCAGCCCTCCGAAGAGGATGCCTGCTTTGCGGCGCAGGTCAGCGCTTTGCTGACGACGGCCAGGTTAAAAGAACTCGATGCGGTCGCCGTGCAGGTAGAAAAAGAATCCGCGCAAAACACGATACTTGATAGCGGCAGTGACGCACAGGTGGTCATAGACCGAGCGCGTAATGCCTTCAGGGCGACACCGGTTGCTGGAAATTAATATTCACTCTGTTTGTTAATCCGTATAGCGAATGACGTTATTTAAGGAGGCAGATTACACGTTATTTCATTCATTCTTCTGCTAAATAAAAATCAAAATATAAAAGGTGAATATTTTTATTCACCTTATCCCACCTTTTACCTCTGGGAAAATAAAAATGAATAAAACAACATTATCAATAGCGCTAGGCTTGTGTTTAATTACGGGATCGGCGGTCGGGAAAAATAATCAACTGACGCTGGAACAACGAATGGAACAGCTTGAAGCGCGGCTTGCCGCCGCGGAAAGCCGGGCGACGGTAGCGGAAGGCCAGGTGCGGGATTTACAGGCGAAGCAGAATGCCGCTATTCAGGCGGCGCAAACCCGTGTGCCGGTAAACAGCGCGGCGGCAACCGCGGAGAGTAAAAAGAATCTTAGCGTCCCGGAGCTGAAATTATCCGGCTATGGCGATCTGAAAATCTACGGCGACGTGGAGTTCAACATGGACGCGGAAAGCAAACACGGCCTGCTGGCGATGACCAACGCCGATGTCGGCAGCGATCCCACCTACGATAAGTGGGATTTAAACGGCCGTATCCTGCTCGGCTTCGACGGTATCCGCAAAACGGATAACGGCTATTTTGCCGGTTTCTCTGTCCAGCCGCTGGCGGATATGACCGGCTCGATGAACCTCGACGACGCGGTTTTCTTCTTTGGTCAGGAGAACGACTGGAAGGTGAAAGTGGGGCGCTTTGAAGCGTACGATATGTTCCCGCTGAATCAGGACACCTTCGTCGAGCACTCCGGTAATACCGCCAACGACCTCTACAGCGACGGCCATGGCTATATCTATATGATGAAAGAGGGTCGCGGCCGCTCTGACGCAGGCGGCAACTTCCTGCTGAGCAAGCAGCTTGATAACTGGTATTTTGAGCTCAACACCCTGCTGGAAGACGGTACGTCGCTGTACGACAACGATGGCTACCATGGTCGCGATATGGAGCAGAAAAAGAACGTCGCCTATTTGCGCCCGGTGGTGTCATGGGCGAAAGACGAATTTTCCGTTGCCGCGGCCATGGAAGCGAACGTGGTGCAGAACGCCTACGGCTATAAAGATGCCCAGGGCAACTTTATCGATCAGTCGGGGCGCACCGGCTATGGCCTGACCATGACCTGGAACGGCCTGAAGCGCGACCCGGAGGACGGGGTGGTGGTGAATCTGAACACCGCTTATATGGACGCCAGCAACGAACAGGATTTGACCGCCGGGGTGAACGCGCTGTGGCGGCGCTTCGAGCTGGGATATATCTACGCGCATAACAAAATCAGCGATTATGCCGGGGTGATTTGCGATAACGACTGCTGGATTAAGGATGAAGGCACCTACAATATTCATACCTTCCACGCGTCGTATCAAATTCCGAACGTGATGAATATGCAGAACTTTAATATCTATCTCGGCGCCTATTACTCCATTCTCGACAGCGACGAGAAGCTGAGCCAGGGGGATGATGACGATCGCTACGGCGCGCGGGTGCGCTTTAAGTACTTCTTCTAAGCGCTTGAAACGGCTGCCCCGCTCAGCACAACGGGGCAGCCATAGTTTTACTCCAGATAAAACACCTCTTTAAGCTCCGCGCTTACCGGACTGTTGTCCGGATTGGCAGGCATCACATCGCGCATATGCTGCCACCAGCGCTGGCATACCTCGGTCCCGGCGACGGCGTCCCAGCGCGCTTCGGATTCAATCTCCACCGTGGCGAACAGCAGATGGCGCTCTTTATCGAGATAAATCGCGTAGTGGTGCGCGCCGTGGGCTTTCAGCACCGCTTCCAGCTCCGGCCAGATGGGGTTATGACGGCGCTGATACTCTTCATGCGCGTCCGGGTTTACCTGCATCACGAAAGCTTTGCGGATCATAATGCCTCCAGATAGAGTTCGCGGACTTCATCGCGGCTGGCGGTGCGCGGATTGCACGGCGCGCACGGGTCGGCCAGCGCTTTATCCAGCCAGCCTTCAATATCGGCTTTGCTGACGCCAAGCTGGCTGAAGCCTTGCGGAATGCCGACGCGTTTGCTTAGCGCGCGGATGGCGTTGATGGCCTCCATGCTGGCCGCTTCATCGCTCATATCGCGGGTATCGACGCCCATCGTCTGCGCCACGCGCGCGAAGCGGGCAACCGCGTTCGGCCGGTTAAAGTTTTCGATGATCGGCAGCAGGATGGCGTTGCACACGCCGTGCGGCAGGTTGTGGGTAGCGCCCGGCTGATGGGCCAGCGCGTGCACCAGGCCGAGACCGGCGCTGTTAAACGCCATGCCCGCCAGATACTGGCCAAACGCCATCTGCTCGCGGGCTTCAAGGTGGTGTCCATCGTCGACGGCTTGCGGCAGCCACAGGTTGATCAGGCGAATCGCTTCCAGAGCGTTGGCATCGGTCAGCGGGTGCGCGCCCACGGAAACAAAGGCTTCAATGGCGTGGGTCAGCGCGTCCATGCCGGTGGCGGCGGTAATGGATGGCGGGATATCCAGCATCACGCTGGCGTCATCGACGGCGATATCGGGAATGATATTGGGGTCGATAATCACCTCTTTTACCTGGCGCTCGGCGTCGATAATAACCGCGTTGCTGGTCATCTCCGCCGCGGTACCGGCGGTCGTGTTGATGGCCACCAGCGGCACGCCGGCGTTTTTCACTTTGCCGACGCCGGAGTAGGCGGTCGATGGCCCCGGGTTGGCGGTGAGGATTTTTATCGCTTTGGCGGTATCAATCGGGCTGCCGCCGCCGAAGGCGATAAGGTAATCACACCCGGCCTCGCGATACGCCGCGTAGCCTTTTTGCACCAGCGCTTCCGTTGGGTTAGGGAACACCTCGTCAAACAGATGGTAAGACATCTGCTGTTCATCCAGGGCGGTAAACAGGCTGTCGAGCAGCCCCAGCTTCACCAGCTGACCGTCGGTGACGATCAGCGCTTTGCCCCAGCGTTTACCCGCCACCAGCTTGACCATATCGCCGATTGCGCCCGCGCCGTGGAGGCTGATTTTGGGCAGTGCCAACATAAAACTCATGATAATTCTCCTTAATGTTGATTTTGGGTAATCCGTTTCCCTTCACCCGCCCCCGGGTCGCGGCTGGCGCCTTACCCGGGCTACACGTACCGGTCAGATTAGGGTGAAGGGGAAATTAAATTCGTCTTCGCTGCATCATCCGCCGGGTAATAATCGGCAGCGAGATCACCACGATCAGCATCGCGCCGATGATGATCGACATCACGATCCCCGGCACGTTGAGCAGGCTCAGGCCAAACGTCACCAGCCCCATCAGGAAGGCGGCGATAATCACCCCCACCATGCTGCCGGAGCCGCCGAGAATATTGACGCCGCCGAGCACCGCCATCGTGACGACCGCCAGCTCCCAGCCCATCGCCAGCGTCGGGCGGGTGCTGCCGAGCCTCGAGGTCAGCAGGACCGCCGCCAGCCCGGCCATCAGCCCGACCAGCGCGAACAGCACCAGATTGTGGCGCTTGACGTTGATTCCGGAGAACCAGGCTCCGGTCGGGTTATTGCCGATGGCGTAGGTCCGGCGGCCAAAGTTGGTTTTATGCAGCAGGAAGGTAAAGGCGGCGGCGAGGAGGATAAACAGCGCGAACTCAAAAGAGAGCGCCCCCCACACGTAGCCCTGGCCGAACCAGGCGAAGCTGTCCGGGTAGTGATTGAGCGCCTTGTCGCCCAGCAGAATGTAGGTTATTCCGCGATACAGGCTCATGGTGCCGATGGTGATCACAATCGACGACAGGTTAAAGCGCGTCACCAGGATACCGTTGAACAGGCCGCACAGCAGCCCAACGCCCAGCCCGACGGCCACCAGCAGCGGCGTATCCATACCCGCCGCCGCGCAGAAGCCCATCGCCGTTGAGCTCAGCGCCATCGTCGAGGCTACCGAAAGGTCGATCTCTCTGGCGATAATCAGCATCGCCATCGGCAGCACGATGATCGCTTTTTCGGTAAAGTTAAACGTGGCGTCCGACAGGTTCCAGATATTAAGGAAGTAGGGTGACGCCAGGGCGTTAACCACGAATACCGCCAGGGTTACCGCCAGCAGAAACCCTTCCCAGCACAGCAAGCGGCGCAGCGGCGACGGCGCGGCCGGGGCGCTTTTCATCTCTTCAGACATCATTATTTTGCTCATGATTTCACCGCCTGTTTCTGCCGCGCCAGCGCCGCGTTGCGCAGGATTAATCGTCCGCTACCTTTATTACCGCGTTCGTTAAGCAGCACCGCAATGACGATCACCGCGCCGGAAATGGCCATTTGCCAGAACGGCGAAATGCCAATCACCGGCAGCGCGTTATTGATAACGCCGAGGAACAGCGCGCCGCACAGGCAGCCGAGCACGCGACCGGTTCCGCCCATGGTGCTGATGCCGCCGATGACGCAGGCGGCGACCACCTGCAGTTCAAAACCGTTGGCGACATCGACATAGGCGACGGCGAAGCGCGAGATCCACAGATAGCCGCAGAACCCGGCCAGCGCGCCGGAGAGGCAGAAGCTGACAAACTGCATTTTCCCGGCGTTAATCCCGGTGTAGTACGCCGCCGTCGCGTTGCCGCCCGCGGTGTACAAGGCCCGGCCGGTGCGGCTGTAGCGGAGGAAATAGCCCACCAGCAGCAGCGCGGCGATGGCGCACCAGCTCAGCAGCGGCAGCCCCAGCAGCGAGGCGCGCGGCAGGCCGAGAAAATCGGCGCTCATCTGGTGCGAGTTAACCCAGCCGCCGTCGGAAAGCAGGAAGATAATCCCGCGATAAATACTCATGGTGCCCAGCGTGACCACGATGGCCGGAATGCCGAGCCGCCAGACCAGCAGGCCGTTAATCATCCCCATCAGCAGGCCAAGCAGGGTCGCCAGCGCCAGCAGCGCCGCCACCGGGATACCCGGATAGTGGGCGTTGAGCAGCGCGACGATCATCCCGGTCAGCGCCAGATTGGCGGCCATCGACAGATCGATGCCTTTGGTGAGCAGTACCATCATCTGGCCGAGGGCGAGGACGATCAGAATGGCGGTGTCGTTAAACATCTCCACCAGATTGCCCGGCGAGACGAACGACGGCGCCCGGCTGCCGATAGCGCCGATCAGCAAAACGATCACCGCCGCCAGCAGCGCCTCGCGGTGTTTAAGCAACTGTTTACCCATTACGCTGCCTCCCGACCGGCGCCGCTGGCGGCGCTGACGATGGTTTCCGCCGTCGCTTCACCGGCGCGATACTCGGCCACCATCAGCCCTTCGTGCATCACGATAATCCGGTCGGCCATGCCCATCACTTCCGGCAGCTCCGAAGAGACCATAATGACCGCCAGCCCCTGGCTGACCAGCTCGGACATAAACTGGTGCACCGCCGCTTTGGAGCCGATATCGATGCCTTTAGTCGGTTCGTCGAGGATAATCACCTCGGGATGGGTCGCCAGCCATTTGCCGATCACCACTTTTTGCTGATTGCCGCCGGAAAGGGTTTCCACCGCCTGCCGCCAGCTAAAGGCCTTAACCTGCAGGCGCGAGGCGTACTCGTCCGCCAGCCGCCATTCGCGGGCGTCGTTAAGCACGCCGCCGGGGTTCAGTTTGCTGAGCTGCGGCAGGCTGATGTTCTGGGCGATCGGCAGGGCGATAATTGCTCCCTGCTTCTGCCGCTCTTCCGGCACGCAGACGATACCGGCGCCGATCGCGTCGGCCGGCTGGCGAAAGCGCATCGGTTTTCCCTTCAGCACGATATCGCCGGAAGAGGGATGCGAGACTCCGGAGAGCGCCTGCATCAGCTCGGTGCGCCCGGCGCCCACCAGCCCGTAAAAGCCAAGGATCTCCCCTTTGCGCAGGCTGAAGCTGATATGGGCGAACTCGGTGGGGTGGCAGAGGTCTTTCACCTCCAGCACCGTTTCCCCTGGGATACAATCGACTTTCGGGTAGGTTTGGGTAATCGCGCGGCCCACCATCATCGCCACCATCCGCTCTTCGGTGATGTCGTTAATCGCACCGGAGCTGACGTACACGCCGTCGCGCAGAATGGTGTAGTAGTCCGCCAGCTCGAAAATCTCATCGAACTTATGCGAAATAAACAGGATCGCTTTGCCGTCCTGCTTCAGGCGCTCAACGATCTGATAGAACTCCAGAATTTCATGCTGCGAGAGCGCGGCGGTCGGCTCATCGAGGATCACCACCTGAGCTTCAAAGGAGAGCGCCCGGGCGATGGCGACCATATGGCGCTGGGCGATACTGAGGGTTTTCAGCGTCGCGCGCGGGTCAATCTGTACCTCGAGGCGGGTGAGAATTTCGCTGGCTTTGCGGTGCATGGCGGGCCAGTCGAGCTTCTTCAGCAGGCCGCGATGCAGATACTGGCCGACGAAGATATTTTCGGTGACCGAGAGTTCGTCGAACAGCACGGTTTCCTGATGAATCGCGGTGATCCCGACCTTATGCGCCGACTCCGGGTTCGGCAGTTGGATAGGGATCGCTTTATAGAGAATCTCGCCCTCTTCGGGCTGATAAATGCCGGTCATCACTTTGACCAGCGTCGATTTCCCCGCGCCGTTTTCGCCGATTAAAGCGGTCACTTTGCCGGGCCAGAGATCGAGCTGTACGTTTTCAAGGGCGCGCACACCGGGAAAAACCTTGGTGATGCCCTTCAGCGACAGCAGTGGGGTGGATGCTGACATGATAGTTCTCCGTAAAATCACCCCTCACCCTAACCCTCTCCCCAAAGGGGCGAGGGAACCGTTCAGTGCTCGCTGGCAGCAGTGCGCAGAGGGCCTGACTTTCTCCCTCTCTTTTGGAAGAGGGCCGGAGTGAGGAAACAGGGTTAGAAAATTTTCGAGAACTTATCGATGTTGCTCGCATCGTAGACGAACGGTTCGGCCATCGCGCCGCTACCGTCGGCGTCCAGCTTCACTTTGCCCAGCTTGCCCATATTGGCTTCGGTTTTGGTCGCCGTGCCTTTGACTAAATCGTCAGCCAGATACGTGGCGGCGTAGCCGAGGTCAATCGGGTTCCAGATGGCGAAGCTTTTACTGGCGCCGGACTTAATCGCCCCGGCCATTTCCGACGGCAGCCCCAGCCCGGTGACGTAGACCTTGCCGATTTTGCCCTGATCTTTCACCGCCTGCGCGGCGGCCACGATCCCTACCGACGAAGGCGAAACAATCACTTTCAGGTCAGGGTATGACTTCAGCAGGCCCACCGCTTCGCGATAGCTTTTATCCGACAGATCGTCACCGTAGGCGACGGTCACCAGATTGACGGACGGATACTGCGGCAGCACCTTTTTCATCTCCTCAATCCAGATGTTCTGGTTGGTGGAGGTTGGGGTGGCGCTTAAAATCGCCACATCGCCTTTTTCCACGTTCAGCGCCTTCAGCGCATCGGCGGCGAGCTTAACGTTGGTTTCGCCAATCAGCGCGTTATTGGACGGATTAAGATGGATCTGGCGGCCCGCCGGCGCGACGCCGGAGTCCCAGGAGACCACCTTAATACCGCGCTGCATCGCTTTTTTCAGTACCGGCACCACGGCGTCGGGATCGTTAGCGGAAATGGCGATCGCATCCACCCCTTGGGCGATCAAACCATTCAGCACTTCGATCTGCGCTTCGGCGGTGGTGGTGGTCGGGCCGGTATAGATCACTTTGACATCGCCTAACTCTTTGGCCGCTTCCTGCGCGCCGACGTTCGCTGCTTCGAAGAATCCATTTCCCAATGATTTCGCCACGAGGGCGATTTTGACTTCGGCTAAAGCGGAACCGGACAACGCCAGGATGGCAACGGTGAGGATCAAGCTTGTGTTTGTTTTCATTGCTTTTACTCCACATGAGTTAGTTTGTAGGGTTTGCAGGTGATTTTTTCGCCCCGTCTCGGTGAGCGGGGCGCGATGTTGTTATGGATAAAGGTCTAACGCGGACTGCAGGGGTTGAACGTTGAAGCGTTTGCCAAGGGCGACCAGCTCTTCGCGGGTGATGGTTTGTTTCATCCCGCCCATTGAGTAAACTTTCACCAGCACCTCGGCGGATTTCTCAGCGGTATCGATCAGGCCGAAGGTTTCGTCCAGATTGGGGCCGCTGCCGAAAACGCCGTGGAACGGCCACAGCACCAGCGAATGTTTCTGCATCGCCTCGGAGGTGGCCTCGCCGATTTCGTCGGTGCCCGGCACCATCCACGGCAGGATGCCGACGCCGTCCGGGAAGACCACCAGGCATTCGGTACTCCCTTCCCACAGCTTGCGGGTAAACAGATCGCTGCTGTTCTCCAGCACGTAGGTCAGGGCGATCAGATTGGTGGCGTGGCAGTGCATGATCACCCGGTCTTTACCGTTGGTCAGCCGGATGCGCTCGCTGTGCGACAGGAAGTGCGCCGGCAGCTCGGATGTTGGCACCGCATCGTTGGTCAGGCCCCAAAGAATATGGTATCCCGCGCCGTCGCTGTCGACTTTCACCACCCCGAGGTTCGCCGCCGGGTCGAGCTGGACGTTACGGAAGAATTTACCGGAACCGGTGACGATAAACGGCTGGTTAGCCAGCGTCGGCATCGGCTGGCTCAGGGCGATATAGCGCGATTTGGCGTGGAAATCCGCCGCGTAGGGTTCGATATCCGCTTCGTCGAGGCGCAGCGTCAGGTTGCCGCCGTTGCGCTCGTCCCAGCCTTTCAGCCAGGCGTCAGAAGTGGCTTTAATCATGCCCTGGACGAACCAGGCGTCGATAATGGTCTGCATAGTCTTGTCTTTCCTGTTGATTCGGCGCGGGGTTGGCCCCTCGCCCTGAATATGTGCGAGCCCCCGGATTGCGCCGTAAACGGCTTATCCGGGCTACCGGTTTGTAGCCCGGCCGCGACCCGGGGAACGTCCGGGCTTTACCCGCGCTGGCTCAGAACCGCATTTTCATAAGCGCGTACGTTATCCAGCCACTGGCTGCCTGCCGGCGTATCGTGACGCTGACAGTACATCTCCCAGATGGCCTGCCACGGCAGGCACTTCTGCTCTTCCAGCAGCGCCAGACGGGCGGTGTAGTCGCCGTCGACTTCCAGCTGACGCAGCTGGGCGGTCGGTTCCAGCAGGGCGCGCAGCAGCGCTTTCTTCATATTGCGCGTGCCAATCACCCACGCCGCGATGCGGTTAATCGAAGCGTCGAAGAAATCGAGGCCGATATGCACGCGGTCGAACAGATCGTGACGGATGATTTCGCTGGCGATGGCCTGGGTTTCGTCATCCAGCAGCACCACGTGGTCGCTGTCCCAGCGTACCGGACGGCTGACGTGCAGCAGCAGGCGCGGGATATAGAGCATGGCGGCGGAGATTTTGTCGGAGATGACCTCCGTCGGGTGGAAGTGGCCGGCATCCAGGCACAGGGCGGTCTGGCGGCTGGTGGCGTAGCCCATATAGAACTCATTGGAGCCGACGGTGTAGCTTTCCGCGCCGATACCGAACAGTTTGCTCTCGACGGCATCAATGTGGTGCGCCGGGTCCAGCTTCTCGCTGATCACTTCATCGAGCGCGTTCAGCAGGCGCTGGCGCGGCGCGAAGCGGTCAACGGTAATATCCTTCATGCCGTCCGGGATCCAGATATTCATTACCGACGGCGTGCCCAGCTGCTCGCCGAAGTAAGCGGAAATACGGCGGCTGGCCTTGCAGTGATCGATCCAGAACTGGCGGATTTCATCGTTGGCGTGCGACAGCGTAAAGCCGTCGGCGCTTAGCGGATGCGAGAAGCAGGAGGGGTTAAAATCGAGCCCCAGCTTGTTGGCTTTCGCCCACTCAACCCAGTTTTTAAAGTGCTCCGGCTTAATTTCATTACGCGGCACCGGCGCGTCGGATTCGAGATAGAGCGCGTGCAGGTTCAGACGTTTTGGCCCGGGGATCAGGCTCAGCGCCTGCTCAAGGTCGGCGCGCAGCTCGCTGGCGTTACGCGCTTTACCCGGGTAGTTGCCGGTGGCCTGAATACCGCCGGTCAGGCTTCCTTCCGGGTTTTCGAAACCGACGACGTCATCGCCCTGCCAGCAGTGCATGGAAACGGGCAGGCGATCCAGCTGGCGCAAGGCCTCCTCGACGTCCACGCCGACGCTGGCGTAGCGCTGTTTGGCAATTTCCCAGGCTTGTTCAAGTTGAGTGGTCATGCGCAAAGCTCCTTGGTCTGTTGTGGCTGAAACTGCGCGACGAAGCGGGCAATTTCACTTTCAGGATTGGGGGTAAAGGTGGTGAGGGCGTAGTTTTGCCGCACCACCTGACGGAATTCATCGACGTTGTGCAGCTCGTCCAGGGTCATCAGCTGAATGCCGATATTCCCCAGGGTGGAGGCCTCAACCGGGCCGGCGGTCACGGTGATGCCGCAGGCGTCGGCGCACAGCTGGTTGAGCAGTTCGTTCTGGCAGCCGCCGCCGACAATATGCAGCTGGCTGAACGGCTGACCGCGCAGCGCCGCCAGCTCGTTGAGCACCCGGGCGTAGAGCAGCGCCAGGCTGTCAAAAATACAGCGCGCCAGCTCGGCGTCGGTATCGGGAACCGGCTGCCCGGCTTCGCGGCAGGCGGCCTGGATTTCCGCGCTCATGTTGTCCGGGTTGATAAAGCGGTCATCGTTGCAGTCAATGACGAAGCGGCAGGCCGGAAGCGCAGCGGTACGCGCGATCAGCGCCGGCAGGTCGCCGACGTTTTGCTCCTTGAGCACCCGCTGCAGCAGCCACAGGCCCATGATATTTTTCAGCACCCGATAGCGGCCTTCGGCACCGCCTTCGTTGGTGATATTGGCCCTTAGCGCCGCATCGCTGGTGCAGGGGGTTTTGCTTTCAAAGCCCATCAGCGACCAGGTGCCGGAAGAGAGATACGCGGCGTTTTTGCTGGCCAGCGGCGAGGCGATAACCGCGCTGGCGGTATCGTGGCTGGCGACGGCGACCACCGGGATGTTATTGCCCTGCGGGCAAATCCAGTGGCCAATAACGTTGCCGGGATGGGTCGGCGTTCCGAACCAGTCGCGCGGCGCGCCGCTCCAGTTCAGCAGATCTTCATCCCAGCTATCGCTGTTGATGTTGACCAGCTGCGTGGTGGTGGCGTTGGTGTATTCCCAGTTCATGTTGCCGGTCAGGCGGAAGCTAAAGTAGTCCGGGATCAGCAGCGCGTGCGCGGCCTGGCTGACCAGTTCCGGCTGCTGTTCAACCAGCGCGCGCAGCTGATAAAGGGTATTAAACGGCAGAAACTGAATACCGCTGCGGCGATAGATCTCCGCCCGGCCCAGCTGCTCTTCGGCATGGCGCATCAGGCCCTGGGTGCGGGAGTCGCGATAGGAAACCGGCAGGCCGACGCGCTGACCCGCTTTATCCAGCAGGACATAATCCACGCCCCAGGTATCGATGCCGATGCTGTCGATCAGGATGCCCTGTTCGCAGACCTTCTCCAGACCGCGGCGAATTTCCCCTTCCAGGCTATCGAGATCCCAGCAGTCGAAGCCATCCACCTTTTGCAGGCTATTGGTAAAACGGTGAATTTCACGCAGCGCCAGCGTTTGCTGACCGGGCTGATAACCGGCGAGCATCACCCGCCCGCTGGAGGCGCCTAAATCGACGGCGACACAATGACGATAACTCATGGGAAGATCCTTGTGAAAATCATTGCATACAGTCTAAAAAAGTCGCGTCGGGCTCACCTTCTTGTTACTGACAGGGAAAATTGGCCGCTGGCAAGAAAGCAAAGGTGACCGTGAGGGAGGTCACAGTTTCGTTTTCTCCGCGCTGGGGTGAGGGATGTGATGTTGTCCGCAGTTCCCGATCTTTCCCGTCATTTCTTGAAAAAGCGGCAGGCTTTACGAATTTTGCGGTCAAAAATTGAAGGCCGGATCGCCGACCCTTAATTACTATTTGCTCCACTGATTGATAACTTTTCTCATCTCGAGGAGCGGCTATGACTATGTTGCACAGTGTGGATTTCTTTAAGTCCGGCGTTTCAGCTGTCGCCATTGAGCCGCGGCTCCCGCAATCCGCTTTTCCTGAGCATCACCATGATTTTCATGAGATTGTTATTGTGGAGCACGGCACCGGGATTCACGTTTTCAACGGCCAGCCCTACACCATCAGCGGCGGCTCGGTCTGCTTTATCCGCGATCACGATCGCCATCTCTACGAGCACACGGATAATTTATGCCTGACTAACGTGCTCTATCGCGCGCCGGACGCGTTTCGCTTTTTGTCCGGCCTGAACGCGCTGTTGCCGCAGGAGCAGGAGGGGAACTACCTCTCGCACTGGCGGGTGAATCAGAATGCGTTGCAGCAGGTGCGCCAGATTGTGGAGCAGATGGAGAACGTTGGCGCGGATGCGGATATGCACGCCATCGCCAGCCGCGAGATTTTATTTATGCAGCTGCTGGTGCACCTGCGTAAAAGCAGCCTCGCCGAAGGGGCCGCCAACAACGACGCGCGGCTCAACCATTTGATGGCCTGGCTGGAAGACCATTTTGCCGAGGATATCTGCTGGGAAGAGGTGGCGGCGCGCTTTTCGCTCTCCTTGCGAACCCTGCACCGTCAGTTAAAACAGCAAACCGGGCTGACGCCGCAGCGCTATCTGAATCGGGTGCGGTTGATGAAAGCGCGCCATCTGCTGCGCCATAGCGATGATAGCGTGACCGATATCGCCTATCGCTGCGGATTCGGCGACAGTAACCACTTTTCGACGCTTTTCCGCCGCGAGTTTGACTGGTCTCCGCGCGATATTCGCCAGGGGCGCGACGCCATTCTTCAGTAACGGGAGAGCAGTCAACGTTTTGACAGACATAAACGCGAATAATGAAACGTTATTCACGTCCGGAGTTGATGTCGTGGCAGGTCAGCTGATTCTTCGCAAAGATGAATTTTTTGCCTCTCCCGCTCAGGCGGTGGCGGTGGCGGATCGCTATCCGCAAAACGTCTTCGCCGAGCACACCCATGAGTTCTGCGAACTGGTGCTGGTGTGGCGGGGTAACGGCCTGCACGTCCTGAACGATCGCCCGTGGCGCATTACCCGCGGCGATCTGTTCTATATCCGCGCGGAAGATAAACACTCCTACGCCTCGGTGAACGATCTCGTCCTGCAAAACGTCATTTATTGCCCGGACCGGCTGCGGCTTAACTTTGACTGGGCGGCGCACATTCCCGGCCTGTTCGGCACCCCGTGGGTTCCGCACTGGCGGATTGGCAGCAGCGGCATGGCCCAGGTCAGGCAGGTGATTACCCAGCTGGAGCATGAAAGCAGCCGCAGCGATGCGCAGGCCAATAATATGGCCGAACTGCTGTTTGCGCAGCTGGCGCTTATTCTTCAGCGCTATCGCTACGCCACCGATAATCTGGCGGCAACCCAAAGCGAAGCGCTGCTCGATAAGCTGCTCACCGAACTGGCGGGCAGCCTCAATCGTCCTTTCTTTCTTGACCGTTTTTGCGAGCGCGAAGGGTGCAGCGAACGCGCGCTGCGCCAGCAGTTTCGTCAGCAGACGGGGATGACCATCAACCACTACCTGCGCCAGCTGCGCATCTGTCACGCGCAGTATCTGCTGCAGCATACCGAACGGCTGATTGGCGAAGTGGCGATGCAGTGCGGGTTTGAAGACAGCAACTACTTTTCGGTGGTGTTTAACCGCGAGATAGGCATGACGCCGGGGCAGTGGCGGCAGCGCAGTCGCACCGCCGCCTGACGACGCTAGTTCGCCATTCCCAGACCAACGATATTGGCGGCGATAATAATCACCACGCAGCCGAGGCTGAGGACGCCCACCGGACGACGACCGGCGTTGTTCCACTCTTTCAGTATCAGACCCACCAGGCCGCCGCACAGCACGTAGAAGCTCATATGCAGCATCCAGCTCATGTAGTCGTACTGCGCCGGAATGCTGGCGTGGCCCCAGGCGTAGAAAAAGAACTGCAGATACCACATCAGGCCGCCTAACGCCGAAAGCAGGATATTGCTGATAATGAGCGGTTTTGCCAGCGAGAAGTCGGCTTTTATCGACAGGTTTTTTACTTTTGCCAGACGGATAAAGCAGAAGCCGAGGTTGACCAGCGCGCCGCCGCCCATAATCACCACATAGCTTGGCAGCGCGGTGTAGAGCGGATCAACGCCGAGCGCGGCGGCGGCTTCATGCATCGGCTTGGCGGCGTTCATGGCGAACGACATACCGGCCGAGAAGATGCCGCACATCACCGCCAGCAACAGCCCCTTTTTCAGGTTGAAGTCTTCGGCTTTGATGCCCATTTTGCGCTCTTTCAGCTGGCCTGCACGGGTGACGATACCCACGCCAATCACCGCGACCAGCACGCCGAGCAGCGTCATCTGGCCGCCTTTAGTGTTAATGAGAACATCAAACTGACCGTTAAGAATCGGCGTCATTAACGTGCCGACAATCAGCGTGATACCAATGGCGATGCCGATCCCCATCGACATCCCCAGGTAACGCATCGTCAGGCCGTAGTTGATATTACCGATACCCCACATGGCGCCGAACAGGAAAACGGGCAGCAGAGTGGAGGCGTTAAAAGAACCGTAATAGGCCCAGAAATCGGGCAGCAGCATGGCGCTGATGGCCCAGGGGAGGATCAGCCAGGAGACAATACCGCCGATAGACCACATGGTTTCCCAGGACCAATGTTTAACTTTCTTGAACGGGGCATAGAAACAGGCTGCACTGGCCGCACCTATCAAATGCCAAAAAATACCCATCGTAATCGCGTGATTCATTGATTTTATCCTCATCTATTTTTTATCGGATAAATCTTCTTCCGACCCGATGAGTGTAAAAATCGGTCAGTTTTTCCGCCTTTAAGCTGTTGCCACCCGAAGCCTGAACCTGGCAACCAAAAACTTAATTAGTTGTTCTGTATCACAAAACGACATCTATTACCCGTTGTTATAACCTTATTAAAAATACGGCATTGATAAGCGTTTTCAATATCATTTAATTAACTATAATGAACCAACTGCTTACGCGGCATTAACACTTTCCGCCGCTCGACAATAATGGAGATGATTATGAGTTATACACTGCCTGCCCTGCCGTACGCTTATGACGCCCTGGAACCGCATTTTGACAAGCAGACGATGGAAATCCATCACACTAAACACCACCAGACCTACGTAAATAACGCTAACGCAGCGCTGGAAAGCCTGCCTGAGTTCGCGAGCCTGTCCGCAGAAGAGCTGATTACCAAACTGGATCAGCTGCCGGCAGACAAAAAAACCGTGCTGCGTAACAACGCAGGCGGCCACGCTAACCACAGCCTGTTCTGGAAAGGCCTGAAAACCGGTACCACCCTGCAGGGCGACCTGAAAGCGGCTATCGAGCGTGATTTCGGTTCCGTTGACAACTTCAAAGCGGAATTTGAAAAAGCGGCGGCGACCCGTTTCGGCTCCGGCTGGGCGTGGCTGGTGCTGAAAGGCGACAAGCTGGCGGTGGTTTCTACCGCTAACCAGGACTCCCCGCTGATGGGCGAAGCGATCTCCGGCGCTTCCGGCTTCCCGATTATCGGCCTGGACGTGTGGGAACACGCTTACTACCTGAAATTCCAGAACCGCCGCCCGGACTACATCAAAGCGTTCTGGGACGTGGTGAACTGGGACGAAGCCGCAGCGCGTTTTGCCGCCAAAAAATAAGGTTGCATTGTGCTGAGCGAGAAGCGAGTCTGATGACTCGCTTTTTTTATATCCGCAGCAAAGGAGCAGCGATGCACTATCCGGTGAATGTCTTTGTGGGCAAGGTAAGGGATTATGACGGCAGCCGTCCAAGCGCCATCGGTAAAATTCAGGTCGATGGTGAACTGACCCTCGGCGATTTGGGGCTGGAGGGCGATGAGCAGGCGGAGAAGAAAATTCACGGCGGGCCGGACCGCGCGCTGTGCCACTATCCCCGTGAACACTACGCCCACTGGGCCCGTGAGCTTCCGCAGCAGGCGGATCTTTTCTGCGCCCCGGCGTTTGGCGAAAATCTCTCGACCGAAGGGCTGACCGAAAAAAACGTCTACATTGGCGATATCTTCCGCTGGGGAGAAGCGCTGATTCAGGTCACGCAGCCGCGATCGCCGTGCTTCAAGCTCAACTATCACTTTGCCGTCAGCGATATGGCGCAGCTTATGCAAAACAGCGGCAAAACCGGCTGGCTGTATCGGGTGGTGGCGGGCGGGCAGGTGTCCAGCGATGCGCCGCTGGCGCTGGTTTCCCGGCTCAGCGACGTGAGCGTTCACGAAGCGGGCGCCATCGCCTGGCAGATGCCGTTTGATGATGAGCAGTACCACCGTCTGCTCTCCGCGGCGGGGCTGTCGGTGAGCTGGAGCCGTACCATGCAGAAACGGCGCCTGAGCGGGAAGATCGAAAATAATTCGCGGAGATTGTGGGGAAAATAGCGCTTCCGTGCGCGTTCCCGGATGGCGGCGCGTTGCGCCTTATCCGGGCTACCCGTTTCGACCCCGGCCCGGCGAAGCCAGGCCGGGGGGATTAGGTGCGCTTGTACAGCGGCAGCCAGAGGGTTAAGCGCAGGCCGCCCAGCGGGCTGTCGTCGGCCTTCACCCAACCGCGATGCTGTTGAATCGCCGCCTCGACAATCGCCAGCCCCAGGCCGGTACCGCCAGACTCGCGGTCGCGCGCCTCATCGGTACGGTAGAACGGACGGAAAATCTGCTCGCGATCCTCCGGACTCACGCCCGGGCCGTCATCATCGACGTTCACCGTGATGCCGTCTTTATCCACTGAGAAGCTTACCGAAATTTTAGTATGCGAGTAGCGCAGCGCGTTACGCACGATATTCTCCAGCGCGCTTTCCAGGGCATTGGGGTTACCGTACAGCGGCCACGGCCCCGGCGGATACTCGACGGTGAACGATTTCCCCATCTGTTCGGCTTCAAAGGCGGCGTTATCCAGCACCTCGCCCCACAGCTGGTTGGCTTTCACCGTTTCGCTGACCAGCGCGGTTTTCGCCTGATTGCGCGACATCACCAGCAGGTCGTTGATCATGCTATCCAGCCGGTGCGCTTCCATCTCAATACGCTCCAGCTCTTTGCTTTCCCCGCTGCGGCGGCGCAGCAATGCGGTGCCTAACTGCAGGCGGGTCAGCGGCGTGCGCAGTTCGTGCGAGATATCGGACAGCAGACGATGCTGGCTGGACATCATGCGCTCCAGCGCGGTCACCATCTGGTTAAAACTGGTCCCGGCGGCTAAAAACTCCTGCGGACCGGCTTCCAGCTCCGGATGCTGACGCAGGTTGCCCTGGGCGACTTCATCGGCGGCATTTTTGAGCTTACGCGCGGGTTTCGCCAGGCTCCACGCCAGCCATAGCAGCAGCGGGGCGCTGACTAACATCGTGACGATCAGCAGCAGTAGCGGCCGGTCGAACAGCAGATTGATGAAGTCTGATTGTGACGTATTGGCAGGACGAATCAGATAGAGCTGGTAGTTATCTTCTCCATCCCTGACGGAAAAAGGCCCGACCATTTCCAGACGACCATAGCGCTTTTTCTGCGGATGGTCGGCGTTATCCGCCTGGCCGATAAAGTTGCGGATAATCTGCATTTCGTTGCGTTCGGCACCGATAACGCGACCTTCGCTGGTGACCAGCAGCAAACGCTGGCCCGGCGGAGCCCACTTATCGATGGCGCGAAACAGACGACGCCACCACATCAGGTCGTTTGGCGGATCGTTCGCCAGTTCGGCCTCGACGTGCTGTTCAATCATGATGCCCTGACGTTGCTCGCTCTCCAGCAGCTCGGTCATCTGGCGCGAGTCCAGCTTAGGCAGCATCAGAACCAGCATCAACACCAGCGCCAGCGTGAGCCAGAAAATAGCGAAGATGCGTGCGGTTAAACTTCCAATCATGAAGCCGATACCATCAGATAGCCGCGTCCGCGCAGGGTTTTAAACCACGGATGGCCGTCTTTGCGCTCCGGCAGCTTGCGCCGCAGGTTGGAGATGTGCATATCGATTGCGCGATCGAATGGCGTCAGGCGTTTACCCAGCACTTCCTGGCTAAGATGCTCACGCGATACCACCTGGCCAAGATGCTGCGCCAGAAGATAGAGCAGGGTGAACTCGGTGCCGGTCAGCTCGAGGGTCAGACCATCGAAGCTGGCTTCCTGGCGACCAGGGTTAAGGCTTAGCGCATCCACTTCCAGCGTCGGTGAACCGGCTTCGGTTGTCTGCTGCTGCTCGCTCCAGTGCGACCGGCGCAGAATCGCGCGTATACGCGCCACCAGCTCACGATCGTTGAACGGCTTAGGCAAATAATCGTCCGCGCCCAGCTCGAGGCCGAGAACGCGATCCAGCTCGCTCCCGCGAGCCGTTAGCATGATAACCGGGGTCTGGTGTGTCTGACGCAACTCTTTGAGCGTGTCGATACCGTTTTTCTTCGGCATCATCACATCAAGCAAAAGTAAATCGATGCTGTCGTCCAGAAGGGCCAGCGCCTGTTCCCCATCATGGGCGACGAGCACATTAAAACCTTCCATATCGAGCAGCTCTTTTAACAGGGAGGTGAGCTCCCGGTCATCATCTACTAACAGGATTTTATTCATTGTTTAAATACCTCCGAGGCAGAAATTACGTCATCAAGGCTCGCTAATCCATGACTTTACGTTGTTTTACACCCCCTGACGCATGTTTGCAGCCTGCATCGTAAACTCTCTCTCGTTGAATCGCGACACAAACGTTTTGGGAGTATGTGATGCGCAATGTTATCGCTGCCGTCATGGCCTCAACGCTGGCGCTAAGTGCATATAGCCAAGCCGCTGAAGTCGTCACCAGCGTTAACTGGCTTCCCGGAGACGAAGGGGTCCAGCGCAGCAGCCAGAGCCATATGTTTGACGGCATAAGTTTAACTGAACACCAACGGCAACAGTTACGAGATCTTATGCAGCGGGCACGCCACGACAGGCCACCCGTTAATGTTAGCGAAATGGAGACAATGCATCGCCTTGTCACCGCAGAAAATTTTGATGAAAACGCTGTACGCGCTCAGGCAGATAAGATGGCGCAGGAACAGGTTGCCCGCCAGGTTGAAATGGCAAAAGTTCGCAACCAGATGTATCACCTGCTAACGCCAGAGCAGCAAGCGGTTTTAAACGCTAAGCACCAGCAACGAATGGATCAGTTGCGTGAGGTTGCACGGATGCAAAAAGGCTCAGCGATGATGCTTTCGAGTAGTAGCAATACCCTGCAACCCCAGTAACAACCCTGTTTTCCTTGCCATAGACACCATCCCTGTCTTCCCCCACATGATGTGGGGGTTTTTTTTGCCCGTTATTCAGCGCCCTCCTGCCTCCCCGTCCCGGTAAAAGATCGGGTTATACTAAGCGCATCGCGAAGTAAGGAGCGTTTATGAATCAATCTTATGGGCAGCTGGTGAGCCGCGCGGCGATTGCGGCAACGGTGATGGCCTCTGCGTTACTTTTGATCAAGATTTTTGCATGGTGGTATACCGGGTCTGTGAGTATTCTGGCGGCGCTGGTTGATTCACTGGTGGATATCGCCGCCTCGTTGACCAACCTGCTGGTGGTGCGTTATTCGCTGCAGCCTGCCGATGAAGAACATACCTTTGGCCATGGTAAAGCGGAATCGCTGGCCGCGCTGGCGCAAAGTATGTTTGTCTCCGGCTCGGCGCTGTTTCTGTTCTTGACCGGTATTGATCATCTCGTTCGTCCTGAGCCGATGAATGCGGCGGGCGTAGGGATGGTGGTGACGCTGATTGCGCTGGTCAGCACGCTGCTGCTGGTCACGTTCCAGCGCTGGGTAGTAAGAAAAACACAAAGTCAGGCGGTACGGGCGGATATGCTTCATTATCAGTCTGATGTTATGATGAACGGCGCAATTCTGGTGGCGCTGGCCCTCTCCTGGTACGGCTGGCACCGTGCTGATGCGCTGTTTGCATTAGGTATAGGCGTCTATATTTTATATAGCGCGCTGCGCATGGCTTATGACGCCGTTCAGTCGTTGTTAGACCGCGCGCTTCCTGATGAGGAACGCCAGGAAATTATCAATATCGTGACCGCGTGGCCAGGCGTCAGCGGGGCGCACGATCTACGAACGCGGCAGTCAGGGCCGACTCGCTTTATTCAGATTCATTTGGAAATGGAAGATAACCTCCCGCTGGTTCAGGCACACGTGATTGCCGACCAGGTGGAGCAGGCGCTGTTGCTCCGTTTTCCCGGGTCCGATGTCATTATCCACCAGGACCCCTGCTCTGTGGTGCCGTTAGGGCGGCAGGGTGTTTTATGATCTTTAGGTTATAGTCTGTAAACTCGATGTAAAAGTGTGGGGCGGATCGGCATTTTTTGTATAAATTACCGCCATTTGGTCTGACCTGAATCAATTCAGCCAGAAGCGTTTGATATACTATTGCAATTATCGTTGTGCACTCCTCGTGAGGGGCGCTTCAGGCAACAGGATTATTTTTTGCTTCCTAAGTTCAGAGGTAGTCATGATTAAGAAAATCGGTGTGTTGACAAGTGGCGGTGATGCCCCGGGCATGAACGCAGCAATTCGTGGCGTTGTGCGTGCGGCATTAACGGAAGGTCTGGAAGTTTTTGGAATCTATGACGGTTACCTCGGCCTGTATGAAGATCGTATGGTTCAGCTCGACCGCTACAGCGTTTCCGACATGATCAACCGCGGCGGCACCTTCCTGGGGTCGGCGCGTTTTCCAGAATTCCGCGAAGAACATATTCGCGCCGTCGCGATTGAAAATATGAGAAAGCGCGGCCTGGATGCGCTGGTGGTTATCGGTGGTGACGGTTCCTACATGGGTGCCGTGCGTCTGACTGAGATGGGCTTCCCCTGCATCGGTCTACCGGGCACCATCGACAACGATATTAAAGGCACCGACTATACCATCGGCTTCTTTACCGCATTGAGCACCGTGGTAGAGGCTATTGACCGCCTGCGTGATACCTCTTCCTCCCACCAGCGTATTTCCGTTGTTGAAGTGATGGGCCGCTACTGCGGCGATCTGACCCTGGCGGCAGCTATCTCCGGCGGCTGTGAGTTCATCATGGTGCCTGAGGTTGAATACACGCGCGACGACCTGGTTTCAGAAATTAAGGCGGGTATCGCGAAAGGCAAAAAACACGCGATTGTGGCGATCACCGAGCATATGTGCGACGTCGACGAGCTGGCTCACTACATCGAGAAAGAGACCGGCCGTGAAACTCGTGCCACCGTACTGGGCCACATTCAGCGCGGCGGCTCTCCGGTTCCTTATGACCGTATTCTGGCATCCCGCATGGGCGCGTACGCGATTGACCTGCTGCTGCAGGGCTTCGGCGGCCGCTGCGTTGGTATTCAGAACGAGAAGCTGGTTCACCACGACATTATCGACGCTATCGAAAACATGAAGCGTCCGTTCAAAAGCGACTGGCTGGATTGCGCTAAGAAGCTGTACTAAGCCTCCGGCGGAAATAAAAAGGCCTTCTCAGAGAGAAGGCCTTTTTTATGGGCGGGACGCTACTCGATATCCAGGGCATCCTCGGAGAGGATAATCCCGGTATTATCGGCGTAGAGATGGTCGCCGGAAAAGAAGGTGACGCCGCCGAAGTTGACGCGCACGTCGCTTTCGCCGATACCTTCACCTGCGGCCCCTACGGGGATGGCCGCCAGCGCCTGGATGCCGATATCCAGCTCTTCCAGATCGTCAACCTGACGCACAGCGCCATAGACGACCAGCCCTTCCCACTCGTTTTGTACGGCCAGACGCGCCAGGTCAGCGTCAATCAATGCGCGTCGAACGGAACCACCGCCGTCAACCAACAGGACATGACCACGGCCGTTCTGTTCGAGCATATCGTAGAGCAACCCGTTATCCTCGAAACATTTTACCGTGATGATTTGTCCACCAAACGACGAGCGCCCCCCAAAGTTGGAGAACAGAGGTTCCACGACGTTGACATCCTCCTGGTAGATGTCACAAAGCTCGGAAGTATCGTATTTCATAGGCTTAACGTTCAGTTGCTGCGAGAATTTTCAGTATATCGCGTGAATCGTACTGTTGGCAAAATCATCAATTGTTAATTGATATTTGTCAGTTAACCCACAAGCCGGCTGCAAATAATTCCGATAACAAACAGCAGGTTGGTCAGCAGCGCCCCTTTAACCGTTCTTTCGAGCATTGGACGCATGGCGACAGGGTCGCGTTCGCGCATCACATAACGCGCCTGTTTGACCAGCAGCGGCGTTGCCAGCAGGAACAGCCAACCCCACGGATTATGCAGCGAGAGAAGGTTAAACAGCGCCAGGCACAGCGGCGCGCCAAACAGCAGGCAGGCGTGGTAGCGGCGAGCGTTAACCGGCCCCAGGCGCACGGCGAGGGTGTTTTTACCGTTTTCACGATCGCTGTCGATATCACGCAGGTTGTTAATATTCAGCACCGCCGTTGCCAGCAGGCCGCAGGCGGTGGCGGGTAAGAAAATAACCGCTTCAACGCTGTGCGCCTGGAGGTACCAGCTCCCGACCACGCTAAGCCAGCCGAAGAACACCAGCACGGAGATATCGCCAAGGCCGATGTAGCCGTAAGGACGAGTGCCGACGGTGTAGGTAATGGCGGCCACGATCGATAGCCCGCCAAGCACCATAAAACCGATAAAATCGGCCATGGTCTGCCAGGCCAGGAACAGCAGCGCCAGGCCAGAGAGACAAATCAGCGCCACGGTGAGAATCAACGCGCGTTTCATCTGCGCCTGGGTGATTGCCCCTTTCTGCATCCCGCGCAGGGGGCCGATACGGTCAGGTTTATCGCTGCCTTTTACCGCGTCGCCATAATCGTTGGCCAGATTGGAGAGGATTTGTAATAAACCGGCGGTGATGATGGCCAGCAGGGCAACCCAGGGATCGAAGCTGCCCTGATGCCAGGCAAGCGCGGAGCCGACAATAATGGCGGCAAAGGCCAGAGGTAACGTTTTGGGGCGCAGGCTTTCCAGCCAGGCCTGGGTGCGAGTGATAGCGTGTTCGGTCATAAGTCCCGGCCAATAAAAAATGGGGCTCTACCCTTCATACTTCAAGCTGCAGATGCGTTGGCGACGCGCATTCACCCCAGGCGCTGCCGGGATAAATGAGGGCCATCAGCCAGCGGCTGCCTTTCCACAACTCGAATTATTTAGGGTATCTATAGCCCCATCTATAGTGATGAAAATATATTGAACCGGATTATAAGATAAAACGGCTCAGATCTTCATCTGCCACCAGAACATCCAGATGCTTACCGACATATTCCGCATCGATGGTGACGGTTTGGCCATTCATTTCGCTGGCATCGTAGGAGATGTCTTCGATCAGACGCTCCAGTACGGTATGCAGACGACGCGCACCGATGTTCTCGGTGGTCTCGTTGACCTGCCACGCGGCCTGAGCGATACGCTTGATGCCATCTTCCGTGAACTCGATATTGACGCCTTCGGTGGCCATCAGCGCTTTATACTGCACGGTGATGGACGCGTTCGGCTCGGTCAGGATGCGCTCGAAGTCGTGGGTGGTCAGCGCTTTCAGCTCAACGCGAATCGGCAGACGACCCTGCAGCTCCGGGATTAAGTCAGACGGGCTGGCCACCTGGAACGCGCCGGAAGCGATAAACAGAATATGATCGGTTTTCACCATGCCGTGCTTGGTGGAGACGGTACAGCCTTCAACCAGCGGCAGCAGATCGCGCTGTACGCCTTCGCGGGATACGTCCGGGCCGGAGGAGTTGCCGCCGCGCTTACAGATTTTATCGATTTCGTCGATAAACACGATACCGTGCTGCTCAACGGCGTCGATGGCATCCTGCTTCAGCTCTTCCGGGTTGACCAGCTTCGCCGCTTCTTCTTCAATCAGCAGCTTCATCGCGTCTTTAATTTTCAGCTTACGCGGTTTTTGCTTCTGGCCGCCCAGGTTCTGGAACATGGACTGCAGCTGGCTGGTCATCTCTTCCATGCCCGGAGGGGACATGATTTCAACGCCCATCGGCGCAGCAGCGAGATCGATCTCAATCTCTTTATCATCGAGCTGCCCTTCGCGCAGTTTTTTACGGAAAGACTGACGCGCGGCGGACGGTTCCTGAGGCTGTTCAGCCTGGCCCCAGTTGTTTTTCGCCGGCGGGATCAGCACGTCAAGGATGCGCTCTTCCGCCAGTTCTTCCGCACGATAGCGGTTTTTGTCGATGGACTGCATGCGCACCATTTTGATCGCCGCATCGGTCAGATCGCGGATGATGGAGTCCACTTCTTTACCAACATAGCCCACTTCGGTGAATTTCGTCGCTTCAACTTTGATGAACGGCGCGTTGGCAAGCTTTGCCAGACGACGGGCGATTTCCGTTTTACCGACGCCGGTCGGGCCGATCATCAGAATGTTTTTGGGCGTGACTTCGTGACGCAGCTCTTCGTTGAGCTGCATACGACGCCAGCGGTTACGCAGAGCGATGGCGACGGATCGCTTGGCTGCGTCCTGGCCGATAATGTGTTTGTCCAGTTCGCTGACAATTTCGCGTGGGGTCATTTCAGACATGGGAGATCCTTACGCTTTAGACGGTAATTCTTCGATGGTATGGAAGTGGTTGGTATAAATGCAGATATCACCTGCAATATTCAACGCTTTCTCTGCGATATCGCGTGCGCCCATATCGGTATTTTCCAGCAGGGCGCGAGCCGCGGCCTGGGCGTAAGGACCGCCGGAGCCGATAGCAATCAAATCGTTTTCTGGCTGCACCACGTCACCGTTACCGGTGATGATAAGCGATGCGTTTTCGTCAGCCACGGCCAGCAGCGCTTCCAGCTTGCGCAGCATGCGGTCGGTACGCCAGTCTTTCGCCAGCTCAACGGCGGCCTTCACCAGGTGGCCCTGATGCATTTCCAGCTTACGTTCAAACAGTTCGAACAGCGTGAAGGCGTCAGCGGTGCCGCCCGCAAAGCCGGCGATCACTTTGTCGTTGTACAGGCGGCGCACTTTTTTGACGTTGCCTTTCATTACGGTGTTGCCCAGCGTGGCCTGGCCATCACCGGCAATAACGACATGGCCGTTACGGCGAACACTTACAATTGTAGTCACGAGCAGACCCCTTGGTTGCAAAAGCGGAATAGGGGCCCCGCGGTTACGCGGGGCAGAATGCAATTATAGATGGGGGGGATTTTGAGGGTTTCAACCCCTGGCGGCGAGACGAATGCAGTTTGCGTGTCCGGCCATTTTCAGCCGTTCAATCATATTGCTGGCGTTTTCTTTGCCTTTCAGCGGCCCAATCACCACGCGGTTCCAGCCGTTATTGGTGGTGATGTGCGAGGCGAAACCTTCAAACGCCAGCTGCGCGCGCACGGTTTCCGCCTGCTCAGCGCCTTTGAAGGAGCCGCACTGGATCATCCAGCTGCGATCGTCTTTTTTCTCCGCGGCGGCGGTTTTTGGCGCCTCTTCAACGCGGGTTACCGGCGCGGCGGCCTGGGTTTTAGGCTGCGCGGTACTGGTATGCGCCGGCGTTTGCAGCAGATCCTGATACGGCTGCTGGTTCGACGCCGTTTGCTTCGGCGGCTGCTGCACCGGTTTCGGCTGCTCGACGGCCCGCGGCTGGGTTCGCGGTTGCTGTACCTGCGTCTGTGTCTGCTGCTGCACCTGAGCGAGCTGCTGCTGCTGCTGAACTAAACGCTGACGCTGCAGGGTCTGCTGGCGCTGCGCCGGGGTTTGTTCATTCCACGGCACTTCGGTCAGCTGCGTAGGCTGCTGACGCATATCGGCCTGCATTTGCGCCAACAGCTGGCGCTGCTCGTCCGTCAGCTGCTCCGGCTTCATGACTTCGCCGCCTGCCGTGGGTTCCGTAGGCGCACGTACGCCGGGCTGACGGCTCTCCAGCTCTTTAATATAGCGCCAGCGCTCTTCCGGCTTCGGCGGGAGGCCGTTGCCAGCGGCCTGGCGGTTTTGCAGCGCTTCAGCCTCTTCTTTCTTGTGGTGCGTGATGAAGTACAGTCCACCGATAAAGGCCACCAGCACTGCCGCAGCGATCGCCACCATAGTCGGTGAAACCGCCGAAAGGCCGCCTTGCTTGTTCCTTGAGCTTCGGGTATTGCTCTTTTTGCGCCGCGAAGAAGCCGGTTGGCTGCGGCGTACATAATCTCGTTGTGCCACTATCGTTTCGCTGTCTTATTCGTTTTTCAGCCCGCCATGTTACTTAAGCGGCGGGCCTTTGACCAGAAGGGCAGGCCCGAAAGCCTGAAGGTTATGTTCGGATTTTTCGCGTACTACCGCGAACGATAAGCTCGCAGTCGAGTAATCGTGAACCGCTGCTGACGCTGTGACCGTGCAGTTGATCCAATAAAAGCAGCATCGCTTCGCGGCCAATATCAAAACGTGGTTGCGCGACGGTCGTCAATGGCGGATCGCAAAATTCAGACAAAGAGATGTTATCGAAACCAATAATAGACAGATCTTCAGGAACTTTCAGGCCGCGACGTTTCGCCAGCGATAATGCCCCCAGCGCCATAATATCGCTATGGCAGAAAACAGCCGTCGGCGGTACCGGCAGCGCCAGCAGCTGTTCGAGGGCGTTGGCGCCGGCTTCATAGGTAAAATTGCCGCGGGCGATATAGTGCGGATCGACGGTTATCCCGCTACGACGCAGCGCCTGGACATAGCCCTGCAGGCGATAATGGCACAGCGGCATCTCTTCCGGGCCGGCGATACAGCCGATGCGGCGATGCCCCAGCTCGTGCAGATAGTTAACGGCGTTAAAGGCGGCGGTGAGGTTATCGATATGCACCGTCGGCAGCTCAAGCTCGGGAGCGAATTCATTGGCCATGACCATCGGCGGCAGATTGCGCTGCTCCTCTACGCCCGCATCGAAGGGCAAACGGGAGCCAAGCAGCAGCATACCGTCGATCTGCTTGGTAATGATCAGGTCGATAAAGGTCTTTTCCTGACGGTTCTGGTGGGCGCAATCGCCAATCAGCACCAGGTACTCCTGTTCCGCCGCGGTGACTTCAATACCGCGAATGATCTCGCTGAAAAAGGGGTCGCAGATATCCGGCACAATCACCAGAATGGTGCGTGACTCGTTGCGCTTCATATTGCGCCCGAGCGATTGCGGTAAATAGCCGACTTCCAGCGCGGCCTGCTCGACCCGGTTACGGGTGCTCTGCGAAACCTTATCGGGATTCATTAACGCTCGGGATACGGTTGCCGTGGAAACGTTTGCCTTTTGGGCAACGTCTTTCATAGTGGCGGCAACGACCTGTTTTTTGGGCTTCACCTGATTTCTCCTCGCTGACTGGCGCAGACACATCCCTGGCGTTCTGACATCAGCAACATTTTTAACAGATAGTACATCCAGAGAGTTACAGAATTTTCATGAAAAACGTGACGATGGTTGAATTTTTCGATCCGCCTCGCAAGAGAAGCCTTAACCTTCAATAGGATCGACGTCCAGAACCCATTTCACTTTTCGCGCTTCCGGCAGCGTGTTAATCAACGCCAGCGTTCCGCTGACGATATGCTGTAGCTGAACGCGCGACGGATGCTGGAGGAGAATTTGCCAGCGCCAGCGGCCGCCACGCTTTGGCGCCAGCGCCGGAACCGGCCCGAGCACCCACAGTTTCTTATCGGCCAGCGGGCTGGCCTGCAGCAGGTTGCGCAGCTGTTGTAAAAAAAGCGGCGCCTGCTGGTTGTTATGATCCTCGGCGCGAATCAGCACGTGGCTGGTCCACGGCGGCAGCTGCATGCTTTGCCGTTCCGCCAGCGCCTGCTCGGCAAACGCGTCGTATCCTTTATAAAGCAGCGTTTGCAGCAGCGGGTGTTCCGGGTGGTGGGTCTGCAGGATCACCTCGCCCTGTTTGCCCGCCCGACCTGCGCGGCCTGAAACCTGCGTATAGAGCTGAGCGAAGCGCTCCGCCGAGCGGAAATCGGCGGAAAACAGCGCGCCGTCAACGTCCAGCAGGGAAACCAGGGTGACATCCGGGAAGTGGTGCCCCTTCGCCAGCATTTGGGTGCCGATAAGAATGCGCGCGCCGCCGCGATTGACGTCGGCAAGATATTGCTCAAGCGCGCCTTTGCGGCTGGTGGTATCCCGGTCGATACGGGAAATCGGGATATCGGGAAACAGCGGTCCCAGCGCCTGCTCAAGCTGTTCGGTCCCCAAACCTACCGGTACCAGATGCGTTGAGCCGCAGGAGGGGCACTGGCGCGGAATCGGGCGCTGGCTGTCGCAGTGGTGGCAGCGCAGATGATGCTGAGCCTGGTGCAGCGTGTAGTAGCTGTCGCAGCGCGGACACTCCGCTATCCAGCCGCAGTCGTGGCACAGCAGCGCCGGCGCGAAGCCGCGGCGGTTCAAAAACAGAATCACCTGGTTATCGGCCTGCAGATGCTGGCGCATGCGGCCAATGAGCGCCGGAGACAGTCCGGCCTGCAGCTGCTGGCCCTTTAAATCCAGAACGTGCTGCTGAGCCGGGCGCGCATTGCCCGCTCGTTTGGTGAGCTTCAGCTGGCGATACTTGCCCTGGCGGACGTTATGAAGCGTCTCCAGCGCCGGGGTCGCCGAGCCGAGGATAATTGGAATTTGTTCGCTGTGGGCGCGCCAGACCGCCAGATCGCGGGCGTGATAGCGCCAGCCTTCCTGCTGTTTATAAGAGCTGTCGTGCTCTTCATCGATGACGATGACCCCGAGGTCTTTAAAAGGGGTAAATAGCGACGAGCGGGTACCGATAACAATCGCCGCTTCGCCGTTTTTGGCTTTTAGCCACGCGGAGAGGCGTTCGCTGTCGTTCAGTCCGGAGTGCAGCACTTCCACCGGGGCGCTAAAGCGGTGGCGGAAACGGGCGATAGTCTGCGGCGTCAGGCCGATCTCCGGCACCATCACCAGCGCCTGGCGCCCCTGCGCCAGTACGTTTTCAAGGACGCTCAGATACACTTCCGTTTTGCCCGAACCGGTGATCCCGGCCAGCAGCCAGGCGGAAAAGCTGTCCGAGGCGCTGTGAATCGCGCCCACGGCGGTGGCCTGTTCGGTATTGAGCCGCAGGCGCTCGCCGGGTACCGAGAAGCCCGTGCGCCAGTCGGCGATCGCCGGCGCTTCGCTGGCGAGTTCGGCCAGGCCTTTACCCCGCAGCGCCTGCAGGGCGGCGTCGTTAAATTCGAGTTCGGCAACCTGATGGCGCCAGATCTTGCCCTGACGCAGCGCAGCCAGCGCCTGCTGCTGTTTCGGTGAACGCTTAAGGCTGTTGATATCAACCGCTTGCCCCTGTTCGGTGGCAAACCAGTACCACATTGGCGCCGCGCTGGCGGGCTTCCCCTGGCGCAGCACGATCGGTAGCGCGTGAAACAGCACATCGCCGATGGGATGATGGTAGTAATCCGCCGCCCACAGCAGCAGCCGCCAGACCGAAGTGGAGAAGACCGGCTCGGCGTCGAGGGCTTCGGCCACCGGCTTAAGTTCGTCGAGCGGCAGTTCGCTGCGCTCACTGACCGCCGTTACGATACCTATCCGCTCCTGCTTGCCGAACGGAACGCGCACGCGACAGCCCGCTTTGACCGGCATACCTTCAGGCAGCAAATAGTCAAAAGTGCGGGGCAGCGGAACGGGCAGGGCAACGTGAGCGACGGGCATTTAATCTTCCTGACTTGAAATCTGGCGGGTTAGTATACACATTGTGATAAGGGCTCGCGGATCAGTTTGCATATGCTGGTCAAATTCTGTATGATTCGCCGCCTTTGATGCGCTTTGTGCGACATCAAAATCTATTACCCGGGAATTTCGCTTCGCGCAATCGCACCGGGAAATTATTAACATCGCGTGGTGTCTGGCGTTAGGGCTGGAAGAGCGACGCGGCCTTAACTGAGGTTCTCCCATGAAAAAAGATATTCATCCGAAATACGAAGAAGTTACTGCTTCCTGCTCTTGCGGTAACGTCATGAAAATCCGTTCTACCGTAGGTCACGACCTGAACCTCGACGTGTGCGGTAAATGCCACCCGTTCTACACTGGCAAACAGCGTGATGTTGCTACCGGTGGCCGTGTTGACCGCTTCAACAAGCGCTTCAGCGTACCGGGTACCAGCAAGTAATTTGCTGAAGAAGCCGCCTCAGGGCGGCTTTTTTGTTTCTCTTGCGCTAAACGCGAGAAAAAAGGGCAGAAGATTTCTTCTGCCCTTTTTTATAGTTTTAGTATTCCCACGTATCCGGGTCGATGCCCAGTTCGCGCATAATCTCTTTCGCCGCTTCCGGGATTTCATCGCTGCGCTCTTTACGCAGGTCTTCATCGTTAGGCAACGGTTGACCGGTAAAGGCATGCAGGAACGCTTCGCACAGCAGTTCGCTGTTAGTCGCGTGCCGCAGGTTATTCACCTGACGACGCGTGCGTTCATCGGTGAGGATTTTTAACACCTTCAGAGGAATGGAAACCGTAATTTTTTTTACTTGCTCACTCTTCTTACCGTGCTCAGCGTATGGGCTGATATATTCGCCGCTCCATTCAGCCATGAGTTACCTTTAATCCTCTATTCATTAGTTAAGGGCCTGAACGCGAGTCCTGGCCATAATTGCGCGTAGTTTACCGTAGAGGGGCGCGTCTGGCACCAAACAAGCCGCTACGGATGTGCGCTAATGCATATAATTTTAACGGCTATTTCCAGTTTGCTCAATCTATACGCAAAGAAGTTTAGATGTCCAGATGTATTGACGTCCATTATAACAATGATTACTCTGGAGCCTGACTTTTCACCGACTCAGCCCAGGAACTCCCCAACATGACGCGTAAACAGGCCACCATCGCAGTGCGTAGCGGTTTAAATGACGACGAGCAGTACGGTTGCGTTGTCCCGCCCATTCATCTCTCCAGCACCTATAATTTCACCGGATTTAACGAACCTCGCGCCCACGACTACTCTCGTCGCGGTAACCCGACCCGTGATGTGGTGCAGCGTGCGCTGGCGGAGCTGGAGGGCGGCGCGGGGGCGGTTCTGACCAATACCGGCATGTCGGCCATTTTGCTGGTCACCACCGTATTTCTGAAACCGGGCGATCTGCTGGTGGCGCCGCACGACTGCTACGGCGGCAGCTACCGCCTGTTTGACAGCCTGGCGAAGCGCGGCTGCTATCGCGTGCTGTTTGTCGATCAAAACGACGAGCAGGCGCTGAGCGCCGCGCTGGCGGAAAAACCGAAGCTGGTTCTGGTCGAAAGCCCAAGTAATCCATTGCTGAGAGTTGTGGATATTGCGAAAATCTGCGGTCTGGCGCGTGAGGCCGGAGCGGTCAGCGTGGTTGATAACACCTTCCTGAGCCCGGCTTTGCAGAATCCGCTGGCGCTGGGCGCCGATCTGGTGTTGCATTCGTGCACTAAATATTTGAACGGCCACTCTGACGTCGTGGCCGGGGTGGTGATCGCTAAAGATCCGGCGACCGTCACCGAACTGGCATGGTGGGCGAATAATATCGGCGTCACCGGCGGAGCGTTTGATAGCTATCTGCTGCTGCGCGGCTTACGTACGCTCTCTCCGCGTATGGAAGTGGCGCAGCGTAACGCGCTGGCGATTGTCGACTATCTGAAATCCCAGCCGCTGGTGAAAAAACTGTACCATCCGTCCCTGCCGGAAAACCAGGGGCATGAGATTGCGGCGCGTCAGCAAAAAGGTTTTGGGGCGATGTTAAGCTTCGAACTGGATGGCGATGAGCAGACGCTGCGTCGTTTCCTGAGCGGGTTATCGCTGTTTACGCTGGCGGAATCGCTGGGCGGCGTGGAAAGTCTGATTTCCCACGCAGCGACGATGACCCATGCGGGCATGGCGCCTGAAGCGCGTGCGGCCGCCGGGATCTCAGAAACGCTTCTGCGTATTTCGACCGGTATTGAAGATGGTGAAGATTTAATTGCCGACCTGGAAAATGGCTTCCGGGCAGCAAACGAGGAATAAACATGAGTGTGATTGCGCAGGCAGGGGCGAAGGGTCGTCAGCTGCACAAATTTGGTGGGAGTAGTTTAGCGGATGCGAAATGTTACCTGCGCGTCGCGGGTATTATGACGGAGTATTCGCAGGCGGGCGACATGATGGTCGTCTCTGCCGCCGGCAGTACCACCAACCAGTTGATCAGCTGGCTGAAGCTCAGCCAGACCGATCGCCTTTCTGCGCATCAGGTGCAACAATCGCTCCGTCGTTATCAGATGGAGCTCATCTCCGGACTGCTGTCACCAGACGCTGCCGACACGCTGATTGCCATCTTTATTCAGGATCTTGAGCGCCTTGCCGGGCTGCTTGACGGCGGCGTCACCGACGCGGTATACGCCGAAGTCGTCGGTCACGGCGAAGTCTGGTCGGCCCGCCTGATGGCGGCGGTACTGAACCATCTTGGCGTAGAAGCCGCCTGGCTGGATGCGCGTAGCTTCCTGCGCGCCGAGCGCTCCGCGCAGCCGCAGGTGGATGAAGGCTTATCCTATCCGCTTTTGCAGCAGCTGATAGCGCAGCACCCGAACAAGCGTCTGGTGGTGACCGGCTTTATTTCGCGTAACAACGCCGGGGAAACTGTCCTGCTGGGGCGTAACGGTTCCGACTATTCCGCCACCCAAATCGGCGCCCTGGCCGGGGCGTCTCGCGTCACTATCTGGAGCGACGTGGCCGGGGTCTACAGCGCGGATCCGCGTAAAGTGAAAGACGCCTGCCTGCTGCCGCTGCTGCGCCTGGATGAGGCCAGCGAACTGGCCCGCCTGGCGGCGCCGGTGCTGCATGCCCGTACGCTGCAGCCGGTCTCCGGCAGCGATATCGATTTACAATTACGCTGTAGCTACACCCCGGATCAGGGCTCAACGCGCATCGAACGCGTGCTGGCTTCCGGTACCGGGGCGCGTATCGTGACCAGCCATGATGATGTCTGCCTGATTGAGTTCCAGGTACCCGGCGGCCAGGATTTCAAACTGGCGCATAAGGAGCTGGACGCTATTTTAAAACGCGCCCAGCTGCGTCCGCTGGCGGTTGGCGTACACGCCGACCGTAAGCTGCTGCAGTTCTGCTACACCTCTGAAGTGGCCGACAGCGCGCTGAAGCTGCTGGACGAAGCGGGGCTGCCGGGCGAGCTGCGCCTGCGTCAGAAACTGGCGCTGGTGGCGATGGTTGGCGCTGGCGTGACCCGCAATCCGCTGCACTGCCACCGTTTCTGGCAGCAGCTGAAGGGCCAGCCGGTAGAGTTTACCTGGCAATCAGAAGAGGGCATCAGCCTGGTCGCGGTGCTGCGCGCCGGGCCGACGGAAAGCCTTATTCAGGGGCTGCATCAGTCGTTGTTCCGCGCGGAAAAACGCATTGGCCTGGTGCTGTTTGGCAAAGGTAATATCGGGTCCCGCTGGCTGGAGCTGTTCGCTCGCGAGCAGACCACGCTTTCCGCCCGCACCGGGTTTGAATTCATCCTTGCCGGGGTCGTGGATAGTCGCCGTAGCCTGCTTAATTACGAAGGCCTTGACGCCAGTCGCGCGCTGGCTTTCTTTAATGATGAGGCCGTTGAGCAGGATGAAGAGTCGCTGTTCCTGTGGATGCGCGCGCATCCGTACGATGATTTAGTGGTGCTGGACGTCACCGCCAGCGCGCAGCTGGCCGACCAGTACCTCGATTTCGCCAGCCATGGTTTCCACGTTATCAGCGCGAATAAGCTGGCTGGCGCCAGCAGCAGCAGTAAGTATCGCCAGATCCACGACGCGTTCGAGAAGACCGGGCGCCACTGGCTGTACAACGCCACCGTCGGCGCCGGTTTACCGGTCAACCATACGGTGCGCGATTTAATTGATAGCGGCGATACCATTCTGGCGCTGAGCGGTATTTTCTCCGGCACCCTTTCATGGCTGTTCCTGCAGTTTGACGGCACCGTGCCGTTTACAGACCTCGTCGATCAGGCCTGGCAGCAGGGGCTGACGGAACCGGACCCGCGCGTCGATCTCTCCGGGAAAGACGTCATGCGCAAGCTGGTGATCCTGGCCCGTGAGGCGGGTTACAACATCGAGCCGGATCAGGTGCGCGTTGAGTCGCTGGTGCCCGCCCACTGCGAAGAGGGGTCGGTCGATCACTTCTTCGAGAACGGCGAAGCGCTGAACGAGCAGATGCTGCAGCGTCTGGAAGCGGCGCGCGAAATGGGTCTGGTGCTGCGCTACGTCGCGCGCTTTGACGCTAACGGTAAAGCCCGCGTCGGCGTTGAAGCGGTGCGCGAAGAGCATCCGCTGGCGGCGCTGCTGCCGTGTGATAACGTCTTTGCTATCGAGAGCCGCTGGTATCGCGATAACCCGCTGGTGATCCGCGGTCCGGGCGCTGGTCGTGATGTGACCGCCGGGGCGATTCAGTCGGATATCAACCGTCTGGCGCAGCTGCTGTAGCCATAAGTCAAAGACCAGGCAACGCCTGGTCTTTTCACCTTAGTGCGCCGCGAAGACTTCTTTGGCGGCAAACAGGCCATTCAGGGCCGCCGGGAATCCGGCATAGACCGCCATCTGCATGATCACTTCCGTAATCTCTTCCTGCGTCAGCCCGACATTTAACCCGGCGGCAATATGCACTTTTAGCTGCGGCGCGGCATTGCCGAGCGCCGTGAGCGCGGCGATAGTGGCAATTTCACGGCTGCGTAAATCGAGTCCTGGCCTGGCGTAAATATCGCCGAAGGGGAACTCAATCAGATAGCGGGCAAAATCGGGGGCGATATCCTTCAGGCTGTTGACGACGGCGTCGCCGCCTTTGCCGTCCACGCGCTGTAGCATTTCTCGTCCGATGGTATAACGTTCGCTGGTCATGGCTTTTCCTCAGTGTGATGATGCGTAATGAGGAAGGTTAGGGAAGTTTTCCTGACTTGAGTAATACCCTTTTCGTGATACCTTTTCAGTATGACAAATTCACGTTTACACACTCTGGATATTCGCCTGCTGCGCTACTTTGCGGTGGTGGCGGAGGAAAATAACATCAGCCGGGCCGCGCAGCGGCTATTTATTTCGCAGCCGCCGCTGAGCCGTCATATTCGCCATCTGGAAACGCAGCTGGGGGTAACGCTATTCTTGCGGCATACCAAAGGTCTGATCCTTACCGACGAGGGAAGACGGGTGCTGGATATCATTCGGCCTCTGCTGGCGCTTCAGGATCGCACCCTGGCGGCGTTGAGCCAGCTCTCTGCGCCCGCGCAGCAGCCTCTGCGTCTGGGGTTGACCACCGCCTTTGAGCAAGGCGTTTTCGCCGCCGCGGAATCCGCTCTGGGTGAGTACACCGGCGCATTGCACATCACTCGTCAGTCATCACCGGCGTTGGCCCAACTGGTGCGAAAGGGCAAGCTGGATGCGGCGCTGGTGGCGCTGCCGCTGAATACCGAGGGGCTTCACCTGCATCCGTTGCCGTATGGCGAGCCGCTTATCGCGGCGCTACCCGCATCCTGGCCGGAGGCCGCCAGGGCGGAGCTGACGTTAAGCGCACTCAATCATCGGCCGCTGTTCTGGTTTAAACGCGAGCGTAATCCCGATTTTTTTGACTATACGCGACGTATTTTTGACCGGGCAGGCTATGTGCCCACCTACGTGGAGGAGCCTGCCGAGCATGATGTTCTGCTGGCGCGGATTGCGCGCGGAGAAGGTCTGATCCTCCTGCCGGCCTCTTTTTCCGCGATTCAGCGGCAGGGGGTCGTCTTTTGTCCTTTGCAGGATGCCAGCCAGCAGCTTCCGCTTAGGCTGGGAATGGTGACGCTGCCCGCAAATGAGAGGGTCCGGGAAAGGGTAACAGCAGTCGTTGAAAAATCATTGCCTTAGCGAAAAAGAGATGAATTAATTTCATCCTGGCTGAATATTCCTCACTGTTTACGCTGATTTTTCTATTGACGCGGATGCCCTTTTCCGTCATTTTTACATCTGGACGTCTAAACGTATAGAAGTTCGCGACACAACAAACAATAAAATGCGATTGATGAGGTAAGGTATGAGCTTTTTTCACGCCAATCAGCGGGAAGCCCTGAATCAGAGCCTGGCGGAAGTGCAGGGCCAGATTAACGTCTCCTTTGAATTCTTTCCGCCGCGCACCAGTGAAATGGAGCAAACCCTCTGGAAATCCATCGATCGCCTGAGCAGCCTGAAGCCGAAGTTTGTCTCCGTGACCTACGGCGCTAACTCCGGTGAACGTGACCGCACCCATAGCATTATCAAAGGTATTAAAGAGCGTACCGGTCTGGAAGCCGCCCCGCATCTTACCTGTATCGATGCCAGCCGCGATGAGCTGCGTACCATTGCTAAAGATTACTGGGATAGCGGGATTCGCCATATCGTTGCGCTGCGTGGCGACCTGCCGCCTGGCAGCGGTAAGCCGGATATGTACGCGGCCGACCTGGTGACTCTGCTGAAAGAGGTCGGGGACTTTGATATTTCCGTTGCGGCTTATCCGGAAGTCCATCCGGAAGCCAAAAGCGCGCAGGCCGATCTGCTTAACCTGAAGCGCAAGGTCGAAGCCGGAGCAAATCGCGCGATTACCCAGTTTTTCTTTGATGTTGAAAGCTACCTGCGTTTTCGCGACCGCTGCGTCTCTGCGGGTATCGACGTCGAAATTATTCCGGGCATTCTGCCGGTCTCTAACTTCAGGCAGGCGAAAAAATTTGCCGATATGACCAACGTGCGTATCCCGACGTGGATGGCGAAAATGTTCGAAGGTCTGGACAATGACGCCGAAACCCGCCAGCTGGTGGGGGCGAACATCGCCATGGATATGGTGAAGATTCTCAGCCGCGAAGGGGTGAAGGATTTCCATTTCTATACCCTGAACCGCGCGGAAATGAGCTACGCGATTTGCCACACTTTAGGCGTGCGCCCGGCGTAAGCAGGCTTCAGATTTCCCCGTCCTTCTCTTCTCTCTGCGGCGTCAAAACATCTTCGGCGCCGCTTGTTCTGGTTATTTCCTTAAAACATCTTTACGGGCGGTAAAACGGGGCGCCTGCGCCATCAGAGGTGACTATCCGCCAGCAGCAGCGGTACGTTTTGCGTTTGCATCAGAGAGAGGATATCGGGGGAGAGGCCGGTCTGGCTGATAACGAGGTCAAGGTCTGCCAGGCGGGCATGGCCTGCAAGGAACGTTTGACCAAATTTACTGCTGTCCGCCAGCAGGATTTTTTGCCGCCCGGCGCGCATCAGCGCTTGTTTGACGTGGGCATCGGTCATTTCAGGAACCGTCAGCTCTCCAAGATCGTTGACGCCCTGAGTGCTGAGGAAGACTTTGTCGGCGTGGATATGACGAAAGAAGTCGGCGGTACTGAAAGAGACCATTCCCTGGCTGGCGTCTTCATATTCACCGGGCGCGACGATCAACTTGATATTTTTTCTTCCTTTCAGGAGATTAACCACCGGAATGGAGTTGGTTATCACCATGATTTTCTTATCGAAAATAAAATGAGCGAGCGCCAGCGGCGTGGTGCCGCAGTCGATAATAATCGTGTCTCCATCTTCAACCTGCTCGGCGGCTTTCTGGCCAATCAGGTGCTTATCATCGGCCATTAGTATCGATTGCAGCTGAAAGCCGGGCTCGACGCTGGCGCCGCGGGTTAAGTAGGCTCCACCGTAGGTTGTTTTTACAATGCCTTGTTTTTCAAAGAAAGAGAGATCGCGACGGATGGTCATTTTGGTGACGCCGAACTTTTCGGCGAGGTCATTGACGACGACTTTTTTGTCCTGTTGCAAAATGGCGTAAATGCTCATTCTTCGATTTGATGACTGCATATCTACGATTCACCCAAAGGAAAATCGCACTATAAAATACATCGTTTTGGCGGGCAATGGCGGGCGAAAAGAACATACCCGCCTGCTGGCGGGTATGTCGCGAGGGTTTATTCCCACTCTTGCAGGAAGCGTTGACCGTACTGGTCGGCCACCAGAAGCGCGGCATAGACCTGATCCGGCGTCGCGCCGCCGGGCATATTGTGGATGGTTTCACCTTCCGCGCAGGCGGCTTCCGCCACGGTACGCATTTTGCCCGGGATATCGACTTTAATATCCAGCTGCGCCAGGGTGATAGGCAGCCCGACGCTATGGCACAGCGCCGCTACGGTTTCGATCTCTTCCACCGGCGCGTTTTCCAGTACCAGCTGCGTAAGCGTACCGAAAGCCACTTTTTCACCATGATAGTAGTGGTGAGCGTCCGGAATAGCGGTCAGACCGTTATGGATAGCGTGCGCAGCCGCCAGGCCGCCGCTTTCAAAGCCGACGCCGCTCAGGTAGGTGTTGGCTTCAATCACCCGTTCCAGCGCCGGTGTCACCACGTGCTGCTCCGCCGCCAGCATCGCTTTTTCGCCCTCTTCAACCAGCGTGTTGTAGCACAGTTCAGCCAGCGCCAGCGCCGCCTGGGTGCATTTTCCGCCCGCCATGGTGGTCGCGCCGCTGCGGGAGCAGGCACGCGCTTCAAACCAGGTCGCCAGCGCATCACCGATACCGGCTGCCAGCAGGCGCGCCGGGGCGCCTGCAACGATTTGCGTATCGACAATGACCATGTTCGGGTTGCGCGGCAGCATCAGGTAGCTATCAAACTCGCCGTCATCGGTATAGATGACCGAGAGCGCGCTGCACGGCGCGTCGGTGGAGGCAATCGTCGGGGCAATAACCACCGGCAGATTCATAAAATGTGCTAATGCTTTTGCGGTATCCAGCGTCTTGCCGCCGCCGATACCCAGCACGGCGGTGCAGCGGGCGGAACCGGCAATATCACGCAAGCGGTTGATTTCGTTATGTGAGCATTCGCCGCCAAACGGTGCGATTTCGCCAGCCAGCCCCGCATCCGCCAGGCTTTTACGCAGTTTTTCTTCGGCAAAACCGAGTACGAATTTATCGCCCACGATGAGCCAGCGTTCTGCCAACGGCTTGAGGTATCCACCAAGGCGGGTAATGACGTCCGCGCCCTGAATGTACTTACCGGGTGATTGAATAATGCGATCCATTTCTATTCCTCCTGGATGACCGTGATGCCACCCCCCTGGGCAGCTCGCCGATCGGGTTACAGGTTTAGCGTTCCAAAAGCGTTATTCCAGTCCTGCTCAAACTTCTCAATAGCTGACTCTACCGCAGGGGTACCGAGCATTTGTTGCGCTACATCTAACGGAAGGGTGATCGCTTCGCAGCCTGCTAACAGGCAATCCAGCGCCTGGCGCGGCGTCTTAAAGCTGGCGGCCAGCACTTTGCTTTCCGGCGCATGCAGCTCCAGCAGGGACTGCAGCTCCTGGACCATGCGGATGCCGTCACCGCCCTGGGCGTCGACGCGGTTGACGTACGGCGCCACATATTTTGCCCCGGCCAGCGCGGCCAGCAGGCCCTGAGATGCGCTATATACCGCCGTACCCAGCGTGGGGATACCTTCTTTTTTCAACAGCTTGATAGTGGCAAGGCCTTCGGCGGTGACCGGGATTTTTACCACGATACCGGGGACGGCGTTACTCAGGCGTTTGGCTTCTTCCACCATGCCCTGCGCGTCGCGGCTCATGGTCTGGGCGAACAGAATACCTTCCGGACCGACGGCTTTTTGCAGGCGCGGAAGAACATCCCAAACCGGCGTTTTACCGGCTGCGATAATGCTCGGGTTGGTGGTCACGCCGGCCAACGGGTAGATGCGCGCCAGGCGTTCAACTTCTGCTACGTTTGCGGTGTCCAGATAGAGTTCCATGATGCTTTCCTCAATGCTTAATTCGGTAGTGTCGTTGAGGAAAGAATACGGCTTTCACGCGGAGGGTCGCCAGATGACAAATTTGCCAAAAACTGGATAAATGTACGCATTGCGGTTAAGGATGATTTAGATCACATTTATCCCGCCACCCGGATTAAAATGGGAAAATAAGAACGCACAAAAGTCAGGTTTAACACACAAAAATCTAGTTTTTTAGCGAAGCCGTTTTTTCCGTCAGCTGGCTGTGATACTGACGGCGATACTCCGACGGCGAGCGCTCGGTGTTTTTGCGAAACAGGCGGCAGAAGTAGTTGCTGTCGGCGAAACCACAGGCGTGGGCGATATCTTTCACTTTCATATCGTGGCCTTTTAGCAGCATTCTGGCCTGCTCCAGACGGATGTGATTCAGGTATTCGTTAAAGCCCATTGGCCCGCATTTCTGGAACAGATGGGAAAGATAGTTTGGTGAGAGATAAAACGCCTGCGCCACCGACTCGCGGGTTAACGGGTCGGCAAAATGGGCATCAATATGTTTACGAATCGCTTCAAAAAGCGCCTGGCTGCGCGATGACGTTTGTACCTGGCTGCCCAGCAGATCGGCACAGTGGCTGAGCAGGCTGGTGACAATACAGCGGGCCGTATGCTGTTCCTGCGGCTGCATCTGCATTTCATTCAGCGCCTGCAGCAGAAACGATCCAACCCGGGGGCCGCGGCGAGGAATCTGCTGTTTATCCAGCACGTTAAGCGCGCTGCCGTCCCAGTGGCGTAGAACGAATTCCAGCTGCTGCTTACCAAATAAGACAGTTAACAGCGTGGAGGGCATCAGCCACTGCGGGTCATTCCATCCGCCTGCGGGGACGTACAGCACATCGTGCGGCGTCAACTGCGCCTGGTCGGCCTTAATCGCCGGATCGCGAAGCTGCCCCGCAAGCATGATTTCGAGGCGCGGAAAATCGACGCTTAGCGCTTTCTCAGAAGCCGGTCTGGATTCTGTGGAAAAGTGGACTTTGCCGATTACCGCCGGGCCTTTAATAAAAGAATCAATGGCCTGATTAATGTCGCTATCCATTCTCTCTCCGCGTCGCGCGATCCCGTTTCATCATACCTAACAAACTGGCAGAGGGAAAAGCCGCGCGATTTTTCTGCGAAGAGAGTTGTAAGATTTGATTGATATGTTATATCGTAACATATTATTGCAAACCTAAACTCAGGAGAGAGTGATGACCCGAAAGATTTCCGCGCTTATGCTTGGTGTAAGCCTGGTCCTGGCGAGCAGTCAGGCGGTCGCCCACGGCCACCATAGCCATGGCCCGGCGCTGACCGAAGCGGAGCAGAAGGCGAGTGAAGGCATTTTTGCCGACCAGGACGTAAAGGACAGGGCGCTGAGCGACTGGGAGGGTATCTGGCAGTCGGTTAATCCCTATCTGCTGAACGGCGATTTAGATGCCGTGCTGGAGCAGAAGGCCAAAAAAGCCGGTAAAAGCGTGGCGGAATATCGGGAGTATTATAAGAAGGGCTACGCTACCGATGTGGACCAGATTGGTATCGAAGATAACGTCATGGAGTTTCACGTCGGGAAAACCGTCAACGCCTGCCGGTACGCCTATTCCGGCTACAAAATTCTGACCTACGCATCCGGTAAAAAAGGCGTGCGCTACCTGTTCGAATGCCAGCAGGCGGATTCAAAAGCGCCGAAGTTTGTTCAGTTTAGCGATCACACCATCGCGCCGCGCAAGTCCCAACATTTCCATATCTTTACGGGCAATGAGTCCCAGGAAGCGCTGCTGAAAGAGATGGATAACTGGCCAACCTACTATCCTTATGCCCTGCATAAAGAGCAGATTGTCGACGAAATGCTGCACCACTAAAAAAAGCTCCGGTAAACGCGATGCTTACCGGAGCTATGGTTTTTAACCCGGCTCGCGCTACGCTTAGCCGGGCTACAGGTTTCTCAGGGCGAACTAGCCGGTGTTACGCATGCCTGCCGCAACGCCTGCGATGGTGACCATCAGCGCTTGTTCAACGCGCGGGTCCGGTTTTTCACCTTTCTCTTCCGCCAGACGTGAACGATGGAGCAGCTCGGCCTGGAGCACGTTCAGCGGGTCGGTATAGATATTACGTAGCTGGATGGACTCCGCGATCCACGGCAGGTCGGCCATCAGGTGGGAGTCGTTGGCGATTGCCAGTACCACGTTGATATCGGCGGACAGCAGTTCACGCAGCTCTTCGCCCAGCTTCCACAGTTCCGGTTTCACCAGACGCTGATCGTAATATTCCGCCAGCCACAGGTCGGCTTTTGAGTAGACCATCTCCAGCATGCCGAGGCGGGTAGAGAAGAACGGCCAGTCGCGGCACATGCTTTCCAGCTCGCTCTGCTTGCCGCCTTCAACGACTTTTTGCAGCGCGGCGCCGGCGCCCAGCCAGGCTGGCAGCATCAGGCGGTTTTGCGTCCACGCAAAGATCCACGGAATGGCGCGCAGCGACTCGACGCCGCCGGTCGGGCGACGTTTGGCCGGACGCGAGCCCAGCGGCAGTTTGCCCAGCTCCTGCTCCGGCGTCGCGGAACGGAAGTAAGGAACAAAATCTTTATTTTCACGCACGTAGCCGCGATACATCTCGCAGGAGACGTCGGACAGCTCGGCCATGATGTCGCGCCATTGCGCTTTTGGCTCCGGCGGCGGCAGCAGGTTGGCTTCCAGAATCGCGCTGGTGTAGAGCGACAGGCTGCTGATGGTGACTTCCGGCAGGCCGTATTTAAAGCGGATCATCTCGCCCTGTTCGGTAACGCGCAGGCCGCCTTTCAGGCTTCCCGGAGGCTGAGAGAGCAGGGCCGCGTGCGCCGGCGCGCCGCCGCGGCCGATAGAACCGCCGCGACCGTGGAACAGCGTCAGTTCAATGCCGGCTTTTTCACAGGTCTTAATTAACGCGTCCTGCGCCTGATACTGCGCCCAGGAGGCGGCCATCACGCCCGCATCTTTCGCCGAGTCGGAATAGCCGATCATGACCATCTGCTTGCCCTGGATAAAGCCGCGATACCAGTCGATATTCAGCAGCTGGGTCATAACGTCGTCGGCGTTATTCAGGTCGTCCAGCGTTTCGAACAGCGGGGCGACCGGCAGCGCGAAGCCGATGCCGGCCTCTTTCAACAGCAGATGCACGGCCAGGACGTCTGACGGCGTTTTCGCCATCGAAATCACGTAGGCCGCAATAGAGCCGCGCGGCGCTTCGGAGATGACTTTGCACGTCTCGAGCACTTCGCGCGTCTCTTCGCTTGGCTCCCACTGGCGCGGCAGCAGAGGACGCTTGGAGTTCAGTTCGCGGATCAGGAAGGCCTGTTTATCGGCTTCTGACCAGCTTTCATAGTCGCCGATGCCGAGATAGCGGGTCATTTCGCCCAGCGCTTCGGTGTGGCGGGTGCTTTCCTGACGGATATCGATACGCACCAGCGGTACGCCAAAGGCTTTTACGCGGCGCAGGGTATCGAGCAGCTCGCCGTTGGCGATAATGCTCATACCGCAGGCTTGTAGCGACTGGTAACAGGCGTAAAGCGGTTCCCACAGCTGCTCGTTTTGCGTGATAAGGCCCGCCGGTTTGGGCAGTTTCTGTCCTTTCAGGCGCGCTTCCAGCCAGGCCTGGGTCTCCATCAGCTGCGTGCGCAGTTTTTTCATCAGGTAACGATAGGGTTCCTGAGCGCCTTCCGCGCCTGCCAGCTCACGCAGCTCGTCGGTGCACTCAACCATCGACAGCTCGGAAATCAGCAGCTGGACATCTTTCAGGAACAGATCGGTTGCCTTCCAGCGGCTGAGCAGCAGGACGTGGCGGGTAATGTCGGCGGTCACGTTCGGGTTGCCGTCGCGGTCGCCGCCCATCCAGGACGTAAAGCGAACCGGAACAAAATCGACCGGCAGCCGATAGTTCAGGTTATCTTCCAGCTGTTCATTCAGCTCGCGCAGGTAGTTCGGTACGCCTTCCCACAGGCTATTTTCGACAACCGCGAAGCCCCATTTGGCTTCATCCACCGGGGTAGGGCGATGCTTGCGGATTTCATCGGTGTGCCACGACTGGGCAATCAGCTGGCGCAGACGGCGCATGACCTGATGACGTTCATAGTCCGCAATGTCGTTGTTATCGAGCTGCTTCAGGCAGCTGTTGATCTCGCCCATCTTGTGGATCAGCGTACGACGCGTGATTTCGGTCGGGTGCGCGGTCAGCACCAGCTCCAGCGACAGGGATTCAACGGCTTGTTTAATAATCGTTTCGTTGAGATTGGGTTGCTCTTTGAGCTTTCTCAGGGTGCGGGCAATCACTTCCGGATTACTGGCCGCTTCGCCTTTTGGCGAAATGCTGTGGTATTGCTCAGCGGTATTCGCCAGGTTCAGAAACTGGCTAAAGGCGCGCGCCACCGGCAGCAGCTCGTCGTTGGACAAGTTTTGCAGCGTGGTGAGCAGCTCCTGGCGGTTGGCTTCATTGCCAGCGCGAGAAGATTTGGACAACTTACGGATAGTTTCGACACGATCAAGAATGTTTTCTCCCAGCGCATCCTTGATGGTGTCGCCCAGCACCTTACCGAGCATACTGACATTACTACGCAAAGCGGAATATTGTTCGTTCATGTTACCCCAGACACCCCATCTCATTTTATTTTGTTATATCCGGCGCTCGATAATTTGAGCAGTGGATAAGCAACCGTCTTTTATAAAGCCACGTAAAAACCCCCACGTCAATTGTTGCGAAATCGCTTCAGCAAACGAATAAATGGCGGCAATTTGCGAAATTTAACTCGGAGGTCGCTTGATAAGCGTTGCTTATGAAAATGTGATAATTGTCACCCTCTCGCGCCGATAAAATCGCACGAGAGAATGGGTATTTAATGCCAGCAAAAATGGTGAACCACCTGAGTGATGAGCTCGCGGGTCGGCTTAATAAAGCGCGTTTCCAGGTACTCATCCGGCTGGTGGGCCTGGTTGATAGAGCCCGGGCCTAACACCAGCGTTGGGCAGAGGGTCTGAATAAACGGCGCTTCGGTACAGTAGTTGACCACGTCGGTTTGCGCGCCGAGGAGTTTTTCGACGACCTCAACCAGCTTATGGTCCGGCGGACATTCGTAACCGGGGATCGGCGGATGCAGTTCAGCAACGGTCAGGCGACCAGGCCAACGCTCGCTCACCGGCGCCAGCGCTTCGTTAAGGAGCCCGTTGAGATCGTTGAGCGTCATTCCGGGCAGCGGACGAATATCCATATGCAGTTCGCAGCAGGCGCAAATGCGGTTGGAGGCATCGCCGCCGTGAATTGCCCCGAGGTTAAGTGTGGGATACGGGACGGTAAACGCGGCGTAGTGATAACGCTCTTTTAAGTCGTCGCGCAGCTGCATGATGCGGCCAATGGCGTCGTGCATCAGTTCAATCGCGTTGACGCCGCGTGCCGGGTCGCTGGAGTGGCCCGACTGCCCCTGAATGCGAACCGCGTTGGACATGTGGCCTTTGTGCGCGCGTATCGGCTGCAGCGACGTGGGCTCGCCAATAATGGCGCAGTCCGGTCGCAGCTGGGTCGTCTCGGCGAAGTAGCGGGCACCGGCCATGCTGGTCTCTTCATCGGCCGTCGCCAGAATATAGAGCGGCTTTTTCAGCTGAGTGACGTCAACGTCGCGCAGGGCGTCGAGAATAAAAGCGAAGAAGCCTTTCATATCCGCGGTGCCGAGACCGTACAGCTTATTGTCGTGCTCGGTCAGGGTAAAAGGGTCGCGGGTCCAGCGGCCATCATCAAACGGGACGGTATCGGTGTGCCCGGCAAGCAGCAGGCCGCCAGCGCCGTGGCCGCTGCTGGCCAGCAGGTTGAATTTATTACGCGTATCCGGGACTGGCTGAACTTCAACATTAAAGCCGATATCGCGGAACCAGCCTGCCAGTAAATTGATTAAAGACTCATTGCTTTGATCCAGCGCCTCTTCGGTTGCGCTGATGGAAGGTGTGGCGATCAGCGCGCGGTAAATCTCGATAAAGGGCGGTAATTTGTTTTTCATTGTTGACACACCTCGGGTCGTGATAGTATCAATATTCATGCATTATTTGTGAATAAAAATACATTATCGTTGAGCGTAAGAAAACCCATCGAATGTAAGGATGATGCTCTTACGGCTCAACAGGGTGGGGAAGGCAACGGTCTTCCAGGGCAAATATACGTAAGCAAGAAGGTGAAGAGCCCCAATGTTGAACACGCTGATTGTGGGCGCCAGCGGTTATGCCGGCGCAGAGCTAGTGGCCTATGTAAATCGCCATCCTCATATGACCATAACCGCATTGACGGTCTCCGCGCAAAGCAATGATGCGGGAAAATTAGTTTCCGATTTGCATCCGCAGCTGAAAGGCATTGTCGATCTGCCGCTGCAGCCGATGTCCGATATCAGCGAGTTTAGCGCCGGAGTCGATGTCGTTTTTCTGGCTACCGCGCACGAGGTAAGCCATGACCTGGCGCCGCAGTTTCTCGCCGCTGGCTGCGTCGTGTTCGATCTTTCCGGGGCGTTCCGCGTTAATGACGGCGCCTTCTATGAAAAATATTACGGTTTCACTCATCAGCACCCTGAACTGCTGGAGCAGGCGGTTTACGGCCTGGCCGAGTGGAGCGTCGAAAAGCTAAAAGAAGCCAATCTGATCGCCGTACCGGGCTGCTACCCGACGGCGGCTCAGCTATCGTTAAAACCGCTGATCGACGCGGGGCTGCTGGATCTTAACCAGTGGCCGGTGATCAACGCGACCAGCGGAGTCAGCGGCGCCGGGCGTAAAGCCTCTATTGGCAATAGCTTCTGCGAAGTCAGCCTGCAACCCTACGGCGTTTTCAACCACCGTCATCACCCGGAAATTTCAACCCACCTGGGCGCGGACGTTATTTTTACTCCGCATCTGGGCAATTTTAAGCGTGGGATTCTGGAAACCATTACCTGCCGTCTGAAGCCTGGCGTGAGCAAAGAGCAGGTGGCGGAGGTATTCCAGCAGGCCTATGCGGATAAGCCGCTGGTACGTTTATACGATAAAGGTGTCCCTGCATTGAAAAATGTCGTGGGTCTGCCATTCTGTGATATCGGTTTTGCGGTCCAGGATGAACATATCATCGTGGTGGCGGCGGAAGATAACCTGCTGAAAGGCGCGGCCGCGCAGGCCGTGCAGTGCGCAAATATTCGTTTCGGCTTCGCTGAGACGCAGTCTCTTATTTAAGGTGTGATGATGAATCCTTTAATTATCAAACTTGGCGGCGTCCTGCTGGACAGCGAAGAAGCGCTTGAGCGCCTGTTTACGGCACTGGTGAACTACCGCGAATCCCATCAGCGCCCGCTGATTATTGTGCACGGCGGCGGCTGCGTGGTGGATGAACTTATGAAGCAGCTCAACCTGCCGGTGAACAAGAAAAACGGTCTGCGGGTCACGCCCGCGGATCAGATCGACATTATTACCGGCGCGCTGGCGGGAACCGCCAACAAAACGCTGCTGGCGTGGGCGAAGAAGCACGGCCTGGCTGCCGTTGGGCTATTCCTCGGCGATGGCGATAGCGTCAAAGTGACGCAGCTTGATGAAGAGCTGGGTCATGTCGGATTCGCTCAGCCGGGTTCTCCGGCGCTGATTAACACGCTGCTGGCGGGCGGTTATATGCCGGTCGTTAGCTCCATCGGCGTCACCGATGAAGGCGAGTTGATGAACGTCAACGCCGACCAGGCGGCGACCGCGCTGGCGGCAACGCTCGGCGCAGACCTGATTCTGCTGTCTGACGTAAGCGGCATTCTTGATGGCAAAGGGCAGCGCATCGCGGAAATGACCGCCGAGAAGGCTGAACAGCTGATCGAGCAGGGCATTATCACCGACGGCATGATCGTCAAAGTGAATGCGGCCCTGGACGCGGCGCGGACATTAGGCCGCCCGGTCGATATCGCCTCCTGGCGCCACGCGGAGCAGCTCCCTGCGCTGTTTAACGGCACGCCGATCGGCACGCGTATACTGGCATAATCAATTTATCATTTTGTCGGCCCGGTAAGCGTAGCGCCGCCGGGTAATAAAATTCAAAGATATTAAGGAAGCATGTTATGGCACTTTGGGGTGGGCGTTTTACTCAGGCAGCGGATCAGCGGTTCAAACAGTTCAACGACTCTTTGCGCTTTGACTATCGCCTGGCGGAGCAGGATATCGTTGGCTCTGTTGCCTGGTCCAAAGCGCTGGTGACGGTGGGCGTACTGTCCGCCGATGAGCAGCTACAGCTGGAAGAGGCGCTGAACGTTCTGCTGGAAGACGTGCGGGCTAACCCGCAGCAGATCCTTGAAAGCGATGCGGAAGATATTCATAGCTGGGTAGAAGGTAAGCTGATCGACAAGGTCGGCCAGCTGGGCAAAAAGCTGCACACCGGGCGTAGCCGTAATGACCAGGTGGCGACCGACCTGAAGCTGTGGTGCAAAGATACCGTGATGGAACTGCTGTCGGCGAATCGTCAGCTACAAAGCGCGCTGGTTGAGACGGCGGAGAATAATCAGGACGCCGTTATGCCGGGCTATACCCACCTGCAGCGGGCGCAGCCGGTGACGTTTGCCCACTGGTGTCTGGCCTATGTCGAAATGCTGGCGCGTGATGAAAGCCGCCTGCAGGATGCGCTTAAACGTCTGGACGTCAGCCCGCTGGGCTGCGGAGCGCTGGCGGGTACCGCCTATGAAATCGATCGTGAACAGCTTGCCGGCTGGCTGGGCTTCGCATCGGCGACCCGCAATAGTCTGGACAGCGTGTCCGATCGCGATCACGTACTGGAACTACTGTCCGATGCCTCAATCGGTATGGTCCACCTGTCGCGTTTTGCTGAAGATCTGATCTTCTTCAATACCGGCGAAGCGGGCTTTGTTGAGCTTTCTGACCGCGTGACTTCTGGCTCATCCCTGATGCCGCAGAAGAAAAATCCGGATGCGCTGGAGCTGATCCGCGGTAAATGCGGCCGCGTGCAGGGTGCGCTGACCGGCATGATGATGACCCTCAAAGGGCTACCGCTGGCCTACAACAAAGATATGCAGGAAGATAAAGAAGGCCTGTTTGACGCGCTTGATACCTGGCTCGACTGCCTGCATATGGCGGCACTGGTGCTCGATGGTATTCAGGTAAAACGCCCGCGTTGTGAAGAAGCCGCGCAGCAGGGTTACGCCAATGCCACCGAACTGGCGGATTACCTGGTTGCCAAAGGCGTACCGTTCCGTGAAGCGCACCATATTGTCGGTGAAGCGGTAGTGGAAGCCATTGCCCAGGGCAAGCCGCTGGAGGATCTGCCTCTGGCCGATTTGCAGAAATTTAGCCCCGTGATTGCGGATGACGTCTATCCGATTCTGGCGCTGCAGTCGTGTCTGGATAAGCGTGCGGCTAAAGGTGGCGTTTCTCCTCAGCAGGTGGCTCAGGCGATTGCCGACGCTAAACAGCGTCTGGTGTGATCCGCCTGCGGGGCTGCTTTTAAGGCGGTAAATAAACGAAGCTCGGGTAACTCCGGGCTTTTTTATGCAAAAAAAGCGGACACAAGGTCCGCAAAAGTTCACGTTGGCTTTAGTTATCCGGGTAGAGAGGTGATGAGGAAGCTCAATGATTTTCTGAACTTTTCCTCATTTATGGGTTTATTATTGAACAGAAACCTTGATAGGGATAATCGTTCGTTGCTATTCTATCTATCGCCATGGACTATCGTGGCGATGGAGGATGAATAATGAATATTCGCGATCTTGAATATCTGGTAGCGCTAGCCGAACACCGCCACTTCCGCCGTGCGGCGGATTCTTGCCACGTCAGCCAACCGACGCTCAGCGGGCAAATCCGTAAGCTGGAGGATGAACTCGGCGTGATGTTGCTGGAGCGCACCAGCCGTAAGGTTCTGTTCACCCAGGCAGGGCTGCTGCTGGTGGATCAGGCGCGTACCGTGCTACGAGAAGTCAAAGTGCTTAAGGAAATGGCGAGCCAGCAGGGAGAGACCATGTCCGGGCCGCTGCATATTGGACTGATCCCGACGATTGGCCCTTATCTGTTGCCGTTGATTATCCCGATGCTGCACCAGACCTTTCCCAAGCTGGAAATGTATCTGCATGAAGCACAAACCCATCAGCTTTTAGCGCAGCTTGATAGCGGTAAGCTCGACTGCGCGATTCTGGCGCTGGTCAAAGAGAGCGAAGCGTTTATTGAGGTACCGCTGTTTGATGAGCCCATGATGCTGGCTATCTACGAAGATCACCCGTGGGCGAACCGCGAGTGCGTGCCGATGTCGGACCTGGCCGGTGAAAAGCTGCTGATGCTGGAAGATGGGCACTGCCTGCGCGATCAGGCGATGGGCTTTTGTTTTGAAGCGGGCGCCGATGAAGATACCCATTTCCGGGCGACGAGCCTCGAAACGCTGCGTAACATGGTGGCTGCCGGTAGCGGCATCACGCTGTTGCCAGCCCTGGCCGTACCGCAGGAGAGAAAGCGCGATGGCGTGGTCTATGTGCCCTGCATCAAGCCGGAGCCGAGACGTACCGTGGGGCTGGTTTATCGCCCGGGTTCGCCGCTGCGTAGCCGCTATGAACATCTGGCGGAGGCCATCCGCGGTAAGATGGATGGCCATTTCGACGCCGCGTTAAAACAGGCGGTTTAAGCCATTTAACGCCGCGACCCGATAGGCTTCCGCCATCGTCGGATAGTTAAAGGTGGTGTTAACGAAGTACTCAATGGTGTTACCACCGCCTTTCTGCTCCATTATCGCCTGGCCGATGTGAATAATTTCGGCCGCGCGCTCGCCAAAGCAGTGAATCCCGAGGATCTCTTTCGTTTCGCGATGAAAGAGGATCTTCAGCGTACCGACGCTCATGCCGACGATCTGCGCCCGGGCCAGATGTTTGAACTGCGCGCGACCCACCTCGTAAGGCACCTTCATTGCCGTCAGCTGCTGCTCGGTTTTACCGACGGAGCTGATTTCCGGAATGGTGTAAATCCCGGTAGGGATATCCTCAATCAGGTGCGCCGATGCCTCGCCTTTCACCAGCGCCTGGGCAGCGATGCGGCCCTGGTCGTAGGCGGCGGAGGCCAGGCTTGGATAGCCAATCACATCGCCGACGGCATAAATATGCGGCAGGGCGGTTTGATACATGCTGTTGACCTTCAGCTGGCCGCGGCTGTCGGTTTGCAGACCGATATTTTCCAGCGCCAGTGAGTCGGTGTTCCCGGTGCGGCCGTTAGCGTACAGCAGGCAGTCCGCTTTGAGCTTTTTGCCGGATTTCAGATGCATGATGACGCCGTCATCAACGCCCTCAATCTTTTCGTACTCTTCATTGTGGCGAATGACCACGCCGCTGTTCCAGAAATGATAGGAGAGCGAGTCGGACATCTCCTGATCGAGGAACGCCAGCAGACGATCGCGGGTGTTGATCAGATCCACTTTGACTTCCATTCCCCGGAAGATCGACGCATATTCGCAGCCGATCACCCCGGCACCGTAGATGATCACATGGCGCGGTTCGTGATGCAGGCTGAGAATCGAGTCGCTGTCATAAATGCGCGGATGATGGAAGTCGACGTCTGCCGGATGGTACGGGCGTGAACCACAGGCAATCACGAACTTTTCCGCCGTCACCGTTTCCACGGTACCGTCGTGGCACTCCAGCGCGATAGTGTGTTCATCAACAAAATGGGCATTGCCCTGCAGGATTTCGCAGTGGTTACGCTCATAGAAACCCTGACGCATATGGGTTTGCTGGTTAATGACGCTGTCGGCATGGTTCAGGATGTCGGCGAAGGAAGAACGAAGAAGACGGGAATGGTCGCTGTAGAGGGGATTTTGGTTAAACTCGATAATACGGCTGACGGCATGGCGGAGGGCTTTTGACGGGATGGTACCCCAGTGGGTACAACCGCCGCCGACGTTATGGTAGCGCTCAATGACGGCAACGCGTGCTCCCTGTTTCACCAGCCCCATGGCGGCGCCTTCTCCGCCAGGACCGGAACCAATCACAATTGCATCATAATCCCAAGAGTGTGACATGGCATTACTCACCTGTTTTATACATAAAATAAACACGATGATAACATTCGCCGCGCTTTAACCCAATTATCGTTGTGCTTTTTTGCGGCATAAAAGCAGAAACAGCTCGTAAACAATCATTCACAATCCAGTGTAAACCGATTAGTTCTAATCTCTGGTATAGTGCCGGAAGGGCTTATGGAAGGATTCAGACAACGTGATGGGCGTAAGAGCGCAACAAAAAGAAAAAACCCGGCGTTCGCTGGTGGAAGCGGCATTCAGTCAGCTGAGTGCTGAGCGCAGTTTTGCCAGCTTGAGCCTGCGCGAAGTGGCGCGGGAAGCGGGGATCGCCCCGACGTCCTTCTATCGTCATTTTCGCGATGTCGATGAGCTGGGTCTGACCATGGTGGATGAAAGCGGGCTCATGCTGCGCCAGCTGATGCGCCAGGCGCGCCAGCGTATCGCTAAAGGCGGCAGCGTCATTCGTACCTCTGTTTCCACCTTTATGGAATTCATTGGCAACAACCCGAACGCCTTCCGCCTGCTGCTGCGGGAACGCTCCGGTACCTCCGCGGCGTTTCGTGCCGCCGTGGCGCGTGAAATTCAGCATTTTATCGCGGAACTTGCCGACTATTTAGAAATCGAAAACCATATGCCGCGCGCCTTTACCGAAGCGCAGGCTGAAGCTATGGTCACCATCGTATTTAGCGCTGGCGCCGAGGCTCTCGATGTGGGCCCGGAGCAGCGTCGACAGCTGGAAGAACGCCTGGTGCTGCAGCTCAGAATGATCTCGAAAGGCGCGTATTACTGGTATCGCCGTGAACAAGAAAAAATATCAAATCATTCCGAATAACGTGAAGGACGAGCAATGAAACACTCAGTACAAGATAGAGGTACGCTGCTGCTGGCGCTGATCGCAGGTTTATCCATTAATGGTACCTTCGCCGCGCTGTTCAGCTCCATTGTCCCTTTTTCCATCTTCCCCATTTTGTCGTTGGTGCTGACGGTTTACTGCCTGCATCAGCGCTATCAGAATCGTAGTATGCCCGTGGGTTTGCCGGGGCTCGCCGCTGCCTGTTTTATTCTCGGGGTGCTGGTTTACAGTACCGTCGTGCGCGCGGAATATCCGGACATCGGCTCTAATTTCTTCCCGGCGGTTCTGTCGGTGATTATGGTGTTCTGGATTGGCTACAGGTTACGCAACCGCAAGAACGCGGTCGCTGAATAATCTCTCACCCGGCAGCAGCGCTGTTGCCGGGTTTTCTCGCGCAGCTTTACTTCTTCGTTAGCAGCACGCCGCATTCCATATGATGGGTATAGGGGAACTGGTCGAATAGCGCCAGGCGCGCGATCTCGTGGGTCTCACTGAGCGTTTCCAGGTTCTGGCATAGGGTCTCCGGATTGCAGGAGATATAGAGAATACGCGGATACGCCTGCACCATTTTCTCCGTTTCGCTATCCAGCCCGCTGCGCGGCGGATCGACGAAAATCGTCTCGCACTGATAGCTCTTCAGGTCGATTCCCTGCAGGCGGTTAAACTCCCGCACGCCGTTCATCGCCTGGGTAAACTCTTCCGCCGACATGCGGATAATCTGCACGTTATCAATGTGGTTCGCTGCAATATTGTATTGCGCCGCCGCGACGGACGGTTTGGCGATTTCCGTTGCCAGCACGCGTTCGAAATTACGCGCCAGCGCCAGCGAAAAGTTGCCGTTGCCGCAGTACAGCTCAAGCAGGTCGCCGGTTGCGCCTTTAGTGGCGTCGATAGCCCACTCCAGCATCTGAATGTTCATCGCCGCATTTGGCTGGGTGAAGCTATTCTCAACCTGACGATAGATCATTTCACGCCCGCCAACCGGCAAGCGTTCATCGATATAATCTTGATCCAGCTCGATTTTAGTTTTCGTGGCGCGGCCAATCAGGTGCACATTCAGATTTTGCGCCCGCAGCGCATCGCGCAAGCGCGCCGCCTGCTGACGCCATTCATCGTCGAGCTTTTTATGATACAGCAGCGATATCACGGCCTGGTTACTCAGGGTGGTGAGATAATCCACCTGAAACAGTTTGTGGCGCAGTACCGGGTTATCGCGTACGCCCTCAATCACCGCGGCCATCAGCTGATTAATCAGCTCGCTGGCGGCCGGGAAAGTCTCGACGCGGATCCGGGATTTGGTCTGCTGGTCGAACATAATGTGGTACAGATCGTCGCCATCGTGCCACAGGCGAAACTCTGCGCGCATGCGGTAGTGGCTGACCGGCGAACGAAACACTTCCGGAACCGGGGCGCTAAAAGGCGCCATCATTTTCTGCAAACGGACGACTTTTTCTGCCAGCTGCGCTTCATATTGTTCGGTAGGAAGGTGTTCGGGGGTCATGATGCATCCTGAATAAAATAAGTACGCGGGGATTGTAGGGAAAGCGCCGGGGATGTCCAGCCCTGATGATATAAGGAAATATAACGGTAGAAGTCTGGACATCTATATGTTTCTGATTATAGCATCGTGCTACCGGTCCTATGAGTTAATAGGGAATCCAGTGTAAATCTGGAGCTGACGCGCAGCGGTAAGGAAAAGTGGGATGAGCGCATTATGCAGACACTGCGGCTATTTAGCGGGAAGTCCTCGTCCATTAAACACTCCAAGCCCGAAGACCTGCCGGAATACGTCGCATTTGGTTTCTATCATCGCGTGCTACTGATAGAGCCGGCGGCATCCTTTGTTTATTACGGATGCTTTAAAAATGATTAAAAAAGCTTCGCTGATGACGGCGCTCTCCGTCACGGCATTTTCCGGCTGGGCGCAGGACAGCAATTCAGATACGTTAGTGGTCACAGCAAACCGTTTTCAACAGCCGGTCAATACGGTTCTTGCGCCGACCGATGTGGTTACCCGGGAAGATATCGATCGCTGGCAGGCGAAAGATTTAAACGATGTGATGCGCCGATTGCCTGGCGTGGACGTCGCGCAAAATGGTGGCATGGGTCAATCCTCCTCTCTGTTTATCCGTGGTACTGAAGCCAAACAAGTTCTGGTGCTGGTTGACGGCGTTCCCATGGCCCGACCGGGTATTACAAATAACCCCGATCTGAACCAGATCCCTTTGTCGCTGGTGCAGCGCGTCGAATATATCCGCGGCCCGCGTTCAGCGATTTATGGTTCCGGGGCAATGGGCGGCGTGATTAACGTCATTACGCATTCCGATAAAGAACAATCCAAAATTACCGCTGGGGTAGGATCGAAAGGCTACCAACAATATGACGGTACCCTGCGCCATCGCTTTGGCGATACGGTGGCGACGATTGCGGGTTCTTATGAGGGTAATAAAGGCTTTAACGTTCAGCCCGATTCAACCTGGGATCACGACGGCGATCGCGACGGTTTTCGTAATAAAACGTTTTGGGGCAGCCTCGAGCATAAATTTAACGAGAATGTTGACGGTTTCTTCCGCGGACACAGCTACACCAACAACTCTGATTACGATCTGGGAAGCCCGCCGTATAGCCCGGCCTACAGCGCCGATGAAAGCCAGCTCTATAACCAGAGCTGGGATGCGGGGCTGAACTTTAATTCCGGAATTTATTCCTCCCAGCTCATCGCCAGCTATCAGAAGATAAAGGACTACAACTACAGCAGTATTTATGGCCGTTATAATGATGGGACGACGCTCGACAGGATGACGCAGCGTAACCTGCAGTGGGGCAATAACGTTATTGTCGGCCATGGCTCTGTCAGCGCTGGGGTGGACTGGCAGCAGCAGCGGTTAACTTCATCAGATACGGCGATGTCGGATACCTACAAACGTGACAATACGGGACTGTACCTGACGGGCCAGCAGCAAGTTGGCGACGTGACCCTCGAAGCGTCCGGACGTGAAGACCACGATGAGCAGTTTGGCTGGCACGGTACCTGGCAGACTACCGCAGGCTGGGAGTTTGTCGAAAATTATCGCCTGACTCTCGGCTACGGTACCGGCTTCCTCGCGCCTTCTTTAGGGCAACAGTTTGGCTCCACTCGATTTGGTATCAACGCGAATCCTAATCTGAAACCTGAAGAGTCGAAACAGTGGGAAGCTGGGCTGGAAGGGCTCACCGGTCCCGTGGACTGGCGCTTGTCCGCGTACCATTACAAAATTACTAACCTGATTACCTATTATTCCGATCCTGTTACCTATGACGGGGAATACGACAATATCAATGCCGCGACGATTAAAGGCGTGGAATGGACGGGAAGTATCGATACCGGTATTTTCAGCCATCGCGTAACGTTGCAGTATGTCGATCCGCGCAACGATGATAACGGTGAAGTGCTGGCCCGTCGTTCTAAACGACAGGCAAAGTATCAGCTGGACTGGTCCATGTTTGATGTCGATATGGATGTGTCCTGGCAGTATTATGGGAAGCGTTACGATAACAACACCTCCCAGTACAACAATACGCAAAGAATTTTGCCGAGCTACAGCACGGTAGACGTTTCTGCATCGTATCCGATCACCGATCGCCTGACAGTTCGTGGTAAAATAGCTAACCTGTTCGATAAAGATTACGAGACAGCTTATGGCTACCAAACTGCAGGACGAGAATACTACTTGTCTGGCAGCTACACCTTCTGATCCACGTCCCACCGTGCTGGTGTTTGATTCCGGCGTCGGTGGGCTGTCGGTTTACAATGAGATTCGGCAGCTTCTGCCGAATCTGCATTATATCTACGCTTTCGATAACGTTGCTTTCCCCTACGGCGAGAAGAGTGAAGAGTTTATTGTTGAACGCGTCCTGGAGATTGTGACTGCGGTTCAGCAGCGTTACCCTCTGGCGCTGGCCGTTATTGCCTGTAACACCGCAAGTACCGTTTCCCTCCCCGCCTTACGCGATAAATTCGCCTTTCCGGTTGTCGGCGTCGTTCCGGCGATAAAACCGGCGGCCCGCTTAACGGCGAATGGCGTTGTTGGCCTGCTGGCGACGCGCGGAACGGTAAAACGCCCTTATACGCGCGAACTGATCTCCCGTTTTGCGAATGAATGCAAAATCGAAATGCTGGGGTCGGCAGAGCTGGTAGAACTGGCAGAGGCCAAACTGCACGGTGAGCCGGTCCCGCTGGATGAACTGCGGCGTATCCTGCGTCCCTGGCTACGAATGCAGGAACCACCTGATACGGTTGTGCTGGGGTGTACGCATTTCCCTCTAATACAAGACGAGCTGCAGCAGGTTCTGCCGGAAGGGACGAGAATGATCGACTCCGGAGCGGCGATTGCGCGTCGCACCGCCTGGCTATTAGAGCACGAAGCACCTGACGCAAAATCGAGTGATGCCAATATTGCGTACTGTATGGCGCTGACGCCTGAAACTGAGCAGCTTTTGAGCGTTTTGCGGCGCTATGGCTTCGAGTCGCTGGAAAAACTGGCGCTTTCATAGCGTTTTGCACAAAAAAGAGACGGTTGAAAGATTTTTTGAAAACAGGGCTTGTCAACGTCTCAGAACTCCCTATAATGCGCCTCCACTGACACGGAACAACGGCTTACAGCCCGCCGGGTCAGCGGGATTCAGCGATGAATACCGGCAGAGAAAAGCGAAAATAATCGCTTGACTCTGAATGAGGAAAACGTATTATACGGGACCTCGCGACAGAGCGCTGAAGCGCGTCGCAACTGCTCTTTAACAATTTATCAGACAATCTGTGTGGGCACTCAAAGTGACATGGATTCTTAACGTCGCAAGACGAAAAATGAATACCAAGTCTCTGAGTGAACATACGTAATTCATTACGAAGTTTAATTCACGAGCATCAAACTTAAATTGAAGAGTTTGATCATGGCTCAGATTGAACGCTGGCGGCAGGCCTAACACATGCAAGTCGAACGGTAGCACAGAGAGCTTGCTCTCGGGTGACGAGTGGCGGACGGGTGAGTAATGTCTGGGAAACTGCCTGATGGAGGGGGATAACTACTGGAAACGGTAGCTAATACCGCATAACGTCGCAAGACCAAAGAGGGGGACCTTCGGGCCTCTTGCCATCAGATGTGCCCAGATGGGATTAGCTAGTAGGTGGGGTAACGGCTCACCTAGGCGACGATCCCTAGCTGGTCTGAGAGGATGACCAGCCACACTGGAACTGAGACACGGTCCAGACTCCTACGGGAGGCAGCAGTGGGGAATATTGCACAATGGGCGCAAGCCTGATGCAGCCATGCCGCGTGTATGAAGAAGGCCTTCGGGTTGTAAAGTACTTTCAGCGGGGAGGAAGGCGATAAGGTTAATAACCTTGTCGATTGACGTTACCCGCAGAAGAAGCACCGGCTAACTCCGTGCCAGCAGCCGCGGTAATACGGAGGGTGCAAGCGTTAATCGGAATTACTGGGCGTAAAGCGCACGCAGGCGGTCTGTCAAGTCGGATGTGAAATCCCCGGGCTCAACCTGGGAACTGCATTCGAAACTGGCAGGCTGGAGTCTTGTAGAGGGGGGTAGAATTCCAGGTGTAGCGGTGAAATGCGTAGAGATCTGGAGGAATACCGGTGGCGAAGGCGGCCCCCTGGACAAAGACTGACGCTCAGGTGCGAAAGCGTGGGGAGCAAACAGGATTAGATACCCTGGTAGTCCACGCTGTAAACGATGTCGACTTGGAGGTTGTTCCCTTGAGGAGTGGCTTCCGGAGCTAACGCGTTAAGTCGACCGCCTGGGGAGTACGGCCGCAAGGTTAAAACTCAAATGAATTGACGGGGGCCCGCACAAGCGGTGGAGCATGTGGTTTAATTCGATGCAACGCGAAGAACCTTACCTACTCTTGACATCCAGAGAACTTAGCAGAGATGCTTTGGTGCCTTCGGGAACTCTGAGACAGGTGCTGCATGGCTGTCGTCAGCTCGTGTTGTGAAATGTTGGGTTAAGTCCCGCAACGAGCGCAACCCTTATCCTTTGTTGCCAGCGATTCGGTCGGGAACTCAAAGGAGACTGCCAGTGATAAACTGGAGGAAGGTGGGGATGACGTCAAGTCATCATGGCCCTTACGAGTAGGGCTACACACGTGCTACAATGGCATATACAAAGAGAAGCGACCTCGCGAGAGCAAGCGGACCTCATAAAGTATGTCGTAGTCCGGATTGGAGTCTGCAACTCGACTCCATGAAGTCGGAATCGCTAGTAATCGTGGATCAGAATGCCACGGTGAATACGTTCCCGGGCCTTGTACACACCGCCCGTCACACCATGGGAGTGGGTTGCAAAAGAAGTAGGTAGCTTAACCTTCGGGAGGGCGCTTACCACTTTGTGATTCATGACTGGGGTGAAGTCGTAACAAGGTAACCGTAGGGGAACCTGCGGTTGGATCACCTCCTTACCTTAAAGAACCTGCCTTTGTAGTGTCCACACAGATTGTCTGATGAAAATGTAGCAGTAAAAAATCTCTGCAGGCTTGTAGCTCAGGTGGTTAGAGCGCACCCCTGATAAGGGTGAGGTCGGTGGTTCAAGTCCACTCAGGCCTACCAAATTTCTGCTGATGCTGCGTTGCGGCGACACTCACATACTTTAAGTATGCTTCGTGTCACCACGCCTTGCCTCAACAGAAATTAAGGTTGATGAGATTTAACTACGATGGGGCTATAGCTCAGCTGGGAGAGCGCCTGCTTTGCACGCAGGAGGTCTGCGGTTCGATCCCGCATAGCTCCACCATCTTTACTGCACAACACAAGAAAACTTCAGAGTGTACCTGAAAAGGTTCACTGCGAAGTTTTGCTCTTTAAAAATCTGGATCAAGCTGAAAATTGAAACGACACACAGTTAATGTGTGTTCGAGTCTCTCAAATTTTCGCGACACGACGATGTTTTACGAAACATCTTCGGGTTGTGAGGTTAAGCGACTAAGCGTACACGGTGGATGCCCTGGCAGTCAGAGGCGATGAAGGACGTGCTAATCTGCGAAAAGCGTCGGTAAGGTGATATGAACCGTTACAGCCGGCGATGTCCGAATGGGGAAACCCAGTGCAATTCGTTGCACTATCGTTAACTGAATACATAGGTTAACGAGGCGAACCGGGGGAACTGAAACATCTAAGTACCCCGAGGAAAAGAAATCAACCGAGATTCCCCCAGTAGCGGCGAGCGAACGGGGAGCAGCCCGGAGTCTGAATCAGCTTGTGTGTTAGTGGAAGCGTCTGGAAAGTCGCAGGGTACAGGGTGATACTCCCGTACACTAAAACGCACAGGTTGTGAACTCGAAGAGTAGGGCGGGACACGTGGTATCCTGTCTGAATATGGGGGGACCATCCTCCAAGGCTAAATACTCCTGACTGACCGATAGTGAACCAGTACCGTGAGGGAAAGGCGAAAAGAACCCCGGCGAGGGGAGTGAAAAAGAACCTGAAACCGTGTACGTACAAGCAGTAGGAGCCCACTAGTTGGGTGACTGCGTACCTTTTGTATAATGGGTCAGCGACTTATATTCTGTAGCAAGGTTAACCGTATAGGGGAGCCGCAGGGAAACCGAGTCTTAACTGGGCGTTAAGTTGCAGGGTATAGACCCGAAACCCGGTGATCTAGCCATGGGCAGGTTGAAGGTTGGGTAACACTAACTGGAGGACCGAACCGACTAATGTTGAAAAATTAGCGGATGACTTGTGGCTGGGGGTGAAAGGCCAATCAAACCGGGAGATAGCTGGTTCTCCCCGAAAGCTATTTAGGTAGCGCCTCGTGAATTCATCTTCGGGGGTAGAGCACTGTTTCGGCTAGGGGGTCATCCCGACTTACCAACCCGATGCAAACTACGAATACCGAAGAATGTTATCACGGGAGACACACGGCGGGTGCTAACGTCCGTCGTGAAGAGGGAAACAACCCAGACCGCCAGCTAAGGTCCCAAAGTCATGGTTAAGTGGGAAACGATGTGGGAAGGCCCAGACAGCCAGGATGTTGGCTTAGAAGCAGCCATCATTTAAAGAAAGCGTAATAGCTCACTGGTCGAGTCGGCCTGCGCGGAAGATGTAACGGGGCTAAACCATGCACCGAAGCTGCGGCAGCGACACTATGTGTTGTTGGGTAGGGGAGCGTTCTGTAAGCCGTTGAAGGTGGCCTGTGAGGGTTGCTGGAGGTATCAGAAGTGCGAATGCTGACATAAGTAACGATAATGCGGGTGAAAAACCCGCACGCCGGAAGACCAAGGGTTCCTGTCCAACGTTAATCGGGGCAGGGTGAGTCGACCCCTAAGGCGAGGCCGAAAGGCGTAGTCGATGGGAAACAGGTTAATATTCCTGTACTCGGTGTTACTGCGAAGGGGGGACGGAGAAGGCTATGTTGGCCGGGCGACGGTTGTCCCGGTTTAAGCATGTAGGCGGATGTTCCAGGTAAATCCGGAACGTCACTAACGCTGAGGTGTGATGACGAGGCACTACGGTGCTGAAGTGACAAATGCCCTGCTTCCAGGAAAAGCCTCTAAGCATCAGGTAACATCAAATCGTACCCCAAACCGACACAGGTGGTCAGGTAGAGAATACCAAGGCGCTTGAGAGAACTCGGGTGAAGGAACTAGGCAAAATGGTGCCGTAACTTCGGGAGAAGGCACGCTGATGGTAGGTGAAGTGACTTGCTCATGGAGCTGAAATCAGTCGAAGATACCAGCTGGCTGCAACTGTTTATTAAAAACACAGCACTGTGCAAACACGAAAGTGGACGTATACGGTGTGACGCCTGCCCGGTGCCGGAAGGTTAATTGATGGGGTTATCCGTAAGGAGAAGCTCTTGATCGAAGCCCCGGTAAACGGCGGCCGTAACTATAACGGTCCTAAGGTAGCGAAATTCCTTGTCGGGTAAGTTCCGACCTGCACGAATGGCGTAATGATGGCCAGGCTGTCTCCACCCGAGACTCAGTGAAATTGAACTCGCTGTGAAGATGCAGTGTACCCGCGGCAAGACGGAAAGACCCCGTGAACCTTTACTATAGCTTGACACTGAACACTGGTCCTTGATGTGTAGGATAGGTGGGAGGCTTTGAAGTGTGGACGCCAGTCTGCATGGAGCCATCCTTGAAATACCACCCTTTAATGGCTGGTGTTCTAACGTGGGCCCGTAATCCGGGTTGCGGACAGTGTCTGGTGGGTAGTTTGACTGGGGCGGTCTCCTCCTAAAGAGTAACGGAGGAGCACGAAGGTCAGCTAATCCTGGTCGGACATCAGGAGGTTAGTGCAATGGCATAAGCTGGCTTGACTGCGAGCGTGACGGCGCGAGCAGGTGCGAAAGCAGGTCATAGTGATCCGGTGGTTCTGAATGGAAGGGCCATCGCTCAACGGATAAAAGGTACTCCGGGGATAACAGGCTGATACCGCCCAAGAGTTCATATCGACGGCGGTGTTTGGCACCTCGATGTCGGCTCATCACATCCTGGGGCTGAAGTAGGTCCCAAGGGTATGGCTGTTCGCCATTTAAAGTGGTACGCGAGCTGGGTTTAGAACGTCGTGAGACAGTTCGGTCCCTATCTGCCGTGGGCGCTGGAGAATTGAGGGGGGCTGCTCCTAGTACGAGAGGACCGGAGTGGACGCATCACTGGTGTTCGGGTTGTCATGCCAATGGCATTGCCCGGTAGCTAAATGCGGAAGAGATAAGTGCTGAAAGCATCTAAGCACGAAACTTGCCCCGAGATGAGTTCTCCCTGACCCTTTAAGGGTCCTGAAGGAACGTTGAAGACGACGACGTTGATAGGCCGGGTGTGTAAGCGCAGCGATGCGTTGAGCTAACCGGTACTAATGAACCGTGAGGCTTAACCTTACAACGCCGAAGATGTTTTGGCGGACTGAGAAGACAACAATTTCAGCTTAGATTCAGAGTTGAGTACGCGATAAAGAATTGCGTACTGAGCACAAAGAATTTGCCTGGCGGCACTAGCGCGGTGGTCCCACCTGACCCCATGCCGAACTCAGAAGTGAAACGCCGTAGCGCCGATGGTAGTGTGGGGTCTCCCCATGTGAGAGTAGGGAACTGCCAGGCATCAAATTAAGTAGTAAGCCGGTGCATAAATCCGGTGGTTACAGAAGTATTCGGTGGAGCGGTAGTTCAGTCGGTTAGAATACCTGCCTGTCACGCAGGGGGTCGCGGGTTCGAGTCCCGTCCGTTCCGCCACTTATTAAAAAATTAAGCCTGCTGATTAAGCAGGCTTAATGATAAGAAACTTTAGGGGCGTAGCTCAGTTGGTAGAGCACCGGTCTCCAAAACCGGGTGTCGCGAGTTCGAGTCTCTCCGCCCCTGCCATATATAATCCTTTGCTCAGGCAAAGGATTTTTTTTGCTTTAAATTTCCCGCCGATCGTCCTCCATCCCTGGAGGAGTGCGTTTATCCCAATATATTGTGCTTCAGGATCTCCCGAATCTGCGCTTGTTTATCGCTGTTCTGTAGCCAAATCGCATAGAGAGGCCTTGAAAGCGTCGCACTGTCGGTCACCGTATGCAGATTATTTTTCCCCTGTGCCCAGAGCACGGGCAGCCATGTACAGCCCTTAAGCGCGCTGAGCTGTTGGTAAGCTAACTCGGCAGAACTGGTGGTCAGCAGAGGAATATCATCATTTCCGATCAATCCCGCTTCGTTTTGTTGGAAATCGGGCCCCCATTCCAGGCGTAAATAATTCAATTCATTTGTGTATTTAGCCGGAGAGGCACAATAAAGCGCCAGGGTAAAATTACCCAGCAACTGGCTGCTTAGTTCATCCATCTTCGGCGATTCTGTCGTGATCAGGAGATCAAGCTGACGTTCGTGCAGCTGTTTGACCAGCGATTGCCGCTGCGCAATCCGCGCCTCAAACTGTAGGTTATAGGGCTCTGTATAGAGCTTTCCCAGCCATCCATTAAGCAGGCATTCCCACAGAGAAGCGCTGGCACCGATCGAAAATTCATTATGGCGGGAAGCATTCGCGACCTCCTTGCGCGCAGCTTGCCAGGTATTCATCAGGGTTTCGGCGTAGGGTAGCAGTTTCTCTCCGGCTGAGGTCAGACGGATATTATTACGATGACGGGTAAAAAGATTTACCCCCAGCTGGTTCTCCAGCTGACGAATACGAAAGCTAACTGCTGACTGCGTCAGATAAAGCGCCTCTGCGGCTCGGCCAAAGTGGCGAGTTCTGCTCACCTCAAGGAAAGTCTTGAGCAATTCCGTATCCACACTCTTCTCCGCAAAATTATTTGTCGTGATGATTTAAATGTTTTGTTTGACGCTCTGTCAAGCGTAACTAATACTCCGCGCCATAATTAGCTCGGCCAAAGAATCAGGAGCGTGTAGGATGGCGGAAAGCTTTACGACAACTAATCGTTTTTTCGACAATAAAAATTATCCGCGCGGGTTTTCCCGTCATGGAGATTTCACCATCAAAGAGGCGCAACTGCTGGAACGTCATGGTTATGCCTTTAATGAACTCGAACTAGGTAAACGCGAGCCTGTCACCGACGATGAAAAACAGTTTGTTTCGGTATGCCGTGGTGAACGTGAGCCCGCAACGGAAGCAGAACGCGTCTGGATTAAGTACATGGCGCGCATTAAGCGTCCGAAGCGTTTCCATACCCTGTCCGGCGGCAAGCCGCAGGTGGAAGGTACGGAAGATTACACAGAAAGCGATGATTAAGAAAAAGGGCGTAAGCCCTTTTTTTACGCCATCATTTTTTGTAGATGGCTCAACATTCTGTCTATTGCCCGATAGCCGAGAGCCTCCTGCAAATGATGACGTTCGATGCGTTCGACTGCCTCAATATCGGCAATAGTTCGGGAAACTTTAATCAGGCGCTGCCAGGCGCGGATTGAAAGACCGAGCTGTATTAGCGTCTGCTCCAGCCAGACAGCGTCATCTTTATGAAGCCGGCAGCAGATTTTCATCTCATCATTTCCCAGATGCGCGTTAAGTTTTTTCTGCCGCGATAGCTGCCTTTCGCGTGCGGCCAGAACACGTTGGCGTACGCAGGCGCTACTTTCCTCTTCGTTTGTTCCCTGGCTGAGCACCCCCGGCGGCGGAAGCGGGATCTCCAGGGAGAGATCGAATCGGTCAAGAAACGGGCCGGATAAACGACCCAGGTAGCGTAGCGTCTGTTCCGGTGAAGCGCGATTATGCTGGCCCTGATAGTGTCCTGTCGGGCTGGGATTCATCGCTGCAATAAGCTGGAAACGGGCTGGATAATCGATTTTGGCGCGCGTGCGTGAGATATGGATAACCCCTGACTCAATGGGTTCGCGTAACGCATCCAGCACCCTGCGTTCGAATTCAGGCAGCTCATCCAGGAACAGGACTCCGTTATGGGCAAGGGAGATCTCTCCCGGTGCCGGAATTGAGCCTCCGCCCACCATGGCCGCCAGGGAGGCGCTATGATGCGGGGCACGAAAGGGCCTGCGGCGCCAATTTTTCATGGCATGCCTGGAATCGACCAGGCTAAGTATTGCCGCGCTTTCCAGCGCTTCCTGATTACTCAGCGGCGGCAGTAGTCCCGGTAATCGACTGGCGAGCATCGTTTTTCCTGTGCCGGGCGGGCCTATCATCAGCAGGTTGTGACCACCTGCAGCGATGATTTCCAGCGCTCGTTTCCCCTGCCGCTGGCCAATAACATCACGCAGATCAACCGATGTTTCATCCGAATATTCCCCTTCTGGAAGGGGGTTAGCCAGGGTATGTCGACCTTCGAGAAAAGCGCAGACTTCCTGGAGATCGGTGGCGATAAGGCAGTCACTGCCGCCGATTAACCCCACCTCTGGAGAATTCTCATTAGAGATAACAATCTTCCGCCCCGCTTTTATGGCTTCCATGGCGCTGGATATGGCCCCAGGAACGCCACGCAGAGCGCCTGTAAGCGCCAGCTCGCCGACAAACTCATATTGATTTAGCCTGGGGGCCTTTAGCTGCTCTGAGGCCACCAGAAGCGCGAGAGCGATAGGTAAATCATATCTTCCCCCTTCTTTTGGTAGATCGGCCGGGGCCAGATTGATGGTGATTTTTTTCGCCGGATAAGCGTAACCGCTGTTGATAATCGCACTACGTACCCGGTCACGCGCTTCTCTAACCGTTGTTTCAGGCAGTCCTACCATTGTCAGGCCTGGGAGCCCGTTGCTGATATGAACTTCAACCGTGATAAGCGGGGCACCGATCCCGAGAGCGGCGCGGGTGTAAACAATGGCGAGTGACATAACACCTCCTGAGAACCGGGATTATGTCGGGGATTTGCTGTTGAGTAATTCGGCAATATTAAATTCTGCATGCTTGCTCCCAGCCAATTTTCCGGCAATTTCCGCTTTGCACTGGTGATGGATGCCGGCTCGTAAAATGCTGTCATCAGGCAACAAGATGAGAAAGAGCTGTGGAGTACGCCACAAATTGAAATATTTTCATTTCATATTTTTCCCATTAAAAACAATTGTTTTTTCTTAAATGGTTAGCAAGGTAAGAAATGAGGTCATAAAAAAATCTTGTGTTTAACGCGAAGTCTGTGGTACCTCTTTAGGTATTCCTTCGAACATGAAGCCAGAAAGAACATAAAATGACAGCCCTTCTACGAGTGATTAGCCTGGTCGTGATTAGCGTGGTGGTGATTATTATCCCACCGTGCGGGGCTGCACTTGGACGAGGAAAGGCTTAAAAAACAAGCCTTAACGAACTAAGACCCCCGCACCGAAAGGTCCGGGGGTTTTTTTATAACTTAAAAACAGAAAAGAGGAGCAGACGATGGCTGGTAGCATAAAATTCTGTTTCTCTCGATCTACGACGGGGAAGTAACTATGAATGGGGCGCGGTGGGTGGTACATGCTTTGCGAGCACAGGGAGTCGATACCGTTTTTGGCTATCCGGGTGGAGCAATTATGCCGGTTTACGATGCATTGTATGACGGCGGCGTGGAACACCTACTGTGCCGGCATGAACAGGGTGCGGCTATGGCGGCTATTGGCTATGCCAGGGCTACCGGCAAAACCGGGGTGTGTATCGCCACTTCGGGGCCTGGCGCAACCAACCTGATCACCGGCCTCGCCGACGCGCTGCTTGATTCCGTTCCCGTTGTTGCTATCACCGGCCAGGTTGCGGCCCCGTTCATTGGCACCGACGCATTCCAGGAAGTTGATGTCCTCGGTTTATCGCTGGCATGCACCAAGCATAGTTTCCTGGTGCAGTCGCTGGAAGAACTGCCGCGCATCATTGCCGAAGCTTTCCACGTAGCAAACTCCGGGCGTCCCGGTCCCGTGCTGGTCGATATCCCAAAGGATATCCAGCTGGCTCAGGGCGATCTCGATCCGCATTTTTCCATGGTAGCCGACGACGTTGATTTTCCATATGCGGATATCGAATACGCTTTGCAGATGCTGACCCAGTCGCAGAAGCCGATGTTATACGTTGGCGGCGGCGTGGGGATGGCGCAGGCGGTACCGGCGCTGCGCGAATTTCTTGCCGTTACGCAAATGCCCGTGACGTCTACCCTGAAAGGGCTGGGTGCGGTAGCGGCGGATTATCCCTACTATCTGGGCATGCTGGGGATGCACGGTACTAAAGCGGCCAACCTTGCAGTACAGGAATGTGACCTGCTGATCGCGGTAGGCGCCCGTTTTGACGATCGCGTCACCGGCAAGCTGAATACGTTTGCCCCGCACGCTAAAGTTATCCATATGGATATCGATCCGGCTGAACTGAACAAGCTCCGTCAGGCACATATCGGCCTGACCGGCGATTTGAATGTGATGCTGCCCGCGCTCCAGCAGCCGCTGTCTATCGACGCCTGGCGCCAACGTAATGCGCAGCTGCGCGCTGAGCATGCCTGGCGCTACGACCATCCGGGAGACGCTATCTATGCCCCGCTGCTACTGAAGCAGCTTTCCGATCGCAAACCCGCAGACTGCGTCGTGACAACCGATGTGGGCCAGCATCAGATGTGGTCAGCGCAGCATATGACCTATACGCGCCCGGAGAATTTCATCACTTCCAGCGGATTAGGCACTATGGGTTTCGGCTTGCCCGCAGCGGTAGGCGCGCAGGTGGCCCGTCCAGACGATACGGTTATCTGTATCTCCGGTGACGGCTCCTTCATGATGAACGTGCAGGAGCTGGGCACCGTAAAACGCAAGCAGCTGCCGCTGAAGATAGTCTTACTGGACAACCAGCGTTTAGGAATGGTTCGACAATGGCAACAGCTGTTTTTTCAGGAACGTTATAGCGAAACCACCCTTACCGATAACCCCGATTTCCTTACTCTGGCCAGCGCCTTCGGCATCCCTGGTCAACACATCACCCGTAAAGACCAGGTTGAAGCGGCACTCGACACCATGCTTTCGAGCCAGGGGCCTTACCTGCTTCATGTCTCAATCGACGAACTTGAGAACGTCTGGCCGTTGGTGCCGCCCGGTGCCAGTAATGCAGAAATGCTGGAGAAATTATCATGATGCAACATCAGGTCGCCTTGCAGGCTCGCTCTAATCCAGAAACGTTAGAACGCGTGCTGCGCGTCGTGCGCCATCGCGGGTTCCAGATTTGCGCGATGAATATGGCAACCGCCGCCGATGCCCGGAATATTAATATTGAACTGACCGTTGCCAGCCAGCGGCCCGTCGAATTACTGTTTAGTCAATTAAGCAAACTGGTGGACGTCGCCTGCGTCGAGATCCAGCAACCTACATCACAACAAATTCGCGCCTGAGCGCAAAGGAAGAACAATGACGACGAAAAAAGCTGATTACATTTGGTTCAATGGTGAGATGGTTCCGTGGGGCGAGGCGAAGGTTCACGTGATGTCCCATGCGCTGCACTACGGGACTTCCGTATTTGAAGGCATCCGTTGCTACGACTCTCACAAGGGACCGGTGGTGTTCCGTCACCGTGAACATATGCAGCGTTTGCATGACTCAGCAAAAATCTATCGTTTCCCGGTTTCTCAGAGCGTTGATGAGCTGATGGAAGCCTGCCGTGAAGTCATTCGTAAAAACAGTCTGACCAGCGCCTATATCCGCCCGTTAGTCTTCGTCGGCGACGTGGGCATGGGCGTCAACCCGCCTCCGGGCTATAACACTGACGTGATCATCGCGGCGTTCCCGTGGGGCGCCTACCTGGGCGCCGAAGCGCTGGATCAGGGGATCGATGCGATGGTTTCTTCCTGGAATCGCGCGGCGCCAAACACTATTCCGACCGCGGCCAAAGCCGGCGGTAACTATCTCTCTTCGCTGCTGGTCGGCAGCGAAGCGCGTCGCCATGGCTATCAGGAAGGTATCGCGCTGGACGTGAACGGCTACATCTCTGAAGGCGCCGGTGAAAACCTGTTTGAAGTGAAGGATGGCGTGCTGTTTACCCCGCCGTTCACCTCTTCCGCGCTGCCTGGCATCACCCGCGACGCTATCATCAAGCTGGCGAAAGAACTCGGCCTGGAAGTCCGCGAGCAGGTATTGTCCCGCGAGTCCCTGTACCTGGCCGACGAAGTGTTTATGTCCGGTACTGCCGCAGAGATCACGCCGGTACGCAGCGTTGATGGTATTCAGGTGGGCGAAGGCCGCTGCGGCCCGATCACCAAGCGCATTCAGCAAGCATTCTTTGGCCTCTTCACCGGTGAAACCGAGGATAAATGGGGCTGGTTGGATCAGGTTAATCAATAAGCATAAAAAAATGGGGCGACACGCAACGCCCCATTTCACCGAAACTGGGAGTAACTAAAGCATGCCTAAGTACCGTTCCGCCACAACCACTCACGGCCGTAATATGGCGGGTGCCCGCGCGCTGTGGCGCGCCACTGGAATGACCGACGATGATTTCGGGAAGCCGATTATCGCCGTGGTGAACTCTTTCACCCAGTTCGTGCCGGGCCACGTTCACCTGCGCGATCTCGGCAAACTGGTTGCTGAGCAAATCGAGGCCGCTGGCGGCGTCGCCAAAGAATTCAACACCATTGCGGTGGATGATGGGATCGCGATGGGCCACGGGGGTATGCTTTATTCACTGCCATCCCGCGAACTGATCGCCGACTCGGTTGAGTATATGGTTAACGCCCACTGTGCTGATGCGATGGTCTGTATCTCCAACTGCGACAAAATCACCCCGGGGATGTTAATGGCGTCTCTGCGCCTGAATATTCCGGTCATTTTTGTTTCCGGTGGCCCGATGGAAGCCGGGAAAACCAAACTGTCCGATCAAATCATTAAACTCGACCTCGTTGACGCGATGATTCAGGGCGCTGACCCGAAAGTCTCCGACGATCAGAGTAATCAGGTTGAGCGTTCCGCCTGCCCGACGTGCGGCTCTTGTTCGGGAATGTTCACCGCGAACTCCATGAACTGCCTGACCGAAGCGCTGGGCCTGTCGCAGCCGGGCAACGGCTCGCTGCTGGCGACTCACGCCGATCGTAAACAGCTGTTCCTCAATGCGGGCTCACGTATCGTTGAGCTGACTAAACGCTATTACGAGCAGGATGATGCCTCTGCGCTGCCGCGTAATATCGCCAATAAGGCGGCGTTTGAAAACGCCATGACGCTGGATATCGCCATGGGCGGTTCCACCAATACCGTACTGCATCTGCTGGCGGCGGCGCAGGAAGCGGAAATCGACTTCACCATGAGCGATATCGATAAACTTTCCCGCAAAGTGCCGCAGCTGTGTAAGGTCGCGCCAAGTACGCAGAAATATCATATGGAAGACGTGCATCGCGCGGGCGGCGTATTGGGTATTTTAGGTGAACTGGATCGTGCCGGGCTGCTGAACCGCGATGTGAAAAACGTGCTTGGTTTGTCCCTGCCGCAGACGCTGGAGCAGTACGATATCACCGTCACGCAGGATGAAGCGGTTAAGAAGATGTTCCGAGCTGGCCCTGCGGGTATCCGCACAACGCAGGCTTTCTCTCAGAACTGCCGTTGGGACACCCTGGATGACGATCGCGCAGAAGGCTGTATCCGCTCGCTGGAACATGCTTACAGCAAGGACGGCGGTCTGGCGGTTCTGTACGGCAACTTTGCCGAGAACGGCTGTATCGTGAAAACCGCCGGCGTTGACGACAGCATCCTCAAGTTTACCGGCCCGGCGAAGGTATACGAAAGCCAGGACGCGGCTGTGGATGCGATCCTCGGCGGCAAGGTGGTCGCCGGTGACGTAGTCGTCATCCGCTATGAAGGGCCGAAAGGCGGGCCGGGGATGCAGGAGATGCTCTACCCGACGACCTTCCTGAAATCAATGGGCCTGGGTAAAGCCTGTGCGCTGATTACCGACGGACGCTTCTCCGGCGGTACCTCGGGTCTCTCTATTGGTCACGTTTCTCCGGAAGCGGCCAGCGGTGGCAATATCGCGATCATTGAAGATGGCGACATGATTGCTATCGATATCCCGAACCGCGGCATTCAGCTGCAGCTAAGCGATGCCGAGATTGCGGCGCGCCGCGAAGCTCAGGAAGCGCGCGGTGATAAAGCATGGACGCCGAAAGATCGCGAGCGTCAGGTTTCCTTTGCCCTTCGCGCCTATGCCAGCCTGGCAACCAGCGCCGACAAAGGCGCGGTGCGCGATAAATCGAAACTTGGGGGTTAATGATGGCCGAGTCTCAACCCCTCTCCGCCGCCCCCGAGGGGGCGGAATACCTCAGAGCGGTACTGCGCGCGCCGGTATACGAAGCCGCGCAGATCACGCCGCTGCAAAAAATGGAAAAGCTCTCGTCGCGCCTCGATAACGTTGTGCTGGTGAAGCGTGAAGATCGTCAGCCGGTGCACAGCTTTAAGCTGCGCGGAGCCTACGCGATGATGGCGGGCCTGACGGAAGAGCAAAAATCGCATGGCGTGATTACCGCTTCGGCGGGTAATCATGCGCAGGGCGTGGCTTTCTCGGCATCTCGCCTGGGCGTGAAGGCGCTCATCGTCATGCCAACCGCCACCGCGGATATCAAAGTTGATGCGGTGCGCGGCTTCGGCGGCGAAGTGCTGCTGCACGGCGCGAACTTCGATGAAGCCAAGGCCAAAGCCATCGAGCTGGCGCAGCAGCAGGGGTTCACCTGGGTTCCGCCCTTCGACCATCCGATGGTGATTGCCGGGCAGGGGACGCTGGCGCTGGAGCTGCTGCAGCAGGATGCCCATATCGATCGCGTATTTGTCCCGGTCGGCGGCGGCGGTCTCGCGGCCGGCGTGGCGGTGCTGATCAAACAGCTGATGCCGCAGATCAAAGTCATTGCGGTTGAGGCCGAGGATTCTGCCTGTCTGAAAGCCGCGCTGGATGCGGGTCATCCGGTCGATTTACCCCGCGTTGGGCTTTTTGCCGAAGGCGTGGCGGTGAAACGCATCGGCGATGAGACTTTCCGTCTGTGCCAGGAGTATCTCGACGACATCGTTACCGTCGATAGCGATGCCATCTGCGCGGCGATGAAAGACCTGTTTGAAGATGTGCGTGCGGTAGCAGAACCTTCCGGGGCGCTGGCGCTGGCGGGGATGAAAAAATATATCGCTCAGCATAATATTCGCGGCGAACGCCTGGCGCACGTGCTTTCCGGCGCGAACGTCAACTTCCACGGCCTGCGCTACGTTTCCGAACGCTGCGAGCTGGGAGAACAGCGCGAAGCGCTGCTGGCGGTCACCATTCCGGAAGAGAAGGGCAGCTTCCTCAAGTTCTGCCAGCTGCTGGGCGGCCGTTCGGTGACCGAGTTCAACTACCGCTTCGCGGATGCGAAAAATGCCTGCATTTTTGTCGGCGTGCGCCTGAGCCGGGGGCTGGAAGAGCGGAAAGAGATCCTCAACCTGCTGCACGACGGTGGCTACAGCGTAGTGGATCTCTCCGACGATGAAATGGCCAAGCTACACGTGCGCTACATGGTCGGCGGGCGTCCGTCGCAGCCGCTGCAGGAGCGTTTATTCAGCTTCGAGTTTCCGGAATCACCCGGCGCGCTGCTGAAGTTCCTGCATACGCTGGGCACCCACTGGAACATCTCTCTATTCCACTATCGCAGTCACGGTACCGATTACGGCCGCGTGCTGGCGGCATTCGAACTGGGCGATCACGAGCCTGACTTCGAAACCCGCTTGCATGAGCTGGGCTACGATTGCCACGATGAGAGCAATAATCCAGCGTTCAGGTTCTTCCTCGCCGGTTAAGAAGCGCTGTGCTTGTCAGGCCTGCGGTCGGGCTGTAGGCCTGAGCAGGCCCGGCATTAGTGGCCAGGCAGCAAATTCCAGAACGCATTAATCAGCGGCTCATGCAGCCGCTTTTTTGGCGCGCAGACGCCAAGCTCAAACGGGGTTTTCTCGTCGCTACGCTCCAGAATCATCACGCGATTGCGCACTGGCTCAGGGCTGTTTTCCAGCACCACCTCCGGCAACAGCGCGACGCCGCAGCCGAGCGCCACCATGGAGACCATGGCTTCATGCCCGCCCACCGTGGCGTAAATTGACGGATTACTGATTTTATGGCGGCGAAACCATAGCTCAATGCGGCGACGCACGGGGCCCTGGTCGGCCATAATAAAGGGTACCGTTGCCCAGTCAGGCTTCTCCACTGAGACCTGGTTACGAACCGGACAAGGCAGCGCCGGGGCGATCAGCACCACCGCCAGATTCTCCAGCATGGAAAAAGCCACCGCGCCGGGCAGCGTTTCCGGTTTCCCGGCAATCGCCAGATCGGCCTCACCCGTCACCACTTTTTCCATCGCATCAGCGGCATCGCCGGTGGTGAGCTTTATTTCCACCGAGGGATGCTCGGCGCGGAACCGATCGAGAATCGGCGGCAGATGGCTATAAGCGGCCGTCACCGAACAGAAGATATGCAGTTCGCCCGACAGCGACGGACCTTGCTGATCGATAGTGTGGCGCAGCTGCTGATACTGCAACAGCGTCTGCTGGGCAAACGTTCGTAGCTCTTCTCCCGCTTCGGTAAGCGTTACCGTGCGGTTATCACGGACAAACAGCGGCTGCCCGAGGTCTTCCTCCAGGCGCTGAATTTGTCGGGAAAGCGTGGAGGGGCTGACGTGCATCGCCCGCGCGCTGCGGCCAAAATGGCGGCTTTCAGCCAGATGCAGGAAGGTTTTCAGATCGCGTAAATCCACCGGCGGCACTCCACGATTTTATATTGCAGAAATTGCAACGTGACGTTGTGAATATATCAATTTCCGCAATAAATTTCCTGTTGTAATGTGGGTACATTCTCGCTGAAAGGCGAACCGAACAAAATAAGACACACAACATCACGAGGTATCACCATGGCTAACTACTTTAATACACTGAACCTGCGCCAGCAGCTGGCGCAGCTGGGCAAATGTCGCTTTATGGGTCGCGACGAATTCGCCGATGGCGCAAGCTACCTTCAGGGTAAAAAAGTGGTCATCGTCGGCTGTGGCGCTCAGGGCCTGAACCAGGGTCTGAACATGCGCGACTCCGGTCTGGATATCTCCTACGCGCTGCGTAAAGAAGCGATTGCCGAAAAGCGCGCATCATGGCGCAAAGCAACCGAAAACGGCTTCAAGGTGGGTACCTACGAAGAGCTGATCCCGCAGGCCGATCTGGTGGTTAACCTGACGCCGGACAAACAGCACTCTGACGTTGTACGTTCCGTTCAGCCGCTGATGAAAGACGGCGCGGCGCTGGGCTACTCTCACGGCTTCAACATCGTGGAAGTTGGCGAGCAGATCCGTAAAGATATCACCGTCGTGATGGTGGCGCCGAAGTGCCCGGGTACCGAAGTACGTGAAGAGTACAAACGCGGTTTCGGCGTTCCGACCCTGATCGCGGTTCACCCGGAAAACGATCCGAAAGGCGAAGGTATGGCCATTGCTAAAGCCTGGGCTGCGGCGACCGGCGGTCACCGTGCGGGCGTGCTGGAATCGTCCTTCGTTGCCGAAGTGAAATCCGACCTGATGGGCGAGCAGACCATCCTCTGCGGTATGCTGCAGGCCGGTTCTCTGCTGTGCTTCGATAAGCTGGTGGAAGAGGGTACCGACCCGGCATACGCCGAAAAACTGATTCAGTTCGGCTGGGAAACCATCACCGAAGCGCTGAAGCAGGGCGGTATCACCCTGATGATGGATCGTCTGTCTAACCCGTCTAAGCTGCGTGCTTACGCGCTGTCCGAACAGCTGAAAGAGATTATGGCGCCGCTGTTCCAGAAGCATATGGATGACATCATCTCCGGTGAATTCTCCTCCGGCATGATGGCTGACTGGGCCAACGACGATAAAAAACTGCTGACCTGGCGTGAAGAGACCGGCAAAACCGCGTTCGAAACCGCACCGCAGTTTGAAGGTAAAATTGGCGAGCAGGAGTACTTCGATAAAGGCGTTCTGATGATCGCAATGGTGAAAGCGGGCGTTGAGCTGGCGTTTGAAACCATGGTGGATTCCGGCATCATCGAAGAGTCCGCTTACTACGAATCACTGCACGAGCTGCCGCTGATCGCCAACACCATCGCTCGTAAGCGTCTGTACGAAATGAACGTGGTTATCTCCGATACCGCTGAATACGGTAACTACCTGTTCTCTTACGCCTGCGTACCGCTGCTGAAAGAGTTCATGACCACCCTGCAGACCGGCGACCTGGGCAAAGCGATTGCCGAAGGCGCGGTAGACAACGCTCAGCTGCGCGACGTGAACGAAGCCATTCGCAGCCACGCTATCGAGCAGGTTGGTAAGAAACTGCGCGGCTATATGACCGACATGAAACGCATTGCGGTAGCGGGCTAATTCCCCGTCGTCTTTCAACTTGCAGATGCGTTGGCTGCGTTCGTACACCCCAGTCACATAGTTATCTATGCTCCTGGGGCTGTACTCACTTGCCGCCTTCCTGCAAGCTGAAATCCTTAGGGGAAAGCTGTGAGATAAAAAACCGGTGCAATAAGACACCGGTTTTTTTAATTGCGGTACAGCACCTTGATGATGTGATAACCAAACTGGGTGTGCAGCGGGCCGGTCGGCTCCAGCACCGGGCAGGAGAAGACGACTTTATCAAACGCCGGCACCATCTGGCCCTGGCGGAATTCACCTAAATCGCCACCGCGTTTGCCTGACGGGCAGATCGAGTGCTTCTTCGCCAGTTTACCGAAATCGGCGCCGTTTTTAATTTGCTCCAGAAGATCCAGTGCCAGCTGCTCTTCTTTAACCAGGATATGCAGTGCTGCTGCCGTTTTTGCCATGATCGTACCTTGATGGAATAGGAGATGAATCAGGGCGCAATAGTAGCATGGGCTAGCGGCGATACAGCACCTTAATGATGTGGTAGCCGAATTTGGTTTTGACCGGTCCGTAAGGCTTGAGCAACGGGCAGCTGAAGACCGCCTGATCGAACGGCCCGACCATAACGCCTTGATTAAACTCCCCGAGATCGCCGCCGTTGCGTCCGGATGGGCACTTTGAATAGCGCTTTGCCAGATGATCGAAGCTCACGCCACGTTCCAGTTTGGCGAGGATCTCTTGCGCCAGCTTCTCTTCTTTAACCAGGATGTGCAGGGCTGCTGCGCTCTTTGCCATTATTTTGTTCTCACGTCTCAAAGATATCCCGTTACTTTACCACCCGCTTTGGTCGCGGACCTATACTCTTCGCCATCGCGGGACAGGTGTCTCGCCTGATAGACGGAAGCGGGAGATGGGCAACACTTTTCTTCGGCGTTTTCCTTCTGGCCGGGGACAGCCGTCCTGTCCTTATCGTCGTGGAGCGAGATAACATGGATACAATGAAAAAACCTGAATTTTCAGTCGGCTGGCTTTCCGGGCTGAGCGAGATTGTGCGCGATCCGCTGCTCTATGAATTACTGAAATATTGTCCTCTGGAGATCATGCGGCGCTGGCGCTTCGAAGACATTCCGCGCGGTGATTTTATCTGCCGACAGGGGGAAGTGTGCCAGCGTTTTTCGCTGATTATCGCCGGTGAGGTGGACGTTTTCTATGAGGCTGAAGACGGGCGCCGCTACCGTCAGGCCCGCTACCGTAAAGGCGACATGGTGGGCGAACTCGAGATCTTTGAGTCGCGTCATTACATCTGCTCGGTGGTGGCGGTGGACCATGTGCAGCTCCTGAGCCTGTCGCAGGAACATTTCTGCCGCTGGCTGGCGCTGGATAACCACTTTAACCAGCGGATGCTGCGCTTCTTTAGCCAGCAATATTATCAGCTGTCGAAAAAGGCCAGCAGCGACAATCTCTACTCGCTGCATCAGCGGGTGTGTCAGGCGCTATGGCTGCGTTATCAACAGGATGGCGCGAATGAAATCTTGCTGGATAAGCAGAATCTCAGTCAGGAGTTCGCGGCGACGACCCGCAGCATTAACCGTATTTTGCATGACCTGAAAGCGCTACAGATTATTGATACCGATGGTGAACGCATTGTGTTGTTAGCTCCTGAAAAACTGAAGCAGGAGGCTGATATCGGATAACCGCAAGAGTAAGGAGGCGGGAGAATGTCGCTGCAACCCCATATCCAGTTAAGCAAAGAGATGACCGGCGCGCGGTACGCGCTGCTGCCGGGCGACCCGCAGCGGGTCGACCGCATCGTCAAGTTTCTTGATAATCCACAGCTGCTCGGTCAGAACCGGGAGTTTCGCGCCGCGCGCGGCTGGTATCAGGGCATCGAGATTTTGGTGCTCTCCACCGGAATCGGCGGACCCTCCACGGCGATCGCCATTGAAGAGCTGCGCCAGATTGGCGTAACAACCCTGATTCGTATCGGCAGCTGCGGCGCATTGCAGGATAATCTTGCGCTCGGCGATGTGATTATCGCTCACGCTGCGGTGATGGATGATGGTACCAGCCGAACCTATGCGCCGGCGGGCTATCCGGCCTGCGCCGACCCGCTGCTGACCTGGGAACTGGTGGCGCAGGCGCGGCAAATGAACATCCCCGCCGCGTGCGGGCTGGTGCGCAGCCACGACAGTTTCTATACCGATCGTGAGGCGGAACTGGATGCGCAGTGGTCGGCGCGAGGCGTTCTGGGCGCGGATATGGAGAGTGCCGCTCTGATGACTATCGGCGCGCTGCGCGGCCTACGTACGGCATCATTACTCAACGTGGTTGTTGCCCACAACGGTTGCCTGGATAGCAGCATCAATGATTATGTCCAGCAGGAGGCGCTGTGCCAGCAGGGCGAAGAACGGCAAATTACCCTGGCGCTGCGCGCCATTTATTCCGCTAGCCAGCAAGGAGGTCTGTGATGGACTTTTTTAGCATTAACAATGTGATGGTCAACATTCCTCTCGGCGAAGGCGGCTATGCGCTATCGTGGATTGAGGCTATCGGTACCGTATTCGGCCTGCTGTGCATCTGGTGCGCCAGCCGGGAAAAAATCATCAACTATCTGTTTGGCCTGATTAACGTCACGCTGTTTGCGGCGATCTTTTTCCAGATCCAGCTCTATGCCAGCCTGCTGCTGCAGGTCTTTTTCTTCGCTGCCAATATTTACGGCTGGTACGCGTGGAGCCGGCAAAACGAGGCGCAGGAGGCCGCGCTCAAGGTACGCTGGCTTTCCCGTCAGCAAACGCTGGCGCTGGGCGGCGTCTGCGCGGTGGCGATTGTGCTGATGACGCTGTTTATCGATCCGGTGTTCGCGACGCTCACTCGTATCATGATTGCTCTGCTGCAAACGTTCGGTATGCAGGTCGCGATGCCCGACCTCCAGCCAGACGCCTTCCCGTTCTGGGATTCCACCATGCTGGTGTTGTCGATTGCCGCCATGGTGCTGATGACGCGTAAATTCGTCGAAAACTGGCTGCTGTGGGTGGTTATCGACGTGATTAGCGTGGTTATCTACGCGGTACAGGGCGTTTACGCCATGTCGCTTGAGTATGTCCTGCTGACGGCGATCGCGGTAATGGGTTCATACAGCTGGATCAAGAGCGCACAGCGTAACGGCTATACGCCGCTTGCCGCGGCCGCATCCTGATTGACCGATTTCCAGGCTGCCTGAATGGGCAGCCTGTTGCTCTCTGTGCCCCTCTTTCTGCTACAATCCCCACCCCGTTCGAAGATTGAGCAAAAGACTCCCATGCGTTTAAATCCTGGCCAACAACAAGCCGTCGAATTCGTTACCGGACCGTGCCTGGTGCTGGCGGGTGCCGGTTCCGGTAAGACCCGCGTGATTACCAATAAAATCGCCCACCTGATCCGCGGCTGCGGCTATCAGGCGCGTCATATCGCGGCGGTCACCTTTACCAACAAGGCGGCGCGCGAAATGAAAGAGCGCGTCGGGCAAACGCTGGGACGCAAAGAGGCGCGCGGCCTGATGATTTCCACTTTCCACACGCTGGGGCTGGATATCATCAAACGCGAATACGCCGCGTTAGGGATGAAATCAAACTTCTCGCTGTTCGACGATACCGACCAGGTGGCGCTGTTAAAAGAGCTCACCGAAGGGCTGATCGAAGACGATAAAGTGGTGCTTCAGCAGCTGATCTCGACGATCTCCAACTGGAAAAACGATCTGCAAACCCCTGCTCAGGCCGCCGCTGGGGCGAAAGGGGAGCGGGATCGGATCTTTGCTCACTGCTACGGGCTGTACGACGCGCACATGAAAGCCTGCAACGTACTAGACTTTGACGATCTGATCCTGCTGCCAACGCTGCTGCTGCAGCGCAACGAAGAGGTGCGGGAGCGCTGGCAGAATAAGATTCGCTATCTGCTGGTGGATGAATACCAGGACACCAACACCAGCCAGTACGAGCTGGTGAAACTGCTGGTGGGACAGCGGGCGCGCTTTACCGTGGTCGGCGATGACGATCAGTCGATCTACTCCTGGCGCGGCGCGCGGCCGCAGAACCTGGTCCTGCTAAGCCAGGATTTCCCGGCGCTGCAGGTGATCAAGCTGGAGCAAAACTACCGTTCTTCCGGGCGCATCCTGAAGGCGGCTAACATCCTGATTGCCAATAACCCACACGTTTTCGAGAAGCGTCTGTTTTCCGAACTGGGCTATGGCGTAGAGCTGAAGGTGCTCTCTGCCAATAACGAAGACCATGAGGCGGAGCGCGTTGCCGGTGAACTGATCGCGCATCACTTTATTAATAAAACCGCCTATAAGGACTACGCGATTCTGTATCGCGGCAACCATCAGTCGCGGGTTTTTGAAAAGATGCTGATGCAGAACCGCATCCCGTACAAAATTTCCGGCGGCACGTCGTTCTTTTCCCGCCCGGAAATTAAAGACCTGCTGGCCTATCTGCGCGTGCTGACTAATCCCGATGATGACAGCGCTTTCATGCGCATCGTCAATACGCCAAAGCGTGAAATCGGTTCGGCGACGCTGAAAAAGCTGGGTGAATGGGCGATGGGGCGCAATAAAAGCATGTTTACCGCCAGCTTCGATATGGGCCTGACCCAGACCCTGAACGGACGCGGCTATGAGTCTTTGACCCGCTTTACCCACTGGCTGCGGGAGATCCAGCAGCTTTCAGAGCGTGAACCGATTGCCGCCGTCCGCGATCTGATCCGCGGCGTGGATTATGAATCCTGGCTCTATGAGACCTCGCCCAGCCCGAAAGCCGCCGAAATGCGGATGAAAAACGTCAATACGCTGTTCACGTGGATGACCGAAATGCTCGAAGGCAGCGAGATCGATGAACCGATGACGCTCACTCAGGTCGTTACCCGCTTTACCCTGCGCGATATGATGGAGCGCGGCGAGTCGGATGAGGAGACGGATCAGGTGCAGCTGATGACGCTTCACGCGTCAAAGGGGCTGGAGTTCCCCTACGTCTACCTGGTTGGTATGGAAGAGGGGCTGCTGCCGCACCAGAGCAGCATTGATGAAGACAACGTCGATGAAGAGCGCCGTCTTGCCTACGTGGGTATCACCCGTGCGCAGAAAGAGCTGACTTTTACCCTGTGCAAAGAGCGCCGTCAGTACGGCGAGCTGGTGCGGCCGGAGCCGAGCCGTTTCCTGCTGGAACTGCCGCAGGACGACCTGATTTGGGAGCAGGAGCGCAAAGTGATTTCGCCGGAAGAGCGCATGCATAAAGGCCAGGCGAACGTCGCCAACATCAGGGCGATGCTGGCGAAAGCGCGTAAATAGCGGCTAGCGGCTGTTTTGCTGTTGAATCTGGAACTGACGTAGCGCTTTGCGACCGGGCGCGCCGTCTGAACCGGGTTGACTGACGACAATGGCCGCCACTTCATTGCCCAGCCGCGTTGCCTGCTGCAAATCCATTCCACAGGCCAGCCCGGCGATCGTACCGGCACAGTGGCTGTCTCCTGCGGCAATCGTGTCGTGGACCTTCACGCGGCAGGCCGGAATATGCTGCGGTGCTGCGTCAGGTTCAACCACCCATGCGCCATCCTTATCAAACCGACAGATCGCCCGAATATGCCAGTCGCTGGCGAGCCGTGAGGCGGCATCAAGGGTCGCGCTATCCAAATCGTATAAACGCGCGCACAGCACGCTGAGTTCATCGCGATTCAGGGTGAGCAGGGGGCGTTTGCGCAGCAGCGCCTGGATAAAGTGAATATCCAGGTCGCACAGACGCGGGCCAAAATCGACGAACAGCGTTTTATCTTCCGTCTGGGCAAGGATCCACTGGCGCAGCGCTTCGCTGGCCAGTTCGTATCCCGAGACGTAAATAATCGCCTCCTTCGGCAGCGGTATTTGCGCTAATAGTTCATCAGTCCAGTGCTGTTCGCAGCCCTCAATGGTGATAAACGTCCGCTCTTTACTGGCTTCGACAAGAGCCAGACACCAGCCGTTATCGTGGGTGGGATGGCGCAAGAGGACGGGCAAGTTTTCCAGCGCCATTTTTTGCGCAACGGCCTGCCCCCAATCGCCATTGCCTACCGGTATGGCGTTAATGGGAAACAGTTCGAGGCGCGAGAGCGCGCGGGCGACGTTGAACGCACAGCCGCCAATCTGCCGTCCGCCGTCGCGGGCGGAGACATCGCTACCGCTTTGCGGCAGCGCATCGAGATGGAGAATAATGTCGCCAAAAGCGGCGCCGATAACCACGATCGGCCGCTGAGGCGATAGCAGGTCAGCGCTGATTGTCACGGCAGGCCCCCTTTCTCGTTCCGAAGGCGAGATACAGCGCCAGGCTCAGAATAAAAGAGACGAATAACCCGAGGCTGGAGTCCGCGAAAATACCGACCGCGAAAGGTCCGTCGATAAAACCGGTTTTAGAGACCATCAATCCTGCCAGCGCACCGACAATCCAGCAGCCCAGCGCGGTACGGTTTGCGCCGCTCTCCCTGAATAAATCAGCTTCAGGATATCCGGCACGGCGGCGCAGCCGATAAAAATCGACCATAAAGATGGCGGCCCAGGCGGCCAGAAATACGCCGCAGAAAATCAAAAACGCGATAAACGGCCCGAGAAAATCTTTCGAGACAAACAGCACGTAGAGGGCAATCCCCAGCACCAGCACGGCGTCGAGGGCCACGGCGGAACGCTGCTGTAGCTTAATCCCCATGCTTAACAGGTTAAGGCTGGCGGAATAGAGGCTCAACACGGCGATGGTCACGACCCCGGCGGTAGCCGCGGCCAGATAGGGGATTGCCATCCACGAAGGCAGCAGTTTACCGATCGCTGAAATGGGGTTCTCGCTGGAGGCCAGATCGGGGATCTGCGCGGTAAGCAGTATTCCGGTGAGCATCAGCAACAGCAGCGGGAGGGCGGCGCCGCTGACCACGGCGAGAAAAATAGGCTTTTCCCCGGAGTCAGGGCGCTGATCGCGACTATAGTCGGCGCCGGCGATAGCCCAGCTGATGCCGGTGCCTGCGGCAATAATAGACACGGCAGGCAGAAAGCCGGTCAGCCAGCTGCCTGAAGGCAGCGCGAGGATGGCCTGCCAGTCCGCGGTGAAGAGTAAATAGATCACCACCAGCAGCGTCATGGCGCCAAAGATCCGGGTGATCCATTTTTGCATCATCAGCACGGCGTTTTGCCCGAGCACGCTGACCAGTACGGTCAGCCCGCCAAACAAGAAAAGCGACAGCGCGGTGGTGGTCAGACTCTCTTCAAGACCCATGGCGGCAAACAGCGCAACGAGGGTGAGCGTGCCGGTAATGATATTGACCGCTTCCCAGCCCATCAGATTCACCCAACAGAAGCTGGTGGGGGCGATATTACCGCGTTTGCCAAAAATGACGCGGGAGAGGGTTAGCGTCGTCGTACGACCAATTTTCCCGGCGATGCTGGTGATGCCGACCAGCGCAAAGGAGGCGACGCCCGCCACGGCGGCAAGAATCGCCTGCCAGAATGAGAGGCCGAACGACACAATCACCGCGCCGTAAACGACGCCAAGAATGCCAATATTCGCGGCGCACCAGACGAAAAACAGCTGGACCGGTTTCTGGGTCTGGTGGACCGGGGGGACCAGACCGATCCCTAATTCTGCCATTCCGGGATCTGCCGCCTGGATATTTCCATCGTATGAAGCTTTGCTGTCCATAGTGATACCCTCTGTGAATTATGCGAAGCGGTAGCCTGCAAGCCGCTGTGCGTAAGGCGCGAAGTCGATGCTGTTGGCCTGCTTAATCCGTTGTATATGTTCTTCAGGAAAAGCCTCTATGCCATGAAGCGCGCCGCAGATGGCGGTGGCCATCGCGCCAATGGTGTCGGTGTCGCCGCCTAAATTGGCTGCCAGCATAGCGCATTTCATAGGCTGCGTTTTTGCCAGCTCAACCAGAGCAATCGCTGCGGGGACGGACTCGATAATATCCATACCGGCGCCGATGTCCTCATAAATCCGTTCAATACCCGTCAGATGGTCAGTCTCCCCGGCGATCGTTTCCAGCGCCAGGTGGATACGGTTTCCCAGTAGTGGACTAAAAGTGGACTCATAATGGCGCTGCGTCTCATTGGCGAGCGACGCCAGCTCCGTTTTAATTAACGGCCATTCGGCCCCTTCAATGGCGCGGCCGATCGCCCAGGCAATGACCACCGCGCCGGCGATAGCGATATCTGATTTATGCGTCGGCAGGCAGGATAGCCGCACTTGCTCAATGAAAAACGTTCTGTCCCCGGTGGGCAGTAGACAGCCCATCGGCGCCACGCGCATTGCCGCGCCGTTGGTTACGCCGTTGGCCGCGATCTCCTCCAGCGGCTGCCCCTGTTCAAGCGCGATCAGGGAAGCCTTCGAGGTCGGGCCAAGAATATTTTTTTCAAAGGCCTGACAGCGTCTGGCCCACAGCAGAATATGCCTGGCGATGACCAGTGGATCGGTCACGCCGTTGGTTTCATTCAGGGCATCCATGAGTGCGATGCACTGATGGGTATCATCGGTGAACTCAGCGGCGCGAAATTCGCAGGCCGCAATATTCTCTTTCGGTCCGGGGAGGAAGCGCTCAATCCAGCCAAAATGGTTGATAATTCGGCGCTTAGGCCACAGTTCGGAAGGCATACCCATCGCATCACCAATGGCTTGCCCATAAAGGCAGCCGAGGATGCGGTTTTCGGTGGTATAGGTAGGGTGAATAGCAGACATCATCGGCTCCCTGGAAGAAATGAATAAAAGTTATACTAAAAGTAGATCCAGATTAAGTCCAGTTAAAGTCCTTTGTGGCCATGCTGTGATCGAAGACGCATTCTGAAAGAAAAGTGAGAAGCTAAAAAAGGGTGGGGAGACGTTATGAGGGGGCTATTGATTCCAGTATGGATCCACTATGATAAATCCACTGCCACTGAATTCCGGAAGACTACGACATTATGCCGCAATCGCTGCTTGAGTATATAAAAGGGCGTCTGAATGCAGAGGCTCCCGCGCCGCTTTATATTCAACTTAAACAAGCTATTGAAGCGGCAATGACCGAGCGGTTGCTGACGCACGGCAGCATCCTGCCTTCCGAACGCAAAATGTCGCAGACGCTTGAGCTATCGCGCGTGACGGTCGTGAAGGCGCTTGATGCGCTGCTGGAGGCCGGGCTGGTTATTAAACGCCACGGAAAAGGGACCGAGGTGAATCTGCCGGTAAGCTATAACCTTGCCAGCGGCGGATTTTCTGCCCAGCTACAAAATTCAGGCACGGTGTCCAACCGATGGCTGGTGAGGGAAAAGCTGGCGGCGGATGATTTTCTGGCCCGTGAGCTGGAGATCGCGGTCGGCGATCGGGTGGCGAAAATCAAACGCGTCCGTCTGGTCGATGCCCTCCCGGTGTCTCTCGAAACCATGTTTATCCCCGAGCGTTTCTTACCCCGCCCGGATCTACTTGAAGGTTCGCTGTACGCGCACTGGGCGGAAAATGATATTTATCCCGATCTTCAGGATTACTCACTGACGGTGCATATTCCTTCGGCGGAAGAGCTGAATTTGCTCGACCTGCCGCAAGGCGTGCCATTGATGAAAATTACGCTGAAAAGCCGCAATGCTCAGGGAGAGGTGCTTGAGTACGGAACCGCATTCTGCCTGAGCAATTACTTTAATTTTGATTTCAGAGTGAAGCTGCAATAAGCGCTTTGGCATGGCCGGTGTATAAAACCCGCCATCGCTTTATGCGAGAGCGGATCGTAGCCGACTACTGCTCGTTAAGCCGCAGCGGCCAGTGAACGTAGCTCTGCCACTGGCACTCCTGTTCGACCATTTCCCGGCCCAGCGGATGATTCTCCAGCCAGCCCTGCGGCAGCGTTAACGTCAAATTTTCATCTTCGGCAGCCAGCGTAAGCATCGGCAGCAGATCGTCGCGTCGGCGGCTGGCAAACAGAATCGCCAGACGCAGCAGACGGCACATATGCTCCGCGACTCTCGGAGGCACCGCGTTTTGTTGATGAATGGATGAAAGGTCGACGGCGTTGGTTTGGTTTAACAGCAGCGTCGCCAGCAGCTTCTTTTGTGCGGGGGTAAAGCCGGGCAGGTCAAGATTGCGCACCAGCCAGGCGGCGTGCAGGGGGGCCTGCTTGTACTCCACGCTCAGACCAATTTCATGCAGCTGGCAGGCACTTTGCAGCAAATCGAAGCATAGCGGCTCAATTTCCCAGCTGTTTTCCACCTGATGAACGAAATGGGCGGCCAGTTGGGCAACGCGCTGTGCCTGTTCAGTATCAACCAGAAACCGGCGCTGAATATTGCGTAAGGTACGACTGCGAATATCCTGATCGATCGACAGGTGCAGCATGCCGTAGACCAGACCTTCACGCAGCGCGCCGCCGGCGAGCGTCATACACTGAATATTCAGCTCGCTGAAGATGGCCATAAGAATCGCCAGCCCGCTGGGAAAGACGAGCGCCCGTTCAAGCGTCAGGCCTTCGATCTCCAGCTCTTCCAGACGACCGCACTGAATGGCGCGCTGTTTGAGCTGCTGTAGCTTGGCTAAGGTGATGCGTTCATCCATCCCCTGCGCCATCATGATTTCCTGTAACGCCTGAACCGTACCGGACGCCCCGACGCACACTTTCCAGCCGTGATAGCGCAGCACATCGGCGACGGGACGCAAAACTTCACGCGCGGCGGTTTCGGCCTGGTCAAAGTTCTCTTTGGTCAGGCTGCGATCGGCAAAGTAGCGTTCCAGCCAGGTCACGCAGCCCATGGACAGGCTGAAAAGCGAGGTGGTTTGCGCACCGGTACCGGTAACCAGTTCGGTGCTGGCGCCGCCAATATCCACGACCAGACGCTGATCTGCGCCGCCTGTTGTATGCGCAACGCCCTGATAAATCAGGCGCGCTTCCTCTTCACCGCTGATAACCTGAACCGCGCAGCCGAGGATTTCCCGCGCTTTCTCCAGAAACTCACCGGCGTTAACCGCCAGGCGCAGCGTCGCTGTGGCGACCACGCGGATTTGCGTCGGGGGGATATCCTGCAAACGCTCGGCAAACAGGCGTAAACATTGCCAGCCGCGCTCCATGGCTTCCGCCGAGAGCGTATTGTCGCCGCTGAGTCCAGCGGCCAGACGGACTTTGCGTTTGATACGACTCAGGGTCTGGATGCTTCCGGCAACCTCGCGTACAACCAACATATGAAAGCTATTGGAGCCAAGATCGATAGCGGCATAGAGCGAGGTGGAGCTCATACACTTCATCCTTCAAGTTGCCTCTGTGTTGGCTGCGTTCTCTTACCCGAATCACTTACCAGCGTCAGCTCGCCGCGATTCGCTTTCCTGCGGCCTTGATGCAACTTGAATGATTTTGTGTATGGCATAGTGCTTTAACCTGAACGACGACGATTACGTGGCGGACCGTTACGACGCGGGCCGTTGCCCGGGCGCGGGCGCGTAAGACGTAGCGGTCTGGGCAGTTCAGTCATCAGCGCGTCCGAATTGTATTTGCTGACCGGAATTGAATGACCGATATAGGTTTCAATTGCCGGCAGATTCAGCGCGTACTCTTCACAGGCCAGGCTGATGGAGTGACCGCTGGCGCCAGCGCGGCCGGTACGGCCAATACGGTGAACGTAGTCTTCGCAATCGTCCGGCAGGTCGTAGTTAAAGACGTGCGTAACGGCCGGAATATGCAGACCGCGGGCGGCAACGTCGGTTGCGACCAGAATGTCGATATCGCCGCGGGTAAATTCATCGAGAATGCGCAGGCGTTTTTTCTGCGCAACGTCGCCAGTTAACAGACCAACGCGATGGCCGTCCGCCGCCAGGTGACCCCAGATATCTTCACAACGATGTTTGGTGTTGGCGAAAATAATCGCGCGATCCGGCCACTCTTCTTCCAGCAGCGTCTGCAGCAGGCGCATTTTTTCTTCGTTGGAAGGATAGAACAGCTCTTCTTTAATACGGTGGCCCGTTTTCTGCTCAGGCTCAACTTCGACGTACTCGGCGTTGTTCATTTGTTCGAACGCCAGTTCACGGACGCGATAAGAAAGGGTGGCAGAGAACAGCATGTTCAGGCGCTGATTCGCTGGCGGCATACGGCGGAACAGCCAACGGATATCTTTAATAAAGCCGAGATCGTACATGCGATCGGCTTCGTCAAGCACGACAACCTGAATGGCGCCGAGGTTAATATGGTTCTGTTTGGCGTAGTCGATAAGGCGACCGGTGGTACCGATCAGAATATCCACGCCGCTTTCCAGCACTTTCAGCTGCTTATCGTAGCCGTCGCCGCCGTAAGCCAGGCCGAGTTTCAGACCGGTAGCCTGCGCCAGCGGTTCGGCGTCAGCGTGGATCTGAACCGCCAGTTCACGCGTCGGCGCCATGATCAGCGCGCGCGGCTGGTTGACCTGGCGGTCAGCGATCGCCGGGTGAGTGAGAAGATAATGAAACGTTGACGTCAGAAACGCCATCGTTTTACCGGTACCGGTTTGCGCCTGCCCGGCGACATCGCGACCTTCCAGCGTAAGCGGGAGGGCGAGTGCCTGAATGGGTGTACAATTATGAAACCCTTTCTTTTCAAGGGCTTCAATCACTGCCGGGTGCAGGGCGAAGTCGGAAAACTTCTGTTCTGTTAAATGTGTTTTGCTCATAGTGTGGTAGAATATCAGCTAACTATTGCATTAAGAAAGCGTATCCGGTGAAATAACGTCAACCTTTCGTTGGCTATGTATGAAATTATTCAAGGTGCGTCTGCGGCAACTGAACGAATCTTCGAAAGCTTAGACTACTAAGCGAGGCGAGGGTGACAAATCTGCGATAAGCCGGTTTGAACGCTGGTTGCTTTATCTTTTGCGGGGCAAAGTTCATGATGGGCATTGTGATGCAGAGAGATAAAAGAGGCATTCTGAAGAACAGCGTGCATAACGTAGCATCGACACGTCGTTGATGGCCGCGACACCAACACACCAGGCTTATTCCTGTGGAGTTAAATATGAGCGATAAAATTATTCACCTGACTGACGACAGTTTTGACACGGACGTACTCAAGGCTGACGGGCTAACCCTCGTCGATTTCTGGGCAGAGTGGTGTGGTCCGTGCAAAATGATCGCCCCGATTCTGGATGAGATCGCTGAAGAGTATCAGGGCAAACTGACCATTGCGAAACTGAACATCGATCAGAACCCGGGTACTGCGCCGAAATACGGCATTCGCGGCATCCCGACCCTGCTGCTGTTCAAAAATGGCGAAGTGGCAGCGACCAAAGTTGGCGCGCTGTCCAAAGGACAGCTGAAAGAGTTCCTCGACGCCAACCTGGCGTAAGCGGCTTGTTCTCCCGGCGTCCAGCGTCCAATTTTTTGCGGATCTCTGGACGCCCGGCGAGAGTCGTGCTAAGTTAATCTCAGACTTCGTTTTAAACATACCTTTGTTTGAATCTTGTTTTACCCAAAGCGTCCCGCAAAAATGCGCGTGAGGCTTATAATCCGGGCTTATCACTCATTCCGTTTAGTCGTTTCAGTTCTGCGTTCTTTCCTGTGACCAGGCAACGTACAGACACGAGATGAAGGCCGTTAACAGGCATGGATGTTCCTGCCATACCATTCACAACATTAAGTTCGAGAATTACCCCGAGTTTAAGAACCCACACCATTATGAATCTTACCGAATTAAAGAATACGCCGGTTTCTGAGCTGATTACTCTCGGCGAAAATATGGGGCTGGAAAACCTGGCCCGTATGCGTAAGCAGGATATTATTTTTGCCATCCTCAAGCAGCATTCGAAGAGTGGCGAGGATATCTTTGGCGATGGCGTACTGGAGATACTGCAGGATGGATTTGGTTTCCTCCGTTCAGCAGACAGCTCCTACCTCGCCGGTCCCGACGACATCTACGTATCCCCCAGCCAAATCCGCCGCTTCAACCTCCGCACTGGTGACACCATTTCCGGTAAGATTCGTCCTCCTAAAGAGGGTGAGCGTTACTTTGCGTTGTTGAAAGTTAACGAAGTTAACTACGATAAGCCGGAAAACGCGCGTAACAAGATTCTGTTCGAGAACTTAACCCCTCTGCACGCAAATTCACGTCTGCGTATGGAGCGTGGTAACGGCTCAACGGAAGACTTAACCGCTCGCGTCCTGGATCTGGCATCGCCGATCGGCCGCGGCCAGCGTGGTCTGATTGTTGCGCCGCCGAAGGCCGGTAAAACCATGCTGCTGCAGAATATCGCGCAGAGCATTGCGTACAACCATCCTGATTGCGTTCTGATGGTACTGCTGATCGACGAACGTCCGGAAGAAGTGACCGAGATGCAGCGTCTGGTTAAAGGCGAAGTTGTCGCTTCTACCTTTGACGAGCCGGCATCTCGCCACGTTCAGGTTGCCGAGATGGTTATCGAGAAAGCGAAGCGTCTGGTTGAGCATAAGAAAGACGTTATCATCCTGCTCGACTCCATTACCCGTCTGGCGCGTGCCTACAACACCGTCGTCCCGGCTTCCGGTAAAGTGTTGACCGGTGGTGTGGACGCCAACGCCCTGCATCGTCCGAAGCGTTTCTTCGGTGCCGCGCGTAACGTGGAAGAGGGCGGCAGCCTGACGATTATCGCTACGGCGCTGATCGATACCGGTTCTAAAATGGACGAAGTTATCTACGAAGAGTTTAAAGGCACCGGTAACATGGAGCTTCACCTCTCTCGTAAGATCGCAGAAAAACGCGTCTTCCCGGCTATCGACTACAACCGTTCCGGTACCCGTAAAGAAGAGCTGCTCACCACTCAGGAAGAGCTGCAGAAGATGTGGATCCTGCGTAAAATCATTCACCCGATGGGTGAGATCGACGCGATGGAATTCCTCATCAATAAACTGGCGATGACTAAAACTAACGATGACTTCTTCGACATGATGAAGCGCTCGTAAGCTAAAAACGCCAGAGAACGCCACGCTATTGCGTGGCGTTTTGTTTTCCGGGTTTGTATGATCCAGGAAGGGAAAACAAAATGGGTCTTAACGTATGATATGCGCAGGATGATGGCAGGCAGAGACGGCTTTAACAGTCTAAAATTTCTACAATAAATTTGTAATGTTCTGCTTTGCCCCTTCTGGAGTTGAGGCATCATCGTTATACTTCCCGGATTAACTATGCTGAGAGCACATGCGTTGTGAATTTACTCACTGCTATTACTGAATTAATCAGTATTTTCTTATTCACCACCCTGTTTATATTTATCGCTCGCAAGGCGGCAAAAAGAGTTGGGCTGGTGGATAAACCTAACTATCGCAAACGGCATCAGGGTTTGATTCCGTTAGTCGGTGGTATTTCAGTTTTCGCAGGTATTTGTTTTACGTTTGCTATCGCCGATTATTACATTCCCCACGCTCGGTTATACCTGGGATGTGCCGGGGTGCTCGTGCTGGTCGGTGCGCTGGACGACCGCTTTGATATCAGCGTAAAAATTCGCGCGGTAATTCAAGCCGCTATCGCCGTCATTATGATGATGGTGGGTAATCTTCATCTTAGTAGCCTCGGTTTTATATTCGGCTCATGGGAGCTGGTGCTCGGCCCTTTTGGCTTCTTCCTCACGCTGTTCGCCGTCTGGGCGGCGATCAACGCCTTCAATATGGTTGATGGTATCGATGGGCTGCTTGGCGGTCTGTCGTCAGTCTCTTTCGCGGCAACGGGCATTATCCTGTGGTTTGATGGCCAGTACAGCCTGGCGATGTGGTGTTTTGCGATGATTGCCGCCATTTTGCCCTATATTTTACTTAACCTCGGTGCGCTTGGTCGTCGCTATAAGGTCTTTATGGGTGATGCCGGCAGCACCATGATTGGCTTCACTATCATCTGGATCCTGCTGGAGACCACGCAGGGAAAAACGCATCCTATCAGCCCGGTCACGGCGCTGTGGATTATCGCTATTCCGTTGATGGATATGGTGGCGATTATGTACCGTCGCCTGCGCAAAGGGATGAGTCCATTCTCCCCGGACCGTCAGCATATTCATCATTTAATCATGCGCGCCGGGTTTACTTCCCGTCAGGCGTTTGTGCTGATCACCCTGGCCGCCGCGCTGCTGGCCCTGGTTGGCGTGGTGGCGGAATACACCCGCATTGTTCCTGAATGGGTGATGTTAATACTCTTTTTGTTAGCCTTCTTTCTTTATGGCTACTGCATTAAACGCGCCTGGAAAGTGGCGCGCATGGTTAAGCGCATTAGACGCAGAATACGGCGACACAGCGGCAATAATCCAAATTAACCAAGTCAATCTGGGGACGTGATGACTCAACCATTACCGGGAGCACAAACAGTGAACGTTGAGAACGAGCTGGATATTCGCGGGCTGTTTCGCGCCTTATGGGCCGGAAAAAGCTGGATAGCAGGTATCGCAGTGCTCTTTGCACTGATTGTTCTGGTTTATACCTTTTTTGCTCGTCAGGAGTGGAGCGCGACGGCGATTACCGACCGACCGACGGTGAACATGCTGGGGGGATACTATTCACAACAGCAGTTCTTACGCAATCTCGATATCAAGGCCAATCTCGTCTCTGTCGATCAGCCTTCGGTCATGGACGAAGCATATAAAGAGTTCATCATGCAGCAGGCGTCGTGGGATACCCGCCGCGACTTCTGGTTGCAAACGGACTACTACAAGCAGCGCCAGTCGGGTAACGCTCGCGCCGATGCCGCGCTGTTGGATGACCTGATTAACGATATCCAGTTCATGCCCGGCGATGCGCTAAAAAGCATCAACGATAGCGTGAAGCTGACGGCAGAAACCGCGCCTGATGCCAACAATCTGCTGCGCCAGTATGTGGCTTTCGCCAGCCAGCGTGCGGCAGGGCATCTGAATGATGAGCTCAAAGGCGCCTGGGCCGCGCGTACCGTACAGATGAAAGCGCAGGTGAAGCGCCAGGAAGAGGTGGCGCGAGAGATTTTCAATCGCCGCATGCACAGCGTGGAACAGGCGCTGAAAGTCGCGCAGCAGCACAACATCTCCCGCAGCGAAACCGATATTCCACCAGACCAGCTGCCGGATTCCGAGCTGTTTTTACTGGGGCGTCCAATGCTGCAGGCCCGGCTGGAAAATCTGCAGGCGGTGGGGCCGCAGTACGATCTTGATTATGACCAAAGCCGCGCCATGTTAACGACGTTGAACGTGGGGCCGACCCTGGACCCGCGTTTTCAGACTTACAGGTATTTGCGAACGCCTGAAGAACCGGTAAAACGCGATAGCCCGCGCCGCGTGTTTCTGATGGTGATGTGGGGGATTGTGGGCGCGCTCATCGGCGCAGGCGTTGCGTTATCGCGTCGCCGTGTCCAGTGAATGCGGCCTGTGGTGAAGGACATTCAGCCTTTATCACCTAATCGAAGAGAATCGATGTGAAAGTACTAACGGTATTTGGCACGAGACCAGAAGCTATCAAGATGGCGCCTCTGGTTCATGCGCTGGCAAAGGATCCTCATTTTGAGGCGAAAGTTTGCGTGACCGCGCAGCATCGGGAGATGCTCGATCAGGTGTTGAAACTTTTTTCTATTGTTCCGGAATACGACCTTAACATTATGCAGCCGGGTCAGGGATTGACGGAGATTACCTGTCGCATCCTTGAAGGTTTAAAGCCGGTGCTGGAGTCGTTTAAACCAGACGTGGTGCTGGTGCATGGCGATACCACCACGACGATGGCGGCAAGCCTGGCCGCTTTCTATCAGCGGATCCCGGTAGGGCACGTGGAAGCCGGGCTGCGCACGGGCGATCTGAGCTCGCCGTGGCCGGAAGAGGGGAACCGTACGTTGACCGGGCATCTGGCGACGTACCACTTTGCGCCGACGGAAACCTCAAGGCAGAACCTGCTGCGGGAAAACATCGCCGACAATCGGATCACGGTAACCGGTAATACGGTTATTGACGCGCTATTCTGGGTGCGCGACCGGGTGTTGAGCGATGAAGCCCTGCACAACGAGCTGACTCAGCGTTATCCCTTCCTCGCCAACGGCAAGAAGATGATTCTGGTCACCGGACACCGTCGGGAAAGCTTTGGCCGCGGTTTCGAGCAAATCTGCCATGCGCTGGCGGAGATCGCCGCGAACAATCCGGACGTACAGATCGTCTATCCGGTGCATTTGAATCCGAACGTCAGCGAACCGGTGAAGCGCATTCTCGGCCACGTTGAGAACGTCATACTTATTGAGCCGCAGGATTATTTGCCGTTTGTCTGGCTGATGAACCGCGCGTGGTTGATCCTGACCGATTCCGGCGGTATCCAGGAAGAGGCGCCCTCGCTCGGGAAACCGGTGCTGGTGATGCGTGAAATGACCGAGCGCCCGGAGGCGGTCAGCGCGGGCACCGTGTGCCTGGTGGGTACCGATAGCCAGCGCATCGTCAATGAGGTCACGCGCCTGCTGCAAGATGAGTCCGCGTATCAGGCCATGAGCCGGGCGCATAACCCGTATGGCGATGGACATGCGTGTCATCGTATTTTGTCTGCACTTAAAAATAATCAGGTAACGCTATGAATTTTTCTACCATTTCAGTGATTGGCCTTGGATATATTGGCCTGCCAACCGCTGCCGCGTTCGCCTCCCGGCAAAAGCGGGTGGTCGGCGTTGATATCAATCAACACGCCGTGGAGACCATTAACCGTGGTGAAATTCATATCGTGGAGCCGGATCTGGCGAGCGTCGTCAAAACGGCGGTCGAGCAGGGCTACCTGAGCGCCACTACCGCGCCGGTAGAAGCCGACGCTTACCTGATTGCGGTGCCGACGCCGTTTAAAGACCTGCATGAACCGGATATGGTTTTCGTCGAGTCGGCGGCGAAATCTATCGCACCGACGCTGAAGAAAGGGTCGCTGGTTATCCTTGAGTCCACCTCGCCGGTGGGTTCAACCGAGCAGATGGCGGGCTGGCTGGCGGAAATGCGCCCCGATCTGAGCTTCCCGCAGCAGGTTGGCGAAGCGGCGGACGTCAATATCGCCTACTGTCCGGAGCGCGTGTTGCCGGGGCAGGTGATGGTTGAGCTGATTAAAAACGATCGCGTGATTGGCGGCATGTCGCCGGTTTGCTCAGCCCGCGCCAGCGAGCTGTATAAAATTTTCCTCGAAGGCGAATGCGTGGTGACCAACTCGCGCACCGCCGAAATGTGCAAGCTGACTGAAAACAGCTTCCGCGACGTTAATATCGCTTTTGCCAATGAACTTTCGCTAATTTGCGCCGATCAGGGGATCAACGTCTGGGAACTGATTCGTCTGGCGAATCGTCATCCGCGCGTCAATATCCTCCAGCCGGGGCCGGGCGTTGGCGGCCACTGCATTGCGGTCGACCCGTGGTTTATCGTGGCGCAAAACCCGCAGCAGGCGCGGCTTATCCGGACCGCGCGTGAAGTCAACGACCACAAACCAGAATGGGTGATCGATCAGGTCAAAGCGCGGGTCGCCGACTGCCTCGCCGCCAGCAACAAACGCGCCAGCGAGCTAAAAATCGCCTGTTTTGGCCTCGCGTTTAAGCCGAATATTGATGACCTGCGCGAAAGCCCGGCCATGGCCATTGCCGCGCAGATCGCCCGCTGGCACGGCGGCGAAACCCTGGTCGTTGAGCCAAATATTCATCAGCTGCCGAAAAAGCTCGACGGACTGTGCGCTCTGGCGTCGCTGGACGAGGCGCTGGCGAGCGCCGATGTGCTGGTGATGCTGGTCGATCATAAAGAATTTAAAGCGGTTGGCGGGGAGAGCGTTAGCCAGCAGTTTATCGTCGATACCAAAGGGGTGTGGCGGTGAGAGAGCGTCTGGTAAAAGATGAAAGTGTTCGCAGCTTCGCGCGCTTTCATCGTGACCAAAACTTAACAGATCTATTTTATGTTCGCCCGCGCCAGTATTGAGCCCCTTGAGTGGGAAAACCGCTTCTTCGGCGTCAATAGCGCCATTCTCCGCTTTGGCGACGATGCGCCGCCGCTGACGGTGCAAGCGCTGGCGGGATGGTCGCGGGTGCAGGCGAAAGTCGCGGCGGATGATGCCGCGCGCCTGGATGCGCTGCAGGCATTAGGCTTCCGGCTGGTGGAGGGCGAGGTCGATCTTGCGCTTTCGCCCGCGGCTTCTGATGATATCGGCGCCGAGCCGGCGACAGAGGTGGATATCCCCCGGCTGCGCGAACAGGCGGCGCTGGCCTTTGCGCAGAGCCGTTTTCGCGCCCCGTGGTATTCCGACGATGCCAGCGGTCGTTTCTATGCCCGGTGGATTGAAAATGCGGTGCGCGGAACCTTCGATCACCAGTGTCTGGTGCTTCGCGCCCCTGACGGCGATATTCGCGCGTTTGTCTCCCTGCGCCAGCTCAGCGAGCGCGAGGCGAGGATTGGCCTGCTGGCCGGACGCGGCGCCGGAGCGGAATTAATGCAGGCGGCGCAGCGCTGGGCCGCGCTGCGCGAGCTGACGACGCTGCGGGTGGCGACCCAGATGGGCAACACCGCCGCGCTTAAACGTTACATTCTTAGCGGTGCCAATGTCGAAAGCACCGCGTACTGGTTATACAGGTGACATGATGATTCCATTTAACGCGCCGCCGGTGGTGGGTACCGAGCTTGATTATATGCAGTCCGCGATGGGGAGCGGCAAGCTGTGCGGCGATGGCGGTTTTACCCGCCGCTGCCAGCAGTGGATGGAGCAGCGTTTCGGCACCGCGAAAGCGCTGCTGACGCCATCCTGCACCGCTTCGCTGGAAATGGCCGCGCTGCTGCTGGATATTCAGCCGGGCGATGAAGTGATTATGCCGAGCTATACCTTCGTCTCCACCGCCAACGCCTTTGTGCTGCGCGGCGCGAAAATCGTCTTCGTTGATATTCGCCGCGATACCATGAATATCGATGAAACGCTGATTGAAGCGGCCATCACCGAGAAAACCCGCGCGATTGTACCGGTCCACTACGCCGGCGTGGCCTGCGAGATGGACACCATTATGGCTATCGCCAGCAAGCATAATCTGTTTGTGGTGGAGGATGCTGCTCAGGGCGTGATGTCGACCTATAAAGGCCGGGCGCTCGGCACTATCGGCCATATTGGCTGCTTCAGCTTCCATGAAACCAAAAACTACACCGCGGGCGGTGAAGGCGGCGCAACGCTGATTAACGATCGCACGCTGATAGAGCGCGCGGAGATCATTCGTGAAAAAGGCACCAACCGCAGCCAATTTTTCCGTGGCCTGGTGGATAAATATACCTGGCGCGATATCGGCTCCAGCTACCTGATGTCCGATTTACAGGCGGCCTATCTGTGGGCGCAGCTGGAAGCGGCGGAGCGGATTAACCAGCAGCGTCTGGCGCTGTGGCAGAACTACTACGATGCCCTGCTGCCGCTGGCGCGCGCCGGGCGTATCGATCTGCCCATCGTGCCTGCCGACTGCGGGCAAAATGCGCATATGTTCTATATCAAGCTGCGCGATATTGACGATCGCAGCAAGCTGATCGCCTGGCTGAAAGAGGCGGAAATCCTGGCGGTATTCCACTATATCCCGCTGCACAGCTGCCCGGCCGGGGAGAACTTCGGCGAGTTCCACGGGACGGATCGCTACACGACCCAGGAGAGCGAACGCCTGCTGCGCCTGCCGTTATTCTACAATTTGTCGAACGTTAACCAGCGCACGGTGATTAACTCGCTGCTGAGCTATTTCTCCTGATATGTCGCTGGCAAAAGCGTCTCTGTGGACCGCTGCGTCCACGCTGGTCAAAATCGGCGCCGGTCTGCTGGTGGTAAAACTGCTGGCCGTGTCGTTCGGCCCGGCTGGCGTGGGGCAGGCGGGTAACTTCCGCCAGCTGGTGACCGTGCTTGGCGTGCTGGCGGGGGCCGGGATATTCAACGGCGTCACGAAGCTGGTGGCGCAGCATCATGACGATCGCCGGCAGTTGAACAACGTCGTTGGCACCGCTTCAGCGATGGTACTCGGTTTCTCCACCCTGCTGGCGCTGATCTTCCTGCTGGCGGCCGCGCCAATAAGCCAGGGGTTATTCGGTCATCAACATTACCAGAATCTGGTACGGCTGGTGGCGCTGGTGCAGATGGGGATTGCCTGGGCGAATTTCCTGTTAGCGCTGATGAAAGGCTTTCGCGATGCGGCGGGTAATGCGCTGTCGCTTATCGCCGGGAGCCTGATTGGCGTGGCGGCGTACTATGCCTGCTACCGTTTTGGCGGTTATCAGGGCGCATTGCTGGGGCTGGCGCTGGTGCCGGCGCTGGTGGTGGTGCCGGCTGCTATCGTACTGTGGCGTCGCGGCAATATTCCGCTAAGCGCGCTGCGCCCGCGCTGGGACAACGGCCTGGCGGGGCAGCTGTCGAAATTTACCCTGATGGCGCTGATTACCTCGGTGACGCTGCCGGTCGCCTACGTGATGATGCGTAACCTGCTGGCGGCCCACTATGGCTGGGACGCGGTGGGGATCTGGCAAGGGGTGAGCAGCATCTCCGACGCCTATTTGCAGTTTATTACCGCGTCATTTAGCGTTTATCTTTTACCGACGCTGTCCCGTCTGACGGCGAAAGCGGATATCACCCGCGAGATTGGCAAATCGTTAAAATTTGTCCTCCCGGCGGTGGCGGCAGCGAGCTTAACGGTGTGGCTGCTGCGTGATTTCGCTATCTGGCTACTTTTTTCCGACCGCTTTACGGCGATGCGCGATCTGTTTGCCTGGCAGCTGGTGGGCGATGTGTTAAAGGTCGGGGCTTATGTTTATGGCTATCTGGTGATCGCCAAAGCCTCGCTGCGTTTTTATATTCTGACGGAAATCAGCCAGTTCACGCTGTTGACCGCATTCTCGCACTGGCTTATCCCGGCGCACGGCGCAATCGGCGCGGCGCAGGCGTATATGGCTACCTATATTGTTTATTTCGCCCTCTGCAGCGGCGTGTTTTTACTTTGGCGTAAACGGGCATGACAGCACTGATACATGTACTGGGATCGGATATCCCGCACCACAACCAGACTGTGCTGCGGTTCTTTAATGATGAGCTGGCCGTGGATGACGAACAGGCTCGCCTGTTTATGGTCGTCGGTGATGCGACAGAAATTTGCGCCGCTTATCCCGCACTCTCCATTCGCTGCTATCCGGGGAAAAAGTCGCTGGCAAAGGCGGTTATCGCGCTGGCAAAGGCGAACCGGCAGCAGCGCTTTTTCTTTCACGGCCAGTTTAATACCGGCCTGTGGCTGGCGTTGCTCAGCGGCGGGATCCGCCCGGCGCAGTTTAACTGGCATATCTGGGGAGCGGATCTGTACGAGAACTCCGCCAGCCTGAAGTTTCGCCTGTTTTATCCCCTGCGGCGCCTGGCGCAGGGCCGGGTAGGTCGTGTGTTTGCGACCCGGGGCGATCTGAGCTGGTTCGCCGCCCGCCATTCTGGCGTAGCGGGAGAGCTGCTCTACTTTCCGACCCGCATGGATCCGGCGCTGAATTCGCTCGCCGATAGCGCACCGCGCGGCGACACGCTGACTATCCTGGTGGGTAATTCCGGCGACCGTAGCAACGAGCATATTGCGGCGCTGCGTGCGATTCGCCAGCAGTTTGGCGATACGGTTAACGTTGTCGTGCCGATGGGTTATCCGGCAAATAATGGCGACTACATCAACGAAGTCCGCGCGGCCGGCGCGGCGCTGTTCAGCCCGCAGCATTTCCAGGTATTGAGCGACAAGCTGGCGTTTGATGACTACCTTGCCCTGCTGCGCCGCTGCGATCTTGGCTACTTCCTGTTTGCCCGCCAGCAGGGTATCGGCACGCTGTGCCTGCTGATTCAGGCGGGGATCCCCTGCGTGCTGAACCGGGAGAATCCTTTCTGGCAGGATATGTCGGAGCAGCATATTCCGGTACTCTTTACCAGCGATGCGCTGGACGTGAGCGTTGTGCGTGAAGCGCAGCGCCAGCTGGCCGGCGTGGATAAAAATCAAATCGCCTTCTTCCGGCCGAATTACCTGACGGGCTGGCGACGAGCGTTGCGAATTGCTGCGGGGGTGGACGCATGACATTAATGCAATTTAGCGGGCTGCTGCTGGTCTGGCTGCTGTCGACGCTATTTATCGCCACCGCCACGTACTTTGAATTTCGTCGCGTACGCTTCAACTTCAACGTCTTTTTCTCGCTGCTGTATCTGCTGACGTTTTTCTTTGGCTTCCCGCTGACCAGTATTCTGGTGTTCCGCTTTGACGTCGCGGTCGCCCCGCCGGAAATTCTGCTGCAAACCCTGCTGGTTTCCGTCTGCTTTTATGCGGTTTATTACGTGACTTATAAAACGCGGCTACGGTCGGCGACGCACGGTCATCCGCATCGTCCGCTGTTTACGATGAATCGCGTGGAGACCCACCTCACCTGGGGCATTTTGCTGGGGCTGGCGCTGCTTTGCGTCGGCATCTTCTTTGCGCATAACGGCTTCCTGTTATTCAAGCTCAACTCCTACAGCCAGATCTTCTCCAGCGAAGTCTCCGGCGTGGCGCTAAAGCGCTTCTTCTACTTTTTCATCCCGGCAATGCTGGTGGTCTATTTTCTGCGTCAGGATTATAAAGCGTGGATATTCTTCCTTGTCAGCACCGTCGCCTTTGGCCTGCTGACCTACGCCATCGTTGGCGGCACCCGGGCGAATATCATCATCGCGTTTGCCATCTTCCTGTTTATCGGCATCATTCGCGGCTGGATCAGCCTGTGGATGCTGGCGGCGGCGGGCGTGCTGGGCATCGTCGGTATGTTCTGGCTGGCCCTGAAGCGCTATGGCATGAACGTCAGCGGCGATGAGGCGTTTTATACTTTCCTCTATCTGACCCGCGACACCTTCTCGCCGTGGGAGAATCTGGCCCTGTTGCTGCAAAATTACGACAAGATTGAGTTCCAGGGGCTGGCGCCAATCATCCGGGATTTTTACGTTTTTATCCCCAGCTGGTTGTGGCACGGTCGTCCGACAATGGTGCTCAATACCGCGAACTATTTCACCTGGGAAGTATTGAATAATCATTCTGGTCTGGCGATTTCGCCGACCCTGATTGGCTCGCTGGTGGTGATGGGCGGCGTCTGGTTCGTCCCGCTGGGCGCGGTGGCGGTTGGGCTGATTATTAAATGGTTTGACTGGCTGTACGAGCTTGGCAACCGGGAAACGAACCGCTATAAAGCGGCGATTCTGCACAGTTTCTGTTTTGGCGCTATCTTCAACATGATCGTGCTGGCGCGTGAAGGGCTGGATTCATTTGGCTCTCGCGTGGTTTTTTTCCTCGTTATCTTTGGGATCTGCCTGCTGGCGGCAAAACTGCTGTACTGGTTCCTGGATAGCGTGGGGCTGATTCACCGGCGGGCCAAACCGCTGACGCAACCTCAAGTCTGATAAGGGTGTACATGACTGAGACCACATCCGCGCCGTTGTACCTGCTGAGAGGGCTACAACTCATTGGTTGGCGCGATATGCAACACGCTCTGGATTATCTGTACGCCGATGGTGAGATCCGCACGGGAACGCTGGTGGCGATTAATGCAGAGAAGATGCTGGCGGTAGAAGACAGCCCCGAGGTCCGGGCGCTGATTGAAGCGGCAGAATTCAAATACGCTGATGGCATCAGCGTAGTACGTTCATTACGTAAAAAATACCCTCAGGCTCAGGTCTCGCGCGTCGCCGGAGCCGATTTATGGGAAGCCCTGATGGCGCGCGCAGGCGCTCAGGGAACGCCGGTATTTCTGATCGGCGGCAAGCCCGAGGTGCTGGCGCAGACGGAGCAGCAGCTTCGCCAGCGCTGGAACGTGAATATCGTTGGAAGCCAGGATGGCTATTTTGCCGCTGACCAGCGTCAGGCGCTATTTGAGCGTATCCGCGATAGCGGGGCGAAGATCGTCACGGTGGCAATGGGCTCGCCGCGTCAGGAGATCCTGATGCGCGACTGTCGGGACGTTTATCCGCAGGCGCTGTATATGGGCGTGGGCGGCACCTACGATGTCTTTACCGGCCACGTCCAGCGGGCGCCGAAGTTCTGGCAGGACCTGGGTCTGGAGTGGTTCTATCGCCTGGTTTCGCAGCCGAGCCGCATAAAAAGGCAGGCGCGCCTGCTGCGCTATTTACGCTGGCATTACACCGATAAGCTGTGACATTCCACTGCAAGCGGGCGGGTTTACCTGGGTATTCTGTGTAATGTCTTCACTCGCCTGATACTTTATTTGCCATTTCCCTCAAATTCATTAACCATTCGCATGCTTAAAACGCGACGGTCAGTTTACCGTCGCGCAGGCAGGGCTATTTATTCAATAAAAATAACCGGCATAGACACATCCCTGTTGGGATGCGCTTAAACCCGGAGCAGGGCAAACACAAGAGGCTATATGACTGAGAAAAAAGCGGAACTTCAGCGGGGACTGGAGGCGCGGCACATTGAGCTAATCGCTCTTGGTGGGACAATTGGCGTCGGGTTATTTATGGGCGCGGCCAGTACGCTGAAGTGGGCCGGACCTTCGGTTCTGCTGGCGTATATTATCGCCGGGCTCTTTGTCTTCTTCATCATGCGTTCGATGGGCGAAATGCTGTTCCTCGAACCGGTAACCGGATCGTTCGCCGTTTACGCACACCGCTATATGAGCCCATTTTTCGGCTATCTCACCGCCTGGTCCTACTGGTTTATGTGGATGGCGGTCGGGATATCGGAGATTACGGCTATCGGGGTTTATGTGCAGTTCTGGTTCCCGGATATGGCGCAGTGGATACCGGCGCTGATTGCCGTCGGGCTGGTGGCGCTGGCGAACCTCGCGGCGGTACGGCTGTACGGCGAAATTGAATTCTGGTTTGCCATGATTAAGGTCACCACCATTATTGTGATGATCGTGGTGGGGCTGGGCGTTATTTTCTTTGGCTTTGGCAACGGCGGGCACGCCATTGGCTTTGGCAATCTGACCGAGCACGGTGGCTTGTTCGCCGGCGGCTGGAAGGGCTTCCTGACGGCGCTGTGCATCGTGGTCGCGTCTTATCAGGGCGTCGAGCTTATCGGGATTACCGCCGGTGAAGCGAAGAACCCGCAGGTTACGCTGCGTAGCGCGGTTGGCAAGGTACTGTGGCGAATCCTGATTTTCTATGTAGGGGCGATTTTTGTGATCGTCACTATTTTCCCGTGGGATCAAATTGGCTCCAACGGCAGTCCGTTCGTACTGACCTTTGCCAAAATCGGCATCACCGCGGCGGCGGGCATTATTAACTTTGTGGTGCTCACGGCGGCGCTTTCCGGCTGTAACAGCGGTATGTACAGCTGCGGCCGCATGCTCTACGCGCTGGCAAAAAACCGTCAGCTGCCCGCGGCCATCGCCAAAGTCTCGCGCAACGGCGTGCCGTCAGCGGGCGTGGCGCTGTCGATCCTGATTCTGCTGGTCGGCTCGTGCCTGAACTACATTATCCCTAATCCACAGCGAGTTTTCGTCTACGTTTACAGCGCCAGCGTGCTGCCGGGGATGGTGCCGTGGTTTGTGATTCTGATTAGCCAGCTGCGTTTTCGTCTCGTGCATAAAGAAGCGATGGCCAGCCATCCGTTTCGCTCGCTGCTGTTCCCGTGGGCGAACTATTTGACCATGGCGTTCCTGATTTGCGTGCTGATAGGGATGGGATTTAACGACGATACGCGTATGTCGCTCTTTGTCGGAATGATTTTCCTCGCCGCCGTGACGCTTATTTATAAGGTATTTGGCCTTGGCCGACGCGGAAATGTTGATAATGTGGCGCAATAAGCAACAAAACGCACAAAGCATGAGCAAACAATAATTTTCTTTAAAAAGGCACTAGACAGCGGGGGAGGAAGTCCGTATTATCCGACCCCGCAACGGCGCTAAGCGCCCGTAGCTCAGCTGGATAGAGCGCTGCCCTCCGGAGGCAGAGGTCTCAGGTTCGAATCCTGTCGGGCGCACCATTTACCCGGTGCTGGAGCTGCGGTGGTTTCAATACCGCGTAAAAGATTTGCAGTGGTGGCTATAGCTCAGTTGGTAGAGCCCTGGATTGTGATTCCAGTTGTCGTGGGTTCGAATCCCATTAGCCACCCCATTATTTAGAAAGTTGTGATATTGCGAAGGTGGCGGAATTGGTAGACGCGCTAGCTTCAGGTGTTAGTGTTCTTACGGACGTGGGGGTTCAAGTCCCCCCCCTCGCACCACGACTTTATAAAGAATTGAACTAAAAATTCAAAAAAGCAGTACATCGGCGAGTAGCGCAGCTTGGTAGCGCAACTGGTTTGGGACCAGTGGGTCGGAGGTTCGAATCCTCTCTCGCCGACCAATTTTGAACCCCGCTTCGGCGGGGTTTTTTGTTTTCCGCTTCTGCAAAAACGTTCCTATCTCCCTGATATCGCAAAAAAATATCTCGCTAATCAGCATGCGATTTATTGTCCAGAATAGTCCCAATTCCTTGTGCGGATAGATGCATTTTCTACCGATCCTGTGCGATAATAACCGGGTAGATGCTCATTCCATCTCTTATGTTCGCCTTAGTGCCTCATAAACTCAGGAATGATGCAGAGCCGTTTTACGGTGCTTATCGTCCACTGACAGATGTCGCATTTTATATGCTAAATCATTCATGATGTGTCGAGACGGCCAGCACGGGAATCCCCCCGAAGCTTACAAAGGTAAGTGACTGGGGTGAGCGTGTGCAGCCAACGAAGAGATAGCGTGAAGGATGAAGCATATAGCCTCATCAAACACCATGGACACTACGTTGAGTGAAGCACCCAATTTGTTGTCAAACAGACCTGTTTTAACGCCTGCCCTGGTTTCAGAGCAGGCGTTTTTTTCTTTTCAGGGATAGAGAAATGTTCAGGCGGGAAGAGAAGAGATTCTCGCCCCCGATGGAGGCGAGAAGGGCATTACTGCTGCGGGTTGTTTTGCAGGGTTAACAGCAGGCCGTCGCGACGCATCGTCGCCGCTTCTTCCGGCTGATGCAGGCGGTCAAGAGTATCGGCCAGCCACGCGTAGTCAAACGCATCCGGGCGCTGCTTGAGCGCTGCGCGGAACGCGATGCTGGCTTCCTGCCACTCGCCGTGACGCATGAGCGATTGCCCCAGCGTACTCCACAGCAGCGGACGGTCGCCGACCGTTTTGATCTGCTGGCGCAGCACCTTTTCCAGCTGTTCCGGATTATTCGTTTTCAGTCGCGGGATCGGCATCACCAGGCGATCGTCGTAGTGCTTTTTCAGACCTTCGATAATAATCTGCTGCGCGGTATCATGGTCGTCGCTTTCGATAAGGCGATTAGCCATTGCCACCTGTAGCGCCACCTGGCTGCGGGTTTTTCGGTTCTGGCTTTTCCACCAGTCGCGCAGACCTTCGCTGCCGCCGTCGGCCAGCGTTTTATCCATCAGGCCAATCCACGCCAGCTGTTCCAGTTCGGCACGGTGCTCCTCATCGCTGACGTTGGCTTTCGCCATTGATGGAATGATATCCAGCAGCGAATTCCAGGCGCCGGTACGAATGTAGGCCTGCTCGGCGAGGCGCAGGACCTCCGGATGACGCGGCGTGATCTCCAGCAGCTTGTCGATGCCGTGGCGGGCGGCGTGGTTTTCATTACGCGCCAGCTGCAGGCGTACGCGGGTGATTTCGACAGGTATCAGGTCGTCGCCGGCGAGCTCTGTCGCGCGCTCCAGATGCTGGTTGGCGCGGGCTTCATCGCCACGCTGCTGGGCGGCTTCTGCCGCCAGCAGGTAGTTCACAACGGGCTGCTCAGCGTGATCGGCATTTTTCGCCATCAGCTTCTCAACCTGCTGATAATCGCCCTCCGCCAGCTTCAGCAGCGCCTGCTCGGTTTGCTTACGCGCGCGGCGACGCTTGCGGCCCACGAACCAGCCGCGGGTATGCGCGCCGGTGCGGAAAATGCGCCGCAGCAGCCACTCAATGGCAAACAGCACCACCATGGTGAGGATCATGATGATCGCTAACCCGGTGACGCTGGTTTCAATGTTGTAATTATCGGTCTGGATCAGGACGTAGCCCTGATGACCCGCGATCATCGGACCGACCACGATCCCGGCAAGCAGCAGCGCGAAGAGTAAGAGAATTTTCAACATGCGTTACTCTCCTTGTGGCGCAGGCGTTGGCGCGTGGGCAGCAGGTGCCGGCGCGGGAGCCGGGGCGCTGGCCTGGGTTTCAGCCGGCTGCGCCATCAGATTACGTACCCGCGTTTGCATCAGTTTCTCAAGCAGCGCCTGGCTCTGCAGGCTCTCCGGTACGTTCATGGTGATGCTTTGCTGGCTGAGCTTATCCACGTCCTCAAGGAAGGCTTTGGTGGCGGCATCTTCAGTGTCGTAGTAAGCACGAACCCACGTCGAGACGTTATCCAGAGCCTGTTTGTAGGTTTCTTCCTGATGACGCGGAACCGCCTGCGCCGCGACCAGCAGACGGGAGCGGATGTTTTCGCGCAGATAAACGTCCTGGTTTGGCGCCAGCAGCGGCACGGCGGTCTCATCGCGGCGGCGAACGGTAATAAAGCTGTCCATAAAGTTCTGCCAGCTTTTTTGCAGGTTTACCCGCCACTCGCTAATGGAGCTGGATAGCTCATCGCTATCGGAATCCATCGGGGTGTCATCGTCGTTGTTGTCCGCCAGGCGTAAATTATCGATCTGGTTGGCGAGCTGGTTCACTTTCAGAATGATGCCGTCGTAGTCGACCTGACTCACGGCGGAAAGCGAAGCAATATCGTCGGTAATGGCGCGACGGGCGGAAATCAGGCTCGGATCGTTCATATCGGCGAGGCTGGCATCAGCGCTTTTCAGCAGCGCGGCGGCGGTCGTCACGTCCTGATCGCTCCACAGCTTACGTCCGGCCAGTTTTACGAGGAAATCAGCCTGCGCGAGCAGCCAGGTTTTTGCATCGCTGCCGGAAATGACCGCGACCTTCTCCTGCACTTCTTCCAGCTTCTTCGCCAGAGAATCCTGCTGACGCTGCGCTTCCGTCAGCTGGTCGGCCTGCTGCTTGATGATGCCTTCAAGCTCGCTTTTTTGGCTCTCCTGCGCTTTTTGCAGCGCGGCGATCTGGCTGGATAGCCCGGCGCTGGCTTCGCTCTGGCGGGTTGCCTGAGTCTTCGTCAGACCATAAAGGCCTACGCCAGCGGCGAGGGCGATAGCGATAGCTATAGCGCTCAGGGCGAGGCTGGTTTTACTGCCGCCGTTTTTCTTTTCGACATTCTTCTCTGGCTGTGGCGTCGTTTCCACGGCCTCCCTGGTCTCTTCAACCACGGCGGATTGATTCTGTTGTTCCGTCATTATGGCTTCCAATGTTGAGAGTTATTGTAATGCGCGTAGCAGCGCATCGTTGTCGGCGCTATCGGCAACCTGGATATCCTGCCAGCCCAATTCCCTGGCCTGCTCGGCCAGACGTTCACTGACAACGAAAATGCGACAGCTCAGGAGCCAACGTTCGCGATACCACTGTGGTATTAGCGTCCAGAGCTGCTGCAGCATCTCGCCGCTGGTGATGACCAGCGTCGAAACCCCGCGAGACTGCCAGCGCATTGCTTCTTCTGCGCCATCGTAGTGCCTTGCACTACGTTGATAACATTCACAAAAAGTGACATCAGCACCGCGTTCGCGAAGCGTGTCACCGAGTAATTCCCGCCCGCCGTTGCCGCGCAGGATGAGCGCTTTTTTCCCCGCAATGTTTTGTAATTCAGGTAATTGTAGCAAGACTTCGCTGATTTCCCGATCTAACGGGTAGCGAACTTGTCGATTACTGACCTTATGCAGGGCCAGCGCGGTGGTGCGGCCAATGGCAAAATAGTCGGGCGCCGTGGGCCAGCGCAGCCCCTGCTGCTGGAGGCGAGCGTGGGCAAACTCGACGGCATGCTGAGATAGCGCGAAGAGCAAATCGCCTGCGGCGAGGCTTGCCAGCTGGCCGCCCAGCTCAGGGAGCTGACGGCCCGGGGTAAACTCAATGAGCGGAAAGCTCCAGGCCACGCGTCCCAGCGCGCGCAGGCGGCTGACTAACTCTTCGCCTTGCGGCAGCGGACGGGTAACCAGAATGCTCATTGAGGCGCTTCTCCTGCGTAGACGACGGCGAGAATGTCGCGAGCGCCGTTATCCAGAAGTTCTTCGGCAAGGGCGACGCCCAGCGTTTCGGCATCTTCCGGGCGACCGCGCCGCTCGCCGCGTACCGTGTGTGAGCCATCCGGCGCGCCAACCAGCGCGCGCAGCCATAGCTCACCGTCGATCAGTTCGGCATAGCTGCCGATAGGCACCTGACAGCCGCCTTCAAGCCGGGTGTTCATCGCCCGTTCAGCGCGGACGCGGATGGCCGTTTCCGTATGATTCAGCGGGGCCAGCAGCGTTTTGGTCCATTCGTCGTCAAGGCGACACTCAATGCCGACCGCGCCCTGGCCGACGGCGGGCAGAGATTGCTCCGGGGACAGCGGTTGACGAATACGCGCCTCAAGGTTCAGGCGCTTAAGCCCTGCGGCGGCCAGAATAATGGCGTCGTACTCGCCGCTATCAAGCTTGCCCAGACGCGTGCCAACGTTGCCGCGCAGGGAGCGGATCGTGAGATCCGGCCGCGCGGCGGCCAGCTGACACTGACGGCGTAAACTTGAGGTGCCAACGATGCTGCCGTGGGGGAGTTCATCAATGGAAGCGTAGTGATTCGAGACAAAGGCATCGCGCGGATCTTCGCGTTCACAGATGGTCACCAGCCCCAGCCCTTCGGGAAACTCCACCGGCACGTCCTTCATAGAATGGACGGCAATGTCGGCGCGACCTTCCAGCATGGCCAGCTCTAACTCTTTCACAAAGAGGCCCTTACCGCCCACTTTTGCAAGGGGCGTATCAAGGATCACGTCGCCGCGGGTGACCATAGGCACCAGCTCAACGGAAAGCCCCGGATGACAGGACTCCAGGCGCTCTTTCACATAATGTGCCTGCCATAGCGCAAGCGGGCTTTGCCGTGTGGCAATTCTCAAAACTTTGTCTAACATGCTTGTTACCGTCATAGTCGACCACTAACCATCCTAACATTGTTGTCTTAGGGATGTTAGTTTTGTGGGGTTAAGGGTCGCGGCCATTTTTTTAGCCTTTCATGCGTTTGCGGGTTGCCGCAAACGTAGTGAAGAATTTACACGTAGTAAAGGGTGCTACACTTGTATGTAGCTCATCTTTCTTTACGGTCAATCAGCAAGGTGTTAGATTGATCACGTTTTAAACCATTTGTCAGTCAGCAGTTCATCACAACCACACCGACGACGAATGGTGACGGTTTTTGTTGAAATACTGAAACTCTCCGTACTATTGTACGTCGGGTTTTTGAACATCAGGCGATATGTCTTGTACCTCTATATTGAGACACTGAAACAGAGACTGGATGCCATCAACCAATTGCGCGTGGATCGCGCCCTTGCTGCCATGGGACCCGCTTTCCAGCAGGTTTACAGTCTACTGCCGACATTACTACATTATCATCATCCGCTGATGCCGGGTTACCTTGACGGTAACGTTCCCCGTGGCATTTGCCTCTACACGCCTGATGAAACCCAACGTCACTATCTTGATGAACTCGAGCTCAACCGTGGAATGCTGGCCAAAGAGCCGCCGAAAGGCGAGCTGCCGATCACCGGCCTTTACTCTATGGGTAGTACTTCTTCCGTCGGCCAAAGCTGCTCTTCCGACCTGGATATCTGGGTTTGCCACCAATCCTGGCTGGATAGCGAAGAGCGCCAGCTGCTGCAGCGCAAATGTAGCCTGCTCGAGAGCTGGGCGGCGTCGCTGGGCGTTGAGGTCAGCTTCTTCCTGATCGACGAAAACCGCTTCCGCCATAACGAAAGCGGCAGCCTGGGCGGTGAAGACTGCGGCTCAACTCAACACATCCTGCTGCTGGATGAGTTTTACCGTACCGCGGTGCGCCTGGCCGGGAAGCGTATTCTGTGGAATATGGTGCCGTGCGATGAAGAAGAGCATTACGACGATTACGTGATGAGCCTCTACGCGCAGGGCGTGCTGACGCCGAACGAATGGCTGGATCTCGGCGGCCTGAGCTCCCTCTCGGCAGAAGAGTACTTCGGCGCCAGCCTGTGGCAGCTGTATAAAAGCATCGACTCGCCCTATAAGGCGGTGCTGAAGACGCTGCTGCTGGAAGCGTACTCCTGGGAGTATCCCAACAACCGTCTGCTGGCGAAAGATATCAAGCAGCGCCTGCATGATGGTGAAATCGTATCGTTTGGCCTTGACCCTTACTGCATGATGCTGGAGCGCGTCACGCTCTATCTGCAGGCCATCGAAGATGAAACGCGCCTCGATCTGGTGCGTCGATGTTTCTATTTAAAAGTGTGCGAGAAGCTGAGCCGCGAGCGCGCCTGCGTCGGCTGGCGCCGTGAAGTCGTCAGCCACCTGGTGAAAGAGTGGGGCTGGGATGAAAAGCGTCTGATGATGCTCGATAACCGGGCCAACTGGAAGATTGACGAAGTCCGTAAAGCGCACAACGAACTGCTTGATGCGATGATGCAGAGCTATCGCAACCTGATTCGCTTTGCGCGCCGTAATAACCTGAGCGTTTCCGCCAGCCCGCAGGATATTGGCGTGCTGACGCGTAAGCTGTACGCCGCCTTTGAAGCGCTGCCGGGGAAAGTGACCCTGGTAAACCCGCAAATTTCGCCGGATCTGTCTGAGCCGAATCTGACTTTCATCCACGTGCCGCCGGGCCGTGCCAACCGTACCGGCTGGTATGTCTATAACCGCGCGCCGGACATGGAATCGATCATCAGCCATCAGCCGCTGGAATATAACCGTTATCTTAATAAGCTGGTGGCCTGGGCCTGGTTTAACGGCCTGCTGACGTCACGCACACGCCTGTTTATTAAGGGCAACGGGATTGTCGACCTGGCGAAACTGCAGGAGATGGTGGCCGATGTGGCGCATCACTTCCCGCTGCGCCTGCCGTCTCCGACGCCGAAAGCGCTGTATAGCCCCTGCGAAATTCGCCACCTGGCGATTATCGTCAACCTCGAATATGACCCGACGGCGGCCTTCCGCAATCAGGTGGTGCATTTCGACTTCCGCAAGCTGGATGTTTTCAGCTTCGGCGAAGAGCAAAAGTGCCTGATTGGCAGCATCGATCTGCTGTATCGCAACTCGTGGAACGAGGTGCGCACGCTGCACTTTAACGGCGAGCAGGCGATGATCGAAGCGCTGAAAACCATTCTTGGCAAGATGCACCAGGACGCCGCGCCGCCGGATAGCGTGGAAGTTTTCTGCTATAGCCAGCATCTGCGCGGCCTGATCCGCACTCGCGTGCAGCAGCTGGTGTCTGAATGCGTTGAGCTGCGTCTTTCCAGCACCCGCCAGGATACCGGCCGTTTTAAAGCGCTACGCGTTTCCGGGCAGACCTGGGGACTCTTCTTCGAGCGTCTTAACGTCTCGGTACAGAAGCTGGAAAACGCCATCGAATTCTACGGCGCGATTTCGCATAACAAACTGCACGGCCTGTCGGTGCAGGTGGAAACCAACCACGTCAGGCTGCCGCAGGTGGTGGATGGTTTTGCCAGCGAAGGGATTATTCAGTTCTTCTTTGAAGATGCGGATAACGATAACGGATTTAACATCTATATCCTTGATGAGAGCAACCGCGCCGAGGTGTATCACCACTGCGAAGGTAGCAAAGAAGAGCTGGTACGCGACGTCAGCCGCTTCTACTCTTCGTCGCATGACCGCTTTACCTACGGCTCCAGCTTTATCAACTTTAACCTGCCGCAGTTTTATCAAATCGTCGATGTCGACGGCCGCGAACAGGTGATCCCGTTCCGCAGCCAGGTGATTGCCGCGGCGACCCTTGCTGCAGGTGAGGATTCCGCGACATCATCGATGTTGCAGCACTACTCATGACCCGCCGCGTAGACCTGTCATTCGGCGCAGGTAAATTTCCCGGGGGCGCTTCGCTTGCCCGGGCTTCGGGGTGATATGGGTTTTGTCGCCCGGATACGGCGTTAGCCGCAATCCGGGGAACTCGAATCACGCGCGTTTAGCGAAAACTCACCGCTTCACCGGCCTGCGCGGTCGCCGCCTGTTCCAGCAGATCCCAGAAGGTTTCGCCGCTGCGGTCGCATACCCACTCGTCGCCTTTCAGGTCGAAATGGTAGCCGCCTTGTTTTGTCGCCAGCCACACCTGGTGCAGCGGCTCCTGGCGGTTGATAATAATTTTGCTGCCGTTTTCAAAGCTGATAGTCAGCACGCCGCCGTTGATTTCGCAGTCGATATCGCTGTCGCCATCCCAGTCGTCGAGACGCTCTTCGATGGTCATCCACAGGGTATCGGCCAGGCGATGGAATTCACTGTCGTTCATGGTTCTTTCCCGCTTTTTTGATCGTGGCGGCAGTATAGCGCAATCTACGATGACTTCGGCAGATGGCGAAGGCGGATCAGCAGTAGAGACGTCACGATCGCCATCGCCAGCAGCCCGTAACGCGCGCTCAGCATCCGGCTCTGTTGATAATGCTGAAGAAGGCCAGAGAGATCGCCGGGCGCCAGGTTTTGTGTCTGGATAAGCTGATGGAAAGTCCGATCGCTCGTCCAGGGGATAAACGTGAGATGGCCGATGGCCTGTCGGGCGGCCAGGCCCATTGCCGGGTCGTGCTGTACCTGATATTTCATCAGGAAGGTCAACACCGTGAGCATGACGGTACTGATTAACGCCATTCCTAATGCCTGCCCGATATCGCGCGAGGCGGCCTGAACGCCGCCGGACTGTTCGGCGTGCCGATTCCCTGCGCCAGTGGTGACCAGTATCGGGGCATTGGCCGCGATGGTGCCCATCCCCGCGCCGATTAAACAAAGCCCTGACGCCATCAGTACAGGGGTAAACCCCGTTACGTGCAGCGCCGCGGCGGCGACCAGAGCGCCGGCGATTCCCGCCGTCAGCCCCATCTGGCACTGGCGGCGAGGGTTTCGCTGCTGAATAAACAGCGGCAGGCCCAGCGAACAGGCGGCGAGACATATCGCAAAAGGGAGTATCAGCAGCCCTGTTTCCATCGCCGATACGCTTTTAACAATCTGCGCAAAACTCACCACGGTAAAAATAGCCGAACTGTAGGCAAAAAATATCCAACCGGTGAGATAGAGCCCGTGGCGCACCAGGCGGGTTTTCAGGAAAACCGCGGGGAGCAGAGCGTGGCCGGTAGTGGCTTCAAAATAACGTTCCCAGCGCAGCATCATCACCAGCACCATCAGGCCGCAGAGAATAACGAAAGGGGCGGGGCTCAGGCCGAGAACGCTCACTGCCGGGTCGAAGGGCATAACCAGCCCCCAGACCGGGATGCGCAGAATACCGAAAATCGTCAGGAACAGCCCCAGGGTGCCTAACAGAAAGCCCGGGGTATCGAAGGCGATAGCGGCGCGTTTGTTTTCTGATGCCGGGATGATGACGGAGCAGAGCAGGATAAGCAGCGCCAGCAGGCCAAGCGAGGCAAACGCGATGCGCCAGCCGACGTGGTCCAGCAAATATCCGCATACAATTGGACCACAGGCGAATGAAATGCCGCTGGAGGCACCCAGCGCGCCAAAGGCGGCAACCCGTCGTCGCTGCTGATACAGGGCAGAGATCAGGCCAAAAACGGCGGGGATCATCAGGCTACCGCCTATCCCGGCGGTCAGACGCGCGCCCCAGGTAAAGAGCGCGATCGATGGCGAAAAAAAGGCGCAGGCTTCGGCGAGGATAAAAATCAGGCAGCCGATGCGAAACAGCATCCGCCAACCCCAGATACACCCCAGCATTCCGCCTGCCACCATAAACGTGCCCGCAACCAACGGATACATGGTATTCGCTGTACTGACCTGCCCAAGCGTGGCGTGCAGATCGTTCATTAGCGCCTGCGTGGCGATACTTAACGTCACGTTATCGGCGGAAGCCAGAAACTGTGCGCAGCATAAGACAACCAAAGGTAACCAGTTTGTCGGTGTAGGGTTGGTGGTCACAGCGTGTTCCTTTTTGATAGAAACGACAAAACGCGCCCTTCCTCGCGGGAGGGGCGCGTTATTGTTAGTTATCTTTCGATCTTAACTCAGATTTTCGACTTCTTCGCACGCGGCTCTTCTCCTGCTGCGTCATCAGAACCCCTGGCGCGGACGGGAAGATTGCGCGTCCCGAATAAAAACAGCAGCGTCATGACCGCGGTGGCGACCATACCCGCTCGCGTGGCTTTCAGGCGGGCGGTTTTATAGACCTGGTTGAGTTCCGTTACATCCTTCTGATTCACGCCCTGGTCCAGCATCAGCGTTGAGAAACCCGTATCGCTGAGATAAGGAATAACGGAGAGATTTGCCACCTTCTGCTGTGTATCCTGGCTTAGCGAAGCGTCGTGGCTGGCCATATCCTGTACCGTCATGGTGACCGCCGTCAGCATCACCATACCGCAAACCGCTACGCCGATTGCCTGGCCGACGTTACGCGAAGTCGCCTGCACGCCGCCGGACTGCTGCGCATCGCGCGCCGGCAGGGCGCTGGTAACAATATAGCTGGAATAGGCGGAAACGATGCCCATACTGACGCCAATCAGACACATCCCTACCGGCACGATCATGCTGAAATCGGACGGGCCGAAGCCGAAGATGCACAACACGGAGCCCAGCGTGCCGATGAGCAGCGCGCTCTGGCACATCCGTTTCGGATTCGCGTTTTTCCAGACGATCGGCAGCCCCAGCGAAAAGACCACGACGCCCAGCGCAAACGGCAGAATGAGCAAGCCGGTTTCAATACCGTTCAGCCCGGCAACCACCTGTACAAAGCTCACGGTCACAAAAATACCGGAACCGTAGGCGAGGAAGATAAACGCCGTCAGATAGAGACCGTTACGCACCTGCGGCGTTGCGAGGAACGACAGCGGGATCAGCGCGCTGCCGGTGGTGGCTTCGCGATGGCGCTCCCACTTCAGCATAATCGCCAGCACGATCAGGCCAAACAGGACGAGGAACGGCGCCGGGCTAAGACCCATGACGGTGAACGGCGCGTTAAACGGCGTAAACAGACCCCAGCTTGATACTTTCAGGAAGCCGAGGATCACGCTGAACAGGCCGATAACCGTCAGGACGACGCCCGGCAGATCGAACACCACTTTGCGTTCAGGTTTTGCCGGCGTAGGGACCAGGAAGGAGCCGCTGAAGATAACGATGCACAGGCCGGCGATAGCGGCAAACGCGGCGCGCCAGCCGAGGTGGTCAACCAGCAGGCCGCAAATCAACGGACCGGCGGCGAAGGAGACGCCGCTTGCCGCGCCGATAGCGCCAAAGGCGATCGCCTGCTGGCGGCCTTTATAGTTACTGGCGATAAGCCCCAGCACCGAAGGGATCATAAAGCTTCCGCCAATACCGGAAAGCAGACGGGCGCCGTAGGTGAAGACCAGCATGTTCGGTGAGAAATAAGCGGTCAGCTCGGCAAGAAACAGCAGCGCGCAGCCGATGCGGAAGGTTTTCTTCCAGCCGACGATAAGCCCGGCCATCCCGGCGGCGACCATCAGAGAGCCCGCGGCCAGCGAATACATCGCGTTGGCGATGCTGATGAGATCCATTGACGCGTGCAGGTCTTTGACCAGCGCGCCGGTAGCGATGCTCAGCGTGGCATTATCGCCGGATGTCGAGAGCTGAGCGAGGCACAGCACCAGCAGCGGCAACCATTTCATCGCCGTATCGGCGGCCGCGTTGCGCGATATGCCGGGAGAGTTAATTACTGAATTTGTCGTCATGATCGTGTTCTGTGGTTAATTTCAGGCAATCTACACATCATCCTTCAAGCTGCCTCTGTGCTGGCTGCCTGCGTTCACCCCGGTCGCTTACTGTAATAAGTGACCGAGGATTCTCTCAGGTGCCGCCTTGATGCCACGTGAATGATTTTGTGCAATAGCTATCCGCCCGACGTCGCCGCCGGGTGGATAATGTTCGCAACAGGATTACTGGATTTGCTGTTTCTTACCGCCCAGCACGGTGCCCCAGACCTTCACATCTTTAAGCTGAACCGGCTCGATGGCCTGCGGATCGTCTTCCAGCACGGTGAAGTCGGCATATTTACCGCATTCGATGCTGCCGATCAGATGGTCCATTTTCATGGTCCATGCCGCGCCGAGGGTCATCGCGTGCAGCGCTTGATCGACGGAGATTTTTTCCGCTTCGCCCAGTACGCGCCCGGATGCCGTCAGGCGGTTCACCGCGCACCAGCCGGTGAACAGCGGGTTGATGGGGGTGATGCCGCAATCGCTGTGGAAGGCGAAAGGAATACCGTGGCGCACCGCGCTGCCGCAGGCGTCCATACGCATTGCGCGCTCCGGGCCCATGGTTTTGCTGTAGTGCTGATCGCCCCAGTAATAGACGTGGTTGCTGAAAAAGTTCACGCCCATACCCATCTCTTTGATGCGTTTGAACTGATCTTCACGCAGCATCTGCGCGTGCTGCATCACCGCGCGGTGGTTCACTGCCGGAATACGATTCAGGGTTTTCTCGACGGCTTTAATGAACGCTTCCGAGGCCTCGTCGCCGTTACAGTGGCAGTGAACCTGGTAGCCGCGGGACATGATGTCGTAGACCTGCTGCTCCACCTCTTCCGGCGTAGCGTTCCACGCGCCGTTGTGGCCATCCAGATAATAGAAGGGCTCCAGCATCCGTCCTGACCCACCCTGGATAGAGCCGTCGAGGAAGATTTTCATCGGGCCGAAGTGCATTTTTTCATGCCCGTGACGCATGACGTCCGGGGCGAAATCCAGCGCTTCCTGGAAGGGTTTTTTGACGAAAGGAGGACCGTAGGCCACCAGCAGACGAATCGGGAAGTCCTCTTCACGGGTCATGCGGATGTAGTTGGTCATCAGCTCGGGATTGCTGAAATCGGTCAGACCCATATCGGCTGCGCTGGTGCAGCCTGCGCGAAACGCCTCCTGGCCGAAATTGACGATGGCGATTTCGGTGGTGAGTTCGTCCCAGAAACCATATTTATTCAGGATTGGCCCCATGGCGGCGAACTCCACCAGCTCGCCGTGCAGCGTACCGTCCTGATTTTTCACCACGCCTTCGATCTGGCAGTCGTCAAATATTCCGCAGTCGTGCAGCGCGGCGGTATTGGCGCCCATCAGGTGGATGCTCATATGGATAACCGCGACCGGACGGGTGGTTGAGACGCGGTCCAGATGTTCGCGGCCCAGCTTATCGCTGCCGAAATAAATGGGATCAACGCCCCATGCGATCAGCGGCGCGTGCGGATCGGTCATCTCACGTTCCACCGCCTGCAGCGCGCTGACGACGTCGTCAAAAGAGCGGCAGCCTTTCCAGACTTTACCGGTATGGTCCGGGCGATCGTAGTAACCCACATAGGGGAATTGCCACATACCGCCGCCGGTGACGTGCGAGTGGGCTTCAATCAGGCCGGGCATTAACACTTTATCGGCAAAGGTCTCGTCCAGCTGGTATTCGCCAAAGCCGGTGAGTTCTTCAAGCGTGCCGGTGCCTAAAATACGGTCGCCGCGCACCGCGACATGGGTGGTCTCCGGGCGGTTCGGGCACATCGTAATGATTTTTTTAGCGGCAAAAATCGTGATTTCTGATGCTGACATAGTAGGCTCAATCATTCAGGGTTCAGAGAGCGATGAAAGGCGTCGCTTTCATCATGAGTATTAATGCGCCTATGCTAATTGTCATATTGGTTGTATAACAGGACCAAAAACCCACGATATTAAGGTGCCAATTTGTCGGTTGCTCTGCCTTTTGATTTAACGGGTATAAAGCTGGATGCTGGCAGAAAGCGTAGCGAGCAGCTTTATCGCGCCCTGAGAGAGAAGATGGTGAATACGCCCGGTCTTCACGGGGCTAAACTACCCGCGACGCGTGAGCTGGCGCGGCTGCTGGGGATTTCTCGCAATACGGTGGTCTCGGTCTACGAGCGTTTATATGCCGATGATTTAATTGAAACCCGACAGGGCGACGGCACCTATATACGTTATCGCGGGCAGGAGGTTGACGAAGGCCCCGACGTCCCTGAAATTCCTGCCTTACGCGTCGACTCGCGCCTGCCGCTGACGGCGCGGTTTAATCGCCATTTTGTGCACGATGGCCCGCCGAAGGCTTTTCGCATCGGCATGCCCGCGATTGACCATTTCCCGTTTGATACCTGGTCGCGCCTGCAAAACCGCTTCTGGCGGCGGCGACCCATTGCGCAAATGGGTTACGGCGTTCCGGCGGGCGATTTACAGCTGCGCGAGCTTATCGCCAGCTATCTGCACACCTCGCGCGGCCTGAAGTGCGATCCGGCCCAGGTGATTATTACCCTTGGCGCACAGCAGGCGATAATGCTCTGTTCCGCGCTGCTGCTGCGCGCCGGGCAGGACGTCATTATGGAAAACCCCTGCCACTGGGCGGCGGCGGGCGTATTCTCCTGCCTTGGTTTGAATATTAAAGCGATTAACGTTGATGATGAGGGGCTTCAGACGGCGCAGTTGACGGATTATCCCGACGCCCGGATGGTCTACGTGAGCCCGTCATGCCAGTACCCGACGGGCGCGACGCTCTCGCTATCGCGGCGGATGGCGCTGCTGGAGTGGGCCAGAAAGCATCAGGCGTGGATTATGGAGGATGATTACGACGGCGAGTATCGCTATAACGGCACGCCGCTGATGCCGCTCGCCGCGCTGGATAACCGCCATCGGGTGATTTATATCGGTTCGTTTTCCAAAGTGATGTATCCCGCGCTACGCTTGGGCTACATGGTGGTTCCGCAACAGCTGGTGGAACCGCTGAACCTGCTGCGTACGCTATCCACCCGCCAGCCGCCAATGAACGACCAGCAGGTGATGGCGAGCTTTATTTCGGAGGGGCATTTCCAGCCTCATATCCGGCGAATGCGCAGAATTAGTAAAAGCCGTCGCGATCTGCTGCTGGCCGAGTGGAATCAGCATCTGAGCCATATTGGCGTGATGCCGGAAGTGGCCTCGGGGCTACATGCGGCGATTACGCTGGATGATGCTGAAACAGAAACCCGTCTCGTTAGCCAGGCCCAGGCGGCAGGCGTGGAAATTACGCCGCTGAGCGCATTGTGGATCCCCGGTACGCCTGAAAGCCGCCATCATTACGGCGTGGTGCTGGGATTTGCCGGCGTGATGGAAGCGGATATTGTGCAGTCGATACAGGTGCTAAAAAAATGCTGGCAGTGACCCTGCTAAAATGAATACTCAGCGTATATCCACCAACGCGTTTGCGCTGTAACCCTGGTGGAAAGCCGCTTTTCAGATGTCATAAAGCTGCCCTAAACGCTTGCTTTTACGTCTTCTCCTGCGATGATAGAAAACAGAAAGAATGAATTACGGGCTACTATCCATGAAAAACGTTTTCCCAGCGCTTGCCGTTTTATTTGCGGTCCTCAGCCTCACCGGCTGTGGTCTGAAAGGGCCGCTCTATTTCCCGCCAGCGGATAAAACGGCGCCTCCGCCGACTAAACCGGTTGATAGCGGTATCCAGAGCTCTACGCCGGATCGTAACGATCGCGGTGATAGCGGTGGTCCGACCCAGGTGAATTACTGACAGTTCCGCGCTGCTGGAGTAGATGATGCAGTTCTCTAAAATGCATGGCCTTGGCAATGACTTTATGGTTGTTGACGCGGTAACTCAGAATGTTTTTTTCTCACCGGAACTGATTCGTCGTCTGGCGGATCGGCATCTTGGCGTGGGCTTCGATCAGCTGCTGGTGGTTGAGCCGCCCTACGATCCGGAGCTCGACTTCCACTATCGCATCTTCAATGCCGACGGTAGCGAGGTGGCGCAATGCGGCAACGGCGCGCGCTGTTTCGCCCGCTTTGTGCGGCTGAAAGGCCTGACCAATAAACGTGACATCCGCGTCAGTACCTCGAACGGCCGTATGGTATTAAGCGTAACGGAAGACGATCTGGTGCGCGTGAATATGGGTGAGCCAAACTTCGAACCGTCGCAGGTGCCGTTCCGCGCCAACAAAGCGGAAAAGACCTATATCATGCGCGCCGCTGAACAGACAGTATTGTGCGGCGTGGTGTCGATGGGCAACCCGCACTGCGTTATTCAGGTCGATGATGTGGAAACCGCGACGGTGGAAACGCTCGGCCCGGTGATGGAAAACCACGAGCGCTTCCCGGAGCGGGCGAACATCGGCTTTATGCAGGTGGTCAGCCGCTCCCATATTCGCCTGCGCGTGTATGAACGCGGCGCGGGTGAAACGCAGGCCTGCGGCAGCGGCGCCTGCGCGGCGGCGGCAGTCGGTATCCAGCAGGGGTTACTGGGCGAGGAGGTCCGCGTGGAATTACCCGGCGGGCGTCTTGATATCGCCTGGAAAGGTCCGGGCCAACCGCTGTATATGACTGGCCCGGCGGCACATGTCTATGACGGATTTATTCATTTATGAAACAAGTCGGGGAAGAACAGCAGGAACTCGCCAGCGAGCTGAACGATCGCGCAGTGGTGGACTATCTGTTGCAACATCCTGAATTCTTTATTCGTAATGCGGCGCTGGTGGAGCATATGTCGGTGCCGCATCCGGTACGTGGTTCGGTCTCGCTGGTGGAATGGCACATGGCGCGGGCGCGGAACCATATCAACGTGCTGGAAGAGAATATGACGCTGCTGATGGCCCAGGCGACGGCTAACGAAAGCCTGTTTCAGCGCCTGTTTGATCTCCAGACGCGGCTGGCGGCGGCCGATAGCCTTGATGAAATGCTGAACCGCTTTCATCGCTGGGCGCGCGAGCTGGGCCTGGCGGGCGCCACGGTGCGCCTGTTTCCCGACAGCTGGCGGCTCGGCGCGCCCTCCAAATTCACTCATCTGGCGATAAGCCGTCAGGCGTTTGAGCCGATTCGCATTCAGCGTCTTGGGCAACAGCGCCATTATCTTGGCCCATTAAACGGCCCGGAACTGCTGGTGGTGCTGCCGGAAGCAAAAGCCGTGGGTTCGGTGGCGATGTCGCTGCTGGGGGGAGATGAAGCGCCCGGCGTGATGCTGTTCAGCAGTCGCGACCCTCAGCACTATCAGCAAGGTCAGGGAACGCAGCTTTTGCAGGAAATTGCGTCGATGCTCCCGGGGTTGCTGGAGCGCTGGATCGAGCGCGCATGACCGACTCACCGCTGTTTACGCCCGTAGAACGCTTTTTACGCTATCTCGGCGTGGAGCGTCAGCTGAGCCCGATAACGCTGCTGAACTACCGCCGCCAGCTTGAGACGCTTATCGCGCTGGCGGATAGCGCCGGGCTGAAAAGCTGGCAGCAGTGCGATGCTGCCCAGGTCCGTAGCCTGGCAGTGCGCAGCCGTCGCCAGGGGCTGGGGCCAGCCAGCCTGGCTTTACGTCTCTCCGCCTTACGCAGCTTCTTTGACTGGCTGGTGAGCCAGGGCGAACTGGCCGCGAATCCGGCGAAGGGGATTTCGGCGCCGAAAACACCGCGCCATTTACCAAAAAATATCGACGTCGACGACGTTAACCGACTGCTGGATATCGATCTTAACGATCCGCTGGCGGTACGCGACAGGGCGATGCTGGAAGTGATGTACGGCGCGGGACTGCGTCTCTCGGAGCTGGTGAATCTCGACATTAAGCACCTCGATCTGGAATCCGGCGAGGTGTGGGTGATGGGCAAAGGCAGCAAAGAGCGCCGCCTGCCGATTGGCCGCAACGCGGTGGTGTGGATTGAGCACTGGCTCGACCTGCGCGGCCTGTTCGGCGCTGATGAAGACGCCCTGTTCTTATCAAAGCTGGGTAAGCGAATTTCCGCGCGTAACGTGCAAAAGCGCTTTGCCGAATGGGGCATTAAGCAGGGCCTCAACAGCCACGTGCATCCGCATAAGCTGCGCCACTCTTTCGCGACCCATATGCTGGAGTCGAGCGGCGATCTGCGCGGGGTGCAGGAGCTGCTGGGTCATGCGAATCTGTCCACCACTCAAATTTATACCCATCTTGATTTTCAACACCTTGCGTCGGTGTACGATGCGGCGCATCCGCGCGCCAAACGGGGGAAATAATGCGTTTTTACCGACCTCTGGGCCAGATTTCAGCACTGACATTTGACCTGGACGATACCCTTTATGACAACCGTCCGGTGATTGACCGAACGCTGCATGAGTCGCTGAGCTTTGTGCGCAGCTACCACCCGTCGCTGAGTCAATTTGACGCCAGCGAACTCAACCGGCTGCGCCAGACGCTGCTGGCGTCAGAGCCGGAAATTTACCACGATGTCACCGAGTGGCGCCGCCGCGCGCTGGAGCTGGGGATGATCAACGCCGGGCTTTCTGCGGCGCTGGCGAAAACGGGGGCCGAGGAAGCGATGGCGAACTTCGCCCACTGGCGCAGCCTGATCGATGTCCCGCAGGAGACGCACGATACGCTGGCGCAGCTGGCGGAAAAGTGGCCGCTGGTGGCCATTACCAATGGTAATGCCCAGCCGGAGCTTTTTGGCCTGAGCGACTACTTCCGCTTCGTGCTGCGCGCCGGTCCGGACGGGCGCTCTAAGCCTTTTGCCGATATGTATCATCTCGCAGCCGAGCGGCTGGCGCTGCCTCTGGGGCAGATTCTGCACGTCGGGGACGATCTGACGACCGACGTGGCGGGCTCCATTCGTTGCGGCATGCAGGCCTGTTGGATCAAACCGCAGGGCGCAGACCTGATGCGCACCGCCGACAGCCGCCTGTTACCGCACATCGAAATTTCACGGTTGGCATCTCTGACCTCGCTGATATAATCGTCAGTAGTTCTGTATAAATTAACAGTAGCCCGGTGGACTGAACGTTGCCGGGCGTCTCATTTCCGGCGGTGCCAATGGACGTTTCTTATCTGCTCGACAGCCTTAATGACAAACAGCGTGAAGCCGTTGCGGCATCACGTACGAATATGCTGGTTCTGGCAGGCGCGGGCAGCGGTAAGACGCGCGTGCTGGTACACCGCATCGCCTGGCTGCTGAGCGTTGAGCACTGTTCCCCTTACTCCATTATGGCGGTGACCTTTACCAATAAAGCGGCGGCGGAAATGCGCCATCGTATTGGCCAACTGATGGGTACCACCCAGGGCGGTATGTGGGTCGGCACTTTCCACGGATTGGCGCACCGGCTGCTGCGCGCTCATCACCTTGACGCCAACCTGCCGCAGGACTTCCAGATCCTCGACAGCGAAGACCAGCTGCGCCTGCTCAAGCGTCTGATTAAGGCGATGAATCTCGATGAGAAGCAGTGGCCGCCGCGTCAGGCGATGTGGTACATCAACGGCCAGAAAGATGAAGGGCTGCGCCCGCACCATATACAGAGCTACGGTAACCCGGTTGAGCAGACCTGGCAGAAGGTTTATCAGGCCTACCAGGAGGCCTGCGATCGGGCGGGGCTGGTGGATTTCGCCGAACTGCTGCTGCGCGCCCACGAACTGTGGCTCAACAAGCCGCACATTCTTCAGCACTACCGCGAGCGCTTTACCAATATCCTGGTGGACGAATTTCAGGATACCAACAACATTCAGTACGCGTGGATCCGCCTGCTGGCGGGCGATACCGGCAAGGTGATGATCGTCGGCGATGACGATCAGTCCATTTACGGCTGGCGCGGCGCGCAGGTGGAGAACATCCAGCGCTTCCTCAACGATTTCCCCGGCGCGGAAACTATCCGCCTCGAGCAAAACTATCGCTCGACCAGCAATATTCTCAGCGCGGCCAACGCCCTGATTGAAAACAACAGCGGGCGCCTGGGGAAAAAGCTGTGGACCGACGGCGCCGACGGCGAGCCGATTTCGCTCTACTGCGCGTTTAACGATCTTGATGAGGCGCGCTTTGTCGTCAACCGCATCAAAACCTGGCAGGAAAACGGCGGGGCGCTGGAGCAGTGCGCGATTCTGTATCGCAGCAACGCCCAGTCGCGCGTGCTGGAAGAGGCGCTGCTGCAGGCCAGCATGCCGTATCGTATTTATGGCGGCATGCGCTTCTTCGAACGCCAGGAGATCAAAGATGCGCTCTCCTATCTGCGCCTGATCGCCAATCGTAATGACGACGCGGCCTTTGAGCGCGTGGTCAATACCCCGACGCGCGGTATCGGCGATCGCACGCTGGACGTGGTGCGCCAGACCTCGCGCGACCGTCAGCTGACGCTGTGGCAGGCCTGTCGCGAGCTGTTAAAAAATAAAGTGCTTGCCGGACGCGCCGCCAGCGCCCTGCAGCGTTTTATGGAGCTCATTGACGCCCTGGCGCAGGAAACCGCCGATATGCCGCTGCACGTGCAGACCGATCGGGTGATTAAAGACTCCGGCCTGCGCATGATGTACGAGCAGGAGAAAGGCGAGAAAGGCCAGACGCGCATTGAAAACTTAGAGGAGCTGGTGACGGCAACGCGCCAGTTCAGCTACAACGAAGAAGATGAAGATTTGATGCCGCTGCAGGCGTTCCTCTCGCATGCGGCGCTGGAAGCGGGAGAAGGGCAGGCGGATACCTGGCAGGATGCGGTACAACTGATGACCCTGCACTCGGCGAAAGGGCTGGAGTTCCCGCAGGTCTTTATCGTCGGCGTGGAAGAGGGGATGTTCCCGAGCCAGATGGCGCTTGATGAGGGCGGCCGCCTGGAAGAAGAACGCCGTCTGGCCTACGTCGGCGTCACCCGTGCGATGCAGAAGCTCACGCTGACCTATGCGGAAACCCGCCGCCTGTATGGCAAAGAGGTTTATCACCGTCCGTCGCGCTTTATCGGCGAGCTGCCGGAGTCGTGCGTGGAAGAGGTGCGGCTGCGCGCCACGGTGAGCCGTCCGGTCAGCCATCAGCGGATGGGGACGCCGATGGCGGAAAACGACACCGGCTATAAGCTGGGCCAGCGCGTGCGCCATGCCAAGTTTGGCGAAGGCACGATCGTGAACCTCGAAGGCAGTGGCGAACACAGCCGCCTGCAGGTTGCGTTTCAGGGGCAGGGGATTAAATGGCTGGTCGCGGCGTATGCCCGGCTTGAAACAGTGTAACAGTAAGAAAAGTATCATTATTTTGTAATATTCTGCTACCTTTATACGTTAAGGAGCTTGATTTGCTCTTTAGCGTTCCGTTGCGTGTTGACGCCGTTTTTGCGCTGGCGTAACATGCGCGCACGATTACGCTAAGAGGACATTCGCCTTGGACACACCCAGTAGATGCTGGCTCAATTTCCTGCCCATCAGGAACAACTCCTAAGGCTATCCTCTTATGCTGATAGCCTTAGCGGTTGTCGGCGACCCGTTCTATTCCCGTCGCTCTGAGTCAGGCTTAATGGTCTGAAACCCAAATTGTTTCTGTGTGCCCACCGAACTGTCCGATAATTTTTTGCATTGGGAGTCCCGGTCATGCTGAGCGCATTTCAACTGGAAAACAATCGTTTAACGCGTCTGGAAGCCGACGAGATCAAGCACCTCGCCAGTTCGGTGTGGGTCGATCTGGTCGAGCCTGACGACGATGAACGAAGCCGCGTGCAAACGGAATTGGGTCAGAACCTGGCGACGCGCCCGGAGCTGGAAGACATCGAAGCGTCAGCGCGTTTCTTTGAGGATGAAGACGGCCTGCATATCCACTCATTTTTCTTTTTTGAAGATGCAGAGGATCACGCCGGTAACTCTACCGTCGCGTTTACTATCCGCGAAGGGCGTCTGTTCACCCTGCGCGAACGGGAGCTGCCCGCTTTCCGCCTGTATCGCATGCGCGCCCGCAGCCAGTCGATGGTGGACGGCAACGCTTACGAGCTGCTGCTGGACCTGTTCGAAACCAAAATCGAGCAGCTGGCGGATGAAATTGAAAACATCTATAGCGACCTGGAAAAGCTCAGCCGGGTGATCATGGAAGGTCGTCAGGGCGATGATTACGATGAGGCGCTCTCGACGCTGGCGGAGCAGGAAGATATCGGATGGAAAGTCCGCCTGTGTCTGATGGATACCCAGCGTGCGCTGAACTTCCTCGTGCGCAAAGCCCGCCTTCCGGCCGGTCAGCTGGAGCAGGCGCGTGAGATCCTGCGCGACATCGAATCCCTGCTGCCGCACAACGAATCGCTGTTCCAGAAGGTTAACTTCCTGATGCAGGCGGCGATGGGTTTTATCAACATTGAGCAGAACCGCATCATCAAGATCTTCTCGGTGGTCTCCGTGGTGTTCCTGCCGCCGACGCTGGTGGCTTCCAGCTATGGGATGAACTTTGAGTTTATGCCCGAGCTGCACTGGAGCTTTGGCTATCCCGGCGCGATTGTCTTTATGATGCTCGCCGGCCTGGCGCCGTATCTGTACTTTAAGCGTAAAAACTGGCTGTAAAAAAAGGAGCTTCGGCTCCTTTTTTGCGTACCAGCTTGGCTTTATGCCCTACGCGTACGGCGTATTGTGTAAACCGCATCCATCACGAAAATCGCCAGCGCCACCCAGATAAAGGCGAAGGTTACCATTTTATCCGCGCCCGGCACTTCGCCGTAGAAGGTTACCGCCAGCAGGAACATCAGCGTCGGGCCGATATACTGGAAAAATCCCAGCGTGGAGAGGCGCAGGCGGGTTGCCGCGCCGGTAAAGCACAGCAGCGGGATGGTGGTGACCACGCCCGCCGCCATCAGTAGCAGGTTCAGCGACCACGGATTCTGCCCCATGTGGCTGGTCGGGCTATCGGCAATACCAAACAGATAAATCGCGGCGACCGGCAGCAGCCAGAGCGTCTCAAACAGCATCCCGGTTTGCGCATCCACGGCGATCTTTTTACGCAGCAGGCCGTAAAAAGCGAAGCTGAACGCCAGGCCCAGCGCGATAATCGGCAGCGAGCCGAAGGTCCAGAGCTGTACCAGCACGCCGCAGGCGGCCAGCAGCACCGCCAGCCACTGCATCCGGCGAAAGCGCTCCCCGAGGAAGATCATCCCCAGCAGAATATTCACCAGCGGATTGATAAAATAGCCCAGGCTGGCTTCCAGCATATGATGGTTATTCACCGCCCAGATAAACAGCAGCCAGTTGCCGCCCACCAGCACCGCAGAGAGCGCCAGCAGGAACACCTTTTTCGGCGTTTTCAGCAGCCTTTTGACCTGCGGCCACTGACGGCTGATGCTGATCAGCGCGACCATGAAGAAGAAGGACCAGATCACGCGGTGAGTCAGAATTTCATCGGCGGGAACATAGTAGATAAGCTTGAAGTACGCCGGCGCGATACCCCAGATAAAATAGGCGGCCAGGGCCAGAAGAATCCCCACCCGCGTTTGTTTAGCGTCCATCGGTACAAATCCATTGCCAAAGAGAGAGATGTTACTCGATTTAGGCCGATCAACCCACCATATACGTCGCCGTGGCGCTGGCGATATACACCTGCTCTTCGTTATGCAGCTCGACGCGGGCCACCGCCACTTTATTACCGGCTCGCAGCAGGCTGCTGGTGGCGGTAAAGCGTTCCCCGCGGCCCGGACGCAGGTAGTCGACGCGCAGATCGATAGTGCCCATCCGCGACAGGCGCTGGCGCAGCTCTTCTTCATTGATGGTGTCGTGGCGAGTCAGCGTGCTGCCGACGCATACCAGCCCCGCAGCGACGTCCAGCGCTGAGGCGATCACGCCGCCATGTAAAATGCTCTGCGCCCAGTTGCCCACCATCATCGGCTGATTGTTGAAACTCAGCTGGGCAAACTCCTTTTCATAGCGCTCCAGCTCCAGCCCTAAGGCACGATTAAACGGCATATGGTAGACGAAGATCTCTCCCACCAGCTTCAGGGCGGCGGCGGCGGTCAGTTCAGACATAACAACACTTCCATAAGTTAATGAAATGTTGATTTTATGCTTCTAAAATATTGATTTCTACTTTAAGAACGGATAACAGGTCAGATGCCGCATAAATAGGTAGAATGCTGCCTGGGTTAAACAGAAATAATAAATATCCATCCAGGAGAACAGCAATGCGTATCTCTTTGGCCTGCCTGCTGGCGCTTGTTGCGCTTCCGGCCGGCGTTCTGGCGCAGGACGCGCCGGTGAATAAACAGGTCCACGACGCTCCGGTCGTTCGCGGGAGCATTATCGCCAATCTGTTACAGGACCATGATAATCCGTTCCTGCTCTATCCCTACGAGAGCAACTATCTGCTCTATACGTGGACCAGCGATCTCAATAAAGAAGCGATTCGTAGCTACGACTGGGCCGAAAATGCGCGTAAAGATGAAGTGAAGTTCCAGCTCAGCCTGGCGTTTCCGCTGTGGCGAGGGATCCTCGGTGAGAATTCGCTGCTGGGCGCTTCTTATACGCAAAAATCCTGGTGGCAGCTCTCCAACAGCAAAGAGTCCGCGCCGTTTCGCGAAACCAACTATGAGCCGCAGCTGTTCCTCGGGTTTGCGACCGATTACTCGTTCGCCGGCTGGACGCTGCGCGACGTTGAGATGGGTTATAACCACGACTCTAACGGCCGTTCCGATCCCACCTCCCGCAGCTGGAACCGCCTCTATACCCGGCTGATGGCGCAAAACGGCAACTGGCTGGTTGAGGTGAAGCCCTGGTACGTGATTGGCAGCACCGACGATAATCCGGATATCACCAAATATATGGGGTATTACCGGCTGAAAGTGGGTTATCAGCTGGGCGACGCCATCCTCAGCGCCCAGGGGCAATATAACTGGAATACCGGCTACGGCGGCGCCGAGCTTGGGGTGAGCTATCCGATCACCAAACACGTGCGCGTCTATACTCAGGTCTATAGCGGTTATGGCGAGTCGCTCATCGATTATAACTTCAATCAGACCCGCGTCGGCGTCGGGCTGATGCTCAACGATCTGTTTTAATCGTTGCACTCTGGCTCTCAGGCGCTGAAAATAGCGCCTGTTTTCTTTTCAGGCATATGGGGTCAACGTGGCGCAGGCGGAAGTATTGAATCAGGAATCGCTGGCTAAGCAGGTTTTACAAGAGACCTTCGGCTACCAGCAGTTTCGCCCGGGCCAGGAAACTATCATTGATACGGCGTTGGCCGGGCGCGATTGCCTGGTGGTGATGCCAACCGGCGGCGGCAAGTCGCTGTGTTATCAGGTTCCGGCGCTGGTACTGGGCGGTCTCACCGTCGTGGTGTCGCCGCTTATTTCCTTGATGAAGGACCAGGTCGATCAGCTGCTGGCTAACGGCGTGGCGGCGGCGTGCCTGAACTCAACCCAGAGCCGGGAGCAGCAGCAGGAGGTGATGGCCGGCTGCCGCAGCGGGCAGATTCGCCTGCTGTATATCGCCCCGGAGCGCCTGATGCTGGATAACTTCCTTGAGCATCTTACGCACTGGAATCTGTCGATGGTGGCGGTGGACGAGGCGCACTGTATTTCCCAGTGGGGGCACGATTTCCGTCCGGAATACGCCGCGTTAGGGCAGCTGCGCCAGCGGATACCGCAAATCCCGTTTATGGCGCTGACCGCTACCGCCGATGATACGACGCGTCGCGACATTGTTCGCCTGCTGGATCTAAACGACCCGCTCATTCAGGTCAGCAGCTTCGACCGACCCAACATCCGCTATATGCTGATGGAGAAGTTTAAGCCGCTGGATCAGCTGATGCGCTACGTGCAGGACCAGCGCGGTAAGTCGGGCATTATCTACTGCAATAGCCGCTCAAAAGTGGAAGACACCGCCGCTCGCCTGCAAAGCCGCGGCATCAGCGCCGCGGCCTATCACGCCGGGCTGGAAAACCATATCCGCGCCGACGTGCAGGAGAAATTCCAGCGCGACGACCTGCAAATCGTGGTGGCGACGGTAGCCTTCGGTATGGGTATCAACAAACCGAACGTCCGTTTTGTGGTGCATTTCGATATCCCCCGCAATATTGAATCCTATTACCAGGAGACCGGGCGCGCCGGGCGCGATGGGCTGCCTGCCGAGGCGATGCTGTTTTACGATCCGGCGGATATGGCGTGGCTCCGACGCTGCCTTGAGGAGAAACCCGCCGGGCCTCTGCAGGACATTGAACGCCATAAGCTCAACGCGATGGGGGCCTTTGCCGAAGCGCAAACCTGCCGCCGTCTGGTGCTGCTCAACTACTTTGGCGAGGGGCGCCAGGAGCCCTGCGGCAACTGCGATATCTGCCTCGATCCGCCGAAACAGTACGACGGTTTAATGGACGCGCGTAAGGCGCTGTCGACGATTTACCGCGTCAATCAGCGCTTTGGTATGGGCTACGTGGTGGAAGTGCTGCGCGGCGCCAATAACCAGCGTATTCGCGATATGGGGCACGACAAGCTGCCGGTCTACGGCATTGGGCGCGAACAGAGCCACGAGCATTGGGTCAGCGTGATCCGTCAACTTATTCATTTAGGCCTGGTTACGCAGAATATAGCCCAGCACTCTGCGCTACAGCTTACCGAGGCCGCGCGTCCGGTCCTGCGCGGCGACGTGACGCTACAGCTTGCCGTGCCGCGTATTGTGGCGCTGAAGCCGAAAGCGATGCAGAAATCCTTTGGCGGTAATTACGATCGCAAGCTGTTCGCCAAGCTGCGCAAACTGCGTAAGGCGATTGCCGACGAAGAGAATATCCCGCCCTACGTGGTGTTTAACGATGCGACGCTAATTGAAATGGCTGAGCAAACGCCGCTGACGGCCGGGGAGATGCTCAGCGTCAACGGCGTTGGCACGCGTAAGCTCGAGCGTTTTGGTAAAGAGTTTATGGCCCTGATTCGCGCGCACGTGGATGGCGATGATGAGTAGTCAGCCAGACGAAAAAGTGTAAATATAGTTTTCGTCCTGACTATTTTCCTGCGAGTTAATTATGTTGACGCTTTTTTTCACCGTGGCGCTGGTGCATATCATTGCGCTGATGAGTCCTGGCCCGGACTTCTTCTTTGTTTCACAAACCGCCGTTAGCCGCTCCCGCAAAGAGGCGATGATGGGCGTGCTGGGGATCACCTGCGGAGTGATGGTATGGGCGGGCGTAGCGCTGCTCGGCCTGAACCTGATTATCGAGAAGATGGCCTGGCTGCATACCATTATTATGGTCGGCGGCGGTCTGTATCTGTGCTGGATGGGCTTCCAGATGCTGCGCGGCGCGCTGAAAAAAAGCGAAGCGGCAGCGGCGGTAGAGCCTCAGGTCGAACTGGCGCGCAGCGGCCGGAGCTTCCTGAAAGGGCTGCTGACCAATCTGGCTAACCCAAAAGCGATTATCTATTTTGGCTCCGTGTTCTCGCTGTTTGTCGGCGACAGCGTCAGTTCCGGCGCGCGCTGGGGGATTTTCCTGCTGATTGTTCTGGAGACGCTGGCCTGGTTTACGGTGGTCGCCAGCCTGTTCGCCCTACCGGGCATGCGCCGCGGCTATCAGCGGATGGCGAAGTGGATAGACGGCATTGCCGGTACTCTGTTTGCCGGGTTTGGTATTCACCTGATTATTTCGCGCTAAGCGTTCTGCGGCCCGCCCAAGGGTTATGGACGGGCCGGATATTAATGACGCAGCTGCTGCAAATCGTCGGACGTCAGACCGGTCATTTCCATAACCGCAGTAGTATCAATGCCCCGCTCGAGCATGGCCTTTGCGACGTTAAGAAGCGCAGCGCGTTTGCCCTCTTTTATGCCTTCCTTAATGCCCTTCTGCATACCTTCCTCAAGCCACTTTTCTGCCAGAGTCATCAGTACACCTCCATGTTGCGGCACCCGCTGTGCCAGCTCATATAATAGCGGCCGAACATCCTGCTCTTCTCCCGCCTGGGCCATATATTTTATCAGTACGGTAATTTGTTGTCTGCTCATCTGTTCCAGCAACAGCAGGCTGGTGAGCTTGTCGACGAGCTCGGCCATATCGCGCTGCCATATATGCTTTTGTACCAGCGTCAGGGCCGCCATACTCCGGTGCTCCATGATTTCGTCATCGGGAATAACGGTGATGTCCACCAGCGGAAAGGCGGTGGAGTAAATCTGGCGCGCAGTATCCGGATCGGCAAAGTTCTCCAGCCAGTCCAGCGACCAGGGATAGGGGCTTCGCCGTCCCTGATAAAAAAGAATCGGGATCACCAGAGGTAGCGTTTTATGCCCTTCTTCTATGTGCCGCTGCATAGCAGCGATGGCATAGCGCATTAAACGAAACGCCATTAATTTATCTGGCGAACTTTGATGTTCAATCAGAACGTGAACATAGCCGCAACCACTGGTCGTTTCCAGAGAATAGAGGATATCGCTGTAGAAGGGGCGCAGATCATCTTCAATAAAGCTTCCTGACTCAAGGCGTAGGGTATCCAGTTTGCAAATTTGCATGAGTGAGGGGGGCAGATGGATCTCGATAAAATCCCGTGCGGTTTCCACACGGGAGAGAAAAGTTCTGAATACCGCATCGTGAGGGGTTGCCGCTTCCGCCATCGTTTTCGTCCATGAAGAAGAGAATCTGGCGGCATTCTGGCACTGGCGCTGCGAGTTCAACAGCGGGCAAAAAAATTATCTTTGTTCTTTGCCCGCCTGCTCGGCTGAGGATGTCGCTATACCCGCAAAGCTAACGATAATTTGCGAGCGTGCTTCCATCCATCAGGCGTGGCGCGCGGAGGCCAGCAGGGCGCCGACCAGCATAAACAGCGATCCAAAAACCTTGTTTAGCGCCTTCATCTGTTTGGGCCCTTTGATCCACGCGGCGATGCGCTGCGCCAGCGTGGCGTAGCCAATCATCACGATAATATCGACCACGATGGTGGTGACGCCGAGCACGAGGTACTGCATCACCTGGGGCTCATTCGGTACGATAAACTGCGGGAAGAGCGCGGCGAGGAACACGATGCTTTTTGGGTTGGTCAGGTTGACGAACACCGCGCGCTTAAAGAGTTTGCCGCGGCTCTGCGCTTGCGCAAGGGTATTCAGATCGAGAGAACCCGCGGCTCGCCACTGCTGAATGCCGAGCCAGATAAGATAAGCGGCGCCCGCCCATTTCAGGATTTCAAAGGCCAACAGCGAACGGGAAAAAAGCGTACCCAGGCCAACGCCCACCAGCACGATATGAATGCCGAGCCCGGTCTGTAGCCCGGCAATAGAAGCCGCCGCGCCGCGATAACCGTGGTTGATTGAGGTGGTCATGGTATTTATCGCCCCGGATCCCGGCGACAGGCTGAGAATAAGAGATGTCAGCAGATAGGCAAACCACCACTCGAACGTCATGAGAAACTCCCTGATTGTCTGTTTTTATGCCACAATACGCTATTGTGTAAGCATTGTGTGATGCACGATAAAAAAACGATTTTCAGCGGTTATCAGGGGTGTAAGCCCGATGTTTTTGCAGCAAAAGGACTGGGAAACACGAGAAAACGCGTTTGCGGCCTTTACCATGGGGCCACTGACCGATTTCTGGCGTCAGCGGGAAGAGGCTGAATTTACGGGCGTGGATAACGTTCCGGTGCGCTTTGTTCGCTTCTGCGCCAAAAGTCATGACCGGGTCGTGGTTATTTGTCCGGGTCGCATTGAAAGCTACGTTAAGTACGCCGAACTGGCTTACGATCTTTTCCGCAGCGGTTTTGACGTGATGATTATCGATCATCGCGGCCAGGGGCGCTCCGGACGCATGCTTTCAGATACCCACCGCGGGCACGTCGTTAATTTCAGCGATTACGTCGACGATCTCGCCGCGTTCTGGCAGCAGCAGGTGGCGCCCGGACGCTGGCGGAAACGGTTTATACTGGCCCACTCCATGGGCGGCGCCATTGCGACGCTATTTTTGCAGCGCTACCACCAGCATTGCGACGCGATGGCGCTCTGTGCGCCGATGTTCGGCATCGTTATGCGCCTGCCTGACTGGATGGTGCGCCATATTCTCGATTGGGCTGAGGGCCATCAGCGCATTCGTGAAGAGTATGCCCTCGGTACCGGCCGCTGGCGGGCGCTGCCCTTTGCGGTTAACGTACTGACGCACAGCCGTCAACGCTATCGCCGCAACCTGCGCTTTTACGCCGATGAGCCGCAGCTGCGGGTCGGCGGGCCGACGTTCCACTGGGTGCGCGAGGGGATCCTCGCCGGCGAAGAGGTGCTGGCCGGTGCGGAGAAAGACGTCACGCCAACATTATTGCTCCAGGCGGAAGAAGAGCGGGTGGTCGATAACCGTATGCACGATCGCTACTGTGAACTTCGCGCCGCTGGCGGTCATCCCTGTGAAGGGGATAAGCCGTTTGTCATAGAAGGGGCATACCATGAGATCCTTTTTGAAAAGGACGCAATGCGCTCGGTCGCGCTAAACGCTATCGTCGATTTTTTTGGTCGACACACTTAATCCGGCGAAACGCTCGTCGCCCTGCTTAGAGGTTAAAATTTTTATGTACCAGGTTGTTGCGTCTGATTTAGATGGCACGCTGCTTTCTCCCGATCACTGCTTAACTCCTTACGCCAAAGAGACCCTGAAGCTGCTTACCGCACGCGGTATCAACTTCGTGTTCGCGACCGGCCGCCACTACATCGATGTTGGGCAAATTCGCGATAATCTCGGCATTAAATCCTATATGATCACCTCGAACGGCGCTCGCGTGCACGATAGCGAAGGGAAGCAGATCTTCGCCCACAACCTTGACCGCGATATCGCCGCCGACCTGTTCGAAATGATGCGTAACGATCCGGCGATTGTGACCAACGTCTATCGTGAAGATGAGTGGTATATGAATCGCCATCGTCCGGAAGAGATGCGCTTCTTCAAAGAGGCGGTGTTTAACTACAAGCTGTACGAGCCGGGCGAGCTGGATCCTGAAGGGATCAGCAAAGTCTTTTTCACCTGCGATAAGCATGAGCATCTGCTGCCGCTGGAGCAGGCGATCAACGCCCGCTGGGGCGATCGGGTGAACGTGAGCTTCTCTACCGTTACCTGCCTCGAAGTGATGGCGGGCGGCGTGTCGAAAGGGCATGCGCTGGAGGCCGTGGCGAAGATGCTCGGCTATAGCCTGAAAGAGTGTATCGCCTTCGGCGACGGTATGAACGATGCGGAAATGCTGTCAATGGCGGGCAAGGGCTGCATTATGGCCAACGCGCACCAGCGGCTGAAAGACCTGCATCCTGAGCTGGAAGTGATCGGCAGCAACGTCGATGACGCCGTTCCCCACTACCTGCGTAAACTCTATCTTGACTAAAAAAGATTGACGATTGTTTAATTAATGAGCAGTCGTCAACCTATCACTCCGCTACAATGCGTGTTCTTTACTCTATGAGACATTCATTGTGGCGCTACTGATTATCACCACCATTCTGTGGGCCTTTTCCTTTAGCCTGTATGGCGAATACCTGGCAGGCCACGTCGACAGCTATTTTGCGGTGCTGGCGCGCGTTGGCCTGGCGGCGCTGGTGTTTTTGCCCTTCCTGCGCACCCGCGGGCAGAGCCTGTCAACCATCGGCCTGTATATGCTGGTGGGGGCGATGCAGCTCGGCATTATGTATATGCTGAGTTTCCAGGCCTATCTGTACCTGACGGTATCGGAGCTTCTGCTGTTTACCGTCCTGACGCCGCTCTATATCACGCTGATTTACGATGTGATGAGCCGCCGTCGCCTGCGCTGGGGCTACGCCTGCAGCGCGCTGCTGGCGGTAATCGGCGCGGGCATCATCCGTTATGACCAGGTGACCAACCATTTCTGGACCGGTTTGATCCTGGTTCAACTCTCCAACATCAGCTTCGCGATTGGCATGGTGGGGTACAAGCGCCTGATGGAAACGCGTCCGATGCCGCAGCATAACGCCTTCGCCTGGTTCTACATCGGGGCGTTTCTGGTGGCGGCGGTTGCCTGGTCGATGCTGGGTAACGCGCAGAAAATGCCGGAAACTTCGCTACAGTGGGGCATCCTGGCCTTTCTTGGCGTGGCGGCATCCGGGATTGGTTACTTTATGTGGAACTACGGCGCCACCCAGGTGGATGCCGGTACGCTCGGCATCATGAACAATATGCACGTGCCTGCCGGGCTGCTGGTAAACCTGGCCATCTGGCAGACGCAGCCCCGCTGGCCGAGCTTTATTATTGGCGCTCTGGTGATCCTGGCCTCGCTATGGGTCCATCGACGCTGGGTCGCTCCGCACTCCGCACAAACGGTAAATGATCGCAAGCGTGGTTCCGCGCTGAGCGAATAAACGCCTCGGTAACCGGCTGGCGCTGCTCGCCGTCGCGCACCGCGGCGTACAGTCGGCTCCACAGTCCCTCGCCCAGGGTTTTGGTCACCACCAGGCCCTGGCGCTCAAAGCTTTCCACGACCCAGTGCGGCAGGGCGGCGATGCCCATTCGCGCCGCCACCATCTGAATTAACAGCAGCGTATTGTCGACGCTCTTCAGCTGCGGGCTAATCCCGGCAGGCTGCAGGAAGTGACGCCAGATATCCAGACGTGCGCGCTGGACCGGATAAATCAGCAGCATTTCAGTCGCTAAATCCTCGGGCGCGATGCGCGCCTTTGTCGCCAGCGGATGATCCGGCGCCATCACCAGGCGCACTTCGAAATCAAACATTGGCGAATAGTGCAGGCCGCTGCGCGGCAGGATATCGGAGGTCATCACCAGATCCAGCTCGCCCTGCTGCAGGCCCGGCTGCGGGTCGAAGATCACCCCGGACTGAAAGTCCACCTCTACATGCGGCCAGCGGGCGCGGAAACTCTCCAGCGCCGGCGTGAGCCACTGAATACAGCTATGGCATTCGATGGCGATACGCAGCCGGGTTTGCTGCGGCTCATTGCAATCCTGCAGGGCGCGGCTGATTTGCGGCAGGACCTGATTGGCCAGCTGCAGCAGGATCTCTCCCTGCGGCGTAAAGCGCAGCGGCTGACTTTTACGTACAAACAGACGGAAGCCGAGGCGCTGTTCCAGATCGCTGAACTGGTGGGACAAGGCGGATTGGGTCTGGTGCAGGGCCGCCGCCGCGCCTGCCAGAGAGCCGCTATTCCGCAACGCCTGGAGCGTTTTCAGGTGTTTAATTTCGATCATGAAAGTCCTTCACTTCGGCATGAATAATTTGCGCTTGAGGAATATACAGTAACTGCCAATTATGGATGTGTAAACATCTGGACGTCTAAATCCTTTATCTTTCGAATTTATGGCAGCGTTGGCTGCACTTCCTCACCCCAGTCACTTACTTCAGTAAGCTCCTGGGGATGAGCAAGTTTGCCGCCTTCCCTAAATCCGAAATCTTTCGGATTGCAATTATGAGGCTCAAAAAATGACAATTATTAACCACACCCTCGGTTTCCCTCGCATTGGCCTGCGCCGCGAGCTGAAGAAAGCGCAAGAAAGCTACTGGGCGGGCAATACCAGCCGCGAAGAACTGCTGGCCGTTGGCCGCGAACTGCGCGCTCGCCACTGGGAACAGCAGAAGCAGGCGGGCATTGACCTGCTACCGGTGGGCGATTTCGCCTGGTACGACCATGTTCTGACCACCAGCCTGTGGCTTGGCAACGTGCCGGCTCGTCATCAGAACAAAGACGGCTCCGTTGATATCGATACCCTTTTTCGCATAGGCCGCGGCCGCGCGCCGACCGGCGAACCGGCCGCGGCGGCGGAAATGACCAAATGGTTTAACACTAACTACCACTACATAGTGCCGGAATTTGTGAAGGGCCAGCAGTTCAAACTGAGCTGGAACCAGCTGTTGGATGAGGTGGACGAAGCGCTGGCGCTGGGCCACAAAGTGAAGCCCGTCCTGCTTGGGCCAGTCACCTATCTGTGGCTCGGTAAGGTGAAAGGCGAGCCGTTCGACCGCCTGAACCTGCTGCACGATATTCTGCCTGTTTACCAGCAGGTGCTGACTGAACTGGCAAAACGCGGCGTTGAGTGGGTGCAGATTGATGAACCGGCGCTGGTGCTCGAGCTGCCGCAGGCGTGGCTGGATGCCTTCAAACCGGCTTACGCGGCCCTTAGCGGTCAGCTTAAGCTGCTGCTGACTACCTACTTTGAAGGCATTACCGATAACCTCGACACCATTACCGCACTGCCGGTACAGGGCCTGCATGTGGATCTGGTCCACGGCCAGGACGATGTCGCCGAACTGCATAAGCGCCTGCCTGCCGACTGGCTGCTCTCCGCGGGGCTGATCAACGGCCGCAACGTCTGGCGCGCCGATCTGAGCGAGAAATACGCGCAGGTTAAAGATATCGTCGGCAAACGTGAACTGTGGGTAGCCTCTTCCTGCTCCCTGCTGCACAGCCCGATCGATCTGAACGTGGAAACGCGGCTCGATGCCGAAGTGAAGAGCTGGTTTGCCTTCGCCCTGCAAAAATGCCGGGAGCTGGCGCTGCTGCGCGATGCGCTGAACAGCGGCGACACCGCGGCGATTGCTGACTGGAGCGCGCCGATCCAGGCACGTCGCCAGTCAACCCGCGTGCACAACGCTGCGGTAGAGAAGCGTCTGGCGGCCATTACCGCTCAGGACAGCCAGCGCCAAAGCGTCTACGAAGTTCGCGCCGAAGCGCAGCGCGCCCGCTTTAAGCTGCCGGCCTGGCCAACCACCACCATCGGCTCCTTCCCCCAGACCACCGAGATCCGCGGCCTGCGCCTGGACTTCAAAAAGGGCAATCTCGATGCTAACCGCTACCGCACCGGCATCGCCGAACACATTAAGCAGGCGATCGTTGAGCAGGAGCGACTGGGGCTGGACGTGCTGGTACACGGTGAAGCCGAGCGTAACGATATGGTGGAATACTTCGGCGAACACCTGGACGGCTTTATTTTCACGCAGAACGGCTGGGTACAGAGCTACGGCTCCCGCTGCGTCAAACCGCCGGTGGTCATCGGCGATATCAGCCGCCCGGAGGCGATCACCGTCGAGTGGGCAAAATACGCTCAGTCCCTGACCGACAAACCGGTAAAAGGCATGCTGACCGGCCCGGTGACCATTCTTTGCTGGTCCTTCCCGCGTGAGGACGTCAGCCGTGAAACGATTGCGAAACAGATAGCCCTCGCGCTGCGCGATGAAGTGGCGGATCTGGAAGCCGCCGGTATCGGTATCATCCAGATCGACGAACCGGCCCTGCGGGAAGGCCTGCCGCTGAAGCGTAGCGACTGGGATGCGTATCTGGCATGGGGGGTGGAAGCTTTCCGTATCAATGCCGCGGTGGCGAAAGACGACACGCAGATCCACACCCATATGTGCTATTGCGAGTTCAACGACATCATGGATTCCATCGCCGCGCTGGATGCGGACGTGATTACCATCGAAACCTCGCGTTCTGATATGGAGCTGCTGGAGTCGTTCGAAGCGTTCGACTACCCGAATGAAATCGGGCCGGGCGTGTACGACATTCACTCCCCGAACGTGCCGAGCGTGGAGTGGATTGAAGCGCTGCTGGAGAAAGCCGCGCAGCGTATCCCGGCAGAGCGCCTGTGGGTGAACCCGGACTGCGGCCTGAAAACCCGCGGCTGGACGGAAACGCGCGCCGCGCTGGCCAACATGGTCAAGGCCGCGCAAAACCTGCGCCAGGCGTAATATAAATCACACTTGTGGGAGGCCCCGGCCTCCTTTTTTGGTTTCTTCTCTTCGCTGGCAAAACCGAATGTGAAGAGCTGTTCGGCATGAGGTGGCAGCGTCTGGACAACGTCCACCCGCTCCCGGCGGTTGCTCAGGACGGATGTCTTTGACTACAGTTAAGCGTTCCCTGAACCGACGCTGTGATAACTCTCCTGAGGTGAAAGATGATTGAACACCACGATCAAAAAGGGTATTTGCGTTTTGCCATTAATCTGGGTAATCCGGTGCTTACGACACTGCTGCCGGATGGGTCTCCGGGGGGGATAACCGTCGAGCTGGCAAAGAAACTGGCGGCAGAGAGCCAGCGCGAAGCGCGGTTTGTGACCTGGCCGACGGCCGGGCAGGTAGTGGACGCGGCGCTGCAGGATCAATGGGATATCGCCTTTCTGGCTATCGACCCGGCGCGGGAAGATAAGCTTCGCTTTACGCCATCCTACGTCACTATCGAAAGCTCGCTGATGGTGAAAAAAGAGAGCCAGATTCAATCGGTTCAGGAGATGGACCGCGCAGGCGTGGTAATTAACGTGGGCAAAGGCGCGGCCTACGAGCTGTATCTGATTCGCACGCTGCAGCATGCGACGATGCGCCAGTACGCCACCTCACAGGAGGCTATTCAGGCATTTATCAACGGCGAAGGCGATTGGGTGGCCGGTATTCGCCAGCCTCTGGAGAAAGCCGCGCAGGAGAATCCGCAGTTTCGCGTTCTGCCCGACAGCTTTAGCCAGATACACCAGGCGATATGCGTACCGCGCAATGCGACGCAGCACTATGAATTTATTTGCCGCCGCCTCTCTTCCTGGATAGCGGACGGTACTATTGCCGGGATGGTGAGCCGCCATATCGGCAATAGCTGATCGTTAACCGCGCTTACCGCCATACTGCGCAAACCAGGCCAGCATCCGTTGCCAGCCGTCTTTTGCCGACTCTTCATGATAGCTGGCGCGATAGTCGGCATTAAAAGCGTGGTCGGCGTGCGGGTAAACCACGATTTCCGCCGTGGCGTTGGCCGCCCGCAGCGCCTGACGCATCGTTTCCACCGTGTCCTGCGGGATGCTGTCATCTTTCGCGCCATAAAGCCCTAACACCGGCGCGTTAAGATCGACGGCAATATCGACCGGATGCTTCGGCGAATTCAGCGTTTTCTCGCCGACCAGCTTGCCGTACCAGGCGACGGCGGCTTTTAACTGCGGATTATGCGCAGCGTACAGCCAGGTAATACGCCCGCCCCAGCAGAAGCCGGTAATCAGCAAGCGATGGGCATCGCCGCCGTGGCGGTAGGCCCAACTGGCCACGTGATCGAGGTCGGCCAGCACCTGAGAATCCGGCACCTTTTTGACCAGTCCCTGGAACAGAGAAGGGATGTCGCTGTAATCATTAGGATCGCCCTGGCGGAAGTAGAGCTCCGGTGCGATAGCCAGATACCCCTCCTTTGCCAGACGGCGGCAGATATCGCGGATATGTTCATGCACGCCGAAAATTTCCTGGACCACGATAACGACCGGCAGCGGACCGTCGACGCTGCGCGGGCGAGCATGGAACGCCGGCATGTTATCTCCCTGTGAAGGGATGGATGTCTCCCCGGAGACGATGTTCTCATCTGATGTGTGAACGGCAGTTGAGGCGTGCGGCGTGGCTGCAGGTGCAAAGCCGGTTTGCTTAATTGTCGTCATGGTATTCTCCGTACCCTCAATTTATTAGCGCATCAATAACTATAGCTGCTCTGGACAGGACGTTAACCAAACACAGTGCCCGAAACAGGCTATCTTTTGTTCAGGCTTCTGCGATTTAGCTTGTTAATGTGATATATATCACTCTTTTATGGAAAGTTATTGCAATGAATTTCATTCATGGTGATTGTTGTCACAAAATTGAGCCGACAGCTTCTGTAAAGTACCGTTTTGCTTCTGCTGATAATTCGACCCACAGAGGAGTTTTTTATGTCCAAGTCTGATGTTTTTCATCTCGGCCTCACCAAAAACGATTTACAAGGGGCTACGCTGGCTATCGTCCCTGGCGATCCGGAGCGTGTGGAAAAGATCGCCGCGCTGATGGATAAGCCGGTTAAGCTGGCATCTCACCGTGAATTCACCACCTGGCGCGCTGAGCTGGATGGTAAAGCAGTGATTGTCTGCTCTACCGGTATCGGCGGCCCATCGACCTCTATCGCCGTGGAAGAGCTGGCCCAGCTGGGCATCCGTACCTTCCTGCGCATCGGCACCACCGGCGCCATTCAGCCGCATATTAATGTCGGCGACGTTCTGGTGACGACCGCATCCGTCCGTCTGGACGGCGCAAGCCTGCACTTTGCGCCAATGGAGTTCCCGGCGGTGGCTGACTTTGAATGTACTACCGCGCTGGTTGAAGCGGCGAAGTCTATCGGCGCGACCACCCATATCGGTGTCACCGCCTCTTCCGACACCTTCTATCCGGGCCAGGAACGTTACGATACCTTCTCCGGCCGCGTTGTTAGCCGTTTTAAAGGCTCGATGGAAGAGTGGCAGGCGATGGGCGTGATGAACTATGAAATGGAATCCGCCACGCTGCTGACGATGTGCGCCAGCCAGGGCCTGCGCGCCGGGATGGTTGCCGGAGTTATCGTCAACCGTACCCAGCAGGAAATTCCGAACGCGGAAACCATGAAGCAAACCGAAAGCCACGCGGTGAAAATTGTCGTGGAAGCGGCGCGCCGCCTGCTGTAGTTACCCTTTCTTCTGCCAGGGGTCGGACTCTCCGGCCCTTCTTTTTTGCGTAGCGCCTCGCAGGAAAACCCTTTCAAACTGGACGTTTGTACAGCACAATTCTATTTTGTGCCGTAAGTCGTTGCCGCAGGGGGCGTTGTGGATATCTCAATTATTATTAGTGCCGTTGTGGCGCTGGCCGTCGGGCTGATTGTCGGCTGGCTGGCGACCAAAGCGCACGCCGATCAAATTCGCGCCGATCTTATCGATGAGCGGCGCGAGCTGGATATTGAGCTGAGCGCGGCCCGCCAACGTCTGGTGCAGGAGTCACACTGGCGAGAAGAGTGTGAACTGCTCAATAACGAACTGCGCAGCCTGCGCGATATCAACGCCTCGCTGGAAGCCGATCTTCGCGAAGTGACCACCCGACTTGAATCCACTCAGCTGCATGCGGAAGACAAAATTCGACAGATGGTGAACAGCGAGCAGCGTCTTAGCGAACAGTTTGAGAATCTGGCAAATCGCATTTTTGAGCACAGCAACCGGCGGGTGGATGAGCAGAATCGCCAGAGCCTGCACGGCCTGCTGACGCCGCTTCGCGAACAGCTGGATGGCTTTCGTCGGCAGGTGCAGGATAGCTTTGGTCAGGAAGCGCGGGAGCGCCATACTCTGGCCCATGAAATCCGCAATCTTCAGCAGCTGAATGCGCAAATGGCCCAGGAGGCGCTAAACCTGACGCGCGCGCTCAAAGGCGATAACAAAACCCAGGGCAACTGGGGCGAGGTGGTGTTGACCCGCGTGCTGGAAGCGTCCGGACTGCGGGAAGGATATGAATATCAGACCCAGGTCAGCATCGAAACGGACAACCGCGCGCGGATGCAGCCCGATGTGATTGTCCGTTTACCGCAGGGGAAAGACGTGGTGATCGATGCCAAGATGACCCTGGTGGCCTATGAGCGCTATTTCAACGCCGAAGATGATTACACCCGTGAAGCGGCGCTGCAGGAGCATATCGCTTCGGTACGCAACCATATGCGCCTGCTGGGGCGTAAAGACTACCAGCAGCTGCCGGGGCTGCGTTCGCTCGACTACGTTCTGATGTTTATCCCGGTGGAGCCCGCCTTCCTGCTGGCTATCGATCGTCAGCCAGAACTCATTAGCGAAGCGCTGAAGAACAACATCATGCTGGTGAGCCCAACCACGCTGCTGGTGGCGCTGCGGACTATCGCCAATCTCTGGCGCTATGAGCATCAGAGCCGTAACGCGCAGAAAATTGCCGAAAGAGCGGGGCGGCTGTATGACAAGATGCGCCTGTTTGTCGATGATATGTCCGCCATCGGACAGGGCCTGGATAAAGCTCAGGATAACTACCGCCAGGCGATGAAAAAGCTCGCCTCCGGACGAGGTAACCTGCTGGTACAGGCGGAATCATTCCGTGAGCTGGGCGTGGAGGTTAAGCGTGAGATTAATCCTGAGTTAGTTGAACAGGCGACGGCCCAGGATGAAGAATACCGCCTTGCGCAGGGGGGTAACCCGCCGGAAGATAACGATATTTCATCCGATCCTACGGCTACTGCCATGTTTGGGGGCGGCTCCCGGCCACGTTGAAGCGTATGGGAAGTGCGCTAAACCTGTTACACTCAACGAACATTTTCTTGATAAGCAAGCAGGCATTGAGATGGTTGAGGATTCACAAGAAACGACGCATTTTGGCTTTCAGACTGTCGCCAAAGAGCAGAAAGCTGACATGGTGGCGCATGTATTTCATTCTGTGGCCGCAAAATATGACGTAATGAACGACCTGATGTCGTTCGGTATTCATCGTTTGTGGAAGCGTTTCACCATCGACTGCAGCGGCGTCCGCCGCGGGCAAACCGTATTGGATCTGGCTGGTGGTACCGGCGATCTGACGGCGAAATTCTCTCGCCTGGTGGGTGAAACCGGCCGCGTGATGCTGGCGGACATCAACGACTCTATGCTGAAAATGGGCCGCGAAAAGCTGCGTAACATTGGTATTGTCGGCAACGTGGAATACGTCCAGGCAAACGCTGAAGCGCTGCCTTTTGCAGACAACACCTTTGATTGCATTACGATTTCTTTCGGTCTGCGTAACGTGACCGACAAAGAAAAAGCGCTGCGCTCAATGTATCGCGTATTAAAGCCGGGCGGCCGCCTGCTGGTGCTGGAATTCTCAAAACCGATTATTGAGCCGCTCAGTAAAGCCTACGACGCCTATTCCTTCCATATCCTGCCGCGCGTGGGTGAGCTGGTTGCTAAAGATGCCGAAAGCTATCGTTATCTTGCTGAATCTATTCGAATGCATCCCGATCAGGACACGCTGAAAGGCATGATGCAGGACGCAGGGTTTGAAAGCGTCGACTACTACAACCTGACGGCAGGTATCGTTGCGCTACACCGCGGATATAAGTTCTGACAGGAGGGACGCTATGCCTTTCAAACCACTGGTTACCGCCGGTCTTGAGACGGTCCTTAACACCTTCCTCTGGCGCGATCGGGCGCTGAAACCCGCGCGCCAGCGCCTGCTGGGGAAAGTGCTGCGCATCGAGCTGCAAGAGCTTTCCGATCCTGTGGTGCTGGTTTTTAGCGAACGTCAGCTGGACGTGCTGGGCGCGTGGGAAGGTGAGGCTGATTGCACCGTACGTACCCGCCTTAGCGTGCTTCCGCAATTGCGCAATCGCCAGCAGCTTACCGCGCTGATTCGCAGCGGCGATCTTGAAGTGCAGGGCGACCTGCAGGTGGTGCAAAATACCGTCACGCTGTGCGATCTGGCAGAGTTCGATCCGGCTGAACTGCTCGCCCCGTATACCGGTGATGTGGTTGCGGAAGGCTTTAGTAAAGTATTCCGCGGCGGCGCTCGCTTTCTTCTGCATGGCGCTCAACGCCAGCAGCGCTATGTCGCGGAAGCGATTACCGAAGAGTGGCGCCTGGCGCCGGGGCCGCTTGAGCTGGCCTGGTTTGCAGAGGAAACCGCTGCGGTAGAACGAACCCTGGCCGCGCTGGAAAAACGGCTGGACACGCTGGAGGGCAAATGACGCCAGGAGAATTACGGCGCCTGTATTTTATCGTCCACACCTTTTTGAGCTACGGGCTTGATGAGCTCATTCCCAAAATGCGTATCACGCTGCCGCTGCGAATCTGGCGGCGGATGCTGTTCTGGATGCCCAACCGCCATAAAGATCGTCCTCTTGGCGAGCGACTGCGCCTCGCATTACAGGAGCTGGGGCCGGTGTGGATCAAGTTTGGCCAGATGCTCTCGACCCGCCGCGACCTGTTTCCGCCGCACATTGCCGATCAGCTGGCCATGCTGCAGGATCGCGTCGCGCCCTTTGACGGTCTGCAGGCCAAAAAGCAGATTGAGCAAGCCATGGGCGGCCTGCCGGTAGAAGCCTGGTTTGATGACTTCTCTGTTGAACCTCTCGCTTCCGCTTCTATTGCCCAGGTGCATACCGCGCGTCTGAAAGAGAACGGCAAAGAGGTGGTCATTAAGGTGATCCGCCCGGATATCGTGCCGGTTATCAAAGCGGATATGAAGCTCATCTACCGTCTTGCCCGCTGGGTGCCGCGTCTGTTACCGGACGGCCGTCGTCTTCGCCCGCAGGAAGTGGTTCGCGAATATGAAAAAACGCTGCTGGATGAGCTCAACCTGCTGCGTGAATCGGCTAACGCTATCCAGCTTCGCCGTAACTTCGACGAGAGCCCAATGCTTTATGTCCCGGAAGTTTATTCGGACTACTGTAGCGAAGGCATGATGGTGATGGAGCGGATTTACGGGATCCCGGTGTCCGATGTCGCCGCGCTGGAAGCGCAGGGGACTAACATGAAGCTGCTGGCCGAGCGTGGCGTGCAGGTCTTCTTTACGCAGGTTTTCCGCGACAGCTTCTTCCATGCCGACATGCATCCGGGCAATATTTTTGTCAGCCGTCATCATCCGGAAGATCCGCAGTACATTGGTATTGACTGCGGTATTGTCGGTTCGCTGAACAAAGAAGATAAGCGCTATCTGGCGGAGAACTTCATTGCCTTCTTCAACCGCGATTATCGCAAAGTTGCGGAGCTGCACGTTGATTCCGGCTGGGTTCCCGCGGATACCAACGTCGAAGAGTTCGAGTTTGCTATTCGTACCGTCTGCGAGCCTATCTTTGAAAAACCGCTGGCGGAAATCTCGTTTGGCCACGTGTTGTTGAACCTGTTTAATACGGCGCGACGTTTCAATATGGAAGTGCAGCCGCAGCTGGTTCTGCTGCAGAAGACATTACTTTACGTAGAAGGTGTAGGTCGCCAGCTCTATCCTCAGTTAGACTTGTGGAAAACGGCGAAACCGTTCCTTGAGTCGTGGATCAAAGATCAGGTGGGCATTCCGGCTCTGGTGCGGGCGTTTAAAGAAAAAGCGCCGTTCTGGATCGAAAGAATGCCGGAAATACCTGAGCTGGTGTACCAGAGCCTGCAGCAAAGCAAGCAGCTGCAGAATAGCGTCGATACCATCGTGCGCGACATCCAGGTGCGGCACGTGCGCCAGGGTCAGTCCCGCTATCTGTTCGGTATAGGCGCGGTTTTATTACTGAGTGGTACGCTGCTATTCATTCATCGTCCCGAGTGGGGCATGATGCCAGGCTGGCTGATGGCCGCTGGGGTCGTAACCTGGCTTATCGGCTGGCGAAAGACGAACTGACGGCGGCCGCCTTTATCACTGCGCATAATGTGTATAATGCGTCCTAATAATTCATCATCTGTCATAGGGGAATGTGTATGGGTGGTATCAGTATTTGGCAGTTACTCATTGTTGTCGTCATCGTGGTTCTGCTTTTTGGGACAAAAAAGCTGAGCTCGCTCGGTTCAGATTTAGGGGCGTCGATCAAAGGCTTTAAAAAGGCCATGAGCGACGAAGAGAAACCGGAAAAATCCGCGCCGGATGCAGATTTCGCGGCGAAGACCCTTGCTGATAAGCCGGATGATGCAAAGAAAGACGAGACTAAACGCCACGACAAAGAGCAGGTGTAATTCGTGTTCGATATCGGTTTTAGTGAGCTGCTGCTGGTATTCGTGATTGGCCTCATCGTTCTGGGGCCACAGCGACTACCGGTAGCGGTAAAGACGGTGGTGAGCTGGATCCGCACGCTGCGGTCGCTTGCGGCTACCGTACAAAATGAAATTACCCAGGAATTAAAACTGCAGGAGTTTCAGGAAAGCCTTAAAAAGGTGGAAAAGGCCAGCCTGGACAACCTGACGCCCGAGCTAAAAGCTTCAATGGATGAACTGCGTGAAGCGGCTGAATCTATGAAGCGATCCTACTCCGCCCACGATCCTGAAAAAGCCAGCGACGAAGCCAATACCATTCACAACCCGGTCGTAAAAGGGAGTGAAGAGCAGCGCAAGGACGTGACGCCAGCGACGGCTGAACATCAGGCCAGTGCGCCAGAGCATGCGCCTGACTCCGTGTCTGAAGAACTCCCCGCTTCGCAGAGTGAAATCCCGGCAGCGAAAGTGAAAGCTGCCGTGTCGGCTTCCGATTCCTCCTCCCCTGTACCGAGTGATAAACAGTAAAAATGGGCGTAGACGATACTCAACCGCTAATTACGCATCTGATTGAGCTGCGCAAGCGCTTGATCAACAGCATTCTTGCGATTCTGGTGATTTTCCTGGCGTTAGTCTATTTCGCCAACGATATCTATCAGCTGGTTTCTGCGCCGCTGATTCGGCAGATGCCGGTCGGTGCGACCATGATCGCCACGGATGTGGCCTCGCCTTTCTTCACGCCGATCAAGCTGACCTTTATGGTATCGATAATTTTGTCGGTCCCGGTCATTTTGTATCAGGTCTGGGCCTTTGTGGCGCCAGCGCTGTATAAGCATGAACGTCGGCTGGTTATGCCGCTGCTGGTCTCCAGTACGCTGCTGTTCTATATCGGCATGGCCTTTGCCTACTTCGTCGTTTTCCCGCTGGCGTTTGGTTTTCTGACCCACGCGGCGCCGGAAGGCGTACAGGTCTCTACCGATATTCGCAGCTACCTCGACTTTGTGATGGCGCTGTTTATCGCTTTTGGCGTCTCATTCGAGGTTCCGGTGGCCATCGTCCTGCTGTGCTGGATGGGCGTCACCACGCCGGACGACCTGCGTAAGAAACGCCCCTACGTACTGGTTGGCGCATTCGTTGTCGGGATGCTGCTGACCCCGCCGGACGTGTTCTCGCAAACCCTTCTGGCGATTCCGATGTACTGTCTGTTTGAGGTCGGGGTCTTTTTCGCGCGGTTCTACACCGGTAAACGTCTGACGCGTGATGAGGATGCCGCTGCCGAAGAGGCGCAGGGCAAAGAAGAATAACGCTCAACCGCCCGTCAGGGCGGTTGCCGTATGGGAGCGATGATGTTTGATATCGGCGTAAATCTGACCAGTTCGCAGTTTTCCCGCGATCGCGACGAGGTGGTTTCCCGGGCCCGGGCGGCGGGCGTCAGCGGGATGCTATTGACGGGAACCAACCTGCATGAAAGCGCGCAGGCTCAGCAGCTGGCGCGCCGTTATTCCGGGTGCTGGTCAACGGCCGGCGTTCATCCCCACGACAGTCGCAGCTGGACGGACTCGGCGGCGGCAGCGGTCTATGCGCTGGCTCGCGAGCCGGAAGTCGTTGCTGTGGGTGAGTGCGGGCTGGATTTCAACCGCAATTTTTCGACGCCTCAGGAGCAAGAAGCGGCGTTTAGCGCTCAGCTGGCGCTGGCCGCGGAGCTGTCGATGCCGGTATTTCTGCACTGCCGCGATGCACACGAGCGCTTCCTGGCCCTGCTGGTGCCCTGGCTTGATAAGCTCCCGGGGGCCGTTGTGCATTGTTTTACCGGTAGCCGCGAAGAGATGCGCGAATGCGTGGAGCACGGTTTATTTATTGGTATCACCGGCTGGGTATGCGATGAGCGTCGGGGGCTGGAGCTGCGAGAGCTGCTGGTCGATATTCCGGCAGAGCGCCTGCTGATTGAGACCGATGCGCCGTACCTGTTGCCGCGAGATATGCTGCCAAAACCCGCTTCTCGCCGCAATGAGCCCGCCTACCTGCCGCATATTCTGACCCGCATCGCGCAATGGCGTGGGGAGGAGGCGCAATGGCTGGAAGACGTGACTGATGCTAACGTCAGAAGACTTTTTGGCGTGGGTTTTTAAGCGCCGTCAGATTTTATAAAAGTCAGTATTTTTAACGCTCTGGAGCACCTGCTTGTTAAGCAGATTCAGCAGCAGCATCGAGCGGGCTTCGCCGTCCGGTTCGGTAAAAATAGCCTGCAGACCCTCAAAAGCGCCATCGGTAATCAGCACGCTGTCGCCTTCGTGCGGCGTTTCAGGATCGGTGATACCTTCCGGTTTGTAGATGGAAAGCTGATGAATGACGGCAGATGGCACGATAGCGGGCAGCGCGCCGAAACGCACAAAACTGTTCACACCGCGCGTGGCGCTGATGGTAGTGGTATGAATCACTTCCGGGTCGAACTCGATAAACAGATAATTTGGGAACAGGGGCTCGCTGACCGTCGTGCGTTTACCGCGGACGATTTTTTCCAGCTCGATCGTTGGCATCAGGCAATTGACGGCCTGCCGTTCAAGGTGTTCCTGGGCTCGTTCAAGCTGCCCACGTTTGCAATAAAGTAAGTACCAGGCTTGCATAATGACTCTTTCCAATGCTACTAGCTGCAAGCATAACAAAAGCCCGGTACGATCGCGAAATCATTGCGGGTGAAAACTAAATTTCAGCGTTCTTTCACGCTAATTTAACAAAAATACAGCATAGCTCCGGCGAACGCCGTATAATCACCCGCCTGTATAGAGGTCAATAACAACTCCATGAAATACCACGATCTACGCGAATTTCTGACATTACTGGAGCAGCAGGGGGAATTGAAACGGATCTCCCTGCCGGTCGATCCTCACCTGGAAATCACCGAAATTGCCGACCGCACTTTGCGAGCTGGCGGTCCGGCGCTGCTATTCGAAAATCCCAAGGGCTACGCCATGCCGGTGCTGTGTAATCTTTTCGGCACGCCGCGGCGAGTCGCACTGGGGATGGGGCAGGAGGATGTCAGTTCTCTGCGGGAAGTGGGTAAGCTTCTGGCATTCCTGAAAGAGCCGGAACCCCCAAAAGGCTTCCGCGATCTGTTTGATAAGCTGCCGCAGTTCAAACAGGTGCTGAATATGCCGACTAAGCGTCTGCGCGGAGCGCCGTGCCAGCAAAAAATCATTCAGGGTGATGAAGTTGATTTGACTCGTATCCCGATCATGACCTGCTGGCCGGAAGATGCCGCGCCGCTGATCACCTGGGGTCTGACGGTGACCCGCGGCCCGCATAAAGAGCGGCAGAATCTGGGCATTTATCGCCAGCAGCTGATTGGCAAGAACAAGCTGATTATGCGCTGGCTATCGCATCGCGGCGGCGCGCTGGACTTCCAGGAGTGGTGCGCGGCGCGTCCTGGCGAGCGTTTCCCGGTCTCCGTCGCGCTGGGCGCCGATCCGGCAACCATTCTCGGGGCGGTGACTCCGGTTCCGGATACTCTTTCCGAATACGCTTTTGCCGGGCTACTGCGCGGCACCAAAACCGAAGTCGTGAAGTGCATCTCTAACGATCTTGAGGTGCCCGCCAGCGCGGAGATCGTGCTGGAAGGGTATATTGAAGCCGGAGAAATGGCGCCGGAAGGCCCCTATGGCGACCATACTGGCTACTACAATGAAGTGGATAACTTCCCGGTCTTTACCGTTACCCACATTACTCAGCGTGAAGATGCCATCTATCACTCGACCTATACCGGGCGTCCGCCGGATGAGCCGGCGGTACTGGGCGTTGCGCTGAACGAAGTGTTCGTCCCCATTCTGCAAAAGCAGTTTCCTGAAATCGTGGATTTCTATTTGCCGCCTGAAGGCTGTTCCTATCGCCTGGCGGTCGTCACGATGAAGAAGCAGTACGCCGGTCACGCGAAACGCGTCATGATGGGCGTCTGGTCGTTCCTCCGCCAGTTCATGTATACCAAGTTCGTTATTGTCTGCGATGACGATGTCAACGCGCGCGACTGGAATGATGTGATTTGGGCGATTACTACCCGTATGGACCCGGCGCGTGATACGGTACTGGTAGAAAATACGCCAATTGATTATCTGGATTTTGCCTCACCGGTTTCCGGTTTGGGTTCAAAAATGGGGCTGGATGCCACAAATAAATGGCCTGGAGAGACCCAGCGCGAGTGGGGTCGTCCGATCAAGAAAGATCCTGAGGTGACGGCGCGCGTCGACGCCATCTGGGATGAACTGGCTATCTTCAAATAACAGTAAGCGGGGCTACGCCGCTGTTTTGCACAATAGACCCGACAGAGGGGACGCATGACAACCTTAAGCTGTAAAGTGACCTCAGTGGAGGCGATTACCGATACTGTGTATCGCGTTCGATTAGTGCCGGAAGCGGCGTTTTCCTTCCGTGCCGGTCAGTATCTGATGGTCGTGATGGACGAACGCGATAAGCGCCCATTCTCGATGGCCTCCACGCCGTCGGAACAGGAGTTTATCGAGCTGCATATCGGTGCATCTGAACTGAACCTGTATGCGATGGCGGTGATGGATCGAATCCTGAAAGAGCGTCAAATCGAGGTCGATATGCCGCATGGCGAAGCCTGGCTGCGCGATGATGAAGAACGTCCTCTGATTTTAATCGCCGGGGGAACGGGCTTCTCTTACGTGCGTTCGATTCTGCTCACCGCGCTGGCGCGCAATCCGAATCGCGATATCGCCATCTACTGGGGCGGGCGCGAAGCGAAACATCTCTATGACCTGGCCGAGCTCGAAGCGTTAAGCCTGCAGCATCCGGGCCTGCGCGTCGAACCCGTTGTTGAGCAGCCTGACGCCGAGTGGCGTGGCCGTACCGGAACCGTACTCACGGCGGTTCTGCAGGATTACGGTACGCTGGGCGAGCATGATATCTATATCGCTGGCCGCTTCGAGATGGCGAAAATTGCCCGCGACCTGTTCTGCAACGAGCGCGGCGCGCGCGAAGATCGCCTGTTTGGCGATGCCTTTGCGTTTATCTGATAGCCGCTCTGCCGGCATCCGGGCTTTTGGCCCGGATGCTGTTGTTACCGGGCATCGCTGAAGTAAACGTACAGCGGTCGCTCGTTTTCCAGCAAACAGAGCATTTTCCCTACCGGGTTCCCTTCTTTTTCCAGCGTGGCGGCTAGCTGCGTCGCGATATGCTGGCTGCCTATCTTCTCATCATAGCGTTCGGTAGTGATATCGGTGACGGTCAGATCCTTGAACCGCTCGCTTTGCGGATCCTGCGCCATTTTACCGATCCCCCATGAGAGGCAGGCCTGAGCGTTATCCTGTTCGCTGGCGAGCGCTGCGGCAGGGAACGTCGTTAGCAAAAAAATGATGGGGATTATTTTCATGACTCTTCATTATCCTTAATGAGCGTGACGTATCCGGTGATAATAACCGAATAGCGGAAATAAAAAACCCGCCCCTGACAGGCGGGAAGAACGGCAACTAAACCCTCTCTCTTCGCCATTGTCACCATAACTGCGTTGGCTGCATTCATTCACCCGAATCACTTACTATATGTAAGCTCATCGGGATTCATTCACTTGCCGCCTTGTTCTGGCACCAATGGCTTTGAGATGACTCTTTGATTAAACCCGCTCGAATACCGTCGCGATACCCTGACCTAAACCAATACACATCGTCGCCAGGCCGAACTGCGCGTCTTTGCGCTCCATCTGATTGATCAATGTGGTGCTAATGCGCGCGCCGGAACAGCCGAGCGGATGACCCAGGGCGATCGCGCCGCCGTTGAGGTTGATCTTCTCGTCGATCTGTTCCATCAGTCCCAGATCTTTAATGCACGGCAGGATCTGCGCGGCAAAAGCTTCGTTCATTTCGAACACATCGATATCGCTGGTGGAGAGCCCGGCTTTTTTCAGCGCCAGTTTTGACGCGGGAACCGGACCATAGCCCATTATTGACGGGTCGCAGCCGACGACAGCCATCGAACGCACGCGAGCGCGGGGCTTCAGGCCCAGTTCGCGGGCGCGGCTTTCGCTCATTAACAGCATGGCTGCGGCGCCATCGGAGAGGGCGGATGAGGTTCCCGCCGTCACGGTACCGGTTACCGGATCGAAAGCGGGTCTAAGCGCGGCCAGCGCTTCAACCGTTGTCTCCGGGCGAATCACTTCGTCGTAGCTGTAAGACTTCAGCACGCCGTCGGCGTCGTGACCGCCGGTCGGGACAATTTCCGCTTTGAATGCGCCGGATTGCGTCGCAGCCCAGGCGCGGGCGTGGGAGCGAGCCGCAAACTGGTCCTGCATCTCGCGGCTGATGCCGTGCAGGCGCGCCAGCATTTCTGCCGTCAGCCCCATCATTCCGGCGGCTTTGGCGACGTTACGGCTCAGGCCCGGATGGAAATCTACGCCGTGGCTCATCGGGACGTGGCCCATATGCTCTACGCCGCCAATCAGGCATACGCTGGCGTCGCCGGTCATGATCATGCGTGCCGCGTCGTGAAGCGCCTGCATGGAAGAACCGCACAGCCGATTGACCGTGGTGGCGGGTACCGAATGCGGGATTTCCGCCAGCAGCGCCGCGTTGCGGGCAATATTGAAGCCCTGTTCCAGAGTCTGCTGAACGCAGCCCCAGTAAATATCGTCAATCGTGCTGGCTTCAAGGGATGGGTTGCGTGAAAGCAGGCTACGCATCAGGTGCGCGGAGAGATCTTCTGCGCGCACGTGGCGAAAGGCGCCGCCCTTTGAACGGCCCATTGGGGTACGAACTGCATCGACAATGACAACCTGTTCCATTGTGACTCCTTAAGCCTTTTTCAGGTCGCCTGGCGCACGGGCAGGCTCAACCGGTGGATAGTACGGTTCGTTATGACGCGCTTTGCTGCGCAATCCTTCCGGCACGTCGTATAGCGGGCCGAGATGCTGATACTGCTGGGCCATATCGAGATATTTTGCGCTACCGAGCGTATCCAGCCAGCGGAACGCGCCGCCGTGGAACGGAGGGAAGCCCAGGCCATAAACCAGCGCCATATCGGCTTCTGCCGGGGTGGCGATAATGTCCTCTTCGAGACAGCGCACCACTTCGTTGACCATGGGGATCATCATGCGGGCGATAATCTCTTCATCGCTGAAATCACGCTTCGGCTGGCTGACTTCCGCCAGCAGGCTATCGACTGCGGTATCCTCTTCCTTCTTCGGCTTACCTTTACTGTCTTCTTTGTAGCGCCAGAAGCCGAGGCCATTTTTCTGGCCGAAACGGTTAGCGTCGAACAGCGCATCGATCGCATCGCGATAATCTTTCTGCATCCGCTGCGGGAAGCCCGCCGCCATGACCGCCTGCGCGTGATGCGCGGTATCAATGCCAACGACGTCCAGCAGATAGGCCGGGCCCATCGGCCAGCCAAACTGCTTCTCCATCACTTTATCGACTTTGCGGAAGTCCGCGCCGTCGCGCAGCAGCTGGCTGAAACCGGCGAAGTAGGGGAACAGCACGCGGTTAACAAAGAAACCGGGGCAGTCGTTGACCACAATCGGCGTTTTGCCCATTTTGCTGGCCCAGGCGACCACTTTCGCAATGGTTTCGTCCGAGCTTTTCTCGCCGCGAACGATCTCGACCAGCGGCATCCGGTGCACCGGGTTAAAGAAGTGCATACCGCAGAAGTTTTCCGGGCGCTTCAGTACGCTGGCCAACTCGCTGATGGGAATGGTGGAGGTATTCGAAGCCAGCACGGTATCCGGGCGGACTTTGTCTTCCGTTTCCGCCAGCACCGCTTTTTTCACTTTCGGATTCTCAACAACGGCTTCGACCACGACGTCCACGCGTTCAAAGCCGGCGTAATCCAGGGTTGGCTGAATAGTAGAAATGACGCCAGCCATCTTAAGACCGTCGATTTTGCCGCGCTCAAGCTGTTTATTCAGCAGCTTGGCCGCTTCGGTCATGCCCAGCGTCAGCGATTTGTCGTTGATATCTTTCATGACGACCGGCACGCCTTTCCAGGCTGACTGGTATGCAATGCCGCCGCCCATAATTCCCGCGCCCAGCACGGCCGCGTGTTTTGGCGTGTCGATATCTTTCGTCAGCTTCTTCGCTTTTGCTTTGACGTACTGATCGTTAAGGAAGATACCTACCAGCGCACGCGCCTCGTTGGTATGCGCCAGCGGGACGAAACTTTTATTTTCCAGATCCAGCGCTTCTTCGCGACCAAAGCGGGCGGCGGCTTCGATGGTTTTAACGGCGGTAATCGGGGCCGGGTAGTGCTTCCCGGCGGTTTGCGCCACCATGCCTTTGGCGATGGTAAAACTCATCGCGGCTTCAATTTTACTCAGATGCAGCGGCTCCAGCTTCGGCTGGCGCTTCGCCTTCCAGTCCAGGTCGCCTTTAATAGCCTGACGCAGAATCGCGACCGCGCCATCGATCAGTTTTTCATGCTTAACCACGCCATCGACGAGGCCGATTTTTAAGGCCTGTTCGGCGCCAACGTCTTTGCCGGCGGCAATGATTTCCAGCGCGCTGTCCGCGCCAAGCATCCGCGGCATCCGCACCGAGCCGCCAAAGCCCGGCATGATGCCCAGCTTCGTTTCCGGCAGACCAATGCGCAGATCCGGCGTCGCCAGGCGATAATCGGTCGCCAGCACGCATTCGCAGCCGCCGCCCAACGCATAGCCGTTGACGGCGGAGATGGTCGGAACCGGCAAATCTTCCAGGCGATTAAATACGCTATTAGCGAAATGCAGCCACTGGCTGAGCTGTTCTTCGGGAACCAGGAACAGAGAAAGAAATTCGGTGATATCCGCGCCGACAATAAAAGCGGCTTTCTCGGAGCGTAGCAGCAGCCCTTGCAGATCTTTTTGTTTTTCGAGTACGTCCAGCGCTTCACCGAGGCTGGCTACGGTTGCGGTATCGAGCTTGTTGACCGAGCCGGGGGCATCAAATACCAGTTCGGCAATGCCGTCTTCCCGCCAGTCGAGGTACAGGGTGTCGCCTTTGTAGAGCATGTCAGTCTCCTGAATCCAGCAATATGATCTGGTCATACCAGATGAGACGGAGTGTGGATTTTATGTTAAGAAATTGCAAATAAGACTTTAAATAAATGCTGGTCGGATCACACCCGGTAGAGATCACCCCGTTTGAGGTCATTGTGCTAAGATGCGAAGCATCACGATCTCATAAAATCAAAGGATAAATGATGGAATCCCTTGCCGGTCTCTATAAAAATCATATCGTTACCTTACAAGAACGCACCCGCGATGTTCTGGCCCGCTTTAAGCTGGATGCCCTGCTGATCCACTCCGGTGAACTGGTCAACGTCTTCCTTGACGATCATCCGTATCCGTTCAAGGTCAATCCCCAGTTCAAAGCCTGGGTGCCGGTTACGCAGGTCCCTAACTGCTGGCTGCTGGTGGACGGCGTCAATAAACCCAAACTGTGGTTCTATCTGCCGGTCGACTACTGGCATAACGTGGAACCGCTGCCGACCTCATTCTGGACCGAAGAGGTGGATGTGATTGCCCTGCCGAAAGCGGATGGTATCGGCAGCCAACTGCCCGCCGCGCGCGGCAATATTGCCTATATCGGGCCGGTGCCGGAACGTGCGTTGGGGTTAGATATCGCGGCGGATAAAATCAACCCGAAAGGGGCGATCGATTATCTGCACTACTATCGCTCTTATAAAACTGACTATGAGCTGGCCTGCATGCGCGAAGCGCAGAAGTCAGCGGTTAACGGTCATCAGGCCGCTCATGAAGCGTTCCTCTCCGGGATGAGCGAGTTTGATATCAACCAGGCCTATCTGACCGCGACCGGCCATCGCGACACCGATGTACCGTACAGCAACATTGTGGCGCTGAACGAACATGCCTCCGTGCTGCATTATACGAAGCTGGATCATCGCGCGCCGGCGGAATTGCGCAGCTTCCTGCTGGATGCGGGCGCGGAATATAACGGCTATGCGGCGGATCTGACGCGTACCTGGGCGGCGCATGGCGATAGTGACTATGCTCAACTGATTAAAGACGTTAATGAGGAACAGCTGGCGCTGATTAGCACCATGAAGGCGGGCGTGAGCTACGTGGATTATCATGTCCAGTTCCATCAGCGTATTGCCAAACTGCTGCGCAAACATCAGATAGTCAAAGATATGAGCGAAGAAGCGATGGTGGAAAACGACCTGACCGGACCGTTTATGCCACACGGCATTGGTCATCCTTTAGGTCTCCAGGTTCATGATGTCGCGGGTTTTATGCAGGATGATTCGGGTACCCATCTGGCCGCGCCGGCAAAATATCCTTACCTGCGCTGCACGCGCGTACTGCAGCCGCGGATGGTATTGACGATTGAACCGGGCATCTACTTTATTGAATCGCTGCTGGCGCCGTGGCGCGAAGGGCAGTTCAGCAAACACTTCAACTGGCAGAAAATTGAAGCGCTGAAACCGTTTGGCGGTATTCGTATTGAAGACAACGTCGTGATCCACGAAAACAGTATTGAAAACATGACGCGCGATCTGAAACTGGCGTAATGGAAAGCTGGTTGATACCGGCCGCGCCGGCCACCTTTGTGGAAGAGATCAAAAAGAGCCGCTTTATCACGCTGTTGGCGCACACCGACGGCGTAGCGGCGGCAAAGGCGTTTGTCGAGTCAGTCAGGGCGGATCACCCGGATGCCCGTCACCACTGCGTGGCGTGGGTCGCCGGGCCTCCGAATGACTCGCAGCAGCTGGGGTTTTCCGACGATGGCGAACCGGCGGGGACGGCGGGTAAACCGATGCTGGCGCAGCTGATGGGTAGCGGCGTCGGCGAGATAACCGCTGTCGTCGTGCGCTACTACGGTGGTATTCTGCTGGGCACCGGCGGCCTGGTCAAAGCGTACGGCGGCGGTGTGCACCAGGCGCTTGCGCTGCTGACAACACAGCGCAAGACGCCGCTGACCGCGTATACTTTGCAGTGTGAATACGGGCAGTTGGCCGGGATTGAAACGCTGTTGGCTCAGTTCTCAGGGAAAATTGTCGAAAGCGAATATCAAGCGTCTGTTCAGCTGCGCGTGGCGCTTCCTCAGGCTGAAGTGGCGCTATTTTCAGCAAAACTGGCTGATTTTAGTCGCGGTTCGTTGCAATTACTGAAGATTGACGAATAATCCCCACCTGATTTTTTTGCATATCAAAGGAAGCGCCAGAGATGCATTTTCGCGCGATAACCCGAATCGTTGGACTGCTGGTCATTTTGTTTTCGGGGACAATGATCCTCCCGGGATTAATAGCCCTGATATATCGCGATGGTGCGGGGCGGGCGTTTACCCAGACCTTTTTTGTTGCCCTGGCGATCGGTTCGCTGCTGTGGTGGCCCAACCGTCATGAGAAGGGTGAACTGAAATCCCGCGAAGGGTTTCTCATCGTCGTGCTGTTCTGGACGGTGCTCGGAAGCGTCGGTTCGCTGCCCTTTATCTTCTCTGAACAGCCCAGCCTGAGCATTACGGATGCCTTCTTTGAATCCTTCTCGGGTCTGACAACGACCGGGGCAACCACGCTGGTTGGGTTAGATTCGTTACCCCACGCCATTCTTTTCTATCGTCAGATGCTGCAATGGTTTGGCGGGATGGGGATCATCGTGCTGGCGGTAGCGATACTGCCGATACTGGGCGTCGGGGGGATGCAGCTGTATCGGGCGGAAATGCCCGGGCCGCTGAAAGATAACAAGATGCGGCCGCGCATTGCTGAGACGGCGAAAACGCTGTGGCTTATCTATGTCTTACTGACGGTGGCCTGTGCGCTGGCGCTGTGGTTTGCCGGCATGCCGGCGTTCGACGCCATCGGGCACAGTTTCTCGACGATTGCGATTGGCGGATTCTCCACCCATGACGCCAGCGTGGGCTACTTTAATAGCCCAACGATTAACTCCATTATTGCTATTTTCTTGCTGATATCGGGCTGTAACTACGGCCTGCACTTTTCATTACTCAGCGGGCGTAGCCTGAAAGTGTACTGGCGCGATCCCGAATTCCGCATGTTCATCGGCGTGCAGCTCACGCTGGTGGTGGTATGTACCCTGGTGCTGTGGCTGCATGACGTCTACAGTTCGGCGCTCATGACGGTGAATCAGGCGTTCTTTCAGGTTGTATCGATGGCGACAACGGCGGGCTTCACGACCGACAGCATTGCGCGCTGGCCGCTATTTTTACCGGTCCTCCTCCTCTGTTCGGCTTTTATCGGCGGCTGTGCCGGGTCGACTGGCGGTGGTTTGAAGGTTATCCGTATTCTTCTGCTTTTCAAGCAGGGTAACCGTGAGCTTAAACGGCTGGTACATCCTAACGCGGTATACAGTATTAAACTGGGGAACCGCGCGCTGCCGGAACGTATCCTGGAAGCCGTCTGGGGATTCTTCTCCGCCTATGCGCTGGTGTTTATCATTAGTATGCTGGCGATTATCGCCACCGGCGTGGATGATTTCTCGGCCTTTGCTTCGGTCGTTGCGACGCTGAATAACCTTGGCCCTGGGCTGGGCGTTGTGGCGGATAACTTTGCGACGATGAACCCTGTCGCAAAATGGATCTTGATTGCTAATATGCTGTTTGGTCGTCTGGAAGTGTTCACCTTGCTGGTGCTATTTACTCCGACTTTCTGGCGCGAATAACAGGAGTGCCTGTGAAAACTTTGATTCTCTTTTCTACCCGCGACGGACAGACGCGTGAAATCGCCTCCTATCTGGCATCTGAATTAAAAGAGCAGGGGATTGATGCGGACACGATCGATCTCAACCGCACCAATGAAGTGGAGTGGCCCTTATACGATCGTGTCGTCATCGGCGCATCAATCCGCTATGGTCATTTTCATCCCGCCTTAGAACGGTTTGTAAAAACGCATCTTCAGTCGCTGCAGGCGCTACCGGGCGCCTTTTTCTCGGTCAACCTCGTCGCGCGTAAGCCAGAAAAACGAACGCCGCAGACCAACAGCTACACCCGCAAGTTTCTGCTTAACTCGCCGTGGCAGCCGCAGCACTGCGCGGTGTTTGCCGGCGCGCTCCGCTATCCACGCTATCGTTGGTACGATCGGTTTATGATTCGCCTTATTATGAAGATGACCGGCGGCGAAACGGATGTCACTAAAGAAGTGGTGTATACCGACTGGCAGCAGGTGGGCAGATTTGCGCGGGAAATTGCGCAAATGACCAGCAAATAGCGCGTTAAATCACCCTGGTGATGGAAAGTTGAGCGAACGAAAAGTTTTTTGAAATTTCCCCTTGTCACTTCGGAATTACTCCCTATAATGCGCTCCCACTGACACGGAACAACGGCTTACAGCCCGCCGGGTCAGCGGGATTCAGCGATGAATACCGGCAGAGAAAAGCGAAAATAATCGCTTGACTCTGAATGAGGAAAACGTATTATACGGGACCTCGCGACAGAGCGCTGAAGCGCGTCGCAACTGCTCTTTAACAATTTATCAGACAATCTGTGTGGGCACTCAAAGTGACATGGATTCTTAACGTCGCAAGACGAAAAATGAATACCAAGTCTCAAAGAGTGAACACGTAATTCATTACGAAGTTTAATTCTACGAGCATCAAACTTAAATTGAAGAGTTTGATCATGGCTCAGATTGAACGCTGGCGGCAGGCCTAACACATGCAAGTCGAACGGTAGCACAGAGAGCTTGCTCTCGGGTGACGAGTGGCGGACGGGTGAGTAATGTCTGGGAAACTGCCTGATGGAGGGGGATAACTACTGGAAACGGTAGCTAATACCGCATAACGTCGCAAGACCAAAGAGGGGGACCTTCGGGCCTCTTGCCATCAGATGTGCCCAGATGGGATTAGCTAGTAGGTGGGGTAACGGCTCACCTAGGCGACGATCCCTAGCTGGTCTGAGAGGATGACCAGCCACACTGGAACTGAGACACGGTCCAGACTCCTACGGGAGGCAGCAGTGGGGAATATTGCACAATGGGCGCAAGCCTGATGCAGCCATGCCGCGTGTATGAAGAAGGCCTTCGGGTTGTAAAGTACTTTCAGCGGGGAGGAAGGCGATAAGGTTAATAACCTTGTCGATTGACGTTACCCGCAGAAGAAGCACCGGCTAACTCCGTGCCAGCAGCCGCGGTAATACGGAGGGTGCAAGCGTTAATCGGAATTACTGGGCGTAAAGCGCACGCAGGCGGTCTGTCAAGTCGGATGTGAAATCCCCGGGCTCAACCTGGGAACTGCATTCGAAACTGGCAGGCTGGAGTCTTGTAGAGGGGGGTAGAATTCCAGGTGTAGCGGTGAAATGCGTAGAGATCTGGAGGAATACCGGTGGCGAAGGCGGCCCCCTGGACAAAGACTGACGCTCAGGTGCGAAAGCGTGGGGAGCAAACAGGATTAGATACCCTGGTAGTCCACGCTGTAAACGATGTCGACTTGGAGGTTGTTCCCTTGAGGAGTGGCTTCCGGAGCTAACGCGTTAAGTCGACCGCCTGGGGAGTACGGCCGCAAGGTTAAAACTCAAATGAATTGACGGGGGCCCGCACAAGCGGTGGAGCATGTGGTTTAATTCGATGCAACGCGAAGAACCTTACCTACTCTTGACATCCACGGAACTTAGCAGAGATGCTTTGGTGCCTTCGGGAACCGTGAGACAGGTGCTGCATGGCTGTCGTCAGCTCGTGTTGTGAAATGTTGGGTTAAGTCCCGCAACGAGCGCAACCCTTATCCTTTGTTGCCAGCGATTCGGTCGGGAACTCAAAGGAGACTGCCAGTGATAAACTGGAGGAAGGTGGGGATGACGTCAAGTCATCATGGCCCTTACGAGTAGGGCTACACACGTGCTACAATGGCATATACAAAGAGAAGCGACCTCGCGAGAGCAAGCGGACCTCATAAAGTATGTCGTAGTCCGGATTGGAGTCTGCAACTCGACTCCATGAAGTCGGAATCGCTAGTAATCGTGGATCAGAATGCCACGGTGAATACGTTCCCGGGCCTTGTACACACCGCCCGTCACACCATGGGAGTGGGTTGCAAAAGAAGTAGGTAGCTTAACCTTCGGGAGGGCGCTTACCACTTTGTGATTCATGACTGGGGTGAAGTCGTAACAAGGTAACCGTAGGGGAACCTGCGGTTGGATCACCTCCTTACCTTAAAGAACCTGCCTTTGTAGTGCTCACACAGATTGTCTGATGAAAATGTAGCAGTAAAAAATCTCTGCAGGCTTGTAGCTCAGGTGGTTAGAGCGCACCCCTGATAAGGGTGAGGTCGGTGGTTCAAGTCCACTCAGGCCTACCAAATTCGCTCCCGTGCTGCGTTGTGAAATAACTCGCATACTTCAGTATGCTTCGTTCTTCCACGCCTTGCCCGGAATCGAATTACGGTAAATGAGATTAACTACGATGGGGCTATAGCTCAGCTGGGAGAGCGCCTGCTTTGCACGCAGGAGGTCTGCGGTTCGATCCCGCATAGCTCCACCATCTTTACTGCACAACACAAGAAAACTTCAGAGTGTACCTGAAAAGGTTCACTGCGAAGTTTTGCTCTTTAAAAATCTGGATCAAGCTGAAAATTGAAACGACACACAGTTAATGTGTGTTCGAGTCTCTCAAATTTTTGCGACACGACGATGTTTTACGAAACATCTTCGGGTTGTGAGGTTAAGCGACTAAGCGTACACGGTGGATGCCCTGGCAGTCAGAGGCGATGAAGGACGTGCTAATCTGCGAAAAGCGTCGGTAAGGTGATATGAACCGTTATAGCCGGCGATGTCCGAATGGGGAAACCCAGTGCAATTCGTTGCACTATCGTTTGATGAATACATAGTCAAACGAGGCGAACCGGGGGAACTGAAACATCTAAGTACCCCGAGGAAAAGAAATCAACCGAGATTCCCCCAGTAGCGGCGAGCGAACGGGGAGCAGCCCGGAGTCTGAATCAGCTTGTGTGTTAGTGGAAGCGTCTGGAAAGTCGCAGGGTACAGGGTGATACTCCCGTACACTAAAACGCACAGGTTGTGAACTCGAAGAGTAGGGCGGGACACGTGGTATCCTGTCTGAATATGGGGGGACCATCCTCCAAGGCTAAATACTCCTGACTGACCGATAGTGAACCAGTACCGTGAGGGAAAGGCGAAAAGAACCCCGGCGAGGGGAGTGAAAAAGAACCTGAAACCGTGTACGTACAAGCAGTAGGAGCCCACTAGTTGGGTGACTGCGTACCTTTTGTATAATGGGTCAGCGACTTATATTCTGTAGCAAGGTTAACCGTATAGGGGAGCCGCAGGGAAACCGAGTCTTAACTGGGCGTTAAGTTGCAGGGTATAGACCCGAAACCCGGTGATCTAGCCATGGGCAGGTTGAAGGTTGGGTAACACTAACTGGAGGACCGAACCGACTAATGTTGAAAAATTAGCGGATGACTTGTGGCTGGGGGTGAAAGGCCAATCAAACCGGGAGATAGCTGGTTCTCCCCGAAAGCTATTTAGGTAGCGCCTCGTGAACTCATCTTCGGGGGTAGAGCACTGTTTCGGCTAGGGGGTCATCCCGACTTACCAACCCGATGCAAACTACGAATACCGAAGAATGTTATCACGGGAGACACACGGCGGGTGCTAACGTCCGTCGTGAAGAGGGAAACAACCCAGACCGCCAGCTAAGGTCCCAAAGTCATGGTTAAGTGGGAAACGATGTGGGAAGGCCCAGACAGCCAGGATGTTGGCTTAGAAGCAGCCATCATTTAAAGAAAGCGTAATAGCTCACTGGTCGAGTCGGCCTGCGCGGAAGATGTAACGGGGCTAAACCATGCACCGAAGCTGCGGCAGCGACACTATGTGTTGTTGGGTAGGGGAGCGTTCTGTAAGCCGTTGAAGGTGGCCTGTGAGGGTTGCTGGAGGTATCAGAAGTGCGAATGCTGACATAAGTAACGATAATGCGGGTGAAAAACCCGCACGCCGGAAGACCAAGGGTTCCTGTCCAACGTTAATCGGGGCAGGGTGAGTCGACCCCTAAGGCGAGGCCGAAAGGCGTAGTCGATGGGAAACAGGTTAATATTCCTGTACTCGGTGTTACTGCGAAGGGGGGACGGAGAAGGCTATGTTGGCCGGGCGACGGTTGTCCCGGTTTAAGCATGTAGGCGGATGTTCCAGGTAAATCCGGAACGTTACTAACGCTGAGGTGTGATGACGAGGCACTACGGTGCTGAAGTGACAAATGCCCTGCTTCCAGGAAAAGCCTCTAAGCATCAGGTAACATCAAATCGTACCCCAAACCGACACAGGTGGTCAGGTAGAGAATACCAAGGCGCTTGAGAGAACTCGGGTGAAGGAACTAGGCAAAATGGTGCCGTAACTTCGGGAGAAGGCACGCTGATGGTAGGTGAAGCGACTTGCTCGTGGAGCTGAAATCAGTCGAAGATACCAGCTGGCTGCAACTGTTTATTAAAAACACAGCACTGTGCAAACACGAAAGTGGACGTATACGGTGTGACGCCTGCCCGGTGCCGGAAGGTTAATTGATGGGGTTATCCGTAAGGAGAAGCTCTTGATCGAAGCCCCGGTAAACGGCGGCCGTAACTATAACGGTCCTAAGGTAGCGAAATTCCTTGTCGGGTAAGTTCCGACCTGCACGAATGGCGTAATGATGGCCAGGCTGTCTCCACCCGAGACTCAGTGAAATTGAACTCGCTGTGAAGATGCAGTGTACCCGCGGCAAGACGGAAAGACCCCGTGAACCTTTACTATAGCTTGACACTGAACACTGGTCCTTGATGTGTAGGATAGGTGGGAGGCTTTGAAGTGTGGACGCCAGTCTGCATGGAGCCATCCTTGAAATACCACCCTTTAATGGCTGGTGTTCTAACGTGGGCCCCTAATCGGGGTTGCGGACAGTGTCTGGTGGGTAGTTTGACTGGGGCGGTCTCCTCCTAAAGAGTAACGGAGGAGCACGAAGGTCAGCTAATCCTGGTCGGACATCAGGAGGTTAGTGCAATGGCATAAGCTGGCTTGACTGCGAGCGTGACGGCGCGAGCAGGTGCGAAAGCAGGTCATAGTGATCCGGTGGTTCTGAATGGAAGGGCCATCGCTCAACGGATAAAAGGTACTCCGGGGATAACAGGCTGATACCGCCCAAGAGTTCATATCGACGGCGGTGTTTGGCACCTCGATGTCGGCTCATCACATCCTGGGGCTGAAGTAGGTCCCAAGGGTATGGCTGTTCGCCATTTAAAGTGGTACGCGAGCTGGGTTTAGAACGTCGTGAGACAGTTCGGTCCCTATCTGCCGTGGGCGCTGGAGAATTGAGGGGGGCTGCTCCTAGTACGAGAGGACCGGAGTGGACGCATCACTGGTGTTCGGGTTGTCATGCCAATGGCATTGCCCGGTAGCTAAATGCGGAAGAGATAAGTGCTGAAAGCATCTAAGCACGAAACTTGCCCCGAGATGAGTTCTCCCTGACTCCTTGAGAGTCCTGAAGGAACGTTGAAGACGACGACGTTGATAGGCCGGGTGTGTAAGCGCAGCGATGCGTTGAGCTAACCGGTACTAATGAACCGTGAGGCTTAACCTTACAACGCCGAAGATGTTTTGGCGATTTGAGAGATTTTCAATACAGCTTGATACAGATTAAACAGAATTTGCCTGGCGGCACTAGCGCGGTGGTCCCACCTGACCCCATGCCGAACTCAGAAGTGAAACGCCGTAGCGCCGATGGTAGTGTGGGGTCTCCCCATGTGAGAGTAGGGAACTGCCAGGCATCAAACAAGTGAAGAGCCCATCCTGACGGATGGGCTTTTTGCGTTTTTGTCGTTTAAAATTGCCAGATTTTAGTCACGCCATGGTACCTGCTCCCCCTGACAATCAGGAAGCCTTCCCTCGCTATATACGGTAAACTAATGCAGATTTTGCATCTGGAAGCCATTATGAGCCACTCACTTAAGCCCTGGAACACCTTCGGTATTGACCGTTCTGCCAAAGCGATTGTACGCGCCGAAACTGAAAAACAGCTACTGGATGCCTGGCAAAATGCCACCGCAGAGCGCCAGCCAACCCTGATCCTTGGTGAAGGAAGCAATGTTCTGTTCCTGAAGGATTATTCCGGTACGGTCATTATCAACCGTATTATGGGGATAGAAGTGAGTGAAACATCTGACACGTGGCATTTGCATGTTGGTGCAGGAGAAAACTGGCATCAGCTGGTCCAGTTTGCGTTAAATAACGGAATGCCGGGCCTGGAAAATCTTGCTTTGATTCCTGGCTGCGCCGGCTCCTCGCCGATTCAAAATATTGGTGCTTACGGCGTTGAATTACAGAAAGTTTGCCGCTACGTCGACTGCATTGAGTTGGTCACGGGTGTGAAACAGCGTCTTTCCGCTGCTGAATGTCGCTTTGGCTACCGGGACAGTATTTTTAAACATGAATATCAGGACCGCTACGCCATTGTGGCGGTTGGTTTGACGTTGCCAAAAGCCTGGCAACCCGTTTTGACCTACGGTGATTTAACCCGGCTCGATCCGCAAACCGTTACCCCGCAGCAGGTATTTGACGCCGTCTGTCATATGCGCATGACCAAACTCCCCGATCCAAAAGTGAATGGAAATGCGGGGAGCTTCTTTAAGAACCCGGTCGTTAGCGCGGACAAGGCGCAAGCGCTGCTGGCGACCTATCCGGGTATCCCTCACTACCCTCAGCCGGATGGCAGTATGAAACTTGCCGCCGGCTGGCTTATCGATCAATGCCAGCTTAAAGGTAAAGTGATGGGTGGCGCAGCGGTGCATAGCCAGCAGGCGCTGGTATTGATCAATCAGCATCAGGCAACCAGTGAAGACGTGGTTGAGCTGGCTCATTACGTACGCCAGCAGGTTGGTGAGAAGTTTAATATCTGGTTACAGCCGGAAGTGCGCTTTATCGGTGAAACGGGTGAAGTTAATGCCGAGGAGACCATCGCATGAAAGACTACACCGTTCCTTTGACGCTAATATCGATCCTGGCCGACGCTGAATTTCACTCAGGTGAACAGCTTGGCGAGCGTTTAGGGATGAGTCGGGCAGCAATCAACAAGCATATTCAAACGTTACGCGATTGGGGAGTCGACGTATTTACCGTTCCGGGTAAAGGCTACAGTCTCCCTGAGCCTATCCAGCTTCTGGATGAAGAGCAGATCGCCAGGCAGATCGAGCATGGCCGGGTAACCGTACTACCGGTGATTGATTCCACGAACCAGTATCTTCTGGACAGACTTAGCGAACTGCAATCGGGTGATGCCTGCGTGGCTGAGTATCAGCAGGCAGGTCGCGGCCGCCGCGGGCGCAAGTGGTTCTCGCCGTTTGGTTCTAACCTTTACCTTTCAATGTACTGGCGACTGGAGCAGGGCCCTGCTGCGGCTATAGGTTTGAGTCTGGTCATTGGGATCGTCATTGCCGAGGTGCTGCAAAGCCTGGGGGCGGATAAAGTTCGGGTGAAATGGCCAAACGATCTCTATTTACAGGATCGGAAGCTGTCCGGGATCCTGGTGGAACTCACGGGGAAAACCGGCGATGCTGCGCAGATAGTCAGCGGCGCGGGGATCAACCTCATGATGCGCCGGGTGGAGTCTGATGTTGTCAATCAGGGTTGGATCAGCCTCCAGGAGGCAGGGATCTCTATCGATCGTAATACGTTAGCGGCTTGTCTGATTAAAGAGCTGCGGGCAGGATTTAAACTTTTTGAGAATGAAGGTCTGGCACCCTATCTCACCCGCTGGGAAAAGCTCGATAACTTTATTAATCGACCGGTTAAACTTATTATTGGCGATAAAGAGATCTTTGGTATTTCGCGAGGTATTGATGCTCAAGGCGCATTATTACTGGAGCAGGACGGGATGGTAAAACCCTGGATTGGCGGTGAGATATCATTGCGCAGCGCTGAATAAAAAAAGGGGAGCTAACGCTCCCTTTTTTATTTTCTTAAACGCACCTGATTCACAGAGTGGTTTGCGCTTTTGGTCATTATAAGGCTGGCTCGCTCACGCGTTGGTAGAATGTTCTCTTTTAAATTCAAAAGATTAATCTCATTCCACAGCGATGTGGCAATATCAATTGCTTCATCTTTAGACAGCTGAGCATAGCTATGAAAATAGGAGTCCGGGTCGGTAAACGCGCCTTCGCGGAATTTCAGAAAACGATTGATATACCAGTTTTTTAGCAGTTCTTCAGGCGCATCAACGTAAATTGAAAAATCAACGAAGTCCGAAACAAATACATGATGCGGATCGTGTGGATAATCCATGCCGCTCTGCAGAACATTTAATCCCTCAAGAATTAATATATCAGGCTGCGTGACGGTTTTATCCCCATCAGGAATGACGTCGTAAATCAGATGTGAATAAACCGGAGCCGTAGCGTCAGGAACGCCGGATTTCAGGTCTGAGACGAATTTAACCAGGCGATGCATGTCATAAGACTGCGGGAAGCCCTTCTTCTTCATCAGGCCGCGTTCTTTCAATACCGCGTTAGGATGCAGAAAACCATCTGTCGTGATTAATTCTACATGTCGATGTTCAGGCCAGCGGCTCAGCAATGCTTGCAGCACGCGCGCGGTAGTGCTCTTCCCGACCGCCACGCTACCCGCAATGCTAATGATGTAAGGAATACGTTGGCCGTTGGTGCCAAGGAATTGTTCCAGTACAGCCTGGCGGCGCAGATTAGAGCTGATATAGAAATTGAGTAAACGCGACAGCGGCAAATAAATTTCCGCTACTTCTTCCAGGGAAAGATCTTCGTTGATGCCTTTTAACCGCGTGATTTCTTCTTCTGTTAGCGTCATCGGAACGGAATCACGAAGCGCAGCCCATTGGTCGCGGTTAAATTGTAGATACGGTGTCATTAACGTTTGCTCTTTTAGGCTCATAAGCATGCTCTTGCAACCGCCGAATTACATGAAGGCGGGGTGCTTCACACTAGTTAATCAGGACAATGGGCAGGAGGGTAACACCAGATTGCGAGGAATAATAAGAAAAAAACTCATTGAATGATGCTTTCTAAAGGTAGCATCACAGAGATGAATGGTTTGGTAAGGGGATATAAAGTTCTTAGCAGAGACCCGTGGGTTATTCATTGAATCGGGTGGTCAGGTGATGGGGTATCGATGCCGCTTTAGCGACTTCACTCTACTTTTTGCCCTCCTCGGCAACTCTATCCGTGAGGATGATTGGCGTATTTTTGTCCTGCTCTGTTTGAAATTACACCATTTTTTCTCGTTTGAGCACAAAATGTGAGCAATAGAACATTTTCTGCAATTTTTTAGTTGCATGAACTCGCAGGTCTCCCTAGAATGCGCGCTACTTGATGCCGACTTAGCTCAGTAGGTAGAGCAACTGACTTGTAATCAGTAGGTCACCAGTTCGATTCCGGTAGTCGGCACCATCAAGTGCCTGGTGGGGTTCCCGAGCGGCCAAAGGGAGCAGACTGTAAATCTGCCGTCATCGACTTCGAAGGTTCGAATCCTTCCCCCACCACCATCTTTCGGCAACGCTTTGCGAAGCCAGAGTTGATTGGTTAAACTGGTCAGCTCAAACAAAAAAAGAGACGCTTCTCTTTTTTTTGTTATAGAAAGAACTGGGTAGCCGAGTTTCAGGATGCGGGCATCGTATAATGGCTATTACCTCAGCCTTCCAAGCTGATGATGCGGGTTCGATTCCCGCTGCCCGCTCCAAACGTGCTGATATGGCTCAGTTGGTAGAGCGCACCCTTGGTAAGGGTGAGGTCCCCAGTTCGACTCTGGGTATCAGCACCACTTCTTTATCTCTCCTCCCCTGTTTCTCTCTTGTTTATTGCATTCAACAAGTCGGGCATGTTGCCCGGTTGATGTGGTGATATCACCGATTTATCCGTGTCTTAGAGGGACAATCGATGTCTAAAGAAAAGTTTGAACGTACAAAACCGCACGTTAACGTCGGTACTATCGGCCACGTTGACCATGGTAAAACAACGCTGACCGCTGCAATCACTACCGTTCTGGCTAAAACCTACGGTGGTTCTGCTCGCGCATTCGACCAGATCGATAACGCGCCGGAAGAAAAAGCTCGTGGTATCACCATCAACACTTCTCACGTTGAATATGACACCCCGACTCGCCACTACGCGCACGTAGACTGCCCGGGCCACGCCGACTATGTTAAAAACATGATCACCGGTGCTGCGCAGATGGACGGCGCGATCCTGGTTGTTGCTGCGACTGACGGCCCGATGCCGCAGACTCGTGAGCACATCCTGCTGGGTCGTCAGGTAGGCGTTCCGTACATCATCGTGTTCCTGAACAAATGCGACATGGTTGATGACGAAGAGCTGCTGGAACTGGTTGAAATGGAAGTTCGTGAACTTCTGTCTCAGTACGATTTCCCGGGCGACGACACTCCGATCGTTCGCGGTTCCGCTCTGAAAGCGCTGGAAGGCGACGCAGACTGGGAAGCGAAAATCATCGAACTGGCTGGCTACCTGGATTCTTACATCCCGGAACCAGAGCGTGCGATTGACAAGCCGTTCCTGCTGCCGATCGAAGACGTATTCTCCATCTCCGGTCGTGGTACCGTTGTTACCGGTCGTGTAGAGCGCGGTATCATCAAAGTTGGCGAAGAAGTTGAAATCGTTGGTATCAAAGAGACTGCGAAGTCTACCTGTACTGGCGTTGAAATGTTCCGCAAACTGCTGGACGAAGGCCGTGCTGGTGAGAACGTCGGTGTTCTGCTGCGTGGTATCAAGCGTGAAGAAATCGAACGTGGTCAGGTACTGGCTAAGCCGGGTTCTATCAAGCCGCACACCAAGTTCGAATCTGAAGTGTACATTCTGTCCAAAGACGAAGGCGGCCGTCATACTCCGTTCTTCAAAGGCTACCGTCCGCAGTTCTACTTCCGTACAACTGACGTGACTGGCACCATCGAACTGCCGGAAGGCGTAGAGATGGTAATGCCGGGCGACAACATCAAAATGGTTGTTACCCTGATCCACCCGATCGCGATGGACGACGGTCTGCGTTTCGCAATCCGTGAAGGTGGCCGTACCGTTGGCGCGGGCGTGGTTGCTAAAGTTCTCGGCTAATTGCTGATAACATTTGACGCAATGCGCAATAAAAGGGCATCATTTGATGCCCTTTTTGCACGCTTTCACACCAGAACCTGGCTCATCAGTGATTTTTTGGGTCATAATCATTGCTGAGACAGGCTCTGAAGAGGGCGTTAAGTCCGAAACGCAGCAGAGCATTTCGGTTTGGTCGCCTCGCATTTCATGCGGGGTGAAGTTATTTGTCTGAATTCTTGTGACAGGTTGGTTTATGAGTGCGAATACCGAAGCTCAAGGGAGCGGGCGCGGCCTCGAAGCGATGAAGTGGACAATCGTAGTCGTGCTGCTGGTTGTGGCCATCGTCGGCAACTTCCTTTATCGTGACATTATGCTGGCAGTGCGTGCGCTGGCTGTAGTGATTCTGATCGCTGCAGCGGGCGGTGTCGCGCTGTTAACGACAAAAGGTAAGGCGACAGTCGCCTTCGCTCGTGAAGCGAGAACCGAAGTCCGCAAGGTGATCTGGCCGACTCGCCAGGAAACGTTGCATACCACGCTGATTGTTGCCGCAGTGACTGCCGTAATGTCACTGATCCTGTGGGGACTGGATGGTATTCTGGTTCGCCTGGTATCCTTTATCACTGGCCTGAGGTTCTGAGATGTCTGAAGCTCCTAAAAAACGCTGGTACGTCGTTCAGGCGTTTTCCGGTTTTGAAGGTCGCGTAGCTACCTCGTTGCGTGAACATATCAAATTACACAATATGGAAGAGTTGTTTGGCGAAGTCATGGTGCCGACCGAAGAAGTGGTCGAAATCCGCGGCGGCCAGCGTCGTAAAAGCGAACGCAAATTCTTCCCGGGCTACGTGCTGGTCCAGATGGTGATGAACGACGCGAGCTGGCACCTGGTGCGCAGCGTACCGCGTGTGATGGGTTTCATCGGCGGTACATCTGACCGTCCGGCACCGATCAGCGACAAAGAAGTCGACGCGATCATGAACCGTCTGCAGCAGGTTGGCGATAAGCCGCGGCCGAAAACGCTGTTTGAGCCGGGTGAAATGGTTCGCGTTAGCGACGGTCCATTTGCCGACTTTAACGGTGTGGTTGAAGAAGTGGACTACGAGAAGTCTCGTCTGAAAGTGTCCGTTTCTATCTTCGGTCGTGCGACGCCGGTTGAGCTGGACTTCGCTCAGGTAGAAAAAGCCTAACAGCCGATCAAAAAAGCAACGTTTTAATCGTTGCATGAGGCGCGGAATTGACATACAATTTCGCGCCTTTTGTTTTTATGGGTCTGATTCCCATAAAGCGATATTTATCACGGGGAGCCTTTTTAGGCGCTACACCCAAACGAGGAAATTTACATGGCTAAGAAAGTACAAGCCTATGTCAAGCTGCAGGTTGCAGCTGGTATGGCAAACCCGAGTCCGCCGGTTGGTCCAGCACTGGGTCAGCAGGGTGTGAACATCATGGAATTCTGCAAAGCGTTCAACGCAAAAACTGAATCCCTGGAAAAAGGTCTGCCGATCCCGGTTGTTATTACCGTTTACGCTGACCGTTCTTTCACCTTCGTTACCAAAACTCCGCCGGCAGCAGTTCTGCTGAAAAAAGCGGCTGGTATCAAGTCTGGTTCCGGTAAACCGAACAAAGACAAAGTAGGTAAAATTTCCCGCGCTCAGCTGCAGGAAATCGCGCAGACCAAAGCTGCCGACATGACTGGTTCCGACATTGAAGCGATGACTCGCTCCATTGAAGGTACTGCACGTTCCATGGGCCTGGTAGTGGAGGACTAAGAAATGGCTAAACTGACCAAGCGCATGTCCGTGATTCGTGACAAAGTTGATGCGACCAAACAGTACGACATCAACGAAGCCATCTCTCTGCTGAAAGAACTGGCTACTGCTAAGTTCGTTGAAAGCGTTGATGTTGCCGTTAACCTCGGCATCGACGCGCGTAAATCTGACCAGAACGTCCGCGGCGCGACCGTACTGCCGCACGGTACTGGCCGTTCAGTTCGCGTAGCCGTATTTGCCCAGGGCCCGAACGCTGAAGCAGCTAAAGCTGCTGGCGCAGAGCTGGTAGGTATGGAAGATCTGGCTGACCAGATCAAAAAAGGCGAAATGAACTTTGACGTTGTTATTGCTTCCCCGGATGCAATGCGCGTTGTTGGCCAGCTGGGCCAGGTTCTGGGTCCGCGCGGCCTGATGCCAAACCCGAAAGTGGGTACCGTAACGCCGAACGTTGCTGAAGCGGTTAAGAACGCTAAAGCAGGTCAGGTTCGTTACCGTAACGACAAAAACGGCATCATCCACACCACCATCGGTAAAGTGGATTTTGACGCTGATAAACTGAAAGAAAACCTGGAAGCTCTGCTGGTTGCGCTGAAAAAAGCAAAACCGACTCAGGCTAAAGGCGTGTACATCAAGAAAATCAGCATCTCCACCACCATGGGTGCTGGCGTTGCCGTTGATCAGGCTGGTCTGAGCGCTTCTGCGAACTAAGATTAGCTTTACGTGGGCGGTGAATTTGTCTACAATCTTACCCCCACGTATTCTGCTTATAGCAGACGTATAGCCGAGATATTCAGGCTGTGGCAAGGCGACAACTGAGTGAATCGCCTGGAGCATATTAACTATGTGACTGGTGTGAACGAAGGTAGTCAATGCCGCCACAGATTGAATAGCGACGGATAGACAAGATTTGTTCGTTGGAGCCTGGCCTATCCAGGCCTCCGTCGAAGACCGCAGGTGTTTCGCAAGAGACTTAATGCCCTGCGTAGACGGTGACAGAACGCTAAGATTATTTTTGGATACTCTGGCTTGTTTCTGCTCACCGTATTAAGACGCTCTTCTCTTTGAGTCGAGTGAAGTGAGTTCCGGAGCATGAGCTCTGGCAAACATCCAGGAGCAAAGCTAATGGCTTTAAATCTTCAAGACAAACAAGCGATTGTTGCTGAAGTCAGCGAAGTAGCCAAAGGCGCGCTGTCTGCAGTAGTTGCGGATTCCCGTGGCGTGACTGTAGACAAAATGACTGAACTGCGTAAAGCAGGTCGTGAAGCTGGCGTATACATGCGTGTTGTTCGTAACACCCTGCTGCGCCGCGTCGTTGAAGGTACTCCTTTCGAGTGCCTGAAAGACACGTTTGTTGGTCCGACCCTGATTGCATACTCTATGGAACACCCGGGCGCTGCCGCTCGTCTGTTCAAAGAGTTCGCGAAAGCGAATGCAAAATTTGAGGTCAAAGCCGCAGCCTTTGAAGGTGAGCTGATCCCGGCGTCGCAAATCGACCGCCTGGCAACTCTGCCGACCTACGAAGAAGCAATTGCACGCCTGATGGCAACCATGAAAGAAGCTTCGGCTGGCAAACTGGTTCGCACTCTGGCTGCTGTACGCGATGCGAAAGAAGCTGCTTAATCGCAGTTGTCTTTGTAAAGCATTCGCTTACGTATAAACTTATTCTGATATTCAGGAACAATTTAAATGTCTATCACTAAAGATCAAATCATTGAAGCAGTATCCGCTATGTCCGTAATGGACGTTGTTGAGCTGATCTCTGCAATGGAAGAAAAATTCGGTGTTTCCGCTGCTGCTGCTGTAGCTGTAGCTGCTGGCCCGGTTGAAGCTGCTGAAGAAAAAACTGAATTCGACGTAATTCTGAAAGGTATCGGCGCTAACAAAGTTGCCGTTATCAAAGCAGTACGTGGCGCAACTGGCCTGGGTCTGAAAGAAGCTAAAGACCTGGTAGAATCTGCTCCGGCCGCTCTGAAAGAAGGCGTGAGCAAAGATGACGCTGAAGCACTGAAAAAATCTCTGGAAGAAGCTGGCGCTGAAGTTGAAGTTAAATAAGCCAATCTTTCCGGTTGCAGCCTGAGAAATCAGGCTGATGGCTGGTGACTTTTTAGTCACCAGCCTTTTTGCGCTGTAAGGCGCCAGTAGAATTTCACACTGTTTGACTACTGGTTGTCCTGACAATGCTTGTTTCTATAGACGACTTAATATACTGCGACAGGTTAGGGCTCCTGAGCTGTGTAAATCGCAATGAAATGGTTTAAGCGTGATAGAAACAGGTATTGCGGAAAGTGTTCCATTTTCCGGTCAACAAAATAGTGTTGCATAAAAAACTGCCTTATGTGGGCAGATGGGTCGACTTGTCAGCGAGCTGAGGAACCCTATGGTTTACTCCTATACCGAGAAAAAACGTATTCGTAAGGATTTTGGTAAACGTCCGCAGGTTCTGGACATACCTTATCTCCTTTCTATCCAGCTTGACTCGTTTCAGAAGTTCATCGAGCAAGATCCTGAAGGGCAGTATGGTCTGGAAGCAGCTTTCCGTTCCGTATTCCCGATTAAAAGCTACAGCGGTAACTCTGAGCTGCAGTACGTCAGCTACCGTCTGGGCGAACCGGTTTTTGACGTTAAAGAATGTCAGATCCGTGGCGTGACCTACTCGGCACCGCTGCGCGTCAAACTGCGTCTGGTGATCTACGAGCGCGAAGCGCCGGAAGGCACCGTTAAAGACATTAAAGAACAAGAAGTCTACATGGGCGAAATTCCGCTCATGACCGACAACGGTACCTTCGTTATCAACGGTACCGAGCGCGTTATCGTTTCTCAGCTGCACCGTAGCCCGGGCGTCTTCTTTGACAGTGACAAAGGTAAGACCCACTCTTCCGGTAAGGTCCTGTATAACGCACGTATCATTCCTTACCGTGGCTCCTGGCTGGACTTCGAGTTCGACCCGAAAGACAACCTGTTTGTCCGTATCGACCGTCGTCGTAAGCTGCCGGCTACCATCATCCTGCGCGCGCTGAATTACACCACTGAGCAGATCCTTGACCTGTTCTTCGAGAAAGTGGTCTTTGAAATTCGCGATAACAAGCTGCAGATGGAACTGGTACCGGAGCGTCTGCGCGGCGAAACGGCCTCCTTCGACATCGAAGCGAACGGTAAAGTGTACGTTGAGAAAGGGCGTCGCATCACCGCACGTCACATTCGCCAGCTGGAAAAAGATGATATCAAACATATCGAAGTTCCGGTTGAGTACATCGCTGGCAAAGTTGCCTCTAAAGACTATGTTGATGAATCTACTGGCGAGCTGATCTGCCCGGCGAACATGGAGCTGAGCCTGGATCTGCTAGCCAAGCTGAGCCAGTCTGGCCATAAGCGTATCGAAACGCTGTTCACCAACGATCTGGATCACGGTCCGTACATCTCTGAGACTGTACGCGTCGACCCGACCAACGACCGTCTGAGCGCGCTGGTAGAAATCTACCGCATGATGCGCCCTGGTGAGCCGCCGACTCGTGAAGCGGCTGAAAGCCTGTTCGAGAACCTGTTCTTCTCCGAAGACCGCTACGATCTGTCCGCGGTAGGTCGTATGAAGTTCAACCGTTCTCTGCTGCGCGACGAAATCGAAGGTTCCGGTATCCTGAGCAAAGAAGACATCATCGAAGTGATGAAGAAGCTCATCGATATCCGTAACGGTAAAGGCGAAGTCGATGATATCGACCACCTCGGCAACCGTCGTATCCGTTCCGTTGGCGAAATGGCGGAAAACCAGTTCCGCGTTGGCCTGGTCCGCGTAGAGCGTGCGGTGAAAGAGCGTCTGTCTCTGGGCGATCTGGATACCCTGATGCCTCAGGATATGATCAACGCCAAGCCGATTTCTGCGGCAGTGAAAGAGTTCTTTGGCTCCAGCCAGCTGTCTCAGTTTATGGACCAGAACAACCCGCTGTCTGAGATTACGCACAAACGTCGTATCTCCGCACTCGGCCCGGGCGGTCTGACCCGTGAACGCGCAGGCTTTGAAGTTCGAGACGTACACCCGACCCACTACGGTCGCGTATGTCCAATCGAAACGCCTGAAGGTCCGAACATCGGTCTGATTAACTCCCTGTCCGTGTACGCACAGACGAACGAATACGGTTTCCTCGAGACCCCGTACCGTAAAGTGACTGACGGTGTTGTAACCGACGAAATTCATTACCTGTCTGCTATCGAAGAAGGCAACTACGTTATTGCTCAGGCGAACTCCAACCTGGATGACGAAGGCCACTTTGTAGAAGATCTGGTTACCTGCCGTAGTAAAGGCGAATCCAGCTTGTTCAGCCGCGACCAGGTTGACTACATGGACGTATCCACCCAGCAGGTGGTATCCGTCGGTGCGTCCCTAATCCCGTTCCTGGAACACGATGACGCCAACCGTGCATTGATGGGTGCGAACATGCAACGTCAGGCCGTTCCGACTCTGCGCGCTGATAAGCCGCTGGTTGGTACCGGTATGGAACGTGCTGTTGCCGTTGACTCCGGTGTAACTGCGGTCGCTAAACGTGGCGGTACCGTTCAGTACGTGGATGCTTCCCGTATCGTTATTAAAGTTAACGAAGACGAGATGTACCCGGGCGAAGCCGGTATCGACATCTATAACCTGACCAAGTACACCCGTTCTAACCAGAACACCTGCATCAACCAGATGCCGTGTGTCTCTCTGGGTGAGCCGATTGAGCGCGGTGACGTGCTGGCTGACGGCCCGTCTACCGACCTCGGTGAACTGGCGCTCGGTCAGAACATGCGCGTCGCGTTCATGCCGTGGAACGGTTACAACTTCGAAGACTCCATCCTCGTTTCCGAGCGCGTTGTCCAGGAAGACCGTTTTACCACCATCCACATTCAGGAACTGGCGTGCGTGTCTCGTGACACCAAGCTGGGGCCGGAAGAGATCACCGCCGACATCCCGAACGTGGGTGAAGCTGCGCTCTCTAAACTGGATGAATCCGGTATCGTTTATATCGGCGCGGAAGTGACCGGTGGCGATATTCTGGTTGGTAAGGTAACGCCGAAAGGTGAAACCCAGCTGACGCCGGAAGAGAAACTGCTGCGTGCGATCTTCGGTGAGAAAGCGTCTGACGTTAAAGACTCTTCCCTGCGCGTACCAAACGGTGTCTCCGGTACCATTATCGACGTTCAGGTCTTTACCCGCGACGGCGTAGAAAAAGACAAACGCGCGCTGGAAATCGAAGAGATGCAGCTCAAACAGGCGAAGAAAGACCTGTCTGAAGAACTGCAGATCCTCGAAGCTGGCCTGTTTGGTCGTATCTACGCGGTGCTGGTCTCCGGCGGTATCGAAGCTGAGAAGCTCGATAAGCTGCCGCGCGATCGCTGGCTGGAACTGGGCCTGACCGACGAAGAGAAACAGAATCAGCTGGAACAGCTGGCTGAGCAGTACGACGAACTGAAACACGAGTTCGAGAAAAAACTCGAAGCGAAACGCCGCAAAATCACTCAGGGCGACGATCTGGCACCGGGCGTGCTGAAGATTGTCAAAGTGTATCTGGCCGTTAAACGTCAGATTCAGCCTGGTGACAAAATGGCAGGCCGTCACGGTAACAAGGGTGTTATCTCTAAGATCAACCCGATCGAAGATATGCCTTACGATGAAAACGGCACGCCGGTTGACATCGTACTGAACCCGCTGGGCGTACCGTCTCGTATGAACATCGGTCAGATCCTGGAAACTCACCTGGGTATGGCTGCGAAAGGTATTGGCGAGAAAATCAACGCCATGCTGAAACAGCAGCAGGAAGTCGCCAAACTGCGCGAATTCATCCAGCGTGCCTACGATCTGGGCACCGACGTGCGTCAGAAGGTTGATCTGAATACCTTCACTGACGAAGAAGTTATGCGTCTCGCTGAAAACCTGAAAAAAGGTATGCCGATCGCAACGCCGGTCTTCGACGGTGCGAAAGAGTCTGAAATCAAGGAACTGTTACAGCTTGGTGGCCTGCCGACTTCCGGCCAGATCACCCTGTTCGATGGTCGTACCGGTGAGCAATTCGAGCGCCAGGTTACCGTTGGCTACATGTACATGCTGAAACTGAACCACCTGGTTGATGACAAGATGCATGCGCGTTCTACCGGTTCTTACAGCCTGGTTACTCAGCAGCCGCTGGGTGGTAAGGCGCAGTTCGGTGGTCAGCGCTTCGGGGAGATGGAAGTGTGGGCGCTGGAAGCATATGGCGCAGCATACACCCTGCAGGAAATGCTCACCGTTAAGTCTGATGACGTGAACGGCCGTACTAAGATGTATAAGAACATCGTGGACGGCAACCATCAGATGGAACCGGGCATGCCGGAATCCTTCAACGTACTGTTGAAAGAGATTCGCTCGCTGGGCATCAACATCGAACTGGAAGACGAGTAACTCTCGCTCAAACAGGTCACTGGTGCCGGGGTAAGACCCGGCGCCAGATTGTGCTAACTCCGACGGGAGCAAATCCGTGAAAGACTTATTAAAGTTTCTGAAAGCGCAAACTAAAACCGAAGAGTTTGATGCGATCAAAATTGCTCTGGCATCGCCAGACATGATCCGTTCATGGTCTTTTGGTGAAGTTAAAAAGCCGGAAACCATTAACTACCGTACGTTCAAACCTGAGCGTGACGGCCTTTTCTGTGCGCGTATTTTCGGGCCAGTAAAAGACTACGAGTGCCTGTGCGGTAAGTACAAGCGCCTGAAACACCGCGGTGTGATCTGTGAGAAGTGCGGCGTTGAAGTGACCCAGACTAAAGTGCGCCGTGAGCGTATGGGCCACATCGAGCTGGCGTCTCCGACCGCCCACATCTGGTTCCTGAAGTCTCTGCCGTCCCGTATCGGCCTGCTGCTCGATATGCCGCTGCGCGATATCGAACGCGTGCTGTACTTCGAATCCTATGTGGTTATCGAAGGCGGTATGACCAACCTGGAACGCCAGCAGATCCTGACTGAAGAACAGTATCTGGATGCGCTGGAAGAGTTCGGTGACGAATTTGACGCGAAGATGGGTGCGGAAGCTATCCAGGCCCTGCTGAAGAGCATGGATCTGGAGCAAGAGTGCGAAACTCTGCGCGAAGAGCTGAACGAAACCAACTCCGAAACCAAGCGTAAGAAGCTGACCAAGCGTATCAAACTGCTGGAAGCGTTCGTACAGTCTGGCAACAAGCCGGAGTGGATGATCCTGACCGTTCTGCCGGTTCTGCCGCCAGATCTGCGTCCGCTGGTTCCGCTGGATGGCGGTCGTTTCGCGACTTCTGACCTGAACGATCTGTATCGTCGCGTCATTAACCGTAACAACCGTCTGAAACGTCTGCTGGATCTGGCTGCGCCTGACATCATCGTACGCAACGAAAAACGTATGCTGCAGGAAGCGGTCGACGCCCTGCTGGATAACGGTCGTCGCGGTCGTGCGATCACCGGTTCTAACAAACGTCCTCTGAAATCTTTGGCCGATATGATCAAAGGTAAGCAGGGTCGTTTCCGTCAGAACCTGCTCGGTAAGCGCGTTGACTACTCCGGTCGTTCTGTTATCACCGTAGGTCCATACCTGCGTCTGCATCAGTGCGGTCTGCCGAAGAAAATGGCGCTGGAGCTGTTCAAACCGTTCATCTACGGCAAGCTGGAACTGCGTGGCCTCGCCACCACCATCAAAGCCGCTAAGAAAATGGTTGAGCGTGAAGAAGCTGTCGTTTGGGATATCCTGGACGAAGTGATCCGCGAACACCCGGTACTGCTGAACCGTGCACCAACCCTGCACCGTCTGGGTATCCAGGCATTTGAGCCGGTACTGATCGAAGGTAAAGCTATTCAGCTGCACCCGCTGGTTTGTGCGGCATACAACGCCGACTTCGATGGTGACCAGATGGCTGTTCACGTACCGCTGACGCTGGAAGCCCAGCTCGAAGCGCGTGCGCTGATGATGTCTACCAACAACATCCTGTCTCCGGCGAACGGCGAACCAATCATCGTTCCGTCTCAGGACGTTGTACTGGGTCTGTACTACATGACCCGTGACTGTGTTAACGCCAAAGGCGAAGGCATGGTGCTGACTGGCCCGAAAGAAGCTGAGCGTATTTATCGCGCTGGCCTGGCCTCTCTGCATGCGCGCGTTAAAGTGCGTATCACCGAATACGAAAAAGATGAAAACGGCGAGTTCGTTGCGAAAACCAGCCTGAAAGATACGACCGTTGGTCGTGCCATTCTGTGGATGATCGTACCGAAAGGTCTGCCTTTCTCCATCGTCAACCAGGCGCTGGGCAAGAAAGCCATCTCTAAGATGCTGAACACCTGCTACCGTATTCTGGGCCTGAAACCGACCGTTATTTTTGCGGACCAGACGATGTACACCGGCTTTGCTTATGCAGCGCGCTCAGGTGCATCCGTTGGTATCGATGACATGGTCATCCCGGAGAAAAAATACGAGATCATCAGCGAAGCGGAAGCGGAAGTTGCTGAGATTCAGGAGCAGTTCCAGTCGGGTCTGGTTACCGCTGGCGAACGCTACAACAAAGTTATCGATATCTGGGCCGCGGCGAACGATCGTGTATCCAAAGCGATGATGGACAACCTGCAAACTGAAACCGTTATTAACCGTAACGGCGAAGAAGAGCAGCAGGTCTCCTTCAACAGCATTTACATGATGGCCGACTCCGGTGCGCGTGGTTCTGCTGCACAGATTCGTCAGCTTGCCGGTATGCGTGGTCTGATGGCGAAGCCGGATGGCTCCATCATCGAAACGCCAATCACCGCGAACTTCCGTGAAGGTCTGAACGTACTCCAGTACTTCATCTCCACGCACGGTGCGCGTAAAGGTCTGGCGGATACCGCACTGAAAACGGCGAACTCCGGTTACCTGACTCGTCGTCTGGTTGACGTTGCGCAGGACCTGGTCGTGACTGAAGACGACTGTGGCACCCTGGAAGGCATCACCATGACCCCGGTTATCGAGGGTGGCGATGTTAAAGAGCCGCTGCGCGATCGCGTACTGGGTCGTGTGACCGCTGAAGACGTTCTGAAGCCGGGTACGGCGGACATTCTGGTTCCACGCAACACGCTGCTGCACGAGCACTGGTGCGATCTGCTGGAAGAGAACTCCGTTGACTCCGTCAAAGTGCGTTCCGTTGTATCCTGTGACACCGACTTTGGTGTATGTGCGCACTGCTACGGTCGTGACCTGGCGCGTGGCCACATCATCAACAAAGGTGAGGCTATCGGCGTTATCGCGGCACAGTCCATCGGTGAGCCGGGTACACAGCTGACGATGCGTACGTTCCACATCGGTGGTGCGGCATCTCGTGCGGCTGCTGAGTCCAGCATCCAGGTGAAAAACAAAGGTAGCATCCGTCTGAGCAATGCGAAGTCGGTTGTGAACTCCAGCGGTAAGCTGGTTATTACTTCCCGTAATACCGAGCTGAAGCTGATCGACGAATTCGGTCGTACCAAAGAGAGCTATAAAGTACCTTACGGCTCCGTTATGGCGAAAGGTGATGGCGAGCAGGTTGCCGGCGGTGAAACCGTAGCAAACTGGGATCCGCACACCATGCCGGTTATCACCGAAGTGAGTGGTTTTGTCCGCTTCACTGACATGATTGACGGTCAGACCATTACTCGTCAGACCGACGAGCTGACCGGTCTGTCTTCTCTGGTGGTTCTGGATTCTGCAGAGCGTACCACTGGCGGTAAAGATCTGCGTCCGGCGCTGAAAATCGTTGATGCTCAGGGCAATGACGTTCTGATCCCTGGCACCGACATGCCTGCGCAGTACTTCCTGCCGGGTAAAGCAATTGTTCAGCTGGAAGATGGCGTCCAGATCAGCTCTGGTGACACCCTGGCGCGTGTACCGCAGGAATCCGGCGGTACCAAGGACATCACCGGTGGTCTGCCGCGCGTTGCCGACCTGTTCGAAGCGCGTCGTCCGAAAGAGCCGGCAATCCTGGCTGAAATCAGCGGCATCATTTCCTTCGGTAAAGAAACCAAAGGGAAACGTCGTCTGGTTATCACCCCGGTAGACGGTAGCGATCCGTACGAAGAGATGATTCCTAAGTGGCGTCAGCTCAACGTGTTCGAAGGTGAACGCGTAGAACGTGGTGACGTGGTTTCCGACGGTCCGGAAGCGCCGCACGACATTCTGCGTCTGCGTGGCGTGCATGCTGTGACTCGTTACATCGTTAACGAAGTTCAGGACGTATACCGTCTGCAGGGCGTTAAGATTAACGATAAGCACATCGAAGTTATCGTTCGTCAGATGCTGCGTAAAGCGACCATCGAAAGCGCCGGTAGCTCCGACTTCCTGGAAGGCGAACAGGTTGAATACTCTCGCGTTAAGATTGCTAACCGCGATCTGGAAGCGAACGGCAAAGTGGGTGCAACATTCTCCCGCGATCTGCTGGGTATCACCAAAGCGTCCCTGGCAACCGAATCGTTCATCTCTGCCGCATCGTTCCAGGAGACCACCCGTGTCCTGACCGAAGCAGCCGTTGCGGGTAAACGCGACGAACTGCGTGGCCTGAAAGAGAACGTTATCGTGGGTCGTCTGATCCCGGCCGGTACCGGTTATGCGTACCACCAGGATCGTATGCGCCGTCGCGCAGCGGGCGAACTGCCAGCAGCGCCGCAGGTCAGCGTGGAAGAAGCTTCTGCTAACCTGGCAGAACTGCTGAACGCGGGTCTGGGTGGTTCTGACAACGATTAATCGTTGATTCGCTAAACGCTCAAAAAGCCAGTCAGGTCACCTGACTGGCTTTTTTATTGCCTGCCAGTTTATTCTGTCTACTTTTTTATTACATTTTATTGATGTAATAGCTGCAATTAATTAGCAAATATAAACCACTCCTATAATGATTTATTTCCATGACTGTTTTTCATCTTCAATGAAAGGGTGAAAATTCTACGCGTGTCAAAAAATAAGCACCGCAAACGCTATATAGTCAAAAAACTAAAATAATCATGTGATTACTTTCCCGGTTCTTTTCGGTTTACCGCAGCCGAGGGGATTGTTACGCCTGTTAAAAGGCGATGGAGGAGGTGAACTAATAAAAACAAAGCGGAGAGTATTGTCGTTATTTAATGGATAGCTTCTGGGGGATGTATGGAATTTGCTATACAACTTATCATTATCTTAATTTGTTTGTTCTATGGTGCGAGAAAGGGCGGCATTGCGCTCGGTCTTTTAGGCGGTATTGGGCTAGTTATCCTGGTCTTTGTTTTTCACCTGAAGCCTGGAAAACCGCCCGTCGATGTCATGCTGGTTATTATCGCCGTCGTGGCGGCATCGGCGACGCTGCAGGCTTCCGGTGGTCTAGACGTGATGCTGCAGATTGCCGAGAAACTCCTGCGGCGAAACCCGAAATATGTCTCGATCGTCGCGCCATTCGTCACCTGTACGCTGACGATTCTTTGCGGCACGGGGCACGTGGTATATACCATTCTGCCGATTATTTATGATGTCGCCATCAAAAATAACATCCGTCCGGAGCGACCCATGGCCGCCAGCTCGATCGGCGCACAGATGGGGATTATCGCCAGCCCGGTTTCCGTGGCGGTCGTCTCGCTGGTGGCAATGCTTGGCAACTTTACCTTTAACGGCAAGCACCTTGAATTTCTCGACCTGCTGGCGATAACCATTCCGTCCACGCTGCTGGGGATTCTGGCCATTGGTATCTTCAGCTGGTTTCGCGGCAAAGACCTCGATAAAGACGAAACCTTCCAGGCCTTTATTGCGGTACCGGAAAACCGTCACTACGTGTACGGGGACACGGCCACGCTGCTGGATAGAAAGCTTCCGACCAGCAACTGGATTGCGATGTGGATTTTTCTGGCCTCAATCGCGGTTGTCGCCCTGCTCGGCGCCTTCTCCGAACTGCGTCCGGCATTCGACGGTAAGCCGCTGTCGATGGTGCTGGTGATCCAGATGTTTATGCTGCTCTCCGGGGCGCTCATCATCATCATTACGAAAACGAATCCGGCTTCGATCTCCAAAAATGAGGTGTTCCGTTCCGGGATGATCGCTATCGTTGCCGTGTACGGCATCGCGTGGATGGCGGAAACGATGTTCGGCGCGCACATGACCGAGATTAAAGGCGTGCTCGGGGAGATGGTGAAGGAGTACCCGTGGGCCTACGCTATCGTTCTGCTGCTGGTATCGAAGTTTGTTAACTCCCAGGCGGCTGCGCTGGCGGCGATCGTCCCGGTGGCGTTGGCGATTGGCGTCGATCCGGCCTACATCGTCGCTTCCGCGCCCGCCTGCTACGGCTATTACATTCTGCCGACCTACCCAAGCGATCTGGCGGCGATTCAGTTCGACCGCTCAGGTACTACGCATATCGGCCGCTTTGTGATTAACCATAGCTTTATTCTGCCAGGGCTCATTGGCGTCAGCGTCTCATGCGTCTTTGGCTGGGTATTTGCAGCGATGTACGGATTTCTTTAAGAGGATACGGGCGCCGGTAGCGGCGCCTGTTAAGTCGTTGACGTTATTGTGCGAGCGGAATTCGGCGATAGAGCTCAATCATGTCGGTAGCCAGATCCTGAATGACCATCGCGTTCATCAGGTGGTCCTGAGAGTGTACGGTAATCAGGTTAACCGGAAGCTTGCCGCTGCCTTCATCCATGCCAATCAGCTGGGTCTGGATTTTATGCGCATGCTTGACGAATTCATGGGATTCCGCCATTGCCTGTTCGGCCGCAGCAAAATCGCCTTTACGCGCCAGCTGCAGAGCGGTTAACGCCGAGCTGCGCGCAGAACCGGCGTTAACCAGCAGCTCCATGATGATCGTTTCTAAATCTTCCATCTCTTACTCCATCAGCTTCAGGGCTTTATCAAGCACGGCATCGCCTTTCATCATGCCGTAATCCATCATATCGATGACGGCGACTTTTTTACCAAACGGGTCGGCCATTGCCTGTAGCTTGGCCTGCTCGTACTTCACCTGAGGGCCGAGCAGGATAATATCGGCAGCGGCAAGATTATCTTTAAACTCGGCAACCGGTACGGCTTTGATGGAGACTTCCACGCCTTTTTGTTGCGCAGCGGCCTGCATACGTTGAACCAGCATGCTGGTGGACATTCCTGCGGCACAGCATAAAACGATATTCTTCATAATTGTTGGCCCTTATGTTCCTTGATGTACCATCTTTATCGCGGGCAGGCGGGCGGGACAACCGCTTTACGGTGATTGTGTGTAAGTCATCACAAAATAATGAAACCGGTTTCGGTTTTGGGGGCGAAAACGCTAAAAGCCGCGTCCGACAGGCCTGAAACGGTGGGCTCTGTTAAGCGCGGACGATGCGATTCTTGCCCTGCTGCTTGGCTTTATACAGCGCTTCATCAACGCGTACGACAAGCTGCTCCAGGGGCTCCATATTCCATTCCCCCAGTCCCGCGCTGAAGGTGACCGTTAGCCCTTCTTCACGCCAGGAGCGCTGCGCAACGCGGGCCCGCCAGCTCTCCAGCAGCATCAGGGCGTCATCGCTATGTCCGGTGGTAAAGATCACCGCAAACTCTTCGCCGCCGTAGCGGTAAAGCGAAATTTGCAGGGGCTGGAGGATTTGCAGCCCTTCCCGGGCGACATTGCGCAGCACGATATCGCCGTTGAGGTGACCCCAAGTGTCGTTTATCGTTTTGAAGTTATCAATATCAACCAGCGCAAGAGAGAAGGGCTGATGATCGTTCATCAGCGCGGCGATATCGCTGTCAAAGGCGCGGCGGTTCTTGCAGCCGGTTAGCGCGTCGATGGTCGCCTGGCGAACGTAGGTTAACTCGCGCTGCTTATTGCTCTCGATGGCTTTGCTGAGCATCGCTTCCAGCCGCGGGGCGCGCTGAACATCCCCGGTTTTAATCGCATTGATGATGTTCATCAACACCGTACGTGAAGCATGGCGCAGATACAGTCCAAACAGCACGATAACGATCGCGGCCAGGGCAAAGCTCCAGGCGACGATATCCGTTTCATGGCGCGTTAAGTTGACCAGCGTCGAGTTATCGACCCGATAAATAACAAACCAGTCGGGGTTGGTAAAGGAGTAGTAATAGTACCAGGTGTCCGTATTGGTGTCGTAAAGCTGGCCTTCGCCGCTGGTCATTCTGTCCATCAAGGCTTCACTGACGTAGGGTTTAAATAAAGCGCCAGGGTCGGGATGGAGAACGACTTTACCATCGCGTTGCACCACAAAAAATTCCCCCTGGACCGGTGCAACCATCTGCCGTAACGCGTAGCCCATTGAGGTGAGATCGAGATGAAACGCGAGACTGCCCTTTAGCCGCCCCTCCGGGGAGATAATGGGTTTGTAGACGGTAATCGTCGGATGATGCGTGAAGTAGTCGTTGTACGGGCTGGTATACAGACTGAAGGTACTGGCTTCCGCTTGCTTAATAAACCACGGCCTTGTTTTGGCATCGAAGGACTGGCTGTCTTCCGTCTCCAGAACCTCGGGCGCGCGCAGATAGTGCCCATTGGTATCCGCCAGCGAGATGGACGAAACGGTCTGCATCATATTTTGCAACTGCATAAGCTGCATCAACCCTTTTTCCGGATTGACGTTAACCGCCTCATTCAGCGCATCGTTGCGGGCAAAGAAAGTGGCGGCACGGGTGAGGATAAAGTCGTTGCCCTGCAGCAGCGTCTCCGTGTAGTTGGTCGCCATATTGTGGGTAAAATTGCGATTAATATGATGATAATCTTCGAGAAAATCATTCCCCTGCGTCGTCGTGGCAAACACCGCTATCAGCAAGAAGCTGAATAAAATACCTGCAAATCCGATGATAATCGGCGTGGTGAAAGAGAGCTTTCTATTATGACGAGCCATGAGTCGTAAATCGTTCCAGAAGCGTTAAACCGTGGGTGGAGACGCAGGTTTAGCCAGCATGCCTGCTGAGCGAATCAGATAAAACTCCGGTAATTATAACGCTGACGTTGTGATATGGACTGATTAATATTCGATATTGATGGAATTACCGTTGCCGCAAAGAGGCGGGAGCAGGGCGAAAAGGAGGAAGAGTGAATATTCGCCCTGGCCAGCGTCCGCTGCTGACAGGGGCAGAATAGAGAAACGGGAACAGGGCCACAATCTCCCGTTTCTCTTATTACGATCGTGCATGAAGAACGTTTAAGAAATTACATTCGTTATCATGACGATTGGGAGGCGCGTCCCAGCCAGCTGTCCCAATCCTTCCATACCGGCTGTAGACCGCTGGCCACCAGCGCGCTGGCGACCTCTTCCGGGCGGCGGTCATCGTGAGGCGCGAACTGCTCCAGCTCCGGATGGTTATCGGCATACCCGCCGGGCTGGGTTTTCGAAAAGGCGCTGACGTTGTTGATGGCCAGCGGGATCACCCGATCGCGGAACCAGGGGGATTCGCGGGTGGAGAGCGAGAGTTCCACTTCCGGAGCCAGCAGGCGGAAAGCGCAAATAGTTTGCACCAGCTGCCGTTCATCCATTAATGAGGCGGGCTCGATACCTCCCGCGCAAGGCCGCAGTCGTGGGAAGGAGATGGAGTAGCGGCTGCGCCAGTAATGCTGCTGGAGCCACAGCAGATGCTCCGCCACCATAAAGCAGTCCACCCGCCAGCTGTCGGAAAGGCCAATAAGTGCGCCAAGGCCAATTTTATCAATCCCCGCCTGCCCAAGCCTGTCCGGCGTATCCAGCCGCCAGAAGAAGTCCTGCTTTTTCCCTTTCAGATGGTGTTTCGCATACATGCTTTCATGATAGGTCTCCTGATAGACCATCACCCCGTCCAGACCGAGGGTTTTCAGCTCGGCGTACTCTTCCATCGCCAGCGGCTGGACCTCCATATGCAGCGAGGCGAACTGGCGGCGAATCGCGGGCAGATGTTGACGAAAGTAGTCCATGCCGACCTTGCCCTGATGTTCGCCGGTCACCAGCAGCAGATGCTCAAAGCCCATTTCGCGGATCGCCGCGCATTCACGGGCTATTTCCGCCTCATCCAGAGTCTTGCGCTTGATGCGGTTACTCATTGAGAAACCGCAGTAGGTACAGTCGTTGGCGCAGAGATTAGAGAGATACAGCGGGACATAAAAGCTGACGGTATTACCAAAACGCTGGCGAGTCAGGCGCTGAGCGCGCTGGGCCAGAGGCTCCAGATAGTCCGCGGCGGCGGGGGAGAGCAGGGCCATCATATCGTCGCGGCTGAGCTGTTTGGCTGCCAGGGCGCGTTCAACGTCGGCGGGAGTTTTCCCGTTGATTCGCAGGCGAATATCGTCCCAGTCCAGCTGCCGCCAACGGTCAGTGAAGGTGTTCATATCCGCGCCTCCAGAAAGCCGGTCAGCGGGCTGGTGGCCTGCGCCTGCGCGCTGCGCGCGCCCGGGCCTGCCTGTCGGGCCAGCAAGCCGGCATCGATTGCTAAACGGAAGGCCCGCGCCATGGTTACCGGATCGTCGGCAACGGCGATGGCGGTATTCACCAGTACCGCGTCAGCGCCCATTTCCAGCGCCTGCGCCGCGTGACTCGGCACGCCAATACCCGCGTCAACGACTACCGGCACCGTGGCCTGCGCGATAATAATCTCCAGCATCGCTTTAGTTTCCAGTCCCTGATTGGAGCCGATGGGCGCGCCCAGCGGCATCACCGCCGCGCAGCCCGCTTCTTCGAGGCGCTTGCACAGCACCGGGTCGGCGCCGCAGTAGGGCAGCACCACGAAGCCTTCCCGTACCAGAATCTCCGCCGCTTTCAGCGTTTCGATCGGGTCGGGGAGCAGCCAGCGGGCGTCCGGGTGAATTTCCAGCTTTAGCCAGTGGGTGCCCAGCGCTTCCCGCGCCAGACGGGCGGCAAATACCGCCTCTTCCGCCGTTTTAGCGCCGGAGGTGTTGGGCAGCAGGCTAACGCCGGCCGCCAGCAGCGGCGCGAGGATCGCGTCATTATGCTGACGGAGATCGACGCGCTTCATCGCCAGCGTCACCAGCTGGCTGCCGGAGGCGCGAATGGCCTCCACCATGACGTCGGGGGCGGCGAATTTACCGGTGCCGGTGAAAAGATGTGACTCAAAGGTTTTATCCGCAATACGTAACATGTCAGCCTCCAGCGATAACCTGAAAAAGCAGGATTTGATCGCCTTCCTGTAAGAGATGATCTTCCCACCGTTCACGCGGCAGGATGCGTTGATTGAGCGCCAGCGCGACGCCCGGCTGCTGCTGTTCCAGCTGCGTGAGCAGATCGGCGACGGAGGTCGCTTCGGCGCACTGCAACGGTTCATCGTTAAACCATATCCGCATGCTGCCCTCCGCATACCGGACAGCCCTGAGCCCGCTGGAGCGCGAGAGTGCGCCAGCTGCTGGTTCGGGCATCGAACAGGCGCAGCGTGTTCCGCGGGGCCATCATGCCGGCGAGCAGCTTGATGGTCTCCAGCGCCTGTAGGGTACCCATCATGCCAACCACCGGACCGATAATGCCCGCCGTACGGCAGTTGCGCTCAGGCTCGTTAGCGTCCGGCCACAGACAGCGATAGCAGCCCTGCTCCCACGGCGGCGTCAGTACCATCAGCTGCCCCCCAAGCCCGACGGCGCTGGCGGTAATCAGCGGCGTTTTAAGCGCGACGCAGGCGGCGTTGATCGCCTGTCGGGTCGCCATGTTATCGGTGCAATCCAGTACCACATCGGCCTTCGCCACTTCATCCCGCAGGGCCTTTCCGCCTAACCGCTGCTTCAGCGCAATCAGTTCAATCTGCGGATTTAACTGAGCCAGCCGGGCCCTGGCGGCCGTGGTTTTAGGCTGAGCGATATCCTCGCTGGTGAACAAAATTTGTCGCTGCAGGTTACTGACGTGCACGTCGTCGTCATCGACCAGCACCAGCGTGCCGACGCCAGCGCCGGCAAGATAGAGCGCGGCGGGAGAGCCCAGCCCGCCGAGACCCACGATCAACACCCGGCTGGCCAGCAGCATTTGCTGGCCTTCAATGGCGATATCCTCCAGCAGCAGCTGGCGGCTATAGCGCATAAAATCGCTGTCATTCATCACCGGCTCCCGCTATCTCGAGCAGCCGGGCCGTTGCCTGTCGCCAGTCGGCCGCCTGAGTAATGGCGCTGACCACCGCAACGCTGCCGACGCCGGTCGCCAGTACCGCCGGGGCGCGCTCAAGGCTGATGCCGCCAATCGCCACGGTTGGATAATCCCCGAGTCGCTGAATATGCTGCGCCAGCTGATCCAGCCCCTGAGGGGCGGAAGGCATCTGCTTGGTTTGCGTTGGAAAAACGTGCCCAAGCGCGATGTAAGAGGGACGCGCCGCCAGCGCGATATCAATTTCCATATCGTCATGCGTCGAAACGCCAAGACGCAGCCCGGCGTTGCGGATGGCGCTGAGGTCGGTCGTTTCCAGATCCTCCTGGCCTAAATGCACGCCGTAAGCCTGATGTTTGATGGCCAGGCGCCAGTAATCGTTAATAAACAGCCGCGCATGGTATTTGCGTCCCAGGGCGATAGCGGCAACGACATGCTCTTCAACCTCACTATCGCGTTTATCCTTGATGCGCAGCTGGAGAGTGCGAACGCCCGCGGCCAGCAGGCGTTCGATCCACGCGACGCTATCGACGACTGGATAAAGCCCCAGGCGGAAAGGGACGGATGGAAAATCGGGTTGATACATCAGGCTTCCTCCTTACGTAGATAGATTTCACCGCCGCGGGCGCGAAAGTTATCCGACATATCGGCCATCCCCACTTCGATGGTCTGCGCGGCGGCGTAGTCGCGAACTTCCTGGCTTATCTTCATTGAGCAGAATTTAGGGCCGCACATGGAGCAAAAGTGGGCCACTTTGCCTGACTCCTGCGGCAGGGTTTCGTCGTGGTAAGCGCGCGCGGTGAACGGGTCGAGCGCCAGATTAAACTGATCTTCCCAGCGGAACTCGAAGCGCGCTTTCGACATGGCGTTATCGCGGATCTGCGCGCCGGGGTGGCCTTTGGCGAGATCGGCGGCGTGGGCGGCAATTTTGTAGGTAATCAGGCCCTGCTTAACGTCTTCTTTATTCGGCAGGCCGAGGTGCTCTTTTGGCGTCACGTAGCAGAGCATCGCGCAGCCGAACCAGCCGATCATGGCGGCGCCAATTCCCGAGGTGAAATGGTCATAGCCCGGCGCGATATCGGTGGTTAGCGGCCCTAAGGTGTAGAACGGCGCTTCGTGGCAGTGCTCCAGCTCTTCGGTCATATTGCGCTGAATCATCTGCATCGGCACATGGCCCGGGCCTTCGATCATCACCTGTACGTCATACTCCCAGGCGATTTTGGTCAGTTCGCCCAGGGTGTGCAGTTCGGCGAACTGCGCTTCGTCGTTGGCATCCTGAATCGAGCCGGGACGCAGGCCGTCGCCCAATGACAGCGAGACGTCATAGGCGGCGCAGATTTCGCAGATTTCGCGGAAATGCTGGTAGAGGAAATTCTCTTTGTGATGGGACAGGCACCATTTCGCCATGATTGAGCCGCCGCGGGAGACGATGCCGGTCAGGCGCCTGGCGGTCATCGGCACGTAGCGCAGCAGCACGCCCGCATGGATGGTGAAGTAGTCCACCCCCTGTTCCGCCTGCTCGAGCAGCGTATCGCGGAAGGCTTCCCAGGTGAGATCTTCGGCGATCCCGTTGACCTTCTCCAGCGCCTGGTAGATCGGCACCGTACCGATCGGTACCGGACTATTGCGCAGGATCCACTCGCGGGTCTCGTGAATATAGCGGCCGGTGGAGAGGTCCATGACCGTATCCGCTCCCCAGCGCGTCGCCCACACCAGCTTCTCGACCTCTTCTTCAATCGACGAGGTGACCGCCGAGTTGCCGATATTGGCGTTAACCTTCACGAGGAAGTTGCGGCCAATAATCATCGGTTCGGATTCCGGATGATTAATATTGGCCGGGATAATCGCGCGCCCGGCGGCGACTTCAGCCCGCACAAACTCCGGGGTGATATTCTCCGGCAGCCGCGCGCCAAACCCAACGCCCGGATGCTGCTGGCGCAGCACTTCGCCACGAATACGCTCGCGGCCCATATTCTCACGAATGGCGATGAACTCCATTTCCGGGGTGACAATCCCCTGACGGGCGTAGTGCAGCTGCGTCACGCATTTCCCGACGATGGCGCGCCTGGGCGTGAGCAGGCCGGTAAAGCGCAGTTCGTTGAGGCCATCATCCGCCAGCCGCTCTCTGGTATAGGCCGAGCTGCGATCGCTGAGTGCTTCGCAGTCGCGGCGCGCATCAATCCACGGCTGACGCAGTTTTGCCAGACCCTGCTGAACGTTAATCGCGACGTGCGGATCGCCATAGGGGCCGGAGGTGTCATAGACCGGAATAGCTTCGTTCGCTTCGTACTGAGGATTATCTTTGCTGCCGCCGATAAGCGTCGGGCTTAGCTGAATTTCGCGCATCGGTACGCGAATATCTTCCTGCGAACCGGGGATATAGATGCGCTGCGAATTGGGAAATGCGGTACCTTCCAGGGTGTCGATAAAGCGCTGGGCGCGTTCGCGTTGCTCTCGACGCGTGAGTTTGGTTGTAGACATAGCTCATTCCAGTTAAACAGGATATGGCTTGCCAGACGACGGATGGAGTAACAGATGCGATCGGCCCTGAAGAGGCAGATGCTAAACGCAGTTTACTCTTGTTCCCTTCGCAGGTATTAGCCTGATCAGGTTCCGCGGATCCCGAATTAACGGTCTCAGCCTTTTCCAGTGTGGAAAATGGGCACTCCGACAAGATGACATCCCCTCTCCGTGAGGGGGAATGTATGTAAACTACGCGTTAATGGCTCACAACTCAAGCGGTCGGCGCGATATTGTCGCTGACGTTGTCTTTGCGGCTGTGGGCGACGGCGAGGGCGATCAGGTTATCTTCCAGCGCAAAGCGCGCTTCCAGCGCTTCGCCGATATCCGACAGCGCCTGCTGGAACTCAAGGTAGTTATCGTGATCGATGGCGTTTTCGAGGCAGGAGTCGTAATAATCCATGATCTGCTGGGTATTGGCCTGCAGCTGTGGATAAATCTTAGTGGCGGCTAAAAGTGGCGTATCGCCTTCCAATTCGCCGATAAAGCGTTCATAAATATTAAAATGGCCGGAGGAGAGGTAGTCCACCAGGCTTTGACAAAAATCATCCAGCGCTTTCTCATTAAGCCGCATAAATGATTCTTTGCCGGGCTTCAGGCCAACCAGGTTGTAGTAAGCCACAAGCAAATGCTTACGTACTTGTAGCCAGCGATCGACCAGTTTATTGCTGCCTCCAACACGTTCCGTCAGGTTTTCCAGCTGGTTTAACATGGTTGACTCCGCAAGGTTTTAAGAGAAATACGTTGCTCACCAAAATGTAAATTTAATGTTAAAAGTGCCAGTAAAATAAAGGTAGTGCAATAGATATGGATCGTATTATTGAAAAATTAGATCGCGGCTGGTGGATCGTCAGCCACGAACAGAAATTATGGTTGCCCGACGGAGAATTGCCCTACGGCGAAGCGGTAAATTTTAATCTTGCGGGGCAGCCCGCGCTGCGAATCGGAGAATGGCAGGGCGATCCGGTGTGGCTGGTCCGCCAGGATCGCCGGCATGAGATGGGATCGCTGCGTCAGGTGCTCGATCAGGATGCTGGCCTTTTTCAACTGGCGGGACGCGGGATCCAGCTGGCGGAATTCTACCGCTCGCACAAATTCTGCGGCTACTGCGGCCATCCTATGCACCCCAGCAAAACCGAGTGGGCAATGCTGTGCAGCCACTGCCGCGAACGCTACTACCCGCAAATCGCCCCGTGCATTATCGTCGCCATCCGTCGGGATGATTCTATCCTGCTGGCGCAGCATACTCGCCATCGTAACGGCGTGCATACGGTGCTGGCCGGGTTTGTCGAAGTCGGCGAAACCCTGGAGCAGACCGTTGCCCGCGAGGTGATGGAGGAGAGCGGCATTAAGGTGAAAAACCTGCGCTACGTGACCTCTCAGCCCTGGCCGTTCCCACAATCGCTGATGACCGCGTTTATGGCCGAGTACGATAGCGGCGAGATTGTCATCGACAAGAAAGAGCTGCTGGAGGCGGGATGGTATCGCTATGACAATCTGCCGCTTTTGCCACCGCCGGGCACCGTGGCGCGCCGTCTGATTGAAGATACCGTGGCGATGTGTCGGGCAGAGTATGAGTGACATGTTACATATACTTTATCCTTCAAATTGCCTCTTTGTTGGCTGCTTTCACTTACCCCAGTCACTTACTTGAGTAAGCTCCTGGGGTTCATTCAATTGCCGCCTCGATCCACTTTGAATGATTTTGTGTATAAACTTGGCGCATCAACGCTAAAGGAATGTAAAAATGACCGAACTGAAGAACGATCGCTACCTGCGCGCGCTGCTACGCCAGCCGGTTGATGTCACCCCGGTATGGATGATGCGTCAGGCGGGCCGCTATTTACCGGAATATAAGGCCACCCGCGCCGAGGCGGGCGATTTTATGTCGCTGTGTAAAAACGCCGAGCTTGCCTGTGAAGTGACGCTGCAGCCGCTGCGCCGCTATAAGCTGGATGCGGCTATCCTCTTCTCGGACATTCTCACCATCCCGGATGCGATGGGGCTGGGGCTCTATTTCGAAGCCGGGGAGGGCCCGCGTTTTACCTCACCCATTACCGGCAAAGCGGATGTCGATAAATTACCCGTCCCCGACCCGGAAGATGAGCTTGGCTACGTGATGAACGCCGTGCGCACCATCCGCCGTGAGCTGAAGGGAGAAGTGCCGCTGATTGGCTTTTCCGGCAGCCCGTGGACGCTGGCGACCTACATGGTGGAAGGCGGCAGCAGCAAAGCGTTTACGGTGATCAAAAAGATGATGTACGCCGAGCCGCAGGCCCTGCATGCGCTGCTCGATAAGCTGGCGAAAAGCGTCACGCTGTATCTGAATGCGCAAATCAAAGCGGGCGCGCAGTCGGTGATGATCTTTGATACCTGGGGCGGGGTGCTGACCGGCCGGGATTATCAGCAGTTCTCGCTCTATTACATGCATAAAATCGTTGATGGGCTGCTGCGTGAGAACGATGGCCGCCGCGTGCCGGTGACGCTGTTTACCAAAGGCGGCGGGCAGTGGCTGGAAGCGATGGCGGAAACCGGCTGCGATGCGCTGGGGCTCGACTGGACGACCGATATCGCCGATGCGCGGCGTCGCGTCGGCCATAAAGTCGCCCTGCAGGGCAATATGGATCCCTCGATGCTCTATGCCCCTCCGGCGCGCATCGAAGAAGAGGTGGCGACCATTCTCGCCGGGTTTGGCCAGGGCGAAGGCCATGTCTTTAATCTTGGGCACGGCATTCATCAGGACGTCGACCCGGAACATGCGGGCGTATTTGTGGAGGCAGTGCACCGGTTGTCGGCGCCATACCACCGTTAAGGAGTGAATATGGATTTGTCATCGCTACGCACCAAGCAGCTCAGCCTGGCGGCATCGGTTGAACGAGGCGATCGGCTGGACCAGGATCCGCCGACGCTGATCGGCGGAGCGGATGTTGGATTTGAGCAAGAGGGAGAGGTGACCCGGGCGGCGATGGTGCTGCTGAGCTATCCGTCCCTGGAGCTGGTGGAGTATCAGGTCGCGCGCGTCGCGACCACGATGCCCTATATCCCCGGCTTCCTCTCCTTTCGCGAAACCCCCGCGCTGCTGGCGGCCTGGGAGCAGCTTTCGCAGAAGCCAAATCTTTTATTTGTTGATGGCCACGGTATTTCCCACCCGCGCCGCCTCGGCGTCGCCAGCCATTTTGGTCTGCTGGTGGATGTGCCGACCATCGGCGTGGCGAAAAAACGGCTGTGCGGTAAGTTCGAGCCGCTGGGCGATGAGCCCGGCGCGCTGGCGCCGTTGTTAGATAAAGGCGAGCAGCTGGCGTGGGTTTTGCGCAGTAAAACGCGCTGTAATCCCCTGTTTGTGAGTACCGGGCACCGCGTGGGCCTGGATAGCGCGCTGATGTGGGTGGAGCGCTGCCTGAAAGGCTACCGCCTGCCTGAACCGACGCGCTGGGCTGATGCCGTGGCGTCCCGGCGTCCGGCGTTTGTGCGTTGGCAAGCAAATCACGACTGATTCAGGTACACTGCGGCTAATTTCTGACTTCGAGATTTCATCATGTTACAAAACCCGATTCATCTGCGTCTGGAGAAGCTGGAAAGCTGGCAGCACGTGACCTTTATGGCCTGCCTGTGCGAGCGGATGTACCCCAACTACGCCATGTTCTGTCAGCAAACTGAGTTCGCCGATGGCCAGCTTTATCGCCGTATTCTCGATCTGATCTGGGAAACGCTGACGGTAAAAGATGCGAAGGTGAATTTCGACAGCCAGCTGGAAAAGCTGGAAGAGGCTATTCCGGCCGCTGATGATTACGACCTGTACGGCGTCTATCCGGCCATTGATGCCTGCGTGGCCTTGAGTGAGCTGATTCATTCGCGGCTGAGCGGCGAAACGCTCGAACATGCTATTGAAGTCAGCAAGAGCTCGATCACCACCGTTGCGATGCTGGAAATGACCCAGGCTGGTCGCGAAATGACCGACGAAGAGCTCAAGGAAAACCCGGCAGTCGAACAAGAATGGGATATTCAGTGGGAAATTTTCCGTCTTCTGGCCGACTGCGAAGAACGCGATATTGAACTGATCAAAGGGCTGCGTGCAGACCTTCGCGAGGCCGGTGAGAGCAATATTGGTATAAATTTTCAGCAATGAGACCAGAAAACGTGATTTACCGCCTGAATTGTAGCGTCTGAAGGCTTCCATTCCGCCCCCCGTCTGGTCTACATTTGGGGGGCGAAAAAACGTGGCTATCGGTGCGTGTATGCAGGAGAGTGCTTTTCAGGCATTTCCGTCGCACTCGATGCTTAGCAAGCGATAAACACATTGTAAGGATAACTTATGAACAAGACTCAACTGATTGATGTAATTGCGGACAAAGCTGACCTGTCCAAAGCACAGGCGAAAGCTGCCCTGGAATCTACCCTGGCTGCAATTACCGAGTCTCTGAAAGAAGGTGATGCTGTTCAACTGGTTGGTTTCGGTACCTTCAAAGTGAACCACCGCGCTGAGCGTACTGGCCGCAACCCGCAGACCGGTAATGAAATCAAAATCGCCGCAGCAAACGTACCGGCATTTGTTTCTGGTAAAGCTCTGAAAGACGCAGTTAAGTAAGACCGCGTGGCAGTGTACAGTTTTATCGAAGGGGCTTGTCGGCCCCTTTTGTCTACCTGGCGCCGCACGCTGGCGCTGGTAGGCGTATTGCTGCTCACTGCCTGCAGCCATGATTCCTCTCTCCCGCCGTTTACCGCCAGCGGATATGCGGATAACCAGGGGGCGATGCGTATCTGGCGCAAAGATTCTAACGGCGAGGTCCATCTCCTTGCCGCCTTCAGTCCATGGCGTCATGGTAATACTTCGACCAGCGAGTACCGCTGGCAGGATGGCCAGCTCGCGCTGATTGAACTCAACGTCTACGGTAAACCGCCGGAACATATTCGCGCCCGGTTTGATGCGCAGGGCGAACTCAGCTTTATGCAGCGTGAAATCGATGGGCAGAAGCAGCAGCTTTCCAGCGATCAGGTCGCGCTATACCGCTATCGCGCTGAGCAAATACGCCAGACCAGCGACGCTCTGCGTCAGGGACGCGTTATGCTGCGCCAGGGGCGCTGGCATGCCAACAGGACGGTGACCACCTGTGAAGGTCAGACCGTGAAGCCTGACCTCGATACGCAGGCGCTGGCGCATATTGAGCGACGTCAGAATCACTCATCCATTGAGGTCAGCGTGGCGTGGCTGGAAGCGCCTGAAGGCTCTCAGCTGCTGCTGGTGGCAAACGAAGATTTCTGCACCTGGCAGCCGACCGAAAAAAGCTTCTGAGCCTTACCAGTGGCTCATCCCCATATGACCGCGGCCTCCGCCGCAGCTCCCTGGTCCCATACCCACACCGCGAGAAATACCCGCCTGCGCTAACGCGAGATCGAACTTCACCCGCTGCTGGGCCAGCTGTTGACCGAGAACCTCCATCTCCTGGGCAATGGATTCGACTTTCGCGCTGTCAGGCTTATCCGCGGTTAACAGCGCATGGTATTCGTAGCGTTTTGATTGAAGCTGCTGACGTAAAACGCGGGTTTGTTCATAGAAATCGTTATGCAGCTTCCGGGCAGTGGCCTGCTGATCGGCGGTGAGCTGGCTGTAGCCCTGGGGTCCCATTCCGCTGCCGTTATTCCAGTGGTGCCTTGCCCAGGCTGAACTGCTACCGAAAGTCAGCGCGGCGAGGGCAATCAGCGTCAGCGTCATTTTTTTGTTCCGTTTCATAGTTTATTCTCCTGGCTTATGGTTTCTCAATGATTTGCATCTTCTGTGCCAGAATGGAAAGGCCGCAGGATATCGGGCATTGAGCACCTTCCAGCCAGACGAGAGCGAGTAAAAATGACTCGCGGTCAAGGAGGCTGCGGGTCATTTTTACTCGATCGCCTTCCCGGTTTGCGCATGAGAAGCGGTTAGACGGGACGGAAAAATGGCATGATTTCTGCTGAGCGATACGGTGTCTGAGGAAAGGGAGTTGTCATGAACGCGATGCGGTTGTCTAAGGATTCCGTCGCCGTCTGGCTGAGCTGGTTGTTAACCGGCCTTATCTTGCTGCTGGTGTGCCTGTTCTCTGCGTTAATCGTGCGTGATTATGGCCGTGAAAATGAAGCCGCGCGCCAGACTATCCAGGAAAAGGGCAGCGTGCTGATTCGCGCCCTTGAGTCCGGCGCCCGGGTGGGCATGGGAATGCGTATGCATCATTCCCAACTGCAGGCGTTGCTGGAGGAGATGGCCTGGCAGCCAGGCGTGCTGTGGTTCGCTGTGACGGATGAGAGCGGTAAAATCATTGCCCATAGCGACCCGCAGCGGGTTGGTGAGTCGCTCTACTCTGCCAGCACTCTGCGTGAGCTGAATATTGGGAGCGAGGAGCGCTGGCGCCGGCTCGAAAAACCGGAACCGGCGCTGGAGATTTATCGTCAATTTCGCCCGCTTAACGGCGGCGGGCATCATATGCGCATGATGATGCGTCGCGAAGCTGCCGGGCTACGTACCCAGGCTCCCCAGGTTATTTTTATTGCTTTTGATACCCGCGAGCTGGATGCCGACCATGCCCGTAGCCTGCGTAATATGGTTATCATGCTCTGCGCGGCGGGCGTAGTGATGGCGGCAACGTTGCTGGCGCAGTTCTGGTTCCGCCGCTATCAACGTTCGCGCAAGCAGCTGCAGGAGGCGACGGCGCGTAAAGAAAAGCTGGTGGCGCTTGGTCATCTGGCCGCGGGCGTCGCCCATGAGATCCGCAACCCGCTGTCATCTATAAAAGGGCTGGCAAAGTATTTTGCCGAGCGAACCCCAGCCGATGGCGAAGCGCATCAGCTGGCCCAGGTGATGGCGAAGGAAGCCGATCGCCTGAACAGGGTCGTCAGCGAGCTGCTGGAACTGGTGCGTCCGGCGCATTTAACGTATCAATCGGTTGATTTGAATGACGTGATTACGCACTCGCTTCAGCTAATTAGCCAGGATGCCGCCAGCCGGGCAATAACGCTCGCGTTCACCACGCAGCCCGCGCTATGCCGCATTCAGGCCGATCCGGATCGTTTGAAACAGGTGCTGCTGAACCTTTATCTCAATGCCGTCCACGCTATTGGCCGCGATGGCGTGATTACGGTGGCGGTGAGGGAATGCGGCGACGGGCGAGTAAAGGTGAGCGTTGCGGACAGCGGCAAGGGGATGACGGCGGAACAGCTACAGGCCATTTTTACCCCGTACTTCACGACCAAGGCCGACGGCACCGGGCTGGGCCTGGCGGTGGTGCAGAACATTGTCGAGCAGCACGGCGGAACGATTCACGCCGAGAGCGCCCCCGGCGAAGGCGCGCTATTTACTCTCTATTTGCCGGTCAACGGGCAACAAAAGGATGAACAAGGATGAGTGGCGAGCAGATCGATATTCTGGTGGTGGACGATGACATCAGCCACTGCACTATCTTACAGGCGCTGTTGCGGGGCTGGGGATACCGGGTTGCGCTGGCCTACAACGGTGTACAGGCGCTGGAACAGGTGCGCCAGACGGTGTTTGATCTGGTGCTTTGCGATATCCGCATGGCCGAGATGGACGGCATCGAAACGCTGAAAGAGATCAAAACCTGGAATCCGTCGATTCCGGTATTGATCATGACCGCATACTCCAGCGTCGATACCGCCGTGGAGGCGCTGAAATCCGGTGCGCTGGACTACCTGATTAAGCCGCTGGACTTTGACAAGCTGCAGCAGACGCTGTCTGAGGCGTTGGCCCATACGCGGCTGAGCGAGTCACCCGTCGCGGGTAGTCCCCCCGCGGCCCAGTTTGGCATGGTGGGCGATAGCCCGGCGATGCGGGCGCTGCTGAATAATATTGCCCTGGTTGCCCCCTCTGATGCGACGGTATTAATTCACGGCGAGTCGGGCACCGGGAAAGAGCTGGTCGCGCGGGCGCTGCACGCCAGCAGCGCCCGCAGCCGCAGGCCGCTGGTGATCCTCAACTGTGCCGCACTCAACGAGTCGTTGCTGGAGTCGGAGCTGTTTGGTCACGAGAAAGGCGCCTTTACCGGCGCGGACAAACGGCGAGAAGGGCGTTTTGTTGAAGCGGACGGCGGTACGCTCTTTCTCGATGAGATTGGCGATATTTCACCGCTGATGCAGGTGCGCCTGCTGCGGGCGATTCAGGAGCGTGAAGTGCAGCGCGTGGGCAGCAATCAGACCCTTTCGGTAGATGTACGGCTAATTGCCGCCACCCACCGGGATTTAGCTGAAGAGGTCAGCGCCGGACGTTTTCGTCAGGATCTCTACTATCGCCTGAACGTCGTGACTATCGATATGCCGCCGCTGCGTCAGCGCAAGGAGGATATCCCTCAGCTGGCGCGCTATTTCCTGCAGCGTTATGCCGAGCGTAACCGCAAAGCGGTGCAGGGGTTTACGCCGCAGGCGATGGACTTACTGATTCACTACGCATGGCCGGGGAATATTCGCGAACTGGAAAATGCGGTAGAGCGGGCGGTGGTCCTGCTGACCGGAGAGTATATCTCGGAACGCGAGCTGCCGCTGGCGATTGCCGGTACGTCGGTTTCGGACGCGCCGCACGGCGAGGATATTATTCAGCCGCTGGTGGAAGTCGAGAAAGAAGCGATCCTGGTGGCGCTCGAAAAAACGGGCGGCAACAAAACTGAAGCCGCCCGTCAGCTGGGCATTACGCGCAAAACGCTGCTGGCAAAGCTCAGCCGTTAGCTGTTTTGCTCACGCTCAATAGCGCGCCAGCCGATGTCGTTACGGCTAAAGCTGCCGTCCCAGCGGATATCGCTCATCAGGGCGTAAGCGCGCTTTTGCGCTTCAGCGACGGTGTGACCCAGCGCGGTAGCGCAGAGCACCCGGCCGCCGCTGGTCAGCACGCGATCGTCATCAGCGAGTCTGGTACCGGCGTGGAAGACCTTGCCGTCAGCCGCTTCTTCCAGAGGCAGGCCGTGGATCTCATCACCGGTGCTGTAGTTGCCCGGATAGCCACCGGCGGCGATCACCACGCCCAGCGAGGCGCGTTCGTCCCACTCGGAGGTTTTCTCATTCAGCTTGCCGTCGCAGGCGGCGAGGCACAGATCTACCAGATCCGATTTCATGCGCAGCATGATCGGCTGGGTTTCCGGATCGCCAAAGCGGCAGTTGAACTCGATAACCTTCGGGTTTCCCTGTTTATCGATCATCAGGCCCGCATAGAGGAAACCGGTGTAGGTGTTCCCTTCCGCTGCCATACCTTTTACGGTTGGCCAGATAATGCGTTCCATGGTGCGCTGGTGAACCTCATCGGTTACCACCGGCGCCGGTGAGTAAGCGCCCATACCGCCCGTGTTCGGGCCGGTATCGCCATTGCCCACGCGTTTATGATCCTGGCTGGTGGCCATCGGCAGGACGTGCTCGCCGTCGACCATCACGATAAAGCTCGCCTCTTCGCCGTCGAGGAACTCTTCAATGACGATGCGGTGTCCGGCGTCGCCAAAGGCGTTACCTGCCAGCATGTCGTGAACGGCGGCTTCCGCTTCTTCCTGCGTCATGGCGACAATCACGCCCTTGCCGGCGGCCAGGCCGTCGGCCTTGATGACGATCGGCGCGCCTTTCTCACGCAGGTACGCCAGCGCGGGCTCGACTTCGGTGAAGTTCTGGTATTCCGCCGTCGGGATGTTATGACGCGCGAGGAAATCTTTGGTGAAGGCTTTGGAGCCTTCAAGCTGCGCCGCGCCTTCCGTTGGGCCGAAGATTTTCAGCCCTGCGGCACGGAACGCATCGACAACGCCAATTACCAGCGGCGCTTCCGGGCCAACGATGGTCAGGTCAATCTTCTCGCTCTGCGCAAAGCTCAGCAGCGCCGGAATATCGGTGACGCCGATAGCCACGTTCTGCAGCGCCGGTTCCAGCGCGGTGCCCGCGTTACCCGGGGCGACAAAAACGGTATCAACCTGCGGTGACTGTGCGGCCTTCCAGGCCAGCGCGTGTTCGCGTCCGCCGTTGCCAATAACTAATACTTTCATCGTCTGCTCCGTGAATTAATGGCGGAAGTGGCGCATGTCGGTGAAGATCATCGCGATGCCGTGCTCATCGGCGGCGGCAATCACCTCTTCGTCGCGAATAGAACCACCGGGCTGAATGACGCAGCTCACGCCAACGGCAGCAGCGGCATCAATACCGTCGCGGAACGGGAAGAAAGCGTCGGACGCCATAGCCGAACCTTTCACTTCCAGACCTTCATCACCGGCTTTAATCCCGGCGATTTTGGCGGAGTAAACGCGGCTCATCTGGCCTGCGCCTATCCCGATGGTCATATTCTCTTTGGCGTACACAATGGCGTTGGATTTAACGAATTTCGCCACTTTCCAGCAGAACAGCGCATCGCGCAGTTCCTGCTCGGTCGGCTGGCGTTTGGAAACCACGCGCAGTTCGCCTTCCGTAACCATACCCAGATCGCGATCCTGAACCAGCAGGCCGCCGTTAACGCGTTTGAAGTCCAGACCAGGTACGCGCTGCGTCCACTGACCGCAGGTCAGGACGCGGACATTCTGTTTCGCGGCAGTGATCTTCAGGGCTTCTTCCGTCGCAGACGGCGCGATGATCACTTCAACAAACTGGCGGGAGATGATCGCCTGCGCGGTTTCGGCATCCAGTTCGCGGTTAAACGCGATAATGCCGCCGAAGGCAGAGGTCGGGTCAGTTTTGTACGCACGGTCGTAGGCGTCCAGAATAGAGGTGCTTACCGCTACGCCACATGGGTTGGCGTGCTTCACAATAACGCAGGCCGGCTCGCTGAATTCTTTGACGCATTCCAGCGCTGCATCGGTGTCAGCGATGTTGTTATAGGAGAGCGCTTTACCCTGAACCTGCTGTGCAGTGGCAACAGAGGCTTCTTTGACTTCTTCTTCTATATAGAAGGCCGCCTGCTGGTGGCTGTTTTCACCATAGCGCATATCCTGCTTCTTAATGAAGTTCAGATTCAGGGTGCGCGGGAAGCGACCCGCGGCTTCTTTGCTCTCGCCGTGATAGGCCGGAACCATGCTGCCGAAGTAGTTGGCAATCATGCTGTCATAGGCGGCGGTGTGTTCGAATGCCTTAATGGCGAGGTCGAAGCGGGTGTCGAGGGTCAGGGAGCCTTCGTTGGCATCCATCTCTTTAATAATGGCATCGTAGTCGCTGCTCTTCACCACGATGGCGACGTCTTTATGGTTCTTCGCCGCTGAGCGAACCATGGTTGGGCCGCCGATATCAATGTTTTCTACCGCATCTTCCAGCGAGCAGCCCTCGCGGGCAACGGTTTGAGCAAACGGATACAGGTTAACCACCACCATATCAATAGGCGCGATACCGTGTTGTTCCATAATACCGTCATCCTGGCCGCGGCGACCGAGAATACCGCCGTGAACTTTCGGATGCAGGGTCTTCACGCGTCCGTCCATCATTTCCGGGAAACCGGTGTAGTCAGAGACTTCGGTAACCGGCAGACCTTTCTCAGCCAGCAGGCGTGCGGTACCACCCGTAGACAGTAGCTCGACACCACGAGCGGAAAGCGCCTGCGCGAATTCGACGATACCGGCCTTGTCAGAAACACTGAGCAGGGCGCGGCGGACTGGACGACGTTGTTGCATGGTATTAAATCCCCAGGATTTGAATATTACAGAGAGCGTTAGGTGAATTTTTGTCTAAAAACTCACCTAACGCACCCAACCGGGCATCCTTGTTATAGCGCGGCATTGTAACGAAAACGTTTGCGCAACGCTCGCGAATTTTTATCTTTCTCTTTTTAGCCCAGGATCGCGCCCTATAGAGAGAAGAGAGCGGGCCTTTATAAGAGGGTATCGGCCGCCACCTGTGGATAATTCTGTGCGTAACAGGGTATAAAGCGGGGTTTTGCTGGGGAATGCAGCAGTCAGTCATTTTTCTGCAATTTTACTATTGCGGATGCTCGGGAACTCCCTATAATGCGCCTCCATCGACACGGCAGATGTGAATCACTTCACAAACAACAGGGTCGGTTGAAGAGAAAAAATCCTGAAATAACGGGTTGACTCTGAAAGAGGAAAGCGTAATATACGCCACCTCGCAACGGTGAGCGAAAGCCGCGTTGCACTGCTCTTTAACAATTTATCAGACAATCTGTGTGGGCACTCAAAGTGACATGGATTCTTAACGTCGCAAGACGAAAAATGAATACCAAGTCTCAAAGAGTGAACACGTAATTCATTACGAAGTTTAATTCTACGAGCATCAAACTTAAATTGAAGAGTTTGATCATGGCTCAGATTGAACGCTGGCGGCAGGCCTAACACATGCAAGTCGAACGGTAGCACAGAGAGCTTGCTCTCGGGTGACGAGTGGCGGACGGGTGAGTAATGTCTGGGAAACTGCCTGATGGAGGGGGATAACTACTGGAAACGGTAGCTAATACCGCATAACGTCGCAAGACCAAAGAGGGGGACCTTCGGGCCTCTTGCCATCAGATGTGCCCAGATGGGATTAGCTAGTAGGTGGGGTAACGGCTCACCTAGGCGACGATCCCTAGCTGGTCTGAGAGGATGACCAGCCACACTGGAACTGAGACACGGTCCAGACTCCTACGGGAGGCAGCAGTGGGGAATATTGCACAATGGGCGCAAGCCTGATGCAGCCATGCCGCGTGTATGAAGAAGGCCTTCGGGTTGTAAAGTACTTTCAGCGGGGAGGAAGGTGTTGAGGTTAATAACCTCAGCAATTGACGTTACCCGCAGAAGAAGCACCGGCTAACTCCGTGCCAGCAGCCGCGGTAATACGGAGGGTGCAAGCGTTAATCGGAATTACTGGGCGTAAAGCGCACGCAGGCGGTCTGTCAAGTCGGATGTGAAATCCCCGGGCTCAACCTGGGAACTGCATTCGAAACTGGCAGGCTGGAGTCTTGTAGAGGGGGGTAGAATTCCAGGTGTAGCGGTGAAATGCGTAGAGATCTGGAGGAATACCGGTGGCGAAGGCGGCCCCCTGGACAAAGACTGACGCTCAGGTGCGAAAGCGTGGGGAGCAAACAGGATTAGATACCCTGGTAGTCCACGCTGTAAACGATGTCGACTTGGAGGTTGTTCCCTTGAGGAGTGGCTTCCGGAGCTAACGCGTTAAGTCGACCGCCTGGGGAGTACGGCCGCAAGGTTAAAACTCAAATGAATTGACGGGGGCCCGCACAAGCGGTGGAGCATGTGGTTTAATTCGATGCAACGCGAAGAACCTTACCTACTCTTGACATCCACGGAACTTAGCAGAGATGCTTTGGTGCCTTCGGGAACCGTGAGACAGGTGCTGCATGGCTGTCGTCAGCTCGTGTTGTGAAATGTTGGGTTAAGTCCCGCAACGAGCGCAACCCTTATCCTTTGTTGCCAGCGATTCGGTCGGGAACTCAAAGGAGACTGCCAGTGATAAACTGGAGGAAGGTGGGGATGACGTCAAGTCATCATGGCCCTTACGAGTAGGGCTACACACGTGCTACAATGGCATATACAAAGAGAAGCGACCTCGCGAGAGCAAGCGGACCTCATAAAGTATGTCGTAGTCCGGATTGGAGTCTGCAACTCGACTCCATGAAGTCGGAATCGCTAGTAATCGTGGATCAGAATGCCACGGTGAATACGTTCCCGGGCCTTGTACACACCGCCCGTCACACCATGGGAGTGGGTTGCAAAAGAAGTAGGTAGCTTAACCTTCGGGAGGGCGCTTACCACTTTGTGATTCATGACTGGGGTGAAGTCGTAACAAGGTAACCGTAGGGGAACCTGCGGTTGGATCACCTCCTTACCTTAAAGAACCTGCCTTTGTAGTGCTCACACAGATTGTCTGATAGATGTAAAGAAGCAAGACGGCTGCGAAGTCGCGACACCTCGTGTCCCCTTCGTCTAGCGGTTAGGACTCCGCCCTTTCACGGCGGCAACAGGGGTTCGAATCCCCTAGGGGACGCCACTTGCTGGCTGTGAGTGAAAGGCACAACCAACCGATATCTCAAAACTCATCTTCGGGTGACGTTTGAGATATTTGCTCTTTAAAAATCTGGATCAAGCTGAAAATTGAAACGACACACTGTTTAAGTGTGTTCGAGTCTCTCAAATTTTCGCGACACGATGATGTTTTACGAAACATCTTCGGGTTGTGAGGTTAAGCGACTAAGCGTACACGGTGGATGCCCTGGCAGTCAGAGGCGATGAAGGACGTGCTAATCTGCGAAAAGCGTCGGTAAGGTGATATGAACCGTTATAGCCGGCGATGTCCGAATGGGGAAACCCAGTGCAATTCGTTGCACTATCGTTAACTGAATACATAGGTTAACGAGGCGAACCGGGGGAACTGAAACATCTAAGTACCCCGAGGAAAAGAAATCAACCGAGATTCCCCCAGTAGCGGCGAGCGAACGGGGAGCAGCCCGGAGTCTGAATCAGCTTGTGTGTTAGTGGAAGCGTCTGGAAAGTCGCAGGGTACAGGGTGATACTCCCGTACACTAAAACACACAGGTTGTGAACTCGAAGAGTAGGGCGGGACACGTGGTATCCTGTCTGAATATGGGGGGACCATCCTCCAAGGCTAAATACTCCTGACTGACCGATAGTGAACCAGTACCGTGAGGGAAAGGCGAAAAGAACCCCGGCGAGGGGAGTGAAAAAGAACCTGAAACCGTGTACGTACAAGCAGTAGGAGCCCACTAGTTGGGTGACTGCGTACCTTTTGTATAATGGGTCAGCGACTTATATTCTGTAGCAAGGTTAACCGTATAGGGGAGCCGCAGGGAAACCGAGTCTTAACTGGGCGTTAAGTTGCAGGGTATAGACCCGAAACCCGGTGATCTAGCCATGGGCAGGTTGAAGGTTGGGTAACACTAACTGGAGGACCGAACCGACTAATGTTGAAAAATTAGCGGATGACTTGTGGCTGGGGGTGAAAGGCCAATCAAACCGGGAGATAGCTGGTTCTCCCCGAAAGCTATTTAGGTAGCGCCTCGTGAACTCATCTTCGGGGGTAGAGCACTGTTTCGGCTAGGGGGTCATCCCGACTTACCAACCCGATGCAAACTACGAATACCGAAGAATGTTATCACGGGAGACACACGGCGGGTGCTAACGTCCGTCGTGAAGAGGGAAACAACCCAGACCGCCAGCTAAGGTCCCAAAGTCATGGTTAAGTGGGAAACGATGTGGGAAGGCCCAGACAGCCAGGATGTTGGCTTAGAAGCAGCCATCATTTAAAGAAAGCGTAATAGCTCACTGGTCGAGTCGGCCTGCGCGGAAGATGTAACGGGGCTAAACCATGCACCGAAGCTGCGGCAGCGACACTATGTGTTGTTGGGTAGGGGAGCGTTCTGTAAGCCGTTGAAGGTGGCCTGTGAGGGTTGCTGGAGGTATCAGAAGTGCGAATGCTGACATAAGTAACGATAATGCGGGTGAAAAACCCGCACGCCGGAAGACCAAGGGTTCCTGTCCAACGTTAATCGGGGCAGGGTGAGTCGACCCCTAAGGCGAGGCCGAAAGGCGTAGTCGATGGGAAACAGGTTAATATTCCTGTACTCGGTGTTACTGCGAAGGGGGGACGGAGAAGGCTATGTTGGCCGGGCGACGGTTGTCCCGGTTTAAGCATGTAGGCGGATGTTCCAGGTAAATCCGGAACGTCACTAACGCTGAGGTGTGATGACGAGGCACTACGGTGCTGAAGTGACAAATGCCCTGCTTCCAGGAAAAGCCTCTAAGCATCAGGTAACATCAAATCGTACCCCAAACCGACACAGGTGGTCAGGTAGAGAATACCAAGGCGCTTGAGAGAACTCGGGTGAAGGAACTAGGCAAAATGGTGCCGTAACTTCGGGAGAAGGCACGCTGATGGTAGGTGAAGCGACTTGCTCGTGGAGCTGAAATCAGTCGAAGATACCAGCTGGCTGCAACTGTTTATTAAAAACACAGCACTGTGCAAACACGAAAGTGGACGTATACGGTGTGACGCCTGCCCGGTGCCGGAAGGTTAATTGATGGGGTTATCCGTAAGGAGAAGCTCTTGATCGAAGCCCCGGTAAACGGCGGCCGTAACTATAACGGTCCTAAGGTAGCGAAATTCCTTGTCGGGTAAGTTCCGACCTGCACGAATGGCGTAATGATGGCCAGGCTGTCTCCACCCGAGACTCAGTGAAATTGAACTCGCTGTGAAGATGCAGTGTACCCGCGGCAAGACGGAAAGACCCCGTGAACCTTTACTATAGCTTGACACTGAACACTGGTCCTTGATGTGTAGGATAGGTGGGAGGCTTTGAAGTGTGGACGCCAGTCTGCATGGAGCCATCCTTGAAATACCACCCTTTAATGGCTGGTGTTCTAACGTGGGCCCCTGATCGGGGTTGCGGACAGTGTCTGGTGGGTAGTTTGACTGGGGCGGTCTCCTCCTAAAGAGTAACGGAGGAGCACGAAGGTCAGCTAATCCTGGTCGGACATCAGGAGGTTAGTGCAATGGCATAAGCTGGCTTGACTGCGAGCGTGACGGCGCGAGCAGGTGCGAAAGCAGGTCATAGTGATCCGGTGGTTCTGAATGGAAGGGCCATCGCTCAACGGATAAAAGGTACTCCGGGGATAACAGGCTGATACCGCCCAAGAGTTCATATCGACGGCGGTGTTTGGCACCTCGATGTCGGCTCATCACATCCTGGGGCTGAAGTAGGTCCCAAGGGTATGGCTGTTCGCCATTTAAAGTGGTACGCGAGCTGGGTTTAGAACGTCGTGAGACAGTTCGGTCCCTATCTGCCGTGGGCGCTGGAGAATTGAGGGGGGCTGCTCCTAGTACGAGAGGACCGGAGTGGACGCATCACTGGTGTTCGGGTTGTCATGCCAATGGCATTGCCCGGTAGCTAAATGCGGAAGAGATAAGTGCTGAAAGCATCTAAGCACGAAACTTGCCCCGAGATGAGTTCTCCCTGACCCTTTAAGGGTCCTGAAGGAACGTTGAAGACGACGACGTTGATAGGCCGGGTGTGTAAGCGCAGCGATGCGTTGAGCTAACCGGTACTAATGAACCGTGAGGCTTAACCTTACAACGCCGAAGATGTTTTGGCGGATTGAGAGATTTTCAGCTTAGATTACAGATTTTCGGGAACGAAAGATTTTACGCTGAGGCAAGGCGGCAAATGAAGTAAAGGAAGGAGCATACTGTAGTATGTGACTGACTTTACGAATGCAGCCAACGCAGCATCGGTGTAAAAGATTCGTTTCTGACAACAGAATTTGCCTGGCGGCACTAGCGCGGTGGTCCCACCTGACCCCATGCCGAACTCAGAAGTGAAACGCCGTAGCGCCGATGGTAGTGTGGGGTCTCCCCATGTGAGAGTAGGGAACTGCCAGGCATCAAATAAGTGAAAAGCCCATCCTGACGGATGGGCTTTTTGCGTTTTTGTCGTCTGAACCGACCGGACAGCGGTTACCCTTATCCGGTCTTACTTCATTACTCATGTACCAAATTCAATAACGGATAGGGTTTTCCAAGATCGTCCGTCTCAGAACGGCCTGTCACCTTAAAGCCCATCTTCTTATAAAATCCGACCGCTTGTTCATTCTGCTCATTAACGTTGGTCGTCAGTTTGGGCGCTAACGTCAGCGCGTGTTCAATCAACAGCTTACCGACGCCGCAGCCGCGGACCGTAGGGTCAACGAATAGCGCATCCATATGTTCCCCCGTAAGCAGCATAAAGGCGACCGGCTCGTCTTTCTCCGTCACCGCGACCCACAGCGGCGCTTCGGGTAAAAACGCGCTCACCAGATCTTCCAGTTCCGCTCTATACTCTTTTGATAAAAAATCGTGCGTTGCATCGACCGACCGACGCCAGATCGCAATCAGTTTTTTCTCTTCATCATGCCGTGAACGGCGGATACTAATAACCATATTTGCTCCTTTTCTTTGTTCTTATATTCTAACTCAAATGTCTCCGTGAAATTTTCTCACCCTGCACCTGCAGGCTCGACATTCACCTTATTCCTGGGTATCTTCAGCTGTCTGGATGTCTAAACGTTTATACGTATGCTATGAGGTAATAAAGTTATGCCAATTCGGGTGCAGGACGAGCTACCGGCCGTCAATTTCTTGCGTAATGAAAACGTCTTTGTGATGACGACAACTCGCGCGACGACTCAGGAAATCCGCCCGCTGAAGGTGCTCATCCTTAATCTGATGCCGAAGAAAATCGAGACTGAGAATCAGTTTTTGCGACTGCTTTCCAACTCTCCTCTGCAGCTTGATATCCAGCTGTTGCGCATCGATGCCCGCGAATCACGTAATACTCCGGCGGAACACCTGAACAACTTCTACTGCAACTTTGAAGATATTTGCGATCAGAACTTTGATGGCCTGATTGTTACCGGTGCACCTTTAGGTTTGGTTGAATTTAATGACGTTGCCTACTGGCCGCAGATAAAACAGGTGCTGGAATGGGCTAAAGATCATGTTACCTCAACGCTGTTTGTCTGTTGGGCGGTACAGGCAGCCCTCAATATCCTCTACGGTATCCCTAAACAGACCCGCTCTGAGAAGATTTCCGGGGTCTACGAACACCATATCCTGCAACCTCATGCCTTGTTAACCCGCGGCTTTGACGATAGCTTTCTGGCCCCGCACTCGCGCTATGCCGATTTCCCGGCGGCGCTGATACGCGACTACACCGACCTCGAGATCCTGGCGGAAACGGAAGAGGGCGACGCCTACCTGTTCGCCAGCAAAGATAAGCGCATCGCCTTCGTGACCGGTCACCCGGAATATGACGCGAACACCCTGGCCAGCGAGTTCTTCCGCGATGTGGAAGCGGGTCTCGATCCGCAGGTTCCACATAATTATTTCCCGCAGAACGATCCGCAGAACAAACCGCGCGCCACCTGGCGAAGCCATGGCAATTTGCTGTTTATCAACTGGCTGAATTATTACGTCTACCAGATCACGCCATACGATCTACGCCATATGAATCCGACTCTGGATTAATCTTCTACACAACGCGATCCTAAAGCGTTTCAGCATTTTGCCTCTGGCACCTTCGGGTGCCTTTTTTATTTCCGAAACGCAGCTCATATTGTAATTAAACTTTATTTATATTGTTATCAATAGGTTAAATGATAATTAAATTAAAAATGGAAATTGTTTTTGATTTTGAAAAATAAATGCGTAGTCTTAATTGTGCTGAACGAAAACTACACAACGATCTTACGTTCGCGCCAACTGGATCAACCAAGAGGAGCAGCACATGACGCAGCAGGCGACAATCACTGACGAACTGGCTTTTAGCCAGCCATATGGCGACCAGGAGAAGCAAATCTTAACGCCTGAGGCCGTAGAATTTCTGACCGAGCTGGTGCGCCGCTTTACGCCTGAGCGCAATAAACTCCTGGCCGCGCGTATCCAGCAGCAGCAGGCAATTGATAACGGCAAGCTTCCCGATTTTATTTCGGAAACAGCTTCCATTCGTAACGGTGATTGGACGATCCGCGGCATTCCGGACGATTTGCAGGATCGGCGGGTAGAAATTACCGGTCCGGTAGAGCGCAAGATGGTCATCAATGCGCTCAATGCGAATGTAAAAGTCTTTATGGCGGATTTCGAAGACTCACTGGCGCCCGAATGGAGCAAAGTCATTGATGGGCAAATTAACCTGCGCGATGCGGTTAACGGCACCATCAGCTACACCAATGAAGCCGGCAAGATTTATCAGCTCAAGCCGAACCCGGCGCTGCTGATCTGCCGCGTGCGCGGTCTGCATCTGCCGGAAAAACACGTGACGTGGCGCAGGGAAGCGATTCCCGGCAGTCTGTTCGACTTCGCCCTCTATTTCTTCCACAACTACAAAGCGTTACTGGAAAAAGGCAGCGGCCCCTATTTCTATCTGCCGAAGACTCAGGCCTGGCAGGAAGCCGCGTGGTGGAGTGAAGTATTTAGCTTTACGGAAGACCGTTTTGAGCTGCCGCGCGGCACCATCAAAGCCACGCTGCTGATCGAAACGCTGCCCGCCGTATTCCAGATGGACGAAATTCTGCACGCCCTGCGCGACCATATTGTGGGTCTGAACTGCGGGCGCTGGGACTACATCTTCAGCTATATCAAAACGCTGAAGAATCATCCGGATCGCGTTCTGCCGGACCGCCAGGTGGTGACGATGGACAAGCCTTTCCTCAGCGCCTACTCGCGATTGTTGATTAAGACCTGCCACAGGCGCGGCGCGTTTGCGATGGGCGGCATGGCGGCCTTTATTCCGAGCAAAGATGCCGAGCGAAACAACCAGGTGCTGAACAAGGTAAAAGCGGACAAATCGCTGGAGGCGAATAACGGTCATGACGGTACCTGGATCGCGCATCCCGGGCTGGCTGACACCGCGATGGCCGTCTTTAACGGCGTACTGGGCGAGAACAAAAATCAGCTGTCCGTTACCCGCGAAGACGATGCGCCGATTACCGCTGAACAGCTGCTGGCTCCCTGCGAGGGCGAACGAACCGAAGAGGGCATGCGCGCCAACATTCGCGTGGCGGTGCAGTACATCGAGGCGTGGATTTCCGGCAACGGCTGCGTACCGATTTATGGCCTGATGGAAGATGCGGCGACGGCGGAAATCTCCCGTACCTCTATCTGGCAATGGATCCACCATGAGAAAACCCTCAGTAACGGCACACCGGTTACCAAAGCGCTATTCCGCCAGTGGCTGGCCGAAGAGATGCGGGTGATTCAGGACGAACTGGGCGAGCACCGCTACAGCAGCGGGCGTTTTGATGAAGCCGCTCGCCTGATGGAACAGATCACCACCTCCGACGAGCTGATCGATTTCTTAACCCTGCCGGGCTACCGCCTTCTGGCCTAATTCACCACACAACAATATGGAGCATCTGCACATGAAAACCCGTACCCAACAAATCGAAGAATTAAACAAAGAGTGGACGAATCCGCGCTGGGAAGGCATTACTCGCCCATACAGCGCCGAAGATGTGGTGAAGCTGCGCGGCTCGGTCAACCCGGAATGTACTCTGGCGCAGCTGGGCGCGGCAAAGATGTGGCGACTGCTGCACGGGGAAGCGAAAAAAGGCTACGTCAACAGCCTGGGCGCGCTGACCGGCGGCCAGGCGCTGCAGCAGGCGAAAGCGGGCATTGAAGCGATTTATCTTTCCGGCTGGCAGGTCGCAGCGGACGCCAACCTGGCCTCCAGCATGTATCCGGATCAATCGCTCTATCCGGCGAACTCGGTACCGGCCGTGGTCGATCGGATCAACAACAGCTTCCGCCGCGCGGATCAGATCCAGTGGTCTGCGGGCATTGAGCCGAACGATCCGCGTTATACCGATTATTTCCTGCCGATCGTCGCCGACGCGGAAGCGGGGTTTGGCGGCGTGCTTAATGCGTTTGAGCTGATGAAATCGATGATTGAGGCCGGTGCAGCGGCCGTACACTTCGAAGACCAGCTGGCATCGGTGAAAAAATGCGGCCATATGGGCGGCAAAGTGCTGGTCCCCACGCAAGAGGCGATTCAGAAACTGGTCGCCGCGCGTCTGGCGGCGGACGTCATGGGCGTGCCGACGCTGGTGATCGCTCGCACTGACGCCGATGCGGCGGATTTAATTACCTCAGACTGCGATCCTTACGATCGCCAGTTCATTACCGGCGACCGTACCAGCGAAGGTTTCTTCCGTACCCATGCCGGTATCGAACAGGCCATCAGCCGCGGGCTGGCCTACGCGCCCTATGCCGACCTGGTGTGGTGTGAAACCTCTACCCCGGACCTTGAGCTGGCGAAGCGCTTTGCCGACGCGATCCACGCGAAATATCCGGGCAAACTGCTGGCCTACAACTGCTCGCCGTCGTTTAACTGGCAGAAAAAGCTGGATGATAAAACCATTGCCAGCTTCCAGCAGCAGCTGTCGGATATGGGCTACAAGTATCAGTTCATCACCCTGGCCGGTATTCACAGCATGTGGTTCAACATGTTCGACCTGGCCCACGCCTACGCCCAGGGCGAGGGGATGAAGCACTACGTTGAGAAGGTCCAGCAGCCGGAGTTCGCGGCGGCTAAAGATGGCTACACCTTTGTCTCTCATCAGCAGGAGGTCGGCACCGGCTACTTCGATAAGGTCACCACCATTATCCAGGGCGGAGCCTCATCAGTTACGGCGTTAACCGGCTCTACAGAAGAAGATCAGTTCTGATAATTTCCCCCTCTCCCTCTCTCCGGGGGAGAGGGATGGGTGAGGGGGAAGAGATGACGCGTGGCCTGGAATTATTGATTGCTCAAACTATTTTGCAGGGTTTTGACGCCCAGTACGGTCGTTTTCTTGAAGTGACTTCCGGCGCCCAGCAGCGCTTTGAACAGGCTGACTGGCATGCCGTCCAGCAGGCGATGAAGCAGCGTATTCATCTCTACGATCACCATGTCGGCCTGGTCGTCGAGCAGCTGCGCTGCATTACCGATGGTAAAAATACCGATACCGATTTTTTGCTGCGGGTAAAAGAACACTATACCCACCTGCTGCCGGATTACCCTCGTTTCGAAATTGCGGAGAGCTTTTTCAATTCCGTTTATTGCCGGTTGTTTGACCACCGCTCGCTGACTCCCGAGCGGCTTTTCATTTTCAGCTCTCAGCCAGAGCGGCGCTTACGCGCCATCCCGCGCCCGCTGGCCAAAGATTTCTTCCCCGAGCGCGGCTGGGACACGCTATTACGCAAAGTGTTATCCGATCTTCCTCTCCGTCTGCCGTGGCAAAACAGCGCGCGCGATATCGGTTATATCACCGCTTGCCTGCAGGAGGCGCTCGGCAGCGAGCTGCTTTCCCGGTCGCACCTGCAGGTGGCGAATGAACTGTTTTACCGCAATAAGGCGGCCTGGCTGGTAGGCAAACTGGTTACGCCGATGGCGACGCTGCCTTTTCTTCTGCCAATCCATCGCACCGATGAAGGCGAATTGTTTGTCGACGCCTGTCTGACGACGCATGCCGAAGCCAGCATCGTTTTTGGCTTCGCCCGCTCCTATTTTATGGTTTACGCGCCGCTACCCGGCGCGCTGGTCGAGTGGCTGCGCGAGATTCTCCCGGGGAAAACCACCGCTGAACTGTACATGGCGATTGGCTGCCAGAAGCATGCGAAAACCGAGAGCTATCGGGAATACCTGCACTATATTTCCCGCAGCGATGAGCAATTTATTGAAGCGCCGGGGATTCGCGGCATGGTGATGCTGGTGTTTACTTTGCCGGGATTTGACCGGGTATTTAAAGTCATTAAGGACCGCTTTGCGCCGCAGAAAGAGATGACCGCCGCCCACGTGCGCGCCTGCTATCAGCTGGTCAAAGAGCACGACCGCGTGGGAAGGATGGCCGATACCCAGGAGTTTGAGAACTTCGTCCTGGAGAAACGGCAAATTGCGCCCGAACTTATGGCCCTGTTACAAACCGAAGCCGGAGCGAAAATTAGCGATCTCGGCGATCGGATTGCGATCAGCCATCTTTATATCGAGCGGCGGATGGTGCCGCTGAATATCTGGCTGGAGCAGGTGGACGGTCCGGCGCTGCGCGATGCGGTAGAGGAGTACGGCAACGCCATTCGTCAGCTGGCCGCCGCCAACATTTTCCCCGGCGATATGCTATTTAAAAACTTTGGCGTCACGCGTCACGGCCGGGTGGTGTTCTACGATTACGATGAAATTTGCTATATGACGGAGGTGAATTTCCGCGAGATCCCGCCGGCGCGCTACCCGGAGGATGAGCTTGCCAGCGAGCCCTGGTATAGCGTCTCGCCTGGCGATGTTTTTCCGGAAGAGTTTCGCCACTGGCTGTGCGCTGACCCGCGCATCGGACCGCTATTTGAAGAGATGCACGCCGACCTGCTGCGCGCCGACTACTGGCGGGAGCTGCAAACGCGTATCCGCAACGGCCACGTGGAAGACGTCTACGCCTATCGCCGCCGTCAGCGTTTTAGCGTGCGCTACGGCGACCTGAAGCAGGCGGGATAGCCGATGGCCTGCTTCAGGCTGCTTCGATAACGGCAAATTCTTCGTACACCAGCTCCATATCCGGCGCCCAGGTGCCTTCGCGTTCAAAGAATGCCTGATGCGCCGATTGCCAGTAAGCGAGGCTTAAATCACCTTCGCCCTCCAGCGCGGCGAGCTCAGGGCTCATTTCGTTAAAGCGAATGAGCCTGAGGGTCAGGGTGCGTATCACGCAGACGGCTTTCCCTTTGCCGTCCAGCACAATGTGATACGCACCCGGCGTCACGGGCGGCTGCTCCTGCTGATAGCTGGCAAGCGAACCGCAGGTGCCGCGTTTCTTCCCGGCGATAACCAGGGCAGCCAGCTCGTCGGCCAGCGCCGGTGAATCGCCGAAAGACCAGCAGAAAGCAGAAGGGTATTTATCCTGCCAGTAGGATTTCAGATCGCTCATTTAGCGCACTCCGCCGTAGGCCAGCGTCACTTCTTTCGCCGCCTTAATCACCATCGCGCCGAACTCGGTCACGCGGTCATCGGTAATACGGGAAATGGGCCCGGAAATGGAGATGGCGGCGAACGGCTCACGATGTTCATCATAAATGCACGACGCTACGCAGCGCAGGCCCAGCGCGTGTTCTTCGTCATCAAACGAGTAGCCGCGCTTACGCGTCTGGGCCAGGTCCTCTTTCAGATGTACCGGCGATACCAGGGTGGCATGGGTATAAGCGTGCAGACCTTGACGGTGCAGCAGGCCGGTAACCTGCTCTTCGCTTAGCTGCGACAGAAACGCCTTTCCGGCGCCGGAAGCGTGCATCGGCAGCTTACCGCCAATCGGTGCCGACATACGCATCAGCTGCGTACACTGCACCTGATCGATAATAATCGCCTGATGATCGCTCTGGTCAAGCACCGCGAGGTTAACCGTTTCACCGGAATCTTCCATCAGCTGACGCAAAATCGGATGGACGATCGCCAACAGATTACGGCTTTGCAGGAAGCTGCTGCCGACGACGAAAGCATGGGCGCCCACCGACCAGTGGCCCAGCTCACCGACCTGACGAACAAAACCCAGCTGCTGCATGGTCGTCAGCAGGCGGTGAGTCGTGGAGTTAGGCAGGCCGGCCTGCTGGGCCAGTTCGGTCAGCGCCACGCTGCCGTGGGATTCAGCAATCCATTCGAGCAGCTTCAGTCCGCGGGTCAGGGACTGAACTTGCCCGCCGGCCGGAGCGGCGGCGGGGGAGGCAGGTTTTCTGCCGCGTTTTGCGGGAGCGGGGGTCGCCATCGCGGACTCCTTTTTTCTGTATCGTGGAAATGATTTTCGTTTTATTTGGCGATAATGCAATCACTACCCGACTGATCGGATGAGTGAAGCTGAACATGTCTCATCTTGCCCGCTGTTCTCTTTTCCACCCCTTCGGTTTGTGCCAGTATGGTCTGTTGAGTTTTTTCGGTCTGGTTGAGCGTTGTCGGGAGCGAGTGTGAGCAGCAAAGTTGAGCAACTGCATCAGCAGTTAAAAGCACGTATTTTGGTTCTGGATGGGGGCATGGGCACCATGATCCAGAGCTACCGTCTGAGTGAGCAGGACTTTCGCGGCGAGCGCTTTGCCGACTGGCCGTGCGACCTGAAGGGCAACAACGACCTGCTGGTTCTCAGCAAGCCGGATGTGATAACCGCTATCCACGATGCCTATTTTGCGGCCGGGGCGGATATCATTGAAACCAACACCTTTAACTCGACGACCATCGCGATGGCGGATTACCAGATGGAATCCCTGTCGGCGGAAATCAACTTTGTGGCGGCGAAACTGGCCCGCGCCAGCGCCGATGCCTGGACCGCACGCACGCCGGAAAAACCGCGCTACGTCGCAGGGGTCCTCGGCCCGACTAACCGCACGGCGTCCATTTCTCCCGACGTCAACGACCCGGCCTTCCGCAACATCACCTTTGACGGGCTGGTGGAAGCCTACCGTGAATCCACCAAAGCGCTGGTGGAAGGCGGGGCGGATCTGATTTTGATTGAGACGGTGTTCGATACCCTCAACGCCAAAGCGGCGATCTTTGCGGTTAAAGAGGAGTTTGAAGCGCTGGGAGTCGATCTGCCGATTATGATCTCCGGCACTATCACCGACGCCTCCGGGCGCACGCTGTCCGGCCAGACCACCGAAGCCTTTTATAACTCGCTGCGCCACGCCGATGCGCTGACGTTTGGCCTCAACTGCGCTCTGGGGCCGGATGAGCTGCGCCAGTACGTGCAGGAGCTGTCGCGTATCGCCGAATGCTACGTTACCGCCCACCCGAACGCCGGTCTGCCGAACGCCTTTGGCGAATACGACCTGGACGCCGACACGATGGCGGCGCAAATTCGCGAATGGGCTGAAGCCGGATTCCTGAATATTGTCGGCGGCTGCTGCGGCACCACGCCGGAACATATCGCCGCCATGAGCCGCGCGGTGGCCGGCCTGCCGCCGCGCCAGCTGCCGGAAATCCCCGTCGCCTGTCGTCTTTCCGGCCTTGAGCCGCTGAATATCGGCGATGACAGCCTGTTTGTGAACGTCGGCGAACGCACCAACGTTACCGGCTCGGCAAAATTCAAACGCCTGATTAAAGAAGAAAAATATAACGAAGCGCTGGATGTGGCGCGCCAGCAGGTGGAAAGCGGCGCGCAGATTATCGATATCAATATGGATGAGGGGATGCTCGACGCCGAAGCGGCGATGACGCGTTTCCTCAACCTGATCGCCGGTGAGCCGGATATCGCCCGCGTGCCGATTATGATCGACTCCTCCAAATGGGAGGTCATCGAAAAGGGTCTGAAGTGTATTCAGGGTAAAGGCATCGTTAACTCCATCTCGATGAAAGAGGGCGTTGAGCCGTTTATCCAGCATGCGAAAAAGGTGCGCCGCTACGGCGCCGCCGTCGTGGTTATGGCCTTTGATGAAGTGGGCCAGGCCGATACCCGCGAGCGGAAAATTGAAATTTGCCGCCGGGCGTACAAAATTCTCACCGAAGAGGTGGGCTTCCCGCCGGAAGACATCATCTTTGACCCGAATATTTTCGCCGTGGCGACCGGGATTGAAGAGCACAACAACTATGCCCAGGACTTTATCGGCGCCTGCGAAGATATCAAACGCGAACTGCCGCACGCGCTGATCTCCGGCGGCGTCTCTAACGTGTCGTTCTCGTTCCGCGGCAATGACCCGGTGCGCGAGGCGATTCACGCGGTATTCCTCTACTACGCCATCCGCAACGGCATGGACATGGGCATCGTTAACGCCGGCCAGCTGGCGATTTACGACGACCTTCCCGCCGAGCTGCGCGATGCGGTTGAAGATGTGATTCTGAACCGCCGCGATGACGGCACTGAACGTCTGCTCGATCTGGCGGAAAAGTATCGCGGCAGCAAAACCGACGATACCGCCAACGCTCAGCAGGCGGAATGGCGCAGCTGGGACGTCAAAAAACGCCTCGAATACTCGCTGGTTAAAGGCATTACCGAATTTATCGAGCTCGATACCGAAGAAGCCCGCCAGCAGGCCGCGCGTCCGATTGAGGTTATCGAAGGGCCGCTGATGGACGGCATGAACGTGGTCGGCGACCTGTTCGGTGAAGGGAAAATGTTCCTGCCGCAGGTGGTGAAATCCGCCCGCGTCATGAAGCAGGCGGTGGCCTACCTCGAACCCTATATTGAGGCCAGCAAAGAGAAAGGTTCCAGCAACGGCAAGATGGTCATCGCCACCGTGAAGGGTGACGTTCACGACATCGGCAAGAATATTGTCGGCGTGGTGCTGCAGTGTAACAACTACGAAATCGTCGACCTTGGCGTGATGGTGCCTGCGGATAAAATCCTGAAAACCGCCCGCGAGGTTAACGCCGACCTGATTGGCCTCTCCGGGCTGATTACGCCGTCGCTGGATGAGATGGTCAACGTGGCGAAGGAGATGGAGCGTCAGGGCTTTACTATTCCGCTGCTGATTGGCGGCGCAACCACCTCGAAAGCGCACACGGCGGTGAAAATCGAGCAGAACTACAGCGGGCCGACGGTCTACGTGCAGAACGCCTCGCGCACCGTTGGCGTGGTCGCCGCGCTGCTGTCCGATAGCCAGCGCGATGATTTTGTCGCCCGTACCCGCAAAGAGTACGAAACGGTACGTATTCAGCACGGGCGTAAAAAGCCGCGCACCCCACCGGTCACGCTGGAGGCCGCGCGCGATAACGACCTGGCCTTTGACTGGGCAAGCTACACCCCGCCGGTGGCCCATCGTCTGGGCGTGCATGAGGTTGAGGCCAGTATCGAAACCCTGCGTAACTATATCGACTGGACGCCGTTCTTTATGACCTGGTCGCTGGCCGGTAAGTATCCGCGCATTTTGGAAGATGAAGTGGTCGGCGAAGAGGCGCAGCGCCTGTTTAAAGACGCCAACGAACTGCTGGATAAGCTCAGCGCCGGGAAGGCCCTGAATCCGCGCGGCGTGGTGGGGCTGTTCCCGGCTAACCGCGTCGGCGACGATGTTGAAATCTATCGCGATGAAACCCGGACTCACGTGCTGACGGTGGGGCATCATCTGCGCCAGCAGACGGAGAAAGTCGGCTTTGCCAACTACTGCCTGGCGGATTTTGTCGCGCCGAAGCTGTCGGGGAAGGCGGACTATATCGGCGCCTTTGCGGTGACCGGCGGCCTTGAGGAAGACGCGCTGGCCGACGCCTACGAGGCGCAGCACGATGACTACAACAAGATTATGGTGAAGGCGATTGCCGACCGCCTGGCGGAAGCCTTTGCCGAGTATCTGCATGAGCGGGTGCGTAAGGTTTACTGGGGCTATGCGGCGAACGAAAACCTCAGCAACGAGGAGCTGATCCGCGAGAACTACCAGGGAATTCGCCCGGCGCCGGGCTATCCGGCCTGCCCGGAGCACACCGAAAAGGCGACGATCTGGGAACTGCTGGAGGTGGAAAAACGCACCGGCATGAAGCTGACGGAATCTTTTGCCATGTGGCCCGGCGCATCGGTTTCCGGCTGGTACTTCAGCCATCCGGACAGCAAATACTTCGCGGTAGCGCAAATTCAGCGGGACCAGGTGGAAGACTATGCGTTGCGTAAGGGGATGAGCGTGGCGGAAGTGGAGCGCTGGCTGGCGCCGAACCTCGGTTACGATGCCGACTGATCCACCAAACCGTTATCTTTCCTTACAACTAACAGGGCGCTCAATGAGCGCCCTGTCTCTTTATTGTGCGTAAACCCTTATACTGAAGGAAGCTTGCGATCGTTGCCGTCGGATAAGCGAAGCGCTATCCGGCCTGTAACGGTTTATGAGTTTCGGGAACGAATAAATATAAGGAGAAGCTGATTCCGTGTTAACTCTGCTACACCTGTTGTCCGCCGTCGCCCTACTGGTGTGGGGCACCCATATCGTCCGTACCGGCGTGATGCGCGTCTACGGCGCTCGTCTGCGAAGCGTACTCAGCAGCAGCGTGGAGAAAAAACCGCTCGCCTTCTGCGCGGGGATCGGCGTTACCGCGCTGGTGCAGAGCAGCAACGCCACCACCATGCTGGTCACCTCTTTTGTCGCCCAGGATCTGGTGGCGCTGGCCCCTGCGCTGGTGATGGTGCTGGGCGCTGACGTCGGTACCGCGCTGATGGCGAGGGTGCTGACCTTCGATCTGTCCTGGCTTTCGCCGCTGCTGATTTTTATCGGCGTGATTTTCTTCCTTGGGCGCAAGCAAACGCGCGCGGGCCAGCTCGGGCGCGTGGGGATTGGTCTGGGCTTGATTCTGCTAGCGCTGGAGCTGATCGTGCAGGCGGTGCATCCCATCACCCAGGCTAACGGCGTACAGGTGATTTTCGCCTCGTTGACCGGCGATATTATGCTGGATGCGCTGATCGGCGCGGTGTTTGCCATCATCAGCTATTCAAGCCTGGCAGCGGTGCTGCTGACCGCAACGTTAACCGCCACCGGCGTGATTTCGTTTCCGGTGGCGCTGTGCCTGGTGATCGGCGCCAACCTCGGATCCGGGCTGCTGGCCATGCTAAACAACAGCGGCGCCAATGCCGCTGCGCGCCGCGTGGCGCTCGGCAGCCTGCTGTTTAAGCTGGTGGGTAGCCTGATTATCCTGCCGTTTGTGCATCTGTTGGCAAACGTCATGGATGAGCTTCCGCTGCAAAAATCCGAACTGGTTATCTATTTCCACGTCTTCTACAACCTCATCCGCTGTATCGCCATGGTGCCGTTTGCCGGCCCCATGGCTAACCTCTGTAAGCGTCTGATTCGCGATGAGCCCGAGCTGGACGCGCGGCTGAAGCCGAAGCATCTTGATACTTCGGCGCTGGATACGCCCGCCCTGGCGCTGGCCAATGCCGCTCGCGAAACCCTGCGTATTGGCGATGCCATGGAGCAGATGCTGGAAAGCCTGCATAAAGTGATGCACGGCGAGCCGCGTGAGGAGAAAGAGCTGCGGCGGATGGCGGACGATATCAACGTACTTTACACCGCCATTAAGCTCTATCTGGCGCGGATGCCGAAAGAGGAGCTGGCGGATGAGGAGTCCCGCCGCTGGGCGGAAATTATCGAAATGGCGCTTAACCTCGAGCAGGCTTCGGATATCGTCGAAAGAATGGGCAGCGAGATCGCCGATAAATCGCTGGCCGCGCGGCGCGCGTTCTCCATGGAGGGATTAAAAGAGCTGGATGCCCTCTACGAGCAGCTGCTCAGCAATCTGCAGCTGGCGATGTCGGTCTTCTTCTCCGGCGACGTGCCGAGCGCCCGCCGCCTGCGCCGCAGCAAGCATCGTTTTCGTATCATGAACCGTCGTTACTCGCATGCCCACGTTGACCGCCTGCATCAGCAAAACGTGCAGAGTATTGAGACCAGTACGCTGCACCTGGCGCTGCTGGGCGATATGAAGCGTCTGAATTCACTGTTCTGCTCGGTGGCCTATAGCGTGATGGAGCAGCCGGATGAGGACGATGAGCGCGATGATTATTAAGCGCTGATGTGCCGCCTGACATCCCCGGCTCGCGCTGCGCTTAGCCGGGCTACAGGTATACCGCGGTCTGCGGGATGGTAGCCCGGACAGATGCGCAGCATCGCCTCCGGGGAATTATGCCACTCTGCGCTTTGCTCCCGGGGACGGCGCAGAGCGCCTTGCCCGGGCTACGAGATCTCCACCGTCTGCGGGATGGTAGCCCGGACAGATGCGCAGCATCGCCTCCGGGTAATTATGCCACTCTGCGCTTTGCTCCCGGGGGCGGCGCAGAGCGCCTTGCCCGGGCTACGAGTTCTCCACCGTCTGCGGGATGGTAGCCCGGACAGGCGCGCAGCATCGCCTCCGGGTAATTATGCCACTCTGCGCTTTGCTCCCGGGGACGGCGCAGAGCGCCTTGCCCGGGCTACGAGTTCTTCACCGTCTGCGGGATGGTAGCCCGGACAGGCGCGCAGCGCCGCCTCCGGGAAACGTGCGCACGGGGTTTAGAAACGATGACCGGCGTTGAGGGTCACCGCGTCTTCTCCGGCTCTGAATACCAGCGTTGGATTCGGGCCGCCAAGGGTAGCGTGGCCCTGCGTCACCTGTATCCAGTTGCCTTCCGGCAGGCCGATAATCGTCAGCTCTGGCGCAACCACCAGCAGCTCGCGGATCCGCTGTTCGCGGGTCTCGCCTTTATGGCCTTCCGGCAGCGCGTTGGTGAAATGCGGGTTAATTTGCAGCGGGAACAGCCCCAGCGCAGCAAAACCGTTAGGGTCGACAATCGGCATATCGTTAGTGGTGCGAATCGTCGGGCAGGCCAGGTTAGCGCCCGCGCTCCAGCCGATATACAGCGCCCCGCGCTTCACCACATCCACCATCGGCGCCAGCAGGCCGCGTTCGCGGCACTCTTTCAGCAGCTGAAAGGTATTGCCGCCGCCGACGATAACTATCTCCGCATTCTCAATCGCCGACACCGGGTCCGCGACGCTGTGAATACCGGTAACCGTAACGCCCATTGGGCTGAAGACGGCGGCGGTTTTCGCGGTGTAATCATCCCAGGTTTGCGTCACCCCGGCAAAAGGGATGAATACCGCAGAACGGCGGCCATTTAGCTGCCCGGCAATGGTCGGCAGCGCATGTTCCAGCCAGGCTTTGCCCGGCAGCGTTGAGTTACTCAATAGCAGCAGTTCCATTATTTCTCCATTTGACCAGATGATTATTCGGGCAGAGATGTTATCACAGGATATCTTACCGCTTGCTGACGTGGCTCACGCTGGGACGCGCTGAGCAAAGCGGAACGGCGATTATTGGCGCAGGGATTCTCTGAATTAATCTGGAAAGTGCCTCGCAGAGTGACTCTACCGGGCGTGACAGGCTAGCGGGAACCGCTTAGTTTTACGTTGATGATTCACAGGCAAAGGAGGGGCTGCGCTGCGCGATGCAATCGACTTTCTGATCAACGGTTATTAGAGCGCCCTCCCTGGCGCTCTCCGTTTTGCCCTTATCCTCTGGCAAAGGCCGCGGCTTCAGCGACCAGCGCCGCGTCCGGACGCACGCCGGTGTAGAGCGCAAACTGCTCCACCGCCTGCAGGGCAATCACCTCCGCACCGCTGATAACGCGCTTGTCCAGCCTCTGCGCCAGCTTGATGAGCGGGGTTTCCGGCGGCAGAGCGACCACGTCAAATATCACGTCGGCCCGTTCCACCATCGTCGGGCTAAAGGCCAGAGTTTCGCTTTCCGCGCCGCCCGCCATGCCGAGCGGCGTGACGTTAACCAGAATATCCGCCGCGATTCCCTCCGGCCTGGGCTGCCACTGAAAACCGTACTGCTTTGCCAGCGCCAGGCCGCGCTCGCGATGGCGGGCGGCGATAATCACATCGCGGAAACCGGCATCGCGGAAGGCGGCGATGACCGCTTTGCCCATTCCGCCGCTGCCCTGGATCATCACTTTGGCTGAGGAATCGAGCTGATAGCTGTCAATCAGGCTTTTCACCGCGATATAGTCGGTATTCAGCCCGGTCAGCCTGCCGTCGTCGTTGACGATGGTGTTGACCGAATCAATCGCCTTTGCCGAAGGGTCAAGCGCGTCAAGATACGCTATGCAGCTCTCTTTAAACGGCATAGAGACCGCGCAGCCGCGAATCCCTAATGCGCGCACGCCGTTTACCGCCGCGGCTATATCCTGGGTCGTAAACGCTTTATAGATATAGTTCAGCCCCAGCTTTTCATACAGGTAGTTATGAAAGCGGGTGCCGAAGTTACCCGGGCGACCGGCCAGCGACATGCACAGCAGCGTATCGCGATCAATCATGAGCAATATCCTCCGCGTGGGCCAGAAGATACTCTTCCGCCTCTTTTGACCAGATACCGTGGTGACGTTCCATAATCGCCGCCAGCTGCGGGTCGCTAATGTTTCCCAGCGGCGTAAGCGGAATGTTTTTTCCGGTATAAACCAGCTTCTTACCGCCGCCTACCGCCGGTAAATCCAGGGTGGTCGCGCCCGCCGCGTTCAGCCCCAGAATATGAGTCACCACCTTCGCGGTCTGCACCTTTTTCTCCTGCATCAGCGCTACGGCGGCGCGCATATCGTCGGTATTGCCGCCGGAGGTGCCCACGTAGTGGGTGAAGGCGTAATGCACATCGTAAAAATTGATCGGTGCGCTGAACTGCTTATCCTGCGGGCCGGCAAAAAAGTTCAGGCAGCCGTCCGGGGCCAGCAGCGAGGATGCCAGGGTGATGAGCTGTTCGTTAGGGACGAAGACGAAGATATCGTCAAAGCCGTGGCCGCCGGAGAGCGCCATCAGCGTTTCGCGGCTGGCGTCGCGCCCATCCAGATAGTGGATCAGCGTTTGCGGCTCGGAGGGATAGTGCTGGCGCGCATAGCTGAGCTTTGGCTTATTGGTATCGGTGACCACCAGCAGCGCCGGGTTGATCGGGCCATGCAGCGCGTAGTCGATGGCCAGCAGACCCATCGGGCCGGTGCCGCCGAGGATCAGCGTGCGGCCCTGCGGGCGAATGCCCATCACATGGTTATAGCTGCCTTCCTGCAGATGATAGTTGGCGTTGAAGGCGCCAATCACGCAGGAAAGCGGCTCCACCAGCGAGCCTTCAAACCAGGTATCGCCTTCCCAGGAAAGCAAACAATCCTGTTCCATCACCTCGTTGGGGATCACCACGTGGGTGGCTTCGCCGCCGATCCATGGAAAAGAATAACCGGGGCAGTCCGGGCGATCCGGCAGCTGCAGGTTGGCCTGAATCACATAGCGCTGGCCGGCGTGAAACTTGTGCTGCCACTTTTTGCCGACGGCGATAATCTCCCCGCAGAACTCATGGCCGATAATGATTGGGTTGGTCGCCACATCGTCAGGCACCTTTTTGTGGTCCTCGCCCTGATTCGCCTCTTTCCACGAGGAGAGGCACAGGCTGTCGGTGACCACCCTGGCGAGGATTTCATCATCCTGCATCGCCGGGAGTTCGAAGGTTTCCAGGCGCAGGTCGCGTTTGCCGTACAGGCGCAGGGCTGTTGTTGTTTGCATGTTTACCACCTCATCCCCTTCATCTTTCGCATGACGGCTGCGAAATCTTTTGGGTCTAACTTGTTGAAGTAGCCCCGGCATCGCCGGGGCGGAAAAATCAGGACAGGAAGCCCAGCGCGTTACCGATAATCCCCAAACCGAAGAGGGCGAAAATCAGCCATACCGGGTTCACTTTCTTATTGAGCAGGCGCACCATCAGCAGCGTCAGGCCCAGAGCCAGCAGGCCGGGGCAGAGCTGATCGAGGATGTCCTGTACGGTCATGGTGACGGTCGAGCCGTCGGCGCCCGGGGTTTGCGAGACCACCAGCGGGACGTTGATGGTGGTCCACTTGGTCACCAGCACGCCCATCACAAACAGGCCAAGAATGGAGGCGCCTTCGGTTAGTTTTTGCAGCAGGTTGCCGCCCATATCGCTGACGATATTGACCCCTTTACGGAAGCCGAGCTGCAGCCCGTACCACTTCATCGCCAGACGTACCGCGTTGAAAATAAAGAAGAACAGCAGCGGTCCAAGAATATTGCCGGAGAGCGCCAGCGAGGCGCCGAGGGCGGCGGTAATCGGCCGCAGCGTGCCCCATACCAGCGGGTCGCCCACGCCTGCCAGCGGCCCCATCAGGCCAACTTTGATCCCGTTGATGGCGCCATCGTCGATAGCGGCGCCGTTGGCCCGGGCTTCCTCCATCGCGGCGGTGACGCCAATCACCGGCCCGCAGACTGCCGGAGTGGTGTTGAAGAACACCAGATGGCGCTTCAGCGCGGCGACCTGATCCTCTTTCAGCGGGTAGAGGCGCTTGATGGCCGGGATCATGTCGTAGCAGAAGCCAAGCCCGTGAATACGTTCGAAGTTGAATGACGCCTGCTGCAGGTTGGAGCGCAGAAACATGCTCACCAGGTCGCCTTGGGTAATTTTTCTCTGTTCCATGTTGGGCTCCATCAGTCGTCAAGCTGGTCAAGGGCAGTGGAAGAGGTGGCGGCGGCCTGCGGTTCGGGTTTACGCCACTGCGGATTAAGCTGGATATAAATCAGCGCGATGATGACCCCGACGCCGCCGAAGGCCAGCAGGCTAAAGTCGAGATAGCCGCCCGCGAGGAAGCCGAGGAAGAAGAAGGGCATCAGATACTTCACGCCCATCATGCGCAGCACCATGGCGTAGCCGACCACCACGATAAAACCGCCGGCGATTTGCAGACCGCGGGTGACGAATTCCGGAATGGCGTTGAGCATATTGCTGACCATATCCGCGCTGACAAACAGAGAAACGATGAGTGCGGGAATGGCGACGCGCAGCGCCTGAACGCCCAGCGCAGACACGTGCAGCAGATCGATTGTTCTGAAGCGCGCCTCTTCCGCGGCCTTATCCGCCGCGTGCTGGAACACCACGGTAATGGTGCGGGCGAACACGGTGAGCACCTGACCTGCGGCAGCGACCGGCAGCGCAATCGCTATTCCGGTAGCGATGCTTTGCTGGCCCACGATCACCAGGATGGCGGAGATAATGCTGGCTAACGCCGAATCCGGAGACTGCGCCGCGCCGACGTTCATCCAGCCGAGCGCGATCAGCTCCAGCGTCCCGCCGAGCATAATCCCGGTTTTTAGATCGCCGAGAATTAAGCCAATCACGGTACAGGCGATTAATGGCCGGTGCGTCTGGAATTCATCCAGCACGCTGCCCATCCCGGCAATACAGGAAAAAATAAATATGGCGATTATTTGTAGGGTACTTATTTCCATAATTTGTCACCTTGAGGGTATAGAAATCCCTGCCTTTTACGGCATTTACACGATGTTCTTCAGGCTGCCTCTTTGTTGACTGCATTCTCTCGCCCCAGTCACATAGTTAGCTATGCTGCTGGTGACTCGCTCATTTGCCGCCGCGATGCATCCAGAATGATAGTGTGTAATAAAAGGCGCGTTTTATTATTCTGTAACGGACTGCTCTGCTATTTTATCGAGAATATTAACCGACGGATCCGAAGCCACGACGCGTAAATCAAGCTTAACGCCCAGAGTATCTAACTGCTGAAAGGCATTAATATCCGCTGCGTCTAATGACACCGCTTTGGTTAACTGTTTTTTACCCGGTCGCCAGGCCATGCCGCCAATATTCAGCGTGGCTATTTTGACGCCCTGCTGCACCATGGTTAATACGTCCTGCGGATTAGTGAATAAATAAAAAACCGTTTCGTCCTGATATTGCGGGTTGTGATAAACGGCGACGGCTTTCTCGATATTCACCACATTGACCTTCATGCCCGGCGGCGCGGCCTGGCGAAGCAGCGTGCGGCGAACGTCGTCGTTATACACGTCGTCATTACAGATAATGATGCGCTGGGCGTTGGCCACTTTTGACCAAACGGTGGTGACCTGGCCGTGAATCAGGCGGTCATCAATGCGTGCGAGCGTAATGTTCATCAGAAATCCTCCTCAACGGTTTCCGGTTGCCGCCAGGTGACGCAGCACTGGCTGGCGATGGTCTCAAGATGTTGGCACAGTGCTTCTGCATTCATCGTTTGCTGGTTATCGACCAGCTCCAGAGCCAGCGGTAGCGACAGGCCGCTGATGACCCGAAGCTGTGGGTTGCGCATCGCCAGGCCGGCGGCGGCGTTCCACGGGCTGCCGCACTGTAGATCGACGGCGATGAGCCACTCCTCCTCTTTGTGAGTACTTACCAACTTTTCAAGCTTATCGGCGATATCGCCCGCGTTTTCCCCCGGTACAAACGCCACGGCGCTGACGTGGACATCGCCGTAAACCATGCGCACCGAGTCGAGCATGGCGCAGGCCAGCTGACCGTGAGCGCAGAAGATGACGTTAACCATGTTTCCCCCTTAGCCGCGCGTTTTGCCGCCCGCAATGTTAGTGGTTACTCCGGTAATGTAGCTGGCGCGCTCTGAGAGCAGATAGCAAACAAAATCAGCAACTTCGCTGAGACGGCCGGAGCGACCAACAGGAATCGCATTTTTGCTATAGCCTTCGCGCAGCTGTTCGACGGTGATATTGCGGGTCCAGGCCAGCGCTTCTTCATATTCCGGCGTACGCAGCCCGGTTTTTTCCAGAATGCCCGGCGCAACGCCTACGACGCGAATACCGTGCTTGCCCAGCTCTTTCGACCAGGAGCGGGTAAAGCTGTTCAGCGCGGCTTTGGTCGCGGCGTAGCAGCTCTGGCCTTCAGAGCCTTCGAGACCGCTTTCTGACGAGACGTTAACAATCACGCCGCTGCGCTGTTTAACCATCTGGCGCGCCACCGCCTGCGACATCAGGAACACGCCTTTCTGGTTGATATTGACCATTTTTTCGAAAGCCGCTTCATTTAATTCATAGCGACCGGACGGCGCTTTCTCATCGACTAATAAACGCGGGAAGTTGACGCCGGCGTTATTGACTAAACCATCAATGCGGCCAAAGCGCTGAATAATACTGTCGACGGTTTTATTCACTTCGCTGGCGCTGGAAATATCGGTTGGCCAGAAATTATAATTATCGCGATCCTGATGTTTGTCGCCGCCGTGAATATCGCTCATCTGCACGTTTGCGCCCTGGGCTAATAACTCATCGACAATCGCCAGGCCGATTCCTGATGCGCCGCCGGTCACGATAATTATTTTGTCTTTTAAATTTAACCATGTATTCATTATCGACTCCTGTTTCTTTAGATAAAGGGATCCCCCGCAGCAGCGCTGCGTGAAATCATATTCTTGACATTTACTTCAGTAATGACTCAGCGGTTTCTCGATTCGTCACCAGACAATTAATGTAATGACCGTTTAAGGCGCCAAGAATCCCGGCGTATTTCTCCTCGCCCATGGCGATACCCACCGAGTAGCGCGCCTGCTTGAGTTTCGCCATCTCGATAGAGAGCGTTTTTTCGCTCATGGCGGTTTCGACCAGCGCGCCATCAATGTTGTAAAAACGCGAACAGATATCGCCGGCGACCTGGCGAGCGTTGAGATCGTCGCTCTCTTCACTGCCGTAAAATGCATGCCAGTTGGCGCCGTCGCGGATCGCCGGAGAACCAATGCCCACCAGCGCGACGTCCAGGTTATCCCAGTAGGAGGCAATCGTTTTAAAATGCCGGGACTGCATAATACCGTTGCGAATTAATGTGTTATCCAGCAGTGCCGGGAAATCAGCGAGATGAGATTCCGCTTTCAGCTTCGCCGCTGCGCCGTAGGTCAGCGTATTCACGTGGTAGCGACTTTCCAGTTTTCCGGAGGGGCCGCCGATAATCGGCACGCAGATAACCTGACGGGACTGGCTGGCCTGCGGCAGATTCTCCACCAGCGCGCGCACCGCCCGACCCCAGGAGAAGCCGACGATATCGCCCGGCTCCAGCAGCCTGTCGACCAATTGCGCGCCATGCAGGCCGATAAGATTGAGCTGATCCTCCTCCAGCAGTGAGTCGCAGGCCGCCACCACCGCCTCTTTGAGCCCGAATTTTTGTTTTAGCTGCTGCTCAAGCCACAGATTTTCGTTGTAGTCGTAGTTGATGGCGATAGTGACGATACCCTGCTCGCGGCCGCGCTTCAGCAGACGGCTGATAGTGGTGCGGTATATCCCCAGCTCGCGGGCAATCTGCGCCTGGGTCATATCCTGCTCATAGTAGAGCTGGGCGATTTTCACGATCAGACGAATATCGTCGCTGTTTTCCATCGTCACTGTCGGCTCCTGCACATTTGTGCAAATGGGAGAGTTGCTGTCATGATCTGATATAACCCCATCAGCGACCCGCTTCAAAGAAATTTTCCTCTATTTCATGATGATGTTCCGACCGTTTCTGTTGCACATTTGCGTTGCTTACCGGTGGTTTATGGCACCTTTGTGCCGGACGTGATAAGAGCCTGATTCTGCTTTGTTTCGCCGGGCAAAGTTGCCGGGCTTTCATGGGCACACTTTTGTGTTGAAAGGCGTGGCAGATCACATTTAGCGGCAGGCGACGAGAGCGCGATTCTTTTTTATCGCCCGCAAGGTAGGGTATATTTCGCTTTTACAGGAGATTTTATGCTGCCCGACTCATCAACCCGACTCAATAAATACATCAGCGAAAGCGGAATTTGCTCGCGTCGTGAAGCCGATCGCTTTATCGAACAAGGCAACGTTTTTATCAACGGCAAGCGCGCTACCATCGGCGACCAGGTTAAAGCGGGCGACGTGGTAAAAGTCAATGGCCGGTTGATTGAGCCGCGCGAAGCGGACGATCTGGTCCTGATTGCGCTGAATAAACCGGTTGGCATCGTCAGCACTACCGAAGACGGCGAACGCGACAACATCGTTGATTTCGTAAACCACAGCAAACGCGTTTTCCCCATCGGTCGCCTGGATAAAGACTCCCAGGGGCTGATCTTTCTGACCAACCATGGCGATCTGGTGAATAAAATCCTGCGCGCCGGTAACGATCACGAAAAAGAGTATCTGGTTACCGTTGATAAGCCGGTGACCGATGAGTTTATCCGCGGCATGGGGGCGGGCGTACCGATTCTCGGCACGGTGACGAAGAAGTGCAAAGTGAAAAAAGAAGCGCCGTTTGTGTTCCGCATTACCCTGGTGCAGGGGCTGAATCGCCAGATCCGCCGGATGTGCGAACACTTTGGCTATGAAGTGACGAAGCTTGAGCGGACGCGGATCATGAACGTCAGCCTGACGGGGATCCCGCTGGGAGAGTGGCGCGATCTGACCGACGATGAGCTGATCGATCTTTTCAAACTGATTGAAAACTCGTCTTCAGAAGCGAAACCGAAGGCAAAAGCGAAGCCGAAAACGGCCGGCATCAAGCGTCCCGTCGTGGCGATTGAAAAAACCAGCGACAAGTCCTCCCGCCCGGCGTCGAACGGCAAACGCTTTACCGCGCCGGGGCGCAAGAAGAAAGGGCGTTAACGTCTGCCGCGCGTCAGGGTATTTGCCGACCAGGAAAACGAGGCCTCTGCGTCCGGTTTATAAGCCTGCTTTTTCTTCAGCTGGCGGGCTTTCTTAGCCTCGGCCTCGCGCAGGGCCATCAGTTTATCGATGTACTCTTTTTTCACGCTATTGGTTTCAGCGTTGGTCAGCGGACGGCCATGGGCGATGCGCGCGCGGTCGAGCAGGGTTTTCAGTTCGCGCTGTTCGCGCTCGGTCATCTCTTTTTGCGTGATGCGGGGGAGTGCCATAGTGGTGCCCTCAATTAGCCTGTGGTTTCAGTGTACGGTATTGGGGCTGACGTCTCACGGTAAATTGTTGTGCCTTGCAGAAAATCCCGGAGGCGGCGCTGCGCACTTGTCCGGGCTACAAAACCCGCAAGCTGCACGGACCTTAGCCCGGCTAAGCGCAGCGCAAGCCGGGAAAATTACGGGTTATTCGCGCTCTTTTACCGTTTTACGCGATTTATCAACAATAGGCTTCCCTGACCAGTAGCCGGCCAGCAGCGAGCCGGACAGGTTGTGCCAGACCGAGAACAGCGCGCCGGGCAGCGCGGCCAGCGGGCCAAAGTAGATTTTCCCCAGCGCGGCGGCAAGGCCGGAGTTCTGCATTCCCACCTCGATCGCCAGCGTGCGGCAGGTGGATTCGTCAAAGCCAAACAGCCGTCCGCCCCAGTAGCCGCCGAGCAGGCCGATGGTGTTATGCAGGATGACGGCGATAATCACCACAAAGCCTACGGAAGCGATATGTGATGCGGAACCGGCCACCACGGCGCAGATAATCGCCAGAATGCAGACCATCGAAAAGGCCGGCAGGAACGGCTCCACCGCCTTCACCACTTTCGGCAGCAGATGGTGCACGACCAGCCCCAGCGCAATCGGGATCACTACGATTTGCAGAATGCTGAGCAGCATCCCCATCACGTCCACCTGAATATGCGCATCCACGTACAGACGCGTCAGCAGCGGGGTGGCGACCACGCCAACCAGCGTGGAAACCGATGAGATGGTGACTGAGAGCGCGACGTCGCCTTTTGCCAGAAAGATCATCACGTTGGATGCCGTACCGCTGGCGACGCTGCCGACCAGCACCATCCCGGCGGAGAGCTCGGACGGCATGTGAAAAATCAGCGCCAGCAGCCAGGCGGCGAGCGGCATCACCAGGTAGTGGAGAAAAATGCCTGCGGCGACCGGCGCGGGGCGGGAAAGCACGCGCTTAAAATCGTCGACTTTCAGATGCACGCCCATGCCGAACATAATCAGCATCAGCAGCGTCGGGACCCACGGGCCAACGGGGGTAAAAGTGGATGGCGTGTAATAGGCGATAACCGAGAGCAGCAGCGCCCATAATGGGAACAGCCGCGTAAGCGTGGCGAGCATGTTGTTTTCCTTGCACGTAAGTTGTGTTTGCTTGTTATAGACCGGCCGGGATCGAGCCCGGCCATCGCTATTGTTTATCGTGCTAAGACATATTATTCAAACAAATTATGCTCATGTTCCGCTGCGGATAAGCTCCCAGCTGAGTCCGAAGCGCGCTAAATATTTGCGCAAGCGGTCGGCATCGTTAGGGTTGGCCTTTTTTTGCCGGGAGACGGCGAACAGCTCGCGTCCGGCTTCGGAGAGCGAAGCGCTGCGTTGGCAGACCTCCAGCACCGTTTCCAGCTGGCGGCGATCGAACAGATCGATTTCCAGCGCAATATCAGGAGAAGATGTCGTGAGCTGCCAGCTCTCTTTCAGCAGCATTATCTCCTCTTCCGCAACGGCCAGCGTAATGCGCCCCTGCTCGGCCAGGGTCGCCATACGCGTCACGGAGGAGCCTAGCTCGCGGAAATTGCCGCGCCATTGCGCCTGCGGCGAGCAGGCAAAGGCCAGATAGCGTTCGCGGGCGTCTTTATCGAAGCGGATCTGCGTCTGCCGCTCGTTGGCCAGTCGCCGTAATTCATACTCCACGTTCGGCGCAATATCTTCCCGCCGCTGCGCCAGGCCGGGGAGGGCAAAGCGCCACATATTGATACGCGCATAAAGATCTTCGCGAAAGCGCCCCTCCGCCACCCACTGCTGCATATCGCGATGCGTGCCGGCGATTAGCTGGAAGTCGCTGTGCACCTCTTTATCCGAGCCAAACGGGAAAAAGGTTTTTTCTTCGATGGCCTTCAGCAGCATAGCCTGCTCATCCAGCCCCAGCTCGGCGATTTCATCGAGAAACAGCACGCCGCCGTCGGCTTCGCGTAATAGCCCGGCGCGAGGCGTAACCGCGCCGGTAAACGCGCCTTTGACATGTCCAAACAGCGTGGACATGGCGTTATCACCGCGCAGCGTGGCGCAGTTTACCGCCATGAATTTTCCCGCCACCCGATGGCGCGACTGACGAAGCTGAAAAATACGTTTGGCGAGGACGGACTTCCCGGCGCCCGTTGGGCCGGTCAGCAGGATCGGATCGGTCGATCGGATCGCCACGCGCTCAATACGATCGATAAGCGCGTTGAACGTCGCATTACGCGTCTCGATACCCGCCTTCAGGAAGGAGACGGACTGCTGCTGCTCGCGCTGAAAGCGGCTGGTGAGCGTGGCGTAGCGGCTTAAGTCCAGATCGATCACCGAGTAAATACCGGCGGCGACGGCGTCATCCGCTGCGCCTTTCGGCGCAGGGCTGGTCTGCAGCAGGCTGGCGGGGAGATAGCGCGCTTCGGTCAGCAGGAACCAGCAGATCTGCGCCACGTGGGTCCCGGTGGTGATATGCACCAGATACTCTTCGTTTTCGGTATCAAAGCGATAGCGGTTGGCGAAGTCGAGAAACGCCGCGTAGACCTCTTCAAAATCCCACGGATCGTTTATCTCAATCGTATGCGGGCGCACTTCGGTATGCGGCGAAAGCTGGGCGACATCGTCAATCAGCTTTTGCGCCATATTTTCATCACGCGGCTGGTGGAGAAGCTCCAGCCTGTCGACAGGAAAATCGGCCTGCTGGCATAGCCCAACGGTAGGCCGCCATTTTTTAAAGCGATTCGCCCGCTTGCCGCGTTTGTCCAGCACCGTTCCGAGGACGCCAATGACCACTCGCCGCTTTTTCATGTTTATCCCAAAAGATAAGTTTCGATATTTAAAGATAAAAAAACCTGCTGCCGGCGGCAAGCGTTACCGTTTGAATTAAAAACAAAAGCGTTATTAATCAATTGATTGAAAAATAACTCTCGCATTTTTTATTGTTGGCACGCAACTGGCAATATCCCTTCCGTCACGACGCTGAAAACGCAGGGGGTTAAACCTCGCCGGCACGCCAGGAACGGTACAGGCCGTTTTTCGGGCGCGTTCCGTCAGCCGATGACCACCAATGGGTTCGATTCCCGATTTCATCTCCAATGAAAACTGGTCGTTAATCATAGAAATAACGCGGGGTGATGCGCAGTCAGCACGCCCCACAGCAGGCCGCCGGTAAAGGCGCCGTGCCGCAGGCAAAAGGGAGTTCCCCTGCGGCTTCGCCCCTGCACCCGCGCCTGATTTTGCTAAGGAACAAAAAATGACGAAGAAAATCACGATACGTAAAGGTCAGCTTGGCCTTTTATCCCGTCAGGGTGACTACTATCAGGTTCTGGAAGCGGGCGAGCATCGCCTGCCGTGGTTCAACGTCCCCGAAGTGCTGATCGTTAACCGGGACGGCAGCGAAGTGCCGGAGGCGCTGGCGGAGTATTTACGACGCTTTCAGCCGGAATGGATTGAACGCTACTGCCTGGCGGCGGATTTGACGGATGTCGAGGCCGGGGCGCTGTATGCCAACGGTGTGCTGCAGGAAATTTTACCGCCTTCGACGCGCCGACTGTACTGGTCCGCCGGTGATGAAATTCAGCTGCTACGTATCGATACCCGGCAGGTTGCGGTTCCGGCTGACATCATGAATGCGGTGCTGCAGCCGCGACGTCACGGGGCGGTAAAAGGCCGCGAAGCGATCCTCACCGTATCGGTGCCGGCGTGGCACGTCGGGGTGCTGAAAATCGACGGCGAGACACAATCGCTGCTGCAGCCTGGCCTGAGCGCGTACTGGAAGGTCAATCATCTGGTGGAAGCGGAAGTGGTCGATACCCGCCTGCAGGTGCTGGAGGTTGGCGGCCAGGAGATTCTGACCAAAGATAAAGTGAACCTGCGTTTAAATCTGGCGGCGAACTGGCGCTACAGCGATGTACTGCAGGCGTTTGGACAGCTGACGAAGCCGCTGGACCATCTGTATCGCGAGCTGCAGTTTGCGCTGCGTGAAGCCGTCGGAACGCGAACGCTGGATGAGCTGCTGGAAGATAAGAAAATCATTGATGAGGTCGTGAGCGCGCAGGTCACCGAGCGCATGGCGGCATTTGGTATCGACGTCGCGTCGCTGGGCGTGAAGGATATTGTGCTGCCCGGCGACATGAAAGCCATTTTGTCGCAGCTGGTGGAGGCGGAGAAATCGGCGCAGGCGAACGTGATCCGCCGGCGTGAAGAGACCGCGGCGACGCGCTCGCTGCTCAACACCGCGAAGGTGATGGAGAATAACCCGGTCGCGCTGCGCTTAAAAGAGCTGGAAACGCTGGAAAGAGTGGCGGAGCGTATCGATAAAATCTCGGTCTTTGGCGGCCTGGACCAGGTGCTGCATGGCCTGGTGAATCTAAAAGGATAATGAAAATGACGTATCACGCTGTAAGCGCCGCCATGCGCCATAAGGTGCGGCGGCAGTTAAAAGACGTGGAGCAGCGCTACGGCGTCAGAGTGCTCTACGCCTGCGAATCCGGCAGCCGGGGCTGGGGCTTTGCTTCGCCGGACAGCGATTATGATGTGCGGTTTCTCTACGTTCACCCGCTGGAGTGGTACCTGCGGGTGGATCCCCCGCGCGATGTTATTGAGCTGCCCATCGACGATGAGCTGGACGTCTGCGGCTGGGAGTGGCGCAAGGCGCTGGGTCTGCTGAAAGGGGCGAACCCGACGCTGATCGAATGGCTGGATTCACCGGTGGTGTATCAGCAGGATGACGCAACGGTTCAGGCGCTGAAGAAAGTGATACCGCATTGGTTTTCTCCGGTTCGCGCCCGCTGGCATTACTATTCGATGGCCCGTAAAAATTATCGCGGCTATCTGCAAGGCGAACGGGTGCGGCTGAAAAAGTACTTTTACGTACTGCGCCCGCTGCTGGCCGTCCGCTGGGTTGAAGCGGGAAAAGGCGTGCCGCCGATGCGCTTTGATGAACTGCTGGCAGGAAGCGAGCTGGAAGCGGGTCTACGTGCGGAAATAGACGAGCTGCTGGAACGTAAACAGCGCGCAGGAGAGGCGGAAAACGGCCCACGTCGACCGCTGCTGCATGCGTTTATTCAGTCCGAGCTGCTCAGAGGCGCAATCCCGCCAGCGCTGCCTGAGAGCCGGAGCGGTGATGTCAGGGAGTTGGACAGATTGCTGATGACCACGGTGATGGGAAACTAAAAATGGCCCGGCAGAAATGGCGGGCCATTTTATTCGCTATTACTCGAACAGATTATGATGCAGCTTCTGCACCACTTTTTCGGCATCCGCACCCGGGACCAGGAAGCACAGGTTATGGCTGGATGCGCCGTAGCAAATCATACGAATATTAAACGGGTCCAGTACGCCAAACACCTCTTTACCGACGCCGCACGCCTTCGACAGTTCATTACCAATGATGGCGACCAGCGCCAGATCCTGCTCGACCTCAACGCGGCACAGAGAGGAAAGTTCGGTCAACAGTCCCTGGGTGAGCAGGGTATCGCCAGCCGACGTCGAACCGGTGGTATCCATGGTCAGCGCCACGCTCACTTCCGACGTGGTGATCAGATCGACGGAGATACTGTGGCGGGCCAGAATACTGAATACCTCGGCCAGAAAACCGCGTGAGTGCAGCATATTCAGGCTGTGCAGGGTTAGCAGCGTCTGCTTGCGGCGCAGCGCCAGCGCGCGGAACAGCGGCGGGTTTTCGGTGTTTTTGCACACCAGCGTGCCGCCGGCTTTCGGCTCTTTGCTGGAGCCGACGAATACCGGAATATCGCTGCGCACGGCGGGGAGCAGGGTAGCCGGATGCAGGACCTTCGCGCCAAAGGTCGCCATTTCCGCCGCTTCTTCAAAAGCGATAACGTCAATGCGTTTGGCCGCCGGGGCGACGCGCGGGTCGGTGGTATAGATACCCGGAACATCGGTCCAGATGTCGACGCGGGTGGCGTTTAGCGCTTCGCCGAGTAGCGCGGCGGTATAGTCGCTGCCGCCGCGGCCAAGCGTGGTGGTGCGGCCTTTGGCTTCGCTGCCAATAAAGCCCTGGGTGATCACCACGCCTTCCGCAAGACGCGGGGCCAGCAGCTGCTGGGTTAATTCGGATAAGGCGGCAATATCCGGTTCCGCGCGGCCAAAGCGGTCGTTGGTGCGCATAATTTTGCGCACGTCGAACCACTGGGCGGCGATACCGCGCTCGCGCAGGATCTCGACAAACAGCAGAGTAGACATCAGTTCGCCGTGGCTGACCAGTTCGTCGGTTAACGCGGTTGAACTGGCCAGGGAGGCGGCTTCCGCCAGGGTGGTGATGTTTTCCAGCAGGCGCTCAATTTCATCGCGAATAACGTTGGGATAGCGCAAACGCTCCAGAATATTGAACTGGATTTGACGCATGGCATCGAGCTTCGCGAAACGTTCGCCGGGTTCCAGCCCTTCCGCTAAGGCGACCAGCAGGTTGGTCACCCCCGCTGAGGCGGAAAGCACCACCACGCGGGTATTGGCGTCCAGCAGCGCGACGTCCACGCTGCGGTTCATGGCATCAAAATCGGCAACGCTGGTGCCGCCGAACTTGGCTACAACTAAGTCTGTCATAACAACCTCGTGTCAGGGGGCCTGACTTATTAAAACGATTCCAGAAAACCAATCCTGGCGGGGCTGGACGCAACCGGATTGCAATAAAATGTCTTAATAAGCCAGGCCAAATTATTCAGCCATGGCACAAGGGAAGAGCGAAAAACAGGGTGGGCGCAGAGCGATAAACAAACTACGATGTCACCCAGAAGTGCTCCACCTTGTAGACCCGCTTGCCGATGCTGTGCATCAGACGGCGAGTATGAAACGCCCGACTGCGAACGTTTCTGGTGACAACCCAGGGGATTCAGCCCCTGTGGCCGGTGATGAGCGTAACCAGACGCTTATTCACCTCGGCGTTGCTCCCCCTCACGTATTTTCCCCGGACTGGCTCCTCCAATACGGTTACCTGGGCAACGCACCTCTTCTGGCAATTACCGACGTCTTTCACTTTGCCAGGGGGACGCGGGACATTATACCCCCCTGCAATACCCTTTCGCTGTAGCGTGAAATGCGCGATCCATACCTACCTACGTATATGTAGGTACTGCCGTTATATAAAGGCTTCAGGCGAAGTATGTCAACGTCAGGGTTATGCGGATTTTTCATGCGCGAGTCGCTGACAGAAAAAAGCCTTATGATGTCTATACTATGAGGGGCGATTTGCGCCAAATTGGCTCTAATCCTGACGCGTATCATCGGCATAACACAAAAATCATCACAATTTTTCGTCACCGGCGCTACAATCGACCGCAGTCACAATTCTCAAATCAGAAGAGTATTGCTAATGAAAAACATCAACCCAACGCAGACCTCTGCCTGGCAGGCATTACAGAAACACTTTGATGAAATGAAAGACGTTACCATCGCGGATCTGTTCGCGAAGGATAGCGATCGTTTCTCTAAATTCTCCGCCACGTTCGACGATCTGATGCTGGTGGATTTTTCCAAAAACCGCATCACCGAAGAGACGCTGGCAAAACTGCAGGACCTGGCCAAAGAGACCTTCCTGGCAGACGCCATTAAATCCATGTTCTCCGGCGAGAAGATTAACCGCACGGAAGACCGCGCGGTGCTGCACGTTGCGCTGCGTAACCGCAGCAATACTCCGATTCTGGTTGATGGCAAAGACGTGATGCCGGAAGTGAACGCCGTGCTTGAGAAGATGAAAACCTTCTCCGAAGCCATTATCTCCGGCAGCTGGAAAGGCTACACCGGTAAAGCGATTACCGACGTCGTCAACATCGGTATCGGCGGCTCCGACCTCGGCCCGTTCATGGTGACCGAAGCGCTGCGCCCGTACAAAAATCACCTGAATATGCATTTTGTTTCTAACGTCGATGGTACCCACATTGCCGAAGTGCTGAAAACGGTGAACCCGGAAACTACCCTGTTCCTGGTCGCGTCGAAAACCTTTACTACTCAGGAAACCATGACCAATGCCCACAGCGCGCGCGACTGGTTCCTGGCGACCGCCGGCGATGAGAAGCACGTCGCGAAACACTTCGCCGCGCTCTCGACCAACGGTAAAGCGGTTGGCGAGTTCGGTATTGATACCGCCAATATGTTTGAGTTCTGGGACTGGGTTGGCGGCCGTTACTCTCTGTGGTCAGCCATCGGCCTGTCCATCATCCTGTCCGTCGGCTTCGACAACTTTGTTGAGCTGCTCTCCGGCGCGCACGCGATGGACAAACACTTCTCCACCACGCCGGCTGAGAAAAACCTGCCGGTGCTGCTGGCGCTGATCGGTATCTGGTACAACAACTTCTTCGGCGCTGAAACCGAAGCGATTCTGCCGTACGACCAGTATATGCACCGTTTTGCCGCCTACTTCCAGCAGGGCAACATGGAATCCAACGGTAAATACGTTGACCGTAACGGCAACGCCGTGGATTACCAGACGGGCCCAATCATCTGGGGCGAGCCGGGTACCAACGGTCAGCACGCGTTCTACCAGCTGATTCACCAGGGGACCAAAATGGTGCCTTGCGACTTTATCGCGCCGGCGATTACGCATAACCCGCTGTCCGATCACCATCCGAAGCTGCTGTCCAACTTCTTTGCGCAGACCGAAGCGCTGGCGTTTGGTAAATCCCGCGAAGTGGTTGAGCAGGAATATCGCGATCAGGGTAAAGATCCGGCGACCCTGGAACACGTGGTGCCGTTCAAAGTGTTTGAAGGCAACCGCCCCACCAACTCCATCCTGCTGCGTGAAATTACGCCGTTCAGCCTGGGCGCGCTGATTGCCCTGTATGAGCACAAAATCTTCACCCAGGGCGTGATTATGAATATCTTCACCTTCGACCAGTGGGGCGTTGAGCTGGGCAAACAGCTGGCTAACCGCATCCTGCCGGAGCTGAAAGATGGTTCCGAAGTGAGCAGCCACGACAGCTCCACTAACGGTCTGATTAACCGCTATAAATCCTGGCGCGCATAATCGCTAAAACGTTCGCAATGCCGGCCCATGTGGCCGGCATTTTTGTTATAGCCGCCGCAGCAGCTTTGCCGGGTTCCCGGCCCACACGCCTTTCTCCGTAATGGATTTGGTCACCACGCTGCCCGCGCCAATCACGACTCCATCGCAGATGCTGACCGCCAGAATGGTTGCGCCGCTGCCGATAGACACATCGTTGCCAATCACAATTCTTCCCCAGCTCTCGCGGTCGGCGTTGGGTTTTCCCTCGCGGAACATATCGTTAGCGAACATTACGCCGTGGCCGATAAAACAGCGCTCGCCGATGGTCACGTACTCGCAGATAAAGGTGTGGGACTGAATTTTGCTGTCGTTGCCGATACGGGTATGGCCCTGAATCTCCACAAATGGCCCGACGAAGACGTTATCGCCAAGCGTGCAGTCGTAAAGGTTGGCGGGCTGGTAAATCACCACGTTTTCGCCGCTGGCGACGTTGCGAATGGCGGTTTCACGAAGGGTATGCATGCTGCCTCTCAGATTGGTTTAGCCAGAATATGGAGTGTGCTTTCCTGGGTTGCAGAATGAAATGCCACATCCTTTACGTGCTGCATCCCCTGACGTTCATAAAAACGGCGGGCACCGGTATTCGCGGCGAGCACTTCCAGCCATAGCCAGCTTTCACCGGTCTCTTTCGCTCGCTTCTCGACGGCGCGAAAAATCTGCTCGCCGTAGCGATGCCCGGTAGCGTCAGGTAATAGATAGAGTTTATGCAATAGCGTACCCGTTGGGCCTTCGGGGTTGATGTCCTGGCGGCAGGCATATTTAGCAAAGCCAATTGGCTCCTCTGCCTCAGCAATCAACCAGCAGCACTGCGGATCGGCCAGGCTGTGCGCCAGCGCGGCCATGGAATACTCTTGCTGCAGGTAGTGCTCCATTTCATCGGCGTTGTGCCAGAGGTGGGCAAAGTGGTGGCGATAGCTGGCATTGGCCATCTGGTTGAGTAAAGCCGCATCTTCCGGACGTGCAAGACGAATCTTTAGCATTCTGCGTTCCTCGCAAAGAAGTGGCGATATTTTGCCCGTAAAGTTCGCTGCGGGTAAACCTCAAAAGTGGGGGGGATAAGAAGTGGCCGGAGGATGGCCTCCGGCCGGGGATCAGGCGACGGCGATGGCTTCGATCTCAATGCCCGCATCTTTAGGCAGTCTGGCGACTTCGACGCAGGAACGGGCCGGAAAGGCCGCGTTGTGTTCGGTGAAGAACGCTTCATACACCGCGTTGATGGTGGCGAAGTCATTCAGATCCTTGACGAAGACCATCGTCTTAACGATGTTTTTCACCTGCAAACCCGCCGCTTCAACGATAGCCTTAACGTTGTCCAGCGACTGTCGCGTCTGCTGAGCGATGTCGTCAGACATGGTGCCGTCCTGCGGATTGACCGGGAGCTGCCCTGAGGTCATCGTCATGGTACCCAGATTTACTCCCTGAACATACGGGCCAATGGCGGCAGGCGCAGCGGCGGTGGTAATTATCATTCTGTTGATTCCTTCTGATAGGTGATTACATGAAATAGTTGAGCAAAACCAGTGAACCGACGCCGCTGACGACGACCCAGACCAGGCCCAGGCGGAAGCTGGCGAGCGTGCAGATAATCGCGGCGATCACCTTCGGGTTTTTCAAATCGAACTCCATGCTGGAGTTCACGCTCAGGATCTGAATCGTGATGATGGCCGGCAGCACGGTCACCGGCACAAAACGCAGCGTTTTGCTGACCCGGCTCGACATCTGAATCTTCCCGGCGAGGCCAATGAACGAGAAGCGAATAAGAAAGGTCACGGCGGCCATGCCCAGCGTCAGGGCGATAAAAAAGCTATTACTCATTTTCCAGCGCTCCTTCGAGAGAGAGTTTGTCAGCGGCCTGCGCCTGTTTACGCTCTTCGGCGAGATCGACGCTCAGGCCCGCCATTACGCCCAGTACGGACGCGACGACGATACCTAACGAGTAGGGCAGTACGACCAAAAGTACCCCGGATACGGCAGCAACAACGGCGGCGACGGTGCAGGCCTGGCTTTTGATTTGTGGGACCACGATGGCGATAAATGCGGCGACCATCGCGAAGTCCAGACCATATTTTTCAATGTGCGGAAAAGAGGCGCCAACCAGAGCGCCAAGGAAATCGGCCAGCACCCAGGCGAACCAAAACGTCAGCATTGCTGAAAAATAGAAAAGATATTTATCTTTTTTATTCTCCTCCATCTCTTTCACCGTCGTGGCGTACACTTCATCGGTCAGGGCATACGCCATAAAGCATTTTTTAAAGAAGGAGGCTTCGCGTACCGTACTGGAAATAGAGGCGCTATAAAGCACATGGCGAAGATTAATAATCAGCGTGGTGAATATAATCACCCCAAGGCTCGCTCCGGTTTTTAGCATATTTAACGCCAGCATTTGTGCCGAACCGGCGATGACAATCGTCGACCATGCCGTACTTTGCCAGATACTCATCCCGGCGCTAACGCTTAGCGCGCCGACAATAAATGAAAACGGAAAGTCGCCGATGCACAGGGGAAGTATGGCGCTCATACCCCGTAGAATCACTTTTTTGTTCATAAACAATACCTGTTGTATTCAGGAGATTAATTATTTGTGTAAGGTACATTAAAACGCTAATTAATGATTACTTTGCTACCATAATGTTGATGATTTCTTTATCGGTATAGGCCATAGGCTTAATTACCAGACGGCAGAGATTATTAATAGTCTGCTCAACGTCAGCGCAAACAATGCCGTCATTAGAGCCTGCGCAGCTATTTTGCATCGCCATCAGTACGGCCTTAAAGGCGCTGGAAACCACGGACGATACTTTCATTGCGCAGCTATTAGAGGCGCCATCGCAAATCATGCCGGTAATATCGCTGATCATATTAATAATAGCGGTATTAATTGTTTGCAGGTCACGGGTAAATAACCACGCCATGCCTGCCGCGGCGCCCATCGCTGCCGTGGACGCCGCGCATAGCGCGGACAGACGCGTATAGCGGGAGTGGATCGATATGGCGGTCAGGTGGGAGAGCGCCAGCGCCCGCGCGAGGGTCTCTTCATCAGCGTTAAGATGCTCCGCGACCGTCACTACCGGCATGGTGGCGGCGATACCCTGGTTACCGGAACCAAAGTTAGACATCGCGACGACGGGGGCTCCGCCCATTCGCGCGTCGGATGCGGCGACGGTATTGATGATGACTTTACTCAGCAGGTCGTTGCTGAGCAGGCCATTTTTTACCGCATCAGAGAAGGTGCCGTTGATGTTCAAGCCGTATTTTTTGCTTTTACCTTCCTCCGCCAGCGCCGAATTGAGCCGGGCGGCTTCGAGAATAAATGCGATGTCGGCGAATTCGACCTCGTTAATAAAATTAAAGGCTTCCGCAAGCGAGAAGGTTGCTAATGTTTCCTGCTGCGTTACCGTACTCTGTTTGTCCGCCAGCACCTGCGCTTCGCCATTAATATACAGCTCAACGATATTGGTATGCGTGCCCTTGACCACCACGCGGCAGCTCTTTTCGCCACCCGTTAGCGTCAGATCCAGATGAATAAAGTCAGGAGTATCTTTCACGCTAATATTGACCTGGCCATCGGCAATTAACATCTGGGCTAATTCAACATGCCGTTCGGTAATTCCCTCCAGCGTTTTTAAACCTTTATCCGCATCGCCACCAAATGCGCCAATTGCGGCTGCGAGCGCCACCCCGCTGACGGAAGTGCCCGGAATAGTTACGCCCATCGCATTCTTGTACAGGTTCGCAGAAATAAAACCGCTAATGTTTTGACAAGCCGTATCTAAATGTTTCGCAGCGTAAGCGGCGGTAAAAGAAATAGCAACGGGTTCCGTACAGCCTAATGCCGGAGCCACTTCTTTTTTTAGCCAGTTTATAAACAGGGATGAGTGTTCAGTAGTCATGTTTTATATCGTTCCGCTAACGAGGGTTTATTAATCTGCGAGTATGCTAAGTCAATTTCTAAGGAAAAACTTACTCTAATGCGGGCGTAATTTATGCCTGAAAGAGAAAAATATTCGCTTATTACAATATTGTAAAATTGTGATCTTATTATGGTTAATTAACTGATTTGACGGGTATTTATATTCTGTTTTTTGAACATAAAAAGGGATTTAGTTAACTACCTCACAGCGTTGCCGAAAGTAAAAATTTCTCTTTTTACGTATTTCATCGGAGATGAGAAAGGCAAGCAGTGGAAAGAAGGGACTCACAAATGTAGATCTGGATCACATTTTTGCGTTATACAGGTCACAGGAAATCATGATGATGAGGTGTACCTATGCCGCCGGTTTATCGTCCGTTGGTGAGTTTTATTGCAACCGCAATGCAAACCGTTTTGAATCTTGGCCTGCTGTGCCTGGGGGTCATTCTGATCGTATTTCTGGGAAAGGAGACGCTGCATCTGGCGCACGTCCTGTTCACCCCGGAGCCTGTCAGCAAGTACAAGCTGGTGGAAGGGCTGGTGGTCTACTTCCTCTATTTCGAGTTTATCGCGCTGATAGTGAAGTACTTTGAGTCGGGATTTCACTTCCCGCTGCGCTACTTTGTCTATATCGGCATCACCGCAATCGTCCGCCTGATCATTATCGATCATGAGTCGCCTATGGCGGTGCTGATTTACTCCGCGGCGATCCTGATTCTGGTGATAACGCTCTGGCTGTGTAACTCCAACCGTCTGAAGCGCGAATAAAAAAAGCGGCCTCCAGGGCCGCTGACCAACAGTCACAAATAGAATTTATGTAGGGTCCAGTTGAGGATAGCAGTGGCATTTGCCTTACTTTTTCAACTGAGGGCGACGGCGGTAATACCCGGTTGGGGTCGCGCATTACCGCTAAACCGTCGGCCCTCATCTGAAATTTGGGGCGGGTGTTACAAAAAATTAACCTTTCACTCCGCCAGCCGTCAGGCCGTTAACCAACCAGCGCTGGGCCAGCAGGAACACCACGGTAATCGGAATGGCGGAAAGCACCGCCGCGGCGGCAAAGTCGCCCCACAGATAGTTCTGCGGGTTGAGATACTGTTGCATTCCGACCGCAAGGGTATAGCTGTTCACATCGCGCAGCAGCAGGGAGGCCACCGGCACTTCGGTGATCGCCGCGATGAACGACAGAATAAACACCACCGCCAGAATCGGTACCGACAGCGGGAGCAGCACGAGGCGGAAAGCCTGCCATGGGGTCGCACCGTCCAGCGCCGCCGCTTCTTCCAGCGAGCCGTCGATGGTTTCGAAGTAACCTTTGATTGTCCAGACGTGCAGCGCGATACCGCCCATATAGGCGAAGATGACGCCGCCGTGGGTATTCAGGCCGACGAACGGCACGTACTGGCCGAGACGGTCAAACAGGGCGTACAGCGCGACCAGCGACAGCACCGCGGGGAACATCTGGAAAATCAGCATCCCTTTCAGCAGCGTTGCTTTACCCGGGAAGCGCATGCGGGCAAAAGCGTAAGCGCAGGTGGTAGAAAGCGCGACGATGCCAATGGCGGTAATGCCTGCCACCTTGATGGAGTTCCACAGCCACAGCAGCACCGGGAAGGGGGGCGGCGTGACGCGACCATCAGCGTGTTCGACGCTGAAGCCGAGCGCCAGCCGCCAGTGCTCCCAGGAGATACTTTCGGGGATCAGGCTACCGGTGGCGAAGTTCCCTTCGCGCAGAGAGATAGCGATGACCATCAGCAGCGGGAACATAATCGCCGCGATAAAAATCAGCAGCAGGAGGTGCGTCGTGAACAGGCGCAGCTTCTGAGATTTGGGTTGAACCATAGCCATAATCGTTATCTCCCTTAATCAAACTTCATACGTGTGGCTTTCAGGTTAACAATCGCCAGGGCGCCTACCAGCAGGAAGATCAGCGTGGCGATAGCCGCCGCAAGGCCGAAGTCCTGACCGCCGCCGCCTTCAAAGGCGATACGGTAGGTATAGCTCACCAGCAGGTCGGTGTAGCCCGCCGGCGTGGTGGTACCGAGCCGGTCCGGCCCGCCGTTGGTCAACAGCTGAATCAGCACGAAGTTGTTAAAGTTAAAGGCGAAGCTGGCGATCATCAGCGGCGTCAGCGGCTTGATCAGCAGCGGCAGCGTAATTTTGAAGAAGTTCTGGAACGGCGTAGCACCATCCATTGCCGAGGCTTCATATAAATCGTCAGGAATCGCTTTCAGCAAGCCCATGCACAGGATCATCATGTACGGATAGCCCAGCCAGGTGTTGACGATGATAATCATGGTTCGCGCGGTGGTCGGGTCGCTAAACCAGGCCGGCTTGATGCCGAACAGCGCGCTGAGCATCATGTTGATCTCACCAAAGCTCTGGTTGAACAACCCTTTGAAAATCAGAATCGAGATAAACGACGGTACGGCGTAAGGCAGAATCAGCAGTACGCGGTAAATCGCTTTACCTTTCAGGGCTTCCCACTGGACGAGACAGGCGAGCACCATGCCGACCGCAACGGTGAGAATCACGGTCAGAACGGAGAACACCACCGTCCAGACGAAAATCGCGAAGAACGGTTTCTGAATGCCTTCATCCTGGAACACGCGAGTGAAGTTATCCCAGCCGATGGTCACGGTGTAGCCCGGGCTGAGCTTTTCGCTGCCCCAGCTACCGTCGGCGTTCATCGACTGATAGAAACCGACCTCGGCGTTCGGACGGTATTTCACGCCGCTCTGGTTGTTGGTCAGCGTGCCGTCACTGGCCAGCGCGTACAGCGGCTGAGTACCGGAGAACTGACGCAGGGAGCTCATAATGACTTTGCTTTCATCCGGCAACACGGCGGTCAGCTGGTTCAGGGCGGTACGGTTTTGCGTAATCACGCGCAGCGTGGCGCGCTCGCCTTCCGGCAGGGCGTCTGCCTCTTTTAAGGCCAGCTTCTGTTCGCCGCCGAATTTAAAGGCGTCGGAAAGATAGTTTTTGCCGCTTTCGCCGTCGGTCAGCGCCAGCTTCCACTCATCTCCCGCCGGATAAAGCGCGAAGTTGTAGGATTTCCCTGCCTGGAAGGAGCGGTCCATCAGCACCTGTTGGGCGCGTTCGAAGGTCAGCTGGTTAGTGCTGCTGTAGTTGGTAAAAGCGATAGCGATAGTGCAGATCAGCGGGAACAGGACGAACAGCCCCATCCCGGCGAGACCCGGATAAACATAGCGCCAGGCGTAGGCCTTGCGATTGGAAAAAATATACAGGCCAACCGAGCTCAAAATCAGCGTCATGATGGCAAACAGGTACTCCCCCTGGGCGTACATCAAAACAACAAGGTAACCCACCAGCAGGCACAGCAAGCCGATCACAGACCATGTGAGCTGCGGGCTTTGCCACCAGTGCTTCTTTTTCACGACATCCATGGGGATCATCCTCTTTACACTTTATCCTTCGCGCTACCTCTTTGTTGGCTGCGGATGCGTACCCCAGTCACTTACTGATGTAAGCGCCTGGGGATTTGCATCCTTGCCGCCTCGATGTAGCGCGAATGATTTCGCGTAACAACGTATTCAACAAACCTTATTCCCTAAGAAATAAGGGAAACCGTATTACTTGGTGATACGAGCCTGTGCGTCTTTCAGCGCCGCATCGACGGTCTGGCGACCGCTAGCGGCGTTGATCACTGCGGTACGAACGGCATACCAGAAGGCGGACATCTGCGGAATATTCGGCATGATTTCACCTTTCTGGGCGTTAGCCATGGTGGCGGCGATACGCGGATCTTTTTCCAGTTTTTCCTGGAAGGATTTCAGCGCGACCGCGCCCAGCGGTTTGTCCTTGTTCACTTCATCCAGACCCTGATCGGTCATCAGGTAGTTTTCGAGGAACTCTTTCGCCAGTTCTTTGTTCGGGCTGGCGGCGTTAATACCGGCGCTCAGTACGCCAACGAACGGTTTAGAAGGGTTGCCTTTGAAGGTCGGCAGCAGGGTAACGCCGTAGTTAACCTTGCTCTTATCGATGTTAGACCACGCCCACGGACCGTTGATGGTCATCGCGGTTTCGCCTTTGTTGAATGCCGCTTCCGCGATGGAGTAGTCGGTGTCGGCGTTCATATGCTTGTTCTTGATAAGGTCGACCAGGAAGGTCAGGCCCGCTTTCGCGCCAGCGCTATCCACGCCTACGTCTTTCACGTCGTACTTGCCGTTTTCAAACTTGAACGCATAACCGCCGTCGGCGGCGATCAGCGGCCAGGTGAAGTACGGTTCTTGCAGGTTGAACATCAGCGCGCTCTTACCTTTCGCTTTCAGTTCTTTATCCAGCGCCGGGATCTCTTCCCAGGTTTTCGGCGGGTTTGGCACCAGGTCTTTGTTATAGATCAGCGACAGCGCTTCAACGGCAACCGGGTAGGCAATCAGCTTGCCGTTATAGCGAACCGCATCCCAGGTGAACGGATAGAGTTTGTCCTGGAACGCTTTATCCGGGGTGATTTCCGCCAGCAGGCCGGACTGCGCGTAGCCGCCAAAACGGTCGTGAGCCCAGAAGATGATGTCAGGGCCGTCGCCGGTCGCGGCAACCTGCGGGAATTTCTCTTCCAGCTTATCCGGATGCTCTACGGAGACTTTAATGCCGGTGTCTTTTTCAAACTTTTTACCCACTTCAGCGAGGCCGTTGTAGCCTTTGTCGCCGTTAATCCAGATAACCAGCTTACCTTCTTCGATTTTTGCGAGGGCAGAGGCGGAAAACATCATCGTGGTCAATGCAGACAGCGCGAGGATGCGAGCGCCAGTTTTGATTTTCATATACCCGTCCTATTTGGTGATGTGCTCGTGGATACACTTGAGTGGCTTAACGGTGATGAGTTTCCTTTTTTAACAACCTCTTTCCATCCTCCCCATGTCTACGCCCCATCCCCCGATAGTGTGATCTCCATTGCAGAAATGCCGGTTATGAGTCCTGGAGCACATAAAAAGGCGGCCAATTTTGCAGGCTACATCACGAAATCGACGTCCGTCCGTCCCCCCCGGCGGCGAGACGCAATCTCTCATCCTCCCGCCTCCTCCCCCATAAAAAAGCCGGGGGGTGGAGGATTTACCCTATTTATGAATGCCGCATAGTCAGCCCATCTTGAATGTGTCGTTAAGTGACAGGTTGTAACGAAGGGAGAAGGGCATGGCGAGCGTACAGCTGCGAAATGTAACGAAAGCCTGGGGTGACGTAGTGGTATCGAAAGATATCAATCTCGAGATCCAGGATGGGGAGTTCGTCGTGTTTGTTGGGCCATCAGGCTGCGGCAAATCCACCCTGCTGCGTATGATTGCCGGGCTGGAAACGGTGACCAGCGGCGATCTGCTGATTGGCGATACCCGAATGAATGATGTCCCGCCCGCCGAGCGCGGTATCGGGATGGTGTTTCAGTCTTATGCGCTTTACCCCCACCTTTCCGTCGCGGAAAACATGTCTTTTGGCCTGAAGCTGGCCGGCGCCAAAAAAGAGCTGATTAACCAGCGCGTGACTCAGGTGGCGGAGGTTCTTCAGCTGGCCCATCTGCTGGAGCGCAAACCGAAAGCGCTTTCCGGCGGTCAGCGTCAGCGCGTGGCGATTGGCCGTACCCTGGTGGCTGAACCGCGCGTGTTCCTGCTGGATGAACCGCTCTCTAACCTCGATGCCGCGCTGCGCGTGCAGATGCGCATTGAGATTTCCCGTCTGCATAAGCGTCTTGGCCGCACGATGATTTACGTGACCCACGACCAGGTCGAAGCGATGACCCTGGCCGACAAGATTGTGGTGCTGGACGCCGGTCGCGTCGCGCAGGTCGGGAAGCCTCTCGAACTCTATCACTACCCGGCGGATCGTTTCGTCGCGGGCTTTATTGGCTCGCCGAAGATGAACTTCCTGCCGGTGAAAGTCACCGCTACCGCCATTGAGCAGGTGCAGGTGGAGCTGCCAAACCGTCAGCAGGTCTGGCTGCCGGTGGACAGCGCCCGCGTTCAGGTCGGCGCCAACATGTCCTTAGGGATTCGCCCGGAACATCTGCTGCCCAGCGATATCGCCGACGTCACCCTTGAAGGTGAAGTTCAGGTGGTCGAACAGCTCGGCCACGAAACGCAAATTCATATCCAGATCCCATCCATCCGTCAAAACCTGGTTTACCGCCAGAACGACGTGGTGCTGGTAGAAGAGGGAGCCACATTCGCCATCGGTTTGCCGCCGGAGCGCTGCCATTTATTCCGTGAGGATGGCACCGCTTGTCGTCGGCTGCATAAAGAGCCGGGCGTGTAAGGCTTCTAACTAAAAAAAAACACAAAACCATTCGCGCTGCATCGAGGCGGCAAGGGAATGAATCCCTGGGAGCGTACAAAAGTACGTGACCAGGGTGAGTGAGCGCAGCCAACAAAGAGGCAGCCCGAAGGGTGAAGTGTTCAAAGAAAAGCAATGATCTCAGGAGATAGAATGATGATTACTCTGCGCAAACTTCCACTGGCGGTCGCCGTTGCGGCAGGCGTTATGTCTGCTCAGGCGCTGGCCGTTGATTTCCACGGCTACGCTCGTTCTGGTATCGGCTGGACCGGCAGCGGCGGTGAGCAACAGTGCTTCAAAGCCACGGGTGCTCAAAGCAAATACCGTCTTGGCAACGAATGTGAAACCTATGCGGAACTGAAGCTGGGCCAGGAGTTGTGGAAAGAAGGTGATAAGAGTTTTTATTTCGATACTAACGTCGCTTATTCCGTAAATCAGGAAGATGACTGGGAAAGTACCTCTCCGGCGTTTCGTGAAGCTAACATCCAGGGTAAAAACCTGATTGACTGGTTGCCGGGTTCTACCCTGTGGGCCGGTAAGCGCTTCTACCAGCGTCATGACGTTCACATGATCGACTTCTACTACTGGGATATCTCCGGCCCGGGTGCGGGTCTGGAAAACGTTGACCTCGGCTTCGGTAAACTCTCTCTGGCGGCCACGCGTAACTCAGAAAGCGGCGGTTCTTACACTTTCTCCAGCGATGACACCAAGAAATTTGCTGCTAAAACCGCAAACGACGTCTTTGACGTGCGTCTGGCCGGTATGGAAATCAACCCGGGCGGCGTACTGGAGTTAGGCGTGGATTATGGCCGCGCTAACCCGCAGGACGATTACCGTCTGGTTGATGGCGCATCAAAAGACGGCTGGATGTTCACCGGTGAACATACTCAGTCTATCTGGGGCGGCTTCAACAAGTTTGTTGTTCAGTATGCGACCGACTCGATGACCTCCTGGAACAGCGGTCACTCCCAGGGAACCAGCATCGATAACAACGGCAGCATGATCCGCGTTCTGGATCACGGCGCGATGGACTTCAACGATGACTGGGGCCTGATGTACGTTGCGATGTACCAGGACGTGGACCTGGACAGCAACAACGGTTCTACCTGGTACACCGTCGGTGTTCGTCCGATGTACAAATGGACGCCGATCATGAGCACCCAGCTGGAAGTCGGTTACGACAACGTGAAATCTCAGCGCACCAGCGAAAACAACAACCAGTACAAAATTACCCTGGCCCAGCAATGGCAGGCGGGTAACAGCGTCTGGTCTCGCCCGGCAATCCGTATTTTCGCGACCTACGCAAAATGGGATGAGAACTGGGGCTACAGCAACACCTCCGGTCTGCAGACTAAAGACGGCAGCGGTAACGGGGTTTACACCTCCAGCCGCGGTAACGATAGCGAAGTGACCTTCGGTGCGCAGATGGAAGTTTGGTGGTAACACCGCCGTAATCATGTAGTGACACGGAGGGGCTCTGCCCCTCCTGATTCTTCAGGATTAGCGCGCTATTGCCTGGCCACCGCTAAACCTACGCTATCCGAGGTGAGAACAATGAAAATGAAGAAAACTCTCGTCGCCCTGTGTTTATCCGCAGGAATGTTGGCATGCGCGCCGGGAATGAGCCTTGCCGACGTCAACTTTGTCCCGCAAAACACCAGCGCAGCGCCCGCCATCCCCGGCGCTGCCCTGCAGCAGCTCGTCTGGACGCCAGTCGATCAATCTAAAACGCAGACCGTTGATTTACTCACGGGCGGCCAGCGCCTGGATGTTGCCGGCATCTCCGGCCCGGTTGCGGCCTGGAGCGTTCCGGCGAATATTGGCGAACTGACCCTGACGCTCACGAGCGAAGTGAATAAGCAAAAACAGATTTTTGCGCCGAACGTGCTGATTCTCGATCAGAATATGACGCCATCCGCGTTCTTCCCCAGCAGCTATTTTACCTATCAGCAGCCCGGCGTAATGACCGCGGATCGGCTTGAAGGCGTCATGCGCCTGACCCCGGCGCTGGGGCAGCAGAAGCTTTACGTGCTGGTCTTTACGACGGAAAAAGATTTACAACAAACCACGACTCTGCTTGATCCGGCGAAAGCTTACGCTAAAGGCGCGGGCAATGCCGTGCCGGATATTCCAGACCCGATTGCCCGCCACACCACCGATGGCGTGCTGAAGCTAAAAGTCAAAACCAATAGCGGCTCCAGCGTGCTGGTTGGTCCGCTGTTTGGCTCTTCCGGCAATGGCCCGGTGACCGTCGGCAATACCGCAGCGCCGGTTGTCGCGCCGGCCCCGGCTCCGGCGGCGAAAAGCGAACCGATGCTTGATGACACCGAAACCTATTTCAACAACGGCATTAAGCAGGCGGTTGCGAAAGGCGATATCGATAAGGCCCTGAAATTGATGAACGAAGCTGAACGTCTTGGCTCGAAATCTGCTCGTTCCACCTTTATCAGCAGTGTAAAAGGCAAGGGGTGACCGTCTCCCCGCAATGCTGATGTTTAGGCACAGCCTTTAGGTGCGTCCGTCAGGGCGCACTTTTTTTTAGCGCGCCGCAGCCTCTGTTGCACGGCTGTTGCGCGGATGATCGTATATTGACGTTTGCCCGCCCCCGATGCCCCATTCTGCGATACAATACCTTTACGTTATGTACCGGAGATTCAGGCATGCCACATCCTGCGCTTACGCAACTGCGTGCGCTGCATTATTTTGCCGCTATGCCCCCGCTGGATGCGCATCTGCGCGACTGGCTATTGCTGGAAGACTCAATGACCAAACGCTTTGAGCAGCAGGGGAAGAAAGTCAGCGTCATCATGGTTAACGAAGGTTTTGTTGGACGCGACGCGCTGGCCGGTGAGGCGCCCCTGTTACCGAGCGAACCCCGCTACTGGCTGCGGGAAATCATTCTTTGCGCCAACGGTGAACCCTGGCTGGCCGGGCGCACGATAGTGCCCGAATCAACGCTGAGCGGCCCCGAACTGGCGCTGCAACAGCTGGGGCAAACGCCGTTGGGCCGCTATCTCTTCACGTCATCGACGCTAACCCGTGATTTTATTGAAATTGGTCGTCATGCAGAGCTGTGGGGGCGTCGTTCCCGCCTCCGGTTGAGCGGCAAACCGCTGCTGCTGACGGAACTGTTTTTGCCTGCATCGCCGTTGTATTAAGAGGAAAATGAAATGGAGTGGAGTCTGACGCAGAACAAGCTGCTGGCGTTTCACCGCCTGATGCGTACTGACAAACCGATTGGCGCGCTGCTGCTGCTGTGGCCGACGCTATGGGCGCTGTGGGTGGCGACGCCGGGGATACCGCCGCTATGGATCCTCGCCGTTTTTGTCGCCGGCGTCTGGCTGATGCGCGCCGCAGGCTGCGTGGTCAACGACTATGCCGATCGCAAGTTTGACGGCCACGTCAAACGGACGGCCCGCCGCCCGTTGCCGAGCGGCGACGTTAGCGAAAAGGAGGCGCGGACGCTGTTTGTCGTGCTGGTGCTGCTTTCGTTTCTGCTGGTGTTGACCCTGAACACCATGACCATTCTGCTGTCGGTAGCGGCGCTGGCGCTGGCATGGGTATATCCGTTTATGAAGCGCTATACCCACCTGCCTCAGGTCGTGCTGGGCGCGGCGTTCGGCTGGTCGATCCCGATGGCCTTTTCGGCGGTCAGCGAATCGCTGCCGCTGAGCTGCTGGCTGATGTTCCTCGCCAATATCCTGTGGGCGGTGGCCTACGATACCCAGTATGCGATGGTCGATCGTGATGATGACGTCAAAATCGGTATCAAATCGACGGCGATTCTCTTTGGCGACAACGATCGCTTAATCATCGGTATTTTGCAGGTGGCGGTACTGGGTCTGATGGCCGCGGTAGGCTGGCTGAGCGGGCTGGGCTGGGAGTATTACTGGTCGTTGTTTATCGCTGCGGCGCTGTTTGCCTGGCAGCAGAAGCTGATATTTAAACGCGAACGCGATGCCTGCTTTAAGGCGTTTATGAACAATAACTACGTGGGGCTGGTGCTGTTTCTCGGCCTGGCGATGGGATATATGCAGTAGCGCTGTGGGTTTCCCGGCTTGCGGCGTAAACGCCTTAGCCGGGCTACAAAACCGCAGGGTCCGGTAGCCCGGCGCAGGCCGGGACATCTCTTTAAACGTTACGCTTCATCCTGGGTAACGCTTTCAATCGTTAATCGCACATCCGAAGTAATCAGATCCGCCAGCATGCGGTAGATCTTCAACGTCTCTTCCGGCTCGGCGTCCCCGGTATCGCTGATATAGCCTTCGTCACGCAGGGTCAACACCAGCGTGCTGAACACCGCCTTATCGAAGAACTCCGGCGCGTTGATGCCGTGCAGAACGGACAGGCGCTGCGCCACGGTGCGGCTCTCTTTCTCCAGCGAACTGCGGTTGATTGACGGGTTAGCGCTCAGCAGCCAGAAGGTAATGGCGTAGCGCTGCAGCGTTTCGCGCGCGCCTGCGGCCAGCAGCTGCAGAGAACGGGCATGAGACGGATTGACGCTCACCTCATCGTCGTTCAGGGCGATGAGGCCCTGACGCTGCATCTCAGCGATCAGCGCATCGACGACGCCCGCCAGCTCCGCTTTTTCCCAGCGCAGGAACAGCTCGGCCTTCAGGAACGGATAGAACATCTCGACGTGACGCAGGATTTCGGCACGGGTAATACGACGATGCTGAGTGACGATGGCGGCTAACAGCGACGGTATCACCAGCATATGGGCGATGTTGTTGCGGTAGTAGGTCATCAGGACGGCCTGCTCGCGCGGCAGAATGATGATATCGCCAATGGTATCTTTCTCAACTTCGAACTTGTTCATCTGCAGCGCGTGGTCAATCAGCTCGCTGGCCGAAGCCGCAGGCGTAGTCGCATCCGCTGAATATGGCACGTTGCGCAGCAGGGCGAGATAGCACTCCAGCTGCTCGGTGAGCTGCTCGCGGGTCAGTGAACGCTGACGCGATGCCAGAAGCGCGGTACAGCACAGGTTCATGGCGTTAGCCGCGCCGGCATTATTGATGCGCACCATCAGATCCGAGGCGATATTATTCACCGTCGGGGTCAGCCAGGAAGGGCGAACCGCTTCGATAGGGTCGATAGACTCGCGCCAGTCCGGCACATGCTGGTTCAGATAGGCCATCAGCGGCAGGGGTTCGCCGAAGTTAACGTAGCCCTGGCCGAGATTTCGCAGCTTGCTCAAGCCGCGCAGCATCTGCGGCAGGCTCTCTTTCTCTTTCGTCGCACCGCGTAGCTCTTTGGCGTAGGTACCGACCTCCATCACGTGCTCGTAGCCGATGTAAATCGGCACCAGGGTGATGGGGCGATTACCGCCGCGCAGCATCGCCTGAATGGTCATCGACAGGGTGCCGGTTTTCGGATCCAGCAGGCGTCCGGTACGCGAACGCCCGCCTTCAACGAAATACTCCACCGAATAGCCGCGGCTGAACAGCTCGCCGAGATATTCGCGGAATACGGTTGAGTAGAGCTTATTGCCCTTGAACGTACGGCGAATAAAGAACGCGCCGCCGCGACGGAAGATCGGACCGGCGGGCCAGAAGTTCAGGTTGATACCGGCGGCGATATGCGGCGGCACCAGGCCCTGATGATAAATGACGTAAGAGAGCAGCAGATAGTCCATATGGCTGCGGTGGCACGGGACATAAACGATCTCGTGGCCTTCATGCGCCAGCTGGCGCACGCGCTCGGCGTTATGCACGTTAATGCCCTGATACAGCCGGTTCCAGGTAAAGCCCAGCACGCGATCGGTCAGGCGAATCATCTCATAGGAGAAGTTTGCGGCGATCTCTTCCATCAGGGCGATAGCGTTTTGCTGCGCCTTTTCATGAGAAATTTTCTTGCTGCGCGCTTCGTCTTCTACCGCACGGGCAATGGCTTTCGACGCCAGCAGTTTATTAAACAGATCCTGGCGCGCGGGCAGGCGCGGGCCGACCGCCGCCAGACGCTGACGGGCGAAGTGCATGCGCGCCACGCGGGCCAGCTTCTGGGCGATGGTTTTATCGGTACCGTGTTCGTCCGCCATCTTACGCAGCGAGACCGAAGGCGAGAAACGGACAAAGCTGTCGCGGCCCAGCCACAGAACGGCGAAGAATTTCTGAATGCCGTTGAGCATGCGCAGCGGCGGGTTCACCTCGCCTTTTTCACGCCCCGGCGCGCGACCGAACATCACCGAAACCGGCACCATCTGCACGTCAAGATCGGGATGGTTGCGGTGCAAATCCAGATAGTCGTGAAAGAGCTTGATAGACTCTTCTTTCGGCGTGTAATAGGTAAACACGCGCGGTCCGCCGTGGATAAATACGTAGCGCGGAAGCAGGCCGCCGTCGATCTCGAGCGGCTCCAGCGGGTCCGGTAACTCATGTTCCAGACATTGCGCGCGCAGCGTCAGCAGGTCCGCCTTCGAATTGTAGGGCAGGACATACATAATGGGACGCGAGGTATCCAGGCCTAATTCCTGAGCGGGTTGTGCCGGAATCGACTTGCTTTTTACCAGCGCCCTTAATGGTAAATTCAGTAATTTATAGTAAATTCGTTGCCAGCCAGACATAGACGATGTGAAGCCTCTGGTTAATCATGCAAATGCGCCGCAAGAATAACAGAAAGTGCGCAAAATTTCCGTTGTAACGCGGCAAACGCGTACACTCATTGACGTCATTTACATAAAAAGGTTTGTTTGATGGCCAATAATACCACTGGGTTAACCCGAATTATTAAAGCGGCAGGGTATTCCTGGAAAGGATTCCGGGCGGCGTGGGTCAACGAGGCCGCCTTTCGTCAGGAAGGCATCGCGGCCGTTATTGCCGTGGCGATCGCCTGCTGGTTAGACGTCGATGCCATCACCCGGGTGCTGCTGATTAGCTCGGTCCTGCTAGTGATGATAGTTGAAATTATCAATAGCGCGATTGAGGCGGTTGTTGACCGTATTGGCCCTGAACATCACGAGCTGTCGGGGCGAGCGAAAGACATGGGATCGGCGGCGGTATTGCTGGCGATTATCATCGCGCTGATCGCGTGGGGAACGCTTTTATGGGCAAACTACCGCTAACGCCTGGCGTAGCGGCTCGCAAAACGGAAAGAAACTCCTGATTTTTGTGTGAAATGTGGTTCCAAAATCACCGTTAGCTGTATATACTCACAGCATAACTGTATATACACCCAGGGGGCGGAATGAAAGCGTTAACGACCAGGCAGCAAGAGGTGTTTGATCTCATTCGGGATCATATCAGCCAGACGGGCATGCCGCCGACGCGTGCGGAGATTGCTCAGCGCTTGGGGTTCCGTTCCCCAAACGCGGCGGAAGAACACCTGAAAGCGCTGGCGCGTAAAGGCGCAATCGAGATCGTTTCCGGCGCCTCCCGCGGTATTCGTCTGCTGACGGAAGAAGAAACGGGTCTGCCGCTTATTGGCCGCGTTGCGGCGGGTGAGCCGCTACTGGCCCAGCAGCACATTGAAGGTCACTATCAGGTCGATCCGGCTATGTTTAAGCCGAATGCCGATTTTCTGCTGCGCGTTAGCGGTATGTCGATGAAAGACATCGGTATTCTTGATGGCGACCTGCTGGCCGTCCATAAAACGCAGGATGTGCGCAATGGCCAGGTGGTTGTGGCGCGCATCGACGAAGAAGTTACCGTGAAGCGACTGAAAAAGCAGGGTAACGTCGTTGAACTGCTGCCGGAAAACAGCGAATTTTCGCCGATCGTGGTGGACCTTCGCGAGCAAAGCTTCACTATTGAAGGCCTGGCCGTTGGCGTTATCCGCAACGGCAACTGGCAGTAATCTCTTCACCTCGCGGCATCATCACCTGATGCATGATGCTGCGCCGTTTTTCCTCATTTGGGCTCTTTCTCCATGCTTTTTAACGCCGCCGACAAAGCCCTGTGGCGCTTAGCGCTGCCCATGATCTTCTCCAATATCACCGTTCCGCTGCTGGGGCTGGTGGATACCGCCGTTATTGGCCACCTCGACAGCCCGGTTTATCTGGGGGGCGTAGCAGTTGGCGCAACGGCGACCAGCTTCCTCTTTATGCTGCTGTTGTTCCTGCGAATGAGTACCACCGGACTGACGGCGCAGGCGTTTGGCGCAAAAGATCCGCAGCGGCTGGCGCGTGCGCTGGTGCAGCCGCTGGTTCTGGCGCTGGCCGCCGGGGCGGCGATTGTGCTCTTACGGATGCCGTTAATCGACCTGGCGCTGCATATCGTCGGCGGTAGCGAAGCCGTGCTCGAACAGGCCAGACGCTTCCTGGAGCTCCGCTGGCTAAGCGCGCCGGCATCGCTGGCGAATCTGGTCCTGCTGGGCTGGCTGCTGGGCGTGCAGTACGCCAGAGCGCCGGTGATCCTGCTGGTGGTCGGCAACGTCCTCAACATCGTGCTCGATTTATGGCTGGTGATGGGCCTGCATATGAACGTGCAGGGGGCGGCGCTGGCGACGGTCACCGCAGAATACGTCACTTTCTTTATTGGCCTGCTGATGGCGAGACGCGTGCTGGCGCTGCGCGGCGTTTCCCTGTCGATGCTGAAAAACGCCTGGCGCGGCGATATACGCCGCCTGCTGGCGCTGAATCGCGACATCATGCTGCGCTCGCTGCTTCTACAGCTCTGCTTCGGGGCGGTGACGGTATTTGGCGCCCGCCTTGGCGCTGATATCGTCGCGGTCAATGCGGTCCTCATGACGATGCTGACCTTTACCGCCTATGCGCTGGACGGTTTTGCCTACGCCGTTGAGGCGCACTCCGGGCAGGCCTACGGCGCGCGCGACGACAGCCAGCTGCTTGCCGTCTGGCACGCGGCCTGCCGCCAGTCAGGGATGGTAGCGCTGGCGTTTGCGCTGATTTACGGTCTTGCCGGTGAGCAGATTATCGCTTTGCTGACCTCGCTGCCTTCGCTGCAGCAGCTGGCCGACCGCTATCTGGTCTGGCAGATGATCCTGCCGGTCATTGGCGTCTGGTGCTACCTGCTGGACGGCATGTTTATCGGCGCGACGCGGGGGGCGGAGATGCGCAACAGCATGGCGGTAGCGGCGGCGGGGTTTGCCCTGACGCTGCTGACGGTACCGACGCTCGGCAACCACGGACTGTGGCTGGCGCTGACGGTCTTTCTCGCTCTGCGCGGCGTTTCTCTGGCGGTTATCTGGCGGCGCCACTGGCAGCGCGGAACCTGGTTTTCGTAATGCATTTGGTGCATCTGATGGTTAAAGATTCCGAATAATAAATCTTACTCAGAATACTCATCTATAGTTAAGTCATGTCCGGCACACAGCGGGCTGTTCATTCACCGAACGATAACCGAACGATGAGGAATGCATGATGAATAAAGACGAAATCGGCGGTAACTGGAAACAGTTCAAAGGTAAAGCGAAAGAAAAATGGGGCAAGCTGACCGACGATGACATGACCGTCATTGAAGGCAAACGCGACCAGCTGGTGGGCAGAATTCAGGAACGCTACGGTTACGCCAAAGACCAGGCAGAGAAAGAAGTGACCGACTGGGAAACCAAAAACGACTATCGCTGGTAGCGAAAACGCCGTGTTTTAACCCACTGTTATTGCCTACACCCTTGATTCCCGCTGCGGCTAACGCCTCAGCGGGCTTTCTTTTTGATCTGGATGGTATGGTCGTGGTGGCAGTGGCCCGGCGTACTGCAGGATTCAACCTCGACGCAGGCGGCGCACAGGCCGTGAGCCTCAATGACGTTGTGGCGCAGGGCGAATCCCATTCTTGCCGCCAGCGTATGCATAATATCTTCGACGCCTTCCGCACACTCTTCTTTGACGCCGCCGCAGCGGTCGCAGATAAACATCGCCGAGCTGTGGGTCGGCTGATCGAAAAGGTGACACAGCACGTAGCTATTGGTGGATTCCACCTTATGCACGAACCCTTGCTCGAGTAAAAACTCCAGCGCCCGGTACACCGTCGGCGGTTTCGCCTGAGGCTCTTTTTCACGAAGGAGATCGAGCAGGTCGTAGGCGCTGATTGCCCCTTGCTGCAGGCTCATCAAACGCAATACTTCAAGGCGCTGCGGGGTCAGGCGCACGCCACGCTGCGCGCACAGCTTTTCAGCATGCGCTAACATTTGTTGCGAAGTGGTCTTATCCATGAGCGTCCTCTGGTTGCGTGAATCTGAAACTGTTACTTTATCACGATACCGGTAAAACGCCGAGACCCGGCGGGCTATACCCGTCACACTTCACGTTACCTGCGCGCTGGCTGCGCCAATTCGTCCCAGCCGCGCTCCTGGGGTCGCTCAACCTTGCCACCTTATGCTATACCTGATGCATCTCATTTTCGGGAGAAAACGATGAAACGACCTGACTGCATTCGACACTGGCGTGAACTGGAAGGCGTGGATGATTCCACCTATCCCGACAGTACTGAGCTTTTCTCCATCGGCGCGCCGCTGGCGCGGGGCCTGCGGCTGAATCGCCTGGGGATCCACCATGAGCGTCTACCGCCCGGACGCCGAACCTCTTATCCGCATGCGGAGAGCGACGAAGAAGAGTTTATCTACGTGCTGGAAGGCTATCCGGAAGTGTGGATTAACGGCTATCTCTGGAAGCTGGAGCCGGGGGATAGCGTCGGCTTTCCTGCCGGAACCGGCATTTGCCACACCTTCCTCAATAACACCGAGCAGGAGGTTCGCCTGTTAGTCGTTGGCGAGGCAAATAAGAAATTTAATCGCATCTACTACCCGCTTAACCCCGGCTATGCCGCCACGCGACAGGATCGCTGGGTTGACCATCCGCCGCAGTTTTTTGGCCCTCACGACGGGAAGCCACGGAAAATATAGCGTTTATTGCGGGATAAAAAAGGTGAGCGCTGACGCTATGCGTCAGTGGTTTATCTTTGTGCTATAGTAGCGCCCCTTTTTACCCGGATGCTTATTTATTCGCCATGATGTCAGATTCAACGCCTACTGCTTTCGCCGCTCACCGTTTTTCCATCGCGCCGATGCTCGACTGGACCGACAGACACTGCCGTTATTTTCTGCGTCAGCTGTCGCGCCACACGCTGCTGTACACCGAAATGGTGACCACCGGTGCGATTATTCACGGCAAGGGCGACTATCTGGCCTACAGCGAAGAAGAGCATCCGGTCGCCCTGCAGCTCGGCGGCAGCGATCCGGCTGCGCTGGCACACTGCGCGAAGCTGGCGCAGGCGCGCGGCTACGATGAAATTAACCTGAACGTTGGCTGCCCGTCCGATCGCGTGCAGAACGGTATGTTCGGCGCCTGCCTGATGGGGAACGCGCAGCTGGTGGCAGACTGTATTAAAGCCATGCGCGACGTCGTGTCGATCCCGGTCACGGTGAAAACCCGTATCGGCATTGATGACCAGGACAGCTACGGGTTTCTGTGTGATTTTATCGAAACGGTATCCGGGAAAGGCGAGTGCGAGATGTTTATCATCCATGCGCGCAAAGCGTGGCTTTCGGGGCTGAGCCCCAAAGAAAACCGCGAGATCCCGCCGCTTGACTATCCGCGCGTTTACCAGCTGAAGCGTGATTTTCCGCATCTGACGATGGCGATTAACGGCGGCATTAAGTCGCTGGAAGAAGCAAAACAACATCTTGCGCATATGGACGGCGTAATGGTGGGCCGTGAGGCCTATCAGAATCCAGGCATTCTGGCGTCGGTGGATCGGGAAATTTTCGGCGTGGAAGGCGTCGATGCTGACCCGGTTTCCGTGGTCCGGGCGATGTATCCCTATATCGAACGCGAGCTTAGCAACGGTACTTATCTGGGGCACGTAACGCGCCATATGCTCGGGCTGTTTCAGGGGATCCCCGGGGCGCGCCAGTGGCGTCGCTATCTGAGCGAAAATGCGCATAAAGCCGGGGCGGACATCAACGTGCTGGAACAGGCGCTGAAACTGGTTGCCGACAAGCGTTAGTTTTTCACTAAAAACTGGTCAAATTCACCACGCCCTGCACGTATCGTGCCGGGCGTTTTTGTTATTATTCAATGGGTTATATTTGGCACGATTTTTGTAATATCCGGTAAGGTAGATTACATTTCTTTAGGGGAAAGACGATGCTGGAACTCTTATTCGTTATTGGCTTTTTTGTCATGTTATTGGTCACCGGCATTTCACTGCTGGGTATTATTGCCGCGATTGTCGTCGCGACCGCGCTGATGTTTGTCGGCGGTCTGTTTGCGTTAATGATTAAACTGCTGCCGTGGCTGCTGCTGGCCGTTGTTGTGGTTTGGGTGATTCGGGCGATAAAATCACCAACCGACAACCGTTATCGCGCTAATAACCGCTGGCGCTACTAAGGTATTGAGCGGTATGTCACAACCTGAAGATTTTTGCATAAAACAGCGTAGGCTTTGCTTATTAAATCTGTCACTATTAGCGGGTTAACGAATTCATCGTGCTGTACCCTACATACAGCCGAACAAAAAAAGTAAGGGCTTCCCATGTGGAAGCCCTAAACTTTAGTGCTCCGGCCATTACGGCAAGAGCAAACTTGAACCCTGCGTCGCCCGGCTTTCCAGCACCTCATGTGCGCGTCTGGCGTCGGTTAACGCATATTTTTGGCTCTCCGCGACATCCACTTTTATCACGCCGCTGGCGATCAGCGAAAACAGCTCGTTGCTGGCTTCCGTCAGCTCTTCACGCGTGGTGATATAGCCCTGCAGAGAAGGGCGGGTGACGTACAGCGAACCTTTTTGATTGAGGATCCCGAGATTGACGCCGGTCACCGGGCCGGAGGAGTTGCCGAAGCTCACCATCAGCCCCCGACGCTGCAGGCAGTCAAGGGAGGCTTCCCAGGTATCTTTCCCGACGGAATCATAAACCACGTGGACTTTCTTACCGTCGGTGATCTCTTTCAGGCGCTCGACGATATTCTCTTCGCGATAGTTAATGATCTGCCAGGCGCCGGCCTGTTTGGCGCGTTCAGCTTTTTGCGCGCTGCCGACGGTACCGATCAGCTTCGCGCCCAGCGCTTTGGCCCACTGACAGGCGATGAGCCCGACGCCGCCGGCCGCCGCATGAAATAAGAACGGCTCGCCCGCTTTGATCTCGTAGGTTTTCCGCAGCAGGTAATAGACCGTGAGCCCTTTCAGGAATGAGGCCGCCGCCTGCTCGAAAGAGATCGCGTCCGGCAAAATGGCGGCCTTATCCGCGGGCACGTTGTGGACGGTGCTATAGGCTCCCAGCGCCGATTGCGCGTAGACCACCCGATCGCCGGCTTTGATATGTTTCACGCCGCTGCCGACTTTGCTTACTACGCCAGCGGCTTCGGTACCCAGACCGCTCGGCAATGACGGGGGCGGGTAGAGGCCGCTGCGGATATAGGTATCAATGTAGTTGATGCCGATGGCCTTATTCTCTACCTGAATTTCGTGCTCTGCGGGATCTTTCGGCGTGAACTCCAGCGCTTGCAGAACATCAGGCCCTCCGTGCTGGTGAAATTCAATTCGTGTTGCCATGCTTCCTCCAGAAATGTGGTAATCTTTCGACCCATTCACTATCTCGGTAACTCCATTCACTATGGCAGGAAATAAACCCTTCAACAAACCACAGACTGAACCCCGCGAGCGTGATTATCAGCTCGATGGGTTGAAGGTCCCGCCGCACTCGATTGAAGCGGAACAGTCGGTGTTGGGCGGTTTAATGCTGGATAACGAACGCTGGGACGATGTTGCCGAGCGGGTTGTTTCGGAAGATTTTTATACCCGTCCGCATCGCCATATTTTCACCGAAATGGCGCGCCTGCAGGAATCGGGCAGCCCGATTGACCTGATTACGCTCGCCGAATCGCTGGAGCGTCAGGGGCAGCTGGACAGCGTCGGCGGCTTCGCCTACCTGGCGGAATTATCGAAAAATACGCCAAGTGCGGCGAACATCAGCGCTTATGCCGATATCGTCCGCGAACGTGCGGTGGTACGCGAAATGATCTCCGTGGCGAATGAAATCGCCGAGGCCGGTTTCGATCCCCAGGGCCGCACCAGCGAAGATCTGCTCGACCTCGCCGAATCCCGGGTGTTTAAAATTGCCGAAAGCCGCGCAAATAAAGACGAGGGGCCGAAGAATATCGCCGACGTGCTCGACGCTACCGTGGCGCGTATTGAACAGCTCTTCCAGCAGCCGCATGACGGCGTCACCGGGGTGAATACCGGCTATGACGATCTCAATAAAAAAACCGCCGGTCTTCAGCCGTCGGACCTGATTATTGTCGCCGCGCGTCCGTCAATGGGTAAGACGACTTTTGCGATGAACCTCGTGGAAAACGCGGCGATGCTGCAGGATAAGCCGGTACTCATCTTCAGTCTCGAGATGCCCTCGGAGCAGATTATGATGCGTTCTCTGGCCTCGCTGTCGCGCGTTGACCAGACCCGCATTCGTACCGGCCAGCTGGATGATGAAGACTGGGCGCGCATTTCCGGCACCATGGGAATTCTGCTGGAAAAACGTAACATCTATATTGATGACTCCTCCGGCCTGACGCCAACCGAAGTGCGCTCCCGCGCGCGGCGCATCGCCCGCGAGCACGGCGGCATCGGTCTTATTATGATCGACTACCTGCAGCTGATGCGCGTGCCGTCGCTCTCCGATAACCGTACGCTGGAAATCGCCGAAATTTCCCGCTCGCTCAAGGCGCTGGCGAAGGAGCTGCAGGTGCCGGTGGTGGCGCTGTCGCAGCTTAACCGCTCGCTGGAACAGCGTGCGGATAAGCGCCCGGTCAACTCCGACCTGCGTGAGTCCGGCTCCATCGAGCAGGACGCCGACTTAATCATGTTTATCTACCGTGATGAGGTTTATCACGAAAACAGTGATTTAAAAGGCATCGCTGAAATTATTATTGGTAAACAGCGTAACGGCCCTATCGGGACGGTGCGCCTGACGTTTAACGGTCAGTGGTCGCGTTTTGATAATTATGCTGGGCCACAATACGACGACGAATAAATCTCCGTCATCCTTCATGCCGCAGATGCGTTGACTACGCCTGTTCACCCCGGTCACTTAGTTTACTAAGCTCCCGGGGATTCTCAGGCTTGTCGCCTTCCTGCAACACGAAGGATTTAGGAGATTCTTTTATTAAGGAATTCAAATGCAAGCGGCAACTGTAGTCATTAACCGCCGCGCTCTGCGACACAACCTGCAACGTCTGCGTGAACTGGCGCCCGCCAGCAAACTGGTTGCGGTGGTGAAAGCGAACGCCTACGGACACGGTCTTCTTGAGACCGCGCGAACGCTCCCGGACGCCGATGCTTTTGGCGTCGCCCGTCTTGAAGAAGCCCTGCGCCTGCGCGCGGGCGGTATCGCCCAGCCGATTCTGCTGCTGGAGGGATTCTTTGAGGCCGCCGACCTGCCGGTGATCTCCGCCCAGCGCCTGCACACGGCGGTACACAGCCCGGAGCAGCTGGCTGCGCTGGAGGAAGCGGATTTACCCGAGCCGGTAACCGTATGGATGAAGCTGGACACCGGGATGCATCGATTAGGCGTTCTGCCCGAACAGGCCGAAGCCTTTTATCAGCGCCTGAGCCAGTGTAAAAACGTCCGCCAGCCGGTCAATATCGTGAGCCATTTTGCCCGTGCGGATGAGCCTGAGTGCGGCGCGACCGAACGTCAGCTGGATATCTTTACCACCTTCACGGAAGGGAAACCGGGGCTGCGCTCAATCGCCGCATCCGGCGGTATATTGCTATGGCCGCAGTCGCACTTCGACTGGGCGCGTCCGGGGATTATTCTCTACGGCGTATCGCCGCTCGACGGTGGATCCACCGGCGCGGATTTTGGCTGCCAGCCGGTGATGTCTCTGACCTCCAGCCTGATCGCGGTCCGCGAGCATAAAGCCGGCGAGCCGGTGGGCTACGGCGGAACCTGGGTCAGCGAGCGTGATACGCGTTTAGGCGTTGTGGCGATGGGCTACGGTGACGGCTATCCGCGCGCCGCGCCGTCAGGCACGCCGGTACTGGTTAACGGCCGTGAAGTGCCGATTGTCGGACGCGTAGCGATGGATATGATTTGCGTCGATCTCGGGCCTGAAGCACAGGACCACGCTGGCGACGCGGTCGTGCTGTGGGGCGAAGGCCTCCCCGTCGAGCGGATTGCCGAAATTACAAAAGTAAGTGCTTACGAACTTATTACGCGCCTGACTTCACGGGTATCCATGAAGTACGTGGATTAATGTCAGCCAGCGCGCTTTCCCCCGGTGGCGGCTGACGCCTCATCGGGGCTACGGGTTCGCTACCGGCTACGGGCCGGTAGCCCGGATAAGGCGGTTTAAGCCGCCATCCGGGATGGGCGTTCACGTTGTTGCGTCAAATCCAGCCCGTTCTGTTTTATCCGCCAACATCCCCTCGACCTTCTTTCACATCCAGTTTATTGTGTTATAACGAGCCCATGTAAACCTGGAGAAACATCGCGTGTTTCAGAAAGTTGACGCCTACGCTGGCGACCCCATTCTCTCCCTGATGGAGCGTTTTAAAGACGATCCGCGTAGTGACAAAGTAAATCTCAGCATCGGTCTTTATTACAACGAAGACGGCATCATTCCGCAGCTGAAGGCGGTTGCCGAAGCGGAAGCACGTCTTAACGCCCAGCCGCACGGCGCCTCAATCTATTTACCGATGGAAGGGCTGAACACCTATCGCCACGCGATTGCGTCGCTGTTGTTCGGGGCCGATCATTCGGTACTGGCGCAGCATCGCGTGGCCTCTATTCAGACGCTGGGCGGCTCCGGAGCCCTGAAAGTCGGCGCTGACTTCCTGAAACGCTACTTCCCGGGCTCGCGCGTATGGGTCAGCGACCCGACGTGGGAAAACCACATCGCTATATTTGAAGGGGCTGGATTCGAAGTAAGTACTTACCCTTGGTTTGATGATAAAACCAATGGCGTGCGTTTCGCGGCTTTCCTTGAAAAACTCAATACGCTACCGGAACGCGATATCGTGCTGCTGCATCCCTGCTGCCATAACCCAACGGGAGCCGATCTTACCAACGCTCAGTGGGATCAAGTGGTTGAGGTGCTGAAAGCGCGTAATTTGATTCCTTTCCTCGACATTGCCTATCAGGGCTTTGGCGCCGGCATGGAAGAGGATGCCTACGCTATCCGCGCCATAGCGAACGCCGGGATGCCCATGCTGGTCAGCAACTCGTTCTCGAAAATCTTCTCCCTGTACGGTGAGCGCGTTGGCGGGCTGTCGATCGTCTGTGAAGATACTGAAACCGCGGGGCGCGTACTGGGGCAATTAAAAGCGACCGTGCGTCGCAACTACTCCAGCCCGCCGAACTTTGGCGCGCAGGTGGTTGCGGCGGTGTTGGGCGACAGCGCGCTGAAAGCCTCATGGCTGGCGGAAGTGGAAGGGATGCGTACCCGTATTCTGGCCATGCGTCAGGAGCTGGTTGATGTGCTGAAAGAGACGGTTCCGGGCGGTGATTTTGACTATCTGCTCAAGCAGCGCGGCATGTTTAGCTATACCGGTTTCAGCGCGGCCCAGGTTGACCGCCTGCGCGATGAGTTTGGCGTCTACCTGATTGCCAGCGGCCGCATGTGCGTCGCGGGGCTGAATGCAGGAAACGTGCGCCGCGTCGCGCAGGCGTTTGCTGCGGTAATATAAGTTCTTCCTGACCTTTTGCCCGCGCCAAATCATGACGCGGGCAATTCGCTTCCCGAAGTGTGATCATTCTCTTTTTATATGACATCAGAGCAGAAAAACCTTCCTATCCGCCTTCGCGGGGGGTAAGGTCTGGGTGCATTAATAAGCGTACACATTATTGAAAATTATAACGATTCGATTATTTAGGGAAAAATATGCGCAAGATCACCCTGGCCTTTGGGGCCGTCTGCTTACTGTTCACGCTAAATAGCTCCGTCGTTGCTCGCGCCTCCACACCGCAGCCGCTGTGGACGGGCACCAATATGGCGAAACTCGCCGAACAGGCGCCGATCCATTGGGTTTCCGTCGCCCAGATTGAAAATAGCCTGCTGGGACGCCAGCCGATGGCCGTCGGTTTTGATATTGATGATACCGTCCTGTTCTCCAGCCCGGGCTTCTGGCGCGGGCAGAAAACCTATTCCCCCGGCAGCGATGATTACCTGAAAAATCCGGAGTTCTGGGAAAAAATGAACAACGGCTGGGATGAATTCAGCATGCCGAAAGAGGTGGCGCGCCAGCTGATTGCGATGCACGTAAAGCGCGGCGATAGCATCTATTTCGTTACCGGCCGTAGCCAGACCAAAACCGAAACGGTATCAAAAACCCTGCAGGATGATTTTCTCATCCCGGCGGCGAATATGAACCCGGTTATTTTTGCCGGCGATAAACCTGGCCAGAACACCAAAACGCAGTGGCTGCAGGAGAAAGGGATCAAAGTTTTCTACGGCGATTCAGATAACGATATCTCCGCTGCCCGCGAGGTGGGCGCGCGCGGGATCCGTATCTTGCGGGCCTCAAACTCTTCCTATAAGCCGCTGCCGATGGCGGGCGCTCAGGGTGAAGAGGTCATTGTGAATTCAGAATATTAAGCTGCCCGCCGGCTTAATCATCAATCGCTAAAACGGCAGCCGGCACGCTGCCGTTTTTTTGTGCAAAATAGCGTGCCAAAGGTTTTACCTTTTCGCTTATTGCTGCACACTTAGGAAGGTTCATTAGTAAAAGGAGTGGTTTATGTGGCATCAGCAAACCCTGACGTTAGGCCCGAAAGCACGGGGCTTCCATCTGGTCACTGATGAAATTCTCGGGCAAATCCGCGAAATATCGCGGGTGAAAACTGGCCTGCTGCATTTGCTGCTCCAGCATACATCTGCTTCCCTGACGCTAAACGAAAACTGCGATCCGACCGTTCGCTTCGATATGGAGCAGCATTTTCTGCACGCCGTACCGGATAACGCGCCGTATGAACACGATTATGAAGGTCCTGATGACATGCCCTCGCACATTAAGTCGTCGATGCTGGGCGTATCGCTGATGCTGCCCGTACGGGATGGCAGCGTCAGGCTGGGGACCTGGCAGGGGATCTGGCTCGGGGAGCATCGTATTCATGGCGGATCGCGCCATATCATCGCGACGCTGATGGGGGAATAAAAATGACAATTTCGGATTTATTGCAGTACTGCATGGCAAAGCCGGGCGCCGAACAAAGCGTACATAGCGACTGGAAAGCGACGCAGATCAAAGCGGCGGACGTCCTGTTTGCGATGGTAAAAGAGGTTGAGGACAACCGGCCAGCGGTATCGTTAAAGACCAGCCCTGAGCTTGCGGAACTGTTGAGGCAGCAGCATCGCGATGTTCGCCCCAGCAAACATCTCAATAAAGCCCACTGGAGTACGGTGTTTCTTGACGGCTCCCTGCCTGATTCGCAAATTTATTATCTGGTGGATGCTTCCTACCAGCAGGCGCTTGATTCGCTTTCCGAGGCTAAGCGTAAGCTGTTGCCATAGCGCTAAATTCTGCCCAGCAGCGCCAGCAGGGTCACATCAAACAGACGAAGCAGCGTGGACTGCAGATGCGCCTGCATGGCGATCTGTTCGTTGTTGGCGCGAATGCTGGCAATATCGCGCTGCCCTTGCAGGAGCAGAATGAGGTCGTCCTGACTTAACCAGCCGCGAGCTTTCTCCTGTAACGCCTGAAGCGTGAGCATCCCGGCGTCGCGAATGTCGCTGTCTTCATCATTTACAATCGCGTGCATAAGCTGCAACCACTCTGCCGTATTCACGCCGGCGCCGGCCAGCTGGGCGCTTAACTCTTCTATGGTGGACATGCTTATCTCCCTGAACGCTGTTGTTCGCCGTTGATGGCCTGCTGGTAAAGTTTTTCCGTCTGTTGCGCCAGAATTCCGGCCTCGAAAGGCGTCAGCGCTCTCTCCTGGGGGACGACGCGCCGGTACAGCCGCTGATAATTTTTCTCCAGCACGTGAAGATTACTCTGCCGTAGCGCATCGCTATCGCTTAACGCCAGGCTGAATAGCGGGCGAATCTGGCGATCCTCGTAACTGAGCAAGCGTTGGTCGAGTGGCGCTGCCGCCGCGTCGCTGATGAACTGCAGATGAAGCTGTTCCAGCATCAGCAGCTGCTGATGAGCCGTGCTGCTGTAGCCGTCTATCCAGCTGCAGGCGGTCAGCGCGAATAACGCCGCGACGAGCGTAAATCGATAAAGTCCGTGCTTTAAGTACATGATGCATCCTGCAATTTATGGCGGTGGTGCTATCTGATGACAGATGCCGTCCGGCCGCAAATCACAAAATATCAGCGGGAGAAAATGAGAGGAAATGAGGCCTCTTCCCGGGACGGGAAGAGGCAGATGAGATTATTTCAGCATGGGCTTGAGGAAGCGAGCCGTATAGGAGGCCTCGCACTCGGCGACCGTTTCCGGCGTACCGGAAACGAGGATCTCTCCGCCGCCGCTTCCGCCTTCCGGCCCAAGGTCAACGATCCAGTCAGCCGTCTTGATGACATCCAGGTTGTGCTCAATCACCACGATGGTATTCCCCTGGTCGCGCAGCTGGTGCAGAACCTCCAGCAACTGCTGAATATCGGCAAAGTGCAGACCGGTGGTCGGTTCATCAAGGATATACAGCGTTTGCCCGGTACCGCGTTTGGACAGCTCGCGCGCCAGCTTGACGCGCTGGGCCTCGCCGCCGGAGAGCGTGGTAGCCGACTGACCAAGGCGAATATAGGTCAGACCGACGTCCATCAGCGTTTGCAGCTTACGCGCCAGCGCCGGAACCGCATCGAAGAACTCACGCGCTTCTTCAATGGTCATATCCAGCACTTCATGAATCGTTTTGCCTTTGTACTTAATCTCCAGCGTTTCGCGGTTATAGCGTTTGCCTTTGCACTGGTCGCACGGTACGTAGATATCCGGCAGGAAGTGCATCTCGACTTTGATCACGCCATCGCCCTGGCAGGCTTCACAGCGGCCGCCGCGCACGTTAAAACTGAAGCGGCCGGGCGTGTAGCCACGCGAACGTGATTCAGGTACGCCGGCAAACAGTTCACGGACCGGCGTAAAGACGCCGGTGTAGGTTGCGGGGTTAGAACGCGGCGTACGGCCGATGGGGCTCTGGTCGATATCGATCACTTTGTCGAAATGTTCCAGCCCCTGCACGTCGCGGTAAGGTGCCGGTTCCGCGATGGTGGCGCCGTTGAGCTGACGCTGGGCAATCGGGAACAGCGTGTCGTTGATCAGCGTGGATTTACCCGACCCGGAAACGCCGGTGATACAGGTGAAGAGACCCACCGGCAGCGTCAGCGTTACGTCTTTCAGGTTGTTGCCGCGCGCGCCGGACAGCTTCAGCACTTTCTCCGGATTGGCGGGTACGCGCTGTTTCGGCACTTCGATTTTACGCTTGCCGCTCATGAACTGGCCGGTCAGCGATTCCGGCACCGCCATAATATCTTCCAGCTTGCCTTCAGCCACGACCTGACCGCCGTGTACCCCAGCCCCCGGGCCGATATCGATAACGTGGTCGGCGGCGCGAATGGCGTCTTCATCGTGCTCAACGACAATCACGGTGTTGCCGAGGTTTCGCAGGTGGATCAGTGTGCCCAGCAGGCGTTCGTTATCGCGCTGGTGCAGGCCGATAGAGGGCTCATCCAGTACGTACATGACGCCGACCAGGCCTGCGCCGATCTGGCTGGCGAGGCGGATACGCTGCGCTTCGCCGCCGGAGAGGGTTTCCGCCGAACGGGAGAGCGTCAGGTAGTTCAGACCGACGTTGACGAGGAATTTCAGGCGATCGCCAATCTCTTTCAGTACTTTTTCAGCAATTTGCGCACGCTGGCCGGAGAGCTTCAGGTTGTTGAAGAAGTCCATCGCGTGGCCGATGCTCATATCCGAGATGGTCGGCAGCGGGGTATTCTCCACAAACACGTGCCGCGCTTCGCGCTTCAGGCGGGTCCCTTCACAGCTGGTGCAGGGACGGTTGCTGATGAATTTCGCTAACTCTTCACGTACTGCGCTGGATTCCGTTTCTTTATAACGGCGCTCCATATTGTGCAGCACGCCTTCGAACGGATGGCGGCGCACCGAGGTATCGCCGCGATCGTTCATATATTTGAATTCAATATTCTCTTTGCCTGAGCCGTACAGAACCACTTTTTGTACGCTGCTATTCAGCGTGCCCCAGGGCGCTTCCACATCGAATTCATAATGTTCCGCCAGCGACTTCAGCATCTGGAAGTAGTAAAAATTGCGCCGATCCCAGCCGCGAATCGCCCCGCCAGCCAGCGACAGCTCTGGGTTCTGAATGACGCGTTCCGGATCGAAATACTGCTGGACGCCGAGACCATCGCAGGTCGGGCAAGCGCCAGCCGGGTTGTTGAAGGAGAACAGGCGCGGTTCCAGTTCGCGCATGCTGTAGCCGCAAATCGGGCAGGCGAAGTTGGCGGAAAACAGCAGCTCTTCGGCTTTCGGATCGTCCATATTGGCGACGATGGCGGTGCCGCCAGATAGCTCCAGCGCGGTTTCAAAAGACTCGGCCAGGCGCGTGCTGAGATCGTCGCGCACCTTAAAGCGGTCAATCACCACTTCAATGGTGTGTTTCTTCTGCAGCTCCAGCTTCGGCGGATCGGAGAGATCGCAGACCTCGCCGTCGATCCTCGCGCGGATGTAGCCCTGCCCGGCGAGGTTTTCCAGCGTTTTGTTATGCTCGCCTTTGCGCTCTTTAATGATCGGCGCCAGCAGCATCAGGCGCTGGCCTTCTGGCTGGGAGAGCACGTTATCGACCATCTGGCTCACGGTTTGCGCCGCCAGCGGGACGTCGTGATCCGGGCAGCGCGGCTCGCCAACGCGCGCGTACAGCAGACGCAGGTAGTCGTGAATTTCGGTAATGGTGCCTACCGTTGAACGGGGGTTGTGGGACGTTGATTTCTGTTCAATGGAAATCGCCGGCGACAGCCCTTCAATATGGTCGACGTCGGGCTTCTCCATCAGCGACAGGAACTGCCGCGCGTAGGCGGAGAGCGACTCAACGTAGCGACGCTGCCCTTCGGCATACAACGTGTCGAAAGCCAGTGAGGATTTGCCTGAACCCGAAAGCCCGGTGACGACAATGAGTTTGTCGCGCGGGATGACGAGGTTGATATTTTTGAGATTGTGGGTGCGGGCGCCCCGAACTTCGATCTTATCCATTCACCTTTCCCGGTAGATACGCGGATTGCCTGGTTTGTTAGAAGGACAAACGGCAGAAACGGCTAATTATGACACAATTTAACCTGTTTGAATATACAGTATTGGAATGCATTTTCCGGTGGGATGTGTAAAAATGTCGCACCGCGAGAGTTATCTGGAACCTACTTCCCAGCTATCAACATAGCACCTGGAAATGGTACACTCGCGCGTTTACACTATTAAGAAACGCATTCAGGAGACACAAACATGGCCAGCAGAGGCGTAAACAAGGTGATTCTCGTCGGTAATCTGGGCCAGGACCCGGAAGTACGCTACATGCCGAGTGGTGGCGCAGTTGCCAACATTACGCTGGCTACTTCCGAATCCTGGCGTGATAAAGCGACCGGTGAGATGAAAGAGCAGACCGAATGGCACCGCGTTGTGCTGTTCGGCAAACTGGCGGAAGTGGCCGGCGAGTATCTGCGTAAAGGTTCTCAGGTCTATATTGAAGGCCAGCTGCGTACCCGTAAATGGACTGACCAATCCGGTCAGGAAAAATACACCACCGAGGTTGTCGTTAACGTTGGCGGCACGATGCAAATGCTCGGCGGTCGTCAGCAGGGCGCGGGCGCCCCGGCAGGCGGTGGTCAGCAGCAGGGCGGTTGGGGCCAGCCTCAGCAGCCGCAGGGCGGAAACCAGTTCAGCGGCGGCGCGCAGTCTCGTCCGCAGCAGCAGGCGCCAGCTGCCCCTTCCAATGAGCCGCCGATGGACTTTGATGACGATATTCCGTTCTAACGAAGCGTTAGCGTCGTAAAGTCATCTCTGAAAAAGCCCCTGTTCGGGGCTTTTTCTATTTTGTCACCCAGGCCATCTGCGCTATTTCACTGCGTGGCAGGTGCGGCAGGTGCGGCAGGCGTGGCAGGTGTGGCAGGTGCGGCAGGTGTGGCAGGCGTGGCAGGTGTGGCAGGTGCGGCAGGCATCCCCACTGTCGGCACGACCTGATTTTTGGAGGCCGTCGTCGCCTGCTGTTTACGCGCTATTTCATCCACGATCAGCCGGTAAGCGATGTAATATTTATAGATATTGCTGACATAGCTTACGGTCTCGGAGCCGATCTTCTCGGCGGCCAGATACTCCACGTTGCCAAACCAGACGTTCGGATCAAAACCGCGCTTTTTGGTATCCGCCCGCAGCCGGGCGATGCGCGCGGGGCCCGCGTTATAAGAAGCGAATGAGAACAGCGCCTTATCAAGCTGGGTCATCGGTTCATCGCCATAGTAGCGGTCTATCATCCAGCGCATATATTTCACCCCGGCATGAATGTTGGGGTCGAGCTGCTTAATATCGCCGACCTTCAGCTCCTTGCCGGTGCTCGGCATTACCTGCATAACGCCAATTGCGCCGACGTGGCTACGCACCGACTGATTTAGCCGCGACTCCTGATAGCCCTGCGCGGCCATCAGCAGCCAGTCAACATCGTAGCGATCGCCATATTTGCGGAAGATCTCCACCATGGTCAGAAATTTACGCCGCTCTTTTTGCGCCGCCGCGTTTTTAACGTACCTGGCATCCTTCAGGTAGCGCAGCAGAATCGTATTACCCAGCTTGCTGCCCTGACGATTCTTGTTGATGAATTCATTAAGCAAGGCCAGCAGCTGCGGGCTATTGTTGCGTACCGCCCAGCCGATATTGCCTTCCTTGCGCAGAATGATGTTCTGATGAACCTGAATGTTGGGGAAAACCTGTTTCCAGAACAGAGCCTTGTGGCGGTCGACGACGGTCAATGGAATCAGGCCCGCGTTAAGCATCTCTATCAGATCTTCATCCTCCAGCGCTTCGGGCGCCGGTTCGATGGTGATGGGGGGCAGCGATTGCTGGGCAAAGCGCGCGTTGAGCGCGACCAGGCTCTCGTAATAGCTCGATGAGGTACGCACAAAGACCGTTTTACCGGAAAGCTGCTGCAGATTTTCCACTTTGGGCGAGCCGGGGCCGGAAAGAAGCAGCTCCTGAACGTGAGAGTAGATTGGCGCGGTAAAGGTCATCTCCTGCTGGCGAGCGGGGGTAATCGTCAGGTTGGCGGCGATAATATCCCCCTTACCAGCGTTAAGCGCGCTGATGAGCTGGTCGCGGGCAACCGGAACAAAGATGATACGGACCTTAAGATGACGATGTTTGAGCTTTTTCTCCTTCGTCAGGCTTTGATTGAGGCTTCGCTCAAACTCCATAAAAATATCGTGAGTGGCGCCGCGCTGCGTCCCTTTGTTAATAAAGAAAAAGGTTTTGCTGAAGGTGGTTAATACGCGAATGGTTCGCCGGTCGAGCATACCCGGTAAATCTCCCTTCCATGGCTGCAGCATATCGTCAACGTTGACTTCCAGGGCCTCGCGCTCCTCGGGCTCTGACAGTTTATTCTCTGTGGCGGCGTAAACGGATGTGAAGCATAGCAGGGCGGCAAGGCATGCAAGTCCGCCGACAAGGTATCGATAGAACGACGACGTATTCATGGCGCGGTGCTCCGCAGGAGGATTTCCTTATTTTAGTCAATTTCTGGCCGTTAGCATGCCCGGCGATCGAGAATGTCGGTCGGTTAATCAGCTATTTTATTAATTAACAGGCTCAGTATTTATAGTGAAATAATAAAGAAATAAATATCGGTAATTATGGAGAGAATATGCTCAGATTGTGTTTTTTTAGTGTGGATATATTTTGATTATTTAAAGTGAAAATAAGTAGTAAACGTAAGTAATTATTTCATCTTTTTGTTTTTATTGAATTATTTAAAATTATTGCTGTGATGCATAATTATCCACTTGATAATAAATCTCATTTCTAATAACGTTGTGTGGCACAATACTCCTATTACTGCTGTTCGGCGAATGCTATCAAAGAATAGCGCGGTGCGTTTATTTCTTCATTTTTGCCAGAGTAATAAATCTATTTTGGTCGCTCATTATTTATTGCTATCCCTATTTAAACGGGAGGGCCTGACTACGCCAAAAAAAGAGATGTTACGCCAGGCATGGAAGACATGACCGGTGTTTATCTGGCGGATGAAGAAGGCGTGCCCCGACGGCTAAAAAGAAAAACAGGGCATATTCCATGAAATACGATTCACACTACTCGCTGGCCGTGCTGATCCCGATGGCCATCTGGGGAGGGATGCTGCCGGCGCAGGCCGCTGACAGCAACACGCCAGACGATACGAAGAAATCAGAAACGGCTACGGCAAATGATGACGAAACCATGGTGGTCACCGCGGCGGCGCAGACGCTGCAAGCGCCCGGCGTATCGACCATCACCGCTGAGGAGATCCGTAAACACCCGCCCGCGCGCGATGTCTCCGAGCTGATTCGTACCCAGCCCGGCGTCAACCTCACCGGCAACTCCACCAGCGGCCAGCGCGGTAATAACCGTCAGGTCGATATTCGCGGCATGGGGCCGGAGAACACCCTGATTCTGGTGGATGGTAAACCGGTGACCAGCCGTAATTCCGTGCGCTATGGCTGGCGCGGCGATCGAGATACGCGCGGTGATACCAGCTGGGTACCGGCGGAAATGATCGACCATATCGACGTGATTCGCGGCCCTGCGGCGGCCCGCTACGGTAATGGCGCGATGGGCGGGGTGGTAAATATCGTCACCAAACCGGCCACCAGCGAATGGCATGGATCATGGAATACCTATATGAACGCACCTCAGCACCGTAAAGAGGGCGCGACGAAGCGGACAAACTTCAGCCTCAATGGCCCGCTATCGGATGAGGTCAGCTTTAATTTATGGGGAAATCTGAGCAAAACGCAGGCCGATGCCCAGGATATTAATTCCGGTCACGAAGCGGCGCGAACCGGTAGCTATGCGGGATCGTATCCGGCTGGACGCGAAGGCGTAGTGAATAAAGATATCCACGGTAAGCTGCGCTGGGAATTTGCGCCGATGCAGGCGCTGGAGTTTGAAACCGGCTACAGCCGCCAGGGCAACCTGTATGCAGGCGATACCCAGAATACCAATACCAGCACGCTGGTGAAAAGTATGTACGGTAAAGAGACCAACCGCCTCTATCGTCAGACTTATGGCGTCACGTGGACCGGCGGCTGGGATAACGGCGTGACCAGCAATACTTACGCGCAGTATGAGCACACCCGTAACTCGCGTATGAACGAGGGTCTGGCGGGGGGAACGGAGGGGATCTTCTCCAGCAGCGAATTCTCCGATATCGACCTGTCGGATGTGCTGCTGCACAGCGAGGTGAATATTCCGTTTACCCTGGGATTCGAGCAGAATCTGACGCTGGGTACCGAGTGGAACCAGCAGCGGATGAAAGATGGCGTATCGACCACCCAGTCGCTCTCTTATGGCTCCATTGACGGTATCTCGGCAACCGGGCGTAGCCCCTATTCCAGCGCCGAGATTTTCTCGCTGTTTACCGAAGATAATATCGCGCTGACCGAGAGCACTATGCTGACGCCGGCTCTGCGCTTCGACCATCACAGCATCGTTGGCAATAACTGGAGCCCATCGCTGAACCTCTCGCAGGGGCTGTCGGATGACTGGACGCTGAAGCTGGGCATCGCCCGCGCCTATAAAGCGCCAAACCTTTATCAGCTCAACCCGAACTATATTCTCTACAGCAACGGCCAGGGCTGCTATGCCAGCAGCTCAGCCTGTTACCTGATGGGGAACAGCGATCTGAAGGCGGAAACCAGCGTTAATAAAGAGATTGGCCTTGAGTATAAGCACAACGGCTATCAGGCGGGGCTGACCTGGTTCCGTAACGACTATCATAACAAGATTGAATCGGGCTACTCGGCGGTGGGAACGGCCAGCAACGGCACGACCAATATTTATCAATGGGAAAACGTACCGAAGGCGCTGGTTGAAGGGCTGGAAGGCTCATTAAACCTGCCGGTAAGCGAAACGGTCAACTGGAGCAACAACCTGACGTGGATGCTGCAGAGTAAGAACAAGACCACCGGCGATCGCCTGTCGGTGATCCCGCAGTTCACCCTTAATTCGACCGTCAGCTGGCAGGTACGCGACGATCTTTCGCTGCAGAGTACTTTCACCTGGTATGGTCGGCAAAAACCTAAGCGCTTCAACTATAAGGGCGAGGCGGTATCCGGCAGCGAGCTGAATGAAGTGAGCCCGTACAGCATCGTCGGGCTCAGCGCGACCTGGGATGTGAATAAAAACCTGAGCCTGACCAGCGGCGTGGATAACCTGTTCGATATTCGCCACTACCGCGCCGGTAACGCGCAGACCACGGGGAATTCGACGACCGGCGCCTATCTGTATGGCGCGGGCGCGGAGACCTATAATGAATCGGGTCGGACGTTTTATGTCAGCGTGAATACGCACTTCTGATTATCTACTCAAACACCCGCCGGGATAGTGAACTATTCCGGCTTTTTATGTCGGGGAAAAAGGCCGGAGATATAAATGATGACAAAATCTCCACGGCTTCTACACAATTAACTCAACTTAGCAGCTTACACTGTTTCCTGTTGATCGGGTCTGCTTGATCCCGGAAACGATTAACGGTGGCATCCTGCCATTTCCATTCTAACGTTGTGTTCCTCTTCCCCCTTCCATTCCCAACCGCAGCAATGCGGAGGAGGGGGATCCCCTATCCGGAGATACACAGGATTTTGCGAAACTGGCCAGGCGTAATCGCATAGTATCTTTTAAAGGTACGGTTAAAGGCGCTGATATCTTCATAGCCCGCCATAATACAAATATCAACGATGCGAAAAGCCGGTTTAACCTTTAATAAATCAAGGGCTAATTGCATCCGCTGTTGGCGAATATAGGCCATTGGCGACATATTAAAATAGTGACGAAACAGGCGAAAAAGATGCCATTCAGAATAGCCGGAAAAGAGGCTCAGCGCCCGCATGGTGAGCTTCTTTTCAAGATTGTTTTTTATCCATTGCACCAGCTCGCTAAGCACTGAACGCTGAATTTCATTTCGTGGCATGATATCTACTCATTTCATTATAATGGCAATCTGGCTGCATAATTTATTCACTGTCTCTTCATTTTATCTACGGGGTTATAGGTTAGTTTGTGGCTGTTCCTGGTTTATCCCAGAGAGCATCATTCCTAACAAGATCTTTTTCCCCCTTTCAATCAATGAGAAAGGGGGCTTTTTGTTTTTTTAATTAAAAAACAAAAGATGTTGAATTTTAATGTTGTCAGGAAATGCTTATCTGACTGGGTGGGAGAAGGAAAGTTCCATTAGAAAATAATTTTTTCACCATTCTCATATATCCATTTTTTCTCCATTTTCTCGTCATAATTGCGTGCAATTCTGCGCCTCGTTCAGGTTATTTAAAACGGCGTCAGAATCTGTCTGGCGCAATGAACTGCATTATTCCCAGCAGGTATCTGCTATTGCCAAATATCTTTTAGACGACACCTCCATGCTAAAAAAAACGAGTCTCATCGCCGGTCTATTGATTTCCCCTTTAACGCTTTACGCATCAACCGCCTATACGGTAGATGACATTCGTTTCGAAGGGCTACAGCGCGTTACCGTTGGCGCTGCGCTACTGAGCATGCCTGTTCATACGGGAGAAGAGGTTTCTAACGAGGATATCAGTGATTCGGTCCGCGCCCTGTACGCCAGCGGCAACTTTGAGAACGTGCAGATCCTGCGCGATGGCAGCACGCTGGTGGTGCAGGTCACAGAGCGGCCAACCATCGCTAAAATCAGCTTTTCCGGGAATAAATCCGTTAAGGATGATGCTCTCAAAGAGAATCTGGCCGCCAGCGGTATTGAAGAAGGCAGCGCGCTGGATCGCAATGCGCTCACGGAAATAGAAAAGGGGCTCCAGGATTTCTATTACAGCGTCGGGAAATATAGCGCTCAGGTCCATGCTGTCGTCACGCCGCTACCGCGTAATCGCGTTGATTTAACCTTTGTCTTTCAGGAGGGGGTATCGGCAAAAATTGCGCAAATTAATATTATTGGCAACCAGGCCTTTAGCGCAGAAACATTGCTGGACCAGCTGCAGCTTCGCGACAGCGTTCCGTGGTGGAACGTGATTGGCGATAAGAAATACCAAAAGCAAAAAATGGCGGCGGATCTTGAGACCATCCGTAGCTATTATCTCGATCGCGGCTACGCGCGTTTTACCATTAACTCCAGTCAGGTCAGTATTACTCCGGATAAAAAATCGCTGTATATCACGATCAATCTTACCGAAGGCGATCGTTATAACGTGGCCAGTACGGTCGTGACCGGCGATATGGCGCAGCATAACCAGGAAATTGAAGCGCTGGTGAAGCCTTTAGCGGGGAAATGGTACAGCGGCGCGGAAATCACGGCGGCTGAGAACAGCATTAAGACGCTGCTGGGAAAATACGGCTATGCCTGGCCGCAGGTTAATACCGCGCCGGATATTGATGAGACGAAAAAAAGCGTCGTTTTGCATATTAACGTCAATGCCGGACGCCGTTATTCGGTTCGTCAGATTCGCTTTGAGGGTAACGATACTTCCCGCGATGCGGTGCTGCGTCGCGAAATGCGCCAGATGGAAGGCGCGTGGCTGAATGACGAGAAAGTCGAGCAGGGGAAAACGCGGCTGGATCGTACCGGATTTTTTGAAACCGTCGACAAGCAGATCGTTCCGGTAAGCGGTAGCCAGGATCAGGTGGACGTGGTCTATAAGGTGAAGGAGCGCAATACCGGCTCCTTTAACGTTGGTCTGGGCTTTGGTACCGACAGCGGCGTGAGCTACCAGCTCGGCGTCACTCAGGATAACTGGCTGGGGACCGGCAATAGCGTCAGCTTCAACGGCACGCGCAACAGCTACCAGTCCTATATTGAGCTGGGAGCGACGAACCCTTACTTCACCGTGGATGGCGTCAGCCTCGGCGGCAAAATTTTCTACAACAGCTACGACGCCTCGGATGCCGATTCCGGAAGCTACAACCAGCAAAGCTACGGCGTTGGCAGTACGCTGGGATTCCCGATTAGCGAGAATAACGCCCTCAACCTTGGCCTGGACTATGTCCATAACCGCCTGACCAATATGGAGCCGGAGCTCACCACCTGGAGCTATCTTAACTCACGGGGCATCTATCCTGACGTCGTCACCAAAGACGGCGACAGCGGTGCGACCTATAGCGCCAATGACTATTTTGCCAGCGTTGGCTGGAGCTATAACAACCTCGATCGCGGTTTCTTCCCGCGGGCTGGGAATAAAAGCAGCCTGACCGCCAAGGTCACCGTACCCGGTTCGGATAACAGCTATTACAAAGTGACTTTCGATACCACCCAATATATGCCGCTGGCCGAGAGCAAAAGCTGGGTATGGATGGAGCACCTGCGCGCGGGCTATGCCGATGGGCTGAACGGCAAATCGGTGCCGTTTTACGATAACTTTTATGCCGGCGGATCGTCGTCGGTTCGCGGTTTTTCGTCGAATACGATTGGCCCAAAAGCGGCTTATTATCGTTGTAATGGTTCTGAAAGCAGCTACAGCACCTGTCCGCTGGACTCATCATCCGATGCGGTTGGCGGTAACGCGATGGCGGTGCTGAACAGCGAGTTTATTGTGCCGACGCCGTTTGTGAATGACAAATATGCCGACAGCCTGCGAACGTCGCTATTCCTCGACGCCGGTACGGTATGGAGCACCTCCTGGCAAAATACCGGCCAGACGCTGGCGGCCGGGATCCCGGACTATGGCGATCCGTCGCATATCCGGATGTCTGCCGGGATTGCGGTGCAGTGGATGTCGCCACTGGGCCCGCTGGTGTTCTCCTGGGCCGAACCCTTTAAAAAATACGATGGTGATAAAGCCGAGCAGTTCCAGTTTAATATTGGTAAAACGTGGTAATCCTGCTGCTTATTATTTGAAGGAGAGCTCGGTTATTTGTGGTAAATGCTAAAAATAGTACCGCAGGCTACCGCTGTGGGTAGCCTGTAATTAATTGTCAGTATATTCTTATTTATGTATATTCCTGCGGGGAACGCTTCTGGCTATTATGGTTAACCATTCATTATTAGAATGCTATATTTAAGGTAAGCCTTATTGAGTACGGGTGGTATTGAGTATTGTCTGATATCACATTATTAATCGATAACCTTGCGGTTAGCTATCATGGATGCTATCACTATATAGAGTCATTTATCAGCAATGCCAGCAAGGATAAAAAATGAAATGGACTATTCATAATACGCTTGTCTGCCCGTATTCCGGCGTGGCTTTTTCTTCGATTTCCAGCCTGCGGTTTTTAAAGTTTATTCTTTGGTATGAAGCCGACATTTTATTACTGCCGGGAGAGTCGATGAAGCTCTACTCGTCCAGCGTGTTAATTAACGAGCAATATCATGCGGTAAAGGTTTATAACATCACGCGATACGATGAAGCCCAGTGGGAGAAACTGCGGGAGCGGCCTTCTTGTCCGTATCAATCTACCGCCACGACGGCAAACGCCTGTTCTTACCAGGCGCACTGCGCAATAAAACGCTGCCCGAACAACTTTCCACGCGGGCTATTGGGCAGTCGTCCGTCGGCCAGCGGAAGCGTTATAACCAGACCATAATGGTGTCATCGCTGCGGTTTATATCGGTGATGGGGTTATGCTGTCGCAGAGGGGGAAATCGCGGGTGGCGGTGCTGTGCACCTGTCCGGGCAACCGGTTCACCGCCGTCTGGTGGTCCGGTCAGCGACATCGGCGCCCGGATAAGGCGGGCCGACATCAGGTCATCATCATCGGCCATTCTGGCGGAGTCTGGCTCATGACTTCAATCATCACGTCCTTGATATTGCCCCAGATTTTCGCCACGTCCAGCAGCGTAATGCCTAACAGACCGGTGGCGAACCAGCAGGCTGCGGCCAGGCCCATACAGCTACAAATCACCGCTAAACCGGCATAATCGCTTTTACGTAGCTGAATGTTCAACGAGCTGGCCAGAAACATCAGCACTGCGCTCACGAGTGGCCAGCGCAAAAGCACGACACTGGTAGTAATGGAAGCCATCAACCTATCCTCAACGAAATTTGGGAGCCTTTGACAACCGGATGAGACTGACGATGGAACGGCGCTCTGGCTATCTTCAGGCAAACAAGATCGTAATGAAACAACGTTTTTGTTTCATCAGCTAATGTGAACTATATCACACTTGTTCTTTTATTCACCAGCCAAAAATGGTGTTTTCTTGCGCTTATTAGCCATGTAAATAGCAGGGTTAATAAGGAGGGCGCGGGGCTTTCTTGCAATGTGAAGGCTGATTATAAGGGATTATCGGCGGTTTTGGTTTTTTAATAAGGTTTATGTTCTGCGGATTTTATTACTTATTCTGGCTAATTATACGGATAAACCGAATGACATAGTGGAGCTAATCTCATTATGTTGAGAATGTTTCTCCAGTGGTCCTATAAGCCAGTATTATTCATAATTCATCGTCATGAGGTTTTTACGTCAAAGCGTGGGTTGCTGAGATGCTCCGTTCATATCACAGTAAGCAGAGTCATCGGGGCTGTTCACCTTGATTAAGGCGTATCGCATGGATAAAAAGCGGAAATGAATCATAGCGCGCCGCATAAGGCGTTGAGAATATTTGGCATCGTGCTGGTCATTCTGCTGCCGGTGCTGCTGGCGTTGTGGTTTGCGCAAATTCGCGCCAAAGCGGAAACCGCCGATCAGCTGAGGCTGTTTTCTCGACTGGCGCTGCAAAAAACGGAGATGGTGATTCGTGAAGCCGACGAAGCGCGCGATAAAGCCCGCTTGTATCAGGGAGCGATATGTTCACCACAGCATCAGCAATATTTGCTCGGTATTGTTCGCGGCCTGCTCTATATCGACGATTTAATCTACGCCAACGGCACCCATTTCTTCTGCTCCACTTCGGTTCGCCGCCAGACGGGGTGGCAAATTCCGGCCGCAACCTATACCAAAAAGCCGGATGTCGCGATTTACTACTACCGCGAGACCCCTTTCTACCCTGGCTATGCGATGAACTATATGCAGCGCGGCAACTATGTGGTGGTGGTTAATCCGCTCTCATACAGCGCGTTGATCACCAGCGACCGCGACCTCGCCTGGGGCGTTTTTGATACCAAAACCCACCAGTTTTTTTCCGTCAGCAAGAATGCCGACCCCGATGAGCTGCATCGCCTGATTCGCGCTGAAGCGTCTTTATTTCACCAGGATGGCCGCGTTTATACCATCGCCCATTCCACCGTTCGCCCGATAGCCGTCATTATGTCCACTTCGCGCGTCAGCTATTATCAGAATTTTTATAATCAGGTGACCCTGACGCTACCGCTGGGGCTGATTTGCAGCGTATTGCTCCTGCTGGTGTGGTCGCGCACCCGTCAGCAGTACCACTCTCCGCGGAAGATGCTGCAGCGCGCGTTAAACCGTCGTCAGCTGTGCCTTCACTATCAACCGGTTATCGATATTAAAAATAACCGCTGCGTCGGTACCGAAGCATTATTGCGCTGGCCAGGCTTTGATGGGCCGGTGATGAGTCCGGCGGAGTTCATTCCGATGGCGGAAAATGAAGGGATGATCGCCCAGGTCACCGACTATGTCATCGATGAGGTATTTTCCGACCTGGGCGAGTTTCTGGCGCGGCAGCCGCATCTGTACGTGGCGATTAACCTCTCCGCTTCCGATTTCCATTCCGCACGCTTGATTGAGCACATCAACGAGAAGATCCAGCGCTACGCGGTCAAGGCGGAACAAATCAAAATCGAAGTGACCGAACGCGGGTTTATCGATGTGGCGAAAACGACGCCGGTGATCCAGGCGTTCCGCGATGCGGGATATGAAATCGCCATCGATGATTTCGGCACCGGCTACTCCAACCTGCACAATCTTCATGCGCTCAACGTCGACGTTCTGAAGATTGATAAATCTTTTGTCGACATGCTGACGAGCAATACCACCAGCCATCTGATTGCCGAGCATATTATCCAGATGGCAAACAGCCTGCATTTAAAAATCGTGGCTGAAGGCGTCGAAACGGCAGAGCAGGTAGCCTGGCTCCAGCAACGCGGCGTGCAGTACTGTCAGGGGTGGCACTTTGCGAAAGCGATGCCGCCGCAGGAGTTCATGCTGTGGCTGGCGAATGAGCGCACCTGCCTCAGCCCCTATCAGCCGCACTATCAGGCAGAAATTTGATGGCGATAGGCGGTCGGCGTTCGGTCAAATTCGCGACGGAACACCCGCGAGAAGGTTTGCTGCGACACGTAGCCGAGATCCATCGCGATATCAAAAATAGGGCGCTGGGTGGTTCTTAGCGCTTCCGCGGCGAGCAGCAGGCGGCGCTGGCGAATGTAATCGCCCAGCGTTTGATGCATCACGGCGCGGAACATCCGCTGCAGATACCATTTCGAGTATCCCGATTTTCTGGCGACTATATCAATGTTAAGTGGTTGATCGATATGTTCATCAATCCATTCAATAAGCGTTTGGATAATATCCTGATGGGACATAAAGCGGCCTCTCTCAATTCTCGATTCGTCGTTTTGTCTGCGGGCGAGTATAATTCCTCAAGTTAACTTGAGGTAAAGCGCTTTATGGAAAAGAAATCACCCCGCATCAAAATGCTGCTGACGCCCGGCGAAGTGGCAAAACGAACCGGCGTGGCCGTCTCCGCGCTGCACTTTTATGAAAGTAAAGGGCTGATCCACAGTCAGCGCAACGCGGGCAATCAGCGGCGCTACCGGCGCGACGTCCTGCGCGCGGTGGCGATCATTAAGATTGCGCAACGCATTGGTATTCCGCTGGCGACCATCGGCGACGCGTTCGGCGTACTGCCGGAAGGGCATAACCTCAGCGCCAAAGAGTGGAAGATGCTGTCGTCCCAGTGGCGGGAGGAGCTGGACCGGCGCATTCATACCCTGACCGCGCTGCGCGATCAGCTCGATGGCTGTATCGGCTGCGGCTGTCTGTCGCGTCGCGACTGCCCGTTACGCAACCCGGGCGATAAGCTGGGTGAAGAGGGGACCGGCGCGCGATTGCTGGAGGATGACTAAAAAACTAAAGCGCCACAACAGGGCGCTTTAGTTGTTTTCCGGTCTTGGTCTTTCGCACTATCCCGCTGGTACGCAGGAGGGTTTCCCCCGACGTCGGCTCACCTCAGTATTGCGCAATCTTTGATGGAGGTTCCGGTTTGCGCCGACAATTTAAGTGTGGCTCTTTTCTCTGAATTTGCCTCTTCAGTTTGCCGAAAAATTCCCGGCATCCGCCGCCTGTTCCTATAGTTAATTTGAACAAACAGCGGGAGAGGCCCATGTTAACGGTACATCATCTCAATCAGTCACGATCGCAGCGCGTGTTATGGGCGCTGGAAGAGCTGCAGCTGCCTTATCAGGTTGTCTCTTATCAGCGTGGCAAGGATATGCTCGCACCGGCGGAATTAAAAAGCGTTCATCCGCTGGGTAAATCGCCGGTGGTTGAGGATAACGGCCACATTCTGGCGGAGTCCGGCGCCATTCTGGAATATTTACAGGAAACCTATGATAGCGCCCGGCGCTTAAAACCTGAGTCGGTGGAAGATAAGCTGCAATATCGCTTTTGGCTGCACTACGCCGAGGGGTCGCTGATGCCCCTGCTGCTGATGAAGCTGGTGTTTGCCAGCCTGGGCAAACCGCCGGTGCCGTTTGGTATGCGCACGCTGGGTAATGCGTTGGGCAAGGGGGTACAGAAGGCCTGGCTTAACCGCCAGGTGGACACCCATGCCCGCTTTATTGAAGCGCACCTTTCCCGCCAGCGCTGGTTTGCCGGCGCTGAGCTGAGTATGGCCGATATTCAGATGAGCTTTCCCGCGATGGCGCTGCTGGCGCGCGGCGGCGTGGAGAATTTACCCCATCTGACGCAGTGGGTTCAGCGCGTGGAGCAGCGCCCGGCCTGGCAAAAAGCGGTTGAGCGCGGGGGGCCGTTCACCTTACCCGGCGAATAAACTATTACTAAAGCCGATGACCGGGGAAAATTGCTATCAGCGCAATACAAAAATGTTACCGGATTGCGCATGGACGATAACGTTTGCGCATCGGCTGGTTATTTCCTGAACGTCATAAGCGAAATTTAGCGAAATACGACAAACTTCAGTTGAAAAGGCCCGTCTAAAGGCTGGATAATCGTTTGCCTTTTTATTTTGCTCATCATTTCCTCTGCTGACAGAGGGGAGCAAAGTCATTCTTCACACCGTACTGTATGCGCGGAGTTAAACGTTTGCTTTTTCGCGGCCCCTGGCGCTGCGATGTAGCACAAGGAGATCGCGTTTAGCTGGCAGTGGATGGTCCACCACGCATTCGGACGAACGATAAAAATTCTCAGGGGAAGTTTTCTATGTCTACGCCTTCAGCGCGTACCGGCGGTTCATTGGACGCCTGGTTTAAAATTTCTGCTCGCGGCAGTACCGTGCGTCAGGAAATCGTTGCCGGTCTTACCACCTTCCTGGCGATGGTTTACTCCGTCATCGTGGTGCCGGGTATGCTCGGCAAAGCGGGTTTTCCACCGGCTGCGGTATTTGTTTCCACCTGTCTGGTTGCCGGCGTCGGCTCGCTGGTGATGGGGCTGTGGGCGAACCTGCCGCTGGCGATTGGCTGCGCCATCTCCCTGACCGCGTTTACCGCCTTTAGCCTGGTACTGGGTCAACAGATCAGCATTCCGGTCGCGCTGGGCGCGGTGTTCCTGATGGGGGTCCTGTTCACCGTGATCTCCGCGACCGGCATTCGTAGCTGGATCCTGCGTAACCTGCCGCAGGGCGTGGCGCACGGTACGGGGATTGGTATCGGTCTGTTCCTGCTGCTGATTGCCGCCAACGGCGTGGGCCTGGTGATTAAAAATCCGCTGGATGGTCTGCCGGTGGCGCTGGGTAATTTTGATAGCTTCCCGGTGATTATGTCGCTGGTCGGGCTGGCGGTGATTATCGGCCTCGAAAAACTGAAAGTGCCGGGCGGTATCCTGCTGACGATTATCGGCGTCTCGATTATCGGCCTGATCTTCGATCCTAACGTTCACTTCTCCGGTATCTTCGCCATGCCGTCGCTGAGCGACGATAAAGGCAACTCGCTGATCGGTAGCCTGGATATCGTGGGCGCGCTGAACCCGGTGGTTCTGCCAAGCGTGCTTGCGCTGGTGATGACCGCGGTGTTTGACGCCACCGGAACCATCCGCGCGGTGGCCGGCCAGGCGAACCTGCTGGATAAAGACGGGCAGATTATTAACGGCGGCAAAGCGCTGACCACCGACTCCCTGAGCAGCGTCTTCTCCGGCCTGGTCGGGGCGGCGCCGGCGGCGGTGTATATCGAATCCGCTGCCGGTACTGCGGCGGGCGGCAAAACGGGCCTGACGGCAGTGACCGTCGGCGTGCTGTTCCTGCTGATCCTGTTCCTCTCTCCGCTCTCGTATCTGGTGCCGGCTTATGCCACCGCGCCGGCGCTGATGTACGTCGGCCTGCTGATGCTGAGCAACGTGGCGAAAATCGATTTCAACGATTTCGTCGACGCGATGGCGGGCCTGATTACCGCGGTCTTTATCGTGCTGACCTGCAACATCGTGACCGGCATCATGATCGGCTTTGCGTCGCTGGTGATCGGTCGTCTGGTGTCCGGCGAATGGCGTAAGCTAAACCTGGGTACGGTGATCATCGCCGCGGCGCTGGTTATCTTCTACGCCGGCGGTTGGGCGATTTAACTTTTCCTGCTAACAACGGGCGGCTTTGGCCGCCCGTTTAATTTTTAAGCCACATCCTGTTTCCTTTTGCGTTAATCTGAGTAGCGTATTATGCCGAGACATGACGCCTCAGATGTAAAAAAAAGACACGCAGCAAACAGGGAACACATGGAAATATTCTTTACCATACTCATCATGACCCTCGTGGTCTCTCTCTCCGGGGTGGTTACACGCGTACTGCCCTTTCAGGTTCCACTCCCCTTAATCCAAATTGGCATCGGCGCGCTGTTGGCCTGGCCTACCTTCGGATTGCACGTTGAATTCGACCCCGAACTCTTTCTGGTTCTGTTCATTCCGCCGCTGCTTTTTGCCGATGGCTGGAAGACGCCAACCCGTGAGTTCATAGAGCATGGACGGGAAATTTTCGGTCTGGCGCTGGCGCTGGTGGTGGTAACGGTGGTCGGTATTGGCTACCTCATCTACTGGATCGTGCCGGGTATTCCGCTGATTCCGGCTTTTGCTCTGGCGGCGGTTCTGTCGCCAACGGATGCCGTGGCGCTGTCGGGAATTGTCGGCGAAGGGCGCATTCCGAAAAAAATAATGGGCATTTTGCAGGGCGAAGCGCTGATGAACGATGCCTCCGGCCTGGTCTCCCTGAAGTTTGCCGTTGCGGTGGCGATGGGCACCATGGTCTTTACCGTCGGCGGCGCGACGGTGGAGTTCTTCAAGGTGGCGGTCGGCGGTATTCTCGCGGGCTTTGTGGTCAGCTGGCTGTACGGGCGCTCGATGCGCTTCCTCAGCCGCTGGGGCGGCGATGAACCGGCAACGCAAATTGTGCTGCTGTTCCTGCTGCCGTTCGCCTCTTATCTGATCGCGGAGCATATCGGCTTTTCCGGGATCCTGGCGGCGGTCGCCGCGGGGATGACCATTACGCGTTCCGGGGTGATGCGCAGCGCGCCGCTGGCGATGCGCCTGCGCGCCAACAGCACCTGGGCGATGCTGGAGTTCGTGTTTAACGGCATGGTCTTCCTGCTGTTGGGCCTGCAGCTGCCGGACATTCTTTCCAGCTCGCTGGTGGCCGCAGAAGCGGATCCCAACGTCGAAACCTGGATGCTGTTTACCGATATCATTCTGATTTATGCCGCCCTGATGCTGGTGCGTTTTGGCTGGCTGTGGACGATGCGCAAACTGAGCCAGCGTTTCCTGAAAAAGAAACCGATGGAGTTCGGCTCCTGGACCACACGCGAGCTGCTGATCTCCTCCGTCGCCGGCGTTCGCGGGGCGATTACCCTTGCCGGTGTACTGTCTATTCCTCTGCTGCTACCGGACGGCAACGTCTTCCCGGCGCGCTATGAGCTGGTGTTCCTCGCCGCCGGGGTGATTCTGTTCTCACTGTTCGTCGGCGTGATTGTGCTGCCGATTCTGCTGCGCCATATCGAGTCGACCGACCATGTCCAGCAGCGCAAAGAGGAGCGTCTGGCGCGGGCCGCTACGGCGGATGTGGCGATTGTCGCGATTCAGAAAATGGAAGAGCGTCTGGCTGCGGATACCAAAGAGAATATTGATAATCAGCTGCTGACCGAGGTCAGTTCGCGGGTGATTGGTAACCTGCGTCGTCGCGTCGATGGCCGCAACGATGTTGAAACGTCGATGCTGGAGGAGAGCCTCGAACGCCGGTTCCGCCTGGCGGCGCTGCGTTCCGAACGCGGTGAGCTGTACCACCTGCGCGCCACCCGGCAGATCAGCAACGAGACGCTGCAGAAGCTGCTGCACGACCTCGATCTGCTGGAAGCGCTGCTTATAGAAGATCAGTAACGCCGTACCTGTTCCCCGGGTCAGGCGTTGACGCCGCGACCCGGGGACTTACTTCAGCCAGAACGCCTTACTGCACTCCAGCCACGCTCGCGCGCTGTGCGACAGATAAACGCCTTCCCGCCAAATCATCCCCAGCTCCCAGCGCAGATCGCTCTGCAACGGCATCCAGCAAAAGCTCTGCGGGTCGAGGCGCTGGCAAATCGGCTCCGGCAAAATCGCGATGCCAATCCCCGCCTGGACCATGGCGGCCAGAAAATCCCACTGTCCGCTGCGCACGGCGATGCGCGGCTTAACATCATGCTGAGCAAACAGCCGCATCAGCTGCTGGCTGAGGGCGAAATCCTCGTTGTAAATCACCAGCGGATGCCCGGCGAGCGCCTGCGGCGACAATGACCTGAGGCCCTCCCATTGTGCCGTTCTCGGCGTCAGTACGCAGAGCGGATGGCTGAACAGAGATAGCGTCGTCAGGCCGCTGGCCTCATCAACCGGAAGCGCCGTCATGGCTAAATCCAGTTCGCCGTTGCTGACCGCCTGCTGCACGGTCAATCCGCCAAACTCGGAGATTTTCAACTCGATACCCGCATAGCGCTGGCGAAAGCGGCTAATCGGCTCGGCCATCAACATGCCGACCATCGGTGGGATCCCGAGACGCAGTACGCCTTTGTGCAGATGATTAATATCGCTCAGCTCCGACTCCAGCTGGTGAAATTCGCCAAGGATGGCCTGCCCGCGCTCGAAAACCACGCGTCCGGTATCGGTCAGCAGCAGCCGGCGACCGTCGCGGATCAGCAGCGTGCAGTTCAGCTCATCTTCAAGGTTTTTAAGCATCTTGCTGATGGTGGGCTGCGTGACGAACAGTTTCTCCGCCGCGCGGGTAAAGCTTTGCTGGCGAACCACTTCGACAAAATAACGCAGCGTTCGGATATCCATAATTATTCCCTGAGACTATACCTGTGATGATTTTAATTCATTTCTGCCGCGCCGGGCGGCTCTCTATACTGCACGCCTGTCTTCTTTTTCAGGAATACCGCTCATGGCCTTTGCGCCAGCTCGCGTGACGCCCTTCGTTATGCAACGTCTTCAGGTACCGGTTCAGGTCCTGATCTACGCCGGACTGTTCGTCTGCGCTGAATATTTAGTTAACTGGCTGCACCTGCCGCTTCCGGCGAATCTGGTGGGCATGCTGATGATGCTGGCGCTGATCGTCTGCCGGGTCATTCCTTTAAACTGGGTACGCGCCGGAGCCCGCTGGCTGCTGGCGGAGATGCTGCTGTTTTTCGTACCGGCGGTGGTGGCGGTCGTCAACTACGCGCAGCTGCTGATGGTTGATGGCTGGCGTATCTTTCTGGTGATTGGCTTGAGCACTACGATGGTGTTGGGCGCCACGGCATGGGTGGTTGATAAAGTGTATCGCTATGAAGTCAGCAGGATGAAACATGAGTGATTTTCAGCTGAGCCTCCTGTGCCTTCTTGTCACGCTGGGACTCTATTTTGCCAACAAGCGGCTTTATCGCCGCTTCCATAAACTGCCGCTGATGCCGCTGGTTTTCACCCCGATCCTGTTGGTCATGATGCTGGTATTCGGCCATATCTCTTATCAACGCTATATGGGGGAGACCCACTGGCTGCTGTGGCTGCTGGGCCCGGCGACGATCGCCTTTGCCGTGCCGGTATACGACAACCTGGCGATTATTAAGCGCCACTGGATGTCGCTGACGGCTGGCGTCACTACCGCCTCGGTTGTCGCGGTGACCAGTTCGGTGTGGCTGGCGCGATTATTTACCTTGCCTGATGAGATCCAGCGCAGCCTGGCGGTACGCTCCGTTACCACCCCCTTTGCGCTGGCGGCAGCCAAACCGCTGGGCGGCCAGCCAGATTTAGTCGCTCTGTTTGTCGTGGTCACCGGGGTATTCGGGATGGCGGTAGGGGATGTACTGTTTCTGCGTCTTTCTATTCGCGAAGGTATGGCAAAAGGGGCCGGATTGGGTGCCGCATCGCACGGCGCCGGTACCGCACGATCCTACGAGCTTGGCCCTCAGGAGGGCGTGGTCGCCAGCCTGGTGATGATGCTATCCGGAGTGGTGATGGTGCTGGCCGCGCCGCTGGTGAGATGGGCCATGTTCTGACCCCCTTTTTAATTAATCAACGCATACTCGCTAAGGTACTTTTCCATATCTCACGACTATTTATACTCATATGAATAGTCATTTCATCTTATCGAGATGAACGGTTAATTAAATATTCGTATTTGTAAGATAATCCGATGATATCATAGGTTTTATCCTTATTTGTCCCTCTCTTAAATTGTAATCAAATGTTTCAATTTGAGATTTTTTTGATATTAATGAAGAATGTGAATATGTGAAATGATATTTTTTATGAATAAGTTTAATGTTTAACGCTATGATTTTATTTGGTTATTTATAATATATATTTTGTATTGATTGGTTCAAAGTTATTATTCATTTGAGATGATTCACATATGGTTATTGAGAATAGTCTCGATTTTAGATACCTTATTGACGTGAGCTTTTATTATTGAATGGATTCATGTGGAACTAAAGCTCTTGTATTTATAGGTTAGTAATATTAAATGCAGGTTACTCACTCCCCATGCACATTATCGGCTTATAGTTTTAGCTGATGTCTGGCTTCATTCTCTAATAGACGCCATAAAACAATTGATGGATTGATTGTTAATCTTAATAAAAAGGGGAATACCAATGAACTTCAGTACCAAAACTCTTGCCAAAATATTAGCCTTATCTGCCGGCTGCGCTCTGGTTAATCTGTCTCAGGCCGCGAATACCATTACTTTTAAGGGTAAGGTCTCCGACACTACCTGTACAGCCACTATCGATAATGGCGTTTCGTCCATTGATATGGGGACCTCATCGGTAGCCGATCTGGATGCGAATATCTACGGTGCGGCGAAGAGTTTTTCTTTCACTTTAACCGGATGCCCTAAGACTACAGACGGCGGTACCAGTGTGGCCAAAGTGACGTTTGGTGGCGAAGCGGACACGACGAATAGCGATTACTTCAGGAACCAGGCGACAGACTCACCCGCTACCGGCGTTGCGGTGGCGATTTTTGACAACAAGGGTGCCCTGCTGAAGAACAATACGGAAGGTGCTGACGTCGATATTACCTCCGGCACCGCGACCATTCCTTTTACCGTCAAACTGGCTAAATCTGGCGCGGATGCTCCCACCAAAGGGGCGGTGCAGACAACCGTGACTTACAACGTTACCTACTATTAATTTAGCGTCATATAAACCGACAAAAGGGAAAGCTCGCCGCTTTCCCTTCCTGGACTCTACCATGAAAAAATTAGCTTACTTAATCTGTTTTTTTTCCTGCATGTCTGTCGCACAGGCCAGCGTGGTGGTGGGGGGCACGCGAGTCATATTCGATGGTACCCAAAAGGCGGCGACGGTCTCTGTGCAAAATAAGGATAACGTGACAAATATCGTACAGTCCTGGATCGCGGTTGTGGATGAGGCATCACCAGCAAAAGATTCCTTTATTACCACCCCTCCGCTGTTTCGCCTGAAGGCCGGCGAACAAGGGTTTGTCCGAATCCTCCGCTCAGGTAAACCGCTGCCCGAAGAGCGAGAGTCGATGTTTTGGCTGAATATTAAAGGTATTCCCGCTATGGATAGCGCGCCGGACAAAAACATGGTGCAGTTTGCCATTAACTCGCGGATTAAACTTATTTTTCGACCAGCGGCATTAAAAAATGCCATACCGGAAAAGTTTGCCGAAAAACTGCAGTGGTCTGCTGAAGGCAGAGATATTAAAGTTAAAAACCCCTCGCCATTATATATGAACTTTTCTGATATTACGGTTAATGGTAAGTCAGTTCCTGAAGCATGGTTTGTTGCGCCTTTTTCAACCATAAAAATACCGGTAGCAAACACATCTTCACCAGGGAAAAAGAAAATCACATGGAGCGTGATCAATGACTATGGAATGCCGGGACCAAAATATACCGCCATCATTCAATAACGTTGGACAGAATTTTACATTCCTGTTGAAACGTGGCTACGTTGCCATTATTTCCTGCTTTATCACTATTCCGTTACCCGCTATCGCAGGTGAGTATTTCAATCCTCACCTGCTGGAGGTCAATGAAACCGGTACAACGGCCGTCGACCTGAGCTATATTTCCCAGGAAACCGTCCCGCCGGGCGAATATAACCTTGATGTTTATATTAACGACGAATTTATTGCTTCCGAATCAATCAGCTTCACGCAACAGAGTGAAGATCGTGACGCTTCTTCACCCTGTATCAGCGTCGCGCATCTGAAAGCGTGGTCAATCAAAACGGAAAATTATCCCGAGCTCACGGTCGCGGGTTCCCGCTGTGCCCGACTATCCGCAATCCCTGGATGGGGAACCACGGTATTACTTTCACAACAGCGCGTTGATTTTAACGTACCTCAGGTCGCGGTGATGCATCATCCGCGGGGATATGTCCCTGAAAGCCGGTGGCAACAGGGTATTACCGCGGGGCTACTTAACTATAATCTCTCCGGGCAAAAGACCGATCCGCGGCACGGCGGCGAAGCGACGTCCAGCCAGTTTGTGAGCCTGCAGCCGGGTTTAAACGTCGGGCCGTGGCGTTTACGGAACTACAGTACTCTCAACCATAATGATGACGGCAACCAGTGGGACTCGGTCTACAGCTATATTTCACGTGATATCCAGGCCCTGAAAGGCCAGCTGATCCTGGGTCAGACCTATACGTCATCAAGCGTGTTCGACAGTATTAGCTTCACCGGGCTACAGCTGAACTCAGATAAAGAGATGCTGCCGGATAGCATGAATGGTTTTGCGCCGGTCATTAAAGGTATCGCCCGCACCACCGCCGACGTGACGGTCTATCAGAACGGATACAGCATTTATAAAACAACGGTTCCCCCTGGCGCGTTTGAAATAAACGATCTTTACCCAACCGGGAGCGCGGGCGATCTGAATGTGACGGTAAAAGAGTCCGATGGCAGTGAACAGAGCTTTGTGGTGCCTTTTGCTTCGCTGGCGATTTTGCAGCGCGAGGGCCAGATAGATTACGCCCTGAGCAGCGGTAAAACGCGTTCGGGGAGTTCCGGCGGAAAAGAATATAGCTTCCTGCAATCTAACATTGCCTGGGGAGCATCGAGCAACGTCACGCTGTATAGCGGTTTTCAGCAGCTGGAGAACAAATACAGTAATGTTATCCTGGGCGCCGGGCTTAACCTGGGCACGATCGGCGCGCTCTCCCTCGATGCGTCCCAGTCCCGGGCGGATATAAAAGAGACGCCAACGTCGAATCACACGTCATCCAGCGAAGGGCAATCTTATCGCGTGCGCTTTAGCAAAGATATTCCGCAGACGGGAACCAACTTCTCCGTTGCCGGGTATCGTTATTCAACCCATGGCTATTATTCTCTGCAGAATTTTATTGATAGGTCGAATGCGCATAGCGGGTGCTGTTCATCAACGGGGCGGACTAAAGATCGTTTTGACGCTTCAGCCTCTCAGACTCTCTCAGGGTATGGTTCACTCTCCTTCTCTTTGGTCAGTGAATCTTATTGGGATAATTCACGCATGGAGTCGTTGGGCGTGAGCTACAGCAATACCATTGGCCGCATTTCCTATTTCATTAACTATTCCTATAGTCGAAATGTCCAGAGTTCAGGCCAGAATAGCGATAGTTCTCAGATCAGCGATAACCTTATTTCACTCACGGTGAGCGTGCCTTTTGGTGCGGATATCTCGGCCAGCTACAATATGAACAGCAGCCGGATGGGCGACACGACCCATAGCCTGGGTTTAAGCGGTTCGGCTTTTGCGGACCGTTCTCTGAACTGGAATATGCAGGAGGGTTACAATGCCAGCGCTAAAAGGACTTCCGGCAACGTCAATCTCAACTATCAGGGTTCAAAAGGTGAAGTCACCGCGGGATACGGGTATGACAGCTATAGCGCCCACTATAATTACTCGCTACGCGGTGGGATGCTGGCCCATTCCAGTGGAATAACGCTGTCACGCTATCTGGGCGAAAGCGTTGCGCTGGTTGAAGCGCCTGGCGTCAGCAATATTGCGGTGCGCGGGCAGACTAACGTGATGACCGACTCTGCCGGATACGCCGTTGTACCCTTCGTACGACCCTACCATGAAAATAATCTCTCTCTTGATGAACAGCAGGTCTCGGGAGCGGAAATCGATAATATTGCCAAAACGGTGGTCCCGACGCGTAATGCGATTGTAAAAGTTAAATATAATACCTGGATTGGCTATAAAGCGATGATGACTTTGCGTTTTAATAATAAAGAGGTCCCTTTTGGCGCCGTTATTACATTAGATGATGCAAGCCAGCAACCTCAAGAAAAACGCAGCACTATCGTAGGGGATTCCGGACAGGCCTATCTGACCGGGCTATCTGAAAAAGGCCGGTTATTTGTGAAGTGGGGTGATAGCAAAAATAGCCAATGCTATGTTAACTATGATTTATCCACCAATAAATCGGTTGATGATATCGTTTTTTATGCAGCGGATTGCCGATGATGAATAACTGGATGATTGCCTTGATACATAAATTAAGAATGGAATTAATGAGGGTAAATAATGGCGGGCGATTAATGAAATCGTTCGAGGTATTTATTATCACTATCGGACTTGCGTTGATGTTTGTAAGGCCAGCCTGGGCTTATGACGCCAATAGTACTGTTAATTTCAATATCACCGGTAAGATTGAAGAGCCCGTATGTGAGGTATCGGTAAAACCCTCCAGCGCTATCGATTTAGGAACGGTTTCCTATCAAAGTTTGAGCGGTAAACCGGGCGCGAGTAGCGCGGCTAAGATAGTTTCAATCGCCTTTGATAATTGCTCAAAGGGTACGGCGTCAGTGACGCTAATGTTTAGCGGTATTGTATTTGTTGGCAACGATATCAATGTATATATGAATGAGCTTTTTTCTGGTGCTCAGGACGTGTGGCTACAGTTGCAAAGCGCGGTGGACCAGAAAAACCTGGGACCAGGTGATAGCTATACCTATTTTTTCACTGATGGCGCTGAACATGTTTTTAATATGATCGCAAGAATGTATACGCCGAATGGTCGGGTGACGGCGGGCAGTGTCTCCTATACGGTCACGTTCAATGTTGCCTATAAATGATCTATTTTCGCCAGGGAAGAACTATGAAGACGTTAATTTTATTGCTGCTGGCCTGCTTATTACCGGCTTACAGTTGGGCATGCCAAACGGGTGCAAACTCGGGCGATATCGCTTTAACTAATTTACCTCCACAGATACTGGTTAATGCCGGTAGCTACTCGGCGGGGACCATCCTTTATGATTCAGGGCAGATAACGCATCCAACCACCTCCATTACGGATTGTCGGGGTTGGTTATATGCACTGTTCGGATGGAGCTCGGGGAATGCGGGCACCTTAGTGGGGGATAACATCTACTCGACCTCCGTGCAGGGTATCGGTATTCGCGTCAAATTCTGGCTCAATATCACGGGTGAATATGGTGGTGATAACGATGATTTTAATGCTGACTACAGCGTTCATCATATCGGTGATGCAGACTTGTATCTGGGAAAACCTAATGGATCTTTTGATGACAAGGCAAGCACATATTATGCGCCAACGTACCAGGTCCAGCTTGTGGCAACGGGGGGAGCTATTGCCAGTAACAGCACGCTGACGCTGGCCGATCCGATTTCCACGGTTTCTATTCTGGATCTTGACGGAACGATGGCTATTTCCCAGCTGCACGTGACGGGCTCGACAAAAATCCAGCTGACCCCGATGGGGTGTTCGGTTGATTCGACCGCGCTGAATTTCCAAATGGGCTCAGTGAAAACAAGTGAGTTTAATCTTTCTAACAAAGCTGGCTCAGCTCAGCAAACGCTGACCCTAACCTGTGAGCCGGGAACATTCGTGGCGATGCGCGTTACGGCGCCAGAAGCGGAGGGTGATAATTCCGATCATACCGTTATTGCGTTAACGTCCGGCGAAAACGTAGCGACCGGCGTTGGAGTACAGCTGAATCTTTATAACACACCATTAATCGTGAATAATGCAATCTACAGGGTATTTTCAGAATCGAAAAGAACGACTGTGACCAACCCCGGCTCGGAGGCCAGCTATACAATATTCACCGATCCTGATAATCCCGGCGGGGCGGCGGCATCGAACGTCCTGACGTTTACCGCGAACTATTACAAAACCGGATCTAACGTGACGCCAGGCACCGCGAATGCGAGCGGAACGATAACCTTTATCTACCAATAAAATATTCCCCGACCGGCAGGCCGGGGAACGGGCAATGATTAATGCGCCTGGCCTTTCTCGATGCCGATACCGGTCTGCGAACGGATAAACTGAGCGCGGAACAGCTCGCGCTCGCGCGCGCCTTCCGCTGAGCTATCGGTGGCGGAGAAGAACCAGATACCGATAAAGGCCACGGCGATAGAGAACAGCGCCGGATATTCATACGGGAATATCGCCTTTTCGTGACCGAGGATCTGCACCCAGATGGTCGGGCCGAGGATCATCAGAATCACCGCGGTCAGCAGACCCAGCCAGCCGCCAATCATCGCCCCGCGGGTGGTCAGCTTCGACCAGTACATCGACAGCAGGATAATCGGGAAGTTACAGCTGGCGGCGATGGAGAACGCGAGGCCGACCATAAAGGCGATGTTCTGATTCTCGAACAGGATGCCCAGCAGAATCGCCACCACGCCGAGGATCAGCACGGTAATCTTCGACACCTTCAGCTCCTGACGCTCGGTCGCCCCTTTACGGAACACGTTCGCATACAGGTCGTGAGAGACCGCCGACGCGCCAGCCAGCGTCAAGCCAGCGACCACCGCCAGAATAGTGGCGAAGGCCACGGCGGAGATAAAGCCGAGGAACAGGTTACCGCCGACCGCGTCCGCCAGATGCACCGCCGCCATATTGTTACCGCCGATAAGCTGACCGGCCGCGTCTTTGAACGCCGGATTCGCCCCCACCAGCATGATGGCGCCGAAGCCGATGATAAAGGTCAGAATATAGAAGTAGCCCATAAAGCCGGTGGCGTAGAACACGCTCTTACGCGCTTCTTTGGCGTCGCTCACGGTGAAGAAGCGCATCAGAATATGCGGCAGACCCGCGGTGCCGAACATCAGCCCGAGGCCTAGCGATAGCGCCGATATCGGGTCTTTCACCAGTCCGCCGGGGCTCATAATCGCCGAGCCTTTCGGGTGGACCGCCATCGCTTCGGTGAACAGATTATTGAAGCTGAAGCCGACGTGCTTCATCACCATAAAGGCCATAAAGCTGGCGCCGAACAGCAGCAGGACGGCTTTGATAATCTGCACCCAGGTGGTGGCGAGCATGCCGCCAAAGAGGACGTAAAGCACCATCAGCACGCCGACCAGCACCACCGCAATGTGGTAGTTGAGGCCGAACAGCAGCTGGATAAGCTTACCCGCGCCGACCATCTGGGCTATCAAATAGAGCGCCACCACTACCAGCGAACCGCAGGCGGAGAGGGTGCGGATCGGCCCCTGCTTAAGACGATAGGACGCTACGTCGGCAAACGTGTAGCGGCCGAGGTTACGCAGGCGTTCGGCGATAAGAAACAGAATAATCGGCCAGCCGACGAGGAAACCGAGCGAGTAGATCAGCCCATCGTAGCCGGAGGTGTAAACCAGCGCGGAAATGCCGAGGAACGAGGCCGCCGACATAAAATCGCCGGCAATCGCCAGCCCGTTCTGGAAACCGGTGATATTGCCGCCCGCGGTGTAGTAATCGCTGCGCGAACGTACGCGTTTTGAGGCCCACCAGGTGATATAGAGCGTCAGGGCGACGAAAATCAGGAACATGATAATCGCCTGCCAGTTGGTCGGCTGGCGCTGTACCGCGCCGGTGAGAGCATCCGCGGCATTGACGGTCAACGGGAGCGTGGCGGCGAGCGCCGTCAGGACTTTCTTCATGATGCTTTTACCTCGCTGAGAACGCTTTTCGTCAGCCGATCAAATTCACCATTTGCCCGCCAGACGTATATTCCGGTTAAGACGAAAGAGATAACGATCACGCCGATACCAATCGGAATACCCCGGGTGACGCTGGTTCCCGCATGCAGCGGCGTGCCCAGCCAGCCGGGGGCGAAGGCGATAAGCAGAATAAAGCCCACATAAATCACCAGCATAATCAGTGACAGGATGGCGGCAAACCTTTGCCGGGCTGCAACAAGCTCCTTAAAATGCGCACTATTTTCTATCCGCTGACAAATCTGTTCGTTCATCGTAGCGTCTCCAGAGGTTCCCTTTCGTCATTCACGCGCCGGTCGTCGGCAACACTCATCCGCCCGGCAGTTAACTGTCGGGAATCAGCCTGTTTACCGCTTTCCTGCTACCTGAAATCCTTGGGGAGTCGTAATTATATCCTCTCCCCTGGTGGGGAGAGGGTGTAGGGGATCGTTGGTTTACGATGGCATAGCGATGGCCTGCTTCTCTTCGAGCAGTTTTTCCACCACGCCAGGATCGGCAAGCGTTGAGGTATCGCCGAGGTTACTGGTATCGCCCGCGGCAATTTTGCGCAGAATGCGGCGCATGATTTTGCCCGAACGGGTTTTTGGTAACGAATCGGTCCAGTGCAGCACGTCCGGCGTCGCCAGCGGGCCAATCTCTTTACGTACCCAGTTGCGCACCTCGGCGTACAGCTCCGGCGTCGGCTCTTCGCCATGGTTGAGGGTCACGTAGGCGTAGATGGCCTGGCCTTTGATGTTATGCGGAATGCCGACCACCGCCGCTTCGGCGATTTTCGGATGCGACACCAGCGCCGATTCAATTTCGGCGGTACCCAGACGGTGGCCGGAAACGTTCAGCACGTCATCGACGCGGCCGGTGATCCAGTAGTAGCCATCTTCGTCACGGCGCGCGCCGTCGCCGCTGAAGTACATATTTTTAAAGGTGGAGAAGTAGGTTTGTTCGAAGCGTTCGTGGTCGCCAAACAGCGTGCGCGCCTGGCCCGGCCAGGAATCGGCGATCGCCAGGTTCCCCTCGGTCGCGCCTTCCAGCGGCGCGCCTTCGTTATCCACCAGCACCGGCTGGACGCCGAAGAAGGGACGCGTGGCGGAACCGGCCTTCAGCTCGATAGCGCCGGGCAGCGGGGTGATCATAAAGCCGCCGGTTTCGGTCTGCCACCAGGTGTCCATCACCGGGCACTTCTCGTTGCCGATCTTCTTCCAGTACCACTCCCAGGCTTCCGGGTTAATCGGTTCGCCGACGGAGCCGAGAATGCGCAGGGAAGAGCGGTCGGTGCCTTCGATGGCCTTATCGCCCTCCGCCATCAGCGCGCGGATCGCCGTAGGGGCGGTATAAAGAATGTTGACCTGATGCTTATCGACCACCTGGCACATACGCGCCGGGGTCGGCCAGTTCGGTACGCCTTCGAACATCAGCGTCGTCGCGCCGCAGGCCAGCGGGCCGTAGAGCAGGTAGCTATGGCCGGTGACCCAACCGACGTCGGCGGTGCACCAGTAGATGTCGCCCGGATGATAGTCGAACACGTATTTAAAGGTTGACGCCGCATAGACCAGGTAGCCGCCGGTGGTGTGCAGCACGCCTTTTGGCTTACCGGTCGAACCGGAGGTATAAAGGATAAACAGCGGATCTTCGGCGTTCATCTCTTCGGGCTGGTGTTCCGCGCTGGCTTTCTCGATCAGATCGCTCCACCACAGATCGCGGCCTTCCTGCCAGTCGATTTTGCCGCCGGTACGTTTGAACACCACCACGTTTTCGATGCTCTTCACGTTCGGATTTTTTAGCGCGTCGTCGACGTTCTTCTTCAGCGGGATCGCGCGGCCGGCGCGCAGCCCTTCATCCGAGGTGATCACCAGGCGAGAGTTGGAATCGATGATACGGCCGGCGACCGCCTCCGGCGAGAAGCCGCCGAAAATGACCGAATGGATAGCGCCGATGCGCGCGCAGGCCAGCATGGCCACCGCCGCTTCCGGCACCATCGGCATATAGATAGCCACGACATCGCCCTTTTTAATGCCCAGCTCGAGCAGGACGTTGGCAAAGCGGCAGACATCGCGATGTAGCTCGCGATAAGTGATGTTTTTGCTCTGGCTGGCATCGTCGCCTTCCCAGATGATGGCCGTCTGGTCGCCGCGCTCCGCCAGATGGCGATCGAGGCAGTTAGCGGCGAGGTTCAGCGTACCGTCTTCATACCACTTAATGGAAATATTGCCCGGCGCGAACGAGGTGTTTTTCACGCGCGTATAGGGTTTTATCCAGTCAAGGATTTTGCCCTGCTCGCCCCAGAAGGCGTCAGGTTCGGTGACGGACTGCTGATACTGCGCCTGGTACTGTTCCGGGTTAATCAGGCAACGCTCCGCAATATTAGCGGGAATAGAGTGTTTATGTATTTGGCTCATGGCTTTTTTTCTCCTGTAGGTTGTTAAATATATGTCAAATAAACGTTAATAGTAGGGGCTTTGGCGGCTTTGTTTGCTATTTGGGGGGCAGATCACGCAATAATTAAATTGAATGAAAAGCAATCAAATGAAACTTTGATATGAAATAATTTCTGAAGTGGATTTATAGAAAATGAATATATTAAATATTTTTTATAACAAATACTTATGCAACATAAGGTGGGGATATTAGCGGGTTTATGCATAAAACCAGAGTAAACCGCTGTTCTTAAAGACTTGCGCAGCATGCCGTGCAAATGATACTGATATTGCGCGTTAAATAACCCTATAAAGCAACGCAACACAATTCATACCCCTTTCAGTGGGTGCCATTACCTCCCGGAATGGCGCTTTTCATCGAGGAAGTCTGTAGTGAAGAAAAAAACAAAAGTCAGCCTGGCCTGGCAAATTTTGCTGGCTCTGGTGCTGGGCATACTTCTGGGCAGTTACCTGCATTACCATGCCGAAAGCCGTGACTGGTTAATCTCAAACCTGCTGACCCCGGCAGGCGATATCTTTATCCATCTGATTAAAATGATCGTCGTACCGATCGTCATCTCGACCCTGGTGGTCGGTATTGCGGGCGTGGGCGATGCGAAGCAGCTGGGCCGTATCGGCGCGAAGACCATTATCTATTTTGAAGTGATCACCACGGTGGCGATCGTGCTGGGGATTACTCTGGCTAACGTCTTCCAGCCGGGGAGCGGAATCGATATGTCGCAGCTGGCGGCGGTGGATATTTCGAAATATCAAAACACCACGGCGGAAGTGCAGAGCCACGCGCATGGCCTGATGGGCACGATCCTCTCGCTGGTCCCGACCAATATCGTGGCCTCGATGGCGAAAGGCGATATGCTGCCGATCATCTTCTTCTCGGTGCTGTTTGGTCTGGGCCTCTCCTCGCTGCCCGCCACCCATCGCGAACCGCTGGTAACGGTGTTCCGCTCTATCTCTGAAACCATGTTCAAAGTGACGCACATGGTCATGCGCTATGCGCCGGTGGGCGTGTTCGCGCTGATTTCGGTGACCGTGGCGACCTTCGGCTTCGCCTCGCTGTGGCCGCTGGCGAAGCTGGTGATTCTGGTTTATTTCGCCATTCTGTTCTTTGCGCTGGTGGTATTAGGCATCGTGGCGCGGGTGTGCGGACTGAGCATCTGGACCCTGATCCGCATTCTGAAGGATGAGCTAATTCTGGCCTACTCTACCGCCAGCTCCGAGAGCGTGCTGCCGCGGATTATTGAGAAGATGGAAGCCTATGGCGCGCCGGCGTCAATCACCAGCTTCGTGGTGCCGACCGGCTACTCCTTTAACCTTGATGGCTCAACGCTGTATCAGAGCATTGCGGCGATCTTTATTGCCCAGCTGTACGGTATCGACCTCTCCATCTGGCAGGAAATTACCCTTGTGCTGACGCTGATGGTGACGTCGAAAGGGATTGCCGGCGTACCGGGCGTCTCCTTCGTGGTGCTGCTGGCGACGCTGGGCAGCGTGGGCATTCCGCTGGAAGGTCTGGCGTTTATCGCCGGCGTTGACCGTATCCTCGATATGGCGCGTACCGCGCTGAACGTGGTGGGCAACGCGCTGGCGGTGCTGGTTATCGCCAAATGGGAACACAAGTTTGACCGCAAAAAAGCGCTGGCGTACGAGCGTGAAGTGCTGGGAAAATTTGATAAAACGGCGCAATAAAACAGAAAGCCCGGTGACATCGCACCGGGCTTTTTCTTATCTTTTACTGATCCTGTCGAACTCTTCACAGCCGGTATCAAACCCCTCCTGACAGCTGACGTTGAGCCAGTGCAGCGCTTTCTGCTTGTTGGGTTCGATAAAGCCTTTTTCTCCCTGCTGGAAAAGCATCCCGGCCCAGTATTCAGCGTAGCCGGTGCGGGAGAGGGCAGAGCTCTCTTTAAAATACTGCGTCGCCTTTACGTCATCTTCCGGGGAATGAACGCCGCTGGCGTAGATAAGCCCCAGCAGCATCTGGGCGTCGACGGCTGAATCGCTTTCCGGATCCTGGGCGGCATGCTGTAACAGAGAGATGGCGTGCGGATAGTTCGGCGTACCGGCCTGCTGGTTCACCAGCACCCGGGCGAGGACAATTTCTCCCGCCCTGCTGCCGGTCTGCACCGATTTTTCCGCCAGCGCTTTCGCCTGGCGGTAGTCGGCCTGCTGCGGATTGCGGATTTTGAGCTGAGCCAGCAGCGCCAGCGCATCGCCGTCGCCCTTGTCTGCCGCTTTCTGCGCCCAGTATTCAGCCTGCGGAAAATCGCCGAAGCTGACGTAAGTGTCGGCCAGGTAGTACTGCGCGCGCGGGTCGCCCGCTTCGGCCAGCGGTTTGTACTGGCTGCCGGGTTCCATGGCGCCTGCGGCGACGCTTGCCATCACCAGCAGTAAATAGAGGTATTTCATTTTTTATTATCGGTAGAGGACATAGCGAGCAGTATAAAGGCAGGTGAAGGAGAAGAAAACGACGGGAACGAGTGGGGGATATGAACGTTTTACTCGAACCATCGTGCCGTCTGTTTCCCGGGTTGCGGCGTAAATGCGTTGCTCGGGCTACGGATTGTGTAGCCCGGACAGGTGCGAAGCACCGCCTCCGGGGAGGCGGCCTGATTAGCCCATCGCGCTTTCGCGCAGGCGGGTTTTCAGCTTATTGTACTCGTCAATCACGTACTGCTCTGCGGCCCGCTGGTCGGCAATCGGCTCAACGTTGACGGCGCAGTACTTGTACTCCGGCGTTTTGGTTATCGGGCTCAGGTTCTCGGAAACCAGCTCGTTACAGGCGCCAATCCACCACTGGTAGGTCATATAGACCGCCCCTTTATTCGGACGATCGCTGACCTGCGCGCGGGTGATAATACGGCCCTTGCGCGAGTTCACCCACACCAGCGCCTCATCCTCAATGCCCAGACGTTCGGCATCAGCGGTATTGATCTGCGCATAGCCCGGTTCATCCGCCAGCGCGGCCAGCGCCGCACAGTTGCCGGTCATCGAACGGCACGAGTAGTGGCCGACTTCGCGCACCGTCGACAGCACCATCGGGTATTCGTCGGTGAGCTTGTCAATCGGCGCGACCCAGTCGCAGGTGAAGAACTGCGCCAGGCCGTTGGGGGTATCGAACTTCTCTTTAAACAGATAAGAGGTCCCCTGGTCGGCGTCGGACTCATCGCGGCACGGCCACATGACGTAGCCCAGCTCGCCCATTTTCTCGTAGGTGGCGCCGTAGAAATCCGGGCACAGATGACGCAACTCGTCCCAGATTTCCTGAGTGTTGTTGTAGTGCATCTTGTAACCCATCCGGGTGGCGATTTCGCTGATGATCTGCCAGTCGGTTTTCAGGTCCCACTTCGGCTCTACCGCTTTAAAGAAGCGCTGGAAGCCGCGGTCCGCTGCGGTATAAACGCCTTCGTGCTCGCCCCACGAGGTGGAGGGCAGGATAACGTCGGCCGCTGAGGCGGTTTTGGTCATGAAAATATCCTGGACGATAACCAGTTCCAGATCGTCGAAAGCCTTACGCACGGCGGACAGCTCGGCGTCGGTCTGGAGCGGATCTTCCCCCATGATGTACGCCGCCCGCACTTCGCCATGCGCCGCGCGGTGCGGCAGCTCGCTGATGCGGTAGCCGGTGTGCGCCGGCAGGCTGTCGACGCCCCAGGCTTTGGCGAACTTCTCGCGGTTTTCCGGGAATTTAACGTACTGATAGCCCGGATAGGTATCCGGCAGCGCGCCCATGTCGCAGGCGCCCTGAACGTTGTTCTGGCCGCGCACCGGGTTGACGCCGACGCTCGGCTTGCCGAGGTTGCCGGTGAGGATCGCCAGGCTGGTCAGCGAACGTACGGTCTCTACGCCCTGGTAGAACTGGGTGACGCCCATGCCCCACAGGATGGCGGCGGATTTCGCGCTGGCGTACATGCGGGCGCAGGCGCGGATCTCCTGGGCACTCACGCCGGTAATCTCTTCCACCGACTCCGGCGTATAGCCTTCGACGATTTTGCGATACTCTTCGAAGCCTTCGGAACGGCTGGCGACGAAGGATTTATCGTAGAGATCCTCTTCGATGATCACGTGTCCGATAGCGTTGAGCAGCGCGATATTCGAGCCGTTCTTCAGCGCAATGTGCATATCGGCGATGCGCGCGGTTTCGATTTTACGCGGATCGCAGACGATGATTTTCGCCCCATTGCGTTTGGCGTTAATCACGTGATTCGCCACAATAGGGTGTGAATCTGCCGGGTTATACCCGAAGATAAACACGAGATCGGTGTTGTCGATCTCGGTGATGGCATTACTCATAGCGCCGTTACCGACCGATTGGTGCAGACCTGCAACCGATGGGCCGTGTCAGACGCGAGCGCAGCAGTCGACGTTATTGGTACCAATAACGGCGCGCGCGAATTTTTGCATCACATAGTTGGTTTCGTTACCCGTCCCGCGGGACGAACCGGTAGTCTGAATCGCGTCCGGGCCATACTTCTCTTTAATGGCGCTGAGGCGAGTGGCGACGTAATCGAGCGCCTCATCCCAGGAGACGGATTCCAGCTTGCCGCCGCGCTGGCGACGGATCATCGGGGTTTTCAGGCGCGGGGTAAGGATCTGGGTATCGTTAATGAAGTCCCAGCCATAATAGCCTTTCAGACACAGGGTTCCCTGGTTGGTTTTCCCCTGTGCCGCCTCCGCCCGAACGATTTTGCCGTTATCGACCACCAGGTTGATTTTGCAACCTGATGCGCAATACGGGCAAACCGTGACGACTTTTTTCATCGGTCTTGCTCCAGTTAATCAATTGGCGCATACGCGCTATCGCGCCGTCACTATGCATCTTCTATGCCATGTTTTCACTGTGGGTATTGACTGATGATACGTCGTTTTTTTGGGCGAAATGCTGACGAAAAACAGGCTATCGTCAGTTTTGACGTGTCGACGCGGGCGCCTGTGACGCGGCCGGGTAGCCCGGCCAGGCGCGCAGCACCGCCGCCGGGGATGTGGGAAGAGGCAGGTCCGGGCTTATGGGCGTTACCCCGGTCAGGTTAAATACCGGCTTCTCGCCAGCGCCGCCGCGCCCTGAGCGCCGTTAAACGCGGAAGAGGAGGCGGCGATAAAGCGTACGGCCTGATACGGCAGCGGACGGCGGACGTAGGTTTTGACCATGGCGATGACGGCGTCACGCGGGAAGGCGGGCATATCCATCACGCCGCCGCCGAGGATCACCGCATCGGGGTCGAACAGGTTGATGCTGGTGGCGATGGCGCGGGCGGCGTGGTTTAGCAGCTGCTGCACAAACGGCTCCCGCGCGGCGTGAACGAACAGCTCGCCCAGTTCATAGGCGCGCGGCTGCTGTTCATACCAGCGCTTTAGCGCAATCCCGGAGCAGACGGTTTCCAGACAGGCGGGGTTGCCGCAGGCGCAGGTGAGGGCGTCATCGCCCTGCGGAATATGCCCCAGCTCGCCCGCCACGCCGTGGGCGCCGGTCCACGGTCCGCCGTTCAGCCAGACCGCGAAGCCCATACCGGTGCCAAGATAGGCCGCCAGCACCTCCTGCTCCTGCAGGCCGTTCTGCTGCACATCAAAAGAGAGCTGCAGATTCACATCGCGGGAAAACTCCACCGGGCAGCCCAGCGCCGCTTCCAGCCGGTCGGCCAGGTTATACAGGTCGTCGGCGGCCAGCGGCAGATTGGGCGTTGAGATAATCGTCCGCTTGTCTTTTGCCACCAGCGCCGGAAACCCCATCACCAGCCCGCAGCAGTGGGCGTCGTGCTGGGTCAGCTGCTGCTGCAGCAGGTTTTTAATACCGTTGACCAGGCCGTCGGCGCTAATCACGTCGGCGGTGCGCCGCTTTTCGCAGTGCAGCGCTTCGCCCTGCGCCGTTTGCAGGCAAAGCCGGATATGGGTCGCGCCCATATCCACGCCCGCGACGACGTTACGCTGTTTTTGCATGAGGCATTACCTCGCGTTTTGCCGTCAGGATCTGCTCTGCCATGATCTGCCACGCGTCTTCTATCTTATCGGCGTGATTGAAGAGGCCTGATGTGCCGACGATAAAGACGTCCGCGCCCGCCGCCATCAGTTTTTGATAGGTGGCTTTATTGCAGGAGCCGTCGATTTCGATCTCGTAGCTCAGCCCCTCGCGCTCGCGCCAGGCTTTCAGTTCGGCGATTTTTTCCAGCATCTCCGGGATAAACGGCTGCCCGGCGAAGCCCGGATCGACGGTCATCACCGTGATTTTGTCGGCTTTATGAATGTAGTACTTCATGGTCTCAACCGGGGTTTCCGGGTTAAGGATCAGTCCGACCTTCATGCCGTGGCGACGGATCTCTTCGATCAGGCGGAAGGCCTGGCCGTTAATCGTTTCCGGATGCAGGGTGATAAAATCCGCCCCCGCCTGCGCCAGCTGGCTAATGTAGTCCTGCGGGCGGGTGACCATCAGATGGCAGTCCAGCGGTTTGCTGGCCAGCTTTTTGACCTGGCTGACGAAAAACGGCGACAGGGTCAGGTTTGGTACAAAATGACCGTCCATAATGTCGATGTGAAAATAGTCTGCGTGCTGGTCGATAAACTCGATCTGTTCTTTGAATTTCAGCAGATCCATACACATTAAAGAGGGAGCAATTTTCATGATAAATTCCTTACTTACTGATAAGACGGTCGAGGGCGACAGCCGCGATGATTAATCCGCCCATTACCACCAGCTGGTAGTAGGTTTGTACTTGCAGGATGTTCAGTCCGTTGTTGATAGTGCCGATAATCAGGCCGCCGATGACCACCGAGAAGATGCGTCCTTTACCGCCGAAGAAGCTGGTGCCGCCGATGATGGCGCTGGCGATGGCGTAGGTTTCAAAGCCCATGCCGGCCAGCGGTTCCGCCGCCCCGAGGCGGGCGGTGGAGACCACGCCGGCCAGCCCGGCGCAAACGCCGGAAATGATGAACACCAGCAGCATGTGGAACTTGACGTCGATGCCGGAGTAGAAAGCGGAGTGCTTGTTACCGCCCAGCGCGTAGATGTTGCGGCCCACGCGCATACGGGTGGTCAGGAACCACAGGATCACCGCCACAATCAGCGAGAAGATCACCGGAACCGGAATGCCCAGCGGCGTGGCGGCGAAAAAGTTAACGAAATCAAAAGAAAACCCGTACACCGAGTTGGCATCAGAGATCACCAGCGTAATACCGCGGAAGATGGCGTTGGTGCCGAGGGTAATAATGAACGGATGCAGGCCGGTCCAGTTGACCAGGCAGCCGTTGATGGCCCCCAGCGCGCCGCCGACCAGCACGCCGCCAATCAGCGCCGCGAGGAACGGGTCGACGCCCGCCAGCATCAGCTTCGCGGTGACCATCCCGGAGAGCGCGAGGATCGCCCCGACCGACAGGTCGATCCCGGCGACGAGGATCGCGAAGAACTCGCCCATGCCGATCAGGACGGTGACCGAGCTCTGGACGAAGATCTGCGTAATATTGTTGGTCGTCAGGAAGTACTCTGACGACAGGGTGCCGAAGATGGCGACGATGATGGCGAGAATAAAAAAGGTGCCGTATTTATCCCAGAACAGCGCGAAGTTAAACGGTTTTTTCTCGCCCATTTCGCCTTTCACTCTTGTGGTAGTGCCCATGCCATAATCTCCTCTTCGCTCATGTCGTCGCGATTGGTCAGGATTTGCGTCAGTCGCCCTTCGCAGAACACGGCAATGCGGTCGCAGACGGCGATAATTTCAGGTAGTTCGGACGACACCATCAGGATGACTTTTCCGTCATCGGCCAGCTGGCGCATCACTTTATAAATTTCGGCTTTTGCGCCCACGTCGATACCGCGCGTCGGCTCGTCAAAAATGATCACTTCGGGGCTGCAGCATAGCCATTTGGAAATCAGCACCTTCTGCTGGTTGCCGCCGGAGAGCTCGGTGATGTTCTGATCGACCGAATGGCACTTCAGCGCCAGCAGCTTGCGCTGCTCCTCCGCCGTTCTGCGTTCGTCGCCTTCGCGGAACAGCCCCATGGCCCCTTTGTAGCCGCCGCGCTTCAGGCTCTGGCTGACCGCCATATTCTGGGCGATGGAAAAATTGGGGAAAAAGCCGTTTTCCCGGCGGCTTTCGGTGATATACCCCATGCCTTTCTTTAAGGCGTCGAGCGGCGAGCGGGGCGAGATCGCGTTGCCGTTGAGGTATATTTCACCGCTGCTACGCTTATCGACTCCAAACAGGCAGTCCATCAGCTCGGTGCGCCCGGAGCCGACCAGCCCGGCAAAACCGAGAATTTCGCCGCGATTCACGCTAAATGAGATATCGCGTACCTTTTTCTTGTCATGGCTGGTGACGTTTTTCACTTCGAACACCGTCTCGCGGGCGATGTTGCCGGTGCTCTCTTTCATGGCGTTGAAGCGGTTTTGCAGCTCGCGGCCGACCATCAGGCGTACGATGTCGTCGTTATTCACTTCGCTGACCTTCCCGCTGCAGACGCTGCTGCCGTCTTTCATCACCGTGTAGCGGTCGCAGATGCGGCGTATTTCCGCCAGCTTGTGCGAGATATAAACAATGGCGGTGCCCTCTTTACGCAGCTGGTTCATGATCAGGAACAGATAGTCCACCTCTTTATTGGTCAGCGAGGAGGTCGGTTCATCCATGATCAGCACTTTAGCGTCGAGCATCAGCGTCTTGGCGATCTCCAGCATCTGCTTGTGGCTGATGGAGAGATTCGCCACCTTTTCGTCTAAATCGATCTTCAGCCCGACGCGCAGCAGCATCATCGCCGCCCGTACGCGCATTTCCTTCCAGTCGATAACGTTGACGCCGCAGACTTTTTTAGTCAGATGGCGGCCAATATATAAATTCTCCAGCACCGTTAATTCATCAATGACGCTGAGCTCCTGGTAAATAATACCAATGCCGAGCTGGGCCGCTAATTTATGGTCAAGCTTGTGGTAGTTAACGTTATTAATCGTAATGGTGCCTTTGGTCGGTTCATGTATTCCCGACAATACTTTCATCAGCGTTGATTTACCGGCACCGTTTTCCCCTAGTAACGCATGTATTTCATGGGGGTAAATAGTTAAATCAACCGATTTTAATGCGTGAACCGGGCCAAAGGATTTGCCGATCCCCGCCATTGATATATATGGCGTGAGCATAGAAAATTTCCTTTATTACCGCTGCGTGATTTCCCCTCTCCCAAAGAAAGAGGGGATTTACAAACCTATTTCGTCACCAGAATGGAATCCACCAGCGTAAACTGCGGGGCTTTATCCAGCGGGATGACTTTGCCGCTCTTCTCGGCGTCGACCATCAGCTTAAGACCCGTAGCGCCAATATCCGCCGGGTTCTGCGCGATAGTGGCGGTCATTTGCCCGGCTTCGACCATTTTGCGCGCTTCCGGAATACCGTCGGTACCCACCACCAGCACCTTGCCGGTTTTGCCGGCGTTCGCGACGGCCTGGGCGACGCCCATTGCCATGGTGTCGTTGGCGCAGTAAATCGCTTTAACGTTCGGGTTACGCTGCAGCACGTTCGTGGCGACGTCCAGCGCTTTGATGCGGTCCCAGTCGGCAGGCTGGCTGGCCACCAGCTTGATCTGGCTCGCTTTTTTGAAGGCTTCGGTGGCGCCGCTGCGGCGAGCTTCGCCTGAGGCGTTACCGGCTTTGCCTTCGATAATAGCGACTTCGCCGCCTTCCGCGCCGAGCTTGTCGATGATAAATTCCGCGCCTTTTGCCCCCACCGCCACGTTATCGGTGGTGACGAAACCTTCGACGTTGCCGCCGGCTTTCTTCAGGTTATCCATATCGATTTTTTCATCGAGGTTGACCAGAAAGATGCCCTTTTTCCACGCTTTGGCCACCGGCATGACCAGGTTTACCGAGGAGAGCGGCGCAAAGGCGATACCTTTGTAGTTTTTGTTGCTCAGGTCTTCAAACAGCTGCAGCTGCGACTGAAAATCCCCTTCGGAAGGCGAGGCAAAAATATCGACGCTTACGCCCAGCGTTTTGGCTTCGTCCTCAATACCCTTTTTCATATCCACCCAAAATGGATTGGATAAGGTTTTTAATACCACAGCATAATCGGCGGCGGCAAAGGCGCTGGTGGATAACATTACGCCCATGAGCGTGCCGCTGAAAAGTTTCAGATATTTATTCATGGCAGTATTCTCAGTGTAGGATACAGTTATATTGATCCCACCAGTGTGGGATCGGTTTTTTATTTAAGCGCGCCGGGTGAAAAGAAATTAACAATCGCGCCAGTTTTTTGCATATTTAAATTCGCTTGCTCAATGTTGAGCTGTGCAACGGAAACAAAAAACGCATCTAATAATGTGAGTTGTAATATACGCGCTGAGGCGTTACGCCCTAATAAAGGCGTCTCTGGTGCTGGCGAACAAATAATAAAATCAGCTAACTTGGCAATCGGCGAATGATAGCTATGGGTGATACAGATAATTTTCGCCCCGTTCTTTTTCGCCAGCTCCACCGCTGATTTGATATCGCTGGTGCGCCCGGAGTGCGAGACCACCAGCACGACATCGCCTTCCTTCAGCAGCGAGGCGGACATCATCATGATATGCGCGTCCGGGTAGGCCTGGCAGCGCACGCCGATGCGTAAAAACTTATGCTGCACGTCGGCGCAGATGGCGTTGGAGCCGCCCGCGCCGTACAGGTCGCGCTGGTTGGCCTGGGCAAAAAAGCGCGCCGCGCGGTGAATTTCGTCGACGTTCACGATCGACTGGCCTTCCATAATGGTGCGCAGGGTGATGTTGAATACCTTATTCACCACATCCTGCGGCGCATCATCAAAGGAGAGTTCGGTCGGTAACACCTGTTCAGACTGCGAAAAGTAGGCCTCCAGCGCGCTGCGCAGGTTACGAAAACCGCTAAACCCCAGCAGCTTAGAAACCTTAACGATCATGGCTTCTGATACCGACAGCGCTTCCGCGACGTCCTTGATTGCCGGCGCATCGCTGAGATTGCCGGGGGTAAGCAACCATTCAACGATACGGCTCTCGTTTTCGGTCATCCCTTCCTGCTTCATGCGAAGCCAGGGGGCAAGGCCGATGCCGTTAGGGAGCGAACTGGATTCTGTCTGACTCATCGCTTTCTCATTGTCCATAAAATGAAGACGACACTATATCACCACAGGCGAAACAAAAAAGATACCACCAACTTCACAAAATTATATTTTTTATAAAGTTATGTTTATCGTGAAGTTTTGTTAATGTTGATTTTATCTTAATTTCTTATAAATTCATTATAAATCAGTGAATTACTGTTTTTTTCAGTTCTTTTTTTGCAAGGTGAAAATCATGTTAAATAACGCTTTCGTCTTGATTTGTAAAATTTGCCCGTGTAGAAAGGAGCCTGACGATGCTGTTTTCAGCGTTTCCTGGGGCATTTTTAGGCGTTTAAATCACAACGCTAACCATCCTTGTAAAGTTAACAACAGGCGAGGCTAAGTATGAAAAGGATTGCATTTGGCTGCGATCACGTCGGGATTATCCTGAAAGACGATATTCTTGCGCATCTGCGCCAGCGCGGTATTGACGTCGTAGATAAAGGCGCATGGTCCACGGAACGTACCGACTATCCGCGCTATGCCAGCGCCGTCGCTCAGGCCGTTGCCGCCGGCGAGGTCGACGGCGGGATCCTGATCTGCGGCACCGGCGTCGGCATCTCTATCGCCGCCAATAAGCACCCGGGTATTCGTGCGGTGGTGTGCAGCGAGCCCTACTCGGCGCAGCTTTCACGACAGCATAACAACACCAATATTCTGGCCTTTGGCGCGCGGGTGATCGGCCTTGAGTTGGCGAAAATGATCGTCGATGCCTGGCTGGCTGCCGAATTTGAGGGCGGGCGACATCAGGGGCGAGTGGACGCCATCGGCGCGATTGAACAGCTGCGGATTTGAGATTCCTCCGCTACTCCCGGCGATAGCCCTTGATTAACGTAGAGCCAGCCCCCCGACGAGACTGGCTTTATGAAACGTTACTCTACCGCTTTGCTTATCTGCACCTTGTCCCTCGCCGGCCAGCTGGCGCACGCCGATATGATTGACGACGCGATCGGCAATATTCAGCAGGCCATTAATGATGCTTACCATTCGGGCGATAGCCGGTCTGACGATGATGACTATGATGATGGGCGCTATCAGGACAGCCGCCAGCAGAGCGCCGATCGCCAGCGGCAGTATGACGACCGGCGGCGACAGCTTGAGGATCGCCGACGCGAACTTGACGAGCGCCAGCGCCAGCTTGATCGGGACCGCCGTCAGCTGGAAAGCGACCAGCGCAGGCTGGATGATGATTATTGATGCGGCACGACTCTCGGCCTTCGCCGCGCCCGCTTAATCCAGCGTTATCTCCATTCCATCAAACCCAGCCTCAAATCCTGCAGGCAGAGAATGCTCCATCATCCATGCATCGAAGCGGTGGCTGATATGCGTGAGGATCACCCGCGGGCAGCCGATGATCTGGTTAATGGCCCGCACGGTGTTCAGGTCGCAGTGGTTGCGCGGCGGCTGCGGGCGCGGCTCGTGGCTACAGTCGATAATGATAAGCTGCGGCTGGTTATTCAGCAGGAACTTCAGCGTTTTCTCCGGCAGTGCGGCGGTGTCGGATAGCCAGGCGACCCGGCTGTGGGCCGACTCCAGCAGATAGCCAAACGTGAGCCTTGAGTGGTTCAGCGGCAGCGGCGTAACGCGCAATCCCTGAAGTTCAAATCTTACAAAGGGTTCGACGGTATGGCTGAAATCCAGCAGGCCCGGATGCTTAAACAGATCATCGCAGCCCTGTTCATCCGGGGGGCCGTATACCGCAATCGGTTCGCCCACGCCCCAGCGCAGCGGGAACAGGCCTTGAACGTGATCCATATGATAATGGGTGAGCAGAAACTGCTGAAAGCTGCCGGCGGGCCACTGGGTCATCAGGTCCGGTAGCCCGGCATCGAGCAGGGTCACCGCGTTGTTGTATTTGACGACCGCGCTACAGGGACGGCGACGATGCGCTTCGTCGACGCGGGCGCGGCGGCAGGCGGGGCAGTCGCAGCCGAAAACCGGTACCAGCTGCGCGCCGCCGGTGCCGGTTAAGCGGATAGTCAGGCTCATCTCTTCTCCTCGCGTTCAGGCAGTCTGCTGTTCGCGCCGGTTGCCGTGAATACGAATCAGCGAAACCAGGGCATCCACCGACTGGCTAAGTCGGCCATCGTTATTCAGCGTCAGACACTCGTTCGGCGTATAGCGCGCCGCGCGCGCCAGGCGCTGGGCGATTTCCGTCTCGTTCTCCCGTCCGCGCTGCTCCAGGCGCTGTCGCAGCACCGCCGGAGAAACCTGCAGACAGATGGGCAGCAGCGCGTCGGCATAGCGCGCCTGCGCCTGCGGCAGATGGGCGCGTGAACCGTTAGCGACCACGTCGAACCCGGCGTGCAGCCACAGGTCAATCTCGATGCCAATGCCATAGTAATTGTTGTTAGCATGCCAGCTAAGAGCAAACAGATGTTGTTCGGCGCGGGTAAAAAACTCATGCTCGCTGAGGGCGATATGGTTTTCACAGCCCGCGTTGTGTGGACGGGTTATGTAGCGGTGCGCCACCAGCAGCTGCGGATGCTCCCGCTGGCGCAGCGCCGCCAGCAGGCTGTCTTTGCCGGAGCCGGAGGGGCCGACCAGCCAAATCAGTTTCCCTGTCATCAGAAGACCCTCTTGCCTTGCCGCCAGACGTGATCAATATGGATATGCTCGCCGTGACGGCGCGCCAGCACCAGGTCCGCCCGCTTACCTTCGGCAATCGCCCCGCGGTCGTGCAGCCCCAGCGCCTGGGCCGGGTTTTTGCTCACCAGACGAATGGCCTGCGCGAGGGTAAAGGCGTTGCCCTCGTCGTCGGCGATGCGAAAAGCGGCATCCAGCAGGCTGGCGGGATAATAGTCGGAGGAGAGAATGTCCAGCAGGCCGCTGGCCGCCAGATGGTGGGCGGCGACGTTCCCCGAGTGCGAGCCGCCGCGTACGATATTCGGCGCACCCATCAGAATGTTCATCCCGTGCTGGCGCGACGCCTGCGCTGCGGCGATCGTGGTGGGAAATTCGGCGATGACGCTGCCAAGCTGGCGCGATTCGAGCACATGTTCGCAGGTTGCGTCATCGTGGCTGGCCAGCGCGATATTTCGCTCGCGACAGATGGCGGCGATGCGCTGCCGGTTAGGCTGAGACCAGGCCGCCGCCAGCGCCATCTGCTCCTCTTCGAATTTGTCCATCTCTTCGTTGGTCAGGTGATATTTGCCCTGATAGTAGTCGCGGTATTTGCTGCGGTCGGCATACTGGCGCTGGCCAGGGGAGTGATCCATCAGGGAGACCATGCTCACCGGCTCGCGGCCAACCAGCTTCTCAAACAGCGGCAGGGTGGTGTGATGCGGCAGTTCGCAGCGCAGATGCAGCCGATGTTCAGCGCGGTTGAGGCCGCGCTTCTGCGTCTCTTCCACGGCGTTGATCATTTTTTCGAGATTTTCCAGGCGATCGCCGCCGTCGCGCACATCGCCAATAGCCACGGCATCCAGCACGGTGGTGATGCCGCTGGCGACCATCAGCGCGTCGTGGCTGCTCATCGCCGAGTGGGCGGGCCAGTCCACTTTCGGTCGCGGGGTGAAAAACTTGTCCAGGTTGTCGGTATGCAGCTCGATAAGCCCCGGCAGCAGCCAGCCGCCCTCTCCATCGATGGCCTCCGCCAGTCGGCTCTGGCTTTCGGCAAAGGCCGAAATTCTGCCGTCCTGCACTTCCAGCGAGCCGTTAATCACCTCGTCTTCGAGAACCAGCTTTACGTTATTGATAATCATGCTGAAATCCCCATCGGGTGCAGACGGTCGGCGACCTGGTTGCGCGTGGCCTCGTCGTGAAAAATACCGACGATCGCCGCGCCGCGGGCTTTGGCTTCATGGATCAGTTCCACCACCGCGGCGCTATTTTTGCCGTCCAGCGAGGCGGTGGGTTCGTCGAGAAGCAAAATCGGGTAGTCGACCGCGAAGCCGCGGGCGATGTTAACCCGCTGCTGTTCGCCGCCGGAAAAGGTCGAGGGGGCGAGGTGCCACAGGCGTTCGGGTACGTTCAGCCGCGTTAGCAGGCGGGCGGCTTTCGCGGCGCTCTCTTCGCGCGGGATGCCCAGCTCGAGCAGCGGCTGCATCACCACGTCGAGGGCGGAAATGCGCGGGATCACCCGCAGAAACTGGCTGACCCAGCCAATGGTGGTTTTGCGCACTTCCAGCACTTTACGCGGCGTGGCGGTGACCAGGTCCACCCATTCATCGCCGTGGCGAATATGAATGTGGCCGCTATCGGGGAGATAGTTGGCGTACAGCGAACGCAGCAGGGTCGATTTTCCGCTACCGGAATGGCCGTGCAGCACCACGCATTCACCGGCATTCACGGTCAGCGAGGCGTCGGCGAGTACCGGCAGACGGACGCCGTGCTGCTGGTGCAGAACAAAGGTTTTATGGATGTTTTCAACGCGGATGGCGTTCATTTTTAGCCTCATCGTGCCTGAATTTCCCCGGATCGCGGCGTGAACGCCTTATCCGGGCTACCTGATGCATTAACTCACGAAGCGCGACCGGGGAGTCCCGGAGGCGGCGCGTTGCGCCTGTCCGGGCTACCGGCTCGCAGACGGCCCGGGATCCGTAGCCCCGGTAAGCGCAGCGCCACCGGGGAGTGGACATTCACTCAGTTCTGCAACACCGACGACACCAGCAGCTGGGTATAGGGGTGATGGGGATCGTCGAGCACCCGGTCGGTTAAGCCGCTTTCGACTACCTGGCCCTGCTTCATCACCAGCAGACGGTTAGCCAGCAGGCGGGCGACGCCGAGGTCGTGGGTCACAATCACCACCGCCAGGTTCAGCTCGACGACCAGGCCGCGCAGCAGATCGAGCAGGCGCGCCTGCACCGATACGTCCAGCCCGCCGGTGGGCTCATCCATAAACACCAGCCTCGGCTGCGTCACCAGATTGCGGGCGATTTGCAGGCGCTGCTGCATCCCGCCGGAAAAGGTGGTGGGCAGGTCGTCAATGCGCGAAGGCGGGATCTCCACCTCCTGCAGCCACTGTCCGGCGGTGGCGCGAATATTGCCGTAGTGACGGGACCCGGTGGCCATCAGGCGTTCGCCGATATTGCCGCCGGCCGAGACCTGGCGGCGCAGGCCGTCCATCGGATGCTGATGCACCACGCCCCATTCGGTGCGCAGCAGACGTCGGCGATCCGCTTCGCTCATGGCGTATAGCGAGCGCTGTTGATACAGCACTTCTCCCTGCTGCGGGGCCAGGCGGGCGGAGATCGCTTTCAGCAGCGTGGTTTTTCCGGAGCCGGATTCGCCGACGATACCCAGCACCTCCCCCGGCCACAGCTCGAACGAGACGTCGCTGAAGCCTTTGCCCGGCGCGTAGAGGTGGGTCAGGTTGTTCACCGCCAGTAACGGATGACTCATTTTTTCTGCTCCTCGCTCTGTTGGCGGCAATAGTCGGTATCGGAGCAGACAAACATCCGTTTGCCGCTGTCGTCGAGCACCACTTCATCAAGATAGCTATGGCGAGATCCGCAGATGGCGCAGGGTTCATCCCACTCCTGAACGGTAAACGGATGATCGTCGAAATCGAGGCTCTCAACCGGGGTATACGGCGGTACCGCGTAGATGCGTTTTTCGCGTCCGGCGCCGAACAGCTGTAGCGCAGGCATCATATGCATCTTCGGATTATCGAATTTTGGAATCGGCGACGGATCCATCACGTAGCGGCCGTTGACCTTCACCGGGTAGGCGTAGGTGGTGGCGATATGGCCGAAGCGGGCAATATCTTCGTACAGCTTCACCTGCATCACGCCGTACTCCTCCAGCGCGTGCATGGTGCGGGTTTCGGTTTCGCGCGGCTCGATAAAGCGCAGCGGCTCCGGGATCGGCACCTGGAAGATCAGGATCTGATCGTCAGTCAGCGGCGTTTCCGGGATCCGGTGGCGGGTCTGGATCAGCGTGGCGTCTTCGGTGCGCTCGGTGGTCGCGACGCCGGTCACGCGTTTGAAAAACTGACGAATCGATACCGCGTTGGTGGTGTCATCGGCGCCCTGATCGATCACCTTCAGGACGTCATTTTCCCCGATGACGCTGGCGGTAAGCTGGATACCGCCGGTTCCCCAGCCGTAGGGCATCGGCATCTCGCGACCGCCGAAGGGCACCTGGTAGCCGGGGATGGCCACCGCTTTCAGGATGGCGCGGCGGATCATGCGTTTGGTTTGCTCGTCGAGATAAGCAAAGTTATAGCCGGTCAGTGCGTTAGCCACGTTGATTCTCCCGTTGCAGGCGTTTAAGCAGCGCCAGTTCGGCCTGGAAATCGACATAGTGGGGAAGTTTAAGGTGCGAAACGAAACCGGCGGCCTCGACGTTATCGGCATGGGCCAGCACAAACTCTTCATCCTGGGCAGGGCCCGCCACCTCTTCGCCGTACTCCGGCGCCTGGAGCGCGCGGTCAACCAGCGCCATCGCCATCGCTTTGCGCTCGCTCATGCCGAACGTCAGGCCGTAGCCGCGGGTAAAGTGCGGCGGTTCATCCTGAGGGTCGACAAAGCCGTTGACCATCTCGCATTCGGTCATCAGCAGTTCGCCGATAGTGACGGTGAAGCCCAGCTCTTCGGGAGCGATCTCCACCGCGACGTAGCCGCTGCGAATTTCACCGGCAAACGGATGGTTGCGTCCGTAGCCGCGCTGGGTGGAGTAGGCCAGCGCCAGCAGGTAGCCCTCGTCGCCGCGCGTCAGCTGCTGCAGGCGCGAAGAGCGCGAACAGGGATAAACCGGCGGATGGCGGGTGATATCGTCGGGCTGCGCGTCGGTATCCCGCTCCGCCTTCGCCAGCCCCTGCTGGACGAGCAGATTAAAGACGTGCGGCGTCGCTTCCTGCGGTGCGCTATCGGTCGCCAGCGGCGGCGTTTCGCCGTTGGCCAGCAGGGTAAAATCGAGCAGACGGTGGGTGTAATCGTAGGTCGGGCCGAGCATCTGGCCGCCGGGGATATCTTTATAGACCGCCGAGATACGGCGCTCAAGGCGCATACCGGCGGTGTCGACTGGCTCGCTGACCGCCAGCCTTTGCAGGGTGGTGCGATAAGCGCGCAGCAGAAAAATCGCTTCGACGCTGTCGCCGCTGGCCTGCTTCAGCGCCAGCGCCGCCAGCTCCCGGTCGGCGATGCCGCCTTCGGTCATGACCCGGTCCACCGCCAGATTAAGCTGTTGGCTAATCTGATCAACGCTGATTTCAGGAAGCCGTCCCTCGCCTCGGCGTTTCTGTTCCTGTAGGGCGTGAGCGGCGACGATCGCCTTCTCGCCGCCTTTGACGGCTACGTACATTAGCAGACCTCGACGTGAGTGGTGCGCGGAATCGCCAGCAGGCGTTCGCCGCAGGTGAGGATCAGATCGATTCCCAGCGGGAACGGATGCGGACGCTCGGTCAATTCTTCAATAATGCATTCCGGCAGCTGCGGGGCGATCATCCGCTCTTCGGCGATCCCCGCGCCGGTCAGCCGCAGCATCCGGCCGCCGCTCAGGCTGGCAAGCTGAACCACCAGCGTGACGCCGGTTTCCGGGGCGACGACGGTACCGGCGGAAAGCACGTTCAGCTGCTCGGCGCTGATGCTGTCGCTGGCGACGGCGAAGGTCGCCTGCTGCGGCTGCTCAACCAGCGGCGCGCCGGTATGGAAGCGCAGATTCTGGCCGACAAGATCGTTATGCAGCGCGGGAGCGAGCCAGACCGGCGTATCGTGATCCACCAGCGTCAGCAGCAGGCTGGTGGAGGCGACGTTCAGCGGCTGCCAGCCGTGCTGAAGCTGCTGCAGGGAGACAATCACTCCCGGCTCGCTCATCGCCTTCAGCAGGCGGCGGAAACTGTGCTGGGCATCCTGCACAGCCAGGGTAAAGGCGGGTTGTAATGTCATGCGTTATCTCCGCGAACCAGAGTAAAGAAGTCGACCCGGCTGGCGTTGACTTCGGCGCGTCGGGCTTCAATGCGCGCGCTGCGTTGTTCTTCCAGCGGGGTTATCAGGGTTTCCATCAGGGTGTGAAAATGGTGTGGTGACTGCATCAGGGCATCAATGGCCGCGCAGCGTTCAGCGTGCGGGCGGTCGCGGCCCAGAATCCAGCTATAGCCGAGGGTGCCGTCGGCCAGGCGAATGGCGGCGCGGGTTAAGGTGGCGTCTCCGGCGAAGAATCGGTCGCCGATGCCGCCCATACGCGCCTGCAGCTGCACCAGCCCGGTCTCCGGGGCGCGAATCAGCTCATACTGCGGCGCGAGCTGCAGCGTCTGCATCCGCGCCGCCAGTTCTTGTGGTTCACTGTGGGCCAGCACGGACATCCAGCGCTGGCGGGTTGCGGTATCAAAGTGCATTCAGTGCTCCATGGTGAATTCAATCATGTCGGCGCGGGTCAGGCTGACGGAGTACTCCGTCGCGCTCTGCTCGTCCTGGCGATGATTCAGGGTGCGCACGCACAGCAGCGGCGCCATGTTAGGAATGCCGAGAATATTGCTCTCTTTGGCCTGCGCGCGGCGGGCGCTGATTTTGGTGCGCACGCGGGTCAGTTCGATATCCAGCCGATCGCGCAGCAGGTCATGGAGAGAGCCGTGGGTAAAGGTTTGCAGAACCGGCCACAGCTGCAGGTCGGTAAAGTAGTGGTCGATCAGACACAGGGCGACGCCGTTCACGCGGCGCAGGGTGCGCAGGTGAATGACGTTATCGCCTTCACTGATAGCAAACGCCTCGGCAACGTGGCTGCTGGCCGGACGCACCACCGACAGCAGCTTCTCGCTGGTCGGGTGGCTGCCCTGTTCGAGAAGATTCTGGCTAAAGCGGGCCTGGGAGTTGAGCGGATAATCTATCGGGCGCATCAGCACCAGCACGCCGACGCCCTGACGGCGCTGGACCCAGCCGCGTTCGACGAGCTGATCGATGGCCCGGCGCAGGGTGTGGCGGTTAACCTCAAAGCGGGACGCCAGCTGCTGCTCGGCGGGCAGATAGTCGCCGCAGTGGTAATTATGGCGAAGTTCTTGCTCCAGTTTGGCGGCAATTTCCTGATATCGCGTTGGATAACTGGTCGGATGTCTGGATAAGTACATGTCAATCAAGCCTCACTAAGGACAAGGAAGTATTTCCCTCTGAGCGTGGGCCGATCCTGACGGTTTTTTGTTACATTTCGGTTAACTCATGATGACCGGGGGATGAAGAGTTGATGCCGGTGGAATGACAGGGTAAGGGGGAGTGAATGCACAGATGCCCTCACTCCGCCCTCTCTCCCTTTCGGGGGGAGCACAGGGTGAGGGGAAAAGGCCAGCGTTAAGGCTCTTTCACCACGTTGACCATCCACGGGACGCCAAAGCGGTCGATAACTTTACCGAAGCCGTGCGCCCAGAAGGTTTCCTGCCAGGCCATCTCAATCTGCCCGCCGTCGGCGAGGCCGTCAAACCAGCGTTTACCCTCAATAACATCCTGCGAGTCCAGCACGACGGTAAATCCGGCGTAGCGCTCCATGTTGCTGGAGGGGCTGTCGCTGAGCATCAGGATACTATCGGCAATGCGCAGGCTGGCGTGCGCGATACCGTCGGCAGCCAGATGCTGGCCGGAAGGGCAGCCATCTTCGGCGTCCTGCGTATTCTGCGGCATTTCACCCCAGGTGATTTTGTGGATGAGCTCCGCGCCCAGCGCCTGCTGGTAGAAAGCGATGGCGGCAGCGCAGTTGCCGCTAAAAGCGATATAGGGACTTAAGGGCATAACCATTACCTCAGGTAACGAATATTCCATTAAGCGTAGAAGGGGATTGCAGAATTAAGCCAGGCGGCAGCGAGGGATTCCGGGAGGCCACGGGAAAATATATTTCCCCCCGACAACGGGCGTCGGGGGAATAAAATCAGTTCTTTTTAACAAATTCGGATTTTAGCTTCATCGGGCCAAAACCATCTATTTTACAGTCAATATTATGATCGCCTTCAACCAGGCGGATATTCTTCACTTTAGTGCCGATTTTTAGCATCGAAGAGCTGCCTTTAACCTTCAGATCTTTTACCACGGTGACGCTGTCGCCGTCAGCGAGTAAATTACCGTTGGCGTCTTTGACCACCAGCGCGTCGTTATCGTCCGCAGGCTCGGCATTGTTCCATTCGTGGGCGCATTCCGGGCAGATAAACATGCCGCCGTCTTCATAAGTGTATTCAGAATGGCATTTTGGGCAGTGTGGCAGTTGCATGACGTTCCTCGCGATTACTGGGTAAAACAGGACGTTGGTCCTTTAAATGGCGGCTGATAGCCGAAAGTAATGCTGATTATAGCGCAATCCCGCACTTTTGTCGGGCCTTTTTTATGACTTATCGCAGCGGAGAAAGAGGATATATATCGTGAGGCCTGGCGGGCTTATTTTCATAAAAAGCGCAGGATATTTCCGGAAATGTATCGCTAAGTTCCAATATTCATTGAACTTATTGCTTTTGGATGACTCTGTTTAAGGGTAGGTAAATTTTTGTGAAGTTGATCCCAAATTTAAACGCTGTTAGGGTAAAAAGGCGAGAACGCAAATTCACTACACTTATTAGCGTACCGCTTATTTCATTATGGCCAGAGCAGGCGTCAACAGGTTCGGTTGTACGGACTGTCAGCAGACAGTGCAGGCAAACCTGCTACGCTTGAAATGTGGAGCACAGCAATTCGCCGCTCCCAACGCATGACGCGAATGACCTTGTCATTCGGCGGAGATTCGTGCGCTCAAGGCGAGAGCAAAAGAGGATAATTATGCTTAAAAGGAAAAAAGTAAAACCCATCACGCTTCGGGATGTGACCATCATTGATGATAGCAAACTGAAGAAAGCGATTACCGCAGCGTCGCTGGGTAACGCGATGGAGTGGTTCGATTTTGGGGTATATGGCTTTGTTGCATATGCGCTTGGTAAGGTCTTTTTCCCCGATGCCAACCCCAGCGTGCAGATGATTGCCGCGCTCGGTACTTTCTCGGTTCCCTTCTTAATTCGTCCATTAGGCGGCCTGTTCTTCGGGATGCTGGGCGATAAATACGGTCGACAAAAGATTCTGGCGATAACCATCGTTATCATGTCGATAAGTACATTCTGTATCGGCCTTATTCCGTCGTATGCCACGATTGGTATCTGGGCGCCGATCCTGCTGCTGCTGTGTAAAATGGCGCAGGGCTTCTCGGTGGGCGGCGAATATACCGGTGCCTCTATCTTTGTTGCAGAGTACTCGCCTGACCGTAAACGCGGCTTTATGGGCAGCTGGCTGGACTTCGGTTCGATAGCCGGTTTTGTCATGGGCGCGGGCGTAGTCGTGCTGATTTCCAGCGTGGTGGGCGAAGAGAACTTCCTCGACTGGGGCTGGCGTATTCCGTTCTTCCTGGCGCTGCCGTTAGGGATTATCGGTCTTTATCTGCGTCATGCGCTGGAAGAGACGCCGGCGTTCCAGCAGCACGTTGATAAAATGGAGCAGGGCGACCGCGAGGGCCTGCAGGATGGGCCGAAAGTCTCTTTCAAAGAGATTGCGACCAAACACTGGCGTAGCCTGCTGACCTGTATCGGTCTGGTGATTTCCACCAACGTGACCTACTACATGTTGCTGACCTACATGCCGAGCTACCTGTCGCATAACCTGCACTATTCTGAAGACCACGGGGTGCTGATCATCATCGCCATCATGGTCGGGATGCTGTTCGTTCAGCCGGTTATCGGTATGCTCAGCGACCGTTTTGGCCGTCGTCCGTTCATCCTGATTGGTAGCGTGGCGCTGTTCGCGCTGTCGATTCCGGCCTTTATCATGATTAACAGTAACGTCCTTGGCCTGATTTTCGCCGGTCTGCTGTTGCTGGCGGTGGTGCTGAACTGCTTTATCGGGGTGATGGCCTCGTCGCTGCCGGCGATGTTTCCGACCCACATCCGCTTTAGCGCCCTGGCCAGCGCCTTTAACATCTCGGTGCTGATTGCCGGTCTGACGCCGACTCTGGCGGCGTGGCTGGTGGAAAGCACGCAGAACCTGATGATGCCGGCTTACTATCTGATGGTGGTGGCGTTGATTGGTCTGATTACCGGCCTGTCGATGAAAGAGACCGCCAATCGTCCGCTGAAAGGGGCGACGCCAGCGGCTTCGGATATTCAGGAAGCGAAAGAAATTCTCGGCGAGCACTACGATAACATCGAACATAAAATCGAAGATATCGATCAGGAAATCGCCGACCTGCAGGAAAAACGTTCTCGTCTGGTGCAGCAGCATCCGCGCATCAACGACTAAATCGTTTTGCTGGTAACTCATGCCGCCGCGGGCTTCCCCCGGCGGCATTTTTTATGTCCTGAGCTGAGGTCATTCGCGGACCGCCCGGGCCCGGTAAGGACCGGGCGGTGCTACAGGAAGCGGGCGGGCTACGGCTTAGCTATGGGTCAGAAAGCGCGCCAGCCGCTGCTGCAGAATTTGATTTTCGCGGCTCAGGCGCGCGTTCTCGTCCAGCAGCGTTAAGGCCACAGCGATGCCCGGCCAGTCCAGCTCCAGCTCTTTGCGCAGGCGTACGGCGCGGTGAACGATGGTCACCGCGCTATCGTCAAACAGCCAGTTTTCCCGCTGCGGCTGGCGCGGCTCGATCATGCCGAGGCCGACAATCTCGTTAAGCTCCTCTTCGGAAAGGCCGGTGTGGAGACAAAACTCGGTAATCGTGAACGTCACTGTTATCTTAGCCATCAGGCTTTCCCCCATGTCTTACGCGGCTCGAAGCTGGATTGTGCATCCGCCAGCTGCTGCCAGAGCTCACGGCTCTTCTCATCTGGTTTTGGCGGCATGACGATTTTGATCACCGCATACAGGTCGCCGGTGGTGGTTTTGCTGGTCAGCCCTTTGCCCTTCACCCGCAGCCGCTGACCGGCCTGGCTGCCCGGCGGAATGGTCAGCAGGATGCTCTCTTTCAGCGTCGGGATAGTGACCCTGGTGCCTAGCGCTGCTTCCCACGGCGCCAGCGGCAGGACGATTTCAAGGTTGTGTCCGACGATATCAAACAGCGGATGCGGGGCGATATGAATCACCAGCCACAGGTCGCCGTTAGGGCCGCCATTTTCGCCAGGGGTGCCCTGGCCTTTCAGGCGGATCCGCTGGCCGTCGACGACGCCCGCGGGAATTTTCACGTTCAGGGTTTTCGGCGTTTCGCTTTCGACCATGCCAAAGACGTTATAAACCGGCAGCTTATAGCTGATGGTGCGCGTCTGCTCGGCCAGGATCTCCTCAAGGAATACCGCGACTTCTATCTCTAAGTCATGACCGCGGACGCCGTGCTGGCGGCGGCTATGGTGCGCCTGCTGGCCAAACATGGAGGAGAAGATGTCGTCGAAGTCCTGCTGGCTATAGCTCTGCTCGTGGGAATGCTGCTGCTGACGGCCAAACTGCGGATCGTTACGGTGCTGCCAGAGCTGGTCGTATTCGGCGCGGCGCTGGTCATCTTTAAGCACTTCCCAGGCTTCGGCGAGATCTTTGAATTTGGCTTCGGCATCGTTTTCTTTGCTGACATCGGGGTGGTATTTACGTGCCAGACGGCGATAGGCGGTCTTAATGGTTTTCAGATCGTCCGTTGGCTGAACCCCTAAAATGGCATAATAATCCTTTAATTCCATGGTTTTATCTCATTTATGCGCAATATTATGGTTACAGATCCCTGGATCAGGTGTCTTTACTAAGCGTAGGGCAAATGAGGGCGGATGTGGGGGAAAAATGGCGCAAACTTGACGCCGTCGGGATTGACGGCGGCCAAGCGTGAACGCCAGCTATTCGCTGGAGCGCCGGCGGTTTCTGCGCAACCCTTCCAGCAGCACAAGGGCGGCGCCAATGGCTCCGCCCATCACGGGGAGCGCGGCGGGCGCGTTGGGGAACAGATGAACGATGGTCACATCGGTCACCATCATGGAACCGGCTATCCAGCCGATGAGCGCCCCGCCCAGCATCACCACGGACGGGAAGCGGTTGAGGATAGCCAGCACCAGCTTGCTGCCGAGGACGATAATCGGAATGCTGATCAATACGCCCAGCGCGACCAGCAGCAGATGGCCTTTTCCGGCGGCGGCCACCGCCAGCACGTTATCCAGCGACATTATGACATCGGCAACGGTAATGGTGACCGCGGTACGCCACAGGCTGCTGGAGCTGCTGACATCATTCTCTTCTTCCTGATTGGTCACCAGCTTGATGCCAATCCACAGTAGCATCAGCGCGCCGACCACTTTAAGCCACGGCAATGAGAGTAAATAGATCGCGATAGCTAAAAGCAGCACGCGCGCCGCTATTGCGCCGACGGTGCCGATGATAATCGCTTTGGTACGCTGCTGAGGCGGCAGTTTACGGCAGGCCATCGCGATCACCACCGCGTTGTCGCCACCCAATAACAGATCGATAGCAATAATTTGCAGCAGAATAACCGCCACGTCCCACTGACTGAAAAACGCATTCATACCCAACTCATCGAACCAAAAAAGAGAACCTACAGAAAAACGCAGGGGCGAAGCGTACTCTCGTTAGGGCACTCTGGCCACCTTACCGAGAGACCGCGCGCAGCGAGTGATTGAAAAATATCGTTACCAATCATTGCATGGTCCGGCAATGATTCGCAGGCAAAGGATGATATTTTGTTCGTAGAAATACATCTGCCGTTCACCTATCGCAAGGACTAACTACATGCCCGGCCATAAGAATTTACTCACATTTGCCTTTATCGGCGCTACCCTGTTTCCGCTTATGGCGACCGCTGCTGATGCGCCGACTTTTACGCCTGAACAAGAGGCCCGTATTGGCAAAATCGCCGCGGATTACTTAGTCGCGCATCCGGAAGTGCTGCTGCAGGCCAGCCAGAAGCTACAGCAAATTCAGCAACAGCAGCAGGCCAGCGCCGCGACCCAGGCGGTACTGAAGAATGCGGCTGCGCTGACCCAGGATAAAAATACGCCAACCTACGGCCCGAAAGAGGGCAAAGTCACCGTCATTGAATTCTTTGATTATCAGTGCGTTTACTGCAGTCGTCTGGCGCCGGTAATGGAGCAGGTGATTAAAGAGCACCCGCAGACCCGCTTTGCCTTTAAAGAGTGGCCGATTTTTGGCAGCCGTTGGGAAACCTCGCTTGAAGCGGCCAAAACCGGCCTGCAGATTTATCAGCAGAAGGGCGCAGAGGCTTATCTGACCTACCATAACGGGATCTATTCCACCGGACATAACGAAGGCAAGCTGACGGCTGCCGACATCCAGCAGCAGGCGAAGAAAGTGAATTTCGACGCGAAGAAAGCGGCGGACGTTGAGCCGGTACTGGAAAGCACCAATCAGCTGGCGCAGGAAATTGGCCTGAGCGGGACGCCGGGCGTTATCGTGATGCCGACTACCGGCGCCACGGAAGCGACGATCACCGTATTCCCGGGGCTGGCGGATAAAGCCTCGCTGGATGCGGCGATCAAGAAAGCGGGCGGCTGATAATCAACGCGTCCGCCGGACGGCGGGCGCGATTTAGCGATGACAGCAGCGCTGCAGCATCGACATAATCACCTGAAAGAGCTCATCTTTAGCCTGCTGCTCCGTGATGACGCCGTTCACTACCGCGGCCGATAGCCCGTCGGCGGAGCCGAGCATGGCGAGAATGGCCGCCTCGCTGAGATTCTCACTCTCGCAAAGCGGCGAAAAATAGTCCCGACATTTTCCGGTAAAGGCGGCGATGCACTCTTGTTTGATCTTCTCCAGCTCTGGCGTCCCGGCCAGCGCGGCCATGACGCTGGGCATCTCGCGCCCCTGAAGCAGCACGCACTCGATATAGGCGTTGGCGATCGCCGAGGCCAGCTTCTCCGCATTCGGTTCGGTATTGCGCAGTATCTCATCCATTCGCGCCGTCTGGCGTTGGTCGTATTCGCGATAAAGCGTCGCGAAAAGCCCTGAACGGCTGTCAAAGTGATCGTAAACCACGGGTTTAGTCACGCCCGCCTGCGTCGCCAGATAACCCAACGTCAGAGCATCGGTCCCTTCTTGCCGAATAATATGCCAGGCGACATCAATCAGCTGCTTGCGCCGCTCTTCTCGCGTTAAACGCTGACGTACGAGTGGTTCAGACATGGAAACATTCTCCCGTTGACATATTAATATACTAAAGGTAACTTACTAATGGTAGGTTACTGTTGGTATATAAGACTACGTCCAATATCGTTATAGCGCAACTGGGGTATCCGTCATGCATGCATTAATCGTGGTTTCTCATCCTCTCAAGACGTCGCTGACTCACAGCGTAGCAACGGCGATTGCGCAAGGAATTGCCGAATCCGCCTCGCAGCATACGGCTGACATAGCGGATTTAACGCAGGAAGGCTTTAACCCGGTATTTGCCGAGCCGGATATCGCCGCATTTCTGCAAACCGGCGACACGCCGCCCGACGTGATGGCCGAGCAGGCCAGAATTGATAACGCCGACGCGCTGGTGCTGGTTTTTCCCGTTTACTGGTGGTCGATGCCTGGGCTGTTAAAGGGCTGGGTTGACCGCGTGTTTTCAAACGGCTGGGCCTATGAGGAGACCGCCGACGGCGATGTCGTGAAGAAGCTGGGCCGCCTGCGGGTGCATCTGGTGGCATTAGGCGCAGCGAGTCAACAAACGTATGACAAGCACGGATTTACCGATGCTTTTAATGCGCAGATTGTCCACGGGATTTTTGATTACTGCGGGGCGACGGTAGCCAGTTCGCAGATGCTGCTGTTGCCGGACCTGAAAACGGCGGAGGCGCATCTGGAGGCGGGGCGCCAGCTGGGAAGAAAGATGTTTGCCTGAGGCTCGCTTCGCTCCCGAGCCTGGGTTTCCGCCGGGCGGCTTTATCCGGGCCCGGCCTGAAAAAAATATATTATCAATGGGTTATATGCGTCATATCGGGACAGAACGCGCGATAATCTCACGAGGGGGCGTCATGCTAATATGCCATGTTTTCACCGCGTTATGTTGCCCTGCGCGGACGGCATCTGACGACATTTTTGGTGTTAGCCAGAGGTACCTTATTGTATAATCCTCCGGTTCCCCTTCTGGAAAACAATGATGAATAAATTACAGCGTTTCGAAAGTCTCGGTGATAATTGTGAGTTTGCTTTCTTTCTCAGAGAGTCAGGTTATGATGAAGGCAGCTTGTTTCGTTGGACTTTAATAAAAAACTATCATGCTCTTCTAAAACTAATAGAATCTGATTTTGCTGGTTTGTATGTCTATGAAAACCTGACCCCATCCTGGCAGGATATGGTGCTTGATCAGCAGTATGATATTTGTTTTCATACTGAAATGTATAGCGATAATAAAAATGATGGCTGGGTCTGGCGTTATTCTGAACAGGAAAATGATCTTATTTATAAAAAAGAAGTAGAGAAGATTAATTACCTGATAAGCAAATTTAAGAAAAGCCTTGTTGATGACAATAAAATTTTTGTCGTAAAAAGCAATGGCAATAATCTTGATGATATAGTATTCGCTTTAGCAAAAGAGTTTAAGAAGCACGGTAACAGTAAAATACTTTACGTGAAAAGTAACGTGGAAAGTTCAGCTCCAGGTGAAATCAAGAAAGTGACTGATAATCTTTTTATTGGCGCAATCGATAGATTTGCCGACTATAGCCGGGCAAATGAATACTCGCGTGAAGGCTGGCAGGCAATAATTGATAATGCTGTAAAGGTTATGTGAATTTTTTTGCAGCGTATTAATATACGCTGCATTTTTTAGCTGGTAGTAATAAAGCACGTTTTTGGGTAATGATTTAACAGCGAGTAATTATAAACGGCTTCATTCTTGTAGTATGAGTTAGGGTAGAAATTGACTTCTTTTCCCAGCAGGGAGGCTAAAATTGCCACGTGAAGTCTATCGGTATTTACAACTTTATACTCTTCAAGAAAGTTGATCATGCAGCGGGTAGAGTTTCGTGCCAGAAATTCATTATCCCAATAGTCGCCATTCCACGTGAGCGAAATATCATGATTGTTTTCTTTATGTTCTCCTGTCAGAGACTCTGAATCTGTTCTGAAACAGTTTGCCTGTTGTTTATAGGCAGGTTTAAGAGACAGGTACTGGCTAAGATCGAGATAAAATGCCATGTCATCAGCAATGAATACGTTCTTATTTGGTTCATAGCTGAGAGATTTTATATAATCGAAAGTGGTATTTTCTCGGCAAAAGACAACTAACTTATCTATATTATTAGTGAATAAATCGCTATACCCTCTGATGGTCGAAGGCATAATGATCGTTTTGTGAAATTTGTGAATATTACTTTGAATAAAATCGCGGCCCTCAGCGTACAGTCCTTCTATGAGGTTTCCTCCGCCACCAAAAATTAAAATATCAGTATCAGCGCTGTAGCGCTCATCGGCCCTGTAAGGAACATAGGTAAGCGCATTTCGTTCGAAAAAGTCGTACGTTGCCGATGCAATCACGCCATCACCCGCGTTACCGGGGTTTGCCTTATAGACAAATCGATGAGATGGATGATAGGATTTTAGAAATAAATCAAATTTTAACTCTGCACTGGTCATTTTTTATCCTGTTTAACAGAAGCTATTGATTGCTATCTTAATATTACTTCAACTCACTCATTATTATAGAAAAGTCTAGGTTACTAAGGAAAGATCACAATGAAAAAAGTTCTTATAATGACGCCGGACATAGAGGGGCCTGTCCGTAACGGCGGCATTGGTACTGCTTTCACTGCCCTTGCCACTACTTTGGCAAAAAAGGGTTATGATGTCGATGTATTGTATACATGTGGTGACTATTCGGAGTCTTCTGCATCAACTTTTAGCGATTGGTCACGTATTTATAGCACCTTTGGTATTAATCTGCTAAGTACCGGTCTGGTAAAAGAGATTAATATTGATGCGCCTTATTTTAGAAGAAAAAGTTACTCAATTCTGCTCTGGCTGAAAGAAAATAATGTCTACGACACTATTATTTCTTGTGAATGGCAGGCAGATCTGTATTACGCTTTATTAAGTAAAAAGAATGGCACTGATTTTGAGAATACAAAATTCATTGTCAATACTCATAGCTCAACATTATGGGCTGATGAAGGTAATTACCAGCTCCCATATGATCAGAATCATCTTGAACTCTATTATATGGAGAAAATGGTTGTTGAGATGGCTGATGAAGTCGTTAGTCCTTCTCAGTATTTAATTGACTGGATGTTGAGTAAACACTGGAATGTTCCTGAAGAACGCCACGTTATTTTAAATTGTGAGCCATTTCAAGGGTTTGAGACGAGAAGTGATGTTGTCGTAAAAACAAATGAAACACCCGCTTCAGGCGTTGAGCTTGTATTTTTCGGCCGGCTTGAAACCCGTAAAGGGCTCGATATCTTCCTGCGCGCATTAAGAAAACTCTCTGACGAAGACAAAGAGACGATCTCTGGTGTGACCTTCCTCGGGAAGAATGTCACGCTGGGTAAAATTGATTCCTTTACCTATATCATGAACCAGACCAAAAATCTGGGGCTGGCAGTCAATATCATCAGCGATTACGATCGTACTAATGCTAATGAATATATAAAAAGAAAAAATGTACTAGTCATCATCCCATCGCTCGTTGAAAACTCTCCGTATACAGTTTATGAGTGCCTAGTTAATAACGTTAACTTCCTCGCCTCAAACGTCGGAGGAATTCCAGAACTGATTCCGCAAGAGCATCATGCTGAGGTTCTGTTTACCCCAACGCCGGTTGATTTGTACGGTAAAATCCACTATCGCTTAAAAAATATAAATATCAAGCCTGGGCTGGTTGAGTCACAGGAAAATATCCAGGCAGCGTGGTTTGCCGCTATTGAGCGAAAAGATAACTGCGTTTTCAAGAAAATAGATGAATCGAATCGCCCGTTAGTTAGCGTGTGTATCACTCATTTCGATCGTCACCATTTGCTCCAGCAGGCAATTGCCTCAATTAAAACGCAGACGTATCAAAATATTGAAGTCATTTTAGTTGATGATGGAAGTACAAAAGAAGAATCTCATCGTTATTTGAACCTTATCGAGAACGATTTTAACGCTCGAGGCTGGAAAATCATCCGTAGTTCTAATAACTACCTGGGCGCAGCGCGAAATTTGGCTGCGCGACACGCCTCCGGTGAATATCTGATGTTTATGGACGATGATAATGTCGCTAAACCTTTTGAGGTTGAGACATTTGTCACGGCAGCATTAAACTCCGGGGCCGATGTGTTAACCACCCCAAGCGATCTTATTTTTGGTGAAGAGTTCCCTTCTCCGTTCCGTAAAATGACGCACTGCTGGCTGCCGTTAGGCCCGGATTTAAATATCGCCAGCTTTAGCAACTGCTTTGGCGATGCTAATGCCCTTATTCGCAAAGACGCTTTCGACAATATCGGTGGTTTTACTGAAGATTATGGTTTAGGCCATGAAGATTGGGAGTTTTTTGCGAAAGTCTCCTTACAAGGCTATAAACTGCAGCTCGTTCCTGAACCGCTATTTTGGTACAGAGTAGCAAACTCCGGAATGTTGTTAAGCGGAAATAAGAGCAAAAATAACTATCGTAGTTTCCGTCCATTTATGGATGAAAATGTGAAATATAACTATGCGATGGGGTTGATTCCTGCTTATCTCGAAAAAATTCATGAGCTTGAGAGCGAGGTGAGCCGACTGCGTAGCATCAATGGCGGCCACTCTGTCAGCAATGAACTGCAGCTTTTAAATCATAAGATTGATGGTCTTATTTCCCAGCAAAGAGATGGCTGGGCCCATGACCGCTTTAATGCCCTTTATGAAGCCATTCATGTTCAGGGCGCCAACAGAGGCAGAAGTCTGGTTCGTCGGGTGGGGGGGAAAGTTAAATCCCTGTTGAAATAGCAGCGTCCGCGGAGCTCGAAAGGGCTCCGCAAAAAAGAGTTTTAATGAAGTTTAATTGTTCGACGCACTCAGCTCACCCCGCAGGCGTTGAACAGCGCGCTTGTCGCGCTGGCCCCGAAGGGGTGAGCCGCCGTGCGGCGAATAATCGAACGCAGTTCGATGGAGAGTCCGGTCGCAGAAAAGCAAAAACCCAGCCATAGGCTGGGTTCTCTGAATAAGTGGTGCCCGGACTCGGACTAACGCCGCAGGCGTTGAACAGCGCGCTTGTCGCGCTGGCCCCGAAGGGGTGAGCCGCCGTGCGGCGAATAATCGAACGCAGTTCGATGGAGAGTCCGGCCGCAGAAAAGCAAAAACCCAGCCATAGGCTGGGTTCTCTGAATAGTGGTGCCCGGACTCGGAATCGAACCAAGGACACGGGGATTTTCAATCCCCTGCTCTACCGACTGAGCTATCCGGGCAACGGGGCGCATTAAACCGTAATCCGTACGCGGCGTCAATCAAATTTCTCGATTTATCTACCGGTTGCTTAAGTTTGCGGCAATTCTGCGCCTGAAGACGCTTTTTTGCTGAAAATTACATCATACCGTTGTCGCCTTCACGGATTTTCCAGCCGCTGGTCACCGAGATAGCGCGGCGTAATCCAGAAATCGCGTAGTCGCCAACAATGTCTTCGTCATCGCGCGGCGAGCTGATCGTGATTTCCGCATCGACGCCGTGACGATAGGCGCCGTGGTGGCTAAAGATGGTGCCGATAAAACATTTATCGTTCAGCCAGACCGGGATATATGCCACGGTTTCATAGATATAGTTCGACGCTACCCCGCTATAGTAGTTTTCCGCGTCGTCGGATGATGTGCCCGGAGGAATAGGGCAAATTGGCGCGTCATTGTCGCTCTGTGGCTTATCCTTGAGCAGGTTGCTCTGCATCACTTCCAGCGACTTCAGCAGGTCTGACTTTTCCCGCTCATTCAGCGCGGGCGTCAGAGGCTGGTCTTTTTCCGGCGAGCGAATGTCGTTAAGGGTGTAGCGATAGCGGATTGTCACTGCCGGCGTACTGCCTGAGGGGCCAAACGGGCGCAACAGATAGAGATTGTCTTCGCCAAACTGGCCGTTGTACCAGAGCGCATAAACCTGGCCGTTAATGCGCACCCAGTGACTCCACTGGTTGGCGCCGCGGCCGTTGAGAGAATAGAGCGCGCCCGGAACGCCTGCGTCAAAATCATCGCCATTGCCGCTATCATCGCTGTTAACCGCAGCAAAAGCGTCGTCGCTGCGTTTTAGTATCCCGGTATAGCTAAAGAGTCCGGTGCCGCCAACGTAGCTGTCGATAATTAAATCGCGTTTACCGTCTCCGTCGAGGTCGACCAGCGTAAAGCTCACTTTACCGTTTTCGGAGTCGGCGCTGATATCGGACTGGAGAAACGCCTGCCACTCATCATCGCTGATATCGGCGGACGGCTTCGTCGTTGATACCAGAGAGTCGTCCGCGTAGGTCAGCGTAAAATGGCTGACGTTCCCGCTGAGGGGGAACTGCTCGGCGATATTATTCAGATCCAGTTCAGGATTGGCCTTCTGCTCCTTTAATACGGCGTTATACAGCGCTTTCAGCGCGTTGTTATCGGCATCTTTCTGCTGCTTCGGGATAACCTGGCTCACAAAGGTGGGCAGCATCCACGCGCCGCCGGGGGCGATCTCCCGGCAGTCGCCGGTGGAGTATTTCAGGCTCTGGACAAACGTTTTGCCATCCCAGACGCGCTCTTCACCGCTGATGCAGTCGGCGATACCGCGGCCTTTATTGAAAAAGGTGAGCACGCCGTCGGCATAGCTGGAGGCGTCGGTGGTGACCAGCTGAGGCTGGGTCATAAACGCCTTGTCGACCACCCACGTTGCATAGCCGTCGTTGTAGGCAGCGCGCCAGCACAGCGCCTGAATCAGCGTGTGGCTTTTATCCAACGGCGTTGCGGTGATCTGGCGCTCAGATGCCGGGATATCCGCGTTTTGCCAGTCGTCGCAATGGCTATTTAGCAGAGGGACGAGCTGGGGACGGAGTTTCTGCCGCTGCTTTGCCGTCAGCGCTACGGTGGCGGCATTGTGGATGACCGGTGCGGCGATAATTTCCGGTGCGGGCGCGGCTGATAAAATATTGTCATCACCGGCGTCGCCCTGGCGTAACAGCGCATCGGCAGTGCCCAGACGCTGCTGAAACTCATCCATTTTCAGGAATACGGCGCTGCTGCCCGCGTCGGAGAGCGTCTTACGCTCGCCGTTAAGGGCAAGCTCAATTTTGCCGTTGTGCTCCAGGGCCTGAATCAGGGCCGCCGTTTGGGTGTCATCAAAGCGAAAGTGGCTCTCGTCGGCGGCCTCAAGTGGGCCGTTATCCCGATCGTCAATGAACAGATTTACCGTTGCGTCAGGGGGGATATCGCGTTCGGTTTGCGCGAAAGTCGCCACAGCGATGACGTGCTGCGCCGCGCCCGCATTGCGGGTCAGCAGAACGCTGACTTCGCCCATGGTGGCGCCATAGCCGGCGGCTCGGCAGGTCCCGGTGTTGTCGCAGGCGAGCTCCCAGTCTTTGTGCGCGAAAGAAAAGCCTTGCGGAGAAGCTGCCAGGAGCGGTGTCGAACACAGCCCCATGATGGCAACCCAAAGAAGAGAGCGCATATCAAACCCTGTCAGCATATCGATGAGGAGGGGATTATATGCGCGATGAATTGGTTAAGATATCGGAATCAGGTCAGGGCGCCGCCCATACGGCACTGGGCAAAACGCAAAATGTCTTCTGCCAGGCGACGCGCGGTATCGACATCCGTCTGGCTGCGCTTGATCAGCAGTCGGCTCAGGCAGCCTTCAACGATCAGCTCCATCTGCTTTGCGACCATTGCCGGATCGTCAACTTCGAGCTGGCTAAGCAGTTCATGGGTATAGGCCAGCGAAGCCTGCTTTTGCTGCTCGGCCAACTGATGGATCGGATGCTGAGGGTCCGGATAAAAAGTACAGGCGGCAATAAACAGGCAGCCGGGATAACGATGGTTGCTTACGCAGGTGGTCAGCGCGGCGTAGCGGGCCAGCAGCTTCTGCTCCGCGCTGAGCGACTCGTCCAGTAAAAGCTGGCGGCGCCAGGCATCGACCTGATGGCTGAGATAGCGAAGCGCGTCGTACAGCAGCGCTTCCTGGTCAGGCCAGAAACGTTTGAGGTCATTGAGCGGGTAAGCCACGCGCTCGGCGACCATTTCCAGCGTGGTGTTAGCGATACCCTCGATTTCGAGGATTTGGATGGCTTCACCCAGGACATCTTCACGTTGCACGGTCTTTTCCTCCATTATTCCTCCTACAGTGTCGCTCACGGTTGTCGATCGCGCAAATGGGCGCTGAATGCCGCGGCATCCATAAAGCCGGTGACGCGCTGCGCGGGCTGCTCCTCGCCCTGTTCATTGAAAAACAGAATGGTGGGCAAGCCGAGCACCTGGAGGTGCTTCAGCAGCGCCGCGTCCCGCGCGCTATTTTTGGTGACATCAACCTGCAGCAGAACGGTCTCTTTCAGGGCCTGTTGAACCTCAGGTGAGGTAAAGGTGTATTTCTCGAACTCTTTGCAGGCCACGCACCAGTCGGCGTACAGGTCGAGCATCACCGGTTTGCCTTTCGCCTGCGCCAGCGCCTGATTGAGCTCATCGACGCTATGGATACGGGTAAACTGGAGATGGGACTGCCGTTGCGCGACCGGCGCATCGAAAGCCCAGTCCTGCAGCGGACGGGCGCTGACCAGCGCGGCGCCGAGCATCACTATTTGCACAATACGCAGCCAGGGGCGCGTGCCGCCCAGCGAGGTAATAAACGCCCAGCTAAAAAAGGCGACGCCAAGCAGCGACCAAAGCCGCAGGCCCCACGGTTCGCCCACGACACGCTCGAGTAAAAATACCGGCAGCGCCAGGATCACAAAGCCAAAGGCGGTTTTGACGTGGGCCATCCACGGGCCGCTTTTCGGCAGCAGACGGTTACCGAATACGGTCACCAGGATCAGCGGCAGCCCCATGCCGAGCGCGTAGAGGTACAGGGTACCGCCGCCCAGCCACAGATTACCGCTCTGGGCGATATAGAGCAGAATGGCGCTCAGCGGCGCGGTGGTGCAGGGCGAGCAGATTAATCCGGCAATCGCCCCCATGGCGAATACGCCGCCGGGTGAACCGCCCTGGCGTTTATTGCTCATCAGCGTCAGGCGCGTTTGCAGCGACGAAGGCAGCTGGAGCGTAAACAGACCAAACATCGACAGCGCCAGCAGGATAAACAGCACCGACAGGCCGATCAGCACATAAGGGTGCTGCAGCGCCGCCTGGAACTGCAGGCCCGCAGCGGCAACGACCAGCCCCAGGGCGGTGTAGGTTAGGGCCATGCCCTGGACGTAGATAAAGGCCAGCAGCAGCGCGCGGGCGGTGGAGAGGCGTTTTTGCCCGCCCAGCACGATGCCGGAAATCAGCGGATACATCGGCAGCACGCAGGGGGTAAACGCGATGCCGATACCAATCAAGAGCGCCCACAGCGCGCTAAAGGGGAGAGCGGCATCTTTATTGTCCACAGCGGGGGGCGGAAGGTCGGACGGCGACTCTACCGGCAGCGCCGGGCGCGTTTCCAGCGGCAGAGGCGGGGTCAGCCCGGGTTGCCCGACGGCGGTATCGCTGCTGGAGCGCGCGAGCGCGTTGCCGAGCGGCACGATTTTGGTTTCCGGCGGATAGCAGAAACCGGCATCCGCGCATCCCTGATAAGTCACGGTAAGAGTCGCGCCGGCGGCGGCGTGAGTCAGAGTGACCGGCACGGTCAGGCGCTGGCGGTAAATTTCGCTTTTACCGTAAAACTCGTCCTCATGCCATTCGCCTGCAGGCAGCGAGGGGTCGGTAAACGCCGCATCTGCGGACGTCAGCTTTATCTGTTTACGGTAAAGATAGTAACCATCCTTGATTTGCCAGGTCAGATTAAGATCGTGTTGATTCTGCTGAAAATCGAAGGCAAAAGCCTGGTCAGCAGGAACAAAGTTCGAGCGGCCAGGGGCGTCGAACAGGCCGGCAATGGCCGATGTGCTGCAAAGCAGCAGGATCAGCGTAATGATGCGTTGAGCCATGAGAGGTAATCGTTGTCTCCGTGAATAACGGGCAGAACCAGAAGTTCAGGGGTTTGATACGGGTGATGGGACTTCAGGCAGTCCAGCAGCGCCTGCTGATGGGCAAGGTCGGTTTTCAGCAGCATTTGCACTTCATACTCCTGCTCCAGTTTTCCTTCCCAGTAGTAGAGCGATGTCGCTCCCGGCAGGAGAGTGGCGCAGGCGGCGAGTTTTTCCGCCAGCGCTTTGGCCGCCAGGTCCTGGGCGGTCGCTTCATCCGGCGCGGTACAGAGTACAACAACAGCATCAGGCATCGTCATCGTGAACCTCGTATCAGCGAAAAGAGGCACTATAGCATGCAAGATAGGGAGGATTAACGAAACGGGCCAGGATCTGGCCCGAATTTGAAGAGATTTACAGCATGATGCCGCCGAAAATAAACCCGAGGATCACGCATAGCGTAATGGCGATGACGCCGGGGATCAGGAAGGCATGGTTAAAGACATATTTGCCGATGCGGGTGGAGCCGGTGTCATCCATTTCGACCGCCGCCAGCAGGGTGGGGTAGGTCGGCAGAACGAAAAGGGCGGAGACGGCGGCAAATGAGGCGATGGCGGTAAGCGGGCTCACGCCCAGCATCAGCGCGGCGGGCATCAGCGCCTTAGTGGTCGCGGCCTGGGAATATAGCAGGGTCGCGGCGAAGAACAGCACCACCGCCAGCAGCCACGGGTAGTTGTGCAGCAGGTCGCCCGCCACGGTCTGGATATCGCTGATGTGGGCTTTGACGAAAGTATCCCCCAGCCATGCGACGCCGAGAACGCAGACGCAGGCGCTCATGCCGGATTTAAAGGTGCTGGCGTTGAGCACTTCACCGGTGTCGATTTTGCAGGTGATGCTTATCAGCGTCGCGATGGTCAGCATAAACACCACAATCGCTTCGTTACGCGGCAGGACCGGATCCTGGATCAGCCCTACGGTATCGCTGATGGCGGTGGCGTAGAACATCACCGCGACGATACCGATCAGAAACAGTAATACCGAGCGTCTGGCGTGCGGCTTCAGTTCAAAAACCTGGCTGCCGCGCAGTTTGACTTCCCCTTTTGCCAGCCGCTCCTGATAAATCGGGTCGTCTTTCAGCTCACAGCCGAGGAAGTTACAGACGATGGCGGTAAGCATGACGGCAATCAGGGTAACCGGAATACAGATCGCCAGTAGCGTCAGGTAGCTGACGCCCAGGGGCTCGAGAATACCGGCAAAGAAGACCACCGCTGCGGAAATCGGCGAGGCGGTAATGGCAATCTGCGAAGCGACCACCGCAATGGAGAGCGGGCGTGAGGGGCGGATGCCCTGTTCTTTTGCCACTTCGGTGATAACCGGTAAGGTTGAGAACGCCGTATGCCCGGTTCCGGCAAGCACGGTCATAAACCAGGTGACCAGCGGCGCGAGAAAGGTGATGTATTTGGGATGACGCCGGAGCATACGTTCGGCAAGGCTGACCAGGTAATCCATCCCTCCGGCGACCTGCATGGCGGCGATAGCGGCGATAACCGCCATAATGATTTCGATGACGTCGAAGGGGATCGCGCCAGGTTTAATTTGAAACACGAGGGTCAGGACGAGGACGCCCAGGCCACCGGCGAAACCGATGCCGATTCCCCCGAGCCTGGCTCCCAGATAAATCGCCAGCAGGACAATAACGAGTTCTGCACCAAACATATTTGCCTTCCTTGTTTTATTAACAAGTTGATATTGGGTTGTTGTAATTTAGTAAATCAATAAGAACAAAAAGGGCATGTCATTGCTGACATGCCCGTGGTTAGTTTAATCGGAAAACCTACTGTTCGCTTTCATCGGTATAACGCTTCGCTTTATAGGCCGGATGCATCAGGTTTTGCGCAGAGAAGATATCGTCCAGCTCCGCCGCGGTCAGCAGGCCGCGTTCAAGCACCACATCCCGGACGCTTTTGCCCGTTTCAGCGCAGATTTTGCCGACGATATCGCCATTGTGGTGGCCGATATACGGGTTGAGGTAGGTGACGATGCCAATAGAGTTGTAGACGTAGCTTTCACATACCGCTTTGTTGGCGGTGATGCCGCTGACGCATTTTTCCAGCAGGTTGTAGCAGGCGTTGGTCAGAATATGGATAGATTCAAACATCGCCTGGCCAATCACCGGTTCCATCACATTCAGCTGCAGCTGGCCCGCTTCGGAAGCCATGGTGACGGTGGTGTCGTTACCGATTACTTTGAAGCATACCTGGTTGACCACTTCCGGGACCACCGGATTAACCTTGGCGGGCATGATGGAAGAGCCCGCCTGCAGTTCAGGCAGGTTGATTTCGTTCAGGCCAGCGCGCGGGCCGGAAGAGAGAAGGCGCAGGTCGTTACAGATTTTGGACAGTTTTACCGCCAGACGCTTCAGAGAGCTGTGGACCATCACGTAGGCGCCGCAGTCGGAGGTCGCTTCGATCAGATCTTCCGCGGGGACAACCGGCAGGTTGCTGACTTCCGCCAGTTTTTGTACCGCCAGCTGCTGATAGCCATCCGGGGTGTTCAGACGGGTGCCGATAGCGGTCGCGCCAAGGTTCACTTCCAGCAGCAGTTCCGCGGTGCGCAGAATGCATTTGGTCTCTTCGTTAAGCAGAACATTAAACGCGTGGAACTCCTGACCGAGGGTCATCGGTACCGCATCCTGTAGCTGAGTCCGGCCCATTTTCAGAATGTCCTGGAACTCTACGGCCTTCTGCTGGAAGCCTTCGCCCAGCTGATTAATCGCATCGATCAGTTTGAGGATGGAGGCGTAGACCGCGATGCGGAAACCGGTCGGGTAGGCATCGTTGGTGGACTGGCATTTGTTAACGTGGTCGTTCGGGTTGAGATACTGATATTCGCCTTTCTGGTGGCCCATCAGCTCAAGGCCGATGTTCGCCAGTACTTCGTTGGTGTTCATGTTAACGGAAGTGCCCGCGCCGCCCTGGAACACATCGACCGGGAACTGGTCCATGCATTTGCCGTTATTCAGGACCTCATCGCAGGCGGCGATAATGGCATTGGCGACGCTTTTGGGGATAGTTTGCAGCTCTTTGTTAGCCTGCGCAGCGGCCTTCTTCACCATCACCATTCCGCGGACAAATTCAGGGATATCGCTGATTTTGTTGTTGCTGATGTAGAAGTTTTCAATCGCTCTCAGAGTATGGACGCCGTAGTAAGCGTCAGCTGGAACTTCCCTGGTACCCAACAGGTCTTCTTCGATACGAATGTTGTTTAACATGTGAACCTTCTCTTTCAAGCTGCCTATGAATTCACCAAATACGCAGAATTAATGGGATCTAGCGCATTTTCTGGCCGCAGATTATTTCCTTAATCGGCCCGGTGCCCACGATCATATGCTGATGATAGCGAATATCAGCCGCCCTGATCACTTATTATGTAGTGAATCTTATAAGAATTATTAATCTGTGAAATGAGTCACCGGTTTTCTAATTTTGAAAAAAATAAGCTTTTTTTACGATTGAAAAGTGACGTTTTGGCCCAACATCTTGCTGATGCGAATAGCACATCTATGACTACGGGCGCCGATGCTGGCGTCTGTTAATGAAGGAGACGCCGGTGCGTTGGATTCCGTTAATTGCCGTTTTTTTATACGTTTACATTGAAATCTCGATCTTTATCCAGGTCGCTCATGTGCTTGGCGTTCTGCTGACGCTGATTCTGGTGATCTTCAGCTCGGTGGTGGGGATATCGCTGGTGAAAAACCAGGGCTTTAAAAACCTCATGCTGATGCAGCAGAAGATGGCGGCGGGGGAGAGCCCGGCCGCAGAGATGATCAAAAGCGTGTCGCTGATTATCGCCGGTTTGCTGTTGCTTCTGCCGGGGTTCTTTACCGATTTCCTGGGGCTGCTGCTGCTGTTACCTCCGGTACAGAAGCATCTGACCTTAAAACTGATGCCGCATCTGCGCTTTAGCCGAATGCCGGGCGGCGGGTTTAGCGCCGGAACGGGCGGCGGCGATACCTTTGAAGGCGAATACCAGCGTAAAGACGACGAACGCGACCGTCTCGATCATAAAGACGATCGCCGCGACTAACATGCATTGCCCGGGCCGGTTACTCCGGCCTGGAATACCCCTCCGCCAGCCTGCGCTTCGGTAAAAACAGCCACAGTACCGCCAGCATGATAAACGCGTAAAGGCTCTTCCAGCCCACCATCGCCAGCAGCAGCAGGCACAGCAGGCTGCCAAACGCCGCTAACGCGCGATAACGTCCCTCAAGCAAACGGCAGCCCGCCAGCATGCACAGCAGATAGATCATAATAAAAATGCCGTTGGCGTAGACGATCAGCGCATCAAGATTGATATTGAGCGCATAAATGCATAACGCGCTAATGACGCAGCAGCCGAGCACCGCGTTCAGCGCGTTGCGCGGAATCTGTCGCGGCGACAGCCGGGCCAGATAGCTCTCGGGTTTGTACTGCGCCTGCGACCAGACCAGGCGAGCAAAACTCTGAATATAGATATTGAGGCTGGCGAAGCAGGCGAGATAGCCGATAACGCAGGCAATCCACAGCGCCTGCACGCCAAACAGGTGCACCACGATATTGGGCAGCGACGCGGCGGCGGCCATCTCCTCGCCAAAGGCATGAAAATGCAGGACCAGCACGGTACAGGCCCAGTAGACGGAACCCGCCAGTAATAAGCCAATCATCAGCGCGCGGGGGAAATCGCGTTCCGGCTGCTTAAACTCAGAGGCCAGGTGTGCAAAAGCCTCCAGCCCGACAAAGCACCAGAACATCACGGAAAGCGCGGAGAAAAGCTGCGAACTATCGATTTCAGCGGGCGCGGGGAAGGGGATCTGCGCGGGATTGATCGCGCCGCGCCACCAGATGGCGACGATCAGGGCGACAATCAGCACGGCAACCAGCGTTTGTAGATTGGCGCTGGAGCTGGCTCCGCGGGAACCGACCCACCAGATAATCGCCAGCGTTCCCAGCTCGGCCAGCAGCAGCTGGCTGTCGTGCCAGCCAAAAAGCGCCTGACCAAAGCCGGTGGCGATGTGCAGGGCCGCGGGTAATCCCACCGGGATCACCGATAAAAAGAGCCAGCCGGTGACGCGCGCCAGACGCGGGCCAAAGGCCATATTCACAAAATGCGCCACGCCGCCGGCGCTGGGAAAGTGGCGGCCCAGCGTCGCAAAGACGATAGCGATGGGAAACACCAGTAAAATCAGCGCCGGCCAGGCCCAGAGGCTGTTATCGCCGGCGACCAGCGCGGCCAGTGCCGGAACGGCGAAGACCCCGGTTCCCAGTAATGACGTGGAGAGTAATCCCACGCCTTGAGCCAGCCCTAACTCCTGTTTTAAACCACTCATGATTCAACCTTGCGCCCGGCAAAAAAAGGATGGTATCACAATCGCTTTTGCTTATGACGTCAGGCGAGGACGGCAAATTTATGTGCGTCCGAGCACGAGGACAAATTTTTTTTTGCGTTTCCCCTTGAAGCGGTAAAACCCCATCCCCATCTCTCAGGGCACTAGCCGGAAAACCGTGTGCGGACCGGCGTCATCCATAACTGATAATGACTTTCTCAAAGGAGAGCTATCAAAATGAGTATTCGTCCGTTACATGATCGTGTGATCGTCAAACGTAAAGAAGTTGAAACGAAGTCTGCTGGCGGCATCGTTCTGACCGGTTCTGCGGCAGCAAAATCAACTCGTGGCGAAATCATCGCTGTCGGTAAGGGCCGCATCCTGGAAAACGGAACCGTGCAGCCTCTGGACGTTAAAGTTGGTGACATCGTCATTTTCAACGATGGCTATGGCGTGAAGTCCGAGAAGATCGACAATGAAGAAGTGTTGATCATGTCCGAAAGCGACATTCTGGCAATTGTTGAAGCGTAATCCGCGAACGACACTGAACATACGAATTTAAGGGAAAGATAAAATGGCAGCTAAAGACGTAAAATTCGGTAACGACGCTCGTGTGAAAATGCTGCGCGGCGTAAACGTACTGGCAGACGCAGTTAAAGTAACCCTGGGCCCGAAAGGCCGTAATGTGGTTCTGGACAAATCCTTCGGTGCGCCAACCATCACTAAAGACGGCGTTTCCGTAGCGCGTGAAATCGAGCTGGAAGACAAGTTCGAAAACATGGGCGCGCAGATGGTGAAAGAAGTTGCCTCTAAAGCGAACGACGCTGCAGGCGACGGTACCACCACCGCAACCGTACTGGCTCAGGCTATCATCGCTGAAGGCCTGAAAGCCGTTGCTGCGGGTATGAACCCGATGGACCTGAAACGTGGTATCGACAAAGCTGTCGTTGCCGCCGTTGAAGAACTGAAAACGCTGTCCGTACCGTGCTCTGACTCTAAAGCCATTGCTCAGGTGGGTACCATCTCCGCTAACTCCGACGAAACCGTAGGTAAACTGATCGCGGAAGCGATGGACAAAGTCGGTAAAGAAGGCGTTATCACCGTTGAAGACGGTACCGGTCTGGAAGACGAACTGGACGTGGTTGAAGGTATGCAGTTTGACCGCGGCTACCTGTCCCCGTACTTCATCAACAAGCCGGAAACCGGTGCTGTTGAGCTGGAAAGCCCGTTCATCCTGCTGGCTGACAAAAAAATCTCCAACATCCGCGAAATGCTGCCGGTTCTGGAAGCCGTAGCGAAAGCTGGCAAACCGCTGGTTATCATCGCTGAAGACGTAGAAGGCGAAGCGCTGGCGACCCTGGTGGTGAACACCATGCGCGGTATCGTTAAAGTGGCTGCGGTTAAAGCTCCGGGCTTCGGCGACCGTCGTAAAGCTATGCTGCAGGACATCGCAACCCTGACCGGCGGTACCGTTATCTCTGAAGAGATCGGTATGGAGCTGGAAAAAGCGACTCTGGAAGACCTGGGTCAGGCGAAACGCGTTGTTATCAACAAAGACACCACCACCATCATCGATGGCGTGGGTGAAGAAGCTGCGATTCAGGGCCGCGTTACTCAGATCCGTAAGCAGATCGAAGAAGCGACTTCTGACTACGACCGTGAAAAACTGCAGGAGCGCGTTGCGAAACTGGCAGGCGGCGTTGCGGTAATCAAAGTTGGCGCAGCGACCGAAGTTGAAATGAAAGAGAAGAAAGCCCGCGTTGACGATGCCCTGCACGCGACCCGTGCTGCGGTTGAAGAAGGCGTGGTTGCCGGTGGTGGCGTAGCGCTGGTTCGCGTTGCCGCTAAACTGGCTGGCCTGACCGCTCAGAACGAAGATCAGAACGTCGGTATCAAAGTTGCGCTGCGCGCAATGGAAGCTCCGCTGCGTCAGATCGTATCCAACGCCGGTGAAGAGCCGTCAGTTGTTGCTAACAACGTGAAAGCCGGTGAAGGTAACTACGGTTACAACGCCGCAACTGAAGAATACGGCAACATGATCGACTTCGGTATCCTGGACCCAACCAAAGTGACGCGTTCTGCTCTGCAGTACGCAGCATCCGTTGCTGGTCTGATGATCACCACCGAGTGCATGGTTACTGACCTGCCGAAAAGCGACGCGCCTGACTTAGGTGCTGCTGGCGGTATGGGTGGCATGGGCGGTATGGGCGGCATGATGTAATCGTGCGCTATACCCCTTAGAAATAAAGAACCCTCGGGCAGAAATGCTCGGGGGTTTTTCTTTTTGTCGTCTTTTTAGTATAAGGTTGTACATCCGGGCCAGTGCGTCCAGCTCATTGATCGTGGGGAATAACATGCAGGTAAAATATTTAGCAGGGATTGTCGGCGCAGCATTGTTGTTAGCAGGTTGCAGCTCCAGCAACGAATTGACCTCTGGTGGCCAGAACGTACGCTTTGTTGAGGATAAACCGGGTTCCGAATGCCAGCTGTTAGGCACTGCGACCGGTACGCAGAGCAACTGGCTGTCCGGGCAGAATGGTGATGAAGGCGGCTCTATGCGCGGTGCGGCAAACGCTCTGCGTAACCATGCGGCAGAAATGGGAGGCAACGTGATTTACGGCGTCAGCAGCCCGACGCAGAATCTGTTGTCCAGCTTTGTCCCGACAGATAGCCAAATGAACGGCCAGGTTTATAAGTGCCCGAATTGATTTAACAGGTGCCTCTTTTGAGCCAATAGAGGCACCTGGCATATTTTTTAGCGCGCGTTGATTTTGGCCTGTGTCGCCATGTAGAACGCATGTAAAGGCCGCAGGCACTCCTCCAGCGACAGCATTCTTCCCGGCTGAGAAGGAATAATTTGGCTAAAAATCTGGCAGGGCTGATGCTTTGCGTGCACTTCTTTCAGTTTTGGGCTCTTCTCAATTAAGCGCATCACTACGCTATTCTCCTGCTCTGACGGATGGGCGGCGTTGGTTTTAATCACCGCGCCGGAGATGATTTTTCGGCCTGCTTCCGTATCACAGCAGTACAGCACGCCCAGATAATGGGAAAACAGATTGAGCTTCCACTCATCCTGGATGTACTGTTGATAATCAACATTCTTGTTATTCGTTAAATCCAGGGCATATAGCATCAGGCTTTCCAGTGATGACGTTAAATTTTTAATCAGTTCGTTATCACCGGCGTTTTTAAGAGATTGCTGAACTCCAACCAGCAGCGCTTCAACCTGCATATCATCAATGCGCAGCGTAGCAATTTGCTCGTTTTGCAGCACCAGAATGAGCGTTGACCAGGTATCTCCTGGTTTTAACGTAATCGATATGACTCGCCTTTCCGAATTGGGCTGCTGGACTTCCGGCATATCTATAACCGGGGTGTTTTCTATGAGCTGCTCATTAAAAGCGACCAGTTCGCTCTTATAACTTTCACCTTCAGCGTTTAAGCGCTGTAATACGATGGCCATCCTGTGTTGTAAAACTAACAGGAGGTCGGTAAGCGCCTGGGCCTGAAGATAGTAAGACTGGCAAAGTTGATTACTCAGCTTTACTTTGAGCATTAAAGCTAAAAATTTGTCTTCATATTTAATTGATGCGGTATTAAAACCAATAAACGTGCCTTGCATTCGGATCTCCTTTTCCTGAGGGTTACGCTGGTGCCAGCGTGCGTAGCTGTGATAAATCAATGATGCGATCGGCCGAGGCAATGGTGGATGGCCGATGGGCGACGATGATTCGGGTAATGCTTAGCCCAGAGATAGACTGGTTAATCACCGACTCATTTTTAAGATCGAGATGACTGGTGGCTTCATCCATAAACAGAATGCTGGGTTTTCGATAGAGGGCGCGAGCGATTAAGAGCCGCTGTTTTTGCCCGCCAGAGATGCCTAAACCGAGCTCGCCGACAATGGTTTCGTACCCCATCGGCATTTTCATGATTTCATCATGGATATTACATCTGCGTGCGCATTCAACGATAAAGTCCATATCGGCGTTATCTTCAAAGCCGCTGATATTATCGATCAGGGAACCCGAAAAGAGTCTGTCTTCCTGCAGAACGCAGGCCGTTCCATGACGGAAGTTGTTAATGCCGATTTTCTGAATATCGAGGTTATCCGCTATCACATCGCCGCTGGTTGGGGACAGCAGGCCGCACATGACTTTCAGTAGCGTGGTTTTACCGACGCCGGAAGGGCCGACCAGCGCGATGGATTCGCCCGGTTCAACGGTAATATTTAAATTAGAAAAAATAGGCTGCGAGAACGGATCGTACTGGTAGCTGAGATTCTTCACTTCCAGTTTAACGCCCGTGTTTTCTGCAAAAACGCGTCGTGAAGGCAGTTCTTTTTCCGGCTCGCTAAAGACGATCTCTGAAAGACGCTCATTATGTAACGACAGCATACGCAGCTGCATAATCAGATCGATCAAACTTGAGGCGCGCTGCGAGAACTGACCGCGATAGGCATTAAAGGCCATAAACATGCCAAGGGTCATATTGTTATCAATAACCATAATTGCCCCCAGCCAGAGAACCGCAACCTGGTCGATAGAAGTAATAAAGGTATTAATACCGCCAAACATCATATCGAACCGAGTCTGTTTGATGCCGGCATTACAGGCGTCGATGTTGATATTTAACCAGTGCTGCGAACGGCGTTCTTTTAAGTTCAACGCCTTAATGGTTGAAATACCGTAGAGCGACTCCATAAAGTGCGAGCTGGAACGGGCGCCCTTGATAACCTGCTCTTCGGCAACGCGGCGGTAGAAGCTGTAGGTCGCAAAACGCATGATGACGTAGCATAAAGTAAAGCCCACCACGACCCAAACCAGCCAGCCGCCATAAAGCGTTAGCATAATCAGCAGGCCAACGGTCATAATCGAATCGATAATGCCGGTAACAATACTATTGGTGAAGGTTGAGCGGATAGTATCCAGCGAGGAGAAACGAGACTGAATATCGCCCAGATGGCGCTTCTCAAAAAAGGATAACGGCAGGCTCGCCAGATGATCGAACAGCGTTGTCTTCCACTGAATATTGGTCAGCGTATTTAACGTTAATGAGATCCAGGCCCGCAGCATACTAATAAATGTACGGAAGAGCGTGAAGAAAACCAGGCCAATACAGATAACCGAAAGCAGGCTCTGATCGTGCGCCATGATGACGTGGTCGGTAACCAGCTGCGTGCCGATGGGTAACAACAGACCGATAGCCTCAACCACTACCGAAAAGGCAAAGATCTTGAGCAGGACGGATTTCAGCCCAACAATATTACGCATCAGGTCCAGCAGGCGTAGACGAGATTTCGCCTGTTCCTGCTGAAAGTTTTGGTCCGGCCATAGCTCCAGCGCAACGCCGGTAAAGTTATTGGACATTTCCTGGATGCCAATAACCCGTTTACCCAGCGCCGGGTCGTGAACAATAAAGCTGCTTTTACGCACTTTAGTGAGCACCACGTAATGATTCAAACCCCAGTGGATGACGCAGGGCAGCTTTAGCTGCTTGATTTCATCCAGGTCGAGGGATAGCGCGCGGCTTTTCAACCCGGCATGTTCCGCCGTTTTGCTCAACGACATGAGCGTAACGCCCTGAGAAGGACTGCCGTAGCGATGGCGGAAGTTGAACAGGTCGATATTGAGCCCGTAGAAGCCGCAAACCATCGCCAGACAGGCGATACCGCATTCGGCAGCCTCCGACTGTAATATCACCGGCGTTTTATGGCGGAGCGAAAAATTTAGCTTATCGGTAATCGTTTTAAACAGTTCTTTATGCATCGATCGGGCCACTCACGCTTTGCGTCATCTTATAGAAAGGGGTAAACATCCACATATAAAGCGGACGCTCTTCAAGAAAAACTACCGCCTGAGCCTTCAGGCCGTTAGAGAGCGTGAGCGTTTTTCCGTTGTAGTTAAAAGTCTTGTCTTTAATTTTTATAATGGCTTTATAGAGCGCCAACTCCTGCTGGCTAGTGCCGTTATTAACGTTGGTATATTCAGCCATCTCCTGGCGTGATGCTGGAACCGAGGAGATAGAAATAACCTTTCCTGGAAATTGTCCAAATTTATCCGCAGGAAAAGCATCATAGCGAATATTAATCGTGTCGCCTGGCTTCACATAAGGGATAGTATTATTGGGTAACCATAGGATGAGATAATACTCAATATCCCCTGTGGGTTTGATCTGTGCGAGGCTGCTGCCGTTCTCAACCATCTGCCCCTTAGTCACTGCCAGCGACTCAATCTTGCCATTGGTCGTTGCTTTAATAATGAGATTACCATTCGCGTTGGATTCTACCAGCTGATTTTTGTAATCATTGATTTGATTGTGCTGGCTGGAGATCTGATTATCAAAGTCTGCTGCTTTGGTTATTTTATCGCTATTGGTTTGCGTGAGCTGAGATTCCAGCTGCATTTTTTGGGTAACCAGGGATTGATAGGCGCTTTGCTGTTGAAAATATAAAGAATGCTGATAGTTATACTGGTCTTTAGTGATCAGACCATCCTTGAGGTATTTATCATAGCTGGATAAGTTGGTATGCATTTTGTTTAAGCCTACCTGAGTCGTCGCCAGCATGCGATTAGTTTCAGCCAGTGAGGCGCTGGTAGTTTTAAGCTGTTTATCAAGGGCGGTTAATGTTTCAGCTTTATTGCGCGTCAGTTTGCTTATAATATCTTCCGCATTAGCAATTTTTTCATTAATCACTTCAATTTGGGCTGCGCTCACATTCCCATTAATGGTATTACGCGAAACGTCAAGCTCATAAAGCGGTTGGCCTTTGTTTACGATATCACCCACTTTTACGTGCTGATTAACAACAAAACCTTGCTGTGGTGCGAAGACGTTCACGGAGTGGGGGAGTGTAATGACTTCGCCACGCACATCAATGCGCTGAGTGAAGGTACAAAATATGAGAGATAATACAAGAGCAATAAGAAAAAGTGATGCTAACAAGGTAACCAACCATGCCGGGATGCCTGCTAACAATAATGCTTTCCCTTTCCAGTGAATTTTTTTGTACTCAATCGCTTCCTTGCGATAGATATTTTTTAACATTGTTATCAGCTTTGAGATAGAGAATTAAGATAAAAGAAGGCTCGTCAGAGCCTTCATAAAGTTATGGTCTGAAAACTTTCTTACCAGTAGGCTAGCGTACCATCAACAAATCCATCAAACATCTCGATACATTTATCGAGAGTGATATCCCAGCCAACCATGGCACCAGCAATAGCGCCACCAACGCCGCCAACGCACAGACCGTAAATCATCCCCACCGCCTGGCCAATTGACCCGATACCCAAAATGCCGCCACCGTTACCGCCGAAGATGCCGCCCATAGCAGAACCGGCAAGTGCGCCAGCTGTGGCGCCTAAAATGGATGCTCCGATAGCTTCAGCGCTATTAAAAACAATACTGGTTAAGGCGCCAGTTATCGATGAGAAGTCCCAGGAGTAGCCACCAGAAATCTCTTCCATTTCAAATACAGTGAGTTGTTTCATTATATATTCCTTTAATATATGAGTGCTTTAAGAAAACAACAACAAGTCAAAATCTATTTTGACATTTTTAGAAAATGAAATACACGAAGGTGCAAGGCGGTATTTCGAGGCTGATTCTAATATGTGACTGTTATTTTTCAATGTCTGTGTTGATGATTGATTAGTGAATTTTTAGCGGTTCATGTATCAGCTTTAGTGAATTAATATTGATGGCGTGATTGTGTGTGAGAGAACGGATTGATAACGAGAGGCATTTTAACCGCCACACTTCAGGCTGCCTGAGCGTTGGCTGAGCGCGCTCAGCCCAGCCACTTAATGCAGTAAACTGCCAGGTATTCTCTCACTCACCACTCGAATAATTTTGGATTTATAACGTTTTTGCTTTTATTCATCATTAAGTCTATGTAAAACTTGCTGGTATATGCTTATATCCTTGCTCGCAGGGGAATTATTCCTCCTGCAGGATGACCTCTAAATCTGTTTTTATCTCCCCAGTGATGCCTGCAGAGACATTTTTAGCGATTTTAAAATAGTCAGCAGTGAGCGTTAAATCCTGACTCTTAGTACTGACGAAGGGGTAGGCACTCAGATCGTTAAATTTTATCGCAGAACCATTTTTTTTAAGAATGATACCTATGTTTTGAGCGCCGTCTGGTAATGAATTTAGTAATAGTCCATTTACGCTTGTTGATGCTACAGATATAGGGCTAAACCAGTAAACATATTTTTTATTGATTTCTGAGTCCGGGCAATTAATATCGAGGGTGATATTTTTGGACTTGCCTGCGGCACTACCGACAGCTACGGAATTTAAATCTGAAATATCAATGGTTGATAGCTTTACGATACTCCCATTGCGCGGCGAGATTTCGCAGGTCGTTTCCTTAAAACTAATATTGGTCAAATCCACATTGATTCTGAATAATTCAGCCGTATTCGATGAGCCCGTACTGGTCTGATTTGGCGGTCCAGCCATAAAATAAACCGCCGTTTTATTTCCCTTTTGCTTCGTTATGGGGCCGGTTTTCACTAACCAGACCATGACCTGGCCAGAAGGCTTAGAAAAATAGCGATTGCTGGCTACGTCTGGCTGGTCTATTTCTGCAGGAGAAAAATAGTTAACTGATGGTAAAGTGATATCGGAAATCTGAAACCCAATACCCGGAATCCCCGTTTCATAAACGACTTTCCCATCAATTTTCGAAATGCTGGATGGGCTCACGGCAGGTGAGGTTCTAACGACATAAACATCGCTGGAGCCACATGAGGAAAATGTTTTGGGATTTACACTTCCACGCCTTGCCGACGCTAATATGCTACCGTCAGGTAATGTGGAATCCGCGACGACAGAGCCGTTAAAACTAACGGTAATCGCACCGCCACCCGTTTTACTATATGAGCAGGTAGCCACCGCCTGTAAGCTTATGCTGAGTAAACTAATAATAAAAAAAAGGCTTTTCATAGTATTACTTTCCCTGTTGGTGGCAAACCGCTGTCGTCTGCGCGATGCCTTCGATTTCCGTAGCCAGACTATAGGCCGCTTTACACCGCTGGTCAGTCTTTGAGCCCCACTGGGCATAGACTTCACCGTTATCTTTTAGACCGGACATGTAGACCATCCCACCATCAGACACGATACTGGCCTGGGCATTTTTATCGGTAGTTGACGTTACCGTTGCGCCATACGGCACGTTTTCGCCTGATGCTCTCTTAAGGATAAGGAATGCGCGGCGGCCAATATTACCCGCGAAGTTCGCCCGTACCACGGCTGCACGTGTAGGCACGACTTTTTGCGTCGTATTTGGCAATTCCATATTATTCCCCAGAGTCGTGCTATCTAAGGTTACGTTGGTCCGATGGTATGGCGTAACGTACGGAATAATCGCGTAGCCGCGGGAGTCCGTTTCGATAGTCGCGTCGTTTTCCAGGCGTACATTTTTCAGCCCGGGTGCTTTAACCAGTACGGCGGTTTCAGACATTTCCTGACCCAGGGTAATACCGTCGGCATGCATTAATACGCCGCCGCTGAGACCATAGTTAATCAACTGGCTATGTTTGGCATAACTGTAGCCGGCGTTAACTGAACCCGTTGAACCACGATAGTTGCCGTAGACGCCGCCGCTGGCATCCTCCCGATTGCTGTAGCCCTGCTGTACGTTCCAGTCGAGGTTATGATTTTCCAGCGCCACCCCGCTCAGAGAAACATACTGATCGGTCGAGCCCGGGCTGCTGTTGGTGACGTTGTAGGTCGCATAAGCATTAGGCAACCACTCGCTTAAAGGAATAGAGATATTAAATGAAACGACATGGTCATCCTCTACATAACGGCCGGAGCCACTATTTCCCCAGCTGTAGCGGCTATAGCTATAGCCGGCATAATAGTTAAAGCGACGGAACCCGCCGTTGTAACCAATATTCAGCGAGTTATTGTGGCGCTTGCTGTCCCAGTAATCCTCGAATATACCGGATACAGAAAGGCTACCTAACCCGGCCCCCAGGCTTTGGCTCACGGTAATATTGGTTCTGTTACGCAGAGAGCGTGGAGTATAGCCGCCGTATCTGTTGCTATAGGTGTTCATCACATCGCTTAGCGTATTGTACCCGGAGGTCGAATAGCGGTAGCCGGCTACGGTAATATTGGTGCCGGTCTCAAGAATATTTTTACCATAGCGGATACGCCAGGATTGGCCGGACGTTTTATCTTCATCTTTCTTGTGGGACCAGGCTGTCGTGACGTCTGCGGAAACCGCGCCAATATCGCCAAGGTTTTGCCCGACTCCGAAAGCGAGCGCCTGATAGTTGGATGCCGCCTGCAAACCGGTATAGAAAGTGGTGTTGCTTAAGACACCGTAGCCGATCGTAGCCTGCGTAAACGGTTTTTCATCTATATTGCCGTCATATGGGCGATATTTACCGCTCGTGACCTCATACTCCATCTGGCCTTCTCTGAGCATTAATGGCAGAGAGGCGTAAGGCACGACGAAGTTCTGTTGGGAACCATCGGACTCCTCGACGGTGACGTAAAGGTCACCGTTGCCGCCGGTCGAGTAGAGATCGGTGATTTCGAAAGCGCCCGGAGCGACAAAGGCCTGGTAGATTTGATAGCCATTCTGTTTAATGACGATGCGAGCGTTGGTCCTGGCAATACCCCGAACAATTGGTGCGAAACCGCGCAGGCTTTCAGGAATCATATCCGTATCGGTTGCCAGCTGAATCCCCGTGAAGGGCACGCTGTCAAAAATGCTGGAGAGAGAGGTGCTTTCACCCATGACTAAAGTGCTTTTCAACGACACAATGCTTCGCTGCGCATAGAGATAGACGGAATCCCAGTCACTCTTCGTACCGGCTGATTTATTCCAGGTACTAAGGTTGCGCAGGCGCCACGGCCCAACGTTCAGGCCGGATTGTAAATTAAGATTGTAATATTCATTGTCAGCTTCGTAGTCTTTACCTGAACTAAACTGATAATTGGTCAGCAAGGCGTTAATACCGTCATCAAACTCATCGGGAGAAACAAAACCCTGAGCGATTGTCGACAGGGCTGCCTGCGGTATGGAGATCAGCAACTGTTGAGTATTAAAGTTAAAATCGGTAGTCAAATCCGGGATGACGCTCGTATCAGCACAGCCGTTTGCATCCTCTTTTAATGTTGGAAATGCTTCGGAACGTAAACCATAGGTGGTTAATTTAGCAATGCTTAAACATGGCGCGAGTTTTAAGGCATCAGTCGCCGGATCTTTTTTGTCAACAAAGCGAATATCGGCCGTTTCTTGCAGACTATTATTTAAAATAACGTCAATGCGGTACACCCCTGGTGCCTGTGCATCCCTGGTTGAATACAGGGACAGGTCCGGTATTGAGGATGGATCGCCCTGATTTACTGATTTTATAAAAGCGGGATCAAAAAAATCACGTGCCAGGGCATTAGCGCTTAAACCGAGAGCGAGCGCCGGAACGAGAACGAAAAATGTGTGGTAGGTTCCGGATAGCGCCCCGCCCATTTTTTTTATTGAAATAGACATACTTTTCACCCTGGCCAATGAAAAAAATTTAAATCGATGTGGTGTTAACTGGACCTGAACCCCCATTATCGGTAGAAACTCTCCACTCGATCTCTGAACCATTAACACCTGCAGGTAACGTGAATTCCTTGCTGGAAAAAGCATCAATATTATTGACTGTACTGGTAATATCCCTGCCGTTTATTGTTATTGTTTTAAAATAAATAAAGAATGGGGTCGGGTTTTTTAACGTTATTTTATTACCGGACTTACGCCACTGCAGATTTCTGGCCTCAGTAGTAATATTCATATCCTGAATAGCGCGTGGACGATAGATGAGGCGCATTCTGTGGCGAACGGCGAGCTGTAGCTTGTTTTTATCGGCTTCACTATCGCTGGTTGGCGGGATAGACATAACGTTAAAGAAGTAGACGGTTTCACGATCCTTTGGTGCTTTGGATATATACGCATTAGGAAAAACACGCACCGTATTCGTTTGCTTTCCCTCCAGACGGAAAAGTGGAGGCGTCACCATAAAAAAGCTGTCTTTCGTTCCTTCAGGTGCTTCTACCCAGGATTTAATAAGATATGGCGTATCATCTTTATTTTCAATGTTTGCGCTGATTTCTCGCGCGCCTTCTTTATAAAGATGACGGGTTGAATCCACCACGACTCCGCTGTGGGCTACGAAGCTGATGGTAATAAAAGAAAGTGTAGTTAGCCTTAATAATGACTTCAGCATAATTCATTCCCTGAATATAAGAATGGGGTTTACCTCAGGTAAACCCCGGCATGCTTATTAGTAGCTAATAGTAAAGGTTGCTACACCCTTAACTGCACCATCGGTAACGCCATTTGCGGTTTTAACGTATGCGGCTTTATAACGCAGATAAGAAGGCGTACCCGCAGTATATGCAATAACCTTAGGCGTAGTGCCGGTGAAGCTTACGCGAGTTCCATCGGTATTAACCACGGTAACCGCAGCGTTAGTCGCCGGGCTGGCCGCGGAGTTGGTCAGCACGTCATCCTGGCCGCTGATATAGTCGCCTGTTACGGTGACGTTGATATTGCCACTAAAGTCTTTAGCGCCTTTCTGGCAGTCTTCGATTTTGTACTCAATATCTTTTGCTGTAGACATATACGGTGCGTTGACAGCCAGGGCCTCCAGCACGGATGCTTTTACATCATCCAGCGTTAAAGATCCGCCTGAAATCATCGCGGACGGCGTTACGTTACAGGATTCGCCGGTGTCGGTTACGTTGCCCAGAATAGTCAGATTAGAACTGTTTCCTGCCGCAAAAGCCTGGGCACTCAGAACTGCTGAAGCAGCGACCATTACAGCTACAATTGTTTTTTTCATTTATTTAATCCATATAGAGATACTAAAGTCCTGAATAGCGTCATGGCGTGGATGTTAATTAGTATGAATAGTAATAACTAGCATTCCGCTATGCTGCCTGAGCGCTATCGTTATCTTTCTCCTGCCGCCACTATTGTACAAATCAGCGCGTATTGTGCCGGAGCGGTAACAAATCTAAGTGCAGGATAGATAAAATGCATGTGAATTCTGCTTGAATTTAAAGCTTGTTTATTGAAGGTTGCAAATTCACAAGTAGACTTCGTAGATAATAACGAGCGTATCTGGAACGTATAGTTGTAAATCAGTCTTCCCTTTGGTTCAAATATCATGATAATATTATCTTTGCTCTGGGAGGAGCGGGAATTTATCCTTGAAATTATCTAATCTGGCAGGCTAAAAGGGATGTGTTGTGTTTGCTAAAGGTGAATTTGAATTTAATTCATCTTTGTTTCATATGGAATGGTGAGAGAGGATTGGGATTATGATATTCAATGAATATATCATTAATAATGAAGTTATTTTTAATGTAAATATGAATGAGCTACAGCCTGTAGGAGAGAATGGGGACAGCGTGACCCTCAATGTGCCAACGGCACGCTGCCTGCAACTTTTGCTCGAAAGCAACGGGAAGATTATATCCAGGGAGGAGTTTCTGGATATAGTGTGGAAAAATAGAGGGATTGTTGTTTCTCAGAATACGTTCTATCAGAACATTTCCTTGCTAAGAAAATCATTACTGAAAGCAGGATTATCGCAAGATATTATTGTCACAGTAAGGCAGCGGGGATTTGTTCTCGCCGCAGGATCAAATATCGCGTCATTCTTCCGAACGGACGAAAAAGAGCCAGAAAACCCTGAAAATGTGCAGATCACCGCGAGCACATCTTCGCCTCCGGTTGAGAACAATGTGACTCATAATTTAGCCATTCAGGAAGATGCGCAAAAAAGTTTCAATGACAATAAAGCAACAGAGTTCAAATTACCAAAGTGGATTTTACCCCTGCTATTGGTTATGACCGCAGCAAACATTCTTTCTCTTTTCTTGTAGCTTTAATGAATGGGTTAACAGCTTGCTTTTATATTTGCTTTTACTTTCTTTCAGAAAGGATAACGGCTGGTTTTACGAAAATGATTAAGCAGTAGTATTTATATACCAGTGAGTAATAGCAAATAGGCAGTCTGCCTGGCCATGCCCGGCAGACGGATTGACTATTGCTGCTTTAACCCCAAGTCGAGGGGCGTCTTGCTGGGTTCCCCGCCGATTTCCCGCGCAAGTTTTGGTACTAAATAGCCGGACACCAGCGTCAGCAATTCGCGCACGATCGCTCTGGCCTCTTCGTCACTGACCATAAAATGCGCCGCTCCCTGCACTTTGTCTAACACATGCAGATAATAAGGCATGACGCCGGCGTCGAATAGCGCGTTGCTCAGGTCGGCAAGCGTGTTGGCGTTATCATTTACGCCGCGCAGCAGCACGCTTTGATTCAATAAGGTCACGCCAGCCATACGCAGTTTTTTCATGGACGCACGAAACGCCGCATCAATCTCGTTGGCGTGGTTAACGTGGTTTACCAGCAGTACCTGTAACGATGATGCAGCAATACGGGCAACCAGCGTATCAGTTATACGCGCAGGAATCACAATGGGCAGCCGGCTGTGAATACGCAGGCGCTTGATGTGCGGAATAGATTCCAGCTGCGTCAATAGCCAGTCGAGTTCATGATCCTTGGCCATAAGCGGATCGCCGCCGGAAAAAATGATCTCATCCAGCTGTGGATGTGCCGAAATGTACTCCAGGGCCTGCTGCCAGTTACGCTTATTGCCCTGGTTTTCAGCATAGGGGAAGTGACGACGGAAGCAATAACGACAATTTACCGCGCAGCCGCCTTTCACCAGCAGTAGCGCACGGTTGCTGTATTTATGCAGCAGACCGGGTACCACGCTATGCTGTTCTTCCAGCGGATCGGTAGAGAATCCTGGGGCATTAATAAACTCTTCCTGGGAGGTAAGTACCTGACGTAGAAGAGGATCGTTGGGATTGCCTGGCTCCATACGGGCAATAAACGCCCGCGGAACACGCAGTGCGAACAGGCGCTTAGCATCACGTCCTGCCAATAGATTCGCATCTGCGTCTACATTTAAAAGATGCAGCAGTTCATCAGGACTGGTCACAACATCGGCAAGTTGCGTTAACCAATCTTCTCTGGATGGGGTATTTAGGGTTACAATATGCGCCATTTTGTGGCTTAGCTACCAATTAACAAAATTTCAGAGGGCCTTATGGCGACTTACTATAGCAACGATTTTCGTGCCGGTCTTAAAATCATGATGGACGGCGAACCTTATGCCGTTGAAGCCAGTGAATTCGTTAAACCCGGCAAAGGCCAGGCTTTCGCGCGCGTTAAGCTGCGCCGCCTGTTGACCGGTACTCGCGTTGAGAAAACCTTCAAGTCTACCGATTCTGCTGAAGGTGCGGACGTTGTCGATATGAACCTGACTTACCTGTATAACGACGGTGAGTTCTGGCACTTTATGAACAACTCTACCTTCGAACAGCTGGCCGCTGATGCTAAAGCCGTTGGCGATAACGCTAAGTGGCTGCTGGATCAGGCTGAATGCATCGTGACCCTGTGGAACGGTCAGCCTATTTCCGTCACCCCGCCAAACTTTGTTGAGCTGGAAATCGTTGAAACCGATCCAGGCCTGAAAGGCGATACTGCGGGTACCGGCGGCAAGCCTGCAACGCTGTCCACTGGCGCAGTGGTTAAAGTTCCTCTGTTCGTACAGATTGGCGAAGTCATCAAAGTCGATACTCGTTCTGGCGAATACGTCTCCCGCGTGAAGTAATTCAGGCGGCGAAAGAGTTGGCGCAGCGCCATGCTGCGCCTCTACAGGTTGAAACCGCAGGCAAGGAAGATGAGTCCTACACTGAAACTGTTGCTACTGTTATTGCTGAGCGGTTCTCTGCTTGCCGGGTGCAATACGGCTCGCGGCGTGGGCGAGGATATCCAGAGCCTGGGTCATGCTATTTCTCACGCGGTCAGCTAATCTTATTTCATCAGGCAATTCTTATTCATATACTCACGCTCTATCTGATTCACTTTCTTCACTTCTTTTTCTCTTAAAAATCGTCTCGCTTCCCTCATCCTGGACCAGTTTGTCTATGCTTATAGAGCACGATAACTAAAACTGGTTAATAAGGATGACATTATGGTAAAAAAAGCGATTGCAGCGTTCTTTACGGTTTTGGCACTTTCCTCTGTACTGACCGCATGTAACACCACGCGCGGTGTAGGTCAGGATATTTCAGAAGGCGGTAGCGCGATTTCGGGCGCCGCGACCAAAGCTCAGCAATAGACCATGGCGGTACGGCCGTTGGTCGTACCGTTCTTCCTCACCGTTGCCACGTCGTGTATAATTCCTGCGGAATATCATCTACCTTACGGGACGGCCTGTAAGCGTTTCACATCTGGGGACGGCCCCATCAAAGGAGCCATATGTCCTGGTTTATTCTGTTTATCGCGGGTCTGCTGGAAGTCGTCTGGGCTGTCGGCCTCAAATATACCCATGGGTTTAGCCGCCTGGTGCCAAGCGTGATAACGATTGCCGCCATGGTCATCAGCATGGCGCTGTTGTCGTGGGCGATGAAAACGCTACCCGTGGGGACGGCTTACGCCGTTTGGACCGGAATTGGCGCGGTCGGCGCAGCCGTGACGGGGATTATCCTGCTAGGCGAATCCGCCAGCCCGATGCGCATTGCCAGCCTGGCGTGTATTGTGATTGGTATCATTGGCTTGAAAATGAGCGCGCATTAATACTGCTGATTGACCCACAGCAGTTTGCTGACGTCGAATCCCTGCCGGGTAGCGATATCCAGCATCTGCTGCTTCACTTCTGGCGGGATTTTCGGCGCTCGCGCCAGTAGCCAGAGATAATCCCGGTCAGGTCCGCAAACCAGCGCGTAGCGATAATCCTTGTCCAGCGCAATCACGTTATAGCCGCCATAGAAGGGGCCGAAAAACGACACTTTCAGCGCGGCTCGCGTGGGCTCCCCGGTAAAGTAAGCCACGCCGTCGGTCTTCTGCCACATCCCCCGGTCGGGGTTGTATCCCTTATTGACCACGTCCAGCCCACCATCGTCGCGCAGGCTATAGGTTGCGGTAACTTTTTCTAAACCGCTCTCAAAATGGTGATCGAAGCGGGCAATCTCATACCAGGTGCCAAGATAGCGTTGAGGGTTGAACGGACTGACCACGGTTACGCCAGAAGGTGGCGTCGGCGCGCTGCAGGCTACAAGCAGAAATGAAGCGGCAACAACCGCAATAACGGGTAGCAGACGCATAATGTTTTCCTTGCCAGTTTTAAGCTAAGTGTAGATTCAGGCAGGAAAAATGCGGCGGAATTTTCTTGAGAAGCGAGCCCGGTAACATAATGCTACCGGGCTTATCGCCGAGGAGGTAAAAGCGGCCTCCGGCGAGCGCTTTAGATGAACAATATGCCGACCAGAGTGACGACGGTCAGAATCGCCGCGAGGCCGTAGAAGACCCACTTACCGTTGGGTACGTGAATTTTCAAATCATGCATCGCATGGTGAATACGGTGAAGTCCACACCATAGCGGCAGCACAATCATCAGGAAAATGAATGCGCGGCCAATAAAGCTATGGGCGAAAGCCAGCACGCGTTCGTAGCTGAAGGCGTCCGCGGGCGCCAGTCCGAGCGGCAGCATAATACCCACCAGCAGCACGATGACGGGGGCGACAATCGCTCCCCACATGCCGCCAGCGCCAAACAGCCCCCAGAATACCGGTTCATCAGAACGTTTTGGTTTGGGATTAATCATTCCAGCCTCCTTACCAGAACAGCGCGACAAACAGGATCACCGCGGTGACGACCGCAGTGACGACCCAAAGCCCCTTAATAACCGGCTCTGGCCCCATTTTCTCGCCTTTAAGGATAATATTGGCAGCTTTCGGTGCCAGCTCAAACCAGGTTTTGGTATGCAGCAGCGCGGCTGCAAGCGTGATCAGGTTCAGGATCACGACAATCGGATTTTGCAGAAAACCGATATACCCGGCCCAGCTCTCCGCGCCGTGCTTCAGTGCGAACAATCCGTAAATCAGCACGATGCTGAACCAGACCGTGGGTACCGCTGTTCCCTCACGCAGCATATAGAAGCGATAAAACGGCAGCTTTTTCCACCAGGTGGACGGCATCGGCCGCACGTAGGGTTTGCGTTTAGTCGTCATACTGCACTCCTTAGCGTGGTTTCAGGGTGGCGATAAGAAAGTCTTTCGAGCTTTCTACCTTGCCCTGCTGGATCGCGGCCGCCGGGTCGACGTGTTTCGGGCAGACTTCGGAGCAGTAGCCCACGAAAGTACATGTCCAGACGCCATTCTGGCCGTTAAGCTGCGCCATACGTTCCTTTTTACCGTGGTCGCGGCTGTCTTCGTTGTAGCGATGGGCGAGGGTGATCGCCGCCGGGCCGATAAACTCCGGATTAAGACCAAACTGCGGGCAGGCCGCGTAGCACAGGCCGCAGTTAATGCAGCCGGAGAACTGGTGGTACTTGGCCATTTGCGCCGGGGTCTGGGTGTTAGGCCCCTGATCGGGCGTGCGCGGGTTGCCAATGATGTACGGCTTAATCGCTTCCAGGCTTTCAATAAAGTGGGTCATATCGACCACCAGATCGCGCTCAATCGGGAAGTTAGCCAGCGCCTCGACTTTAATGCCTTTGGTGTATTCGCGCAGGAAGGTTTTGCAGGCCAGTTTTGGCACCTTGTTCACCATCATGCCGCAGGAACCGCAAATCGCCATGCGGCAGGACCAGCGGTAGCTGAGGTCCGGCGCGAGGTTGTCTTTGATATAGCCCAGCGCATCAAGCAGCGAGGTTTGCTCATCATAGGGAACTTCATAGAAAGCGCTGTGCGGTGCGATGTCCACTTCCGGGTTGTAGCGCACCACTTCGACTTTCATGTTTTTCATCTCAGCCATTCGTCGTCTCCTTCTTCTCGGCTGCTTCCGCTTCCGCACCGTACACGCGTTTTGCCGGCGGCAGAGTGGTGATTTTCACATCACTGTACTCCAGACTGGTGTGGCCATCGGCATCGCGGAAGGCGAGGGTATGCTTGAGGAAGTTGACGTCGTCGCGCTCGGTGCAGCCTTCATCCAGGCGCTGATGCGCGCCGCGGGACTCTTTACGCGCGAGGGCGGAATGCGCCATACATTCGGCGACGTTCAGACCATGGCCCAGTTCGATGGTGTACAGCAGGTCGGTATTGAACACGCTGGACGTGTCGGTGATCCGCACGCGCTTGAAGCGCTCCTGCAGCTCGGCGAGCTTATCGACCGTTTTCTGCATGAGCTCCGGCGTACGGTAGATGCCGCAGCCTTCTTCCATCGACAGACCCATTTCGTCGCGAATCTTCGCCCAGTTCTCGTTACCTTCCTGATTAACCAGATCTTTCAGGCGCTTCTCGATATCGACGACCTGCGCGTCCAGCGCGGCGCTATTGGCTTCGCCCGCTTCGGTTGCGCGCTGCATGGCCTGCTCACCGGCCAGACGACCAAAGACCACCAGCTCCGCCAGGGAGTTGGAGCCAAGGCGGTTGGCGCCGTGCAGACCCACAGAAGAACACTCGCCAACGGCAAACAGCCCTTTGATACGGGTTTCACACTGCTGGTCGGTTTCGATCCCGCCCATGGTGTAGTGTGCGGTTGGACGCACCGGAATCGGCTCTTTTACCGGATCGACGCCAACGTAGGCTTTCGAGAGTTCACAGATAAACGGCAGACGTTCAAGCAGCTTTTTCTCACCCAAATGGCGCAGATCGAGATAGACCACATCGCCTCGCGGCGTAGGGATCGTGTTGCCCTTGCGCCATTCGTGCCAGAAAGCCTGGGAGACTTTATCGCGCGGACCCAGCTCCATATATTTATTTTTCGGTTCGCCCAGCGGGGTTTCCGGACCCATGCCGTAATCCTGCAGGTAGCGGTAGCCGTTCTTGTTGACCAGAATACCGCCTTCGCCGCGGCAGCCTTCCGTCATCAGAATACCGGAGCCCGGCAGGCCGGTGGGGTGATACTGCACGAACTCCATATCGCGCAGCGGTACGCCGTGGCTGAGCGCCATACCCATCCCGTCGCCGGTGACGATACCGCCGTTGGTATTGTAGCGATACACGCGTCCAGCGCCGCCGGTAGCCAGAACTACCGCGTTGGCGCGGATCTGCACCAGCGTACCTTCCATCATATTCATCGCGACCAGACCGCGAGCCTGCCCATCATCGACCAGAATATCCAGAACAAAATGTTCGTCGAAGCGTTGGATTTGCGGGAATTGAAGCGAGGTCTGGAACAGGGTGTGCAGCATATGAAAGCCGGTTTTATCGGCAGCGAACCAGGTTCGTTCGATCTTCATACCGCCGAATCGCCGGACGTTGACGCTGCCGTCCGGGCGGCGGCTCCACGGGCATCCCCACTGTTCGAGCTGGGTCATTTCCGTCGGGCAGTGATGAACGAAGTAGTCAACGACGTCCTGCTCACATAGCCAGTCGCCGCCGGCAACGGTGTCGTGAAAATGGTACTCGAAGCTATCATGATCCTGCGCGACGGCAGCGGAACCCCCTTCAGCAGCAACGGTATGGCTGCGCATAGGATAGACTTTTGAAATTAGAGCGATTTTTGCATTGGGATTAGCTTGCGCGGCGGCTATTGCGGCGCGAAGACCTGCTCCGCCTGCGCCTATTACGGCAAGATCGGCTTGAAAAGTTTGCACGACATTCCTCCAGTTTTTGTTTATTTCGCCGCCGGGCTGGCGAAAACGTATCACTGCTCCTTTATAGGTAAGGAGTATAGCCGTAGGGTTATGAGGGAAAATTGACGTGTTCGATTTTTTTATCGTTCTGTGCGGTCGTTTATCTCATTGCTTTATGTTTTTGGGTTATCAATAAATTAAGTGTATGTAACGCGTTTACGTATTCGCACAAAATTTGTTTCATCCGCCAGTTACGAGTAGACTTCGTGCCCTTGTTTCAAATCGGAGAACGTACCATGAGCGAAACGGCAACCTGGCAGCCGAGCGCATCCATTCCAAATCTATTAAAACGTGCAGCGGTCATGGCGGAAATTCGCCGTTTCTTTACCGACCGCGGCGTGCTGGAGGTGGAGACGCCCTGCATGAGTCAGGCGACGGTGACGGATATTCATATGGTCCCGTTTGAGACGCGTTTCGTCGGTCCTGGTCATTCTCAGGGGCTGAACCTGTACCTGATGACCAGCCCGGAGTATCACATGAAGCGCCTGCTGGCGGCCGGCTGCGGCCCGGTCTTTCAGCTGTGCCGTAGCTTCCGCAATGAAGAGATGGGGCGCCACCATAACCCGGAATTCACCATGCTGGAGTGGTATCGTCCGTGCTATGACATGTACCGGCTGATCAATGAAGTGGACGATCTGCTCCAGCAGGTCCTCGACTGCCAGCCAGCCGAAAGCCTCTCCTATCAGCAAGCCTTCCAGCGTCATCTGGAAATCGATCCGCTGTCGGCGGATAAAACGCAGCTGCGTGAAGTGGCGGCGAAGCTGGATCTGAGCAATATCGCCGATACGGAAGAGGACCGGGATACGCTGCTTCAGCTACTTTTTACCATGGGCGTCGAGCCGCACATCGGTAAAGATCGTCCGACGTTTATTTATCACTTCCCGGCAAGCCAGGCGTCGCTGGCGCAAATCAGCACCGAAGATCACCGCGTGGCGGAACGTTTCGAGGTCTATTACAAAGGCATTGAGCTGGCGAACGGTTTTCATGAGCTGACCGATGCGCGCGAACAGCAGCAGCGTTTTGAGCAGGATAACCGCAAGCGCGCCGCTCGCGGCCTGCCGCAGCAGCCAATCGATCGTCATCTGCTGGCCGCTCTCGAAGCCGGGCTGCCGGATTGTTCCGGCGTGGCGCTGGGCGTTGACCGCGTCGTGATGCTGGCCCTGGGGGCAGAAAGCATCGGTGAGGTTCTCTCTTTCACCGTCGACCGCGCCTGATCCTCTCTCAGCTTCCCTTTCGATGATGGAAGGGAAGCCCGCCTTTTAGCCCTAATACCCACAAGAACCGTTTGGGTTTTTGCTACTATCCGCGCTCATTTTTTTTGGCTATCCGGCATCCTCTGCCGCGATACCGCGTTTGGATAGATTTATGCACCAGCAAATAAAGAAGATGAGCCTGATTGGGCTGATATTAATGATCTTCACCTCGGTATTTGGTTTTGCAAACAGCCCCTCTGCGTTCTACCTGATGGGCTACAGCGCGATGCCGTTTTATCTCTTCTCCGCTCTGTTTTTCTTTATCCCTTTTGCGCTAATGATGGCGGAGATGGGAGCGGCCTATCGTAAGGAGGAGGGCGGGATCTATTCATGGATGAATCATAGCGTCGGCCCGCGCTTTGCGTTTATGGGGGCCTTTATGTGGTTTTCATCCTATGTGGTCTGGATGGTCAGCACGGCGGCTAAAATTTGGGTGCCGTTTTCCACATTCTTATTCGGCGCGGATAAAACGCAATCCTGGGCGCTGGCCGGACTGACCTCCACGCAAACGGTCGGTATTCTTGCCGCGTGCTGGATGCTGCTGGTGACCTTTGTCGCGGTAAAAGGCATGCACAAAATCGCCAAAATTACCGCCGTCGGCGGGATCGCGGTCATGGGCCTTAATCTGGTCCTGCTGCTGGTGAGCCTGGTGATTTTACTGCTCAACGGCGGCCATTTTGCCCAACCATTGGATTTCACGGCCTCGCCTAATCCAGGCTATCAGTCCGGTCTGGCGATGCTATCGTTCGTGGTTTTTGCCATCTTTGCCTACGGCGGAATCGAAGCGGTTGGCGGTCTGGTGGATAAAACCGAGCAGCCGGAAAAGAATTTTGCCAAAGGCATTGTTATCGCGGCGGTCGTCATTTCTGTTGGCTATTCGCTGGCGATTGTTCTGTGGGGCGTGAGCGCCAACTGGCAGCAGGTATTGAGCAACCCTTCCACGAACCTCGGTAATATCACCTACGTGCTGATGACCCGCCTTGGCGCCACCCTGGCTAATGCGATGCATCTGCCGCCCGCCGTCGCCGCCCTGAGCGGATTATGGTTTGCCAGAATCACCGGACTCGCCATGTTCCTCGCTTATACCGGCGCTTTCTTTACCCTGAGCTACTCGCCGTTAAAGGCGATTATTCAGGGCACGCCAAAAGCGCTCTGGCCTTCAGCAATGACGCGAATTAACGCTAACGGTATGCCGGCGAACGCCATGTGGTGGCAGTGCCTGCTGGTGAGCGTGTTTATTCTGCTGGTTTCCTTTGGGGGCGATACCGCGTCGGCGTTTTATAACAAACTGACGCTGATGGCGAATGTCTCTATGACGCTGCCGTATCTGTTTTTAACGCTGGCATTTCCTTTTTTTAAGGCGAAGCAGGATCTCGATCGCCCCTTTGTGATTTTTAAACACCGCGGCTCGACGCTGCTGGCGACCGCCGTTGTGGTACTGGTGGTGGCATTTGCCAATATCTTTACCGTGATTGAGCCGGTGATGGAAGCGGGTGACTGGAGCAGCGCGCTGTGGATGGTCGGCGGACCGGCTTTCTTTTCGCTGCTGGCGCTGGGGATCTATGAGAATTACCGCCGGCGTACGGCGGTGCAGCTGATGGTCGAGGAGAGCTAAAACGCTGGCCTTGCCTGCGTTCAGGCAAGGCCGTTCTTACAGGCTGCCGGGCGTGCGGCTGGTTTTCCCTGCCGAGGTCAGCGCCCTGCTGCTTTTTCTGCCATCGATGCTCTCCAGGCGCATCTGGAACGGCGGGAACGGCATATCGATACCGTGCTCGCGGAATCCGGCCAGAATCAGCTGGTGCATCTCGTGGCGCAGCGGCATCCGGTGACCCATTTCGGCGGCGTAGATACGCAGCTCGAAAATCTGGATCCCCTGCTGCAGATCAACGAGGAACGCTTCCGGCGCCGGGGTATCGATAACCAATGAACAGCGGTGCGCGGCATTTAACAGGATCTGCGCCACCTCTTCGGTATCGGCATCTACCGGAGCAGGCACCGTTAGCACCACGCGGGTCACGGAATCCGACAGCGACCAGTTGATGAACTGTTCGGTGATGAACGCCTTGTTCGGTACGATAATCTCTTTACGGTCCCAGTCGCTGATGGTGGTGGCGCGGGTATTAATACGCGTCACGCTGCCGGTGAGATCGCGAATGGTGACCGTATCGCCAATGCGGATCGGTTTCTCAAACAGGATAATCAGGCCCGAGATAAAGTTGGCGAAGATCTCCTGCAGGCCAAAACCGAGACCCACACCGAGCGCGGCAATAAGCCACTGCAGCTTGGACCACTCAATCCCAATCATCGAGAAGCCGACCAGACCGCCGATCAGCATCAGCAGATACTTAGTGATGGTGGTGATGGCGTAGCCGGTGCCCGGCGTCAGTTCCAGATGCTGGAGGATGGCCAGCTCCAGCAGCGCGGGCAGGTTGCGCACCAGCTGGGTAGTAATAATCAGCACCAGGATGGCTATCAGCACCGCGCCGAGGGTAATCGGCTCCAGGCTCTCAACGCCCTGTACCGTGGAGGTGACGTCCCACAGCGAGATATTCTCCAGGAAGCCAAACGCGGAGTGGATTTCTGACCACAGCACGATAACCGACACCAGCGCGATCAGCATCAGCAGGGAGCGCACCAGACGCAACGACTGGGTACTGATGGCATCAAGATCGACCTCGCTGACCTCAGCTTCCATCGAACCTTCCGGGCTGCTGGTATGCTGGACTTCCTCTTCGCCGCGGGCGCGCTGGGCGAGGATCTCCGCCCGGCGGTGCTTCGCGCGATCGAACGCCAGGCGGCGCCGCTGGATCAGCATCCAGCGGCGTATGATGTGATAAACCACCAGCAGCAGGAACCAGATGGCGACCGAGGTTTCAAGCCTGGCGAGCAGCGCCTGCGACGTGGCGAGATAGCCGATCGCCGCCGCCAGCATCGCTATCAGCGGCGCGCCGAGCAGCATATTCCACAGCAGCCGGTTCAGCATATTGTCGCCGCTGCCTTCTTTGTCGAGATACAGCGGAATGCCGGCGCGTTTCAGGCTCAGGGTCACCATCGCCAGCGCGCCGCAAATCAGCATAAAGCAGAGGCGGCCCAGCGAGGCGGAGAACTCGCGATCGTTGAGGTTATCGAAAGTAATCAGCGCCATAATCAGCGGCACGATCAGCCCGATGCTCATCAGGTAGTAGCGCATCGCTTTGCTGACGCGGCTGCGCGGCCAGCCAAAGTGGGCGATAAACAGGCCGTTAGGGCGGGCGAACGTGGCGCAAATCATCACGACCCACAGCAGCGGTACCGTGGCGGTGACGCTATCGCCAATCGCTACGGCCAGCGGGAAAGGCCAGGCGGCCTGCAGCCCGTAGCCCAGCGTCATCCACAGCACCGGCAGCGGCGAGGCCACCAGTATGGACCAGAACACCGTGCGCAGGGTGAGCCAGAAGTGATCCTGCGTAACCTTACCGACGCGCGCGCTGGAGCGCTCAAGGAAGCTGGTGAAATGGCGGCGTGAGCTAATACTGAACCCCACCAGAATGAGCGCGACGAAGAGCGGCAGCAGGGTCTCTTTACTGGTCAGCATCATCATGCTGGCCTTACCGAGCTGGCTCATGGTATCGAGCGAGATCAGGCGGCGGAGATCCTGAACGATCTCCAGCGGCCATGAGAAGCCGATTGGGCTGACGTCCGAGGTCCAGAACAGATAGCGGTGGGTCGCTTCGTTGATCTCTTTAAGCGCATCCTCTAGCTGACCGTTGGCGACCTTCAGCTTGGTCAGTTCGAGCATAAGCGTATCGCCGCCGCGCAGCAGGGAGTTGAGCAGCTCGGTCTGCGTGCGCATCTGGGCCTGCAGAATACGGGTCTGTTCCGCGGTGAGCGGTTCACCGCTGGCCTGACGAATTTGTCTTAGCTGCGGCTGTTTGCCGAGCTGATCTTCATAGCGTAAACGCTGCACGCGCAGCTGCGCCATTTCGGTATCCAACTGCTGCGGCCGCGGGATTTCCGGCAGCCGCGCCACCTGCGCGCGCAGGGCTTCGCCAAGCAGATTGGAAGAGCCCAGCCACTGGGACTGCTCGCGCAGGGTGTTTAACGCCTGACGCACCTGGAGGGTCTGATTGGTCGCCTGGCGCTGCTGCGAGGCGATCAAATCCATCCGCTGCGCCTGCTGGTTAAGCGCCTGCGACAGCTCGCGGTTAACTTTAAACTGCGCCACGATATCCGGCGGCAGATTTTCGCTGTTTTCCGCCAGCAGTTCGGTGCTTTCCAGCGCTTTCTCCGCCTCGCGCTGCCGTTGGTTATTGAGCTGATTTCTCAGCGCCTGTAGCCAGGCGTCGAGCTGCTCGCTCTCTTTCTGCGCCAGCTCGGATCGCAACCGTGAGAGCTCCTGGCGGTTATTGGCGGAAAGCTGCGCCAGATCCAGCTCATCGACCAGCGCTTTCAGCCGCGCGGACTCCGCCTGCAGACCAAGATTTTGCGCCTGTGCCAGCGGGGTATTGCTGCTTTGCGCGCCGACCCGGCGTTCAACCTCATTCAGCTGGCGGCGGGCATCGCTCTGCTGCTGCGGCAGCTGGTTGAGGGAGTCGGCGATGTCGCGGGCGCGATCCTGCTCCTGCTGGGCTTTACGACTGGCTTCCAGCAGCTGGCTGCTGACCTGGAGAATCTCCTGGTTCAGGGCATCGGAGGAGAGTGTAGTGGAGACCTGGCGCGGCTCATCGCTGAGATTGTTGAGCTGCGCGCGCAGGTTTTGCGACAGTTTGGGGAAGTTATCGATAACGTCCTGGTACTGGCGGGCGCGCTCAAGGGAAGCATTACGCTCCTCAATGGCGTTCAGGGCAGATTGCAGAACTTCAACGGTTTCAGGCTGGGCGGGCTTTGCCGCCTTCGCCTGTTCCAGCTCCTGGGCTATCTGTTTAGCATCCGGGGCTGTCGCTGCGTACGCCCCAAAACTGAGGCACCAGGCCAACAGGAAAGTGTATATCAGGCGCACGGCGTAACCTTTTTTCAGGAATTAACCTTCGTCTTGTTTATCGTCAACCAGCGGGCTGGCGGCGTGTTCAGCGCGGACTTCTTCTTCCGCCAGCGGCGCGGGCTCTACCGGCGCCGCGGCTTCAGGCGCGAGCGCCAGCGGCTGGCCTATTTTGGTCACCGACAGGCTTTGTAACTGCTCAACCAGCTTCACCTGGCCCGGAGCAAACAGGTTAATCACCGTGGAGCCCAGCTTAAAGCGGCCCATCTCCTGGCCTTTCAGCAGGGCGACGGAGCCTTCGCTATCGCCAGCAGGCCAGGTCCAGCGCTTAATGATGCCTTCGCGCGGCGGCGTGACGGTACCGGACCACACGGTTTCGATGCTGCCGACGATGGTGGCGCCGACGAGGATTTGCACCATAGGGCCAAACTCAGTATCGAACAGGCAGATGACGCGCTCGTTGCGGGCAAAAAGATTCGGCACGTTTTGCGCGGTCAGATGGTTTACGGAAAACAGATCCCCCGGCACGTAGATCATTTCGCGCAGAATACCGTTGCACGGCATATGCACGCGGTGGTAATCGCGCGGCGAAAGATAGGTGGTAACGAAGCTACCGTTACGGAACAGGTCAGCCATCTGGTAGTTACCGGCCAGCAGCGCTTCCAGGCTGTAGTTATGGCCTTTAGCCTGCAAAATTTTGTCGTCTTCAATGGCGCCCAGTTGGCTGATGACGCCGTCGGCGGGCATTACCAGCACGCTCGGGTCGGTGTTTAACGGACGGACGTCGTCGCGCAGCGGGCGAACGAAGAAGTCGTTAAAGGTACGGTAGCTGGCGGTGTCAGGCTTTTGCGCCTCTTTCATATCGACCTTGTAATATTTCACGAACAGATCGATGACCAGTTTTGTCAGCCAGCCTGCTCGTTTGCGTGCACCCCAGCCTGCGAGGCGGGTGAGCCACAGTTTAGGCAGAATGTATTGCAGTGAAAGTTTAAGATCGTTTAACAAGGTAGCCTCCAGGCCATTATTTGTCGTTCCTGGCCCCGCGGAGCAGCGGAGCCTGAAAAAAGGGGGACGATTCTAACGATGCTCAGCTTAAATGTCAGTCATCGGTTGATGAAAAGCTTTTACGCGTTTTTACCTGTACCTGCGCCATGCTTTCCAGAATGCGATGGTAGTTTTCAAACCGGCTTTCGGCGATTTCGCCTTTCTCCACCGCTTCGCGAATGGCGCAGCCCGGGTCATTGTCGTGTTTGCAGTCGCGGTATTTGCACCGGCCTAAATAATCATGGAATTCGACAAAGCCGTGGGTGATTTGTTCCGCGTCGAGATGCCACAGGCCGAACTCGCGTACGCCAGGCGAGTCAATCACATCGCCGCCGTGCGGGAAGTGGTACAGGCGCGCGGCCGTGGTGGTGTGCTGCCCCAGTCCGGAGACATCCGAAACGTCATTGGTGAGGATTTGGTCATCATGCAGGCCCAGCAGCGCGTTCAGCAGGCTGGATTTGCCTACCCCTGACTGCCCGGCAAAGATACTGATACGATCGGTGAGCGCCTCTTCAAGCGGCTTCAGGCCATCCTGCGTGCGGCTGGAGACCATCAGTACGCGGTAACCAATATGGCGATAGATGTCCATTTGCTCGTTGACGAAGTCCATGCTCGCCTGATCCAGCAGGTCGATCTTATTGAGCACGATCAGCGGCTCAACGTTCAGCGTTTCGCAGGCCACGAGGTAGCGGTCGATAATATTCGGAGAAAGCTCAGGCAAGATCGCGGAAACAATGACAATCTGATTGATATTGGCGGCGATGGGTTTGACGCCGTCGTAGAAATCCGGACGCGTCAGTACGGAGGTCCGTTCATGGACGGCCTCGACGATGCCCTTGACGTTGACGCCGTCAGCTTCGCTTTTGCCAGGCCGCCAGACCACGCGATCGCCGGTGACCAGCGAACGGATAGTGCGGCGTATGTTGCAACGGTGGACGCTACCGTCGGCGGATTCGACATCGGCATGCATGCCAAAGCGGCTAATGACGGTCCCTTCGGATTTCTCACCGAACAGGTTGTCATCAAAATCGGCCTTCTCCGAAGTCGTTTTCAGGCGGCGCTGGTGGTTGGCCTTCACGCGGCGCTGTTGGCCTTTGGAGAGTTTATTTTTACTCAATCGAACTGGCTCCTGGTCGCCCTGTACGGGCAAAACCTCTATGATACACGCTATTTTAGATGAATATAGTGACGTAAGAAGGGTGGAAAATAACATGAGTGCAGATGAAAACAACCTGATTTGGATCGATCTTGAAATGACGGGGCTGGATCCGGAGCGCGATCGCATCATCGAAATCGCCACCCTGGTGACCGACGCGAATCTGAACATTCTGGCGGAAGGGCCGACCATTGCGGTGCACCAGTCAGACGCGCAGCTGGCGTTGATGGACGAGTGGAACGTGCGTACCCATACCGGCAGCGGGCTGGTGGAGCGGGTGAAGGCGAGTACCCAGGGCGATCGTGAAGCCGAACTGGCGACTATCGAATTCCTCAAAAAGTGGGTACCGGCAGGTAAGTCGCCGATCTGCGGCAATAGCATCGGCCAGGATCGCCGCTTCTTGTTTAAATATATGCCTGAGCTGGAAGCGTATTTCCACTACCGTTATCTGGACGTCAGCACGCTGAAAGAGCTGGCTCGTCGCTGGAGGCCGGAAATTCTCGACGGCTTTAAGAAACAAGGAACCCATCAGGCGATGGACGATATTCGCGAATCGGTCGCGGAACTGGCCTACTATCGCGAACACTTTATTAAGCTTTAACGCCCGTGCCGGGGCCAACACTCCCCGGTCATACCCCCGACTATTTAAACCACTTCAGTTCCATGGCCTGGAACTCCGGCGAGGCTTTTACGACATCCAGAGCGGCATTGATGTTATTCAGCAGCTCAGGATCGTCTTTACGTACCGCAATGGCGTACTGCTTACCGTAGTAGCCGGGATCCGTGGCGCGTTCGTCCATCATGGCGTAGTCGGGGTTATCCTGGAGCCATTTCGTTAACGTCTCCTGATCGCCCATCACGCCGCTAATCACGCCTTCTTTCAGCGCGCTCAGGGCGCTTTCGTCGCTGTCGTAAGGCACCGCATGCACGGCTTTTTGTTTGTCCCGCAGATAGTGCTGATGAAGGGTGCCTTTCACGACGCCGATTTTTTTATCCTTCAGATCGGCAAAGGTATGGGCGGCGTCTTTCGCTGTGACAACTACGCCGGACAGCGCCTGACGATAGGGATGGCTGAACGCAACCTGCTTTTCTCGCATCGGAATCACTTCGATACCGGCAATCACGGCGTCGAATTTCTTAAAGCGCAGCGCCGGGATGAGGGTATCGAACCCCTGGGGAGTGAATTTGCATTCGACCTGCATCTGCCTGCACAGCGCGTTGGCCAGGTCGATATCAAAACCCGTGGGCTGATTTTTACCATTGACGGTTTCATACGGCGGATTGGCCGTCGTTGTCCCAAAATGTAGCGTTGTTGCCGATGCTGTTCCTGTGGCAAGCGTGGCCAGCAGCAGGACGGTAAGCGCTTTTTTCATTTTATTTCCCTGGTTGTCATCGTTGTTGACCGTCAGCGGGCGATATCCGCCTATAAACTTGAGCGATTTTGCGCCTTTAGCGGGCCCGGAAAAAGTGATTTTGCCGCATTTGCTGGTTATTTAGACAATTCAGGCCGGTGTGTGGTGATAAAGTGGTCACTTAAACCAAAAACGAAAAAAATTGCGCTCAGGGGGGTTGCAGGTAAATCGAATTCTCGTATAATGCGCCTCCCGTGACGAAGCAGAAATGCAAATCACGACGCCATAGAAATATGGCCAGAAGTATGCGGGAATAGCTCAGTTGGTAGAGCACGACCTTGCCAAGGTCGGGGTCGCGAGTTCGAGTCTCGTTTCCCGCTCCAAAAATTTGAAAGTTACCACACCCAAGCGGGAATAGCTCAGTTGGTAGAGCACGACCTTGCCAAGGTCGGGGTCGCGAGTTCGAGTCTCGTTTCCCGCTCCAAAATTTGAAAGTTACCACACCCAAGCGGGAATAGCTCAGTTGGTAGAGCACGACCTTGCCAAGGTCGGGGTCGCGAGTTCGAGTCTCGTTTCCCGCTCCAAATTTCTTCTCATACCCAGTTTATCCACAGCGCAAGCACGCGCCGGTGATGATTTTCGCGCGGCCCTGAAAATACTGTGAACAGAGTTATCCACAGCTTAACCTTTCGTCCTCTCTCAGAAAATTACTTCACCATGTAAATAGTATTCTTATATCTAATTGAAATGTAACAGTTAAATTTCATTTCAAAGTGTTAATCCGATCACTTGACGAACGTCTGCCCCTTGAAACGCAATGTGTTTTTATTTTTATTCACACCCTGTGAATGAATCAGGCGTCGCGCGGTAGCCCTTTTTCAACCACCCTGACCAGACGCAGCTTTTTGGGTAACTGCACCTCAACCACATTGGCATTTCTCTTTTCAATTTGCTGCGCCATCGCCCACTCGATATGTTCGTCGAGAAGCGGGTGCTCACCCCTGCGGCTTTCCAGCGCCTTCAGGTTCGCTTCATCCCAGGGCGCGTTGCCCAACGCGACGGCGATATTACGCAGCCAGCGCAGATGACCAATACGGCGAATGGCCGAACCTTCCGTCACTTTTAAAAACCAGGGTTCGCTCCAGGCGAACAGCTCAATAAGCGCCGGGGCGTGTAGCGCCTTGCGCGGGCTGAAATCCTCTTCATCGGTGAGCTGCGCGAAGCGGTTCCACGGGCAAATCAGCTGGCAGTCATCGCAGCCGTATATGCGGTTGCCGATCAGCGGACGAAACTCTTCCGGAATAGCGCCTTCCAGTTCGATAGTCAGATAGGAAATACAGCGCCGGGCATCGACGGTATAGGGCTCGACGATGGCGCCGGTTGGGCAGATGGTCATGCAGGCAACGCAGCGGCCGCACTCTTCCTTGACGGGCTGGTCAATGGGAAGAGGGAGATCGATAAGCAGTTCACCGAGGAAAAAGAACGAGCCGGCATCGCGACTAAGGATGAGCGAGTGCTTACCTGTCCATCCCAGCCCCGCTTTTTCGGCTAAAGGGCGTTCAAGAATCGGCGCGGAATCGACAAAAGGTCTAAAATTGAGCGAAGCACACTGTCCCTGAATCATCTCACCTAATTTTTTCAGGCGATGACGTAATAGCTTGTGATAGTCCCGTCCGAGGGCGTAACGGCTAACGTAACCCACCGCGGGGTCTTTCAGGGTACGGGCGAAAGCGGCATTAGCGGGCAGGTAGTTCATTCTCACGCTAATCACGCGCAGGGTACCGGGCTGGAGCTCATGGGGGCGCGCGCGCATCATGCCATGACGCGCCATCCACGCCATTTCGCCGTGGTATTGTTTATCCAGCCACGCCTGCAGTTTAGGTTCGCTGGCGCTGAGATCGGTATCGGTAATACCGACCTGCTGGAACCCCAACTCTGTGCCCCATTGTTTGATTTGCTGCGCTAACTGATTGAGATCGAGGGGCTGTGACATGATGGACCATACGATGACGAAAAACACCGGGAGTATACCACATATCATCTGGTCGGCGGAGGCGCTACGGCGAGCGGAAAAAGAGGCGGCGGATGCCCTTGGGCTGACGTTGTATGAACTGATGCGTCGTGCGGGCGAAGCGGCTTTTGAGCTTGCGCGCGTCCAGTATCCTGAAAGCCAGCACTGGCTGATTCTCTGCGGCCACGGTAATAACGGCGGCGACGGCTACGTGGTGGCTCGCCTGGCACAGTCGCGAGGCATTCAGGTCACGCTGCTGGCGCTGGAGAGCGAGAAGCCGCTGCCGGAAGAGGCCAGCCTCGCGCGTGAGGAGTGGCTCAACGCCGGCGGCACGATTCATGCTGCCAGCATTCCCTGGCCGGAAGATATCACGCTGATTATTGACGGCCTGCTCGGTACCGGGTTACAGAGCGCGCCCCGGGAAAACGTTGCGGCGCTGATCGCGCGGGCAAATGCCCATCCGGCTGCGGTTGTGGCGCTGGATATCCCCTCCGGCCTGAATGCGCAAACGGGGACGACGCCGGGCGCGGTTATCCATGCCGCTCATACCATCACCTTTATCGCGCTTAAGCCGGGGCTGCTGACCGGAAAAGCCCGCGATGTCGTTGGCCGTTTGCATCACCACGCCCTGGGGCTTGAGGGTTGGCTGGCAGGCCAAACGACGGCGCTCAGTCGCTTCGATGCCTCGCAGCTCCCCGGCTGGCTGCCGCCGCGGCGTCCAACCTCGCACAAAGGCGACCACGGTAAGCTGGTGATTATTGGCGGCGAACCGGGGACGGCGGGCGCCATACGAATGAGCGGTGAAGCGGCGCTGCGCGCGGGCGCCGGGCTGGTGCGAGTACTGACTCACCGGGACAACATTGCCCCCATTCTGACCGCCAGACCGGAGCTGATGGTCCATGAGCTGACGTCCCGTTCTCTCGAAGAGAGTCTGCACTGGGCGGATGTCATTGCGATTGGGCCGGGTCTGGGGCAGGGCGAGTGGGGTAAAAATGCGCTACGCCAGGCGGAGAATTTTCGCAAACCGATGGTCTGGGATGCGGATGCGCTGAACCTGCTGGCAATCAATCCCGATAAACGTCACAATCGCGTGCTGACGCCGCATCCCGGCGAAGCCGCCCGCCTGCTGAACGTGAGTGTGGCAGAAATTGAAAGCGATCGCTTACATTCTGCACAACGTCTGGTAAAACGTTATGGTGGCATCGTGGTGCTGAAAGGTGCAGGTACGATCGTGGCGAGCGAAACGGGCGAAATGGCTATTATCGACGCCGGTAACGCTGGGATGGCCAGCGGCGGGATGGGCGATGTGCTTACCGGTATTATCGCTGCGTTGTTAGGCCAGCGCCTGACGCCGTATGATGCTGCCTGCGCCGGATGCGTTGCTCATGGCGAAGCCGCCGATCGGCTGGCGGCGAGACACGGCACCCGCGGAATGCTGGCGACCGATCTTTTTTTCACGCTCAGGCGTGTTGTTAACCCGGATGTGATTGACGTAGACCATGATTAACCGAGTGATTCCTTTACCCGATGAGCAGGCGACTTTAAGCCTTGGCAACCGCGTCGCGCAGGCATGCGCTGGCGCGACGGTCATCTATTTGTATGGCGATTTAGGGGCGGGTAAGACCACCTTTAGCCGCGGTTTCCTTCAGGCTCTCGGTCACCGTGGCAACGTTAAAAGCCCAACCTACACCCTCGTCGAGCCATACAGTCTCGATAATTTGATGGTCTATCACTTCGATCTTTATCGCCTGGCGGATCCTGAGGAACTCGAGTTTATGGGGATCCGCGATTATTTTACTGACGATGCTATCTGCCTGGTGGAATGGCCTCAGCAGGGCACGGGAGTACTGCCGGACCCGGATGTTGAAATTCACCTTGAGTATCAGGCACAAGGGCGTGAGGCGCGCGTAACCGCGGTCTCCTCATTGGGTGAGTCTTTATTGGTGCGTTTGGCTAATTAGCCTGAAGGACGACGGGATGATGTATCGCTTAACCAGTTGGCTGGCCGCCGCACTGATGCTGTTCAGCATTCAGGCCACTGCGGCAAGTTTATCCGATATCCAGGTCTCAAATGGCGATCGGCAGGCCCGTATTACCATTAGCTTTATCGGCGAACCTGAATATTCGTTTAGCCCCCAGGGCAAACGCATCGTGGCGCTGGATATTAAACAGACTGGCGTACTCCAGGGGCTACCGCTGCAGTTTAGCGGCAATAATCTGGTAAAAAGCATTCGTTCCGGGACGCCGCAGGATACGCAGTCGCTGCGCCTGCTGGTGGATCTCACCGCCGATGGCAAAACCCGCGCGGTGAAACAGCAGAACGGCTCTAACTACACCGTGGTGTTTACGATTAACGCCGACGCGCCGCCTCCGCCTCCACCTCAGCCAGTGGTGGTTAGACAGGCGGAAAGGCCCGTGGCGCAGCCCGTGCGTCCGAGCGAACCCGCGCGCAACCCGTTTAAAGCCGATAACGACCGGCTTACCGCGGTGACCAGCACCAGTAGCGTAACGCGTCCTGCGGCGCGTACCGTTTCCGGTGACGATAAAGTGATTATCGCCATTGACGCCGGCCACGGCGGCCAGGATCCGGGAGCCATTGGTCCGAACGGCACGAAAGAAAAGAATGTGACCATAGCGATTGCGCGTAAGCTCCGCGCGCTGCTGAATGCCGATCCGCAGTTCAGGCCCGTGCTAACGCGCGACGGCGATTATTTCATTTCCGTCATGGGGCGTTCTGACGTCGCACGTAAGCAAAACGCCAATTTCCTTGTCTCGATTCACGCCGACGCTGCGCCGAATCGCGATGCTACCGGGGCTTCGGTTTGGGTGCTTTCCAACCGTCGCGCGAACAGCGAAATGGCCGGCTGGCTCGAGCAGCATGAGAAACAGTCAGAACTGCTGGGCGGCGCGGGCGATGTACTGGCCAACAGCCAGTCGGACCCTTACCTGAGCCAGGCGGTGCTGGATTTACAGTTCGGCCATTCCCAGCGCGTCGGGTATGATGTGGCGACCAATGTGCTGAGCCAGCTGCAGCGGATCGGCGATTTACATAAGCGTCGCCCTGAGCATGCCAGCCTCGGCGTACTGCGTTCGCCGGATATCCCGTCGATCCTGGTGGAAACGGGTTTTATCAGTAATACCGGCGAAGAGCGGCTGCTGGGTAGCGATGCTTATCAGCAGCAGGTCGCAGAGGCGATTTATAACGGCCTGCGTAACTACTTTATGCAGCATCCTCTGCAATCCGCGCCGCGCGGGGCAGCCGCGCAGACTGCCAGCGCAGGTTCGTCAGACGGGACGTTGTTAAATTAAGGAGACGGCCATGCCGATTCAGGTTCTACCGCCGCAGCTCGCCAACCAGATTGCCGCAGGTGAAGTGGTGGAACGTCCGGCGTCGGTGGTCAAAGAGCTGGTGGAAAATAGCCTCGATGCCGGGGCGACGCGCATCGACATTGATATTGAGCGCGGCGGGGCGAAGTTAATCCGCATTCGCGATAACGGCTGCGGCATCAAAAAAGACGAGCTGGCGCTGGCGCTGGCTCGTCACGCCACCAGTAAAATTGCTTCGCTGGATGACCTTGAGGCGATCATTAGCCTCGGCTTTCGCGGCGAAGCTCTGGCCAGTATTAGCTCAGTGGCTCGCCTGACGTTGACCTCGCGTACCGAAGATCAGCAGGAGGCCTGGCAGGCCTATGCCGAAGGGCGCGATCAGGCGGTCACCGTGAAGCCGGCGGCGCACCCGGTGGGAACAACGCTGGAAGTGCTGGATCTGTTTTATAACACCCCCGCCCGGCGCAAATTTATGCGCACCGAGAAAACCGAGTTTGGCCATATCGACGAGATCGTGCGGCGCATTGCGCTGGCGCGCTTCGACGTGACCATCAACCTCAGCCACAACGGCAAGGCCGTGCGCCAGTACCGGGCGGTATCGCAGGACGGCCAGCGTGAGCGGCGTCTGGGCGCGATCTGCGGTTTGCCATTTCTCGAACACGCGCTGGCGATTGAGTGGCAGCACGGCGACCTGACCCTCAGCGGCTGGGTGGCCGATCCGCTACATACCAATCCGACGCTGGCGGAGATTCAGTATTGCTACGTCAATGGGCGGATGATGCGCGATCGCCTGATTAATCACGCGATTCGCCAGGCCTGTGAAGACAAACTGGGCGCCGACCAGCAGCCTGCCTTTGTGCTGTATCTGAAGATAGATCCGCATCAGGTGGATGTGAACGTCCATCCGGCCAAACATGAAGTGCGTTTTCATCAGTCGCGCCTGGTGCATGACTTTATCTATCAGGGCGTGCTGAGCGTCCTGCAGCAGCAGCTGGAGGTGCCGTTGGCGGAAGAGGGCGATGAGCCCGCGCCGCGGCAGGTGCCGGAAAACCGCATTGCGGCGGGCGGCAATCATTTTGCCCAGCCAGCGGTCGCGCGTGAAAGCGCCGCTCCCCGTTACCGGGATGAGCCCGCCGCGCCGCGTTTTAATACCGGAGGTTCGCGAGAGTCCGCCGCCTCGGGTTCATCTGGCGGAGCCGCCTGGCCGCACGCGCAGCCAGGCTATCAAAAACAGCAGGGTGCGCTTTATCGCCAACTGCTGGATACGCCGGCCACGGAGCGCAAACCCCTGGCTCCCGCACCGGCAGCGGAAGGCCTGTCGGGTCATAGCCAAAGCTTTGGCCGCGTACTGACGATTATCGATAGCGACTGCGCGCTGCTGGAGCGCGGCGGTAAGTTAGCGCTGCTGGCTCTGCCGGTTGCTGAGCGCTGGCTGCGCCAGGCGCAGCTAACGCCGGGCGCAGAGGCGGTTTGCGCCCAACCGCTGCTTATCCCGCTGCGGATAAAAGTGTCCGACGAGGAAAAAGACGCGCTCAAGCAGGCGCAGTCGGCGCTGGCTGAGGTCGGGATTGAACTCCAGTCCGATGCGCACCACGTGACGGTCCGCGCAGTGCCTTTACCCTTAAGACAACAAAATTTACAAATCTTGATTCCTGAACTGATAGGCTACCTGGCGCAGCAAAAAACCGTCGACGTCGGCAATATTGCTCAGTGGATGGCGCGTAATCTGGCGAGCGAACATGCGCAGTGGAACATGGCGCAGGCGATTGCCGTCCTGGCGGATATAGAACGCTTATGTCCGCAGCTGGTTAAAGCGCCGCCGGGTGGTCTGTTACAACCTGTTGATTTACATTCGGCGATGAATGCCCTGAAAGATGAGTGATGTAACTGAGGCAAGCCTGCCTAAGGCAATATTTTTAATGGGCCCGACGGCCTCTGGTAAAACCGCATTGGCTATCGCCTTACGTAAAGTTTTGCCAGTAGAGTTGATTAGCGTTGATTCAGCCCTCATCTATCGAGGAATGGACATTGGCACGGCCAAGCCCGATGCCGCGGAGCTGAGCGCTGCGCCGCATCGTCTGCTGGATATTCTTGACCCGGCCGAGGCTTATTCCGCGGCGGATTTCCGCCGCGATGCGCTGGTAGAGATGGCCGATATCGTCGCTGCCGGGCGAATTCCGCTACTGGTTGGCGGAACGATGTTGTATTTCAAGGCGTTGTTGGAAGGATTGTCGCCTCTACCCTCGGCTGACCCTGAGGTCAGAGCCAGGATCGAGCAACAGGCCGCAGAGCAGGGATGGAACGCGTTACACCAGCAGCTACAGGAAATTGATCCGGTTGCCGCCGCGCGTATTCATCCAAATGATCCGCAAAGACTTTCCCGAGCACTGGAAGTTTTTTTCATTTCGGGTAAAACTTTAACGGAGCTGACGCAAACGTCAGGTGATGCTCTGCCGTATAAGGTGCACCAGTTCGCCATCGCCCCGGCGAGCCGTGAACTGCTCCATCAGCGCATAGAACAGCGTTTTCATCAGATGTTGGCTTCAGGTTTTGAAGCAGAAGTGCGGGCGCTTTTTGCCCGGGGAGATTTGCATACGGATATGCCTTCCATTCGTTGTGTCGGATATCGCCAGATGTGGTCTTACCTAAATGGCGAGATCCCGTATGATGAAATGGTTTATCGAGGTGTTTGCGCCACGAGACAGTTAGCTAAACGTCAGGTGACCTGGCTGCGCGGTTGGGAAGGTATCCACTGGTTAGACAGTGAACAACCTGAACAAGCGTACAACAAAGTATTACAGGTTGTTGGTGCTAGCCTGGACTGAACGTGTACAATTGAACGGGTATCGTGCGTAATTTTTTTAAGAATCGTAAGGTTCTGAGTACAAAACAAGCATACATATAAGGAAAAGAGAGAATGGCTAAGGGGCAATCTTTACAAGATCCGTTCCTGAACGCTTTGCGTCGGGAACGTGTTCCGGTTTCTATTTATTTGGTGAATGGTATTAAGCTGCAAGGGCAAATTGAGTCTTTCGATCAGTTCGTGATCCTGTTGAAAAACACGGTCAGCCAGATGGTCTATAAGCACGCAATTTCTACTGTTGTCCCGTCTCGCCCGGTGTCACACCACAGCAACAATGCTGGCGGCGGTACAAACAACTATCACCACGGTGGTGGTGCGCAGGGTTCTTCTGCGCCGCAGCAAGACAGCGAAGACGCCGAATAAGGCAGATGCTGTTTTTCCACGTCGGGGAGCCAGGTTTTCTGCGTTCCCCGCTGGTATTTTATAAGGGGTTTACGCTTGTTTGACCGTTATGATGCCGGTGAGCAGGCGGTACTGGTACACATCTATTTTTCGCAAGACAAAGATATGGAAGATCTCCAGGAGTTTGAAACTCTGGCCTCTTCCGCCGGTGTCGAAGCAATGCAGGTGATTACCGGTAGCCGTAAAGCACCGCACCCGAAGTATTTTGTTGGTGAAGGTAAAGCTGTCGAAATTGCGGAAGCCGTAAAAGCGACCGGTGCATCGGTCGTGCTCTTCGATCATGCCCTGAGTCCGGCACAGGAACGAAACCTGGAGCGCTTATGCGAATGTCGGGTTATCGATCGTACCGGCCTGATTTTAGATATTTTTGCCCAGCGAGCGCGTACCCACGAAGGGAAACTGCAGGTCGAGCTGGCGCAGCTGCGCCACATGGCGACTCGCCTCGTTCGCGGCTGGACCCACCTTGAAAGACAGAAAGGCGGGATTGGTTTGCGCGGCCCGGGGGAAACCCAGCTCGAAACTGACCGCCGCTTGCTGCGTAACCGTATTATGCAGATCCTGGCGCGACTGGAAAAAGTTGAAAAACAGCGTGAGCAGGGACGGCGGTCACGCGCCAAAGCCGATATTCCAACCGTGTCGCTGGTCGGTTATACCAACGCCGGTAAATCCACGTTGTTCAATCAGATAACCGAAGCCGAGGTCTATGCTGCGAACCAGCTGTTCGCCACTCTGGACCCAACGCTGCGCCGGATTGATGTCCCTGATGTCGGCGAAACCGTCCTGGCGGATACCGTAGGCTTTATTCGCCACCTGCCGCACGATCTGGTGGCCGCGTTTAAAGCGACGCTCCAGGAGACGCGCCAGGCGACGCTGTTGCTGCATATCATTGATGCTGCCGATGTGCGCGTGCAGGAAAATATTGACGCAGTGAATACGGTGCTCGCGGAAATCGAAGCTGATGAGATCCCGGCGCTGCTGGTCATGAATAAAATCGACATGCTGGATGATTTTGAGCCGCGTATCGATCGGGATGAAGAAAATAAACCGATTCGGGTCTGGCTTTCCGCCCAGACCGGGGTTGGCGTACCGCTGCTTTTTCAGGCTTTGACGGAACGGCTTTCTGGTGAAGTGGCCCAGCACACGCTGCGCCTGCCACCGCAGGAAGGTCGGTTGAGAAGCCGGTTCTATCAGCTTCAGGCGATAGAGAAAGAGTGGATGGAGGATGACGGTAGCGTTGGTCTGCAGGTGCGCATGCCGATCGTTGACTGGCGTCGCCTCTGTAAACAAGAGCCAGCGCTGGTTGAATACGTGATTTGACCTTGCAGCTTGCCTGAAGATATTGACCCCTGTGGGGATATCAAAAACAAATATGGAGCATATACATGGCGTGGAATCAGCCCGGTAATAACGGACAGGACCGCGACCCGTGGGGAAGCAGCAATAACCAAGGCGGCAACTCTGGGGGAAATGGCAACAAAGGCGGTCGCGAGCAGGGACCTCCCGATCTGGATGATATCTTCCGTAAGCTAAGTAAAAAACTTGGCGGCCTGGGTGGCGGAAAAGGTGGACTGGGCGGCGGTAGCGGCTCTCAGGGACCTCGCGGGCCAATGGGCGGACGTATCGTCGGCATCGTTGCCGCCGCTGCGGTTATTATCTGGGCAGCCAGCGGTTTCTATACCATTAAAGAAGCTGAACGTGGCGTCGTCACTCGCTTTGGTAAATTTAGCCATCTGGTTGAGCCTGGCCTTAACTGGAAACCTACTTTCATTGATAACGTTCAGGCGGTTAACGTTGAGTCGGTCCGCGAACTGGCGGCTTCCGGCGTCATGCTGACGTCTGACGAAAACGTCGTGCGCGTTGAGATGAACGTGCAGTACCGCGTGACCGATCCGGAACGCTATCTGTTTAGCGTCACCAGCGCGGACGACAGCCTGCGTCAGGCCACCGACAGCGCCCTGCGTGGCGTGATCGGTAAATACACCATGGACCGTATCCTGACCGAAGGACGTACCGTCATTCGTAGCGATACCCAGCGCGAGCTGGAAGAGACCATTCGTCCGTACAACATGGGTATCACCCTGCTCGACGTCAACTTCCAGACGGCGCGTCCGCCGGAGGAAGTAAAAGCCGCGTTTGATGATGCGATTGCCGCGCGTGAAAACGAACAGCAGTACATTCGTGAAGCGGAAGCTTACACCAACGAAGTCCAGCCGCGGGCTAACGGTCAGGCGCAGCGTATCCTTGAAGAGGCTCGCGCCTATAAGACCCAGACCGTTCTTGAAGCGCAGGGTGAAGTGGCTCGTTTTGCAAAAATTCTGCCTGAGTATAAAGCGGCTCCGGAAATTACCCGCGAGCGTCTGTATATCGAAACCATGGAAAAAGTGCTGAGCCATACGCGCAAAGTGCTGGTTAACGATAAGGGGAGCAACCTGATGGTTCTGCCTCTGGATCAGATGCTGAAAGGCGCCGGCGCGCCGGCGGCAAAGAGCGATAGCAGTGGCGCAAGCGATCTGCTGCGTCTGCCGCCTGCAGCCAGCTCAAACAGCGCCAGTAACGCTTCTACCTCTACGGGAGGCACCATTATGGACCAACGCCGCGCCAACGCGCAGCGTAACGACTACCAGCGTCAGGGGGAATAACGATGCGTAAATCTGTTATCGCGATAATTGTCATCGTGCTGGTGGTGCTCTACATGTCCATCTTTGTGGTCAAAGAGGGCGAGCGCGGCATTACGCTGCGTTTTGGTAAAGTTCTGCGCGACGATGAAAACAAACCGCTGGTGTACGCGCCTGGCCTTCACTTCAAGATTCCTTTTATTGAATCCGTGAAGATGCTTGATGCGCGTATCCAGACGATGGACAACCAGGCCGACCGCTTTGTTACCAAAGAGAAGAAGGACCTGATTGTTGACTCTTACATCAAGTGGCGCATCAGCGACTTTAGCCGTTACTACCTGGCAACCGGCGGCGGTGACGTTTCCCAGGCCGAGGTGCTGCTGAAGCGTAAATTCTCTGACCGTCTGCGTTCTGAAATTGGCCGTCTGGATGTGAAAGACATCGTGACCGACTCCCGCGGCCGTCTGACCCTGGAAGTCCGCGATGCGCTGAACTCAGGTTCTGCGGGCACAGAAGATGAAGTCAGTACGCCGGCTGCCGATGACGCGATTGCTAAAGCGGCGGAGCGTGTTGAAGCAGAAACGAACGGTAAGGTTCAGGTGATCAACCCGAACAGTATGGCGGCGCTGGGTATTGAAGTCGTCGACGTGCGTATTAAACAGATCAACCTGCCTGCCGAAGTGTCTGAAGCGATCTACAACCGTATGCGCGCCGAGCGTGAAGCGGTAGCGCGTCGTCACCGTTCACAGGGTCAGGAAGAAGCTGAAAAACTGCGCGCGACCGCGGATTATGAAGTGACCAAAACGCTGGCGGAAGCCGAGCGTCAGGGTCGTATTCTGCGCGGTGAAGGCGATGCTGAATCGGCGAAACTGTTTGCTGATGCATTCAGCCAGGATCCAGGCTTCTATGCCTTTATCCGTAGCCTGCGTGCGTATGAGAACAGCTTCCAGAGCAATCAGGATGTAATGGTTCTCAGCCCGGACAGCGATTTCTTCCGCTATATGAAATCACCCACGTCAGCGACCCGCTGATAAGCAATGAGTAAGCAAAAAGGCGCCCGTTGAGGCGCCTTTTTTACAATGTTCGCAGCGGATTTGGGTTCGCCAATGGGTTATGTATTTTGTTTCATAAAGCCGGTTCATAACAATGATGAAATACCGGAGAATATGAATTGAGCAACGACTCACAGGGGTGAGCGACGGTGGCTGTACTTAAATAAAGGTGAATAATGAACTCTACAATTTGGCTGGCACTGGCGCTGGTTTTAGTACTTGAAGGGCTTGGGCCGCTGCTTTATCCGCGCGCGTGGCGTCGAATGGTCGCCACGATGAGCCAATTACCGGATAATTTATTACGCCGGTTTGGCGGAGGTCTTGTGGTTGCCGGTATCGTCATCTACTACATGTTGAGGAAAACGATTGGCTGAGCGTAAAGTAGACTAATTTCCCGCCTTTTGAGTGCAAAAAGTGCTGTAACTCTGAAAAAGCGATGGTAGAATCCATTTTTAAGCAAACGGTGATTTTGAAAAATGGGTAACAACGTCGTCGTACTGGGCACCCAATGGGGTGACGAAGGTAAAGGGAAGATCGTCGATCTCCTGACTGAACGGGCTAAATATGTTGTGCGCTATCAGGGCGGTCACAACGCCGGCCATACTCTCGTAATCAACGGTGAAAAAACCGTCCTCCATCTCATTCCATCAGGTATTCTTCGCGAGAATGTCACCAGCATCATCGGTAACGGTGTCGTGCTTTCTCCGGCTGCGCTGATGAAAGAGATGAAAGGTCTGGAAGACCGTGGTATCCCTGTCCGCGAGCGTCTGCTGCTTTCTGAAGCGTGCCCGCTTATCCTCGAATATCACGTTGCGCTGGATGTCGCGCGTGAAAAAGCGCGCGGCGCGAAAGCTATCGGTACGACCGGTCGCGGTATCGGCCCGGCTTACGAAGATAAAGTGGCTCGCCGCGGTCTGCGCGTTGGCGATCTGTTTGATAAAGCCACCTTCGCTGAGAAACTGAAAGAAGTGATGGAATATCACAACTTCCAGCTGGTGAATTTCTACAAAGCTGAAGCGGTTGACTACCAGAAAGTTCTCGATGACGTCATGGCGATTGCCGACATCCTGACCGCGATGGTTGTTGACGTTTCCGATCTGCTTGACCAGGCGCGCAAGCGTGGCGATTTCGTCATGTTTGAAGGCGCACAGGGTACGCTGCTCGATATCGACCACGGTACCTATCCGTACGTAACCTCTTCCAACACCACCGCAGGTGGCGTGGCGACCGGCTCCGGTCTGGGTCCGCGTTATGTAGACTACGTTCTGGGTATCATCAAAGCGTACTCCACTCGCGTAGGTGCGGGTCCGTTCCCGACTGAGCTGTTTGATGAAACCGGCGAGTTCCTGTGCAAGCAGGGTAACGAGTTTGGCGCAACCACCGGCCGTCGTCGTCGTACCGGCTGGCTGGATGCCGTAGCGGTGCGCCGCGCGGTGCAGATTAACTCCCTGTCCGGTTTCTGCCTGACTAAGCTGGACGTCCTGGACGGCCTGAAAGAAGTTAAAATCTGCGTAGCCTACCGGATGCCGGATGGCCGCGAAGTGACGACCACTCCGCTGGCTGCTGACAACTGGGAAGGCATCGAGCCGATTTACGAAACCATGCCGGGCTGGTCTGAAACCACCTTTGGCGTGAAAGAGCGCAGCGGTCTGCCGCAGGCAGCGCTGAACTACATCGCACGCATTGAAGAGCTGACCGGCGTACCGGTTGATATTATCTCAACCGGTCCTGACCGTACCGAGACGATGATTTTGCGCGATCCGTTCGACGCATAACGATCTCCAGGGGCGCCGTTAAGGCGCCTCTTGTTTTTGCTGTTCGCCCGCCCCATTTAAATAAATTAGCGGCCTGAGCGCTGGCTGGTTTATCATCAATAGTAATTGTCTACCGACGCACTCTGTTTTTCTTTTCCCTGAGGTTGATTGTGCAGTTAACGAGTTTCACTGATTACGGATTACGCGCGCTGATTTATATGGCGTCGCTACCGGATGGAAGAATGACCAGCATCTCCGAAGTGACGGAGGTTTACGGCGTTTCCCGTAATCATATGGTTAAAATAATCAATCAGCTAAGTCGCGTGGGGTACGTGACGGCGGTACGGGGAAAAAACGGGGGAATTCGTCTGGGGAAACCGGCAAATATGATTCGCGTGGGTGATGTTGTTCGCGATCTGGAGCCGCTCTCGTTGGTCAACTGCAGCAGCGAATTTTGCCATATTACGCCCGCCTGTCGTCTGAAACAGGCGCTTGCTGAAGCCGCGCAAAGTTTTCTCAAGGAACTGGATAACTACACGCTGGCCGATTTGGTTGAAAAGAATCAACCGCTTTATAAATTATTGCTGGTGGAGTGACGTAAACTTCACTGGAGATGACAACGGAGGAACCGACATGTCACAAGATCCTTTCCTGGACCGCGAATCTGAAAAATACGCTAATCCAATCCCGAGCCGGGAATTTATCCTCGATCATTTAGCAAAACGCGAAAAACCGGCTAGCCGAGATGAGCTGGCAATAGAGCTGAATATTGAAGGCGAAGAACAACAAGAAGCATTGCGCCGCAGACTGCGCGCAATGGAACGCGATGGTCAACTGGTCTTTACGCGTCGTCAGTGCTATGCGCTGCCGGAACGTCTTGACCTGCTGAAAGGGACCGTTATCGGTCATCGCGATGGTTATGGCTTCCTGCGCGTTGAAGGCCGTAAAGATGACCTGTATCTGTCGTCCGAGCAGATGAAAACCTGTATTCACGGCGATCAGGTGCTGGCGCAGCCGCTGGGCGCCGACCGTAAAGGCCGTCGCGAAGCGCGTATTGTCCGCGTACTGGTGCCAAAAACGGGCCAGATTGTGGGTCGCTACTTTACCGATGCGGGCGTTGGCTTCGTGGTGCCGGATGACAGCCGCCTGAGCTTCGATATCCTGATCCCCCCGGAACAGATCATGGGCGCGCGAATGGGGTTTGTGGTGGTGGTTGAGCTGACCCAGCGCCCAACCCGCCGCACCAAAGCGGTCGGCAAGATCGTTGAGGTCCTCGGCGACAATATGGGTACCGGCATGGCGGTCGATATGGCCCTGCGCACCCATGAAATTCCCTACGTCTGGCCGCCAGCGGTCGAAAAACAGGTCGCCGGCCTGAAAGAACAGGTACCGGAAGAGGCGAAACAAGGGCGCGTTGATTTACGCAGCCTGCCGCTGGTCACCATTGATGGCGAAGACGCCCGTGACTTTGATGATGCCGTGTACTGCGAGAAGAAACGCGGCGGTGGCTGGCGTCTGTGGGTGGCGATCGCCGATGTGAGCTACTACGTGCGCCCGGGTACGCCGCTGGATGGCGAAGCGCGCAGCCGCGGCACGTCGGTCTACTTCCCGTCTCAGGTGGTTCCGATGCTGCCTGAAGTGCTCTCTAACGGCCTGTGTTCACTGAATCCTCAGGTCGACAGGCTCTGTATGGTTTGTGAAATGACGATTTCGGCCAAGGGGCGTCTGACCGGCTTCAAATTCTACGAAGCGGTGATGAGCTCCCATGCCCGTCTGACCTATACCAAAGTCTGGCATATGCTGCAGGGCGACCAGGATCTGCGTGAGCAGTACGCGCCGCTGGTTAAGCATATTGAAGAGCTGCATAACCTCTACAAAGTGCTGGACGGCGCGCGTGAAGAGCGCGGCGGTATCTCATTTGAGAGTGAAGAAGCTAAATTCATCTTTAATGCTGAACGCCGCATTGAACGTATTGAGCAGACTCAGCGTAACGACGCGCACAAGCTGATTGAAGAGTGCATGATCCTGGCGAACATCTCCGCTGCGCGCTTCGTTGAGAAGGCCGAGGAACCGGCGCTGTTCCGTATCCATGACAAACCGAGTACGGAAGCGATTACCGCATTCCGTTCGGTGCTCGCGGAGCTGGGGCTTGAACTGCCTGGCGGCAACAAGCCGGAGCCGCGCGACTATGCGGAATTACTGACCTCTATCGCCGATCGTCCGGATGCAGAGATGCTGCAAACCATGCTGCTGCGGTCGATGAAACAGGCGATATACGACCCGGAAAACCGCGGCCACTTTGGTCTGGCGCTGCAATCCTATGCCCACTTCACCTCGCCGATTCGCCGCTATCCTGACCTTTCGCTGCATCGCGCAATCAAGTATTTACTGGCGAAAGAGCAGGGACATAAAGGCAATAGCACCGAGACCGGCGGCTGGCACTACAGCATGGACGAGATGCTGCAGCTGGGGGCGCACTGTTCGATGACCGAGCGTCGTGCTGATGAAGCGACGCGCGATGTTTCGGACTGGCTGAAGTGTGATTTCATGCTGGATCAGGTGGGTAACGTCTTTAAGGGCGTGATTGCCAGCGTGACCGGCTTTGGTTTCTTCGTCCGTCTGGATGAGCTGTTTATTGATGGTCTGGTGCACGTCTCTTCCCTCGATAACGACTACTACCGCTTCGATCAGGTCGGGCAGCGTCTGATTGGTGAATCCGGCGGCCAGACCTATCGACTGGGCGATCGCGTGGAAGTGCGCGTTGAAGCGGTCAACATGGACGAGCGTAAAATTGACTTCTCGCTTATCTCCAGCGAGCGCGCGCCGCGCAACGTCGGTAAGACCGAGCGTGAAAAAGCGAAGAAGGGCGGCGCAGGTAAATCTTCCGGACGTCGCCGTCAGGCGGGCAAGCAGGTAAACTTCGAGCCGGATAGCGCATTCCGCAAACAGAAAGGTCAGTCTCAGCCGAAAGCCGCTCAGCCAAAAGGCGAGAAGAAAGCGAAGAAGCCGTCGGAGAAAACCCAGAAGATAGCCGCAGCGACCAAAGCCAAGCGCGCGGCGAAGAAAAAGAATATCGCTGAGTAGTGCGATTCCCTTTCCCCCCCGCGCCTCCCGACATCGTGGCGGGGCGGGGGGAAGGGAACGGATAACAGAACCTAAACGAGTAGATAAATGAGTGAAATGATTTACGGCATCCACGCGGTGCAGGCACTGCTGGAGCGCGCTCCTGAACGTTTTCAGGAAGTCTTTATTCTGAAAGGCCGTGAGGATAAGCGCCTTATGCCGCTGATCCATGCCCTGGAAGCGCAGGGCGTGGTGATTCAGGTCGCCAGCCGCCAGTTTCTGGATGAGAAAAGCGAAGGCGCCGTTCATCAGGGAATTATTGCCCGCGTGAAGCCCGGACGTCAGTATCAGGAGAACGATCTGCCGGATCTGATCGCCTCTCTCGATCAGCCGTTCTTTTTGATCCTTGACGGCGTGACCGATCCGCACAACCTCGGCGCCTGTTTACGTAGCGCTGACGCCGCTGGCGTGCATGCGGTGATTGTCCCCAAAGACCGTTCTGCGCAGCTGAATGCCACGGCGAAAAAAGTGGCCTGCGGCGCGGCGGAAAACGTCCCGCTGATCCGCGTCACCAACCTGGCGCGTACCATGCGTCTGCTGCAGGAAGAGAACGTCTGGATCGTCGGTACCGCCGGCGAGGCCGATCATACGCTGTTCCAGAGCAAAATGACCGGATCGCTGGCGCTGGTCATGGGGGCGGAAGGCGAAGGCATGCGCCGCCTGACCCGGGAGCACTGCGACGAGTTGATCAGCATCCCGATGGCCGGTAGCGTGTCGTCGCTGAACGTATCGGTCGCCACCGGTATTTGCCTGTTTGAAGCGGTACGCCAGCGCAGCTAATCTCTTCTTTCCAAATAAGCCATTCTCTGGAATGGCTTATCTTCTTCAGTTCTGACCGCCTTCTCGCTCTATCCGACGGGCAATGTCGAGACCTCTTTCAACATAGTTCAGGACCTGGCTCAAGGGTAATTCCTCTCCCGGTTCATCTCCCGTTTGCTCGAGGAATTTAAGCTGCGCGCCTCGATTCTTTAATACTTTGATGAGATTAAGAAAATTTCCAATAGGATTCTGCTCTTCCAGAATGTCATCGCAGATTTTGTTTTCATCAAATGAGGTGACGTAACCGGAAGCGTTCAGGTTCTGTTTGATAGCGCTCATCGCGAGATGAGGAAGATGGCGGTGGATAAGCGGAATATAGTTCGGCGCATTTTGCCGATCTTCAATAATTAAATGAATCATGAAATTCCCTTTCTGATTGTGAGAGAACTTTATAACAGAGTTCTCTGACGGAAAGTGCGCCGTTGTCCATACTTATGGATAGAGCCATTGAAGGAGGGAAACATAATGCACTGGCAAACTCATACCGTATTTAATCAACCCTCGCCGCTATGTAACAGTAACTTATTCCTGTCCGATACCGCCCTGCGTGAAGCCGTCGTCCGCGAAGGCGCGGGCTGGGATGGCGATCTGCTGGCGAGCATTGGCCAACAGCTGGGGACGGCCGAATCGCTGGAGCTGGGGCGCCTGGCCAACAGCAATCCGCCGGAACTGCTGCGCTATGACGCAACGGGATCGCGTCTTGACGATGTTCGTTTCCACCCCGCCTGGCATTTACTGATGCAGGGGCTGTGCGCTAACCGGGTACATAATCTTGCCTGGCAGGAAGAGGCTCGTGAAGGCGCCTTCGTTGCCCGCGCTGCCCGCTTTATGCTGCATGCGCAGGTCGAGGCGGGCACCCTGTGTCCCACCACCATGACCTTTGCCGCGATTCCATTGCTGCAGCGCTCCTTACCCGAGACTTTTAGCGACTGGCTATCGCCGCTATTAAGCGATCGCTACGATCCGCACCTTGTGCCGGGTAATCAGAAACGCGGGCTGCTTATCGGGATGGGGATGACGGAAAAGCAGGGCGGGTCCGATGTCCTGAGCAACACGACGCGAGCGGAGAAAAGCGCAGAAGGCTTTTATCATCTGATCGGACATAAATGGTTTTTCTCGGTACCGCAGAGCGATGCTCATCTGGTGCTGGCTCAGGCGCCGGCGGGCCTCTCCTGCTTTTTTGTTCCGCGCCTGTTGCCGGATGGCCAGCGTAACGGTGTACATCTGGAAAGGCTGAAAGATAAATTAGGTAACCGCGCGAACGCCAGCAGCGAAGTCGAGTTTTTCAATGCCTGCGGCTGGCTGGTCGGAGAAGAGGGCGATGGCGTCCGGCAAATTCTCAAAATGGGCGGCCTGACCCGTTTTGACTGCGCGCTGGGTAGCCATGCGCTGATGCGCCGGGCCTATTCGGTAGCGCTATACCATGCTCTGCAGCGTCAGGCATTTGGTAAAAATCTGGTCGATCAGCCGATAATGCGTCAGGTTCTGGGGCAGATGGCGCTGCGGCTGGAAGGGCAAACCGCCTTTCTGTTCCGCCTGGCGAGGGCCTGGGACAGGCGCGACGATGTGCAGGAAGCGCTATGGGCAAGGCTGTTCACGCCCGCCGCGAAATTTGCTGTCTGCAAATCCGGGATCGCGTTCGTCGCCGAGGCGATGGAGGTACTGGGCGGTTCAGGCTATTGTGAAGAGAGTGAATTACCGCGTTTGTACCGTGAAATGCCGGTAAACAGCATCTGGGAAGGTTCCGGTAATATTATGTGTCTGGACGTGATGCGGGTTCTGATGAAGCAGCCGGCGGCGCTCGAACTTCTGGCGGCGGAGTGCGCGGAAGTGAAAGGGCAAAATCGTCATTTCGATCGGACGTGGCGGCAGCTGCAGCAGTGGCTACGGCGGCCTCTGGAAGAGCAGGGGCGGGAGATTACCCGGCTGGTCTATATGCTGGGCGTTGGGGCGCAGCTATTACGCTTCGCGTCACCGCCGCTGGCAGAGGCCTGGTGCCGTATGATGCTCGACGCGCGCGGCGGCATGCGGCTGGATGAGCAGACGCTGGATGACTTACTGTTACGGGCAACGGGGCGTGGACGACAGGCGCCTCAGGCATAAAGAATGGCCTGTACCCGCCAGTTGTCCGGCTGCTGCTCCTCGTACATCTGGACGATGCGATACCAGGAGGCGCCCTGCTCATCGGCCTGCACGGCGATAGCGTGTTCAACATCCTGCTGGCTGCCCGAGATGTTGTTAACGCAAATCAGGCCAATTTCGTTCAGGCCCGTTACGCAGTCAGCGCTGGCAAACTCCGCTGACTGCGCGGAAGTATTGGCCGTGACGGTGGTCAACATCAGGCTGGGTAGGGTAAAAGTTCGTTTCATCGTCAGCTCCATTTCACATAGTCCTGAGGGCAGTCCGTTGCTAACGTTCTGCCAGGTTACAGCTGGCCGAACGTTATTATGCACAGGAGAACGTGAATGGATGCAAAGCAGTGTAAAGCTGGCTTAAAGGTTGACCGCTATTTACGGTACAAAATTGCCTGCGAATACCACTGGCCCGGAACCATGGTGTCATCAATCATTATGATGACGTAGTAATCCGCTTTAGCCGCCTCAGCTTTGACCTTTAGCGCAGCCTCGACATCCATCGGTGAGCCGTACATTAATACGCTCACCGTCCCCATCTTCTGCAGACCCGCCGTCTGATTACGCTGGATCTCTTGTGGATGGTCGGTTGCCGGCGGCGGCGCCTTTGGCGTCCCCTGTAGGGCGCTACAGCCGGTTAAAGCGATTGCCATTAACCACGGTGCAAACCTACGCATAACCATATCTCGTTTCCTGTTAGTCATAGTGTAGTGGTAGCCTGAATGTCATTTCCGGGGAATGTTCCCAAATTGTTATCCCGTACGCGATTTTCGAATGAAAATATCGTGAAAGCGTAATCTGGTTCTCAAGATTATGAATCATGTGCGAACGAGCGACTTGAGTAATAACATAACATCACTTGAGAGAAAGGAGACGGTAAATGATTGCATTAGAAATGCGTAACCTTGCGGGTGGGGAGGTTCTCCATGCATACCCGCAGGGCGCCGTGGATACGGCGCTGCCTTGCATTGTCTTTTATCATGGTTTTACCTCTTCTAAGCTGGTCTACAGCTATTTTGCCGTTGCGCTTGCAGAGGCGGGGTTTCGGGTGATTATGCCTGATGCAGCGGAACACGGCGCGCGCTACCGGGGAGACGAGCAGGGGCGGATGCAGCGCTTCTGGCCGATTCTGATGAACAATTTTATTGAATTTCCGGCACTACAGGAGGCGATTCGGGATCGGGGATGGCTTGCTGACGACAGGCTGGCGGTGGCAGGCGCATCAATGGGCGGAATGACGGCATTAGGGATTATGACCCACCACCCGGAGCTGAAAAGCGTAGCCTGCCTGATGGGGTCAGGCTATTTCAGTTCGCTCTCGCAGGCGCTTTTCCCTTCGCCTTCGTTCGATGCAGAACAGCTGGTGGCGTGGGACGTCAGCCAGCAGCTGGCGACCCTGGCCAGCCGTCCGCTGCTGCTCTGGCACGGCGATGAAGATGATGTCGTGCCGCCGGGGGAAACCTTCCGCCTGCAGCAGGCGCTGCAGCAAAACGCGCTGGCCGACAATTTAACCTGCCTCTGGCAGAAAGGCGTCCGCCACCGCATTACGCCGGAAGCGTTAGCCGCGACGGTGGACTTTTTTCAACGTCACCTTTAAACGCGAATCACCTGTACGCCCTGATCCTCAAGCTGCTTGAGGATCGCCTCATCCGCCTGTTTACCGGTAATCACCAGGTCGATTTGCCCGGCCTGGCTAAAGAGCATTCCGGCGCGTTCGCCGACTTTGCTGCTGTCGACCAGGACCGCGAGTTTGCCGACGACGTTAAGCATTTTTTGCTCCGCCATCGCCGTCAGCATATCGGTTTTATACAGCCCTTCGGCGGTCAACCCTTTGCCGCTGGTGAACATCCAGTGCCCGGCATACAGGCTGTTTTCGCTGCCCTGCGGGCTCAGGGTGATAGAGTGGCTGCGGTTATACTGCCCGCCCATAATGATGACGCTGTCGTGTTCCTGATCGATCAGATAGTTGGCCAGCGGCAAATAGTTGGTGATGATCTGTACCGGTTTGCCGCACAGCTCCTGCCCAAGCAGGAATGCGGTAGAGCCGCAGTTAATGACGATGCTTTCGCCAGGGTTGACCAGCTGCGAAGCCGCACGCGCAATCCGTACCTTCTCATCGTGGTTTTGCGCCTGGTGAATATTCATTGGCGACCAGCGCGGGCGCTGCTCGCTGATGGCTTCCGCGCCGTTGCGGACTTTTTTCAGCCTGCCGCTTTCGTCGAGTTTGTTGATATCGCGTCGTGCCGTCGCCGGAGAAATTCCCAGCCGGGAAATCACCTGCTCCACGGTGACAAATCCCGTTTGTGCCAGCAAATCCAGTAAAATTTGATGTCTTTGCGCTTCCGTCATGAGCAAATCCGATTAAAAGTGATAAGCAAAGATGATATTTGAAATCAGGTGAAAATACTAATGCTGACGGGGATAATTTCCGGCGGGCGGTCCCGCCGGAGAAGCCTTACAGGAACGACTTAAAGGGCAGGTCCGGTTCCATCGTGAAGCAATCGTCGAATCCGCGCGGATAATGGTATTCGAAGTTGTCTTTATCCAGCGGCCAGGTGAATTTTCCGCCCACCTGCCAGATGAAAGGCTTAAAGCCATACTGCAGACGATGTTTTTTCATCTCCCACAAAACGCGGATTTCCTGCGGATCGGCCTGGAAGTTTGACCAGATATCGTGATGGAACGGGATTACCACTTTAGCATTCAGCGACTCGGCCATGCGCAGGATATCGGCGCTGGTCATTTTGTCGGTGATACCGCGCGGGTTCTCGCCATAGGAGCCCAGCGCCACGTCGATCTGGTGTTCGTTACCGTGCTTCGCGTAGTAGTTGGAGTAGTGGGAATCGCCGCTGTGATACAGGTTGCCGCCCGGCGTTTTGAACAAATAGTTCACCGCGCGCTGATCCATTCCGTCCGGCAGGACGCCTGCGGCTTTTTGATCCGCGGGTAAGGTGATCAGGGCCGTACGGTCAAAAGCGTCAAGCGCGTGGATTTCAACATCCTTTATTTTAACCACATCCCCTGGTTTCATCACGATACAGCGCTCTTTTGGAACGCCCCAGCCCATCCACAGGTCGACGCAGGTTTGCGGGCCGATGAACGGCACGTCCTCGGCGCAGTTCTGCATGACCGCGGCGGCCACGTTCACATCAATATGATCGTTATGATCGTGAGTGGACAGTACGGCGTCGATCTGGCGAATAGCGAACGGATCGAGAACAAACGGAGTGGTGCGCAGGTTTGGCTGGAGCTTCTTCACGCCGGCCATACGCTGCATCTGGTGGCCCGTTTTCATCAGCGGGTTCCCGTGGCTTTGCTTGCCGGTACCGCACCAGAAATCGACGCAGATATTGGCTCCGCCTTCGGATTTCAGCCAGATGCCCGTACAGCCCAACCACCACATGGCAAAGGTGCCCGGCGCAACCTGCTCTTGTTCAATTTCTTCGTTCAGCCAGCTACCCCACTCCGGAAAAGTGTTCAGGATCCATGATTCGCGGGTGATGGTTTGTACTTTACTCATTTGTTTTTCCCTCACATATTATCAAAAATAATCACGATGTGATTTGTTTTGACGAATACTGGCACCGTTTGTTCAAGATTGCAATCCTGAAATTTGCCCTTCATGAGGGGAATCGTGGAGAGTAAAAAGAGGGGCAGGCTGACGTTATGACATGAGTTAGGTTTTATTTCATTGATTTAAATATACTATTTTACATTTTGTAGAAATGAGAATTAATACGATGGCGGATTGTGTGATTATTTGCGGCGTGCGTCACATTTAATCAAATATAATCTTGTTGTGATTATTCTTGATTATTAGAGTGATCGCAACAACCAACCTGGGCGTAGCGTGCGTTCAGAGCGTCCACCTTCTGGAGTGTGTTATGGAGATTCTCTACCACATCTTTACCGTGTTCTTTAACCAGGTTATGACCAACGCCCCGCTGCTGCTGGGTATTGTGACCTGCCTGGGCTATATCCTGCTGCGCAAAAGCGCCAGCGTTATTGTTAAAGGGACGATTAAAACCATTATCGGTTTTATGCTGCTGCAGGCCGGCTCCGGCATTCTGACCAGCACGTTTAAGCCGGTCGTGGCGAAAATGTCTGAGGTTTACGGCATTAACGGCGCTATCTCCGATACCTACGCGTCAATGATGGCCACGATCGAACGCATGGGCGACGCCTACAGCTGGGTGGGCTATGCCGTGCTGTTAGCCCTGGCGCTGAATATCTGTTATGTCCTGCTGCGGCGTATTACCGGTATTCGCACCATCATGCTGACCGGGCACATCATGTTCCAGCAGGCGGGGCTGATCGCCGTCTCTTTTTACATCTTCGGCTACCCGATGTGGACGACCATCATCTGTACGGCGGTACTGGTGTCGCTCTATTGGGGCATTACCTCGAACATGATGTATAAGCCGACTCAGGAAGTGACCGACGGCTGCGGCTTCTCCATCGGACACCAGCAGCAGTTCGCTTCATGGATTGCTTACAAGGTCGCCCCGTATCTGGGCAAAAAAGAGGAGAGCGTTGAGGATCTTAAGCTGCCGGGCTGGCTGAACATCTTTCACGACAACATCGTCTCCACGGCCATCGTGATGACCATTTTCTTCGGCGCGATTCTGCTCTCCTTCGGCATCGACACCGTACAGGCGATGGCGGGTAACACCCACTGGACGGTCTATATCCTGCAAACGGGCTTCTCGTTCGCCGTCGCGATTTTCATTATCACCCAGGGCGTGCGCATGTTCGTCGCCGAACTTTCCGAGGCGTTCAACGGCATCTCCCAGCGCCTGATTCCCGGCGCCGTACTGGCCATTGACTGTGCGGCGATCTATAGCTTTGCGCCAAACGCCGTCGTCTGGGGCTTTATGTGGGGCACCATCGGCCAGCTGATCGCCGTCGGTATTCTGGTCGGCTTCGGCTCTTCCATTCTGATTATTCCGGGCTTTATCCCGATGTTTTTCTCGAACGCCACCATCGGCGTCTTTGCTAACCACTTTGGCGGCTGGCGCGCGGCGCTCAAGATTTGTCTGGTGATGGGCATGATCGAAATCTTTGGCTGCGTCTGGGCGGTGAAGCTGACCGGCATGAGCGCCTGGATGGGCATGGCGGACTGGTCAATTCTGGCGCCGCCGATGATGCAGGGCTTCGCCTCCATCGGTATCGCGTTTATGGCCGTCATTATCATTATCGCACTGGCTTATATGTTCTTCGCAGGGCGCACGCTGCGCGCTGAAGAGGACGCGGAAAAACAACTGGCAGATGCTTCTGCTCAATAAGGAGTTTTGACTATGACCGTACGTATTCTGGCTGTATGTGGCAACGGGCAAGGCAGTTCCATGATCATGAAGATGAAGGTGGACCAGTTTTTGACCCAGTCAAATATCGATCACACGGTAAACAGCTGCGCGGTGGGGGAATACAAAAGTGAACTCAACGGCGCGGACATTATCATCGCCTCCACCCATATCGCCGGTGAGATTAGCGTCTCCGGCAACAAATACGTGGTTGGCGTGCGCAACATGCTCTCGCCTGCGGATTTTGGCCCAAAACTGCTGGAGGTGATCAAAGCGCACTTCCCGCAGGATGTGAAGTAAGGACGCCAAATGAAATTACGTGATTCGCTGGTGGAGAACAACTCCATCCTTTTACAGGCCGACGCCAGCACCTGGCAGGAAGCCGTCAAGCTGAGCGTTGATTTACTGGTGAAGGCGGATGTCGTGGAGCCGCGCTACTACCAGGCCATTCTGGATGGCGTTGCTCAGCACGGCCCTTATTTTGTGATTGCTCCCGGCCTGGCGATGCCGCACGGCCGGCCGGAAGAGGGGGTGAAGAAAACGGGCTTTGCGCTGGTTACGCTGAAAACGCCGCTGGTTTTCAATCATGAGGATAACGACCCGGTCGACATCCTGATCACCATGGCGGCCGTGGATGCCAATACCCATCAGGAAGTCGGCATCATGCAGATCGTCAACCTGTTTGAAGATGAAGCCAATTTTGACCGTTTACGCGCCTGCCGCTCCGCGCAGGAAGTTCTGAAATTAATTGATAACGCTACGGCAGCGGCCGTTTAAAAGGAACACCAAAATGTCATTACCTATGTTGCAGGTTGCGCTCGATAACCAATCTATGTCTTCCGCGTATGAAACGACGCGCCTGATTGCCGATGAAGTGGACATTATTGAAGTCGGTACCATTCTCTGCGTGGCTGAGGGCGTACGCGCCGTTCGCGACCTGAAGGCGCTCTATCCCAACAAAATCGTGCTGGCGGATGCCAAAATCGCCGATGCCGGTAAAATTCTCTCCCGCATGTGCTTTGAAGCCAACGCCGACTGGGTCACCGTGATCTGCTGCGCGGACATCAACACCACCAAAGGCGCGCTGGACGTGGCGAAAGAGTTCAACGGCGACGTCCAGATCGAACTGACCGGCTACTGGACCTGGGAGCAGGCGCAGGAGTGGCGTGAAGCGGGCGTTCAGCAGGTGGTTTATCACCGCAGCCGCGATGCCCAGGCCGCCGGCGTAGCGTGGGGCGAGGCGGATATCAGCGCGATCAAACGCCTGGCCGGGATGGGCTTTAAAGTCACCGTCACCGGCGGCCTGGCGCTGGAGGATTTGCCGCTGTTCCAGGGGATTCCGATCCACGTCTTTATCGCCGGTCGCAGCATTCGCGACGCCGCTTCCCCGGTGGAAGCCGCGCGGCAGTTTAAACGTTCGATCGCCCAGCTGTGGGGCTAAGGAGCGGCTATGCTGTCGAAACCTATTCCGCTCGGCATCTATGAAAAAGCGCTCCCCGCCGGGGAGTGCTGGCTGGAACGTCTGCGGCTGGCTAAGGCGCTCGGTTTTGATTTCGTCGAAATGTCGGTCGATGAAACTGATGACCGCCTGGCCCGGCTCGACTGGAGCCGGGAGCAGCGCTTCGCGCTGGTTAACGCGATTGCGGAAACCGGGGTGCGCGTGCCCTCAATGTGCCTGAGCGCCCATCGGCGCTTCCCGCTCGGTAGCGAAGACGACGCGGTACGGGCGCAGGGCCTGGAGATTATGCGCAAAGCGATTCGGCTGGCGCAGGATGTGGGGATTCGCGTAATCCAGCTGGCGGGCTACGACGTCTACTACCAGGAAGCCAATAACGAGACGCGTCGTCGTTTCCGCGATGGGCTAAAAGAGAGCGTTGAAATGGCCAGCCGCGCGCAGGTAACGCTGGCGATGGAAATTATGGACTACCCGCTGATGAACTCGATCAGCAAGGCGCTGGGCTACGCCCACTACCTGAATAATCCGTGGTTCCAGCTCTATCCGGACATCGGCAACCTTTCCGCCTGGGATAACGACGTACAGATGGAGCTTCAGGCCGGGATGGGGCATATCGTGGCGGTGCACATAAAAGACACGAAACCCGGCGTATTTAAAAACGTGCCGTTCGGCGAAGGCGTCGTCGATTTTGAACGTTGTTTCGAAACGCTCAAGCAGACGGGCTACTGCGGTCCGTATCTAATTGAAATGTGGAGCGAAACGACCGACGATCCCGCCGCCGAGGTCGCGAAAGCGCGCGATTGGGTGAAGGCGCGGATGGCCAGCGCCGGTCTGCTGGAGGTGGCATAATGCAAACGCTAAAACGGCAGGTTTTCGACGCCAACATGGATTTACCGCGCTACGGCCTGGTCACTTTTACCTGGGGTAACGTCAGCGCTATCGACCGCGAACGCGGGCTGGTGGCGATTAAGCCCAGCGGCGTCGCCTACGAGACCATGAAAGCGGACGATATGGTGGTCGTGGATCTCGAAGGGAACGTGGTGGAAGGACGCTATCGTCCTTCTTCCGATACCGCCACGCATCTGGCGCTGTATCGCCGCTATCCGAGCCTTGGCGGCGTGGTGCATACCCACTCGGCGCACGCGACGGCCTGGGCGCAGGCGGGTCTGGCTATTCCCGCTCTGGGGACGACCCACGCGGACTACTTCTTTGGCGACATTCCCTGCACCCGGGCGTTAAGCGCGCAGGAAGTGGCGGAGGCTTATGAGCTGAACACGGGCCACGTGATTATCGAAACGCTGGGTGACGTTGAGCCGCTGCATACGCCGGGCATCGTGGTCTATCAGCACGGGCCTTTTGCCTGGGGCAAGGATGCGCACGATGCGGTGCATAACGCGGTGGTGATGGAAGAGGTGGCGCGGATGGCGTGGATTGCTCGCGCGATCAACCCGCAGCTGAAGCCCATCGATAGCTGGCTGATGGACAAGCATTTTATGCGCAAGCACGGGCCAGATGCCTATTACGGGCAAAAGTGAAACAGGTGCTCCGGAGCATTTCATCTTTATGATGAATCAACCGGTCTGCTCCGGAGCCATTTTTAGTTTTGCTGATAAGCCGACGGCATGCAGCGCATGCCAACCAGCGTCACAACGCAGATTATCGCGCCGGCGTAAAACGTCGAGGCGGCGCCCAGAACTTCCCACAGCACGCCCGCACCGGCGCTGGCCAGCAGCAGGGCGATGCCGCTCATCAGGTTGAACATCCCGAACGCTGTTCCGCGCAGTTCAGGCGGGGCGGTGTGCGCCACCATCGCCGCCAGCAGACCCTGCGTCATGCCCATATGAATACCCCACAGCGCGACGCCGGCTAAAAGCGTGCTCCAGTGGCTGCTGAGCGCCAGCACGATATCGGCGGCGATCAGCACCAGCAGGCCCCACTGCAGCATTTTGCTGTGGCTCATGCTGTCCGATAGTTTCCCGAATGGATAGGCGGTCAGGCTGTAAACCAGATTCATGGCGACCATCACCAGCGGAATAGCGAACAGCGGGATCGCCATCTGCTGGGCGCGCAGGACCAGAAAGGCTTCGCTGAAGCGGGCAAGGGTAAAAATCGAGCCGATAGCCACCACCCACCAGTAGGCGGCGGAAAGCTTCTTGAGATTCTCGCGGCGCAGGGGGTTAGTGCGTTTCTGGACGACCGCCGTCCTGGGCTCTTTTAATCCAAAGCCCAGTAAAGCGATAGAGAGAACGGCGGGGATCGCCGCGACCCAAAAAATAGACTGGAAATCGTTATCCCAGAGAAACATCAGCGCGACGGCAAGCAGCGGCCCCAGAAAAGCGCCGATGGTATCCAGCGACTGGCGCAGCCCGTAGGCGGCTCCGCGAATTTCCGGTGGGGTGACGTCGGCGACCAGCGCATCCCGCGGCGCGCCGCGTATCCCTTTGCCCACGCGGTCGATCATCCGGGCGCTAAACACCACGCCTGAGGTGGGCGCGATGGCGAAAAGAGGCTTGCTCAGCGCACCCAGGCCATAGCCGAGCAGCGCCAGCCCTTTACGCTTGCCGACATAATCGCTGATGACGCCGGAAAACACCTTCAGTATCAGCGCGGTGGCTTCCGCGACGCCTTCGATAATGCCGATAATAATGACGCTGGCTCCCAGCGTGGTGGCCATAAATAGAGGGAGCAGGCTGTGGATCATTTCCGAGGAAACATCCATCAGCAGGCTAACGCCGCCAAGAACCCAAACCCCTTTTGGGATACGGCTTAGCGTGGCAAAACGCGGAACCATGAAGCACTCCGGATAATCATGCGGTTAAAGAGTGATTAAATCAGGTTACGCTGGCGCTGATAAGTCACGAGAAAAAATAATTCTCAATTGCATTAAGGCGCGATTGTGCGGGTATGACCGCCGGGCAATGCCATCGCTGGCTTCCCCCTGCAACGGGAAGAAGCCAACGATCCGGGAAAACTAGCGGTAAATGGCGGCACTGGCGTGAATGGCGCCGTCGCTTCCCGGTTCATGAATGAGGATCGGCTGGAAGTACTTCGCTCCCTGAGCATCGCTCTGCTGGCTAAGCGCCTGGTCGGCTTCCTGCTCGGTGGCGATGTTGTGGTTGATATAGATAACGCCGAGGCTCTGCACATCGTCCATGTTGCGGGCCTGGCGGGCATCGATTTTAATAGCAGCCAGCGCGTTGGCGCTCAACAAAAGCGCTGCCATCATGGTTATGAGGATGTATTTCATCACCTACCTCCTTATGACGCTCCTGACGTTCACCCGCTTCCCTGGGGTATGGATTGCTTCTGATCTAAGTGTAATCTCTGCCTGTCTGGCGTATCGCGACCATTTCTGATGCAGTTGTTCAAAAAATTGTCGCTTCCGTCGTTGATTAATTTTAAATCACTGGCTTAAGGTCACTTCGCGCTTAGTGCGAATTATTTGCACAATTCACTTGTCTTAAACCCCGCTCGCCCGTATTATGACGCGTCAATTTTTCAGCCGCCCTTTAACACGTTCCTTGCCTCCATGGGCCGCGGCTGACCCAGACAGGAGGCTGAATAATCCGTAAGGAGCAATTCGATGCGTCATTACGAAATCGTTTTTATGGTCCATCCTGACCAGAGCGAACAGGTTCCGGGCATGATCGAACGTTACACTGGTGCAATCACTGCAGCAGAAGGTACGATCCACCGTCTGGAAGACTGGGGCCGCCGTCAGCTGGCTTATCCGATCAACAAACTGCACAAAGCTCACTACGTTCTGCTGAACGTTGAAGCGCCGCAGGAAGCGATCGATGAGCTGGAAACTAACTTCCGCTTCAACGACGCCGTTATCCGCAGCATGGTAATGCGTACTAAGCACGCTGTTACCGAAGCATCTCCGATGGTTAAAGCGAAAGACGAGCGCCGTGAGCGTCGCGAAGATTTCGCCAACGAAACCGCAGATGATTCTGAAGCTGGGGATTCTGAAGAGTAATCCTGATGACCAACCGTCTGGAGCTGTCCGGCATTGTATGCAGGACTCCACTTCGTAAGGTCAGCCCGTCAGGAATTCCACACTGCCAGTTCGTGCTTGAGCATCGTTCGGTGCAGGAGGAAGCCGGTTTTCACCGGCAGGCATGGTGCCAGATGCCCGTGATAATCAGCGGACACCAGAACCAGGCCATTACTCACAGTATAACGGTCGGTAGCGCAGTAATCGTTCGAGGGTTCATCTCTTGCCACAAGGCAAAGAACGGCTTGAGCAAAATGGTTCTGCATGCCGAGCAGATTGAATTGATAGATTCTGGAGACTAGCCATATGGCACGTTATTTCCGTCGTCGCAAGTTCTGCCGTTTCACCGCGGAAGGCGTTCAAGAGATCGACTATAAAGATATCGCTACGCTGAAAAACTACATCACCGAAAGCGGTAAGATTGTCCCGAGCCGTATCACCGGTACCCGTGCAAAATATCAGCGTCAGCTGGCACGCGCTATCAAACGCGCTCGCTACCTGTCCCTGCTGCCGTACACTGATCGTCATCAGTAATCGGTCACGGTCCATTAATACGACTTTGAGAGGATAAGGTAATGCAAGTTATTCTGCTTGATAAAGTAGCAAACCTGGGTAGCCTGGGTGATCAGGTTAACGTTAAAGCGGGCTATGCTCGTAACTTCCTGGTACCACAGGGTAAAGCTGTTCCTGCTACCAAGAAAAACGTTGAATTCTTCGAAGCACGCCGTGCTGAACTGGAAGCCAAACTGGCTGAAGTTCTGGGCGCTGCTAACGCACGTGCTGAAGCAATCAACGCACTGGGCACCGTTACCATCGCGTCTAAATCTGGCGACGAAGGTAAACTGTTCGGTTCCATCGGTACTCGCGACATCGCTGACGCTGTAACTGCAGCTGGCGTTGCCGTTGCTAAGAGCGAAGTTCGTCTGCCGAACGGCGTTCTGCGCACCACCGGTGAGCACGAAGTGGACTTCCAGGTTCACAGCGAAGTTTTCGCTAAACTGGTTGTTAACGTTGTAGCTGAGTAATTTTTTACTCAACTCACGTCGAGACGCCGGCCTTGTGCCGGCGTTTTGCTTTTCTGTCTTTGTCGAATCTTTTCCTGGTATGGTGGCTATTCTTAGCAACTTTCTGGATAATAAAATAAAACACTATTTTATTTCTGGTGAAGTGAATGGACGCACCCTCGATTTTTTCCCGCAAGAAAGTGGCTTATGCCTGCGCAACCCTCTGCTGTCTGCTGTGGGGAAGCTCCTATCCGGCGATTAAAAGCGGCTATGAACTGTTTCAGATTGCCACTGATGATGTGCCGTCTAAAATCGTCTTTGCTGGCTATCGCTTTCTGTTTGCCGGCGCGCTGCTGCTGCTCTTCGCGCTGGCGCAGCGTAAGCCGATTGCCCGCTTGAATCCCTGTCAGTGCGGGCAGCTGGCGATACTGGGCGTCACGCAAACCTCTATCCAGTACGTTTTCTTCTACGTTGGCCTGGCGTTTACCACCGGCGTGAAGGGATCGATTATGAACGCCACCGGTACCTTCTTCAGCGTTCTGCTGGCGCACTTTATCTATCAGAATGACAGGCTGAGCTACAACAAAGCCATCGGCTGTATTGTCGGCTTTGCCGGCGTAATGCTGGTGAACGTTAATCGTTCATTGAACGATTTTAGCTTTGTCTGGCAGGGCGACGGCTTTGTGGTGCTGGCGGCGTTTATCCTGTCGGCGGCGACGCTGTACGGGAAGCGCATTTCGCAGACGGTTGACCCGACGGTGATGACCGGCTGGCAGCTGGCGTTTGGCGGCCTGGTACTGGTCGGCGGCGGCTATCTGACCGGCGGCACCCTTGAGGTTCACAGCGCCGCTGCTGCGCTGGTTCTGGCTTATTTGACGCTGCTCTCTTCCATCGCTTTTGCTCTATGGAGCGTGCTGCTCAAGCATAACCGGGTGAGCATGATTGCGCCGTTTAACTTTGTGGTCCCGGTTGCCGGCACCGTGCTGTCGGCCATCTTCCTCGGCGAGAATATTCTTGAACTGAAATATGCGGTTGCGCTGGCGCTGGTGTGCGCCGGGATCTGGTGGGTGAATAAGCCGGGGACAACATCCGGGAAATCGCCACAGCAGGCCGGGTAAGCTACCCGGCCGTGAGGCCTTAACGGACGCGAATAAAGCTGCCGTTCGACTGGCGGGTAAATAGCACCTGCTGGCCGCCGCCGGTATCGATAGTCAGCCCGGTGACCACGCCGCTGGCGTTCTGACGGATCTGGACCGTCTGCCCGGTCTGCAGTGAGCTTAGCGGTTTACCGGCGCCTTCCACCTTGGCCATGGCGTAAACGTCGGTCGGCGGCAGGTTGTGGTCGCGGAACAACTGCGCGAGAGTTTTCCCCGATTCAATACGGTAGGTCCGCCACTGCTGCTCGATGCCGGGAGTCGACTGCGGCTCCTGATAAGGCTGAGATGCGGTCTGCGGCTGATCCGGCTGCTCATCCTGAATCGGCTCCGGTGCGACCGGCGCCACCTGATCGGCATCGTTGACCGGCGGCGTGTTGGTGATGGGCGGCAGCGGGACCGCCTGATTGCCGGAAGAGGGCTGCGACTGGGATTGCAGGTTGAGATTCGCCTCGCGGCTGGCCTGAACCGGGCTGCTGTTATCCTCGGAAGGGAGCAGAACGCCGATAATTACCAGCAGCGCCCCGGCAATGATGCCGCGGCGGTGCATCGGCGGTAGCGGATCCATGAGGCGAAAATGATCCGGGGCGTGCCAGATCTTCGCCAGGGTAGATGTCAGTTCAAAGCGCCCGGGCATGGCTTTCCTCCTGCTCCGCATATTTTTATCCTGTAAATAAAGTATATACCCTAAATAATTTAAGTCGCAGGACAAGGTTTGCCTTGAACAGCGCTTGCGCTGGCCCCGTAGGGGCGAGGCCGCAGGCCGAGTAACGCGGCAAGTCAGTAAGTTCCCAGGAGCATAGATAACTATGTGACTGGGGCGCGCTGGCGAAGCCAACGCTCCTGCAACTTAAAGTATGACGGGTATAGATGGCTAACTTCCTGAAGGACGAGACAAAGCTATGTTTCGTGAGGTTAACCTTATCTCTCTATTGTTTCTGTTTCCCTTAGATTTGTCATCATCCAGGCGACAAAGTTTTACCCGTCGTGCTATGGCTGATATGCTTCCCACCTCTTTTCTCCGCTCGCCGCCTTTCGCAATTTGAAGGCCCGGGAGCATGAGAATCCCCACCAAAAAAGGAACAAAGATGGCAACCCCAACTTTTGACACGATCGAAGCACAGGCAAGTTACGGTATCGGCTTGCAGGTTGGACAACAGCTGAGCGAATCTGGCCTGCAGGGGCTGCTGCCGGAAGCGCTGGTCGCGGGTATTGCTGACGCGCTGGAAGGTCAACAGCCGCAGGTGCCGGTGGAAGCCGTTCACCGCGCGCTGCGCGAAATCCACGAACGCGCTGACGCCGTGCGTCGCGAGCGTTTCCAGGAAATGGCCGCGGATGGTGAGAAATACCTGGAAGAAAACCGCGAGCGCGAAGGCGTGAACAGCACCGAGTCTGGCCTGCAGTTCCGCGTTCTGACCCAGGGCGAAGGCCCGATCCCGGCGCGTACTGATCGCGTTCGCGTTCACTACACCGGCAAACTGATCGACGGCACCGTCTTCGATAGCTCCGTTGCGCGCGGCGAACCGGCTGAATTCCCGGTGACCGGGGTGATCGGCGGCTGGATTGAAGCGCTGACCCTGATGCCGGTGGGTTCCAAATGGGAACTGACGATTCCGCACAGCCTGGCCTACGGCGAGCGCGGCGCGGGCGCATCCATTCCTCCGTTCAGCACCCTGATTTTTGAAGTTGAACTGCTGGATATTATCTAAACAGCAGGTGCTTCCTCTCCCGTACGGGGGAGGGGGCCGCTTTAAATAGTGTAAAACCCTTAAGTTGAGCGTTTGGTGGAGCTTTATATTGCATATCTGCTTAATGGGTGTATTTTTGTGAGCTGTTTCGCGTAACCGGAGTGATATAACACTCACTTTAAACATAAAATTAACATTATATCTAAATCATAGTATTCATCCCTCCGATTCTTACCTAATATCGATAAACCCTCGTTCCGGGGTTAATACGAATGAAGGGCCAGTAGAGCCCGAACAACACAGACAGGTACAACAGGAAAAAATCACATGGTAGATCAGGTAAAAGTCGCTGCCGACGAACAGGCTCCGACTGAACAATCGCTGCGGCGAAATCTCACTAACCGGCATATTCAGCTTATTGCTATCGGTGGTGCGATTGGCACCGGGCTGTTTATGGGCTCAGGCAAAACCATCAGCCTTGCCGGGCCGTCAATTATTTTTGTTTATATGATCATCGGCTTTATGCTGTTTTTCGTCATGCGCGCCATGGGCGAACTGCTGCTGTCGAATCTCGAATACAAGTCGTTCAGCGATTTTGCCGCCGACCTGCTGGGCCCCTGGGCAGGCTATTTTACCGGCTGGACCTACTGGTTCTGCTGGGTGGTAACCGGGATGGCGGACGTGGTGGCGATCACCGCCTATGCGCAGTTCTGGTTCCCGGGACTCTCCGACTGGGTCGCCTCGCTGGCGGTCATCCTGCTGCTGCTGGGCCTTAACCTCGCCACCGTGAAGATGTTCGGCGAGATGGAGTTCTGGTTTGCGATGATCAAAATTGTCGCTATCGTGGCGCTGATTGTCGTCGGCCTGGTGATGGTGATGATGCACTTCCAGTCACCGACCGGCGTAGAGGCCTCTTTCGCCCATCTGTGGAATGACGGCGGCTGGTTCCCGAAAGGCATCAGCGGATTCTTTGCCGGCTTCCAGATAGCGGTATTCGCCTTTGTGGGCATCGAACTGGTGGGAACCACGGCGGCGGAAACCAAAGATCCTGAGAAATCCCTGCCGCGGGCGATTAACTCGATTCCAATCCGCATCATTATGTTCTACGTCTTTGCGCTGATCGTGATTATGTCAGTGACGCCGTGGAGCTCCGTCGTGCCGTCAAAGAGCCCGTTCGTTGAGCTGTTTGTGCTGGTCGGGCTGCCGGCGGCGGCAAGCCTGATCAACTTCGTGGTGCTGACCTCGGCGGCCTCTTCCGCTAACAGCGGCGTGTTTTCCACCAGCCGTATGCTGTTCGGTCTGGCGCAGGACGGACAGGCGCCGAAAATGTTCGCCAAGCTGTCGAAGCGCGCGGTACCGGCGAAAGGCCTGACCTTCTCCTGTATGTGTCTGCTGGGCGGCGTAGTCATGCTGATGGTCAATCCAAGCGTGATCGCGGCGTTTACCATGATTACCACGGTGTCGGCGATCCTGTTTATGTTCGTCTGGACGATTATCCTGTGCTCGTATCTGGCCTACCGCAGAAAGCGTCCGCAGCTGCATGATCAGTCCAAATATAAGATGCCGCTGGGCAAACTGATGTGCTGGGTGTGCATGGCATTCTTCGTCTTTGTGCTGGTCCTGCTGACGCTGGAAGCCGATACCCGCGAAGCGCTGATGGTGACCCCGCTGTGGTTTGTGCTGCTCGGCGCGGGCTGGCTGTTTGCCGGCAAGAAGCGCCTGGCGAAATAAAAAATCTTCGGCAGCGGTTTTTAACGTTGCTTGCAACGGTCCGTCATAAAAAAGGCCACCCGGGGTGGCCAATAAGACTGACAATGTCGAGGGCGCCTGCGGGCGCCTTTTTATTTACTTTCCGGCGAGGGCACGCGGGAACAGTACGTTATTTTCAAGGCTGATGTGCTCCATCAGGTCATCAATCAGCTCGTTGATGCCGTTGTACATCGCTTTCCAGGTAGTGCAGGCTTCCGCCGGCGGCGTCACGTTCTGCGTGATGTGCTTGATCACCTCCAGCAGCTCGCCCGCTTCATCATGCTCGCTTTCCATGACGCTGATAGGACCGCCGGCCTGCGTTCCCATGCCCTGTTTGATCATCGGGAACAGAATCTGCTCCTCTTTCATCATATGGCTGGAAAGCTCCTGGTGCAGCATGGTCAGATACTTGGTTAAGCCTTTCGGAACGTTGGGTTTGTCGGCGTGAACGCGCTCGACTTTAGTGGCCTGTAAAATCAGCTCCGGCAGCTGCTCGCGATGCCGGTCGTGATAGCGAACGATAATGTGATCGATGATTTCCGCATAGGGCGCAGCCCGCCAGTCGCGCTCTACCGGCTCTTCCGCCAGTTTGGCCAGCTCGGCTTCAATCACCGCGACGTCCAGCTCTTTGCGCGACGCCGCGCGCTCCAGCGTCTGTTTGCCGCCGCAGCAGTAGTCCATATCGTATTGACGGAACAGCGCGGAGGCGCGCGGAATCGTCAGCGCCAGCTCGCCTAAAGGTTGGTCACGGAAAGCCATAGCAGTTACCTCGTCATCAAGAATATAAGTTGTATTTTAAATGCATCTTATATTCCTGGGAATACCCCTTTAGGATACCAGGCTATTTTTTCTCGCTGACCAGCTCCTGCAGCGCGGGCTTTTCCGGGCGGGCACGCACGGCGGACACCACGCCGAGCACCAGCAGCAGGATACCGCTGAAGGTGAGAAGCGGGGGCAGGCTCTGGCGCAGAATAAAGGTATACAGCAGTCCGGCAAGGGTTTCGAAGACGATCAGCGGCCCGAGGATCACCGTTGGCAGACGCTGGCTGGCAACGTTCCAGCACCACGCGCCGACCCATGAACAGAAGATAGCGATCGCCAGCATCAGGGTGACAAACACCGCCGGGCGCGGGCCGAAGGGGAGCGGAAAGTCCGCGTGCTGGCCGTGCAGCCACCCGCAGGCGATAAGGTATCCGGCCAGGGATACCGGCAGGGTCACCAGCGCCTGCGCGGTGGCCCACATCATCGGCGGTTTATCCGGATTTTCCCGCAGCCAGCGGGCGTTGCGCAGCGCGTACCAGGCCCAGCACACCACCGAGATCAGCGCCAGCGCGATACCGGAGCCGTAGCGCCACGGGCTGAAATCGGGTAAGCCCTGATGCAGCTCGGCGATATTGACGCACGCCAGGCCGAGGGCAATACAGACCAGCGCCGGGAACAGGCGTCGCCACGGCAGCTTGCCGTCGCGCTGGCTATAGAGCAGGTTGGCGAAAACCGGCAGCACGACCGGCAGGGTGCCGATAATCATCGTCGATACCGGCGCGCCGGTACGCTGAATCGCGCTGGCCAGGCAGACGTAATAGATTAAGTTGCCCATCATGGTCAGCCCCAGCGCCGTCCACCAGTCTTTCCCGGTGAGCTGGCGCAGCCGCGCGCGGCCCAGCCAGGCCAGCGGCAGGGCGATCAGCCCCAGCGCCAGATAGCGCCCCATCGACTGTAAAACCGCCGGGTATTCCGGCACCAGTAAAGGACCCACGAATATCAATCCCCACATCAGCCCTGCCAGCAGGGCGTACAGCACACCACTAATCATCACGCCTTCCATTACTTTTTTCGTTGCCGACAGTGTAGGCGAGGCAAAAGCGGGAATATTGTATGAGGTTGCGCATTAGCGCGGGAGAACCTGCTTTTGATAACGTACCGGCGTAATGCCGTAGCGGCGGGTGAACGCGCGCGTCAGGTGCGACTGGTCGGTCAGCCCGGCGGCGAGAGCAACGTCGGCGGCGGGCATGCCGTGGGTGAGAAACGCTTTGGCGCGCCACAGGCGAATCGCCATCAGCATCTGGTGCGGCGTGACGTGAAAGTGCGCTTTGAACTGGCGTTGAAAATGGTATGGGCTGAGCGCCGCCACCTGCGCCAGCTCATCGAGGCTGACCGTACGCATATAGTTGTCGTGCAGATAGTCGCGTACCCGCTCGAAGCGGTGGCGGGCCTCGGGCAGCGCAGCGGCGTGATGGGCAAACGGACGGAAGGTATCGATGAGATCCAGCAGCAGGCCCTGCTGCGCCAGCGGATCGTCGGTATGCCACAGGCCATAGATAAGATTGCCGATTTGCCGGGAGCGCAGGGGATCCTGACGCACCACCTCGCTGAACCACCAGTGGCGTTCGCCGGTCACCTCTTCCAGCGTATCCGGGTCGAGATAAATCATCCGATAGCGCCAGCCGTCGGCGGTTTCCGCCTCGCCGGTGTGCAGTTCATCGGGATTCATGGTGACGATAGAGTTAACCGAAGCCACGTGCTGGCTGCCTCGATAGCGAAAACGCTCGGCGCCGAGCTCTATCGCGCCGATACCAAAGGCTTCATGGGTGTGCGGTTCAAAGGCGTAGCGGGAGATATGGGCATGGTACAGCTCAACGCCGGGCAGCTGCGCCAGATGGCGAAAGCGCGCGCTGTCTCTTTCATCACTGAACTGTTCTGGTACGCCTTGCATGCGATAACTCCCGACGGACATCCTTTTATTATTGAGGATGGTCCGCCGGGATGCTACAAAAATTAACCACTATGTAACAGTTACAGAATGCCTTTGACGCTCTCTGCCAGCGTCGTGGTTGGGCGACCGATGAGCTTACTCAGGGTGCGGCTATCGTCGAACAGACCGCCTTTGGACGCGCCGGTATCAGAATCCGCCAGCATGTCAGCCAGGCCAGCGGGCAGGCCTACGCCCTTCAGCGCGGCGGCGAAGTCGGCTTCGCTGAGGTTTTGATACACCACGTTTTTACCGCTTTGTTTGCTCAGCTCAGCGGCAAGTTCGCTCAGCGTCCACGCTTCATCGCCCGCCAGCTCGTACACTTTTCCGGCATGGCCCTCTTCGGCGATAACGCGAGCGGCGGCGGCGGCGTAGTCCGCGCGGGTGGCGGAGGCGATTTTGCCGTTACCGGCCGCGCCGATAAATACGCCATGTTCAATCGACGGCGGCGCGCTGGCAAGGTAGTTTTCGGTGTACCAGCCGTTGCGCAGCAGGGCATACGCAATGCCGGAGTCGGCGAGCATTTTCTCGGTGGCGATATGCTCATCCGCCAGCCCCAGCGGGGAGGTATCGGCGTGCAGCAGGCTGGTGTAGGCGATAAATTTCACGCCGGCGGCTTTCGCCGCGTTAATCACGTTGCGGTGCTGGACGGCGCGCTGGCCGACTTCGCTGGACGAGATCAGCAGCAGTTTGTCCACGCCCTGCAGGGCGGCGGTCAGCGCGGCTTCATCGCTGTAGTCGGCCTGACGAACCACTACGCCCTTTTGGCTCAGCGATTCAGCCTTCGCCGGGTTGCGCACGATAGCCACAACCTGGCCTGCGGGGACGGTAGTTAACAGATTTTCCAGGACGTGCTGGCCAAGCTGGCCGGTTGCGCCGGTAATTGCGATCATAGGTCTTCTCCTTCGTGTTCATTGGCAGTTGTGGTAAGCTAACACCTTAACTAACTTTTAGTAAGTACGTACAAAAAGGTAAGTATGAATATGGCGAATCTGACGCTGAGCGAGCAGCTACGCAACGGCAACCTGTTTGCCGAACAGTGCCCCTCGCGGGAAGTGCTCAAGCACGTGACCAGCCGCTGGGGCGTACTGATTTTGGTGTCCCTGCGCGATGGCACCCATCGGTTTAGCGATCTGCGGCGTAAGATCGGCGGCGTCAGCGAAAAGATGCTGGCCCAGTCGCTCCAGGCGCTGGAGCAGGATGGCTTTCTTAACCGCGTGTCGTACCCGGTGGTACCGCCGCACGTTGAATATAGTCTGACTCCGCTCGGTGAGCAGGTGAGCGAGAAGGTGGCGGCGCTGGCGGACTGGATTGAGCTGAACCTGCCCGCGGTTCTGGCGAACCACGAACAGGTAGCCTGAGGATGATGTCAGGATAGCCCCGGTAAGCGCAGCACAACCGGGGAACCGGCAATTATTTACTCAAATCCAGCTGATAAATGGCAAAGCCGATATCGTCGGTAGCCACCTGGCGCATCGGGTATTGCGCTTTCTCTTTGATAAACGCCGCGGCCTTATCGCCTGGTGAGGTTTCAAAGCGAATATCCAGCGGTACGGTGCTGTGGATCGGCGCCAGGCGCCAGTTGTTATCCGCCGCCGGATGGATCTCGCCGTTTTTCTTCGACTCCGCGCCAATCCACGCCGCCAGCACCGAGCGGTTTTCATCCGGCGAGGCGAACGCGATATGATCCTCACCGGTGCCCTGGAATTTACCGCCGTAAGCGCGGTAGTTATTGGTGGCGACGAGGAAAGTGGCGTTCGGATCGATTGGCTTGCCGTTAAAGGTCAGGTTTTTAATTCGCTCGGCCTGCGGATTAACGGGCTGACATTCGCCGTCATAGCGCGCCGGCTGGGTGATATCGATCTGGTAGTTCACGCCATCGATGACATCGAAGTTGTAGGTGCGAAAGCCGTCCCAGTTAATCAGCGACTGCGGCTTGCTGCTGCCGGGGTCAATCTGATTGAACTGCCCGGCGGAGCACTCCAGCCACTCTTTAACCTCTTTACCGCTGACTTTCATCACCACCAGGGTGTTGGGATACAGGTAGAGGTCGGCGGCGTTGCGGAAGGTGAGCTGCCCTTTTTCCACTTCAACAAAGCTGGCGGGGTCATTTTTGCGTCCGCCGACTTTAAACGGCGCGGCGGCGGAGAGTACCGGCAGTTTCGCCAGATCCGGGTCGCCCTGAATATAGTGCTCAACGTAGGCCTTCTGGGCCATATTGACCACCTGCACGGTCGGATCGTCCTGCACCAGCGCCAGATAGCTGTACATATTGTCCGAGGATTGACCAATCGGTTTGCCGACAAACTCGCGAGTGGCGTCATGGTCGGCTTTTAGTACCGCCACCATGTTGCTGTCTTCTGCCGCCAGCGATTTCTTCGCCACCGCATCGTAGATCGGCCGCGCTTCGGCTTTCGCTGCGCTGACCTGCCATTTACCGCTGTCGTTGTTCAGAACCAGATCGACCACCCCAAGGTGATCGCCCCACATGCCCGGCATCACTGCCGGTACGCCGTTCAGCGTACCTTTCGCGATATCTGCGCCTTTGATACCGGCAAAATCTTTGCTCGGGAAGACGGCGTGCGCGTGGCCGAACATAATGGCATCGACCCCAGGCACCTGGCTTAAATAGTAAACGGAGTTCTCCGCCATGGCCTGATACGGGTCGGCGGAGAGGCCGGAGTGGGCAATGACCACCACCACGTCTGCGCCTTTCTCACGCATTTCCGGGACAAACTTGCGCGCGGTGGCGGTAATGTCGTTGACGGTGACTTTGCCGCTGAGATTGGCTTTATCCCAGGTCATAATCTGCGGCGGTACGAAGCCGATATAGCCAATGCGCAGGGTCTGCGTTTTGCCGTCGCTATCCTGTACCTGGGTATCCTGAATCAGATAAGGCGTAAACATCGGTTGGCCGGTTTTGGCGTCAATAATATTGGCGTTCACGTAGGGGAATTTTGCCCCGGCCAGCGCTTTGTGCAGGAAGTCGAGCCCGTAGTTAAACTCGTGGTTGCCGAGGTTACCTACGACATAATCCAGGGTATTCATCGCCTTGTAGACCGGGTGAACATCGCCTTCTTTCAGTCCCTTCGCCGCCATATAGTCGCCCAGCGGGCTGCCCTGAATAACGTCGCCGTTATCGACCAGCACGCTGTTTTTGGCTTGCTGGCGCGCTTTCTCAATCAGGGTTGCGGTGCGCACCAGGCCAAATTTTTCCGTGGCGCTGTCTTTGTAATAGTCAAAGTCCATCATATTACTGTGCAGATCGGTGGTTTCCATAATCCGCAAATCGACCGTCGCCGCATTTACGCTGGCGGCGATCAGCGTGGCCAGCAGCGTTGCGCTAAACTTAATCATCAGTGGCGTCCTTTTTTATGAGCAATGGCACAGAAGAAAATGTATTTACATTCTGTTGCTTACAGAAATGTGAATCATGCCAGAAAAGCGGTGAAGGAAACCGCCATCGTTATCACAGATAGCGGAACTCACAATGATGCGATATAAATAAAACAACGAGTTAACGCCACTGTAACCAGACGAGGTGGAGAATGTTAGAACAAGTATGTCAGCTAGCACGGAACGCGGGCGATGCCATCATGGAAGTTTACGATGGAAAACAGCCGATGGACGTTGCCAGCAAGAAGGACGATTCTCCGGTCACGGCCGCGGATATTGCGGCACACAAGGTGATTATCAGCGGCCTGCTGGCGCTGACGCCCGATATTCCGGTTCTGTCGGAAGAGGACCCGCCGGCCTGGGAGGTGCGCCAGCACTGGCAGCGCTACTGGCTGGTGGACCCGCTGGACGGCACCAAAGAATTTATCAAGCGCAACGGCGAGTTTACCGTCAATATCGCCTTGATTGAAAACGGGAAGCCGATCCTTGGCGTGGTCTACGCGCCGGTGATGAAGGTGATGTACAGCGCGGAAAAGGGCAAAGCGTGGAAAGAGGAGTGCGGCGTTCGCAAGCAGATTCAGGTCCGCGATGCGCGTCCGCCGCTGGTGGTGATTAGCCGCTCCCACGGCAATGACCCGGAGCTGCAGGAGTATCTGGAGCAGCTTGGCGAACACCAGACCACCTCAATCGGTTCATCGCTGAAGTTCTGTCTGGTCGCCGAAGGGCAGGCCCAGCTTTATCCGCGCTTCGGGCCGACCTCCACCTGGGACACCGCGGCCGGTCATGCGGTCGCCAGCGCCGCAGGGGCGCACGTTCACGACTGGCAGGGGCGTACCCTTGATTACACGCCGCGTGAATCGTTCCTCAACCCCGGCTTCCGGGTCTCTATTTATTGAGCAGCTTGTGCAGCAGGGCAACCACCTGCTGCACCTCTTCCTGGCTAAGCGCGCCGTCTTTAGCCCACTGTACGCGGCCATCTTTATCCAGCACCACGATGGCCGAACTCTCTTCATTAAGCTGCCACGCTTTGCGGACCACACCGTTGCTGTCGACGATAAACTGCGACCAGGGGTAGAGCTGCTTGTTGCTCTCAATACTGCTGCGGACAAACATGCCTGAACCCGGGATAGCGTCATCGGTATTGACAATTGTGGTGGTTTGATAGCGATCGTGCGGGAGCTTCGCGCTTTTAATCGCTTCAATCAGGGTCGCGTTTTTTTCTTTTGCCGACGAGCGCCCGGCAATATGCTGCACGACGCGCACTTTCCCCACCAGCTGCGCGCTATTCCAGCTTTTATAGCTAAACTTATCGTTGTTCAGTACCAGCTCCCCCCGATCCGCGACGCCGACCGGCGCAACGCGCTGACCATCGACAAAGTTATGCGCCGACGCCATCAGCGGGAACAGGAGACATGAAACGGCCAGTAATCTACGTAGGGTCATGGTGTTTCCTTTTATTATCTGTGCAGGTGATCCGACCACTTGGTCTGCTTTAATCATAAGTGCGATTTATGGGCATTACCCGCAATGATGGTGCCAGTTTGCGTGTTGACGCACAATTCCGTCTAAAATCGGCGACTTATACTACCTTCATCGGATGCCTGAAACGAAAACTCTGAATTATTGTCATCATAAGGTAAATAAACTTATACAAACTGGGTATCACTCAGATTCTGGACTATAGTTTCAGGGCATTAAAATTTGCGATTCCGGTACGTGGGCTAACTGTGGCACCACAGGAGCGTAACCCTGGCAGGAGACAACAATGAAAATTTTCCAACGCTACAACCCGCTACAAGTAGCGAAGTACGTGAAGATCCTGTTCCGTGGACGTTTGTATATCAAGGACGTTGGCGCTTTTGAGTTTGATAAGGGCAAAATCCTTATCCCGAAGGTTAAGGACAAGCTGCATTTGTCAGTGATGTCTGAAGTCAACCGCCAGGTGAGCCGTCTGCAAACAGAGATGGCATAACCTGAAAAGAGGTATGACTACACGGTAAAAAGGCGGCTCCCTAAGGGAGCCGTTGATGTTTCTGGACCTATCCCTTCATTTCCGCATAGCGTTTACGGTACTCTCCCGGGGGAATGCCGTTATGTTTACGGAAAATGCGCGTGAAATAGACCGGGTCTCCGTAACCTACCGACAGGGCGATTTTGTTAAGCGGCAGGGAGGTGCTCTGGATCAGCCACCTCGCGCGGTTGATGCGCTGCGCCTCGCGCCAGGCGTAAACCGTTTGCCCCAGCTCATTTTTGAACAAATGCGCCAGCCGCGAAGGGGAGAGAAAAACCATCGCCGCCAGGGTCTCGATCTTCATCTCCTGGGCAATATGTTCGTTAAGATAGTCGCACACCGCGTTAATCCGCGGGTCGTGGGCGTGGCGGTTGCTGATCGGCTGTCGCTGAAAGCAGTTCAGGATCAGGCGCTCCAGCGCATTCATCGCCAGCGCCTCCGACAGCGGGGCGGAAGCGGAGTGGTGGCGGATAACTTCATAGAACAGATCGCGCAGACTCTGCAGCTGCTCAGGATCGTTGACCGTAGTTTTACCAATGCCGTGGGTCGTTTGATCCCATTTTAGCCAGTCTATCCAGTAGGGCCGGGGGATGAAGTAGATCCATAAATGATCCCAGTATTCGCTGTGTTCATCCCGTCCGTAATGGTGCGGAACGCCGGGCGGGAAGAGCAGCAGATCGTTTTCACGACACAGAAGGGAGCCGTCTCCCGCTTTCGCGCGCGCCTGGCCGCGCAGCGTCAGATTGATGATGTAACCTTTCATCCCCTGCGGGCGGTTTATGTAGTAGTCCAGCTTTGAGCCGCGGGTGATGGGGGTAAAGCCGGCGACGACCCAGGCGTTGAAGGTAAAGGTCTTCATCAATGGCGAGAAGTTCAGTAGCTCATTGATATCCAGTTCCATCGTTTCTCCCGCCCGAGCGCCGCCGCCCGCTTAACTTTCGATGATAGTAAATTCCCATGCTTTGAGGCGCAACGGCTGGCCGCAGCTAACTTTTTCCCCGCTCAACAGCGCGTTGCCCGATGTCTCGCTGATAAACGCCTGCGGTTCGCCGGAGTAGTTGAACAGGAAGTGGATGCTGTTGCCGTCGCGGTTGCGCATCTTTTTGACCACCAGCGGATAGCGGTAGGCCGATGTACGTGAACGCAGATCCAGTCCTGCGGTCAGCCGATCGAACAGCTGGCTAATCAGCGTTTTCTGCGGCAGGAAGCCAACGTAAATCGCCCGACCCTGAGCGTAATCCGCCTCGGTGGCGGCGGCATAGTCGCCCCATGCCGGATGCTGATAGCGCAGTAGCGTACGGGTACCGGCGTCCGGCGTCAGCAGCTCCATCCACAGCTCGGCCTGATTGTCTTGACGGCAATCAATGTCAGCGCTGCAGGCGCTTACCGTGGTTTCTTCCGGCAGGGTGAATTGACTGTAGCTCACGCCGCAGCTCTCGCGCAAAATTCCCGGCTGCGCGCCGCTGCGCACCTTCACGTTTTCATCGCTAAAGCCTGATTTAAAGCCGATCAGCGCTCTGCCGCCCTGCTCGATATAGCGGTTGATACGCGTCAGCAGGCCATCATCGGCGGCGTAGAGTCCGGGTACGATCAGCGCGCGGTAGCGCGCGGTTTCCTCGTTAACGTCGTGGATAATATCGAGGCTGATATTGTGGTCATACAGCGCATCGTGGAAGCGGCGGAAAATATCGTTATAAATATTGCCCTGCGCGTCGCCGGGACGGAACTGGTTAAGGGCGTCCATCGCCTCATTGCTTATCAGCAGCGCGACGTCGTTTTCTGCCTTCAGCTCCGCCAGCTGCGGCGACAGGCGGGCAAAGTCAGCCCCGATAGTGGTGGCCTCCTGCCAGGTCGCGTTGCGCGAGAAGTCGTGGCTTAACAGCCCCTTCCAGTAGGTCTCGAACGCGTTATGAATCGAATGCCAGTGCCAGTAAGAGACCATTGCCGCCCCCGATGCCACGTGGCTAAAAGCCTGCAGGCGCAGCTGGCCCGGATAAGGTGTCCACTGGGCAAAGCCCTGCGCCTGGGTTTCCAGCACGAAGTAATTCTTACCCTGCTTTAGCGAACGCGTAATGGCGCCGCCAAACGCGATTTCTCGCCCGGTCAGGTGTTTCTGGCTCGGGTGATAGATATCGACCCCGGCAATATCCAGCGTCTGCGCCGCCGCAAAATGGTCAACTCGCGGCTGCACGCCGTAGGAGTAGCCGCGCCATTCAAAATCGAAGTTGTGGGTGACGAACTGATGCGGCTGGGCATATTCGCGTACGATCTCCGCCTGCCAGGCGAGATACTCCGTCACCTGCTGACGCTGGTAGCGGGAGAACGCGCAGGCGAGGCTGGCGTTGATAGTGTTTTCGACCGGCGGAAAATCCTGCCAGCTATCGATGCGGTTGCTCCAGTAATCCAGACCAAAATCGTTATTCAACCGGTCAAGGTCGGGGTATTTTTCCCGCAGGCTGCGCACAAAACCCTCCTGCATATGACGGCCGATATTATCGTAATGCTTGGTTTCGTTATCCAGCTGCCAGCCAATAATCGCCGGATGGTGCTGCACGTGCGCCATTAGCGTACGGATAATCTTTTCGGCATAGCGGCGAAAGGTCGGGTTGACGATATCCATAATCTGGCGCGGGCCATATTTTTGCTGCCCGTTGACGGTAGTGACCAGAATATCCGGGTGTTTCGCCGCCAGCCAGGCCGGGACGGCGTAGGTTGGCGTGCCGATAATCACCGCGATCCCCGCTTTATGCATGGCATTCAGCACCCGGTCGATATGGTAGAAGTTATATTCGCCCTCCCGGGGCTCCAGCGTACTCCAGGTCGATTCGGCAATCCGCACCACGTTAATGCCCGTTTCCTGCATTAAGGCGATATCTTTCGCCAGCCGATCTTCCGGCATATATTCATCGTAATAGGCCACGCCATAAAATAAATCAGACATACAGGTTACCTCCTTAAATTAATGCGCGGGCGCCGGCTGCGGGGAAAAAGCGCGCGCTTTGTCCAGCGTAATAAATGAAATCAGGGTAAAGCACAGGGCGATACCGCCGAGCACGATATAGCTGCTGGTAAAGCCCATGCTCTGGTACATATGACCGATGCCGGTAGAAAGGAAAATAGAGCTAAAGCTTTTCGAAAACTGGAAGCCGATTAAATAAACCGTGGCCGAAAGCAGCGGGTTGAAGTTGGCCGTAATATATTTCAGCGCGGCGACGAGTAATACCGAGCTTTCAAAACCGTGCAGCAGTTTAATCAGGCTAATGGACACCGGACCGATAGCCCAGGCCGAGCCGATAATGCGCAGACTCATAATCATTCCGCAGTACAGCAGAGCATTTTTCGGGCCGATTTTATTCACGAACCATGGGGCGAAAAACATCACCACCGCATCAAGGAAAATCTGTCCTGTGGTTAAATAGCCGAAGACTTCCGCGCCGCGCGCTTTGCTCTCAAAGAAGTGGCTGTAATAGATGGCGAACTGCTGGTCGTAGGTTTCATATACCGCGCCGACGCCGATCGTGTAGATCGCGAAGAACCAGAATTTCTTCATTTTCAGCAGCGAGGTGGCGTCGCTCAGGGTGACCGGCGAGGCTTTACTGCTGTGTATCGCACCTTGTTTATTCGCGCTAATCTGCATTTTCCAGACAATGACCAGCAGGCATACTCCGGCACCGCTGGCCAGCCAGAAAATCATGTTCTGGTCGATCCCGTAGAGCTTGCCTGCCGCGAAGGTGCCGATAGCCGCGCCAATGCCGCCAAACATTCTGGCGCGACCAAACTCAAAACCGGAAGCGCGGCTGACTTTATCAATGTAAGCTTCGCAAATACCGCAGCCTGCGCCGTAGGCCATGCCAATATAGATGCCGCCCGCCAGCGCCCCGAGAAAAACGTTAACTTTTAATAATGGCGCAAAGACGTAGATCCAATAGGGGGCAAAGAGGGTAATAATGATGGCCAGCAGCCACATCAGGTTTTTACGATAGACCAGCCTGTCGGATATAAAACCGAATAGCGGTTGAACGCAAACGGCAATAATCGCGGTAAAGGAATAAACCAGACCGACATCAGTGTAATTAATGCCGATGGTTTCCGTTAACCACAATGATAAATAAGGATAGCAGCATCCCCAGCCAATAAAGAAGAACAGGAAGAACAGACAGCTTATATAGTAGTTTTTATTTGATTCTATCATGGTAACCCTCGCTTCCTTTATTCAGGAATATGATCGTGTAGACGCGAGCAAAGTTACCTTTTTGCGCAGAGGGGAGTCATGAACGTTTCGCTATGGAGCAGTAAAAATCTGCTATTGCCCGAGGGGCGTGAGCAGCCTCACATTCGGGCAATAAAAAAGGCGGATTTTCATCCGCCTTTTCGGTTCGTCAACGGTTTTACGCTGACTCTTTATCGCTGTTGGCCGCATCCGGCAGCTTGGGCACCAGCACCGTCGGCTTATTGTCGATACGGGTCACCAGCAGCTGATCGATGCGGTAGTTGTCGATATCCACCACTTCGAACTTATAGCCGGAGAATTTCACCGCGTCGGTGCGCTTGGGAATTTTACGCAGCATAAACATCATAAAGCCGCCGATGGTCTCGTAATTGCCGGACTGCGGGAAATCATCGATATCCAGCACCCGCATCACGTCGTCGATCGGCGTTCCGCCGTCAATGAGCCAGGAGTTTTCATCGCGCGCGACGATCTGCTCTTCCAGCCCCTGGCCGACGAGGTCGCCCATCAGGGTGGTCATCACGTCGTTCAGGGTGATAATCCCGACCACCAGCGCATATTCGTTCATGATCACGGCGAAGTCTTCACCGGCGGTTTTAAAGCTTTCCAGCGCTTCAGACAGCGTCAGGGTATCCGGGACAATCAGCGTATTGCGAATCTGCACGCCGCCGGTCAGCACCAGACTCTGGTTTGCCAGCACGCGGTTCAGCAGGTCTTTGGAGTCAACGTAGCCGATGATGTGGTCGATATCTTCATTACAGACCAGGAACTTGGAGTGCGGATGCTCCGCGACCTTATTCTTCAGGCTCTGTTCATCTTCGTGAAGATCGAACCAGATGACGTTTTCACGCGAGGTCATCGATGAAGGCACGGTGCGCGATTCCAGTTCGAACACGTTCTCAATCAGCTCATGCTCCTGCTTACGCAGCACCCCTGCCAGCGCGCCGGCTTCCACCACGGCGTAAATATCATCGGAGGTAATGTCGTCTTTACGCACCATCGGAATTTTGAACAGGCGGAAGATATTGTTGGCCATGCCGTTAAACAACCACACCAGCGGGCGGAAGAGAAACAGGCAGAAGCGCATCGGGTTGATGATGCGTAAAGCGACGGCTTCAGGCGCGATCATACCGATGCGTTTCGGAGTCAGGTCAGCAAACAGAATGAACAGGCTGGTGACCAGGGTAAAGGAGATAATAAAGCTCAGCTGCTCGGAGAGCTCCGGGGACATATAGCGGCTAAAGAGGCTGTTAAACGCCGGCGAAAATGCCGCATCGCCGACGATACCGCCGAGAATCGCTACCGCGTTGAGGCCGATTTGCACCACGGTAAAGAACATCCCGGGGTTTTCCTGCATCTTCAGCACGCGTTGAGCGTTGATGTTGCCGTCATCGGCCAGCAGCTTGAGTTTGATTTTACGTGATGCGGCCAGCGAGATTTCCGATATCGAAAAGAACGCACTGACGGCTATCAGACAAAGTATTACTAAAATACTGTTTAACATATCTTATCTGACCGTTGAGATCAGATCCTCGGAAGGGAAGTGGATAACGCTAAGTGGAATTCACAAAAAGCCGGTCCGAAGGCTCTGGACCGGCGATAGCACGGCGTAGTATAGCGTAAGGTACTGTAAAGCCGCCAGAGCGTAAATTATTCAATCCGGCGGCCTGCGCTACGGTGCAGCCGCATCAGGCCTGCGGCGGCAAACAAACCCCAATTCCGCCAATGCCACAGTATCCGTACGGATTTTTATGCAGATACTGCTGATGATCGTCTTCCGCATAGTAGAACGGCTTCGCCGTCGCGATCTCGGTGGTGATAGTGCGCGGGTCGTTGGCTTCATTCATTGCCGCCTGGAAACGCGCCAGGCTGGCCTTCGCCGCCTCGCTCTGCTCAGGCGTTAGCGGATAAATCGCGGAGCGATACTGCGTTCCGCGGTCGTTACCCTGCTGCATGCCCTGCGCCGGGTCGTGATTTTCCCAGAATACCTGGAGCAGCTGCTCATAGCTGATAACCTGCGGATCGTAGACCACGCGCACGGCTTCAGCATGGCCAGTCTCGCCGCTGCAGACTTCGCGGTAGGTCGGGTTGGGCGTATAGCCGCCGGTGTAGCCAGCGGCGGTGCTATAAACGCCGGGCAGCTGCCAGAACAGGCGTTCAACGCCCCAGAAGCAGCCCATGGCGAACAGGGCGACTTCCATTCCTGCGGGAACGTTGGTCATCGAGTGACCATTGACGGCGTGGAGCGTAGCCACCGGCATCGGCGTGTTGCGTCCCGGCAGCGCGTCCGCTTGGGCGACAAGATGCGTTTTATCAAATAGACTCACGGTGGGCCTCTCAAAACAGAAAATGTGGTTAAGGTTGTAACCAAGCGTGTCTTTGAACACAATAAACGCGCTTAATACGTCTAGATTTAAACATAAGAATTATTTGGGATAACGTCTATTTTTCAACCCTTAGTTGTTAGGGTTTTGTTAAGCCGTGGAGCGGCACTTTCGTTTCCTTCGGGGGGAAACAAGGATATTCAGGAGAAAAAGTGCTACAAATCCGCCAGTTATGTATCGCCAGCGTTTTGCTGGTCAGCGGGGTCGCCAGCGCAGCGAGCGTGCGTTTGCAGGTTGAGGGACTATCCGGGGAACTGGAAAAAAACGTCCGCGCCCAACTCTCTACGATCCAGAGCGATGAAGTCACGCCGGACCGGCGCTTTCGCGCGCGCGTTGATGATGCTATCCGCGAAGGACTGAAAGCGCTGGGCTACTACGAACCCACGATTGATTTTGATTTACGTCCGCCGCCGGCGAGGGGGCGTCAGGTGCTGATCGCCAAAGTCACGCCCGGCGAACCGGTGCGCATTGGCGGCACTGACGTGATTTTACGCGGCGGCGCCCGAACCGATCGCGACTATCTGGATTTGCTAAACACGCGCCCGGCGATCGGCACGGTCCTCAATCACGGTGATTATGACAGTTTTAAAAGCTCTCTGACCCGGGTTGCGCTGCGTAAGGGCTACTTTGACAGCGAGTTTAATAAAAGCCAGCTTGGCGTTTCCCTCGACCGGCATCAGGCCTTCTGGGATATCGACTACAACAGCGGCGAGCGCTACCGCTTTGGCCCGGTCACTTTTGAAGGCTCGCAAATTCGCGACGAATATCTGCAAAACCTGGTGCCGTTTAAGCAGGGCGACTACTACACCTCGCAGGATTTAGCCGAACTTAACCGCCGCCTGGCGGCAACCGGCTGGTTTAGCTCCGTCGTGGTGGCGCCGCAGTTTGACAAGTCCCGTCAGACGAAAGTGCTGCCTTTGCAGGGCGTGGTCTCTCCGCGTAAAGAGAACACCGTGGAAACCGGGGTCGGCTACTCAACCGACGTCGGGCCGCGCGTCAAAGGCACCTGGAGAAAGCCGTGGATGAACTCCTACGGCCACAGCCTCACTTCCAGCCTCAGCCTTTCCGCCCCTGAACAGCAGCTTGATTTCAGCTACAAGGTACCGCTGTTAAAAAGCCCCCTGGAGCAGTACTACCTGATGCAGGGCGGCTTTAAACGTACGGATCTCAACGATACTAAATCTGACTCCACCACCCTGGCCGTTTCGCGCTACTGGGAGATGTCGAGCGGCTGGCAGCGCGCGCTGAACCTGCGCTGGAGTCTTGACCACTTTACCCAGGCCAACGTCACCAACACCACCATGCTGATCTATCCCGGCGTGTCGGTGAACCGTACCCGTTCGCGCGGCGGCCTGATGCCGACCTGGGGCGATTCGCAGCGCTATTCGGTGGACTACTCCAACACCATGTGGGGCTCGGATATTAACTTTATTGTGATGCAGGCGCAGGACGTCTGGATCCGCACCCTTTATGACCGCCACCGTTTCGTGGTGCGTGGCAACCTCGGCTGGATTGAGGCCGATAACTTCAGCAAAGTCCCGCCGGATCTGCGTTTCTTCGCCGGCGGCGACCGCAGCATTCGCGGTTATAAATACAAATCTATCTCGCCAAAAGATGACGACGGCAAACTGATGGGGGCCTCGAAGCTGGCTACCGGCTCGCTGGAGTATCAGTACAACGTGAGCGGCAAGTGGTGGGGCGCGGTGTTCGTCGATAGCGGCGAAGCGGTAAGCGATATCCGCGAAAGCAACTTTAAAACCGGCGCCGGCCTCGGCGTGCGCTGGCAGTCTCCGGTCGGGCCAATCAAGCTGGATATCGCCAGACCGATCGGCGACAAAGAAGAGCACGGTTTACAGTTTTACATCGGTCTGGGGCCTGAATTATGAGTTTATGGAAGAAGATAAGCCTCGGCGTACTGATTTTTCTGCTGCTGCTGCTGGGGACGGTAGGATTCCTGGTGGGGACGACGACCGGCCTGCATCTGGTTATCAAAGCCGCCGATCGCTGGGTCCCGGGGCTGGAAATCGGTAAAGCCACCGGCGGCTGGCGCGATCTGACGCTGGAGAACGTGCGCTTTGAGCAGCCGGGCGTGGCGGTCACCGCCGGCCAGTTCCATCTGGGCGTTAAGCTACGCTGCCTGTGGGACAGCAGCCTGTGCGTCAACGATATCTCTCTGCGCGATATCTATGTGGCGATCGATACCAGCAAGATGCCGCCAGCGGCGCCGGTTGAAGAAGAAGAGAGCGGGCCGCTGAATCTCTCCACGCCTTATCCCGTCACCCTGAGCCGGGTGGCGCTGCATAACGTCAACGTAAAAATTGACGATACCGCCGTCTCGGTGCGCGACTTTTCCACGGGGCTTAACTGGCAGGAGAAAAACCTCACCCTGACGCCGACCTCGCTGCAGGGGTTGCTCATCGCGCTGCCGAAGGTGGCGAAGGTGGCTCAGGAGCAGGTTGTCGAGCCGAAAATTGACAACCCGCGGCCGGAAGAAAAGCCGCTCGGCGAGACGATGAAAGAGCTGTTCTCGAAACCGGTGCTGCCGGAAATGACTGACGTCCATCTGCCGTTGAATCTTAATATTCAGGCGTTCCGCGGCGAGCAGCTGCGTCTCACCGGCGATACCGATATAACCATCTACAATCTGCTGCTTAAAGTCAGCAGCATCGATGGGCAGATGAAGCTGGACGCGCTGGACGTGGACTCCGACCAGGGGAAAGTCACGGCTTCCGGTAACGCGCAGTTGCAGGATAACTGGCCGGTCGATATCACCCTCAACGGTACGCTGAATATTGACCCCCTGAAGGGCGAGAAAGTGCAGCTAAAAGTGGGCGGCGAAGTGCGTAAAAAGCTCACGGTCGGCATCGATCTGAATGGTCCAGTCGCGATGACGCTGCGCGCCGAAACGCAGCTGGCTGAGGCCGGCCTGCCGCTGGATATGGAGGTGAAAAGCAAGCAGCTCTACTGGCCGTTTACCGGCGAGAAAGCGTATCAGGCTGACGATCTTCTGCTGAAATTTAACGGCAAGATGACCGACTACACCCTGGCCTTTAGCACCGCGGTGAAAGGGCAGTCGCTGCCGCCAGCGAAGATTAACCTGAACGCGAAGGGCAACGAGCAGCAGGTGAATCTCGATAAGCTCACCGTCGCCGCCCTCGAAGGGAAAACCGAACTGAAGGCGCTGCTCGACTGGCAGCAGGCGATCAGCTGGCGCGGCGAACTGACGCTTGACGGTATCAACACCGCTAAAGAGGTCCCGGACTGGCCGTCGAAGCTCAACGGTCTGATTAAGACCCAGGGCAGCCTGTACGGCGGCAGCTGGCAGATGTCGGTGCCGGAGCTGAAAATCACCGGTAACGTGAAGCAAAACAAAGTCGATGTGAGCGGATCGCTGCAGGGCAACAGCTATATGCAGTGGAAAATCCCCGGCCTGCATCTGGCTTTAGGCCCTAACAGCGCCGACGTGAAAGGCGAGCTGGGGGTCAAAGACCTAAACCTCGACGCCACCATTGACGCGCCGCATCTCGATAACGCCCTGCCGGGCCTGGGCGGGACGGCGAAAGGGCTGGTGAAGGTTCGCGGCACCGTCGACGCGCCGCAGCTGCTGGCGGATATCACCGCCCGGGCGCTGCGCTGGCAGGAGCTGTCGGTGGCTCAGGTGAACGTGAAGGGCGATGTGAAATCCACCGACCAGATTGGCGGTAACCTTGACGTACGCGTTGACCGTATTAGCCAGCCGGGCGTGAATATCAGCCTGGTGCAGCTCAATGCGAAGGGCAATGAGAAGCAGCACGACCTGCAGCTGCGGGTGCAGGGCGATCCGGTCTCCGGGCAGCTCTCGCTGGCGGGGAGCTTTGACCGCAAAGCGGAGCGCTGGAAAGGCTCGTTGAGCAATACCCGTTTCCAGACACCGGTGGGGCCGGTGGCGCTGACGCGTGATATCGCGCTGGATTACCGCAACCTTGAGCAGAAAATCAGCATCGGGCCGCACTGCTGGACTAACCCGAACGCCGAGCTGTGCGTACCGCAGACCATCGACGCCGGCGCGAGCGGGCGCGCGGTGGTGAACCTCAACCGTTTCGATCTCGCGATGCTCAAACCCTTTATGCCGGAAGCGACCCAGGCCAGCGGCGTGTTTAGCGGTAATGCCGATGTGAGCTGGGACACCACCAAAGAGGGGCTGCCGCAGGGTAAGGTCACCCTGAGCGGGCGTAACGTGAAGGTGACGCAGACGGTCAACGACGCGCCGCTGCCGGTGGCTTTCGATACCCTGAACCTCACGGCCGATCTGCACAATAACCGCGCCCAGCTGGGCTGGCTGATTCGCCTGACCAACAATGGCCAGCTGGACGGGCAGGTGCAGGTCACCGATCCCCAGGGCCGACGCAATCTGGGCGGTAACGTCAATATCAGCAACTTCTCGCTGGCGATGATCAACCCTATCTTCTCGCGCGGTGAAAAGGCGGAAGGGAGACTGAACGCGCGTCTGACGCTGGGCGGCAACGTCCAGAGCCCGCAGCTTTTCGGTCAGATGCAGCTGAACGGCGTGGATATTGACGGTAACTTTATGCCGTTTGATATGCAGCCGAGCCAGCTGGCGATGAATTTTACCGGTACCCGTTCGACCCTGCAGGGGACGGTGAACACTCGCCAGGGACAGATTGCGCTCAGCGGCAACGCCGACTGGACGCAGATTGACAACTGGCGCGCGCAGATTGCGGCGAAGGGCAGCCGGGTGCGGATAACCGTGCCGCCGATGGTGCGCCTGGATGTGTCGCCGGACGTGGTCTTTACCGCCACGCCAAGCCTGTTTAACCTGGATGGCAGCGTTGATGTGCCCTGGGCGCGTATCGTCGTCAACGAAGTGCCGGAAAGCGCCGTTGGGGTCTCATCTGACGAAGTGATGCTGGATAAAAATCTGCAGCCGATTAAGCAGCAGAGCGCCGGTATCCCTATCAACAGCAATCTGACGATTCACGTGGGCAACAACGTTCGTCTCGACGCCTTTGGTCTGAAAGCGCGTCTGACCGGCGATTTGAAAGTGGCGCAGGACAAACAGGGGCTGGGGCTCAACGGGCAGATCAACATCCCGGAAGGGCGTTTCCATGCCTACGGCCAGGATCTGATCGTGCGTAAAGGCGAGCTGCTGTTCTCTGGTCCGCCGGATCAGCCGCTGCTGAATATCGAAGCCATTCGTAATCCGGACGCCACCGAGGACGACGTTATCGCCGGCGTTCGCGTGACCGGCTCGGCCGATCAGCCGAAAGCGGAGATTTTCTCCGATCCGGCGATGTCGCAGCAGGAAGCGCTCTCTTACCTGCTACGCGGGCAGGGTTTAGGCAGCGGACAGAGCGATAGCGCAGCCATGACTTCAATGCTTATTGGTATGGGGGTTGCACAAAGTGGTCAGGTTGTGGGTAAAATCGGCGAGACGTTTGGCGTAAGCAATCTGGCGCTGGATACCGAGGGAGTGGGCGACTCCTCCCAGGTGGTGGTCAGCGGCTATGTACTGCCGGGTCTGCAGGTAAAATATGGGGTAGGGATCTTTGACTCCCTGGCGACGTTGACGTTACGCTATCGCCTGATGCCTAAGCTATATATGGAAGCTGTGTCTGGCGTAGACCAGGCTCTCGATTTGCTCTATCAGTTTGAGTTTTAGCAATGCGAATATTTGTTTACGGCAGTTTACGACGCAAACAAGGCAACAGCCACTGGATGACCAACGCTCAGTGGCTGGGCGATCATAGTGTCAATGATTATCAACTGTACAGCCTGGGCCACTATCCAGGCGCGGTGCCCGGCGATGGCACGGTACATGGTGAGGTCTATCGTATTGACGCATCGACGCTGGCTGAATTGGATGCGCTGCGTACCAAAGGCGGCGAGTATGCTCGTCACCTGATCCAGACGCCCTACGGTAGCGCCTGGATGTATGTCTATCAGCGCCCCGTTGAGGGCTTCACGCTGATAGAAAGCGGCAACTGGTTGGATAAAGACCAGTATTAATAACGATAACGCCACCTTCGGGTGGCGTTGTTTTTTGTGGCGTTAGGTGCTGTCGCCGGCTAAGGCGTCAGCCGCCGCTCGGGCATGGATCAACGGCCAAAAAAAACACCGCCCGGAGGCGGTGTTTTTGCGAACCTGAGTGCGGCTGAATTACTTCTTAGCGCGCTCGAAGGAAGCCACGATTTCAGCTTTCGCCGCTTCAGCGTTGTCCCAGCCGTCAACCTTAACCCATTTGCCCGCTTCGAGGTCTTTATAGTGCTCGAAGAAGTGGGTGATCTGCGCTTTCAGCAGTTCCGGCAGGTCGTTCACATCTTTAATGTGATCGTACTCTTTGCTCAGCTTGGTGTGCGGTACCGCAACCAGTTTCGCATCTTCACCGGATTCGTCGGTCATTTTCAGCACGCCAACCGGACGGCAGCGGATGACTGAACCTGGCTCCAGCGGGTACGGCGTCGGGACCAGAACGTCAACCGGGTCGCCGTCCAGGGACAGGGTGTGGTTGATGTAGCCGTAGTTGCACGGATAGAACATCGCCGTGGACATGAAACGGTCAACGAACAGTGCACCGCTCTCTTTGTCGACTTCGTATTTGATAGGATCTGCGTTCGCCGGGATCTCGATCACGACGTAGATGTCTTCCGGCAGATCTTTGCCCGCAGGTACGTTGAGTAAGCTCATGTCTGTTTCCTTTAAAATGTATGGCAAACAAGTGCCCGATATTATAGCCAACTCACATCGAATGTCTTCGCTTCTTTTTCCCCAGAACGGGTGGGTGGAGTCTGAATTTTTCAGCGTAAGACAGCCTGAAAATCCATAAACATAGCCGCATACTGAATAAAATTATGTAACCGTTTTCATTGCATATGCTTGATATCTCAAAGTGTGCAAAATTTCGTCATAAACGGCGAAGCTCGCGCGGCTCGCGAAGCCTCACCGGCTCTCCGCTGGTGAGATGGCCGCTGATTAACATCTAATTAACTTTTTTGAAGTGTGATGTAACGCATTCAGTTACATCTCCGATTGTCTATAGTTTGTCCGCAGGTGAGGCTTTAACCAACAATAACCCTACGAGGATCCTCTTATGTGGAAGCGCTTACTTCTTGTCACAGCAGTTTCCGCAGCTATGTCGTCTATGGTCATGGCTGCCCCTCTTACCGTAGGTTTTTCGCAGGTCGGTTCTGAATCCGGCTGGCGCGCGGCCGAAACTAACGTCGCGAAAGAGGAGGCCGCGAAGCGCGGCATCACTCTGAAGATTGCCGACGCGCAACAAAAACAGGAAAACCAGATTAAAGCCGTACGCTCCTTTATCGCTCAGGGCGTCGATGCCATCTTCATCGCGCCGGTCGTAGCGACCGGCTGGGAGCCGGTACTGAAAGAAGCGAAAGAGGCCAAAATCCCGGTATTCCTGCTCGACCGCTCAATTGATGTTAAAGACAAAGATCTCTACATGACCACCGTTACCGCGAACAACGTGCTGGAAGGCCAGCTGATCGGCGAGTGGCTGGTCAAAACCGTTGACGGTAAGCCGTGTAACGTTGTTGAACTGCAGGGCACCGTGGGGGCCAGCGTGGCGATTGACCGCAAGAAAGGCTTCGCTGAGGCCATTTCTAAAGCCTCTAATATCAAAATTATCCGCTCCCAGTCCGGCGACTTTACCCGCAGCAAGGGCAAAGAAGTCATGGAGAGCTTTATCAAAGCGGAAAACAACGGCAAGAACATCTGCATGGTTTACGCCCATAACGACGATATGGTGATTGGCGCCATTCAGGCGATTAAAGAGGCCGGGCTGAAGCCGGGCAAAGATATCCTCACCGGCTCTATCGACGGCGTGCCGGATATCTATAAAGCGATGATGGCCGGCGAGGCCAATGCCAGCGTCGAACTGACGCCGAATATGGCCGGTCCGGCGTTCGATGCGCTGGAGAAATACAAAAAAGACGGCACCCTGCCTGAAAAAGTCACCATCACCAAATCGACCCTCTACCTGCCGGATACGGCGAAAGAAGAGTTAGAGAAGAAGAAAAATATGGGCTACTGAGTAGCCGAATCACAGGTTCACCGCCGCCTCCGGGATGTCCCCGGTCGCTAAAGCGCGGCTGATTTCCCTCTCCTCCCATCGGGGAGAGGGCAAAGGTGAGGGGGAGAGCATGAACGGCGAATTACATCAGGAAATCCTTCGTACTGAAGGGCTTAGCAAATTTTTCCCCGGCGTGAAGGCGCTGGATAACGTTAATTTTAGCCTGCGCCGGGGCGAAATCATGGCTCTGTTAGGCGAAAACGGCGCGGGTAAATCCACCCTGATCAAAGCGCTGACCGGCGTCTATCATGCCGATCGCGGGGCCATCTGGCTGGAAGGACGGGAGATCGCGCCGAAAAATACCGCTCACGCCCAGCAGCTGGGGATCGGCACCGTCTATCAGGAAGTGAACCTGCTGCCTAATATGTCGGTGGCGGACAATCTGTTTATCGGCCGCGAGCCCAGACGCTTTGGCCTGCTGCGGCGTAAAGAGATGGAAAAGCGCGCCACCGCGCTGATGGCGTCCTACGGTTTTTCTCTTGATGTCCGTGAACCGCTGAACCGCTTTTCGGTGGCGATGCAGCAGATTGTCGCGATCTGCCGGGCGATCGACCTGTCAGCAAAAGTGTTAATTCTTGATGAACCGACCGCCAGCCTGGATACCCAGGAGGTGGAGATGCTCTTTACCCTGATGCGCCAGCTGCGCGATAGCGGGGTCAGCCTGATTTTCGTCACCCACTTCCTCGACCAGGTGTATGCCGTCAGCGATCGCATCACCGTGCTGCGTAACGGCGGTTTTGTCGGCTGCCGGGAAACCCGCGAGCTGCCGCAAATTGAACTGGTGAAGATGATGCTGGGCCGTGAGCTGGAGCATAACGCCCTGCAGCGCGCGGGCCGCACCCTGCTGAGCGATAAGCCGGTGGCCGCCTTCGAAGATTTTGGCAAAAAAGGCACCATCGCACCGTTTAGTCTGCAGGTCCGTCCCGGTGAAATCGTCGGCCTGGCGGGGCTGTTAGGCTCGGGACGTACGGAAACGGCGGAGGTGATCTTCGGCATTAAACCCGCCGACAGCGGCAAAGCGTGGATCAAAGGCAAGCCGCAAACCCTGCGCTCGCCGCATCAGGCATCCTGCCTCGGGATCGGCTTCTGTCCGGAAGATCGTAAAACCGACGGCATTATCGCCGCCGCCTCGGTGCGGGAAAATATCGTTCTCGCGCTACAGGCGCAGCGCGGCTGGCTGCGGCCGATTGGTCGGCGCGAACAAAATGAGATTGCTGAACGTTTCATTCGTCAACTGGGTATTCGTACCCCCAGCGCTGAACAGCCGATCGAATTTCTCTCCGGCGGTAATCAGCAGAAGGTGCTGCTCTCCCGATGGCTGCTGACGAAGCCGCAGTTCTTGATCCTTGATGAACCGACTCGCGGTATTGACGTTGGCGCCCACGCTGAAATCATCCGCCTGATTGAAACCCTGTGCGCCGATGGTCTGGCGCTGCTGGTCATTTCTTCAGAGCTGGAAGAGCTGGTGGGTTACGCCGATCGGGTGATTATCATGCGCGATCGCCAGCAGGTGGCGGAGCTGGCTCTGAGCGAGCTCTCCGTGCCGGCGATCATGAACGCTATTGCGGCATAAGGAGTAACCGATGATGCCTCAATCTGTTCCGAAAACCGGCCAGCCGAAACGGCGCTTTAACTGGCCAAAAGGGATGCCGCAAATTATTGCGCTGCTGCTGGTGCTGGTCGTTGACAGCCTGGTCGCCCCGCATTTCTACCAGATCGTGCTCCAGGACGGGCGACTGTTCGGCAGCCCGATAGATATTTTGAACCGCGCCGCACCGGTGGCGCTGCTGGCGATTGGGATGACGCTGGTTATCGCCACCGGCGGGATTGATCTCTCCGTCGGGGCGGTGATGGCGATTGCCGGCGCAACGGCGGCGTCAATGACCGTGGCGGGGCACAGCCTGACGGTTGTGCTGCTCGCATCGCTGGGGGCCGGCGCGCTGGCCGGTCTGTGGAACGGCATTCTGGTGGCGGTGCTGAAGATCCAGCCGTTCGTCGCCACGCTGATCCTGATGGTCGCCGGACGCGGCGTGGCGCAGCTGATCACCTCCGGGCAGATCGTGACCTTTGACTCTCCGCATCTGGCGTGGCTCGGCAGCGGATCGCTACTGCTGTTCCCGACGCCGGTGATTATCGCTATCGTGACGCTGGTGCTGTTCTGGCTGTTTACCCGCAAAACCGCGCTGGGGATGTTTATCGAAGCGGTGGGGATTAACATTCGCGCGGCAAAAAACGCCGGGGTAAATACCCGCATCGTCGTGATGTTGGCCTACGTGCTGAGCGGCGTTTGCGCGGCGATTGCCGGCATTATCGTTGCGGCGGATATTCGCGGCGCGGATGCCAATAATGCCGGGCTATGGCTGGAGCTGGACGCCATCCTGGCGGTGGTTATCGGCGGCGGCTCGCTGATGGGCGGGCGCTTTAACCTGCTGCTCTCGGTCGTCGGGGCGCTGATTATCCAGGGGATGAATACCGGGATCCTGCTGTCCGGGTTCCCGCCGGAGCTTAATCAGGTAGTCAAAGCGGTGGTGGTGCTGTGCGTACTGATCGTCCAGTCGCCGCGCTTTATCAGCATACTGAAGGGGATGCGCGGCCATGATAAAACGTAATTTACCGTTAATGATTACCCTCGCGGTCTTCGTACTGGGATACCTTTACTGCCTGACCCAGTTTCCCGGCTTTGCCTCGACGCGGGTGATCTGCAATATCCTGACCGACAATGCCTTTCTTGGGATCATCGCCGTCGGCATGACCTTCGTGATCCTCTCCGGCGGGATCGATCTGTCGGTCGGGTCGGTGATCGCCTTTACCGGCGTATTTCTCGCTAAAGCGATCGGTTTCTGGGGGATTTCGCCGCTGGTGGCGTTTCCGCTGGTGCTGGTGATGGGCTGCGCCTTTGGCGCGTTTATGGGCCTGCTTATTGATGCGCTGAAGATCCCGGCGTTTATCATCACCCTCGCCGGGATGTTTTTTCTGCGCGGCGTCAGCTACCTGGTCTCGGAAGAGTCGATTCCCATTAATCATCCGGTGTATGACGCGCTGTCAGGACTGGCATGGACCATCCCCGGCGGCGGGCGTCTGAGCGCGATGGGGCTGCTGATGCTGCTGGTGGTGATCGGCGGAATTTTTATGGCCCACCGCACCCGCTTCGGCAATCAGGTTTATGCCATCGGCGGCAACGCGACGTCGGCGAACCTGATGGGGATTTCCACGCGGAGCACGACGATCCGCATTTATATGCTCTCTACCGGGCTGGCGACGCTGGCGGGGATCGTCTTCTCCATCTATACCCAGGCGGGCTATGCGCTGGCGGGCGTTGGCGTTGAACTGGACGCGATTGCATCGGTGGTTATCGGCGGTACGCTGTTAAGCGGTGGGGTAGGGACGGTTCTCGGCACGCTGTTTGGCGTCGCCATTCAGGGGCTGATTCAAACCTACATCAACTTCGACGGTACGCTGAGTTCATGGTGGACCAAGATCGCTATCGGTATCCTGCTGTTCATCTTTATCGCGCTGCAGCGCGGCCTGACGGTGCTGTGGGAGAATCGGCAGAGTTCGCCGGTGACAAGGGTGGGGCACTGATGGAAGGATTTCCCCTCCCGTAAGGCGGGAGGGGAAGAGGCGGGTTACGCGTCCGGGAACTCTTTAATAAAGTTTTCGACGTCTTCAACCATATGGTTGTTGCCGACGAAGAAAGAACGGCGCTGATGCAGGCTTTCCGGGATGATATCCAGAATACGCTCTTTACCATCGCTGGCCTTACCGCCCGCCTGTTCCGCAAGGAACGCCATCGGGTTGCATTCGTACAGCAGGCGCAGTTTACCGTCCGGGTGGCTGGCGGTGCTCGGGTAGAGATAGATGCCGCCTTTAAGCAGGTTGCGGTGGAAATCCGCCACCAGAGAGCCGATGTAGCGTGAGGTATACGGGCGCTGGGTCTCTTTATCTTCTTCCTGGCAGTGCTTAATGTACTTCTTCACACCCATCGGGAACTTAATGTAGTTACCTTCGTTAATCGAGTAGGTGTTGCCTTTTTCCGGGAAGCGCATGCGCTCCTGGCACAGGCAGAAGACGCCAAGGGAAGGGTCATAGGTAAAGGCGTGCACGCCGCAGCCGGTGGTGTAAACCAGCATCGTCGAGGAGCCATACACCACATAGCCCGCGGCGACCTGTCGGTTGCCCGGTTGCAGGAAATCTTCTTCGGTAACGGGGGTGCCCACCGGCGTGACGCGGCGGTAAATAGAGAAGATCGTACCAACAGAGACGTTAACGTCGATGTTAGAAGATCCATCCAGCGGGTCCATCAGCACCACGTATTTGGCGTGTTCGCATCCTTCAAAGACGACGATCTCATCTTCTTCTTCAGAGGCGATCCCGGCAACAATATCGCGTGCTCGCAGTGCGGCTTTCAACTTTTCATTGGCAAACAGGTCGAGTTTTTGCTGAACCTCGCCCTGAACGTTTTCAGCACCGCTGGCACCCAGGATATCGACCAGGCCGGCCTTGTTGATATCGCGGTGGATGATCTTGGCGCCTAACTTTATCGCCGACAACAAAGCAGTAAGCTCGCCGGTTGCGTGAGAGAACTCGTGCTGCTTTTCGACAATAAATTCACCTAACGTTTTCATAACCCGTTCCCTGCATGTTTATGTGAAGTAAAACGAACATAACAATCTTAACAAAGAATAAAAAAAGTTCGCACTGGTGAATCGCGCCAGCAAAATACGGATTCGCCTGAAATGCATTTCTTTCCCCCCCAACATCCCGGTAAACTGTGCTTCAGATAAGAGAAGGAAATGACGAATGCGCATTCATATTTTAGGAATCTGTGGCACGTTTATGGGGGGGCTGGCGATGCTGGCACGTTCCCTCGGTCATGAGGTAACGGGGTCGGATGCGAACGTCTATCCGCCAATGAGTACCCTGCTGGAAAACCAGGGAATTGAGTTAATTCAAGGATATGATGCCAGCCAGCTGGATCCGCAGCCTGACCTGGTGATCATCGGTAACGCAATGACGCGCGGAAACCCGTGCGTGGAAGCGGTGCTGGAAAATAATATCCCTTACATGTCCGGTCCCCAGTGGCTGCACGATTTCGTGCTGCGCGATCGCTGGGTGCTGGCGGTTGCCGGAACGCACGGAAAAACCACCACTGCCGGCATGGCGACCTGGATCCTCGAAGCCTGCGGCTACAAGCCGGGCTTTGTTATCGGCGGCGTTCCGGGCAACTTCGATGTTTCCGCGCGCCTCGGCGACAGCCCGTTCTTCGTGATTGAAGCCGATGAATACGACTGCGCTTTCTTCGATAAACGTTCCAAATTTGTTCATTACTGCCCGCGCACGTTGATTCTCAATAACCTTGAATTCGACCACGCGGACATCTTTGACGATCTAAAAGCTATCCAGAAGCAATTTCATCATCTGGTGCGTATTGTGCCGGGTAAAGGCAAGATTATCCTGCCGGAGAACGACATCAATCTGAAGCAGACGATGGCGATGGGCTGCTGGAGCGAGCAGGAGCTGGTTGGCGAACAGGGGCACTGGCAGGCGAAAAAGCTCACCACCGATGCTTCCTCCTGGGAAGTGTGGCTGGACGGCGAGAAAGTCGGCGAAGTGAAGTGGGCGCTGGTCGGCGAGCATAATATGCATAACGGCCTGATGGCCATCGCCGCCGCCCGGCATGTCGGCGTGCTGCCCGCCGATGCGGCCAACGCGCTGGGCAGCTTTATCAACGCCCGCCGCCGTCTGGAGCTGCGCGGCGAAGCCAACGGCGTGACCGTATACGATGATTTCGCCCACCACCCGACGGCGATTCTGGCGACCCTGCAGGCGCTACGCGGCAAAGTTGGCGGTACCGCGCGTATTCTTGCCGTGCTTGAACCCCGTTCTAACACCATGAAAATGGGCATTTGCAAAGACGACCTGGCGCCGTCTCTCGGTCGCGCGGACGAGGTCTTCCTGCTGCAGCCGCAGCATATTCCGTGGCAGGTTGCTGAAGTGGCTGACGCTTGCGTACAGCCTGCGCACTGGAGCGCCGATGTCGATGCGCTGGTGGATATGATTGTTAAAACCGCCCATCCTGGCGACCACATTCTGGTGATGAGCAACGGTGGATTTGGCGGCATTCATCAGAAGCTGCTCGATAAGCTGGCGAAAAAAGCCGAGGCGGCCGAGTAGGCTATTCTCCTCGTTTATCCGCCCTCCGCGTGAGGGCGGATAGTTTTTGTAGCCAGGAGGGTTCATGTTGAATTCAGAAAGAGTGACCTCTACCGATTCCTCGCATTTTCCCCCGCTTGACGCACTGTACGGCAGGGCCTTTCCGTGGCACGAGCAGCGTGAAGCCGAGGCTAAGCAGCAGGCGCTTGATAATCCGCATTATGAACTGGAAGCCTGGTTCGATGATGGCCAGTTTATTGGCCTGAGCGGCTGCTGGCGGTTTGCTGACTATCGCTACGTTGAACATCTGGCCATCGACGATACCTTGCGATCGCGCGGCTACGGCAAGCGGCTGTTAGCTGAAATACTTCAGCGCGCGCCGCTGACCGTTCTGGAAATCGATCCGCTGACCAGCGAAGTTGCCCATAAGCGCCTGCGCTTTTATGAAACCATGGGATTTTGCGCGAATCCCTGGGCGCATCGCCATCCGACCTATCATCAGGGCATCGCCGATCATGAACTGATCGTGTTGAGCTATCCGCAGCCGATTAATGAGGCGCAGTACCAGCGCTTTGCGCAGGATTTGCGTTTGGTGGTCATGGAGCAGGCTGGCGCGGTCAAGGTTTTGTAGCCCGGACAAGGCGCGTCAAGCGCCGCCTCCGGGAGGCAGCCCGCAATGCCACCTCCGCTTTTTTCCCCGGCTCGCGCTGCGCTTAGCCGGGCTACGGGTTTACCGTCGTCTGCGGGACGGTAGCCCGGACAAGGCGCGTCAAGCGCCGCCTCCGGGAAGCAGCGCGCAATGTCATCTCCGCTTTTTTCCCCGGCTCGCGCTGCGCTTAGCCGGGCTACGGGTTCAGCGCTGTCTGCGGGCCGGTAGTCCGGACAAGGCGCGTCAAGCGCCGCCTCCGGGAAGCAGCGCGCAATGTCATCTCCGCTTTTTTCCCGTCTCGCGCTGCGCTTAGCCGGGCTACGGGTTCAGCGCTGTCTGCGGGCCGGTAGTCCGGACAAGGCGCGTCAAGCGCCGCCTCCGGGAAGCAGCGCGCAATGTCATCTCCGCTTTTCTCCCGGCTCGCGCTGTGCTTAGCCGGGCTACGGGTTTACCGCCGTCTGCGGTCCGGTAGCCCGGACAAGGCGCGTCAAGCGCCGCCTCCGGGAAGCAGCGCGCAATGTCATCTCCGCTTTTTTCCCGGCTCGCGCTGTGCTTAGCCGGGCTACGGGTTTACCGTCGTCTGCGGGCCGGTAGCCCGGGTCAGGCGTTACGCCGCAACCCGGGATGGGTTCAAAGCTTACGCTACTCCTTCGCGATAGGCGTTTCGTTTTCCGCCACTTTGGTATCGCCCTGAATGGCCGCGATTTTCTTCTCCACGTCGGCAACCTGCTCGCTGCTGTGCAGCAGCGTATAGGTCAGATCAAACTGGGTGCTTGCCCCGGGCTGAAGCTGCTTAACGCGTTTTTGCTCGCGCTCGATGGTTACCGGATAGGCGTAGCTGGTACCCGGCTCAATACCGGTCACGTAACCCTGTTTCTCGGTATCGGTGTTTTTCCACAGCGTCAGCACCGGCAGCTGGCGGGTATCAAACTGAATCGATGCCCCTTTGTCGCCGGCTTTGTTGACCACGGCGGCCAGCGTTTGATGATTTTCGTCCGCCAGCGGCTGCATGTTAAACACCATTTCATCGAAATCTTTGGTTGGACCGGCGTAGGTTTGCCAGGTTTTTAAGCCGGCTTTGGCGTAGTCATTGAACGGGCTGATGCTGGCGATCGGCGCCATAAAGCGGGCCCCCTCTTCGAGGATCGGCTTGCCAAAGTTGCTGTGATAGATAATCTGATAGTCATGCGGATAGTCAGCATGGTTGGTTAAGACATCGTGCAGGCTGAAGCTGTTGCTGCCGGGTACATAGCGCAGCTCGGTCATGGTCTGCAGATCCGCTTTCTTAAACGTGCTCTCCTTCACCAGCCCGCGAACGCGAATTTCATACGGCGCGGTGTCCGCGACCTCCACTTCCACCTGTGAAGCCGGCGTGTTGCCGACTTTACCGTGCAGGGTATAAATCTGCCCGTCTGCGGTTACCGGGTGGCCGGTCCATTCATAGCCGCAGCGCACCATCATTTCATTGAAGCCTTCCAGCCAGCCCAGCCCGTTGCGGCTTTCGAGGTTAATAAAGGCCGGGTTGACCACCTCTTTTACCGGTGAGTCCCAGCCCATCCGTGAACCAAAACCTTCGATTTTCAGCAGATTCATGCCGCGAGTCGGGCTCAGGGTAATCGTCAGGCCGTCTTTGCTGTGGATCACGAGGATTTTGCTGCCTTCCTGTTTCCCGCCGTGAAGGACTTTTTGCTCAATGCTGAAGTTATGATCTTTTATCTTCAGCTGGTCGCTGGTTATCTGCCAGTTTCCTTTATCCATACCGCTTTCAGCGCTTGTCAGCACCCATGTTTTCGCGACTACAGGCCCAGAAACAAGCATAGCGATTGCTGTTAAAGCTAATGTTTTTTTCATTTTTTAACCCTTTTGCTGAATCGATTGTGTTGCTGATGCAGGGAATTTAGTTGTAAGTGGATTATGAAAATGTGAAGTGTCTCACCTGGTGAGAAAACGGCCGTTTTTATATTTTTAAATGAGATTTAAATCGCTTTTTTTAAGTAATTATAAAAGTTGTTGCTAAAAAAATGTGAATCAAGATGATTTTAGCTTTAACGATTCAGCTATTACTGGCTACGGCTATGATGAAGCCTTTAGAAACGACAGGGCCGCCGGGCTTTGGTGGCCCAGGCGGCCCTGGTTGAAGCGGCTTTACCGTGTAAAAAAACGCAGCGGGGAGATTATCAAGCGCCGTAGAACGCTTTGGTATAGAGCCCTTTGACATCCTGAACGGACGGATAGTTAGGATTCGTTAATGTGCAGGGATCGTCAACGGCATGGTGACTCATTCTGTCGAGGACGTTCACAAAGGTGATTTCATTGATTTCAACTTCGCCGCACTGGCTTAGCGTTTTCGGCACGCCCAGACGTTGATTCAGCGCGTTGATCGCTTCAATCAGGTTTTTGATGCCTAACGCCGCTTCCAGCTGACGATATTTTTTGGTGAACTTCGCATTATATTGAATGATATAAGGCAGCATAATCGCGTTTGCCAGACCGTGGGTAATACCAAACTCGCCGCCAATCTTATGCGCCATTGAATGAACTAACCCCAGCGAGGCGTTGGTGAAGGCGATTCCCGCCAGCGCAGAAGCATTGTGCATATGCATGCGGGCGTTTAAATCATCAGGTGAGCGCCAGGCGATTTCCAGATACGTAAACACCAGCCGAATCGCTTCTACCGCATAGGGGTCAGTAAACGAGTTGGCCGCGGTGGACACATAGGCTTCAATGGCGTGGGTCAGAACGTCCATTCCGGTATGAACGGTAACGTGCGGCGGCATTTTTGCCGGAATGGTGGGGTCGAGAATGGCGATATCCGGTACCAGATCGGCGGCAACAATCGGGTATTTGATATGATTTGCCGTGTCGGTGATCACCGAAAATGCGGTGATCTCAGAGGCGCTGCCGCTGGTGGAAGGGATCGCCACAAATCGGGCTTTATTGCGTAGCACCGGCATGGAACCGACCGGAAGAATATCCTCGAACTTCAACTGCGGATGCTCGTAGAAACACCACATTACTTTTGCGGCATCAAGCGCGGAGCCGCCGCCAATCGCCACTATCCAGTCCGGTTCAAAAGCCTGCATCGCTTTTGCGCCGCGCCAGACGGTTTTAATGGACGGATTGGGTTCGACATTATCGATAATAATGCACTCCATACCCGCTTTATTGAGTTCGCTGACGGCTTTATCCAGAAAGCCAAAACGCTTCATGGAACTTCCGCCTGTGACTAACGCGGCTTTTTTGCCGCTCAGCGTGGAAAGATGTTCTAAAGCATTTTCGCCATAAATAATACTGCGAGGAATTGAGAAGGCCTGGGTCATAGGAAACTCCATTTAATATTAAGGATTTTTTTAGTGTGCATTCGTCATTTACGATTCAGCGACACGTGCAGAGTAAAAAAATCGAATTAATGCTCCAGATATTGCCTAAGCAATATCTGGAGGGAGTTGACCGTCATACTTCGAGCGGCTGGTGCGTTGACTGCAACTTGAATTATTTGGGGTATTAGCGGCGTTTAAATCGTACCGTCCCAGGAGTCGACTTTTTCGCGTTTCGCTTCCTCTTCATCAAACCAGCGCGAGGTCACGCATTTTGATTCGGTGTAGAAACGGACGCCGTCTTTGCCCAGGCAGTGCAGGTCGCCGAAGAAGGACTGCTTATGGCCTGAGAACGGGAATACGCCGACCGGCACCGGAATACCGACGTTGATACCGACCATGCCGCCGTGGGTGCGTTTCTGGAATTCGCGGGCGTAGTAGCCGCTTTGGGTGAAAATAACCGAGCCGTTGGCAAACGGGTTATTGTTCATAAGTTGCAGACCTTCTTCGAAGGTTTTGACCCGCTTAAAGCACAGCACCGGCCCGAAAATTTCCTGCGTGCCGACGCTCATCTCTTCGGTTACGCGATCCAGGATGGTTGGCCCGACGTAGAAGCCATTTTCCTGGCCCGGCACCTGAATAGCGCGACCGTCGAGCACCAGCTTTGCCCCCTCCTCAATGCCTTTATTAATCCAGTTGATGACCGATTGCTTATGATCTTTAGAAATCACCGGACCCATATCGGTATCGCGCAGATAGCCGGGGCCGATTTTCAGCTGTTTGGCTTTCTCGACGACGGCGGCAATCAGCTTATCAGCGATCTCTTCCTGCACCACGACAACCGGCAGCGCCATGCAGCGTTCGCCCGCGCAGCCAAACGCGGCGTTGATAATCCCCGCTGCGGTACGGTTAATTGGCGCATCGGCCAGCACCAGGGCATGGTTTTTCGCTTCGCACAGTGCCTGAACGCGCTTGCCGTGAGCGGCGGCTTTGGAGTAAACGTGCAGACCCACGGAGGTTGAGCCGACGAAGGAGACGCCGTTGACGTCCGGGTGGGTCAGCAAGATATCGGCTTCATTGCGTGAGCAGGTCACGACGTTAATCACCCCATCCGGCACCCCTGCTTCCTGATAGAGTTTGGTGATTTCCATACAGGTCATCGGCGTCATACTGGCCGCTTTAATCACCATGGTATTACCGGAGGCGACGCATAATGGCGCCATCCATCCCATCGGGATCATTGCCGGGAAGTTAAACGGCACAATACCGGCGAACACGCCAATTGGCTCACGATAAAGGTTGGTGTCGATCCCGGCAGAGGCGTCCATCAGGTTTTCACCGGCCATGAGAGTGGGAATCGAGCAGGCAAGCTCGGTACCTTCTTTCGCTTTTAATACATCGCCCTGGGCGTCGCCCCAGGCTTTACCGTTTTCTTTTGCCACCAGCTCGGTTAAGCGGTCCTGATGCTGGATTAATAATTCGCGAACGCGGAACATAATTTGCGAGCGTTTAATGGCCGGCGTATCTGACCACGCCGGAAAGGCTTTGCGCGCCGCGGCAACGGCATCCAGCACTTCTTGCTCGGTGCAGCAGGGGGCCTGAGCCATGACTTCCCCGGTACTTGGGTTATAGACGTCCATATAGCGTTCGGTCTGCGATACGCGCCATTGACCATCAACGAAATATTTCAGCCTTGGTACAGTAGTCATATTTTTCTCCATGATGATAGCTGTCGACTCTCTAAAATCTGGCTCCGGTCGGCGGCAAATAACCGACCGCCGGGTTAGCCCCTCTCGTGAAAAGTGAATTCCTGCTTCTTGCCGGACGATGGCCTCCGCTGGGCGATTCACCTGCGGCGGTGCGGATGATTTTGTCGACTTTCTGCTGAGGAAAGCCTGCAGACGCCAGGTTTTAATGAACAGAACTCACTGGCCAAAAATACGCGCACGCACCGTTTCGGTTCTTGTACTTTAATGAAATTTATTTTTCATTATTATAATGTATGAAATAACAAAACCGTTTTGAGAGGTGGATCAAAGATAAGCAAATTGCTGATAAAGTCAGCGCCCTAAAGGCAGGGTTATATTGTTTTATTTAATAAAGTTAACAGGTTGTGTTGATGGCATTGGCGTTGATGGCGAGGGGAGATTGCCAGCCGGATTGCAATGGAACGGCTTTCTTGTGAAATAAAAGTTAAATATAAGCGCGAAATCGAATGAAAATGAAAAATTAAAACCGATTTAAATGCAGGGAAAATTCGAATTGACCATTGTCCATGGCATTGCGTTCGAGGGAGTGGGTCGCCCGGATCGGGCAACAGCCGTAATCCGGGGGAGTCATACAGAATTAGCCTTCGCTTTCGGCCAGTTCGCGCAGGTACTGGAAGATAAGACGCGCGGACTTCGGCGGCTTGTTGCCTTCTTTCTCTTTTTTGGCGTTGCGGATCAACGAACGCAGCTGCTGACGATCGGCATCTGGCCACAGGTTCAGCACTTCAGCCACGGCATCATCACCATTATCAATCAGACGATCGCGGATCTGCTCAAGCTTATGGAACAGCGCAACCTGCTGGTTGTGGCGGTTCTTCAGCTTGTCCAGCGCCTGACGAATCGGCTCGACGTCGCGGCTGCGCAGCATTTTACCAATCAGCTGCATCTGGCGGCGGCGGCCTTCTTTCTTGATACGCTGGGCGAGTTCAATCGCGTCGCGCAGGTCGGTATCCAGCGGGATTTTATCGAGCGCGTTTTTACCCAGCTCGACCATTTCCGCGCCAAGACGCTTCAGTTCTTCGGCGTCACGCTTAATTTCACTTTTACTGACCCAGATAATTTCATCGTCTTCATCTTCGACGTCATCACCAGGGACGTCGTCGAGCCAGTCTTCGGGCTGCTTTGTCATCTCAGGCTCCTTAAAAAAGAGACTAATGTTACCAGTTAAGGCGCGCACTGAAAAACGGTTCTCTGTTAGACTTCAGTTAACTCCTTCTTACATTATGGCATTAGCGATGAAAGTCATCTCTCAAGTTGCACAACAGCGTAAGACGCTGGAAGAGGCCGTGACCACGGCGCTGGAACTGGCGGCAGGCAAATCCGACGGCGCGGAAGTCTCCGTCAGTAAAACTACCGGTATCGGCGTGAGCACCCGCTACGGCGAAGTGGAGAACGTAGAATTCAACAGCGATGGTGCTCTCGGCATCACCGTTTATCACCAGAATCGCAAAGGCAGCGCGTCTTCGACCGATCTCAGCCCGCAGGCTATTGCCCGCACGGTGCAGGCGGCGCTGGATATCGCCCGATATACCTCGCCGGACCCGTGCGCGGGCGTGGCGGATAAAGAACTGCTGGCTTTTGAAGCCCCGGATCTTGAACTGTTCCATCCGGCGGAAGTTTCCCCGGATGAAGCCATTGAGCTGGCCTCCCGCGCTGAACAGGCGGCGCTAAAAGCCGATAAACGCATCAGCAATACCGAAGGCGGCAGCTTTAACAGCCACTACGGCATTAAAGTGTTCGGCAACAGCCACGGCATGCTGCAGAGCTACTGCTCTACCCGCCACTCGCTCTCCAGCTGCGTGATTGCCGAAGAGAATGGCGATATGGAGCGCGATTACGCTTACACCATCGGACGGGCGATAGACGACCTGCAATCGCCGGAGTGGGTTGGCGAAGAGTGCGCCCGCCGCACCCTGTCGCGCCTGGCCCCGCGTAAGCTATCGACGATGAAAGCGCCGGTGATTTTCGCCAACGAAGTCGCTACCGGTCTGTTTGGCCATCTGGTCGGGGCGATCGCCGGCGGTTCGGTTTACCGTAAATCCACCTTCCTGCTTGATGCGCTGGGTAGCCAGATCCTGCCGGACTGGCTGACCATTGAAGAGCATCCGCACCTGCTGAAAGGTCTGGCTTCGACGCCGTTTGATAGTGAAGGCGTCCGTACGGAACGCCGGGATATCATTAAAGACGGCGTACTGACCCAGTGGCTGTTGACCAACTACTCGGCGCGCAAGCTGGGATTGAAGAGCACTGGCCACGCGGGCGGTATTCATAACTGGCGTATTAACGGCCGCGGCCTGAGTTTTGCAAAGTTGCTTAAAGAGATGGGGACCGGTCTTGTCGTCACGGAACTGATGGGGCAGGGTGTAAGCGGCGTCACCGGCGACTACTCACGCGGCGCATCCGGCTTCTGGGTAGAAAACGGCGAAATTCAGTATCCGGTCAGTGAGATAACCATTGCAGGAAATCTGAAAGATATGTGGCGTAATATCGTGACCATCGGCGACGATATCGAAACGCGCAGCAACATTCAGTGCGGTTCCGTACTGCTGCCGGAGATGAAGATCGCCGGGCAATAACACTTGTGTGCTTAATAATAAAAAAGGAAGTGAGCAATGCGTAAAAAACTGTTAGCGATGCTGGCCGTATCGGCTTTTGCGCTTGGTTCGGCATCGGCTTTCGCCGATCTGGGCGAAGACATGGATACCCTTGCTGAGAACCTGCAAGTGGTGCAGAAAACTTCAGATGCCGGCGAGCTGAAAGCGGCGCTGAATAAGATGCGCACAGCGGCGGCTGACGCTCAGAAAGAGACGCCGCCGAAGCTGGAAGGTAAAACGGCGGACAGCGCGGAAATGAAAGACTATCGTCACGGTTTCGATGTGCTGATCGGCCAGATTGACGGCGCGCTGAAGCTGGCTGATGAAGGCAAAGTCAAAGAAGCCCAGGCCGCAGCGGAAGAGTTTAAAACCACCCGCAATACATACCATAAGAAGTACCGTTAATTTCTCTTTGTGGGGAGGCGTCAGCCGATGCCTCCCACATTCTGTTAATTCAAAACTCCATCGCCGTCACATTTTTCGCTTTTCCTGCATGCCAGTTTTCGCCACCGTGACACCGAGGATCTTGTGATGTTCATCACGAGAATTGGTTGAGGCGAATACATTCACAATAACTATGTGAAATAGATCACGCCTGCCTTCTTCCTTTCCACTTCGAAGTGGAAAACAACTCGCTACAAACTCTTTGCCCCCGGCATTAGTGTTATCCCCAGAGACATCAACGGGGTAATTCAAGTGAATAACGGAGCGGTAACACACGTCCCAGAGGAGCAGGCCACGCTAACCGAACAGCTGGCCGACAAGATGCTGCAGCAGGTTTTCGCACTATTAAGCCGCCGCAACATCGTCCCCAACGACGTTCAGGAGCAAATGCTGACTTCCCACGTTCGGGCGATGGCCCATCGGTCAATCAGCGGCGAGCCGCTGCCGGAAGTGGATGCCAGCCTGTTCGAAGAGATCTCAGAAGATTCAATGATGCTGGCCCGCGAAGTGGTCGCGCAGTTCGGCAATCTGCCAGATGAAGAAGCCTGGCTGCTGTCCGTCCACTTCGAAGTCGCGAAAGATAACCTGTAAGGAGCACACAAATGGAACAAATCACCGTTGTTATTGGCGATCGCCTGGGTAAAGGACAAAAAGTTGCCGCAGGTGCGGAAAAAGCCGGCGCTCGCGCCGTGGTCGTGCCGGGCGTTGCCGCGGATATGAAGCTGGGCGACATGATGAAGGCGGAAAACGCCACCTTCGGTATCTCTTTCTGCGGCAGCGGCGGCGCAGGGGCGATCACCGCGCAGAATAAGCACGGCTACAAGGCGAAATATGGCATGCGTTCCGTTGATGAAGGCGTCACCGCGATCAACGAAGGCTACAACGTACTGGGCTTCGGCTTTATGGATAAAGAAGAGCTGGGTGAGCGCCTGGTTGAGGCCTGGAAGAAGAAGTACGGCGCGTGAGCATGAAAGAGCAATTCACCACCACGGTGAGCGTTACCGGCAAAGGCGAGAGCAAAACGCGCGCTTTTGCCGATGCCCTGAACCATGTCCAGGCGGCGGTGATGAAAACGTCGCCGCACATCTTACTGCGTATTGAACCACAGGACGTGGAGGTTGTTCATGCGCGTGAAGCGGTACGGAAAGAGGCCTTTTTATTCTTCTTTCTGCGCCGTGAGCGACGAACCTACAGCGTGGAGCTGAAGGTCACCGTCACCGTGACCGCCATTAATCTCGATAAAGTGGATTTCGTCACGCAAACCTGATTTTCACCAAAGGGTCAGACTATGTTCCTGATAATTTTAATAAAATCGCTCATCATCGGCGGCCTGGTTGGCGTCGGCGTAGGCGCCGGAGCGGCACGCATGTTTCATGCGCCCACCACGCAGGGGATGGGGGCGTTTCGTACCTTGGGCGAGCTGAATTCATGTGAAGGCGATCCGGCTTCCCACTTCTCATTTGGCCTGGGCTTCTTCTTCAACGCCTGGGCCTCTTCCGTCGCGGCAGGCTCCTTCACTCAGGACGTTGACCACCGCATTATCCCCAACTGGGGGGCGGCAGCGCTGATGATTAAAAACCGCAACGTCGGCGAGACGCTGCACGATCCGAAAAAGATGGCCATCGCCTGCGGCATTATCGGCATGATCGTGGTCGCTTTCCTCAACCTCACCGCCTCTTCTGTACCGGAAGCGCTGCAGGTGACGGCGGTTAAAGTGCTGGTTCCGGCGGCAAACCTGCTGGTGAATACGGTGATGCCGGTCATCTTCTGGCTGGCGGCGATTGATGCCGGTAAAAAATCAGGCTTCTGGGCGACGATTTTTGGCGGCGCGGCGCAGCTGATTATGGGCAACGCCGTTCCGGGCCTGGTGCTGGGCATCCTGATCGGGAAAGGCGTTGAAGAGAGCGGCTGGCACCGCGTCACCAAGGTGATGATGGTGGCGATCGTCGCGCTGTTCGTTCTGAGCGGCTTCTTCCGCGGTTTCGACATGAAGATGATTGAATCCTTCCATCTGACCGTGCCGAACTGGCTGGAACTGATCCACAACTCGCTCAGCGGTAAATAACAGGAGCCTCTCATGGAACAAAATAAAGGTTTTTGGTATGCCGACTGGTCGTTCCCGATCTTTGTTGGCCTGCTCTCCGCCGGCGTCTTTGCCGGGACGCATATGTACTACCTCTACGGCATCGGCGCGTTTAACGAAGTCGCCTTCGTGGCGATGCTGAAAGCGGGAATTGATACCGGGGCCTACGGCGCGGTAGCGGCGTTCGGCGCCAGCTTCCTGTTCGCGCGTATTATCGAAGGCTCGCTGGTGGGGATTCTGGATATCGGCGGGGCGATTCAGACCGGCGTCGGCTTAGGCGTTCCGGCGCTGCTGCTCGGCGCGGGCTTTGTTTTCCCGGTCGCCAACTTTGCCGCCTCGCTGGTCACCGGCCTGGTGCTGGGCCTCGCGATTGGCTACATCATCATCCTGGCGCGTAAATTCACCATCAACCAGAGCGATTCCACCTACGGTGCGGACGTCATGATGGGGGCCGGTAACGCCTCAGGCCGTTTCCTCGGACCGTTGATTATCCTCAGCGCCATGACCGCTTCTATTCCTATCGGCATCGGTTCCCTGGCGGGCGCGCTGCTGTTCTACATCTGGCAGAAGCCTATCACCGGCGGCGCGATCCTTGGCGCCATGCTTCTTGGGTCAATCTTCCCGGTGGCGATTAGTTAAGTCCTGCGGGCGCCTCGGCGCCCGCGTTAACAGGAGAGAGACATGTTTGATTTACTCCTGCGCCGTGCGCGCCTCGTCGACGATACCCTGACCGATATCGCCATCCGGGACGGTAAAATCGCGGCGCTTGGCGAGATTAGCGCGCCTGCGCGCAAAACCCTTGAGCTGGACGGTCGCTATTACGTCAGCGCAGGCTGGATTGACTCTCACGTTCACTGCTATCCGAACTCGCCGATTTACCATGATGAGCCGGACAGCGTGGGGGTTGCTACCGGCGTGACCACCGTGATTGACGCGGGCAGCACCGGCGCGGACGATGTGGATGATTTCTACCAGCTGACCCGCAAAGCCGCGACCGAAGTTTACGCCCTGCTTAACATCTCCCGCGTCGGGCTGATTGCCCAGAATGAACTGGCAAATATGGCGAATATCGACGCGGAGGCGGTGAAGCAGGCGGTCAACCGCTACCCGAACTTTATCGTCGGCCTGAAGGCGCGGATGAGCAGCAGCGTGGTGGGGGAAAACGGCATTACGCCGCTGGCGCGCGCAAAGGCGATTCAGCAGGAAAACGGCGGCCTGCCGCTGATGGTGCATATCGGCAACAATCCGCCCGACCTGGATGAGATCGCCGACCTGCTGACCTCCGGCGACATCATTACCCACTGCTACAACGGTAAACCCAATCGTATCCTGACGCCGTCCGGCGAGCTGAAAAGCTCGATTTCTCGCGCGCTACAGCGCGGCGTGCGCCTTGATATCGGCCACGGCACCGCCAGCTTCAGCTTCGAGGTGGCGCGGCGGGCGATTGCTATGGGCATTCTGCCGCACACCATCAGCTCCGATATTTACTGCCGCAACCGTATCGACGGCCCGGTGCGATCGCTGGCGCTGGTGATGTCGAAATTCCTCGCCATTGGCATGTCGCTGCCGCAGGTCATTGACTGCGTGACCGCCAACGCCGCTGAAGGCCTGCGTCTTAGCCACAAAGGGCGGCTGGAAGTGGGTTACGACGCCGACCTGACGCTGTTTACCCTCGCGCAGACGCCAACGGTGCTGGTGGATGCGGAAAAAGAGAGCCTTCAGACCGACAAGATTCTGCTGCCGCTTGCCGCCGTTCGCGCGGGCAAGGGCTATCTGACCGAACAAGGGAGCGCGGAAAATGCCTTCGATTTTTGAGAAATATGATTTAAAACAGGTGATTAATACCTCCGGTCGTATGACCATTCTCGGCGTCTCCACGCCGCGGCCGGAAGTGGTGGATGCCGCGATGGCGGGGATGAACCAGTACTTCGAGATGAAAGATCTGGTCAATAAAACCGGCGCGTATATTGCGAAGCTGCTGGACGTGGAAGGGGCGACCGTCGTCTCCTGCGCCTCGGCGGGCATCGCCCAGTCGGTGGCGGCGGTGCTGGTAAAAGACAGCGACTGGCTGCTGGAAAACCTGCACGTGACGCCGATTGAAAACAACGAAATCGTGCTGCCTAAGGGTCATAACGTCAATTTTGGCGCGCCGGTGGGCACCATGGTGGCGCTGGGCGGCGGCAGGCTGGTGGAAGCGGGCTACGCCAATGAATGTTCCGCCGGGCAGCTGGCGGCGGCCATTACCCCGCGCACCGCGGCCATTCTGTATATCAAATCCCACCACTGCGTGCAGAAAAGCATGCTCAACGTGGCGCAGGCGGCAGCGGTGGCGCAGAGCCATAATCTGCCGCTGATTGTCGACGCGGCGGCGGAGGAAGACCTCCAGGCCTACTATCGCGCCGGCGCGGATCTGGTGATTTATAGCGGCGCGAAGGCGATCGAAGGGCCGACCAGTGGGCTGGTGATTGGCAAAACCCAATACGTTGAGTGGGTTAAACGTCAGTCGAACGGCATTGGCCGGGCGATGAAGGTGGGCAAAGAGGGGATCCTCGGCCTGACCTGCGCGATTGAGCACTATCTGACGGCGCGCAAAGAGAGCGGTGAAGAGATGGTGGCGAAGATGACGCCGTTTATTCAGCAGCTCAATACGCTCGATGGCGTCACCGCGCGCGTGGTCTGGGACAGCGCCGGCCGCGATATCGCGCGGGCGGAGATCAAGTTTGATGAAGCGGTGACCGGCGTCGATACCGGCGATCTGGTCAATGCGCTGAAGCAGGGCGAATACGCCATCTACTTCCGTGGCTATAAAGCAAATGAAGGCATTATTGAAGCCGATGTCCGCAGCGTGAACGCGCAGCAGCTGGAGATTGTCTCCCGTCGCATCGCAGAAGTTTTGAACAAGGAGAAAAACGCATGAAACTGACCCCTAATTTTTATCGTGACCGCGTCTGCCTGAACGTGCTGGCGGGGAGCAAAGAGAACGCCAGCGAGATTTATGAGGCGGCGGAAGGTCATGTACTGGTGGGCGTGCTCTCCAAAAATTACCCGGACGTCGCCAGCGCGGTTGCCGATATGCGTGAATACGCGCAGCGGATTGATAACGCGCTCTCCGTGGGACTGGGCGCGGGCGACCCGAACCAGTCGGCGATGGTCAGCGTAATTTCGCGTCAGGTGCAGCCGCAGCACGTCAACCAGGTATTTACCGGCGTGGCGACCAGCCGCGCGCTGCTGGGGCAGAACGAAACCGTGGTTAACGGCCTGGTGTCGCCAACCGGTACGCCGGGAATGGTGAAGATCTCCACCGGCCCGCTCAGCAGCGGCGCACCGGACGGCATCGTACCGCTGGAAACCGCGATTGCGCTGCTGAAAGATATGGGCGGCAGTTCGATTAAATATTTCCCGATGGGCGGGCTGAAGCATCGCGACGAGTTTATTGCGGTGGCCGAGGCCTGCGCCCGTCATGATTTCTGGCTGGAGCCCACCGGCGGGATCGATCTGGAAAACTACGGCGAGATCCTGCAGATCGCGCTGGACGCAGGAGTAAGTAAAATTATCCCGCATATCTACAGTTCGATTATTGATAAAGCCAGCGGTCACACCCGCCCGGCGGACGTGCGTCAGCTGCTTTCGATCACCAAACAGTTAGTAAAATAGCGCCGATTGCCCCTTCCCCGGCCTCTCCCCAACGGGGAGAGGGTTAGGGCGAAGGGAAACCGCCACCGAACCATCAAGGAGTCACCATGCCAACCGCTCGTCACCTGCTTGTTGCTTCACTCTCTCTGCTCGCCGCCGGCGCCGCAGCGCAAACCCAGTACGCCTGGGTCGGCACCTACAACCCCAATGGCGAAGGGCTGTATCGCTTTACCGTCGATAGCCAGACCGGGGCGCTGCGCGATAAAACGCTGGTCGGGACGCTGCCTGACCTGGCCCAGCTTACCGTCTCGGCGGATGGCAAAACCCTTTACGGCGCCAGCGAAGTGGAAAAGGGAGTGGTGCAGGCGTGGCGCATCGGCAGCAACGGTGAACTGAGCGAGCTGAATCAGGTCGCTTCCGGCGGCGCCGGGCCGGTTTATCTCTCCCTGACCCCCGATGGACGTCATCTGCTGGTGGCAAACTACGTCAGCGGTAGTATCGCCGTGCTGCCGGTGAAAGAAGATGGTAACCTGGGCGAGGCGGTGGATGTACGTCAGGATCAAGGGCCTGCGGGCGCGGAACGCCCGGCGGCAGCCGTCGAAGGCAGTTTTGCCATTAGCGATCATAACGGCCCCCACGCCCATATGATCGCCGCCGATCCCAGCGGTAAGTTCGTTTACTCCACCGACCTCGGGCTGGATCGGATCTATCAGTACCGGCTGGATAACGCCACCGGGAAGCTAACGCCGAACGATCCGCCGTTTATCGCGGCCTCATCTCCCGGCGCCGGACCGCGCCACTTTGTGTTTACGCCGCAGGGCGACGGACTATGGTTGATTAACGAAGAGGCGTCGACGCTCACTTTTTATCATCTCGATAAGCAAAGCGGCCTGCTGCGCGAGGGGAAAACGGTCTCGGCGCTGCCTGCAGAGTATAAGGGCACCAGCTTTGCTGCCGGCCTGGTCCTGAGCCGCGATGGCAAGCAGCTGTACGTCGCCAACCGACTGCATAACAGTATCGCCCACTTTACGGTGCTGGCTGACGGCAGCCTGAGCCACCAGGACGATATCTGGACCCGAGGCGACTATCCGCGCACGCTGACGCTGGACAGTCAGGGGCAGTGGCTGTACGTCATGAACCAGCGTAGCGACAACATCACCCGCTTTCGCGTCGCGCCGAAGGATGGCAGGCTGACGTTCTCTCCGGACTACACTCCGGTTGGCAGCCCGTCGCAGATGGTGATATCCGCTCAACCCTGAGCCGTAAGAAAAAGGAACTGACATGCGATTTCCCCATCAACGTTTAGCGCAGCTGTTTACTCTGTTGCAAAACGAAACGCTGCCGCAGGAGGAGCTGGCGCAGCGGCTGTCGGTTTCTACTCGCACGGTACGCGCGGATATCACCGCGCTGAACGCGCTGCTGCTGCACTACGGCGCGCAGTTTATCCTCACCCGCGGCAGCGGCTATCAGCTGGTGATTCACGATCCGACGCGCTATCAGACGCTGGAAGAGAGCGCGCCGAAAGCGCAGCACATCCCGCGAACCGCGGCGGATCGCATCCACTTTTTGCTGGTGCGCTTTTTAACTTCCGCGTTTTCTATCAAGCTGGAGGATCTGGCCGATGCGTGGTTCGTCAGCCGCGCCACCTTACAGGGCGATATGGTTGACGTACGCGAGCGTTTTCAACGTTATCAGCTCACCCTCGAGACCCGGCCGCGCCACGGCATGAAGCTGTTCGGCAGCGAGGTCTCCATTCGCGCCTGCCTGACCGATCTGCTGTGGGAGCTGAGCCAGCCGGGGCCGCTGAACCCGCTTATTGGCGAAGAGGCGTTTGACGCCAGCGTACCGACGCTGCTGGCCGGCGTGCTGCAGGAGACGTTAACCCGCCATCACGTGCGGCTGACGGACGCGGGGGAGCGCTTTATCTGCCTGTACGGCGCGGTTGCCGTGCGCCGCGTGAGCGAAGGGTATCCGCTGGCCGATTTTAGCGCCGAGGATGTGGCGCAAAACGTACGCGACGCCGCACGCGAGCTGGCAAACACGATGCAGCAGCTGGCGGGCAAACTGCTTGCTCCGGCGGAAGAAGAGTGGCTGTGCGTCCACCTTGCCGCCCGCCAGGTGCAGGACGTCGATCCGGGTACCATCAGCGCCGACGACGATGAAGCGCTGGTGAACTACATCCTGCGCTATATCAATCAGCAATATAATTACAATCTGCTGGACGATGCCCAGCTGCATGCGGATTTACTGACCCATATTAAGACCATGATCACCCGCGTGCGCTACCAGATAATGATCCCCAACCCGCTTCTGGAAAATATCAAACAGCATTACCCCATGGCGTGGGACATGACCCTGGCGGCGGTATCGAGCTGGGGGAAATATACTCCCTACGCCATCAGCGAAAACGAGATCGGCTTTCTGGTGCTGCATATCGGCGTCGGGCTGGAGCGCCATTACAATATCGGCTATCAGCGTCAGCCGCAGGTGCTGCTGGTCTGCGATACCAGCAACGCGATGGTGCGGATGATTGAAGCCATTCTTCAGCGTAAGTATCCGCAGCTGGAAATTGCCGCCACCCTTTCGCAACGCGAATATGAACAGCGGGAAGAGATCGCGGAAGATTTTGTCATTTCCACCGTGCGCATCAGCGAGAAAGAGAAGCCGGTGGTCACCATTGCGCCGTTTCCTACCGACTACCAGCTCGACCAAATTGGCAAGCTGGTGCTGGTGGACCGCACGCGTCCCTGGATGCTGAATAAGTATTTTGATGAGGCCCACTTCCAGGTGATAGATACCCCGATGGATCAGCAGGCGCTGTTTGCCACGCTGTGCCAGCAGCTGCAGCAGGAGGGGTTTGTCGGAGCGGAGTTTCATGGGTCGGTGGTGGAGCGTGAGGCTATCGTCAGCACCATGCTCGGCGACGGGATCGCGCTGCCTCACGCCCTCGGCCTGCTGGCGAAAAAGACCGTGGTCTATACGGTCATCGCCCCGCACGGTATCGCCTGGGGCGATGAAACCGCGCATATCATCTTCCTGCTCGCCATCAGTAAAAGCGAGTATGAAGAGGCGATGGCGATCTACGATATTTTCGTCACCTTCCTGCGCGAACGGGCAATGGCCCGCCTTGCCGCCACCCGCAGTTTTGCTGAGTTTAAAGCGGTGGCCATGGAGTGCGTCAGCCGGTTTTGAGATGCGCAGCCAGAGTTCGAGCCGCGCGCGCTTCGGGATACCGACGGGTATATCAGGTTCGGGATGAGGTGGTGAGGGTTTATGTTATTGCTGTGGGAAAACGAGAGAAATTAGCCGTCTATCGGAACGTCCATAAACGGCTGTAGCGGGAGGCTATCTCAGGTGATGTACAACCTGGTTGCTGCTGCCGCGCCAGATCAGCGCCGGGTCTTTTAAGTCCTGCACAAATTTGCCATCAACCAGCACGTTGATGAGATCCACCACCTGCATCTGCGCGGCGTTAAGTTCGTCCAGCTTGTAGCCGGTCCACACCCAGATATCTTTGCCGGGGCACTCGGCGCGAACGCGCTGCACCAGCTTAAGGATCTCCGGGACGTTCTGCGGGTGCAGCGGGTCGCCGCCGGAAAGCGTGATCCCCTGGCGCTTAACGCGGGTATCGTTGAGGTCAGCAATAATGCGGTCGGCTATCTCGGCGGTGAACGGCATGCCGGAGTTTAGCCGCCAGGTGCTCTTGTTATAGCAGCCGGGGCACTCGTGAACGCAGCCGGAAACGAACAGGGTGCAGCGAGTGCCCGGACCGTTAACGATATCTACCGGGTAGTACTGATGGTAATTCATTTTTCGCTTCTCAATTAACGCCATAGCCGCGTTGGCTGCGCTCGCTCACCCCAGTCACGTACTTAATGTACGCTCCCGGGGATTCCCTCGTTTGCCGCCTTGCTCTGACGCGAATTGCTTTGCGAAAACGGAGGGGCTTTGCATTTGTAAAGGGAACGGCTCCCGGCGTCGCTGCGCTCGGCCGGGCTACGAAGAGCCGCATACGCGGTTGTAGCCCGGATAAGGCGCTTTGCGCCGCGATCCGGGAACGGCTCGAGTGGCCGGTCGGTCCCCTCTCCCGGCAGGGGAGAGGATTAGGGGAGGGGCTAAACCACCTGGAATTAACCGATCTGCCCGTTGCCCAGGTGCTTAACCCGGCGCTTCACTTCTTCCTGCTTGCCGGCGTTGAACGGACGGGCGTCCGGGCTCCCGAGATAGCCGCATACGCGGCGGGTTACCGACACGCGGGAGGCATCGTGGTTGCCGCATTTCGGGCAGGTGAAGCCTTTGCTGGTGCATTCGAACTCACCGGTAAAGCCGCACTCGTAGCATTCGTCGATCGGCGTATTGGTTCCGTAATAGGGCACGTGCTGATAGCTGTAATCCCACACGTCTTCCAGCGCTCTCAGGTTGTGCTGAATATTCGGGTACTCGCCGTAGCAAATAAAGCCCCCGTTAGCCAGCGGCGGATAAGGCGCTTCAAAATCGATTTTATCGTACGGGTTTACCTTCTTCTCTACGTCAAGGTGGAAGCTGTTGGTGTAATACCCTTTATCGGTTACGCCTTCGATCACGCCGAACTCAGCGGTATCCAGACGGCAGAAGCGGTCGCAGAGGTTTTCGCTCGGCGTGCTGTACAGGCTAAAGCCGTAGCCCGTCTCGTCTTTCCACTGGTCTACCGCTTCGCGCAGGCGCTGAACGATGGCGATGCCTTTCTCACGCAGCGCTTCGCTATCGTACATATGCTTGTTGCCGAACAGCGCGTTGATGGTTTCATGAATGCCGATATAGCCCAGCGAAATCGACGCGCGGCCGTTTTTGAAAATCTCAGAGACGTCGTCGTCCGCTTTCAGACGCACGCCGCAGGCGCCTTCCATATACAGAATCGGCGCCACGCGAGCCTTCACTCCTTCCAGACGAGCGATGCGGGTCATCAGCGCTTTACGCGCCAGCTGCAGGCGTTCGTCGAGAAGTTTCCAGAACTCAGTCTCGTCGCCACGGGCTTCCAGCGCGATGCGCGGCAGGTTGAGGCTGATAACGCCGAGGTTGTTGCGGCCATCGTGCACCTGTTCGCCGTCCTCGTTTTCCCACACGCCGAGGAAGCTGCGGCAGCCCATCGGGGTTTTGAACGAGCCGGTCACCTTCACGACCTGATCGTAGTTGAGGATATCCGGATACATGCGCTTGCTCGCGCACTCCAGCGCCAGCTGCTTAATATCGTAGTTCGCATCGCCAAACTTGTGGTTCAGACCGTCGCGAATGGCGAAGACCAGCTTCGGGAATACCGCCGTTTTACGGTTTTTACCGAGTCCCGCAATGCGGTTGCGCAGAATGGACTGCTGAATCAGACGCGATTCCCAACTGGTGCCGAGGCCGAAACCGAAGGTCACAAACGGCGTTTGACCGTTGGCGGTATGCAGGGTGTTCACTTCATATTCCAGCGACTGGAAGGCGTCGTAGCACTCTTTCTCGGTGCGGGAACGGGCGTAGCCTTCGGCGTCGGGAATGTGCCACTCTTCGGCAATTTTACGGTGCTTATTGAAGCTTTCGGTAACAAACGGCGCCAGTACTTCATCGATGCGGTTGATGGTCGTACCGCCATAAATATGGCTGGCGACCTGAGCGATAATCTGCGCCGTCACCGCGGTAGCGGTAGAGATAGACTTCGGCGGCTCAATCTCGGCGTTGCCCATTTTAAAACCCTGGGTCAGCATGCCTTTAAGATCGATCAGCATACAGTTGAACATCGGGAAGAATGGGGAGTAGTCGAGATCGTGATAGTGGATCACGCCGCGCTCGTGGGCCATGACCACGTCATGCGGCAGCAGGTGCTGGCGCGCGTAGTGCTTGGCGACGATGCCCGCCAGCAGATCGCGCTGGGTAGGGATGACTTTACTGTCTTTGTTGGCGTTCTCGTTGAGTAACGCCGAGTTGGTCTGCTCAACCAGGCCGCGAATTTCCTGGTTCAGACGACCGCGCTTTTCACGTTGGCTATCGCGGTCGTGGCGATATTCAATGTAGGCGCGCGCCAGCTGCTTGTACGGACCGGACATCAGCTGGTTCTCAACGGCGGTCTGGATCTCGCTGATATCCACCTGGGCGCGACCCTGCATTTGCTGGCTAACGACTTCTGCGACGGTGGCGCAATAGTCTGCGTCATCGACTCCCGCTGCTTTAGCTGCACGTAGAATTGCTTCATTAATGCGCTCTGACTTGAACGGCACTTTACAGCCATCGCGTTTCATCACATGCGGTGTCATGATCACTCCATAATTTTTTACAGAACAGGTTATCCACAGAGGCGGAAGGTCAACCGAAGTCCCGGGGCGCTGTAGCTGCCGCCGTTTCCCTCCGATCCCGGCCCTTTTTATCCACATCCCATCACCGCCTGAGTACGATGGGTGTGGTGACATAATAGACTATTAATACAATATGTGGGGCCGGGACGCATTTTAAGTTCTATATGTAGTGCTTTGCATCAAAGATGTTTGCAATTTTATTGATGCAGAACAAAGTAAAAAGAGGAGAGCAGGAATGATGGGCGCTTGCGCTTAATGTAAATTTATCCGCTTATAAAATAAGCAAAAATGGGGCCTGAACGCAGGAAATTCAGGCCCGAAAGGAATAACGTCAGGCGAGCAGCGCGTCGTTAAGCAGGTCAACCAGCAGCAGCAGGGCGTAACGCGCGGCCTGCGCATTCTCAGGCAGGGGCAGCAGCGCGGAGGCCATATTGCTCAACGCGTGGTTGACGGGGGTGAGGGCGAAAATTGTCGCTTCCTGTACCCGGGCCAGCAGGGTCGCGCCCTGCAAAATCGCGTCGGCCTCGCCGGTTGCCAGCACCAGCAGGAGATGATCGTCGCTGAGGGTACTGGCGATCATCCGCATCAGGGCGCTGTCCTGGCAGAGATTCATCACGATCCCGATGGAGAGCAGCTGGTGCTGAAGCAGCGTCGCCAGCGCGATGTCCTGTGCGCCGAGGGCGAAACAGTGTACGGCGCGGGCATTTTGCAGGCGCGTGCGCAGCTTTTGCAGCGTTGATTCGGGCGTGCTCACCAGCTGCTGCTCAAGATGTGTGCTAATCAGGCTTAATTTGTCGCGCCACGCGACGGGCAGCGCGGCGCTCTCCTCGTTAAGCCAGCTGGTACGACGTTCGCAAGCCTGCGCCAGCTGCTTTCGCAAATCACGAATATCCTCGCAGCCGACGGAGCGGGCAAAGCGGGTAATTGTGGCTGCGCTCACGCCAGCGCGCACCGCCAGTTCATCAATCGAAGCGCTGGCGGTAAAACTTAAATTCTGCAGAATAAATGCCGCGACTCTTGATTCCTGAGCGCTAAAGCGAGTCATGCCTTCCTGTAACTGTCCTACGATATCCATGCTTTCAGCCTCTTTCTCCGCCACCGCCTGATTGAAAATATTTTTCAAGTAATGAGGGCTTTTTATACCACGCAATCACGCACAATGCCTGAGATTATTGCCGCTTTCGCTTTTATGCCGGAGTAAAGAGGTGAAAAATAACGCTCCGATCACGTACGTGAAAAAAATTTTCATATAGCCTTCACCCACACCGGTACCTCGTCTTATAGTCGATGGTGTCTGTTTAGCGCTCGCTTACGCCAAATCCATTGGGAGGAATTATGCCACGTATCGTCCTGTGCTGCGCCGCCGGAATGTCCACCAGCATGCTGGTTAACAAAATGAAGGCCGAGGCACAGCAGCGCGCGCTGGGGCTGGAGATTTACGCCGTACCCGTCGCCGAGTTTGAGCGCGAGTTGCCCAATGCCGACGTGATCTTACTGGGGCCTCAGGTGAAGTATGAAGCGGCCCGATTGACGGAGCTTGCTGCACCGCACGGGAAAGCCGTGGCGGTGATCGACATGGCGGATTACGGCATGATGCGCGGGGCCGCCGTCCTCGATAAAGCGCTCGCTCTGCTGAACTCCTAACCTTTACCCATCAACGCGTTCATTTCGCAACGCCGCTGCGGCCTTGCGCGGGGATCTGTACGCCAAAAATGAGGCCACTATGCAAACATTGAAAATTGCCGTCATCGGCGGCGGCAGCAGCTATACGCCGGAACTTATCGAAGGCATTATCCTTCGCCATCAGCAGATTCCGGTCACGGAACTGGCGCTGGTGGATGTCGAAGCCGGGCGCGAGAAAGTGGCGATTATCGCCGCGCTGACCCAGCGTATGCTAAAGCGCCATGGCCTTGAACAGGTGAAGGTCAGCGTGCATTTCGGCCTCGATGAGGCCATTCGCGGCGCTCAATTCGTGCTGACCCAGCTGCGGGTTGGGCAGCTGGCGGCGCGGGCGACGGATGAGCGGTTGGGGCTGAAGTACCATCTGCTGGGTCAGGAAACCACCGGCGTCGGCGGCTTTGCCAAAGCGCTGCGCACGATTCCGGTGATTTTACAGGTTGCCCGCAAGGTGGAAGCGCTGGCGCCCGACGCCTTTATCCTTAATTTTACCAATCCGGCAGGGATCGTGACGGAGGCGGTGAGCCGCTACAGCAGCGCGAAAATCATCGGCCTGTGCAACGTGCCCATCAATATGCAGCACATGATTGCCGGAATGCTGGATGCAAAAGAAGAGGAGGTCCGGCTGAGCTTCGCCGGGCTGAATCATATGGTCTGGGTACACAAGGTGATGCAGGGGCGGGAAGAGGTGACCAGTAAGGTCATCGACATGCTGTGTGACGGTCAATCGCTCTCGATGAACAATATTCAATCGCTGCCGTGGCCGGCGGAGTTTCTGCGGGCCCTGAAGGCCATCCCCTGTCCCTATCATCGCTATTTCTGGCTGACGCCGGCGATGCTGGCGGAAGAGATTGAGGCGGCGAAAACCAAAGGCACCCGCGCGGAACAGGTGATGAAGGTGGAACAGGAGCTGTTTGATATCTATGCCCGGCCCGAGCTGGATGAAAAGCCCGAACAGCTGAGCTTCCGCGGCGGGGCGTACTACTCCGAAGTGGCGGTGGAGCTGATTAACGCCATCTACAACAATCTTGGCAAAGAGATGGTCGTCAACACCCGCAACAACGGCGCGATTCACGGCTTCGATGATGATGCGGTGGTGGAAATTAACAGCATTATTGACGCGCAGGGCGCACGACCGCTGGCCTTTGGCGCGCTGCTGCCGATCATGAACGGTCTGACGCAACAGGTGAAAGCCTTCGAGCGCTTGACGATTGAGGCCGCGGTCCACGGCTGCCGGGATAGCGCGCTGCTGGCGCTGGTGAGTAACCCGCTGGTCGGGAATGTGACCGATGCCCGGGCGCTGCTTGATGAGGTGTTAACCATCAACCGCCCCTGGTTAACGCAGTTTAACTAAACTTTTCCGCCTTCGGGGATACCACTATGTCTCGTACTTCATTTATTGAACGCTATGTCATGCCCGCCGCGCTGAAAATCGGCGGTCAGAAGCATGTCCTGTCGGTACGCGACGGCATTATTCTCAATATGCCGTTTATGCTGATTGGCTCATTTTTCCTGATATTCGCCTACCTGCCGATTCCCGGCTACGGTGAGATGATGACCAGCGTGTTTGGCGATGCCTGGCGCGATAAGATGCTGTACCCGGTCAAAGCGACCTATGACATCATGGCGCTGCTCTCCGCGTTCGGCATTGCCTACCGGCTGGCGGAAAAATATCGCACCCTGGACCCGCTCAGCGCCGGGGCGATGTCGCTGGTGGCGTTTGTGATGACGATCCCCCAGGTGACGCTCTTTACGCCGGCAGACGGTTCGGCGGCGCAGCTTGTCAAAGGCGTGTTGCCGGTGGGGATGATTGGCAGCCAGGGGCTGTTTGTGGCGATTGTGATTTCGCTGCTTTCCACGGAGATCTACCGCCTGGTGGCCAGCCGTAATCTGGTGATCCGCATGCCGGAGGGCGTACCGCCCGCGGTGGCGAAATCTTTTCTCGCCCTGATCCCCGGCTTCTGCGTGCTGGCCGTGGTGCTGGCGCTGCGCCTGATCGTTGAAGCTTCGCCGTTCGGCGATATCAATAGCATGATTACCACCCTTATCGGTATTCCCATGTCGCACGTCGGCGGTTCGCTGCCGGGGATGATTATCTCGGTGATCCTGATTGGTATCCTGTGGACCTTGGGGCTGCACGGCGACACCATTGTGCTGGTGTTTATTCGCCCGGTCTGGCTGTCGAATATGTCGGAAAACCTGGAAGCGTTTCAGAATGGGCTGCCGATCCCGCATATCATCACCCAGCAGTTTTATGACCTGTGGATTGCGCCCGGCGGTACCGGAGCGCTGTTAGGGCTGGTGATTTTTATGCTGCTGCGCAGCCGTAGCCAGCAGATGAAACAGCTGGGGAAAATTGCCGCGCCGGGAGCGCTGTTCAATATCAGCGAGCCGATGGTATTCGGCATTCCGCTGGTGATGAACCCGTACTTCTTCCTGCCGTTTATTTTGACGCCGGTCCTGCTGGTGATTGTCTCGTATACCGCGATGGCCACCGGGCTGGTGATGAAGCCGGCGGGGATTGCGCTGCCGTTTACCACGCCTATTTTTATGAGCGGCTATCTGGCGACCGGAGGGCATATTTCCGGCGCGGTGCTGCAGGTGGTGAACCTGGCGATCTCGCTGGTGATCTACTATCCGTTCTTCCGGGCATGGGATCGCCTGAAGGCGAAAGAAGAGCAGGCGTCCGCGCAGCCGGAAGCCAGCGCGACGCTGTCTGCGGCCGATCGTATTTAAAGCATATTCCCGGAGGCGGCGCTTGACGCGCCTGTCCGGGCTACCGGCTCGCAGAAGAGGGTGAACCTGTAGCCCGGGTAAGCGCAGCGCGACCCGGGACTCTCAGCGCAAGTCGGGTAGGGGTTACTCCTGCAGCCACCATACCGCTTCAAACGGACGCAGGGTCATATCGGCAGGGCGGTTCGCCGCCTCCGCGTAGTTGCTCATCAGCATCCGCCAGTCGCCGCTCATCGCTTCCGGCTGCCAGCGCTGGAACTCGCGGCTCAGGTTCGCCACGACCACCAGGGTTTGCCCCTGCCACTGACGGCGATAGCACCACAGCGACGGATGTTCCGGCAGCAGATCCTGATAGTCGCCCCAGGTCAGCACCGGCGTGCTCTTGCGCAGCGTAATCAGCTGCTGATAGGCATAAAACACCGACTCCGGGTCCGCCAGCGCCGCCTCGGCGTTAATGTCGCGATAGTTATCGCACAGCGCAATCCACGGCTCGCCGGCGGTGAATCCGCCGCCCTCACCGCTGTTCCACTGCATGGGCGTGCGGCTGTTATCGCGCGATTTGCTGGCCAGAATCGCCAACAGTTCATCCGCATCCCGGCCCTGCGCCGCGCGTTCGATAAACATGTTGTGGCTCTCAACGTCGCGATAATCGGTGATGCGCGTAAAGTGCGGGTTGGTCATGCCAATCTCTTCGCCCTGATAGATATAGGGCGTGCCCTGCATGCCGTGCAGCACCATCGCCAGCATTTTCGCCGCCGGGACGCGGTACTCCCCCTCGTCGCCGAAGCGGGAGACGATGCGCGGCTGGTCGTGATTACACCAGAACAGCGCGTTCCACGCGCGATTGTGCATCCCCTGCTGCCAGTGCCTGAACAGCGATTTCAAGGCCACAAAATCCGGGCGCGCCAGCGTCCACTTCTCGCCGCCGGGATAGTCCACCTTCAGATGGTGGAAGTTGAAGGTCATCGATAGCTCGCTGCCGTCGAGCGCCGCGTACTTCTGGCAATGCTCAAGCGTGGTGGAGGACATTTCGCCCACCGTCATCAGGTTGCGCGGGGTAAAGACATCGCGGCTCATCTCCTGCAAAAATTCGTGCGCTCGCGGACCATCGGTATAGAAGCGCCGGCCGTCGCCCGCGGTATCGGACGGGAAGGTCTGGTCTTTGGAGATAACATTGATCACGTCGAGGCGCAGGCCGTCGACGCCGCGATCGGCCCAGAATTCGCAGACTTTTTTCAGCTCCGCGCGCACCGCCGGATTTTCCCAGTTCAGATCCGCCTGCTCGACGGCGTACAGATGCAGATAGTACTGCTCGCTTTCGGCGTGCCACTGCCAGGCGTTGCCGCCAAACTTAGATTGCCAGTTGTTCGGCGGCGTGGTCGGTTCGCCGTCGCGCCAGATATAGAACTGACGATACGGGCTCTCTTTGTTGAGCGCTTCGCGGAACCAGGCGTGCTCGGTCGACGTGTGGTTCAGCACCATATCCAGCACGATACGAATTCCTCGCGCCTTCGCCTGGGCCACCAGCTCGTCGAAATCGTCGAGCGTGCCGTAGGCGGGATCGATAGCGGTATAGTTGGCCACATCGTAGCCGTTATCCACCTGCGGCGAGACGTAGAACGGCGTCAGCCAGATAGCGTCAACGCCGAGCTTTTGCAGATAGTCGAGGCGGGAGGTCACGCCGCGCAAATCGCCGGTGCCGGTCCCGGTGGTGTCCTGGAAACTCTTCGGATAGATTTGATAAATAACGCCGTTTTGCCACCAGAGGGGAAGGGTATTCATACTTGCGTTCCTGCTACAAAAAAGGGGGCGACAGCGCGCCCCGAAAATAAGACGTCAGACAATCTGTAAGGTGCCCTGGCGGAATTTGCGCTGGTAAACAACCGTTGTCAGGACAATCGGCACGACCACGGCGATAGCCATCGCCAGCGCGTAAACCTGCCAGTAGGTTGGCTGAATGGAGAGGATACCCGGCAGGCCGCCGACGCCGATGCCGTTGGCCATCACGCCGTTCAGTCCGCACAGCAGCCCGGCAAGACCGGAGCCGACCATCGCGCAGAGCATCGGGAAGCGGTATTTCAGGTTGATGCCGTACATGGCCGGTTCCGTCACGCCGAGGTAGGCGGAAATGGCCGCCGGAACGGAGATTTCGCGTTCGTTCTGCTTGCGGCTGGCGATGATGATTCCCACCACCGCCGATGCCTGGGCGATGTTGGACAGCGCGATCAGCGGCCAGACCGGCGTACCGCCCATGCTTTGAATCATCTGCATATCGATGGCGAGCGTGGTCTGATGGACCCCGGTAATCACCAGCGGCGCGTACAGGAAGCCGAACAGCGCGGCACCAATCGGCGCGAAGCTGCCGGTTAACAGATGACGCACGGCCCAGGCCACGCCGTCGCCAATCATGCGGCCAACCGGGCCGATAAAAGCGTGGGCGAGAAAGACCGCCAGGATCAGCGAACAGACCGGCACGATCACCAGATAGAGGTAGTCAGGCACGATGCGTTTCAGCCGCGTTTCGATAAAGCCGAGCGCCAGCCCCGCCATCAAGGCCGGGATCACCTGCGCCTGGTAGCCGACTTTCTCAATGGTGAACAGGCCGAAGTTCCATACTTCCGGCACCTGCTGGCCCAGCAGGTAGGCATTCATCAGCTGCGGAGAAACTAACGTAACGCCCAGCACGATGCCGAGGATTGGCGTGCCGCCCATTTTCTTTACCGCGGACCAGCAGATACCCACCGGCAGGTAGAAGAAGATCGCCTCGCCAATCAGCCACAGGAAGTCATAAAGGGTTTTCAGCGACGGGTGCATCTGCGCCAGCGTCTGGCCGTTGCTCAGCGGCAGATCGCCGATCACGTTGCGGAAGCCTAAGATCAGACCGCCGCTGATCAGCGCAGGCAGCAGCGGGAAGAAGATCTCCGCGAAGTGTGAAATGAGCTGTTCATGCCACTTCATATTCTGCCGCGCGGCTTTCTTGGCTTGTTCTTTATCGGCGCTGGCCTGGCCGGTGGTCGCCAGCAGCGCTTTATAGTAGTCACCAACCTCGGTACCGATCACCACCTGGAACTGACCGGCGTTGGTAAAGCAGCCCTTCACCATGCGGAGCTGTTCAATTTCTTTCGGTTTGGCAATGGCTGGATTATTCAGCACAAAGCGCAGACGGGTAATACAGTGGCTGACGGTGGCGATATTGTCGCGCCCGCCCACCAGTTCGATAAGTTTATCGATGTCCTGCTGATTCACTTTACTCATGATGAGGCCTCATGACCGAGGGGAGAGGTTGCATTTAACTTGCATTGGATCCTACTCGCTCCGTTTGAATTGCAAAATGGGAACGTTCCCGAAACCCAGCGAAGATCACATAAATCGTTAAGACAGGCTTAATTCAGTACGGCGGGAATCACGATTTGACGGGGTTCACGGTTTCCGGCGATCTGCTCGATCAGCTGCTGCGCCGCCTGGCGTCCGGACTCGGCGTAGCCGGGATCGACCGTCAGGATCTCCGGGTGGAGAAACTTCATCAGCGGCGTGCTGCCGACGCTGGCGAGCTGGAGACGATCGATTCCCTGCTGCTGGAGATATTTGCTGGCTCCCAGCGCGAGGGTATCGGTGGCGCAGACCAGCGCGCTGGTTTCAGCCGACAGCACGCCGGCGACGTTTTCGTAGCCCTGCTTCATGCCCAGGCCCGGCAGCGCGGCGAGGGGCGTGAGGTGTTTTTTCTGGCAGAAATCGAGGTAGGCCTGGTGGCGGCGTTGCCCGGTGGTGATGTCGCTGTGCGGCACGCCGAGGAAACTGATGTGGCGATGCCCGCGATCGTACAGGCGCTGCATCAGCATCCTGATCGATCCTTCATCGTCATAGCAGACGGAGGCGATGCCCGGCGCGTCGCGGGCCAGCAGCACCAGCGTCTCTCGCCACGGGGTGAGCATCTCTTCATGGATGCCGGTGAAACCAAACAGCACCACGCCGTCGATATTGCGCCGGGCGAGCATGCCGAGATGCTCCTCGACCAGCGCCGGGGAGAACTGGCTCTCCATCATAATCGGATCGTAGCCCTGAGCGTAAAAGGCGGGAAGCATGGTCTGTACGGCGAGGTTTTCCGACAGCGAATCCAGACGGGTGACGATGATCGCCACCACTTTATCGCTCTGGCCGCGCATCGCCCTGGCGGAACGTGAGGGCGAAAACCCGTGCTGCTGCATCACCGCTTCAACGCGCTCACGCGTGCGTTCGCTGACGCCGCTTTCGTTGTTAAGCACGCGCGATACCGTCGATTTCCCGACGCCGCTTAAGCGTGCGATATCTTTGATGGTCAGCCGGTTTTGCATGCAGGGTTCTCGTTGTGGTCCGCTTAAAGTGAGCCTAATGCTACTCAACGAAACCACAATGAGCAAAGTCTGGTTTACGTCTGGTTTAGTTGCCCGGGGGTATTATCGCCATAATAGCCACAAATAGATTATCGGCGACGGTATAATTCGCGCCGTTTGTATTCATTTACCGGAGATTTTATGGACCCCGATCCCACTCCTCATCCTCGATGGAGCCCCCTTTTTTTCCGGTAAATCTGCGTAGCGCTGCTTTACCGGAAGCGTAAAGCAGCGATGTCTTTGACGTCCCTGCCATAAAAATAACATGCCTGACAGGTAAGGTTGACTCGCGCCTGTCGGTAGCCTGCGTTCGCTCGCGCGAGCGCGGAGGGACTGTTTATGTTTAAAAATTTTACCCGCCAGCTGTTTGCCCAGCTTGGTCGTCATTTACCGCGTCGTTTAGTACAACGCGATCCGCTACCCGATGCCCGCAATCTGGCGAGCGCGCCGATCCCGGACTCCCTCGGCAAGCAGTGCCTGGACGTGGCGGCAATGGATGGGAATGAAATCTGGCGCGCCTTCGCCAGCCATCCGGAAGGGCTAAATGCAGGCGAAGTGGCGCAGAAAATCGCGCAGTATGGCGAAAATCAGATCCCGGCGCAGAAGCCGTCGCCGTGGTGGGTGCATCTTTGGAGCTGCTACCGCAACCCCTTCAACCTGCTGCTGACCGTTCTGGGTATCGTCTCCTACTCAACGGAAGATCTGTTTGCCGCCGCGGTTATCGCCCTGATGGTGGGGATCTCCACGCTGCTGAACTTTATTCAGGAAGCCCGTTCAACTAAAGCGGCGGACGCCCTGAAGGCGATGGTCAGCAACACCGCGACGGTCCTGCGGGTGGTGAACGAACAGGGCGAGAGCCGCTGGTGCGAGCTGCCCATCGACCAACTGGTGCCGGGGGATATCGTCAAGCTATCGGCGGGAGACATGATCCCGGCAGACCTGCGCGTCATTCAGGCGCGCGACCTGTTTGTCGCTCAGGCCTCGCTGACCGGTGAATCGCTGCCGGTCGAAAAAGTGGCCCGCACCCGCGACCCGCTGCAGGCAAACCCGCTGGAGTGCGACACCCTGTGCTTTATGGGCACCAACGTGGTCAGCGGTTCGGCGCAGGCGATTGTTTTCGCCACCGGCGGCGGCACCTGGTTTGGCCAGCTGGCTGGCCGCGTCAGCGAGCAGGAAAGCGAGCCGAACGCCTTTCAGAAAGGCATCAGCCGGGTCAGCATGCTGCTGATCCGCTTTATGCTGGTGATGACCCCGATCGTGCTGCTGATTAACGGCTACACCAAAGGCGACTGGTGGGAGGCGGCGCTGTTCGCGCTCTCCGTCGCGGTGGGCCTGACCCCGGAAATGCTGCCGATGATCGTCACCTCGACCCTGGCGCGCGGGGCGGTGAAGCTGTCGAAACAGAAAGTGATCGTCAAGCACCTCGACGCGATACAGAACTTTGGCGCGATGGACATCCTGTGCACCGATAAAACCGGCACCCTGACGCAGGATAAAATCGTGCTGGAGAACCACACCGATGTCTCCGGCAAGGTGAGCGAACGCGTGCTGCATACGGCCTGGCTGAACAGCCACTATCAGACCGGGCTAAAGAATCTGCTCGATACCGCGGTGCTGGAGGGCGTCGAGCTGGAGTCAGCGCGCGGGCTGGCGGAACGCTGGCAGAAAGTCGATGAGATCCCGTTCGATTTCGAGCGTCGCCGTATGTCGGTGGTGGTGCAGGAGCAGGACAATGTTCACCAGCTGATCTGCAAAGGCGCTTTGCAGGAGATCCTCAACGTCTCGACCCAAGTGCGCTATAACGGCGACATCGTACCGCTGGACGACACCATGCTGCGGCGCATCCGTCGCGTAACCGACACCCTCAACCGTCAGGGACTGCGCGTGGTGGCGGTGGCGACGAAGTACCTGCCCGCCCGCGAAGGCGACTACCAGCGCGCGGATGAGTCAGACCTGATCCTCGAAGGCTATATCGCCTTCCTCGATCCGCCGAAAGAGACCACCGCCCCGGCGCTGAAGGCGCTGAAGGCCAGCGGTATTACGGTCAAAATCCTGACCGGCGACAGCGAGCTGGTGGCGGCGAAAGTCTGCCATGAAGTGGGGCTGGACGCGGGTGACGTGGTTATCGGCAGCCAGGTTGAAGCGCTGAATGATGATGAGCTGGCCGAGCTGGCAAAACGTACCACCCTGTTTGCTCGCCTGGCGCCGCTGCACAAAGAGCGTATCGTGACCCTGCTGAAACGCGAAGGACACGTGGTGGGTTTTATGGGCGACGGCATTAACGACGCTCCGGCGCTGCGCGCGGCGGATATCGGTATTTCCGTCGACGGCGCGGTGGATATCGCCCGCGAGGCGGCGGATATCATCCTGCTGGAGAAGAGCCTGATGGTGCTGGAAGAGGGGGTTATTGAAGGCCGCCGGACCTTCGCCAATATGCTCAAGTACATCAAAATGACCGCCAGCTCCAACTTCGGTAACGTCTTCAGCGTGCTGGTCGCCAGCGCCTTCCTGCCGTTCCTGCCGATGCTGCCGCTGCATCTGCTGATCCAGAACCTGCTGTACGATGTCTCCCAGGTCGCCATTCCGTTTGATAACGTGGACGATGAGCAGATCCGTAAACCGCAGCGCTGGAACCCGGCGGATCTCGGCCGCTTTATGGTCTTCTTTGGGCCAATTAGTTCCATATTCGATATTCTGACGTTCTGCCTGATGTGGTGGGTGTTCCACGCCAACACGCCGGAACATCAGACCCTGTTCCAGTCCGGCTGGTTCGTGGTTGGCCTGCTGTCGCAGACGCTGATTGTGCATATGATCCGTACGCGGCGGATCCCGTTTATCCAGAGCCGCGCGGCCTGGCCGCTGATCGTGATGACGCTGCTGGTGATGGTGGTGGGGATTGCGCTGCCGTTCTCGCCGCTGGCGGGCTACCTGCAGCTTCAGGCGCTGCCGCTCAGCTATTTCCCATGGCTGATTGCGATCCTTGCGGGCTATATGACGCTAACCCAGATGGTCAAAGGCTTCTACAGCCGCCGCTACGGCTGGCAGTGAGCGAGGCGCTTTACGTGCAGAAACAACAAAGGCAGCCACGGGCTGCCTTTGTTCATACTGTCTACGATTAGCGACGAATGGCGATCGCTTCGATCTCAATTTTTACGTCTTTCGGCAGACGCGCCACTTCCACGCAGGAGCGCGCCGGGAAGGTGGCGTTGTGCTCGGTGAAGAAGGCTTCATAGGTGGCGTTAACGGTGGCGAAATCGTTGAGGTCTTTGACGAAAACGGTGGTTTTAACGATATCGCCCACTTTCAGGCCCGCGGCTTCGACGATAGCTTTCACGTTCTCCAGAGACTGACGCGCCTGAGCGGCGACATCTTCCGGCACGCTACCGGTTTTCGGGTCTACCGGGATCTGGCCGGAAGTGATGATCATGTTACCCAGATCAACGCCCTGAACGTACGGGCCGATGGCTGCTGGCGCATTTTCCGTCGCGATAGTTTTAGACATGAGTTCTCCTGAAATATGTGAATGTAATCTGACTGGCGTGGGTCATTATAAAGAGTGCTGGCTGCTTTATCATTAAGCAGGCCGCATTTTGCGAAGGAGAAAAGCGGATAACGCAGCGCGCTATCCGCATAAGGCGTGAGCCTGAAGGATGAAGTTAGTGGGTGACTTCCGTCCATGCCATGGTCCAGTCAGAACCTGTACCCGGTTCGAACTGAGTGGCGTACTGGCTCCACTGCACGCAGTAGCCGCTGTAGGGGAACGGGCGACATTGGTACACTTTGCCGTTTTTAGGCTGCATGACTTTCGTTCCCGCCTTATAGCTTTTCAGGTTATCCGGGAAGGTATAGTCGTAGTTCCCCGCAGGCGCAGGCGTCGGATCCGGCTGAACCGTACTCTCTTCCAGCATCAGGTCAATGACCCCCTGGCTGAGGGTGGCGCCCTGCGCATTGCTGGCTGAGTAGCGCAGCATATGATGACCTGCCTGAACGTTGGTCAGCGGAATAGATACCGTCAGGGAGCGATTATCTATCGTCTGCTGAATGCTCCCTTTCTGCGTGCCCGCATGGTCGTTGACGGTGGCGGTGAGATGCATTTTGCCGCTGGCCGTGGCGTTGAACGTCACCGTCGCTTTCCCGTTGGCGATTTTGGTTGCGTTAACGTTGGCGACGCTCAGGGATTCTTCCACGATATCGTCTGACTGCGACTCGGCGTAGGTCAGCGTAACGCTTTGAACGGTGCTGTCTTTTGGCACATACACCTGGTTAACGCCGTGGAGGGGGGTAATGTTGCCATCACTCCCTTTTACCCCGGCGCGCAGCTTGCCCTGGTGCGCGGTATTAATAGCTTCAGCCAGATCGTAAGACCACTGGCTGCTTTTTCCTTGCGCTTCGCTGGCGATGGTCAATTCCGTTTGTAGCGAATGAACTTCACCGCTCGCGTTAAAGAAATGGGCAATGACTTTATCTCCCGCATGGAGATCTTTCCCGCTAAGCTGGCCGGCGAGCTGCGTTGTCCAGAGGGATTCATTCTCCGTTTCATCGCTGGCGCCGCCGAAATCAACGTCAATGGCCTGATAAAAACTATTTGCCGTATCGGCAATTTCCCAGACGGCATAAATAACCTGATAGCCGGTGCGATCGGGTACATTACAGGAGTGCGTGACCTGTACAGCCGGCGTCGCGCCATTTCCGTCGATTTGACAAAATGGCTTAGTTTCAAAATCGCTGCGCGTCAGCGGCTTATTTTGATCCCAGTTCTGTTTGGTAATGTAATAACGCCAGTTAGTCGTTCTATGCGGCGCAGAATGGTGCCAGACGAAATTATTTTTACCGCTCTTTATCGTGGTTTTCGCCCAGCGAGTCGGGCTCTGGCTATCCAGCTGCGAGAAGTTGCTTTTACCCGCGCTGGCCAGTTTACCATCAGGCGGCATTGCCCCTTCAGGAAAACCGCTCGCTTGCTCGACGCTTTGCGGTTCCCACTGCACCGAACCGCAGTCGGTGTTTTTCCCTAAATGACATTGGTACGCCCGACTTGGCGGCGATTCCACATAGCCGTGCGCCAATGCTGAGGAGGTAAATAATAATGTTGCTGTATATAACGATATTTTTTTCACTTTCATAATTCATCCTGTGAACATTGATTAAATAATGGAAAACGCACTGGAGTGTATGAAGGGAAAAATTCAGGTTCAATAGCAGTGATATTTAATGATTAATCTCATTGTTTGTTGTTTTTAATTATGAGACGTGTTGATGAGAAATTGATGAATGTTGATTATCTGACCCGAGGTCAGTGAGTTGACGGCCGTGCGGATGATTTAAATTATCGTTCAGGAGCAGTCCCGTTTATCGGGCTGCTCCTGATAAAACCTGGCGAATTTAATTTGCCAGCACGACATGATGTGAAAATTCTTTTTCACAATATTTGCACTTCAGCGCGATATCGTTTTCGCGTTTCTTCACCGCAAAGCTGGAGGACACCGGCTCGGCGTGGCTAATACAGTTGCTGTTCGGGCATACCAGCACGTTGTTAATACGGTCCGGCAGATTCGGTCGGGATTTACCGACGACTTCATACTCATCAATGCGGTTTACCGTGGCCTGCGGCGCGTACAGGGAGAGCTGGTTGACCTGCTCGTCGGTCAGGAAGGTGTTCTCAATTTTGATCAAATCTTTGCGGCCCATTTCGCCTGACGGCAGGTTCAGGCCGATGGTGATGCGCTGATCCGTTTCGGTCAGTTTGAACAGGGTCAGCAGCTTAAAGCCGACCTGCGCCGGGATATGGTCGATAACGGTGCCACGTTTGATGGCTTCTACCTGTAATTTATTGTCGTGTGTCATCTCTTTTCCCCTTACAGTGCCAGATCGCTATTCAGTACCAGCGCCAGTAACGCCTGGCGCGCGAAGATGCCGTTGCCCGCCTGCTGGAAGTACCAGGCGTGCGGCGTTTTATCGACATCGGTGGTGATTTCATCAATGCGCGGCAGCGGATGCAGCACCTTCATGTTCGCGCGCGCGCCTTCCAGGTCGGCGGCGCGCAGGACGAACTGCGCCTTCACGTTGGCATATTCCGACGGGTCGAGGCGCTCTTTCTGCACGCGGGTCATATACAGAATGTCCACCTCTTCCATCACCTCTTCAATGGCGCTATGCAGGCTCCAGGCAATGCCTTTTTCGTCGAGCATGTCGAGGATGTACTGCGGCATGGCCAGCGCGTCCGGGGCGATAAAGTAGAAGCGGTTGCCGTTAAATTTCGCCAGCGCCTGGGTCAGGGAGTGAACGGTGCGGCCATATTTCAGGTCACCCACCATCGCCACGTTAAGATTTTCCAGACGGCCCTGGGTCTCCTGAATGGTGAACAGATCCAGCAGGGTCTGCGTCGGATGCTGGTTCGCGCCGTCGCCGGCGTTGAGTACCGGAATACCGCCGGAGAACTCGGTCGCCAGACGCGCCGCGCCCTCCTGCGGGTGGCGCATGACGATGGCATCGACATAGGTGCTGATGACCGAGATGGTATCGGCCAGGGTTTCGCCTTTTTTGCCCAGCGAGGTGTTGCTGCTGTCTGAGAAACCGACCACGCTGGCGCCCAGGCGGTGCATGGAGGTCTCAAACGACAGGCGGGTGCGGGTCGACGCTTCAAAAAAGCAGCTGGCGATCACTTTATGCTTGAGCAGCTCCGGCTGCGGATTGGCTTTGAGTTTTGCTGCGGTTGCCAGTACCAGTTCAAGGTCTTCGCGGCTGAGATCGTTTATGGAAATGATATGTTTTTGATATAGCGGGTTAGCCATGTTTATCTCCTGACGCCTGGGCAAAAAAAAAGCCCCTTAAATAAGGGGCTTTACGAATACGGATGCAACGGAAAGAAAAAACGGCAGGCCAGCGTCTGTTTTCAGACGCGGTAAGACGCGATGTCGTACACACTGAACCATAATTCCTCCCGGCAAAACGGGTGGCATTATACGCAGCTCATATTTCGGATCAAGCGATTAATCCACAAACAGGTAAACGTTTGCCTGGGGAATCATGCGTTAACGCAAAAAACCCGCAAAAAGAAGTGGTATGGCAGTCGGATGGGGGGTATAAACGCGAAATGAAAAGCTGTTTTATATTTGAGGGCTATTATGATCGTTGGAAATATTCACCATCTGCAAAGCGGGTTGCCGGCGTCTCTGCGTGAGGCGATCGAACATGTTAAAGCGCATGTCACCGACGCGACGCCGCTGGGTAAACATGATATTGACGGCAACAACCTGTTCTATCTCATTTCCGAAGATACCACCGAGCCGATGGCCGACCGCCGCGCCGAGTATCACGCCCGCTACCTGGACATCCAGATTGTACTGAAAGGCCAGGAAGGAATGACCTTTAGCGTTCTCCCTGCCGGCGCGCCGGATATCGACTGGCTGGCGGAGAAAGACATCGCTTTCCTGGCGGAGGGGGCGCAGGAAAAAACCGTCATCCTCAGCGAAGGCGACTTTGTGGTGTTCTATCCCGGTGAAGTGCATAAGCCGCTGTGCGCCGTGGGCACGCCGGCGAAGGTGCGCAAAGCGGTAGTGAAGATGCTGATGGCGTAAAAAATACCCCGGGCTGCGGCTGGCGCCTTGCCCGGGCTACAGATCCGTGCGGTTTGGGGGCGAGTAGCCCGGATAAGCGCAGCGCAATCCGGGGAAATATCGCGGGAACGCTTACTTACCCAGCGTCGCCACCATCACCGCTTTGATGGTATGCATGCGGTTTTCCGCCTGGTCGAAAACGATGCTCGCCGCGGATTCAAATACCTCGTCGGTCACTTCCATACCGCCATGCAGGCCGTACTCCGCCGCCATCTGTTTGCCGAGCGTGGTCTGGTCGTCGTGGAACGCGGGCAGGCAGTGGAGGAATTTCACCTGCGGATTGCCGGTCAGCGCCATCATCTCGCTATTTACCTGATACCCGCGCAGCAGCGCGATACGCTCCGCCCACTTCTCTTTGGCTTCGCCCATCGATACCCAGACGTCGGTATAGATAAAGTCCGCGCCCTTCACGCCCGCCGCAATATCTTCGGTCAGCGTAATATTGCCGCCGTTTTTCTGCGCCAGCGCCCGGCACTGCTCGACCAGCTTCTCTTCCGGCCAGCAGGCGGTTGGCGCGACCAGACGCAGATCCAGCCCGGTCAACGCGGCGGCTTCGAGCATAGAGTTGCCCATATTATTCCGCGCATCGCCGGCGTAGACCAGGGTCATCTGATTAAAGGCTTTGCCCGGCAGATGCTCCTGCATGGTCAGTAAGTCCGCCAGCAGCTGGGTGGGGTGGAATTCGTTGGTCAGGCCGTTCCATACCGGAACGCCGGCATACTCGGCCAGGGTTTCAACCACTTCCTGGCCGTGGCCGCGATATTGAATACCGTCGTACATGCGCCCCAGCACGCGGGCGGTGTCTTTAATCGACTCTTTATGGCCAATCTGGCTGCCGCTGGGGCCGAGCCAGGTGACGCGAGCGCCCTGGTCAAATGCGGCAACTTCGAAAGAGCATCGGGTGCGGGTAGAGTCTTTTTCGAAGATGAGCGCGATGTTTTTGCCGGTGAGATGCTGAATTTCGATATTGTTTTTCTTATCAGCTTTAAGCCTGGCCGCCAGCTCAAGCAGAGCGGTGATTTCGGCGGGGGTAAAATCGAGCAACTTTAAAAAATGCTTCTGATAAAACGCGGACATGGTTCCCTCACATGGCTCAAGCCATTTGTTGAATTAAAATTCACTTTATATGTATGAATATTCATTTGCAACCCCGTGTCATAAATCTTTCGCTCAGAAGGTGGAGGCAATCACGGCGGTATGTGACAATAGAAGCATCCGCGACACATTATGAGGAACGAGCCATGGCAAACCCGGAATTACTGGAAGAACAGCGTGAAGAAACGCGCCTGATTATTGAAGAGCTGCTCGAAGACGGCAGCGATCCTGACGCGCTGTACACCATTGAGCATCATCTCTCTGCCGATGATTTCGAAACGCTGGAGAAAGTGGCGGTCGAGGCCTTCAAGCTGGGCTACGAAGTGACTGAGCCGGAAGAGCTGGAAGTCGAAGAGGGCGATACCGTGATTTGCTGCGATATTCTCAGCGAATCCGCGCTGAATGCCGAGCTGATTGACGCCCAGGTTGAGCAGCTGATGACCCTGGCGGAAAAATACGACGTTGAATACGACGGCTGGGGCACCTACTACGAAGATCCGAACGGGGAAGACGAAGAAGGTGACGACGACGAAGATCTGGTTGATGAAGACGATGACGGCGTTCGCCACTAAGTAGCAGAGGTATACGGCGGTGCGGTATGCCGCCGTATAGCAAGGAATTTTAATGGATTACCCGCAAATACTCGCCCCGATTTTAAGCTTTCTGCATTGCCCAACTCCTCAGGCGTGGATTGATGAAGCCCGTAAACCGGAAAACCTCCCGCTGCTGTTGACCGACCATATGGTGTGCGAGCTGAAAGCGGCGCAAAACGCTATGCTGCTGGTGCGTCGATACGTCGCGGATAAAGCGGACGCGGATGAGCTGCTGGCCTGCCTGAAGCCGTATGAGGACTTCACCTACCGCTGGGGGCCGGAGCCGGATTTCGTCGCGCTGCATAAGCAGATAAATAAAAGCGCCATGCCGCAGACCGACGATCCCTGGGGACGTCAGCTACTCGACAGCATGATTCTGCTGATCAAAGAGGAGCTGCATCACTTCTGGCAGGTGAGGGAAATCATGCTTTCCCGCGAAATCCCGTACGTCAAAATCACCGCCAGCAACTATGCCCGCGGGCTGCGCCGGGAAGTGCGTTCTCACGAACCGGTCATGCTGATCGATAAACTCATCTGCGGAGCCTATATTGAAGCCCGCTCCTGCGAGCGTTTTGCCGCGCTGGCGCCATGGCTGGATGACGATCTGCAGAAGTTTTATCTGTCGCTGCTGCGTTCCGAAGCGCGCCACTATCAGGACTATCTGGACCTGGCGCAGAGAATCGCCCAGGACGATATCAGCGAACGCGTGCGCCAGCTTGGCGAAGCGGAAGCGGCGCTTATTAACGCGCCTGAAGCGGAGTTTCGTTTTCACAGCGGCGTGCCCGCCTGAACGTCAGGCCGCCGCTTCACCGCAGCGGCCTGACGATCCATTACAGATTGGCGTTTTTGTCTTTCTCTGCCGTCGCGGCGGCTTTGGGCGCGCCGAGGGTCGCTTTAAACCAGTTCACCACCCGTTCAATAACCGGCTTCTGATACCAGCTGTCATCGCCGTGCTCCGCGCCCGCCAGCAACACGTAATCAGCCGGGTTGCCCTCCTTTTTCAGCGCGCGATAGAGCTGTTGACTTTGTACCGGTGAAACCAGGGTGTCGGCGCTGCCGTGCATAATTAAAAACGGCGGCTTTTTACCGCTGATATGGCCCATCGGGCTGGCCGCCAGGGCTTTTTGCGGATCGCTGTCAATCGTCGCTCCCGGCCAGTCGCGAAAGGCGCTACCGTGTACCAGCAGCGCTTCAGTGACCGCCGGCGACTGGTGCACCTTTTGAATCGCCTGCGGAAAACCTTCGCCGATATTCAACAGGTTCGAAATACCGTACAGCGTGGCGGCGGCCTGCACGTCCGAGGATTGCGCCAGGTTATCGCCACGATCGAACGTTTTGTCACCGTTGGTGAGCGCCAGCATCTGCGCCATATAGCCGCCTGCGGAATCCCCCAGCACGCCAATACGCGACGGGTCTATACCGTATTCCGCGGCATGTTCGCGCAGATAGCGAACGGCGGCTTTACCATCGATAACCGGGGCCGGAAAGGTGTCGGGAACCGTACGGTATTCCGCCGCCGCGACGACGAATCCCGCCGCCGCCAGCGCCATACGCATCTCGATAAACTTATTCCAGGCCGCGCTGGTGAAACCGCCGCCGGGGAAATAGATGATTGCCGGTTTCAGATCGCCGTTACGCGGTACCAGTAAAGACATATGCAGCTGACGAACGGCGACGGTGCTTTTTACCTGGCTATAAACGATATCGTTGAGCGCATCGATACGGCCCCGGGTTTTTTCCACGCGAATGACCTGAGCGCCTTCGGTATTGCCAGCAAGTTCGCCGGCGTTAACGCAGGAAGCCATACCGGCAAGCAGCAGGCCGCCGGTGAGCAGGAGGGGGAGTTTTTTCATGATGTTCTATCCTGAGCAAAGCCTGCCGCGGCGGCAGGCGAAAAGATCCAATGCTCGAAGAGTGTATTAGCGAAAACGGGCGGTGAATAACGCTCTTTTTGCATGAAAACCATGCATTTTTTCGATTAATCAACGTCGCCGTTTTGCGGGCGCTACAGCACTTTCAACATCCTGACTTCGCAGTCAACGTGGCCGGTGCAGCCCAGCGGCTCAGCAATATGCTCGAAGCCGAGGTGCTCATATAAACCGACCGCTTCTTTCAGGAAGGCGGTGGTTTCCAGATAGCAGCGTTTGAATCCCTGCTCGCGGGCGTAATCAAGGGCCATCAGCGCCAGCTTTTTCGCCAGCCCCTGGCCGCGCGCGGAGGTCATAAAATACATTTTTTGTAGTTCGCAGATATCGGGCTCGCTGCAGGAGAGCGGTGCCACGCCGCCGCCGCCCACCACTTCACCATTCTGCTCAACGACCCAATAGGCGGAACCCGGCTGGCTATAAAGCTCATATAGTTCATCCAGATTCGGATCGGCTACCGTATAGCCTTTGTCGGCGGTCAGACCATATTCAGCGGAGACCTGGCGGATAACAGCGGCAATCGCCGGATTATCATTAGCCGTGATGCGGCGCAGGGTTAGCGGTAGGGTTGCGCTCGTATTCATGTGAAGACTCATTGCAAAATAATGACGGATAATGTTGTTAATAACACTGCGGGAGGGGAGAGTGCAAGCGAGGATCTTTCACAGAAAACGCCCCTTATCCGAATGGATAAGGGGCGAGTGAATTACAGCGCGGCGATAATCGCCTGCTGCTCAATCAGCTTCGCTTTTGCTTCCGCGTAACCTTCCAGCTTCTCACGCTCTTTGGCGATCACCGCTTCCGGCGCGCGCGCCACAAAGCCTTCGTTGGAGAGTTTGCTTTCGATGCGGCCAATCTCGCCTTCGATTTTGGTCACCTCTTTAGCGAGGCGCGCCAGCTCATCTTCTTTATTGATAAGGCCAGCCATCGGGATCAGCAGCTCGGCGCCGTCGATAATTTTGGTCACGGAAACCGGACCTTTATCATCGGCAGGCAGCACGGTGATGCTTTCCAGACGCGCCAGGTTCAGCAGGAAGCTGCGGTTGTCGTTCACGCGACGAATTGCGGCTTCGCTGCAGCCGCGCAGCAGCAGCTCCAGCGGCTTACCTGGGGCGATGTTCATTTCCGCACGGATGTTACGCACGGCGACGATCGCCTGCTTCAGCCATTCGGTATCGGCCAGCGCCGCTTCGTCAACCTGAGACGCATCGTACTGCGGGAACGGCTGCAGCATGATGGTATCGGCAGTGATACCGCAAATGACCTTCACGCGCTGCCAGATGGTCTCGGTGATGAACGGAATAATTGGGTGCGCCAGGCGCAGCAGACCTTCCAGAACGGTCACCAGCGTGTGACGGGTTCCGCGCAGCTCAGACTCGGAACCGCCGTTCATTACCGGCTTGGTTAGCTCCAGATACCAGTCGCAGAACTGGTTCCAGGTGAACTCGTACAGAATGCCTGCGGCAATATCGAAGCGGAAGCCGTCCAGCGCCTCGCGGTAGGCTTTGATGGTCTGGTTGAATTCCGCCAGGATCCAGCGGTCCGCCAGCGACAGGGTCATTTCGCCGCCGTTAAAGCCGCAATCCTGATCTTCGGTATTCATCAGCACAAAGCGGCTGGCGTTCCACAGCTTGTTGCAGAAGTTACGGTAACCTTCCAGACGCTTCATATCCCAGTTGATATCGCGGCCGGTAGAGGCCAGCGCCGCCAGGGTAAAGCGCAGGGCGTCGGTACCGTGCGGCTCAATGCCGTTCGGGAACTGCTTCTCGGTGCGTTTGGCGATTTTTTCCGCCAGCTGCGGCTGCATCATGTTACCGGTGCGTTTTTCCAGCAGCTCCGGCAGGGAAATGCCGTCGACCATATCCAGCGGGTCGATAACGTTGCCCTTCGATTTGGACATCTTCTGGCCTTCGTCATCGCGGATCAAACCGGTCATATAGACGGTTTTAAACGGCACCTGCGGCTTGCCGTTTTCATCTTTGATGAAGTGCATGGTCATCATGATCATGCGGGCAATCCAGAAGAAGATGATGTCGAAGCCGGAAACCATCACGCTGGTCGGGTGGAACTGACGCAGGGCATCGGTGTTTTCCGGCCAGCCGAGGGTGGAGAAGGTCCACAGCGCGGAGGAGAACCAGGTATCGAGAACGTCTTCGTCCTGGCGCAGCGCCACGTCGGCGCCCAGGTTATTTTCCTGACGCACTTCGTCTTCGGTGCGGCCAACGTAGACGTTGCCGTCGTTGTCGTACCATGCCGGGATGCGGTGACCCCACCACAGCTGGCGGGAGATACACCAGTCCTGAATATCGCGCATCCAGGAGAAGTACATGTTTTCGTACTGCTTCGGCACGAACTGGATGTCGCCGTTCTCCACCGCTTCAACCGCCGGTTTAGCCAGCACGTCGGCGCGGACGTACCACTGGTCGGTCAGCATCGGCTCAATTACCACGCCGCCGCGGTCGCCGTACGGGACGGTCAGATCGTGCGGTTTTATCTCGTCCAGCAGGCCCAGGGCGTCGATAGCGGCAACCACCGCTTTACGCGCGGCAAAGCGCTCCAGCTTCTGGAACTCCGCCGGGATGGCGTTTGAGTAGACATCGGACTCGTTGCCTTTGGTGTCGTAAACTTCCGCGGTTTCGCGGATGTCGCCGTCAAAGGTCAGGATGTTGATCATCGGCAGCGCATGACGCTTGCCCACTTCATAGTCGTTAAAGTCGTGCGCCGGGGTGATCTTCACGCAGCCGGTGCCCTTTTCCATATCGGCGTGTTCATCGCCCACAATCGGAATGCGGCGGTCAACCAGCGGCAGGATCACGAATTTGCCGATAAGGTCTTTATAGCGCGGATCTTCCGGGTTAACGGCCACGCCGGTATCGCCCAGCACCGTCTCCGGACGGGTGGTGGCGACGACCAGATAATCTTTACCGTCAGCGGTTTTCGCGCCGTCGGCCAGCGGATAGCGGATATGCCACATCGAGCCTTTAGACTCGCGGTTTTCCACTTCCAGATCGGAGATGGCGGTGCGCAGTTTCGGGTCCCAGTTGACCAGGCGCTTACCGCGGTAGATCAGATCTTCTTTGTACAGGCGGACAAAGACTTCTTTTACGGCGTTGGACAGGCCTTCGTCCATGGTGAAGCGCTCGCGCTCCCAGTCCACGGAGTTGCCCAGGCGGCGCATCTGACGGGTAATGGTGCCGCCGGATTCCGCTTTCCACTGCCAGATTTTATCGATAAAGGCGTCGCGACCGTAGTCGTGGCGGGTTTTACCTTCTTCGGCGGCAATCTTACGCTCAACCACCATCTGGGTAGCGATACCCGCGTGGTCGGTACCGGCCTGCCACAGGGTGTTTTTACCCTGCATGCGCTGGTAGCGAATCATGGTATCCATGATGGTTTGCTGGAAGGCATGACCCATATGCAAACTGCCGGTGACGTTCGGCGGCGGGATCATGATGCAGAAACTTTCCTGGCTTTCGTCGCCATTGGGTTTGAAATAGCCCTGCTTTTCCCAGTGCTCGTAAAGCGGCTGTTCGATATCTTGGGGGTTGTATGTCTTTTCCATTATTTCCAGGTTGCCGTGTTCAGGTTGAAACCAGCCATGCGGTACGCTTTATAGCGTTCGCGCGCCAGTTGTTTCAAAGAATCTTCATAAGGGACGAAGTCTATCACTTCTGTGAAAGCGGTAGCAAAATCTGCAAAGTTTAGCCGCAGGCTAATCAGAATATCCCGCGGGCTGCTGTTGCGCTTTTGCGGCCAGGCAATCTCCACCGGCGCGCCGCCGCGCGGACCTTCTCCCGCCAGATTATGCGGAACGAAACTTTCCGCGGGTCGAGCCCAGAGCGCTTCGTCCAGACGAATGGCCTGCTGCTCATCTTCACAGGCGATGAGTACCCGCTTGCCGCTGCGCCAACGTTCTGCGGCAATGTCACACACCAGTTGTTCAACGGCGCTCAGGCCGTCTTGTTGCGTATCATTGTCCAGAAGATAGAACGTTGCGTTTTTCATATATGGGGCTTCTTGTGGTGACTTTAAATGCTTAAGCCGGGCGGCGCTACGCTGACCCGGCCTATAAACGGCATCTTTTCGTTGGCCCGGCAAGCGTAACGCCACCGGGCATCAGACGGCAATTACTCTTCGCCGGTAAATCCGGCGCGGTTGAGCAGGAACTGCGACAGCATCGCCACCGGACGACCGGTCGCGCCTTTGGCTTTCCCGGAACGCCACGCGGTACCGGCGATATCCAGGTGCGCCCAGTTGTACTTGCGGGTAAAGCGCGCCAGGAAGCAGCCCGCGGTAATCGCCCCGCCGGGACGGCCGCCGATATTGGCCATATCCGCAAAGTTAGACTCCAGCTGCTCCTGGAACTCGTCGCCAAGCGGCAGACGCCATGCGCGATCGCCCGCCAGTTCGGACGCGCCGATCAGCTCGTGGGCCAGCGGGTTGTGGTTCGACATCAGACCGGTGATGTGGTGGCCCAGCGCAATCACGCAGGCGCCGGTCAGCGTGGCCACGTCGATAACGGTTTCCGGCTCGAAGCGCTCAACGTAGGTCAGCACATCGCACAGCACCAGACGCCCTTCGGCATCGGTGTTCAGCACTTCCACCGTTTGCCCGGACATCGTGGTCAACACGTCGCCTGGACGATAGGCGCGGCCGCCCGGCATGTTTTCACATCCGGCCAGCACGCCGACAACGTTCAGCGGTAGCTGAAGTTCGGCAACCATACGCATCACGCCGTACACCGCCGCCGCGCCGCACATGTCGTATTTCATCTCGTCCATGCCTTCGGAAGGCTTGATGGAGATGCCGCCGGAGTCAAAGGTCAGACCTTTACCCACCAGCACGATAGGGCGCGCGTCTTCCGCCGGGTTGCCTTTATATTCAATAACCGACATCAGCGATTCATTTTGCGAACCGTTGCCGACCGCCAGATAGGAGTTCATTCCCAGCTCTTTCATCTGCTGTTCGCCGATAACGCGGGTAATGACGTTCTTACTGTAGGTATCGGCCAGCTGGCGCGCCTGAGAGGCCAGATAGGCGGCATTACAGATATTTGGCGGCATATTGCCGAGATCTTTCGCCGCTTTGATGCCGGCAGCAATCGCCAGACCGTGCTGAATAGCGCGTTCGCCGCTGGTCAGCTCGCGACGGGTTGGGACGTTGAAGACCATTTTACGCAGCGGGCGACGCGGCTCGCTTTTGTTGGTTTTCAACTGGTCAAAGCTGTACAGCGTCTCTTTGGCGGTCTCGACCGCCTGACGCACTTTCCAGTAGTTATTGCGGCCTTTGACGTGCAGCTCGGTCAGGAAGCAGACGGCTTCCATTGAGCCGGTATCATTCAGCGTATTGATTGTTTTCTGAATGACCTGCTTGTACTGACGTTCATCCAGCTCGCGCTCTTTGCCGCAACCAATAAGCAGAATGCGCTCTGACAGAATGTTCGGCACATGGTGCAGCAATAAAGTCTGGCCAGGTTTGCCTTCCAGCTCGCCGCGACGCAGCAGGGCGCTGATATAACCGTCGCTAATTTTATCAAGCTGTTCGGCGATGGGGGAGAGGCGACGTGGTTCAAAGACGCCGACCACGATACAGGCGCTCCGCTGCTTCTCCGGGCTACCGCTTTTTACACTGAACTCCATGCACTATGCTCCTGAATCTTAAAGACAACAGTGGTGGCTACAGATATACTCGTCGTCTTTCAAGTTGCAGATGCGTTGGCTGCGCCTGCTCACCCCTGTCACTTACCTGATGTAAGCTCCGGGGCTTCACAGTCTTGCCGCCTGCCTGCAACTCGAAATCCATAGAGTATAGAAATTGAAAGCTTTCGTAACTCATGTCCGCTGTTGTGGTGACTTCGTGTTAATCTTAACGTTATTACGGCCTTGGTTCGTCAGAAAAGATCCTGATACGCAGAACCAGCGAGTCATTTAATCTTAGCGATGTTTTCGACGACCAAAGAGAATAAATGACGTTTAAGCCATGAAACAAGCAATTTTCCTGCAATAAAACGGGTTTTTACGGGCGTATTTATAGTGATAATCATAAGATATCTGGTTCGTGAGACGCTGAAAAGCCAGTTGGCGATCCTATTCATCCTGCTGCTCATTTTCTTTTGTCAGAAACTGGTCAGGATCCTCGGCGCCGCTGTTGATGGCGATATCCCGACAAATCTGGTGCTCTCGCTGTTAGGGCTGGGCGTACCTGAAATGGCGCAGCTTATTCTGCCCCTGAGTTTATTCCTCGGGCTGCTGATGACGCTGGGCAAACTGTATACCGAAAGCGAAATTACGGTGATGCACGCCTGCGGCCTGAGTAAAGCCGTGCTGGTGAAAGCCGCCATGATCCTGGCGCTCTTTACGGGCGTCGTCGCGGCGGTCAACGTGATGTGGGCCGGCCCCTGGTCTTCTCGTCACCAGGATGAAGTGCTGGCGGAAGCGAAAGCGAACCCCGGCATGGCGGCGCTGGCTCAGGGCCAGTTCCAGCAGGCCAGCGACGGCAGCGCGGTGCTGTTTATTGAGAACGTCAACGGCAACCGCTTCAGCGACGTTTTCCTTGCTCAGCTGCGGCCGCGAGGCAACGCGCGCCCGTCGGTGGTGGTCGCGGATACCGGCGAGCTCTCGCTGCGTAAAGACGGCTCGCAGGTGGTGACCATGAATCAGGGCACCCGCTTTGAAGGCACCGCGATGCTGCGCGACTTCCGCATTACCGACTTCAAAAACTATCAGGCGATAGTCGGCCATCAGGCGGTGGCCTCCGACCCGAACGATACCGAGCAGATGGATATGCGCACCCTGTGGCATACCGATACCGATCGCGCCCGGGCGGAGCTGCACTGGCGCTTCACGCTGGTGGCAACGGTGTTCATCATGGCCCTGATGGTGGTGCCGCTCAGCGTGGTGAACCCGCGCCAGGGCCGCGTGCTGTCGATGCTGCCGGCGATGCTGCTCTATCTGGTGTTCTTCCTGCTGCAAACGTCGATTAAATCGAGCGGCGGTAAAGGCAAAATGGATCCGATGGTCTGGATGTGGGCGGTAAACCTGCTCTATTTCGCGTTGGCCGTGCTGTTGAACCTGTGGGATACGGTGCCGATGCGCCGCTTCCGTGCCCGTTTTAACAAAGGAGCGGCGTGATGCAGGCGTTTGGGGTACTTGACCGTTATATCGGTAAGACGATTTTCAATACCATCATGATGACCCTGTTCATGCTGGTTTCCCTCTCGGGCATCATCAAGTTTGTCGACCAGCTGAAAAAGGCCGGGCAGGGTAACTATGATGCGCTGGGGGCCGGAATCTACACGATTCTCAGCGTGCCGAAAGATATCCAAATCTTCTTCCCGATGGCGGCGCTGCTCGGCGCGCTGCTGGGGCTGGGGATGCTGGCGCAGCGCAGCGAACTGGTGGTGATGCAGGCTTCCGGCTTTACCCGTTTGCAGGTGGCGCTGTCGGTGATGAAAACCGCGATTCCGCTGGTGCTGCTGACCATGGCGATGGGCGAGTGGGTTGCCCCGCAGGGCGAGCAGATGGCGCGTAACTATCGTGCTCAGCAGATGTACGGCGGTTCGCTGCTTTCCACTCAGCAGGGGCTATGGGCGAAAGACGGCCATAACTTTGTGTATATCGAGCGGGTAAAAGGCAACGATGAGCTGGGCGGGGTGAGCATTTACGCCTTTAACGACCAGCGCCGCTTACAGTCCGTTCGCTATGCCGCTTCGGCAAAGTTCGACACTGAGAATAAGCTCTGGCGACTGTCGCAGGTGGATGAATCCAACCTGACTGACCCGAAACAGGTCACCGGAACGCAGACGGTCAGCGGGACCTGGAAGACCAACCTGACGCCGGACAAGCTCGGCGTGGTGGCGCTGGACCCGGACGCGCTGTCCATCAGCGGCCTGCACAACTATGTTACCTATCTGAAGTCCAGCGGTCAGGATCCGGGCCGCTATCAGCTCAATATGTGGAGCAAAATCTTCCAGCCGCTGTCGGTGGCGGTGATGATGCTGATGGCGCTGTCGTTTATCTTCGGCCCGCTGCGTAGCGTACCGATGGGCGTCAGAGTGGTGACCGGGATCAGCTTCGGCTTTATCTTCTACGTGCTGGACCAGATTTTCGGCCCGCTCACCCTGGTGTACGGCATTCCGCCGATTATCGGCGCGCTGTTGCCGAGCGCCAGCTTCTTCTTGCTGAGCCTCTGGCTGATGATGCGTAAAACCTGACGTCACGCGCCCCCTTCCTGAATTCAGAAAGGGGGCTTTTTTTAGCGTTTCCGCCCGCCAAGTAAGCTTCCCAGCATTCCCCTGACTATCTGGTTGGTGACCTGACGCACCGCGCTCCTGGCCGCCGTTTGCACAATGCCGTCGCGTTTGCCGCCGCGCGGCCCGGTGGTGCCGAACAGAATGTCTTTGAGCCCGCCGAGCAGACCGTCGTCATCGCCGTTTTGCTGGCCTTTTGCGGGCGGTGATTGCTGCTGCTCCGTTGTGCTCTGAACGCCCTGTTGCAGCATTTCAAAGGCCGATTCACGGTCGATCTCTTCTTCATATTTTCCGTACAGCGCCGAGTGGTTAAGCAGCCCGTTACGTTCGTCATCGGTGACCGGCCCCATACGCGAGCAGGGTGCGATAACCATCGCGCGTTCCACTATCGAAGGGCTGCCTTTCTCATCAAGAAAGGAGATCAGCGCCTCGCCGGTGCCCAGCTCCTGGATCGCCTGTTCGGTACTGAACGCGGGATTCGCGCGCATGGTCTGCGCGGCGGTTTTTACCGCTTTTTGGTCTTTCGGCGTGAAGGCGCGCAGGGCGTGCTGCACGCGATTACCCAACTGACCGAGAACCGCATCGGGAATGTCCGCCGGGTTTTGTGAAACAAAATAGACCCCGACGGCTTTAGAACGAATCAGGCGGATGACCTGCTCGATTTTATCCAGCAGCACCTGCGGCGCATCGTTAAACAGCAGATGCGCTTCATCAAAGAAAAAGACCAGCTTTGGCTTCTCCTGGTCACCGGCCTCCGGCAGGCGTTCGTAAAGCTCGGAGAGCATCCACAGCAGGCTGGCGGCGTACAGCTTCGGCATCTGGTAAAGCTTTTCGGCGCTCAGGATATTAATCACCCCTTTACCCTCAGCGTCGACGCGCATCCAGTCCTGGATATCGAGCATAGGTTCGCCGAAAAAGTGCTCCGCGCCCTGCTGCTCCAGGGTTAATAATCCGCGCTGAATCGCCCCAACGGAGGCGCTGCTGATGTTGCCGTACTGGTTCTGAAACGCTTTGGCGTTGTCGCCAATGTATTGGGTTATGGCGCGCAGGTCTTTAAAGTCGAGCAGCAGCAGCCCGCGATCGTCGGCGATACGGAAGATGATATTCAGCACCCCGGACTGAACCTCATTGAGGTTGAGCAGGCGAGCCAGCAGCAGCGGCCCGAGATCGGAAACCGTGGCGCGAACCGGGTGGCCTTTTTCGCCAAAAATATCCCATAGCACCACCGGATTGGCGTGCGGCTGCCAGTCCGTTGCGCCGATTTTTTCCAGACGCGCCTGCAGCTTTTCCGAACTTTGTCCCGACTCGGCGATACCGGTGAGGTCGCCTTTCACATCGGCCATAAATACCGGAACGCCGATTTCCGAGAAAGACTCCGCCAGCTTTTGCAGAGTGACGGTTTTACCGGTCCCCGTGGCGCCGGTAATCAAGCCGTGGCGGTTGGCCATAGCGGGCAGTAAATGCAGCTGTTTATCCAGCGTGCGTGCAATCAGCAGAGGTGAGCTCATGAGCGATTTCTCCATTTATCCTGCTGCGAGTATAGGCAACCTGATAGCAAAAGGAGGTAAATCACGCACACCTTCGCTTATTCACGTCAGGCGCAGTGGCGCTGAATTAACGCGATGCTCTGTTCGATTTCGCGGCGGATATCGTCTTCGCTCCAGTTTGCCAATTCCGGCGCGAAGGGTTCGAACGCATACACGCCCTGATAGCCGCGCGCCTCCAGGTTTTTGACCTGCTCGCAGCTTTGCAGCTGGTCTTTTGCGGTCAGCATGATGCGCTCATTGTCGGTAAGGGCTTCGCGCGGGCGGGTATCCTCTACGCCGGAAAGATGGACCAGACCGATTTCGCCGATATCCACCTGGTTAAACTCCTGCTCCGCCTGCGGATAAAGATGATGATGGAAGGTATCTATCAGCAGCTTAAACGGCACCCGCGCGTCGTGGATCAGCGTTTGCGCCTGCGCCGAGGAGCGGAGCGAGCTCTGCGGGAAACCGAGCGGCTCCACCAGCCCCTGAATACCGTAGAAGGCGAATAGCGGCGCCAGGTCACGCAGGGCGTTAAGGGTTTCGCTCGCCGGAACCTCGGTACCATCGTTCAGCGGGCACAGCACCAGCGATTTGGCACCAACGGCTTTGGCTTCTTTCAGCAATGACTCCGTCAGGCTACGAACCTCTGCGGTGCGGCAGTTGAAGGGGTAGACCGCATTGATAGTGAGGATCTCAATATGGTAGCGGTCAGCCAGCTCTCGCACCTGCTGGTGGCTCAGGTCGTCGGTTACTTTTCCGCTGGGGAGGTCGTTACGTAGCTCGACTTTGTTCAACCCCAGGCTGTTCACCAGCCGGAAAAAGGCCTCAATGCTGAGTGACGGGGCGATCTTGCGGTTGATGCAGAAACGTTGCGATGCAATAGCCATTTTGACTCTCCAGAAATGTAGGGATCGGATTCGTTCGAATGCCTCATAGTCAAAACATTTATTCCAAAATTAGCAATGTATGAAATGGTGATTTTTTGAGCCGACTCGCAAAATATTTTTCTGCTGCATTTAAAAGAGCACGGGTTGCAGGTGGCGCTAAATCTCAACTCTTTTTATCGTGCTTTAGTCCGCAAGCCGGCAATTTCTTACACGAAATTGCGACCATCATCACCAAAATAGAATTTCACTAGTCATCAATATTGAAATATTAATTTCATTTTACTACGGTTACAGCACAGCAGATCCAGTAATGGGCCGTACTGCGTTGGCCCCCGATACCCCATACAGATGAGGCGAGAGCATGACTATCACAGGAAACTTTATTGGCGGGAAAACCGTTACCAGCGGCAGCAGCAAAACAATGCCGGTTTTCGACCCCGCGACGGGCAAAGTGGTCCGCGAAGTCACGCTATCGACCGCGCAGGAAGTCTCTGACGCCATTCAGGTGGCGCGTGATGCTTTTGAAAGCTGGTCGCGCACCACGCCGCTGCGCCGCGCCCGCGTGATGTTCAATTTTAAAATGTTACTGGAACAGCACGCTGAAGAGCTGGCGGGGATTATCGTCAGCGAGCACGGTAAAGTGTTTTCCGACGCGATGGGGGAGCTGACGCGCGGCATGGAAGTCGTTGAGTTTGCCTGCGGTATTCCGCACCTGATCAAAGGGGAGTTCTCATCGGATGTCGGCACCGGCGTTGATAGCTATTCTCTGATGCAGCCGCTGGGCGTGGTAGCGGGCATTACGCCGTTCAACTTCCCGGCGATGGTACCGATGTGGATGTTCCCGCTGGCGCTGGCCTGCGGCAACAGCTTTGTCCTGAAGCCGCCAGCGCTGGCGCCTACTGCCGCGGTGCGTCTGGCGGAATTGCTGAAAGAAGCGGGTCTGCCGGATGGCGTCTTTAACGTCGTGCACTGCAGCAACGAAGATGCCGAGCAGCTATACCGGGACCCGCGGATCGCGGCGGTAAGCTTTGTCGGATCTTCCGGCGTGGCGGAGCATATTTATAAAACCGCCAGCGCTTATGGCAAGCGGGTACAGGCGTTTGGCGCGGCGAAAAACCACGCGATTGTGATGCCGGATGCCGATCTTGATGCCACCGTGAATGCCATTATGGGCGGCGCGTTCGGCTCGGCGGGCGAGCGCTGCATGGCGCTGCCGGTGGTGGTTGCCGTGGGTGATGAAACGGCGGATAAACTGATTGCGCGCCTGAAGCCGCTGGTGGAATCCCTGAAGGTTGGGCCGGGCTGTATGCGCGGAAAAGAAGAGAACGAAATGGGGCCGGTCGTCTCCGATACCCATCAGAAAAAAGTGCTGGGATATATTGATAAAGGGGTCAGCGAGGGGGCGACGCTGGTGGTTGACGGACGCAAGCCGCAGGTGCCCGGGTTTGAAGAGGGATACTATGTCGGCGGAACGCTGTTCGACAACGTCACGCCGGAGATGACTATCTGGCGCGAAGAGATTTTTGGCCCGGTGCTGGGGATTGTTCGCGTGGCGGATTACCACAGCGCGCTGGAGCTGGTGAACAGCCATGAGTTCGGCAACGGTAGCGCCGTCTTTACCAGCAACGGCCACACCGCGCGTGAATTTGTCCATGATGTCCAGGCCGGAATGGTTGGGGTCAACGTACCGGTACCCGTTCCCATGGCCTTCCATAGCTTTGGCGGCTGGAAACGCTCCGTATTCGGCGCACTGAACGTCCATGGCCCGGACGGCGTGCGCTTCTATACGCGTATGAAAACCGCCACCGTCCGCTGGCCGCAGGGTCAGCAAACCGTATCTGAATTCAGTATGCCGACGTTAGGCTAATCGGCGAAGGAGAGCGCCATGTCTTTACTGGCTAAAGCAAAAAAAGAAGGGCAGATTCAGCACATCACCCCGCAGAGCGCGGGGTGGAAGTACATTGGTTTTGATGTCTGGATGTTAAAGAAAGGGCAAACCGTCACCCTGGAAAGCGGCGATCGCGAACTGTGCCTGGTGCTGGTTGCCGGCCTGGCTTCGGTAAAAACCACGCAGGCGGATTTCCCGAACCTCGGCCAGCGTATGTCGCCGTTTGAGCGGACGCCGCCTTGGTCAGTCTACGTGCCGCCGCAGGATAAAGTCGAAGTGACGGCAGATTCTGACCTCGAGCTGGCCGTATGCAGCGCCCCGGGTAAAGGAACCTTCCCTGCACGGGTTATCTCCCCGCAGGATGTGGGCGTAGAGCATCGCGGTAAAGGGCGTAACCAGCGGCTGGTGCACAATATTCTGCCGGATAGCGCGCAGGCGGACTGCCTGCTGGTGGTGGAGGTTTACACCGAGGAAGGGGCGACCAGCTCCTGGCCGTCGCACAAGCACGACACGGCGCTGCCGGGCCAGGAAACCCAGCTGGAAGAGACCTACTATCACCGTTTCGATCCGCCGCAGGGTTTTGCCTTCCAGCGCGTCTATACCGATGACCGCAGCCTTGATGCCTGCATGGCCCCCTACAACCACGATGTGGTCATGGTGCCGCGCGGCTACCATCCGGTGGCGGCGATTGCCGGATATGACAGCTACTATCTGAACGTGATGGCCGGCCCGGATCGCAAATGGATGTTTACCTGGGAAGAGGATCACGCGTGGATCAATAGCCCTGATTATCCCCGCCACGATTAGCATCGGTTGAGGATAAAAAGGCCGGTTAGCCATGCTAGCCGGCCTTTTTGATCCTGTTACCCGAATAAGATCGTCGTCGCAATTCTGCCATATCCCCGGCTCGCGCTGCGCTTAGCCGGGCTACGGTTTTACCGTCATCTGCGGACAAGTAGCCCGGATAAGACGTTTACGTCGCAATCCGGGAATAATGAAAAGCTTAAGCCAGCTGCACCCCCGGCTCGCGCTGCGCTTAGCCGGGCTACGGGTTTACCGTCGTCTGCGGACAAGTAGCCCGGATAAGACGTGTACATTGCCATCCGGGAGTCATGAAAAACTTAAGCCAGCTGCACCCCGGCTCGCGCTGCGCTTAGCCGTGCTACGGGTTTACCGTCATCTGCGGACAAGTAGCCCGGATAAGACGTTTACGTCGCATCCGGGAATAATGAAAAGCTTAAGCCAGCTGCTTCGTCTCTGCATCTTTGCTGCTGTTCAGCGCCAGCGAGACCGCCAGCGTCTGGGCCAGGCACAGCGAGGCCACCTGCGAGCGGAAACCATCAACCTGCGCCTCGCGCACCACAAAGCAGACATCGCTGAAGGCCGCCAGCGGGCTGACCTGGCTGTCGGTAATCGCTATCTGTCGTGCTTTACGCTGCGCGCCGAGCTCCACCAGTTCAACCACTTCCCGCGCATACGGAGAGAAGCTCACCGCCACCACGACATCTTTCGGCCCGACCAGGCTCAGCTGCTCGGTAAACATGCCGCCCAGACCGTCAATCAGGAACGCTTTACGGTCCAGATGGCGCAGGGCGTAGGTCAGATAGGAGGCGACGCTAAAGGAGCGGCGCAGGCCAATAACGTAGATATTCTCCGCTTCCGCCAGCAGCGCGACCGCGCGCTGCAGATCGTCGCCGGAGGTCTGCATCGCCAGCTGCTGCAGCGCCTGGGTATTGACCATGGTGAACATATTCAGGATTTCGGTCGGCGTTTCCGGCGGGGTTGCGTCATCCGTCGTGGTCTGGCGGAACAGACGCGCGCGCTCGGTATAGTTAGCCGTCTCTTCCATCAGATGCTGCTTGAACATCTGCTTCATTTCGTTGAAGCCGCTAAAACCAAAGGCGTTAGCGAAGCGGATTAGCGTGGAAGGGGGGACGTCAGCTTGTTGCGCGATAGAGGCCACGGTGTCGAAAGCCACGCTATTGCTGTTATCGAGAATATAGCGGGCTACCTGTTTCAGGCGTTTGCTTAACGTGTCGTAGCGACGCCTGATTTCATCCTGCAAGATGGTAAGTTGGGTCGGATTATTGGCCATAGATTGCGCTCTGAGAAAATGAAAGGAATATAATTTCCAGTGTATCAAATGAAGCGAATTTTTCATTTACTACGATGAAATACGCGATTCATTTCACGAAGATCCAGAAAAAAGCCCGCATCTTCTGAAGAGGATGCGGGCCTGGGCCGAATCAGCCGCGGGCTTCTCGCCAGTAGCCGATGAGCGTGAGGTAGTTGCGTTTCACTTCGTTAATCAGCGCCTCGTCGCTGAGCTCTCCCTGCATCCAGCGCCGTGAAGGCTGGCCAAAAATGGTGCGTCCTACGGCAAAACCTTTGATCATCGGATGCTTCGCCGCTTCGGCAAAACCGGCGCGCAGACGGTCCGAAGGGGCGTCCAGGCCGAGGATTAAGATCCCGCGGCACCAGCTATCTTCGCGTGCAATCAGTTTGCCAATCCTTTCCCATTCCGCGCTCGACAGCGGCGGCAGCTTCCACCAGTCCGGCTGGATGCCCAGTTGATAGAAGTGCTCCAGCATGTCGTGGTAGTGGCGTTCATCTTTATCCGGGCCGTTTTCCGGCAGGATGATTTCCAGCAGCAGCTCATGCCCGGACTTGTTGCACGCCTGCCAGACCTCCAGCAGCAGCGCATCCTGTTCGGCGCGCAGCTCGGCCGGATCGGCCGGATGATAGAAGACCAGGCATTTCACCACGTGCTCCAGCGGCCAGTCGATCAGCTGGGAACCGATGTTGCCGTGTTCCAGACGCAGCGGGCGAGAGCTCGGCATTTCAATCGGTCGACCAATCCACCAGCCCTTGCCGGTGATGGCATTGAGCGAGCGCTGGCCGTAGGTGCCATCGGCGAGGATGCCGCTGCGACCGTCAAGACCGGCTTCGTCTGCGGCGGCTTCCGCGGCTGCCAGCAGCAGCAGCTTCAGCTGCGGAATGCAGGATTCATCACGCCCGGTTTCCAGCGCCAGATCTGCCAGCTGTTTACGGTGGTCAAAGGCGAAAATGCACAGCTCCGGCCACGCCTGGCGGCGGCTGGTGACGCGATGGAGATGGTTGAGACGATCGTCGATATCCGGACGCGGCACCGATTCTGCCCGCGACAGATAGTCGTCAAGCTCGGCTTTGGTCGGCATTGCGGGCGCGCAGCCGTGGCGTGAAACCACCAGCGCGCCGCAGGCGTTAGCGTAGCGGCAGGCCTGCTCCCAACCTTCATCGTTAAGCCAGCCGCGCAGCAGGCCGGACATAAAGGCATCGCCCGCGCCCAGGACGTTAAGCACGTCTACGCGTACGCCCTGCTGCAGCGGCACGCTATCCCAGCTGTCGGGAATAGCGCCTTCCAGCACCACGCAGCCCATCGGACCGCGCTTGCAAACCAGCGTCGCTTTCGTGGCGTTACGCACGTTTTTCAGCGCGGTCAGGGTATCGGTGCTGCCGCCGGCAATATGAAACTCCTCTTCTGTCCCCACCACTAAATCGAACAGATGCAGGACTTCCTGCAGCTGGCTGGTCACCTGGCCGGATTCAATGAAACGCGTTTCACCGTCGCCTAAAGACGTTAACCCCCAAAGCACCGGACGATAGTCGATATCCAGCGCGGTACGCAGGCCGTGACGGCGGGCGTACTCCAGCGCCTTCAGCACCGCTTCGCGCGTGTTGGCGTGCGAAAGGTGGGTGCCGGTTACCGCCAGCGCCCGGGAAGAGGCGATGTACTCTTCCTTAATATCTTCTGGCGAAAGGGCCATGTCGGCGCAGTTATCGCGGTAAAAAATCAGCGGAAACGTCTCCTGATCTTTAATCCCCAGCATCACTAACGCCGTCAGGCGCTGCTTATCGGTGATCAGATATTCGGTATCGACGCCGGCGCGGCTCAGGGTTTCGCGTAGAAAACGACCATTATGCTCATCGCCCACGCGAGCGAGCATTGCCGATTTTAATCCCTGAATGGCGGTGCCGAAGGCGACGTTGCCGGAAGAGCCACCCAGGTATTTAGAAAAACTGGCGACATCTTCCAGCCTCGCGCCAATCTGCTGGGCATAGAGATCGACTGCCACCCGGCCAATACAGATGACGTCGAGTCGCTTTACTGCTGCATTCATAGCTAGGGTTTCCTTTTGCATTTCTGCTGTACGGAAGAGTCGGGATACCGACAGCGTCTCCGAAAACAGCCTGAGGGTTATTGGTTATCTCTAGTTTGAGAAATAAATATTTCATTTGCAAACTAGATCGAAATTAAAAAACCAAAAATGTGAGGGATATACCACTATGCCGCGCTGAGCCTCATTCTGCCTCGGATCCTGGGCTGCCGCTGAAAGTTGAACTGGAGCCCGTTTAGACGCGGTCTTTACCTATGATTTTTAAGGGGATATTAAGAGGTGGGCCGCGTAATTTGCGCGTTATCCCGTATACAGGATGCGAATGAAACGGGTGAAATGCATAGAGAGTTTGATCGCTCTCGCAAAATGAAATATTTCTTCTGTATTTCTATTTAATGAAAAAAATGTTTGCCTATAATCCAGAAGTATTCCAGTGACGTTAACGATTTCCCTGACTCATCGCTGTATCGCTGTGCAGGGCAAAACGCGAACCCACACGCAAATACTGAACAATAAGGATTGGGCAACATGGGCAAACTGAGACTGACAATGGCGCAGGCGCTGGTGAAGTTCCTGGATAACCAGTACCTGGAAGTCGATGGCGAAGAGCATAAGTTCGTCAAAGGCATCTTTGCTATCTTTGGCCACGGCAACGTGCTGGGAATGGGCCAGGCCCTTGAACAAGATAGCGGTGAAATGCGGGTCTATCAGGGGCGTAACGAGCAAGGGATGGCGCATGTCGCCACCGGTTTTGCCAGACAGTCCCTGCGTCGTCAGATTATTGCCTGCACCTCCTCCATTGGCCCCGGCGCGGCGAACATGATTACCGCTGCCGCCACCGCGACCGCCAACCGCATCCCGCTGCTGCTGCTGCCGGGGGATGTGTTTGCGACCCGCCAGCCTGACCCGGTGCTGCAGCAAATCGAACAGAGCCACGATCTCAGCATTACCACTAACGACGCGTTTCGCGCGGTGAGTAAATACTGGGATCGCATCACCCGTCCGGAACAGCTGATGAGCGCCTGCATCAACGCCATGCGCGTGTTGACCGACCCGGCGGAAACCGGTGCGGTCACGCTTTGTCTGCCGCAGGATGTCCAGGGTGAAGCCTGGGATTATCCGGAATCCTTCTTTACCCGCCGGGTACACCGCCTTGATCGCCGTCCGGCCAGCGCCGCGCAGCTGGCGGATGCCGTGGCGGCGATTAAAGCCAGCCGTAAGCCGCTGATCGTCTGCGGCGGCGGGGTGAAATACTCCGGCGCCGGCGAGGCGTTGACCCGTTTTGCCGAGCGCTACGGCGTGCCGTTTGCCGAAACCCAGGCGGGTAAAGGCAGCGTTGTCTCTTCGCATCCGTATAACGTGGGCGGCGTCGGCGAAACCGGCTGCCTGGCGGCGAACCTGCTGGCGAAAGAGGCGGATCTGGTCATCGGTCTCGGCACGCGTTTCAGCGATTTCACCACCTCGTCAAAATGGATTTTCCAGCACCCGGACGTGCGCTTCCTCAATATTAACGTCAGCAACTTCGACGCCTGGAAGCTGGATGGCATCCCGATGCTGGCGGATGCTCGCGAAGCCCTCACTGCCCTGGACGACGCCCTGTCCGGCGAATCCTGGCAGGCTGGCTGGGGCGAGCAGATTGAAAGCGTGCAGAGCCGCCAGCTGAAAGAGACCCAGCGCGTTTACCAGGCGGTGTGGCAGGAAACCGCTTTCGTCCCGGAAATCGACGACCATTTGGATCGGGAATCGGTGTATCGCGAATTTCGCCAGATAACCGACTCCACCCTGACGCAAAGCAGCGTCCTTGGCGTACTCAACGAAACGCTGCCGGCGGATGCGGTGATTGTAGCGGCGGCGGGGAGCCTGCCGGGAGACCTGCAGCGCGTCTGGCGCAATCGGGCCACCAATACCTATCACGTGGAATACGGCTACTCCTGCATGGGGTACGAAGTCAGCGCCGCGCTGGGCGTGAAGTTAGCCCAACCGCAAAGCGAGGTCTATTCGCTGGTCGGCGACGGCTCGTTCATGATGCTGCACTCCGAGCTGGTGACCTCCCTGCAGGAGCGCGCGAAGATCAACATCGTGCTACTCGACAACATGGCCAACGGCTGCATTAACAACCTGCAGATGGAGCACGGTATGGACAGCTTCGGCACCGAGTTCCGCTTCCGCTGCGCCGAATCGGGCCAGCTGCAGGGCGGCCTGGTGCCGGTAGATTTCGCCACCGTCGCTGCCGGCTACGGCTGCAAAACCTGGCGCGTCACGACGCTAGAAGAACTACGCCACGCGCTGGACGCCGCGCGCCGCGAAACCGTCAGCACCCTGATAGACATTAAAGTGCTGCCGAAAACCATGGTGCACAAATACGGCAGCTGGTGGAACGTCGGCGTCGCGCAGTCTGCGCTCTCCGAGCGGATCCGCAAGGTGGCGCAAATGATCAATGAAAAACGCGCTCAGGCGCGGGATTACTAAAACAGAACACAAACCCTGAACCCTACAAATCTCGGGAGAAAACCAACTATGTCACTCAAATTAGGTGTCATCGGTGCCGGCGCTATCGGTAAAGAGCATATCCGTCGCTGCACTCAGGTACTGCAGGGAGCCACGGTAGTGGCGGTTTCGGATATCAACGAAGAGAACGCCCGCGCCGCGGTTGCGCTGCCGGGCGTGCATGCCGAAGTGTACGCCGACGGTCATGACGTGATTAAGGCCAGCGACGTGGACGCTATTCTGGTCACCTCATGGGATCCCACCCACGAAGAGTACACCCTGGCCGCCATCGCCGCCGGGAAGCCGGTGTTCTGCGAGAAGCCGCTGGCGATGAGCGCGGAAGGCTGCCGCCGCATCGTTGATGCGGAAATGAAAGCCGGTCGCCGCCTGGTGCAGGTTGGATTTATGCGCCCTTACGACGAAGGCTATCTGGCGCTGAAAAAAGTGATCGATGACGGCGACATCGGCGCGCCGCTGATGCTGCGCTGCGCGCACCGCAACCAGTCGGTGGGCGAGGATTACATTACCAACATGGCGATCACCAACACCCTGATTCACGAACTGGACGTTCTGCGCTGGCTGCTGAATGACGACTATGTTTCCGTGCAGGTGCGCTTCCCACGCTCCACGTCCCACACCCACGCGCGCCTGAAAGACCCGCAGATCGTGTCGTTTGAAACCAAAAAAGGCACGTTGATCGACGTGGAAGTCTTCGTGAACTGCCAGTACGGCTACGACATCCAGTGTGAAGTGGTAGGGGAAACCGGGATTGCCCGCCTGCCTGAGCCGTCGGCTGTGCAAATGCGCAAAGCCGCTAACCTGTCGACCGCTATCCTGACCGACTGGAAGGATCGCTTTATCAAAGCGTATGACGTTGAACTACAAGCCTTTATCAATGATGTTCAGGCCGGCCAGCTGCACGGCCCATCGGCATGGGATGGCTACGCGGCGTCCGTTGCTGCCGACGCCTGTATCAAAGCCCAGGAAACCAGCGAGCCGGTTGAGGTGACGCTGCCTGAATGCCCGGCATTCTACAAACGCTAATCCCGCTTTGCTGACGGAACTTCTTTGCACAGGTAACGACGATGAAAATTGCTTTTGACGTTGATGTCATTAAAGACCTCGGGGTAACCCGAATGGTCCACCAGGTGGCGGAGTGGGGCTACAAGTACATTGAGCAATCGCCGCACCCGCAGATCAACCCGTTCTACAAGCACCCGCGCGCCAGCCGGGAAATTATGGCTGAGTACAAGCAGGCGCTGCGCGATACCGGCGTGGAGATCTCCTCGTTTATCTGCGTCTACCGCTGGTCCGGTCCGGATGAGCTGCGCCGTCAGGCGGCAGTGAAAAACTGGAAACGGCTGATCGAAATCGCGGTTGAAATGGGTGTTCAGGTGATCAACACCGAGTTCTCCGGCGATCCTAACCAGCCGGAGATTTGCGATGAGATGTTCTATCGCTCCATGGAAGAACTGCTGCCGATTTTTGAGCGCGAAGGCATCCGCGTTGAAATTCAGGCACATCCGTGGGACTTCTGCGAAGAGAACAACGAAACCGTCGATATCGTGAAGTCGTTCCGCAGCGATAACGTTAAGTACGTTTACAGCGTCCCGCATACCTTTTTCTATGACAAAGGCGTGGGCGACGTTGAGAAGATGCTGCGCTACGCGGGAAGCGATCTCTCCCATGTGCTGATCGCGGATACCCGCAACCATACAAAACACTGCCGCTATATCGTTAACCCGCCGGGCGTAGATGCCGTCGTTCACCAGCACGTGGGCGTCGGGGAAGGGGATGTTGATTTCGACGCGCTGTTCCGCACCCTGCGCGATATGAAATTTGCCGAGCAGACCTTCAAGGTCGGCGGTGAGCCTATCGTGGCCACCTCGCTGTTCGGCTACCCGGAAAAAATGAAATACCAGGCAGTGGAAACCCGTGAACTCATCGAACGTGAATTGCTGCGCCGGTAAGGCGCAGCGGCAGGAGCCCCCTACTATGAACAAAGATAACGTAAAACTGGCTATCGCCCCGATTGGCTGGACTAACGACGATATGCCGGAGCTGGGCAGCGAGAATACTTTCCAGCAAATCGTCAGCGAAATGGCGCTGGCGGGCTTTACCGGCAGCGAAGTCGGCAGCAAATATCCACGCGATCCGGCGGTTCTCAAGCCGATGCTGGATATCCGCGGCATTCAGATTTGCAACGCCTGGTTCAGCACCTTTTTTGCTAACGGCCAGCGGGAAAAGACTATTGATGAATTCGTTAACCACATGAATTTCCTGCATGCTATGGGCGCGAAAGTGATCGGCTGCTCTGAGCAGAGCGGCAGCATCCAGGGGCTGGAAAAGCCCATCCTGGAGAATGCGAAACCGTGCTTTAGCGAAGAAGAGTGGCAGCGGGTGGCGGAAGGCTATAACACCCTCGGTCGTCTGGCGGCGGAAAAGGGCATGCAGGTTTGTCTGCACCACCATATGGGCACCGGTATCCAGACGACGGCAGAGATCGACAAGTTTATGTCGCTGGTGGATGACAAAGTCTTCCTGCTCTACGACACCGGACACGCCTGGTATTCCGAAGGCGGCGAAGAGCCGATGCTGGCGATTCTGAAAAAATATCTGCCGCGCATTAACCACGTGCACCTGAAAGACGTGCGTCCGCCGGTGATCGAGCAGGTGCGTCGCGAAGGGCTCTCCTTCCTGGACGGCGTGAAGAAGGGGACCTTCACCGTGCCGGGCGACGGCGTCATTGATTTCCGTCCGGTGTTCAAGCTGCTGGACGAGCATGGTTATAAAGGCTGGATGGTGGTTGAGGCCGAGCAGGATCCGGCGCTGGCCAACCCATTCGAATACGCCGTAAAAGCGCGCAAATATATCCGCGAGACGGCAGGAATCTAATCGTTGTTTTATTTTCAGGCCATACGTCGTATGGCCTGCTTTTTTTACCCCATCACTCAGCAGTAGCTCAAGACGTAGAACGAAAACAACACGTCGGTGAGGCCTCGGCCTCTGCATTCAGACTAGAGCAAATCTTCCCTCAAACAAGGCGGGTTACTGGAGTCTATTATGTCTAAGGAACAATATCTTACACTCAATAAAGCGTCGGGACCGAATAGCGAGACCCCGACAACGCCCTTTGTAAAAGTTGTCGCCCTGATCGCGACGCTTGGCGGTTTACTTTTTGGCTATGATACCGGGGTGATTTCCGGTGCCTTACTCTTTATGGGCACCGAGCTTCATCTTACTCCCTTTACCACCGGTCTGGTCACCAGCTCGCTGCTATTCGGCGCCGCCTTTGGCGCGCTGCTTTCTGGCAATCTGGCGAATGCAGCGGGCAGAAAGAAAATTATTCTGTGGCTGGCGGTGCTTTTTGCCATCGGCGCGATAGGCACCTCTATGGCGCCGGACGTTAACTGGATGATTTTCTTTCGCCTTATTCTCGGCGTTGCGGTCGGCGGGGCGGCGGCCACCGTTCCGGTCTATATTGCCGAGATAGCTCCCGCGAATAAGCGCGGACAGCTGGTTACTTTGCAGGAGCTGATGATCGTATCCGGTCAACTGCTGGCCTATATTTCTAATGCCACGTTCCATGAAGTCTGGGGCGGGGAAAGCACCTGGCGCTGGATGCTGGCGGTGGCGACGCTACCCGCCGTGCTGCTCTGGTTTGGCATGATGTTTATGCCGGATTCACCGCGCTGGTACGCGATGAAAGGGTGCCTGGCGGAAGCCCGTCGCGTGCTTGAGCGCACCCGGCATAAAGATGATGTTGAGTGGGAGCTGCTGGAGATCACCGAAACGCTGGATGAGCAGCGCAATCTCGGTAAGCCCCGGTTCAGCGAGATTATGACCCCGTGGTTGTTCAAGCTGTTTATGATCGGTATTGGTATAGCGGTTATCCAACAGCTTACCGGTGTAAATACCATTATGTACTATGCCCCCACGGTACTGACCTCGGTTGGTATGACTGATAATGCCGCGCTGTTTGCCACTATTGCCAATGGCGTAGTCTCAGTATTGATGACATTCGTTGGCATCTGGATGCTTGGCAAAATTGGCCGTCGCCCGATGACCATGATTGGTCAGTTCGGCTGCACCGCCTGCCTGGTCTTTATCGGTGCGGTCAGTTATCTGCTGCCGGAGACGGTTAACGGCCAGCCTGATGCGCTGCGCGCCTATATGGTTCTGGCAGGGATGTTACTGTTTCTGAGCTTTCAGCAGGGGGCGCTATCGCCAGTGACCTGGCTGCTCATGTCGGAAATATTTCCAACTCGCCTGCGCGGTATTTTTATGGGAGGGGCGGTATTTTCAATGTGGATTGCCAACTTCCTGATCTCCCTGTTCTTCCCGATACTGCTGGCGTGGTTAGGGCTTTCAGGCACCTTCTTTATCTTCGCCGGTATTGGCGTATTCGGTGCGATATTCGTGATTAAATGCGTACCGGAAACCCGCCACCGTAGTCTTGAACAAATCGAGCACTATCTGCGGGATAAGCTGGACACCAGTGAAGAAGGGCAGGCCGCCAGGGCCCGGCGAATAGTGGCTGAATCGCAGGCAGATAAAGTGTAAGGCTGATTGCCAACGGTATCTGCAATGCTGGAGCGGTGCTCAGCGGTCTGCACGGACCGGGCTAACGAGCCGTATCGAACGATCCCCTCCCCTTGAAAAGGGGGAGGGGGCACACTGCTTCCGTACGGTATTGCAGAAGATACCTCAGCTATCTGCAGAGATAGTGAGGGAAAGGCCTACTTCACTTCCGCCAGCGCGGTCTTATCGACGTAGGGCTTCATCAGCGCATCGGCCTCCTTCTGTGCCGCCTGCACCGCGGCTTCCGGGGTGATTTTGGCATCGTTGACCACCGCGGCCAGCTGGTTTTCCATCGCTTTACGCACGGCAACGGTCTCCCAGGTGGAATACCACGGATGGGCATACTTCAGCTGTTCGAGGGCGATCGCCGCGCGCGGATCCTGCTGCAGATACGCCTTCATTTCCGGCGTATCGTAGGCGGCCTTACGCGGGGAGAAGTAGCCGGTAAAGCGGCTCCAGGCGCCGTTGACCTGCGGGCTCACCAGATACGTCAGGAACTGATACGCCGCTTTTTTCTGCGCGTCGTTGATGCCCTTGAAGCTCACCAGGCTGGCGCCGCCGATCGGTACCGCGCGCTGCTCTTTGGCCGGCAGCATCGCCACGCCCAGCTCAAAATCTTTGCTGTTCTCGCGCATAAAGCCCAGCGCGCCGGTGCTCAGCATCGCCATTCCGACTTTGCCGGAGAAGAAGCTAGCGCCGATCTGTTTCGAATTCAGCACGCCGGAAGGCATGACTTTGTCTTTATAGACCAGGTTCTGCCAGAAGCGCAGGGCGCCGATGGTGGTTGGCGTGTTGTAATAGACTTCGCCCGGATAGTCCTCGTTAAAGTATTTCCCGCCGTTGGCGCGCACCAGCGCCGAGAAGATCCAGCCGCCGTAATCATCGTTGGTCGACGGCAGCATGATCCCCCACTGGCCTTTGCTTTCGTCGGTCAGCTTTCTGGCGTCCGCCAGCAGCTCGGCCCAGGTTTGCGGCGGCTGTTTGATCCCGGCCCGATCGAACATCGTTTTGTTGTAGTAGAGGATCGGCGTCGAGTTATGGAACGGGATCGCATAGGTGGTGCCCATCACCTGGGCGTTTTTATGCATTGCGGGCCAGAACGCCTTCACCAGAAAATCCCCCGCTTTTTGATCGCCATACTGGAACAGCTCGTCCATCGGCAGGATCTCACCCTTCAGCGCCAGATCGGTGGTGAAGTTGGCGGACATAATCACCAGCGCGGGCGGCTGCCCGGCCTTCTGCGCCGATTCGGCTTTGATCTTGGTGGTGTCGTAGTTGCCGGTAAAGATCCCGCGCACTTCGACATCCTGCTGCGACTCGTTGAATTGCTTAATGACGCGGGTCATCTCCATGGTCAGCTTGCCGTCCACCGGCGCCGGAAACATGAAGTCGATCTTCTCTTTCGCCAGCGCCGCGCCGCTCAGGGCAAGGCTGAGCCCAACCGCGAGAGCGGTGAGAGGTTTAAACATGGTCTGTCTCCATCAGTAAATTATGCTGTTTCTCAGCATGAAAAAGATGCACATCGGCAGGTGAAAAGCCGAGGATCAGCGAATCGCCTTTCTCCGGCACCGCGCCGCGATGGCGACGACTAAAGCGTAAGGTGCCGATGGGGGTGCTGACGTGGAGCAAATAATCGGCTCCCATCAGTTCTCGTTGCAGCACGGTGGCGGGCAGGCGCAGATGGCTCTCCTCCACGCGGTCGCTGATATGTTCCGGGCGAATGCCTAACCACACCCGGGATTCTTCACGGTAGCGCGGCGGCAGCGGATAGCGCAGCTCACCCAGTAATACCTCACCATCAGCGCAGGGCAGTGAGAGCAGATTCATCGCCGGAGATCCGATAAACCCGGCGACAAACAGGTTGGCCGGGTTGGCGTACAGATACTCCGGTCGCCCGACCTGCTGTACGTGGCCGCCGTTCATCACCACGATGCGGTCGGCCATCGACATCGCTTCCGTCTGGTCATGGGTGACGTAGACGGTGCTGGTTCTGAGCTGCTGGTGGAGATCCATAATGCTGTCGCGCACTTCGCTACGCAGGCGGGCGTCGAGGTTGGAGAGCGGCTCATCCATCAGGAACAGGCGCGGATTGCGCACAATCGCCCGCGCCATCGCTACGCGCTGCCGCTGGCCGCCGGAGAGCTTCGCCGGTTTGCGATCGAGCAGGGTATCCAGCTGCAGCATCTGCGCGACTTTATCCACCCGCGGCTGCCAGCTGGTCTTCTCCTCTTTGCGCACCTTCATGCCGAAGGTGATGTTGTCGCGCACCGACAGGTGCGGAAACAGCGCATAGTTCTGGAAGATCATCGCGAAATTACGCTCTCTGGGCGACATCTCGGTGATGTTCTCATCGTGCAGCCAGATCTCCCCCTCGCTGACCGGCTCCAGCCCGGCGAGCAGGCGCAGCAGGGTGCTTTTACCGCAGCCGGACGGGCCCACCAGCACCACGAATTCCCCTTCGCGAATATCCAGCGACAGGGCGCTGAGGGCCGGTTTACCGTCAAACTGTTTACTGATGTTTTGCAGACTAAGCATGGCGTTTAGCAATCTTCCGTTGGGCAGCTGATATTTTCGTCGTACATCCACGGTCCGGCGTAGTGGGTCAGAGGATGCTGATAGCTCACCCACTGCTCGTCGACCTGGCGATGCATCAGGCACGACGCCGGAGAAAGGTCGTAATACGGACGGGTATCTTCATGAAAGTAGGGCACCTGGTGGACGGTTCCCGGGATGGTGGAGATGATGGCCTGGCGATACTGGGTCATGGTCAGGCTGTGGTTATGGCCGCAGAAAATGCGCGTCAGCGACGGGAAACGCTCAACCAGCGCCAGCAGACGATGGCCGTTTTCGCAGGCGATAGGGTCCATCTGCGCGTTGCCCAGCGGCAGCGGCGGATGATGCATAAACACCGTCGCCGGTTTATCGCCGCCATCAAACAGCTGAGCCTCCAGCCACTTGATGGTTTCCTCGGTCAGCCAGCCTTTCGACGTACCCGCCCGGCTGGAGTCGATAAACAGCAGGCGAGTGGCAAAATCGTCTACCGCGTAGTGCATGTTTTGCGCGTCGCGGCCGAGCTGCGGGCACAGCGGATGCAGGTATTCCAGAAACAGCGCTTTATCGTCGTGGTTGCCGGGAATGAGATACAGCGGATAGTTCAGGCTGCCGAGGATCTGGCGGGCGACCTCATACTCTTCCGGGCGGCCGCAGTTGACGATATCGCCGCTCACCACCACCGCGTCCGGACGCTCCTGCAGGGCATTCAGCTGGGAGACGACGTCGGCATTGGCGGCGTTGACGTCAATAAAGCCGTACAGCTTCTGGCCGCGGCTGCGGAAATGGGTATCGGAAATTTGCGCTAACAGCATGAAGAGCTCCTTATTTGATCCCGGAGAAGCCGAAGCTTCGCAGGAACTGTTTCTGGAAGAGGATGAACGCCAGCATCAGCGGCAGGCAGACCATCAGCGTGCCGGCGCCGATGATGCCCCACTGACCGCCGGATTCTGCGCCCATGGCGAACGAGACCAGCCCCACGGTCAGCACCTGTTTGTCCGGGTCGTTCAGCATCATCAGCGGCCACAGATACTCGTTCCAGTGGTAGGTAATGCTGACGGTGGCGAAGGCCAGCACCGACGGCCAGGACATCGGCAGCAGCACGCGGAACAGCACCTGCCACCAGCGACAGCCCTCCATCAGCGCCGCCTCTTCCAGCTCTTTGGGGATGGCCAGAAACGCCTGACGCATCAGGAACACGCCGAACGCCGAGGTGAAGTAGGGCATCATTACCCCGGTGAGGGTGTTGAGCAGGCCGAAGGTTTTCAGGGTCAGCATGTTCGGCACCATCATCACCACCGGCATAATCATCAGCTGGACGAGGAACATCAGGAACAGCGTCTTCTTGCCGCGGAACTCGTGGCAGGCGAAGACGTAGCCGGCGGTGGTGATGGTCAACAGCTGCACGAAGAAGGTGCCGAAGGTGAAGATAAGGGTGTTGGCGTAGAGGCTCAGCCAGTCGGCGCTGGCCCAGGCATCGCGGAAGTTATCCAGCGTCAGCGGCATACGGGGCAGCAGGGAGGCCATATCCTCGCCGAAGGTCGTGGCGCTAAACGAGGTCGCCAGCATCCATAAAAACGGGCTCATCCACAACAGCGCCAGGCAGCACATTAATACCGTGAGCGTAAAGGGCTGCGAGCGGCGCAGGCGCAGCCAGAGTGGGCGCGATGCGCTGTGCGATCGCAGCGCCAGCGGCGAGATTTCAGCGCTCATAGTGCGCTCCTTTCTCCAGCAGTTTGAGGTTAATCAGCGAGAAGGCAAACAGCCCGGCCAGCGTCAGGAAGGTGGCGGCGGAAGCTTTACCTAAATCATGGGTGTCCCAGGCGAGGTTCTGGATGTAGTAGAGCAGCACGGTCGTGGCGTTATCCGGCCCGCCGCGGGTCATCACCGCCACGTGGTCGATCTGGGTGATGGAGTAGATCAGCGCCGTGGTTATCACGAAGCTCAGGGTCGGGCGCAGCAGCGGCAGCGTCACCTTAAAGAACACCTGCGTGCGGGTGGCGCCTTCCATTATCGCCGCTTCGCGCGTGGAGGCCGGGATGCTTTGCAGCCCGGCGAGGAAAAACAGCATGTAGTAACCGGCGAACTTCCACACGCCAATCAGCGCCAGCGCCAGCAGTGCGCTATTGCTGCGCCCCAGCCAGTTGTTGTTCATCGGGCCGAACAGCTTCGCCAGATAGTGGTCGAGCAGGCCAAGGCCGGGCATAAAGATAAACAGCCACAGCGCGGCGGCGCTGACCATCGGGATAATCATCGGGAAGAAGAAGGCGGTGCGCAGCCAGCGGTTGACGCGGTGATTCTCGGTCAGGGCGACCGCCAGCAGCAGGGCGAGCGTCACGCCCGGTACCACCGTCAGCAGGATATAAAGCAGGTTATTCACCAGCGACTGCCAGAAGACGCCGTCGGCGAACAGACGACTAAAGTTCTCCAGCCCGACATACTGGCCGCCGTCGCTGACCATGCGGGTATCGAACAGGCTGTCATAAATCGATCGCCCGAGGGGAAACCAGGTAAACAGCAATAAAAACAGCAGGGAAGGCGACAGTATCAGCCAGGGGAGCCAGGTTTTTCTCATGGTGGCGGACGTCTCATTCAGGCGTTTGTAGAAGGCCGGATTGTGAGAAGGATTGACTGCAAACGTATGGCGGGGAGATGACGGTTTAATGACCAGGGAAACAAGCGCCGGGCAGACGGGCCGCCCGGCATCACCCCGGTCAGTGGCGTTCAGGCCGCGCGGCTGCGGCCTGAAGCATGACGAGGAACGATCAGAAGTCGGCTTTCAGCACCACGCGGTAGCGGGCCTTGCCCTCGCGAACGTGCTTCAGCGCCTCGTTGATCTGCGACATCGGGAACAGCTCGGTGGTCGGCGCGACTTTGCTGCGTCCGGCAAATTTCATCAGCTTGCGCAGCTCGGACGGGTTGCCGGTGGCCGAACCGGAGATGCTGCGGTCGCCGCCAATCAGGGTAAAAGCGGGGACCGGGAACGGCTTCATTACCGCGCCGACGGTGTGGAAGTTGCCGCCGTACGCCAGCGCTTCAAAGTACGGCTGCCAGTCGAGGTCGACGGCGACGGTGTTGATAATCAGGTCGAACTGGCCGGCCAGCGCCTTTAAGGCTTCGGGATCGCGGCTGTTCACCACGCGATCGGCGCCCATTGCCAGCACTTCCTGCTCTTTCGCCGGATTGGAGCTAAAGGCGGTGACTTCCGCGCCCATCGCGTGCAGCAGCTTGATGGCGATATGGCCGAGGCCGCCAATGCCGATGACGCCGACGCGGCTGTTCGCCGTGACGTGATGCATCAGCAGCGGCTTGAAGACGGTGATGCCGCCGCAGAGCATCGGCCCGGCAGATTCGAGATCGACGTTTTCCGGCAGCGGGATCACCCATTGCCAGTCGGCGCGCAGCTTATCGGCGAAGCCGCCGCGGTTGATGATGGTGGGCACCGAGCCTTCCAGACAGTTCACGTGGTTGCCGCTGATACAGGCGTCGCAGTGGCCGCAGCTGCGCGCCGTCCAGCCAATGCCGACCTTCTGGCCAACCTTCAGCCCTTTATCCTGCGCCGCGCTGCCCAGGGCCGCCACCCGGCCAATCACCTCGTGACCGGCCACCAGTGGATAGCTCGACATGCCCCATTCGTTGTCGATCATCGACAGGTCGGAGTGGCAGATCCCGCAGTACTCCACCTGCACTTCGACATCTTCCGGCTTAAGGTCGCCGGCATCGTACTCCCACAGCGACAGATCGGCGCCCGCTTCTTTGGCGGCGTAACTTTTAATAGTGCTCATGACAGTTTCCTTGGGTTTGGCGTAGTTAAGAAGGAAGTGTAGAGCATGGGGCGAGGGGACGCTTGGCAGAAGGAGGGGGGATGGGGGGTTATAGAGGAGGGCAAAATGTACCCTGAAGAGGCTAACACACTGAGCCGATGAAAAATTCATCACTTGGTGGCAGGTGAATGCAACGTTGCTTGCATGGCAGCGTGCGACAGGTATAATCCAGAACGTTTTCCGTATCCTTTCCGTGCCGGAGTGGCGAAATCGGTAGACGCAGTTGATTCAAAATCAACCGTAGAAATACGTGCCGGTTCGAGTCCGGCCTTCGGCACCATCGGAACATCAATAGACGTCAACGGACGTCTTTTTTTGTGCCTGAAATCCCCGTCATACAAGGCTTTCCGCGATTTTCCTTTCAACAGAAGTCAATCTGAGTCAACCCACATCAAGTCGCTTGTGAGTATAGAACTGAGTATATATGCGGGTTCGATAATGGTTGTTTAGATCCCGATGTATTATTTAAATCGATTATACAACCGTTAAACATACCTGGAAATAAAGGCATATGGTGCTCAACTGTTAGCTTGTATAGAATAAGGATATTCTTTCTTTTAGAGAACATGATGTTATGAGCGCGATCACATTACGTAAAGCGTTAGGTGTACTTGCGAAGTCATCTTCGTTTTCCGTAACCACCGTAACACACCGTCAGAAGGATGAGTTCGATCAGTTAAAGGAACAACTCTTTGTTAAACAAGAGATTGAAACTGAATTACAACGCTATCTGGATATTGCTAAACCCGGTGAAATCATTTTTTTGTGCGGTAGTAGCGGGGACGGAAAGTCCGAAATTTTAACCCGCTGTCAGTCAGATCCGCGTTATCAGCGGCGATTTAGTTTCCACCTGGATGCCACGCATAGCTTTGCCCCTCGACAATCAGCTATTGATGCTTTGAATGATTTATTTGCTAATCATCACCAACAATCATCTCCGTTGCTCATTGGCATCAACACAGGGATGCTAGCCAATTTTGCCAGAGAAGGTGCTGAATGCCACCAGGCGATCCGGTCTGCAATTGACTCATTTTTATCAGCACAGCAGGATGCAAGCCGTCCTTATCGTAAGGGGAATTGTTCTTTTTTTGATTTTGAACACTACCCTAAATTCCAGTTTAACGAAAATAAAAACTATTCATCATTTATTAAAGCCTTATTAGATAACTTAACTCGTGATGATGATAATAATTTTTTTCAGTTTATCTTTCGGCGCGATGAGTCAGTCAATCCGGATCTAAAAGAGGTCGCAAACTTTAAATTGCTTTGCATACCTGGTGTGCAGAATGTATTAATTACGCAGCTTTTTAAAGCGCGATTAATTAAAGACCAGTTTGTAACGACCCGAACGCTGCTGGACTTTCTGCATCATCTGTTGATGGGGCCTGGCTACTTATTTGATAACCTCTTCACTGGTGCAGAAAATGATCTGATTAAAAAAGTTTCCGATTTTGATCCCGCCAGATTGCACACCTATGAACTTGATCAGTTTGTTTTGCGCTATGAACTGGGACTGGTTGACGCTGATCTCGATGATTTTTTATCCGCACTTGAGTCGTTACACATCAAATTTGATCGCCAGTGCGTTAAGCCTGGTGACGCAACCTCGTTGATCCGGCTTTTCTGGCTGTTGCAGCACGAATCGTTGGGTAATGATTATCATCGGAGATTTTCTGCGTTCTTTAACGAATCGTTGTTTGAACGTTACTCAGAAATTTGGCACTTGCATAGGAATTACACAGCAGATCCGGAGCAAAAAAGAGCACTGAATCGCTTTTATGCTTTTGAGCTTATCGCGGGTATCCAGCGCTACGCTAACCGCAAAGCGCCTGAATTAAGTATGCAAAAAGAAGAGTTTTTTTTGGGTGAATTTGGTGGAGTCAAAATAACCGCACCGGTAGAGGTTAAGCCTGATTGGGACGCTATCCGCAATAAGCATACCGCTCATTCAACCGGCTTCGATGTCTATTTAAAAGTGGGGCAAAATCCACTTCCGCATATCCATATCGGACTCAATCTGTTTGAACTATTGGACAAGCTGAATAATGGTTATCGTCCGAATAAATACGATAAAAATGCCATCGTGTTGCTGGATGAAATTGTTGAGTTGATCGCGGAGCAGGCCAAATCCAGCAGCGAAATCAAATTTTATGATGGCATACAACGGGTTTATCGTGCAAAGGCGGATGACGATATGATCACTATTAGCGGTATGGAGGGGTAGCAGAATGTATCCTATCGCAACCGAGTTAAAAGTGGGTAACAATCAACTGGATAGTTACCTGCCTGTACGCAATAAAAACAACGATATTAGCTGGCAATTCGTCACCGGACTGGCTCTTAGCTACGCCCTGAAACGTAAAATTGAAGCCTACGATCCTGACCAATTCCGTGAAGATTGTAAAACACATCTGCAGGAGCTGCTTGATGAGCCTGCGTTCTGGTCCGTGCTGGAACGGATGTATTTTTCCAGTCAGGATATTTTCCGTGTCTCCCCACTTTTTTTACTGTTCCACGCCCAGTTTAATGGTGAAAAAATAAGTGCGGGTTCAACGGCAGATAAACGACTTGGCACGCTGTTTGCCAATTTGATGGGAGATTTCAGCCTCCGTTATCCCATACAGGACAGACTGAACTTCATTGAGCAGCAAATGCTGAATAAGCTCAATGAAAAAATAAAATTGCTGGGGAAAGGACCTTTTGCCGAAGAGCAACCCTATCTTCCGTATATGGTCACGTGTTTTCAGTCCGATCTGGCGTTTTTGGCGGAGCACCCACAATACCTTTTACAAGAATTGACCAACACCCTACGTTTGTACGCCTTTAGCTGGTGCGCTCAACTGGCGCTCAATCTGGACAACTGGCAGGACGGCGAACCACAAAGCAAATCACTGTTTTTTATTCTTGATAGCGAAAAAGCCAGCTCCGAACGGGAAAAGGTGAAACGTTATGGTTATAAGCTGTTCGCTAGCCAGAGCGAAAAACTGTTCCCGATACTATCCGCGCTGGAGGTGTTGCAGGTAAAAGGGGCGAAAAAACGTCCTCTCTGGCAGGTATACCAGGATTGTTTGAGTTATTCGGGCACCCCAAATCAAGTGTTAGATGAGCTTAATGATTACATACAAAAATTTATTAGTAAGGAAGAACGAGATCTTCCAGCTCGTGAACGCGCAACAAACCTGGAAAATGCCTTCAAACAGCTCTTATCCGTTGCCGTAGAGCAGTTCCAGGGTAAAAAAACTGACCGCGCGACGGTAAATCGTAAATACGTTAATGAGCTGGAAAACCAGATTTGCACTGACTTCATTCAGGTGCGTGGTCGGGCAGGGAAAGTGCTGGTGCTGAATCAGGATCGTCTTCTGTTGCTGACCAATCTCACTGTGGGCAAAAATGACAAACTCCGCCTGCACGAACTGCTGCGTGGTTTTGAACAGCGCGGCTTTTATCTGGATAACCAGTCGGCGCAAACACTGGTGGCGTTTTATGAACGCATGGGAAATGTAGAGCGAATGAGTGATAGTGGAGACGCCGTGTATGTCCGTAAAACAGTATGAAACCTATCTGGCAGAAACTTTTATTGAATGGGTAGGTGGCATCATTCAGCCCGGCGAGCGCTACCAGTTCAAATCTCCCGATCCCGATAATGCCCTAAAACTCTGGGAAGCATTCGTCTCTCTGGCGGACAGCAATCAGTTGGAAATTGCGGCAGGGCAATATATTGATTGTCTCCCCTGCAATGGTGTTCAGCTAATTCCTGTACTGCACGGAGCCGAGGCTCCAGCATTCACAGAAAACTACATTTCTCATTTGCGCGATGAAGTTGCAGGGCGCAGCGGCGTTTTTGCCCAAACAGCGCTGTTGATTATTCACAACAGTATGCTCGACACCCTGATTAACAGCACGAAAGACGTGGCGGCACCGGATGCTATTTGGTATCCGGAAACTTTCAGCCATCAACTGGAAAAGCTCATTACCACCGATAGTAACCGTTCAGAATTGTCCCGCTGTTTGCTGGAGGATCAACTGGCAACGGTACTGGATGAAGGCGCGACCGTATTTGGTTTCTCGTCGCTGTATCGCTTGCTGGATGATGGCAATCTGGATTTCTCTGAGCTTCATCTGTTTAAAGATGATGAACTACTGAACTATAGCCAGAAACAGCTACGCACTCGGCTGAATGAAAACCGGAAATTATATCGCCAGATAGAAGACAGCGTTGAACGCTACAGCGGACAGCTGGAGAATGTACTGCCTGAATTTAGTACAAAATTCATTCAGGAGCATTTTTACGATAAAGGCGACTGGCGTGAGCTCGATTTCTCTGACTACAGGAAAGAGAAAGAGCAGAACAGCGAACAAAAACTGGTGCTGGAGAACGTCTCCGTCGAAAACGGCGAGGTTTGGCTACGGGCGAAAAGCGCCAGTAAGGCAGGCAAACGTGACATCAGCGTGCTGGTGCAGGTGCAGTCAGGACAATCAAAGGCTGAGCTGGAGTTCAGTTTTCAGGGTAATGATCTTCAGGATAACCAGATAAAGATTGCCCATAATCGTCAGTTAAAGAACACACCTTTCTGGCGCACCAGCCGGGCAGGCGGCAAGACTTCCCGCATTATGGCGTCGGTGCCTTTTGATGGGCATCCCTGCTTCTTTAGTCTCGAACTGACTAACCGCAATAATTCAGCCGAAGAGTATAAATTTCGCCTGTTGTTGGTCGAGCAGGGACAATTCTGGTTAAACGATATTCAGCACTGTTATCGCATTGAGCCAGGTAAAGAACAAATAACCCTGCAACTGGAAGATAACACGCTGCGTATTGCCGAGTCTGGCAACCTGACCTGTACGCTGGATGACGAGAGCGAAGACATAGACTGCCAGCTTTATGCTCAGGTAAATTTTGAGACGCTGGCAAATCAAAGTGACCTGGTTCAGTTTGCGATCGTTTCCGGTGATTCCCGTCTGCCGTTTAACATAGAGGGACCGGGAGCAGAAGAAGGGCTAACGCTGCCACTGCTTTTTGACCAAAGTCGTTTCAACAAATTATTTAAGGAAGAGGGCAATGCAACCTGGAACCGACTAAAAGGGCGCATCATACTCGATAATACTGAACACAAGGTCGTCGGTGTACGCCAGCAGTTGTTGATACTGGAAGCCTCATTAATTGAGCAACGTCTGCTGGGTACGGGAAGTGACGATAGCGAGTTTGCGCTGGATGAACTTCTTGCCAGCTACCCCGATCTCCATAACGCTTATGAGCAGTTATTTGCCTACTATCATCGTCGTAACACCCTGCCGAGTCTGGTGTCGTGGTCAGCGGAATATCGCACACTGGTCAGCTACATTGTTACTACGTTTGAACAGTCACTCCAGCAAATAGGCCTGAGCAGAGCGCTGACAGCACAAGAGAAACGTCTTCTGCATCTTGGGATCTGCCGCAATGATAGCCATGAGCGCCTCTCTCCGCTGCATCCTCTGGTGCTGGCCTACCATCTACAACTGGCAGAAACTATCGTTGCGGAGTCAGAACAGCGCGATTCGGCATCATTTGCCACACTACCGCCGATCACTCTTGATCGCCTGATGGTTTCCGGGTTAGTGCCGTTTGTTTATCACAGTGAGCATGAATACGCGCAACTACAGCCGGTGGATGAAAACCGCTTCTGGATTGATGTGGTTCCCCAGCGGCAGGTCAGCCATGACTACGTTAAACGTCTGGTAAAAGACAAACTTAATGAGTTCACGGACGCTTACGCCCGGTTGTTCCAGAGCGCTGAAAACAGTGCGTTGATTATCAATGCCATTAATCAAGGGAACGCCAAAGAACTGTTTCTGGGATTAGTAGAATATTTTAAGCAAGAAAAAGAGCACGCTATTTCGGTTCATGTGAACTGCTACGATGAACGTTTGCTACCAAATATGTTCGATCACTTTGCTGAAAGTGGTAGCTATGAACAGCTTAAAAACGATCTCGATCTGAACAGCGGCGTATGGCGGGCGGAAGCCGATATGCTGATTGATTTGCTGCGTAGCCGGTTAACGTTCAGCAAGTTTGTCCTGCCGTCAGAAAGCGACAAGTTGGCCTATGCACATCTGGCATTTTTCACCAATACAGCACCTGTGGATTGCCGCCAGATCCGCATTGAAGATGCGTCCAGTGGGGTATTGTGTCATGGGTTGATCGCTGGGGAAGGTGCCGAAACGCAGGGGGATGCTTACTTTACCGCGTTTGGACTGCGTGATGTGGATACTGAGTCCTACTGCGCCCTGCGTCTTGCCCGACTAATCGGCTGCCTGTGGCAACCTGCACGTCAAAGCAACAGCCAGTATCATGGACAAGGGATCGGCCTGGCTGTGAGCGGCAATTTTAAACAGCTGCTCAATTACTCCTACAACAGTGCGCTCTGGACAACCATCATTGATCCCAAAGTTACCCTCGACTTTTTCACCAGCCAAAAAGATGTGGTGCTTATCCACTATTCTGACCAGTACACCAGTTGCGCGGGCTACGATGCCGTCACCGTCACGAAGCAGGTTGATTTGTTCCTGCGGTTGCTCCAGACCGGAAGCCAGTCAGGACAACCTGCTATTGATAGTCAGCATTTGCTGGCTGAATTTAATGCCTTTAACGGCGAATGGCTGCTGAAAATGCTGCGTTCCAGTGAAAAAGAGCGTAAAGAGAAGCACGGCATTATAGGTGCGTACAAATTTGTGCAATCTATGTTGCACCAGTCCGATATTTGCTGGATTCCGCTATCGGTCGCCGAAATGATCCGCGTGTCCGGCAATGTCGGGTTGAAAATGAAAGAGACTGATTTATCGAGAAATCTACAGGGTTATCGTAACGGCGCGATCTCTGATGATGTGCTCTTTGTTGGTTTCAAAGAAAACCGCCTCTACCTGTTGCCGCTGGAAGTTAAAACCGGGGCGCGACCGGACTACAGCTATGCAGGCCAACAGGCCCGTGAGTTGAAACGCTACTTACAGCAGGACATTCTGGAACCACAAACGCTGGCATCACAATTGTACCGGGCGCTCTTTATTCGTCAGGTGCTGATGCAGGTGGAGAAACTGCGTCTGTACGGTGTGCTGGATAGCAACAAACTGGCTCCCTTGCTGGATCGACGTGAATGGTGGTTAACGGGCGACTATCGGTTAGGTGAGTTGGCCGACTATGCGGACGGCTTCGTCGTGGCACATGTGGACAGCGCAACCTGCTTCGATCTCTCTTATAAAGAGACAGCGGAGAATATTTTACAGATAGAAATCCCTTATTCACTGCTGCCTTCGTTGATTGCGGCGCAGGGGGATGAACCACCGTTGGCGGAACGTTACCGGGTGCCGGAAAAATACCGGCTTGAGCCTGAGTGTGATGCCAGTCCATCACAACCCGAAGTCGTGGTAGAAGTCACAACGCCGACTGCTGCACAGTGCATTTCGGAATCTGAGTCGGAGTCGTTACAGCCTGCCGTACCGGTGGTGATACCTGATATTAGCGATACTCCATTACAGATCCTGTTTGGTCATGATGCTGCGCGTCAGAGCCCATTACATTGGGAGCCAACCAACACCGCGAAGTTCATGAATACCAATACCGGCATTATTGGAACGATGGGCACCGGTAAAACCCAGTTTACTAAATCGCTAGTCACACAGTTGATGCGTAATCAGTCCTGTAACGTTGATGGTAAACCTATTGGTTTGCTGATCTTCGACTACAAATCAGACTATGTGGATGAGGCTTTTCTTGATGCTACGGGGGCCAAAAAGTACAAATTATTTAAGCTGCCTTACAACCCCTTGTCTCTGTTTGGTGATACGCCAATGTTACCAATCCATACCGCTGGTGGGCTATCGGAAACGATGGCGAAAGCCTATGGGCTGGGCCATAAGCAGCAGCTCAAATTAGAAAATCTGATTTTAGAATGCTACGAAGCGGCAGGCATTTCGCCGGAAGATCCGACAACATGGTCACGGACTGCGCCGACGATTGAAGATGTGTGGCAGCGCTTCCTTGATCAGGAGAAGGTTGAAGAGGATTCGCTTTATGCAGCACTTTCTAAACTGGCGCGTTACAAGATATTCGAGACTATCCCGGAGAAGATGACCAGCTTGTACGAATTGATTGACGGCGTCACCGTGATCGAACTGGCTGGTTACCCGCCAGAAGTGCAAAACCTGGTAGTCGCACTTACGCTGGATCTATTTTACGCTCAGATGCAAAAGCGCGGTAAACCGGTGGTGAGGGGGGATTATCGTCAGCTCACCAAAATGATTCTGGTGGACGAAGCCGATAACTTTATGCGGCAGGATTTCTCCAGCCTGCGTAAGATTCTTAAAGAAGGCCGTGAGTATGGTGTTGGTGCGATCCTGTCAACGCAGGAGATCACTCACTTTAAGACTGGGGAAAATAATTATGCTTCATATATTTTGACCTGGGTGATCCATCGTGTTTCTGAGATTAGGAATGCAGATATTAAGGCGGTATTTAACGTTGATGATAAAGGCGAGCAGGAGTCTTTGATGGGACAGATTCGGCAGCTTGAAAAACATTATAGTTTGTATATTGATGGAGATAAAAAGGTCAAGAAGATGCGTGATAAGGCATTTTGGGAGTTAATTGTATGAATAAAAGAGAAAAGTTTCTTGCTTGTACAAAATATTACTTATCAATCAATAGGCTAAAGATTGATGAAAAAGGCTATTTCAAGTATTGGTTTTTATTATGGAATTTTCTTCTTTCTGTAATATATGAAGTAATACAAAATCCAAAATTTATATTTTCATTTTTAGTGATTATGCTTATATCCAGTGCAGGGATATGGGCTCCATGGTTATACTCTTTAGACCTCTCACCTGTCTGTGAAACAATAGTTCCAACAAATGCTGTTATTACAACAACATCGGGAGGAGTTATACACTCAGATAAAATAGTTGAATCTGTTAATGTGGTTTGTTTGTATATCTCATCTCTTGATATTACTCTTTTTCAGAATTTTTCATTATTTATGTTTAACTTAGGGTTGTTGGGTGGGATTGCTGCTGAGTTTTTTATACAAAAAAAAGATGATTCAGAATGCGAGAAAAATATTAGCTCAGATGATTTATTAACTGATGACGGTAGTGATAGCCGAGTAAAGGAATATGCAGCATTTTTCCTTTGGGTAGTAGCATTTATACTGTCATTCTTTGCATTGAAAAATCCAACAGGTGATTCCCCTCAGGTTTTCTGGGGAGGGGTATTATCGATTTTTTTATGGATATTCACAAATATTAGGAAAAAGGAATATATCGTAAAAACGGATGCAAATAATCTTATTGGTGGCATAGTATTGGATAGTGATAAATTACAAGGTATGGGACTCGACGAGGCGGCAATTTCTCCAGAACATCCCGTCACTCAACTAAATGGAGATGGCCTAGAATGAGTGGATATCATGAATTTTTAGCAATGAAAGTGTCCCAGCCATTTGCTGATTATTATGCCTGTGTTATACCTTCTGGTACTCTAAAGGAAATAAGTTTTTCCTTAAAGGCCGAGAATGTAAATGGGACTATCCAAGGTGTTCAGCGTTTACTGAATAATAAAAGGCTACACGAAATATCAAAGTTTATTGATGGAGAGTCTGCTGCTTTTCCTAACTCAATAATTCTAGGGGCAAATTTTTTAAAATCAGGTAGATATGCTGGAGAAAGCGAAAGATGCTTAGTCGAACCAACAACTACAGAGAACCTTTACACAATAAAGGTGCCTAAACATTCGGAAGTTCTTTCTATTATTGATGGGCAGCATCGCTTGTATGCTTTTGAATATGCTGAAACACAAATGGATCTACTTTGTGCAATTTATATCGATTTAGCTATGCCTTATCAAGCTTTTCTATTTTCGACGATAAATTACAATCAAGGGAAAGTCGATAAAAGTTTAGCGTATCAATTGTTTGGTTATGAACTGGATAATGAAGAGCCAATAAATTGGCCGCCAGAAACCCTAGCTGTTTATCTTGTTCGGCTTTTCAACAGTGAAAAGCCTTTGTTAAATAGGATTAAATATAGAACAGCAGATGAACATAAAAAAAACAATACAGCTTCTTGGCGTGTTTCTACCGCCTCTATTGTAGAAGCTATACTTTCTCTGATAAGTAAGAATCCTAAAGATGATCGATATTTGATGAACTCAAAGCGATATGCGGGCGAAAGTACTATATATGGAAGAAGTGTTCTTAAAGATGATGCAGAGTATCCCTTAAGGAAATTATATATTCAAGGAAATGATAAAGCTATTCAAGAAGTACTGTCTTTAGCGTTGGATGCCACAGATGAAATTTTTTGGAAAGATCTGGGGGATGATAATTTTCTCAAGAAAACAGTTGGCATTGCTTGCATATTTAAATTTCTAAAAGCTGTCTTGCTTAAGCATGGCGTTTCTAGGAAGGTTATAAGTGATGACTTTACAAACTATCTAAATGTAATAAAAAACAAAGAGGATTTCTCTGACTCTACTCTTTATCCCTCATCAACAAAAGGGATGAATGATGCTTATAAACGGATGTTGTTTTTGACAGGTTTATAATTGATGTTGAATTAAGATACCCATCTTTTAAAGATATGGTTGATGGGTGTTTTTTCTGGAAAAAATATAAGAACTGTTGATCTAATTGAATGCCGGAATGTTTGTCCGGCATTCATTTTTTTGTTTTTATAAGTTTAAGGCGAAATCTTTTAAGCTTCGATAATTCCTTAATGCAGCAATACCATCTTCGACATGTGCCGCCCATGCCTTAATGATCGCTTTCTGTTCTAATTGAGGATAAAGCATTTTCAGCACTAGTTCCGTAGCTTGCAGCGTTTCCCCAAGCCACGTAATTTTATCCAGCACTAGCGAACCATCCAGCTTCTTACTATCCCGCTCAGGCGAATAGCGAAAATCACTCTCCACCGAGCGGAAAAATGCCAGTCGAGCCGCGATATTGGGCGTAATTCCAGTATAACCCTTTAACTTCTTGAGCTGGTCTTCTGTCTGACGGCTAAGCACCATTCGATTTGGGAGCATTAGACAACCTCCTTAGTTAGTTCCCAGAAATAACCGGGTTTCAGCGCAGATGATTTGGTATGTGCATTAAATACAATCTCGTAAGCATGAGAAATATCATCACGCAGTCGATCAACAAAATAACGCTCGTCCACTTCCGTATCGGTGGATAACAACACAACCTGATGACTGGCCTCCGGGAAATAATGATTAATCAACTTATCCCGGTGCTGAGAATCCAGACGTCCTAACGGCGTATCAATAATTACCGGAAAATCACGCCCAGAGGTTTTTGCCAGCGCCTCAAGAATAGCGATCGCATAAATCTGCTTTTCACCCGCAGAAAGCAGCTTACGATTAATTACCGAACCCTTTTCATCCACCAATTCAACATCAAATGTCTGTGGATTTATGTGCGCATTAAGCTGTAAATCCTCTTTACGAGCCAGCTTGTGGTAGGCAATTTCAAAGTTAGCAGATAATTTTTTCACTCGCGCCTGCGTTAACACATCGCTGTAGTAATCGAGCAGGTTAATGGTCTCCTGCGCATTTTTAAATGCGCTGCTCAAACCATGTTGGCTACGGGTGATGTCATGTGCTTTCTGTACCTGACGAACACAGTCCAGTTGCTGTTGTTTCGTCCGTTTAGCCTCTTCCAGCAACGAGCGATATTTTTGCCGCTGTTTTTCACGCTTATGATCGAGATCGCGTAATGCTGCAAAGAGGTCCATTAACTGCTCGTCTTCCGGGGCGCGAGCAATATTAGCAGCGGCTTGCTCCAGTTGTTGTTCAATATCCGCTAATTGATGGCGGTACATATCAAAACGCTGCCATGCTTTTTTGCTTTCCTGCTCAATGGACTGCTGGAGCATACCGGCTTCACGTTCAGAAATATCAAACAGCAAATCACCTTTTGGTTTGGCTGCCATATATGCGTCCAAATTATTGGTAATAGCTTCGGTAGCAATGGCTCTGGTACTACTCTCACTGCTGGAACGGAACGCGATATCATTTTTGAGTTGTGTTAAAAATTGATTTAACTCCGCCTCAAAAATTTTCGCCTGCTTGATCTGTGCTTCATTGACAATTTTTTCCAGCAACCGCGACAACGTATTAGGCGCTAGCGCATAGGGCAACGATCCATCGCATTCCTGTCGTAACGCTTTTTCCAGACGCTCTTTTTCTTTTAACAGAGTTTCAACTTTCTGTTTTTCCTGTGCTTTTGTCTGGGCAAATGCGCCGCCCTGCGCATTTAATAATCCCTCATGGCGAATAATGTCCTGGGATAAAAATTCAATCCGCGAGTTGACGAAATCGGCCTCTTCCAACAATTTCTCCGCCTGACCGGCAAGCGTTTTAATCTTTGTCTCAAGCGCTTCGACCTGCTGTTGTTGGGAGCCAGCCAACTGGGCGGTTTGCTGGCGTTTGACAAAAATCATCAGGTCATTTTGCAGTCTGGCGATCAGATCCAGTCCCAACAAACGACGCACCGCTGTACGCAGAATATTGCCGGATTCATCTTCCGCCAACTCTGCAATCTTCTCTCCATCAAAAAAGAAAAGATCGGCAACACCGTGAGGAATTAATTCATTCAAAAACCCCTGGCACTGGTCATAACTGAGTTCACTACGCGGTTGCCCATCCTGCTGCAAAGAGAGACGATCTTTCTTCCCTTTCTTCCAGCTTCGTGTGACGGTGAATTCAGTCTCATGACCGTTTTGGTTGTAGGTAAAGATCAGTTCTACTGCGGCCTCATCCGGACGCTCTGCTGTATACGTCCCGTTGTGCACCAGTGCTCCGAGTTGTTCAACATACTCCTGCTGCTGCATTGCCGGGCCAAACGCTAAACGCCCATACAGTGCCAGTCGAATTGCCGACAATATAGATGTTTTCCCTGCACCATTTAAACCACCAAATAGCACAATCGGGCGAGGGTTTACTTCATGCGGACGCTTTCTGGGAGCCAGATCGATGGTGTGTGTGCCGCAAAATACTCGAAAATTATGTAATACTAGTTGCTTAATGAGCACGTTCATTTTCCTCATCGATGAGCACAGACGATTCGCCTGCATCGATAATTCTGCGCTGTAAAGTCTGGAGTTCAGCTTCTAGCTTATCCACTTCGTCCTGATGAATATCTCGGTCGTTGCGTTTTTGCAGCGTTGCCTGTTGCTGCTGGATTTCTTCCAGGCTGCCCCAGTCCTGCTTTAAAATTGTTCCGAGCTTGTCAAAAATCCCCTGGCGACGACTTAACCCTTCCATCGAAGTTTCCAGCTCAATCAGTTTCATCACCATTTCAGGTACTACGTCGAACCCTTGCGTTATCTGCGCCAGCAAATCAGCATCGCTGGCATCAAAGCGCGACTGATCGTCGACCACCCAATTCAGATCCTGCTGATATACCTCGCGGTAAATCCCCGGCAATGTGTCGTACCAGTCTGGCTCGTTAGGATCTTTCAACCACTCCTGACGGATAGCGTGCAGCTCTGGCTGGGTAATTAACGTAATCGTGTGGCCCTGGGCGTTTAAATCACGCTCAATTTCCAGTAAGTCTTTTAACCACTGCTGGCGGTATTTGAGCCAGTAGGGGCCAGGAACATGCTTACGCTCTGCACTACGATCTTCACCGTCTTTAGCGTACTGATAGCTCACCTTACCGGTGCGGCGTTTATAGTTGCGATAGGTGTCTTTATTCGCCGGATCGGTGGTAAACGCCAGCAGATCACGATACTTCAGCAATGGTGACATCCACTCTTCGCCATTTTTGATCAGACTTTCCATCGCTTTATCTTTGGTGACTACGGTACAGGTCCAGCAGCCAAAGCGAGAGTTCCCGCAAGAGGGGGTACTTTCGTCGATCACCAGGGGGCACTCACCCTGTGCGGAAGAGTCCATATACAGCGTCCACAGAGGACGGTTGTTTCCACCCCACGGGCTTTCCCATTCGTCGATATCTTCAGGAGCATAGCGGAACGCGCCGCGCAGCAGTTTCCAGACGTCTTCTACATCCCAGGTATCAATAGGGGTATAGATAAACGCATTTGCCAGCGTGGTATGCCGGGCCAGGCGTGAGCCATCAATTTTGTGCTTTGCGATGACCTGCGCACGGGAGGCACTCTCGCTACTACGTGAGCCGAGGACAACAATCACTTCATCAAACTGGCTGACCTTATCTTTAATAAAGTCGCTCACCGGATTGATTTTCATACGCTCGGTACACCAGCGAAAACTACGGGTCGGGGCCGGATAACCTTTCCCCAGTAAATTGACCCAGAAGGTTTCATTAGTTTTAGGCGTTACCGCATGTTGAGTGATCGGCAGGCCATTACGCTTTGCACCTGCCTCAATCTGCAGCATCGTTTTCTTAATTAAATCTACTACCACTGGTGTTTCCACCAGCGTATCGGATGACACTACAAAAACATCTTTGCTGCGCATTTCCGGGGGCAGGCCAAGCAGGGCCAGATACACCAGCGTGATCACGGCGGAAGAATCTTTCCCGCCGCTATAGCCAATTACCCACGGACGCTTATCCGCACAATAAATTCTTTGAACCTCAGCAACATATTCGGCCAGAGGGCGTCCGGCGAACTGCTCCTGATTAATAAAATCTTCGTATTCGGCCAAATCGTAGGCCTGAACTAATTTACTCATGAGACAACCATTTGAGCTTCAAGCTCCTGTTCTTCAGGAGTGAGGGGGAGCGATAATGCATTTTTTAATGCATTACAGGTTAGTTGGATGGCAACACTGGTTTTACTCAGCTTTCCATGTTGCATAGCGCGTTTTACCATCTCTGGATTGCTTTTCCGCCAATCGAATGTTTTTAGTTCTATTATCCTGTCTTGCCAATCTTCAGGCTTTTCTTGCAGTAAGGCTCGACCGAGCAATCCAAGCGCCTGTAGACCTATGCCATGGGCGTGGACGTAATCCTGCCTTAACTGCGCTGGTGAAACTTCTTTTTTCGCAGCCAACTGCCAGTCAGGCATAACGCTATAAAGGGTCTGCCAATAAACCGAAGCGATATTTGTATTTTCTTCAATATTCCCTAATTTGGGATCTTTACCAAGCAGCGCACGTGTTGCTTGTTTGATGCTACTTAATGTAAAAAGTTTGTTTGAGAGCGCGCTGATACTCGACTTCTCAAGTTCTGTAAGTCCTACGAAAGGTTCAATAGACATTGCCAGGTAACGAGCAAGATTTGAACTCACATCACGATGATCGTACAGCGCCGAAAGAGAGGGGCTGGGACGAATTGCGTATTTGTTCAAATCGGCAAACATTTGTTGGCTACGTTGTAGCCCTTCGTCAACGAAGAATAGAACGGGGATGTTGTCCTGCCCCAGTTCTGGTCGTTCGGCAAGGGCATCTTCTATTGCTTTACGACGATGTTGGCCATCATTTATCAGGATTTGAGCGTCCATAGGGACACGTAGGGTACCAAGGTTGTTTGAACCAGGGTATTCGTCGAATTGCACATCGACAGCAATTGAAGCTGTTAAGGCGGAAAAAACATAATCTTTAGGATTTTCCAAGAGATACCGAACCATTTCTGGAATTCGAGATTTGTTTAAGGTTCTCTGTGCCCGTAGTTCAGGCGGAACGTCAGTCTCATCAAAACTAAAAATCTTGGGTATGATACGCATTGGGCAGGTGGCAATATAGAAAGGCCTACCAGCCTGAATCCCACGTACGGCGGGAAAAGAGTAGCAATAATCAGCGTCAAAGTTCGCCATGTTAGATTCCCTGTAATCTTGCCTACGCGTTTACGTGATATTTTACGTAAAACCATTCCTTGAATAAATCTAAGTTTCAGTTTTAGAGCACAAACCGGCACACAACTTCGTAACTGATGCTGAAGATACGTTTCTTTTGACGTAACTCCTTGCTTAGCCAGTAGGTTTCTATCACTACAGACCCTTTTTCGCAATGTTGTTACAGATCTCCTTGTTGGAAGTCGGTTTATGAGCATGAATACTACGTTATTCGTAGCTAGATTTTTAGGTTTTTTGCTACGTTTTTCGTAGTTATGGAAGAGTGATCGAACTTTTGCGTAAAGAGGGTGCAACAAACAAATCATTTGATACTACGTTTTTCGTAGTATCAAATGATTATGATAACTACGATTATCGTAGTTATGAATGACTCAAACACTCAAAATGTGATTTTCAGCCGGCGGCTCAAAGAGCTCCGCGTTAATAAAGGTTTATCCCAAAAGCAGCTTGGAATCCTGGCTGGTATCGATGAATTTGTTGCAAGTACTCGTATCAACCGATATGAAAAAGGTGTTCATCAGGCGAGTATTCGGATTGTTCATCAGCTTGCGGCTGTGCTTGATGTTCCTGTGGCTTATTTTTACACCGAAGATGATGCGTTGGCGAAGTTAGTTGTTGAATGGAATAAGGTAAGCTTAGAAAAGAAAGAATTGATCCTGGGCTTAATTTTACGTGCTGATTGATAATAGTATTTTGTAAAAAATTAATTATAGATAATCGTATCTAGTTATGGATGAGATTGGTTTACTCATAATGTTATTAAGAGTATTGGGTTTGTAACAGAACTATTTCTTTTAAGCGAAAAAAGTTATAATCGTGAATATTATAGGAGATATGGATGTTGAAGGCTACAATAACGATACTGCAAATTCTCGTTGGAGGATATTTTCTGGGTAATGCAATACGTCAAAACCCAAAATTTGATGCTTTTCTTCTTATTGTGGAAAACGGTTATGGCGGAATTAACGATAAGCTCAAGGATACTCGTATCCGGGAAGGCGTTTACAAGCTTGGTTTAATGTACGGTTTTTTAAGTTTTTTAGCATTTTTAATGTTGTTTTTGACACCTTATGTTGCATCGCAGGCCGAGCCATACTTTCTTATGTGTTCTGCTGGTTTTATTATTGGGTTAATCGGCTGGAGTTCAATTTCTTGGTGTCTGCAACATCGTAAAATGTTATTGGAAAATACATGGTTTTGGTGGCTTATGCCGATCTTTCCATTTTTTCTAGCCTTCCTTGAGAAACAAACAGGTATTTCTATATTGTGGTACCCCTTAGATTCTTTATTTAATATGTTAAATTCTATGGGTATTTATATAGAACTGCCGACTAGTGTTTGGAGTCAGGCGGTTATATTTTGTGCTATTCTTATGGTTTTTATGTTAGTACAATATTTAGTGATGTGGTGTATATCTATACCAGTATTGATAATAACTATCTTAATGGTGTCGTTGATTGTTTCTTTTGCAAGGCTGGTTAATCTAATTGCTCCAAAGACTGCATTTTACGGCTTTATGGCAATATTATTTGTTGCATTAATACTAGTGCAAAATTATATTCTTCCATGCATGGGCTAAAATTATTGTCGGGCGCAGTTTAAGCGCCCATTCATTTCTACTGATTATAGGTTTATTACGCATTTCCCCGAAATCACCCCGATAAACTCTCTGACCTGCTTCTGCTTCCTGGCCGACAGCTTCTCCACCCTGCGCATCGCGGCTTCCAGCTCTGGTTCCGGCTCAACCGCCGTCAGCACAATACAGCCATCCATCACCCGCACCTCCACCCGGGTGCCGGTCGAAAACCCTGCCGCCGCCAGCCACTCGCCCTTCATGATCAGCGCCGGAACAAGACGACGATCTGGCAAACGTCTCACATAACTCACCGTCAACTGACGCTTATTTTTCGGCGACACTTCTGGATCAAACGAATCTACAATACAATCAGCATTAGTCATGGTTGCTATTCTCTCGAAATAGTAATTGTGATCAGCGGTGCGGGTGTGTTGGCGCACATTCGCACCGCGCTAAATAACACCTGTAAACCTAACCAGTAATAAAAATAAAGTCCAGACTTTAATCGGACATAATAAACGCCTTTAACCGCAAATTAAGAATTAACAGAATACGTGACGCTATTAATTAGCGCCTGTGGAAAATGCCTTTCTTGATATTGCTGAAATAACCGCAAAGCAGATTCAAAAAATAAAAGCGAGATAATGCGCGCAACAGGATGCCCATGCCCAATTACGGGCACCCCATCTCTTTAGCCAGCGTCCCCTTCCGGGACTTCAGGCGGCGGGCGATACCTGCCGGCAGGGCGGACCAGAACGAGAGCGCCGGATGAGTCCGCCGCTCAATCTCCTCCACCGTAACCTGATAATCACAAAAACTGGCGCTTTTTGGCGTCGCCTGATCCAGCAAAAACGCCGCGTATTCGCCTTTATCCGGACTGGAGCCGATAAACATAATCTTCCAGTAGCCGCTGGGGATCTCCACCTCGGGCGCGGCGGGCAGGGTGGCGATATGCCGTTCGAACAGCGGCCCGGTAACGGACCACACCGCCGCCACGTCGCGGCGCTCGGCGAGGGCGCGCTCCTTATCCTCCAGCCGCGCCCACGCCCCCTGATTCAGGTTGGAGGCCTGCGGGGTGATATTGGAAAGATAGTTTAATGCCTGCCAGTCTGCGCTGGCGCCGAGCCCGGCGAGCGGCGCCTGATGCCCGCGATCGACCGCCAATGCTGCGCTGGCCCCTTTGTATGCCGCGGGGGCAAGGGTATCCGCAGCGGGTAAATCCGGATCGCGCTTCCAGCTGCGCGAACGCCCGCTGGCCAGGCTGGCTTTGGTGATTTTATACGCCACCCAATTAGCGAATTTGCGCTGGCTGTTGTTATTGAGCGTATAGGCTTCGCGAACCAGCGTCTGCGCGCTTCCGCCGGTCGGGCAGCCCACTTCACAATGATCCTCGCCGGATGATGCGGCAGCGCACGCGACGGCAAAAAATAGCGACGGCAGAACGCTGAATACTCGGGATAGCTTCATATTATTGATGACGTCAAAGAAAAGATGAACCGATGCATAAAAGAACCCCCTGAATAACCAGAGCGGAATTCAGCTATGAATCGCAAAGATGAAGTGAGAGCGTAAAAAGAGTTAGCCGGTCGCAGCCGCGCGGAATATCACAAGATGATTTAACATCACGGCGGATGTTATTTTGTGACTCTGGAAATGATGTTGAATGAGGTGACCAGACTCTCAAGCCCGCTATTTTCAGCCGGGCTGAACGGGGAATATGTCCAGCGAAGCGTAAAGCGGTGCGGCATCCATGTCGTTGTCTGAAAAAATGTCGCGGCAGGGGAAAACACTTCTCTCTGCGAGGAGGATTACTCAGACTACGCGGATGACCGATTAAGGAGAGAAGGTATGAAAAAGGAACTCTTGAGAGGCGTGCTGGCACTGGCCGTACTTAGTCTCCCCGCGCTGGCGAAAACAGGCGTTTCATTCAGCCACAAAGACTGGGAAGTGGTATGCGATAACACGCTGACCTGCCGGGCGGCGGGATACAGCGCTGAAGAAGGAAGCGGAGGTTCGGTGCTGCTGACCCGGCAGGCCGGAGCGGGCACCGCCGTCTCGGGAGAGCTGATGCTGGCGGAGGTGACCGACAGCGACGTTCTGCCGGGCAAACTGACGCTGTGGATCAACGGCCAGCCGGCAGGCGATGTGAAGCCCGCAAAAGAGAGCTGGCCGCTGTCGGAGAAACAGGCCCGGGCGATCGTTAACGCCATCAAAGGCAGCGGGAAGGTCGAATTTACAGGCGGGGAGGCGCCGTTTGAGCTTTCCGGCGAAGGCGCTTACGCGGTACTGCTGAAAATGGACGATGTTCAGGGGCGAATCGGCACGCCGGGTGCGTTGACCAAAAAAGGCGACGGGCCGGAAAGCAGCGTCCGGGCGGCGATTCCCGCCCCGGTCATTCACCGGGTCATGCCTGAGAAGGCGCAGGAGAGAGCGTTAACCGCGCCTGAGCTGGCGGCGCTCAAGCCTAAGCTTCTGGCCACGCTAAATAATGATGATTGGTGCGATCGCCTCCAGCCTGAGGAGGGACAGGAGCCTGAAACCATCAGTCTGACGCCGCTGGATAACGCGCATTCCCTGATTTCGGCCTTGTGCTGGCGGGCGGCCTATAACGAGGGATATGGCTATTGGGTTGTGGATAGTAAACTTGAGGGCAATCCGACGCTTATCACGGTCTCCGGTTCTGAGTATGGTGACGGCGAGATTTTTATGAGCCAGAAAGGGCGAGGGCTCGGCGATTGCTGGGGGACGGCGAGCTGGCTCTGGGATGGCACAACGTTCCGCAAAAGCCGTGAAGCGACCACCGGGATGTGCCGCTATCTTCGCCTCGGCGGGACATGGGATCTTCCCACCTGGGTGACCGAGGTTAAACCGGCAAAGTGAAATCACGCGGCCAGAATCTCTCCCGGCACACACGCCGACAGAGAGGACAGGGAAGGATCTTAACGATCCTCCGCGTAGCGGGATCGCGATCGACAGCGCCAGTGGCGTCAGAAAACTGACGCCTTGTTCAAAATAACAGCGCGGCTAATGTATTGCTAACTCGAATTAGTTTATGATTAAGCCGTTCTGTTCGTTATGGAAAATGAGTTTATGGCCAAAACCGTTGAGCAAGTCGCCAGGGCGCTGGAAATCTCGATTACCACCGTGCGCCTGGTGCTGGGTGGCAAAGCTGAGCAGTATCGCATCAGCGCCAAAACGCAGCAGCGTATTAATGATTACATCGCCGAGAACGGGCTGGTCGTTAACCATATCGCCCGCAGCCTGAAGCTCAATAAAACCGAGACCTTAGGGCTGGTGATCCCGCGTTTATCCAACCTGTTTTTCTCCACCCTGGCGGAAAAGCTCGAAGCCTGCTGCCGTCAGGCGGGGTATCAGCTAATGATTGCCTGCACCTACAGCGACAGCGAGCATGAAAACAGTCTGGTTGAAGGACTGCTGGCGCGCAACGTTGACGGGCTCTTCGTGGTGCCCTCTACCCGGGAAACGCAGCTGCATCACCAGAAGGTAGCGCGCAAGCGGCCGCTGGTGCTGCTCGACCGCGATTTTGGCGAGAGCGACGTGTCGCTGGTGGTAAGCGATAACTACAACGGCAGCAAAAAGCTGGTGCAGGCGATGACCCAGGCGGTGGACGTCTCGCCGATTTTTTTTATCGCCGGGGATACCCAGCAGCCGTCGATCCAGCGTCGTCTGCAGGGCTACCTGAGCGAGCTGCCCGCCGGCAAGGAGTGGATATTGTCCGCCAGCCATAACCGTCAGGAAGAGGGCAAACAGCTGATGCTCGATTTTCTGCGTCAGCACCGCGAGCCGCCGAAGGCGTTTATCGCCTCCTCTCTGCCCATTCTGGAAGGGACGCTGAGCGCGCTGCGGGAAACCTACGGCTTTATTCCGTCGGATATTCCCATCGGCACCTTCGATGAACATCAGATGCTGGGATTTCTGCCGAACGCGGTGTGGTCGATGCGCCAGGATGAGGACGCCTGGGCGCAGCACGCGTTTCATCTGATGCAGCAGAAGCTGCAGGGGGAAAATGCCGATGTGAAGATCACCGTGCCGATGACCCTGATTCACCGCCCGCTGTCGGTGGAGAAGCAGCGGAGCCAGTAAATGACACGGCTTGTGTGAACATGTCAATCCCCGGCTGCGCTATGCTGGCCGGGGCTACAGATACCGCATCCTGCGCGCGCTGGCAGCCCGGATAAGGCGCGGGCGCCGCAATCCGGGAACCCTTAACGATCCCTCATCAAGTCAATCGCTGAACAAACCGCGCCGCCAGCCCGGCGTCCAGCTCCGGTGGCAGGCCGCTGATCCCGACGCCGCCAATGGCCAGCCCGTCGACGATCACCGGCTCGCCGCCCGGCATCGCCAGCAGCTGCGGGTCGTTAAATACCGCCAGCTGCAGGGCGCCGGCGCTGACCTCTTGCGCCAGCGTTGCCGTCGGACGGCGAAAGCGCAGGGCGCTCCAGGCCTTGCGCTGCGCCAGCTGGCGCGGTAGCGGCGGGCAGCGAGCGTGCGCGCCAAAGGCGATGAGCTCGCCCTCCGGCCCGACAACCGCCACCGCCAGCCCCCGGGTTCGCGCATCGCTTTCCGTCTCCTGTAAAAACCGCGCGACCTGCTGGCACACAACACTATCGTTCAGACGGATCTTGGGACAGAGCGCGTCATTGTCCGGCATCGGCGATATACCCCCGTAAGCGCAGATAGAGGTCATCCAGCTCGCCTTTCTGCGCCGCCGTCAGCGCCACAAACGGCTCGCGGGTGGGGCCGGTATCGACGCTCTCTTTCGCGGCAAGATACTTCGCCGACTGGAACACGCCGCGCGCGACCAGCTGCTCCACCACCTCGTTGATCTGCTGCTGCAGGCGCTGCGCCCGGGCGATGTCGCCCTGTTGAAAAGCGCTGCGCAGGGCGAGAAACAACTCCGGCTGCAGGTTAACCGTGGTGCCAACCGTGGCCGTCGCGCCCGCCGCGAGGCTGGAAAGGAAGATCTCATCGAAACCGTTAAAAAAGACTTTCTCCGGGTAGCGGGCGATCATGCGTTCCAGCGAATAGAGGTTATGCGAAGTATGCTTCACCCCCAGAACCTGCTCATCGCCGAGCAGCGCGTCGGCGCTCTGGGCGTCCAGCTCGACGCCGGTAAACTGCGGAATGTTATACAAAATCACCGGAATCGAAATGGCGTCCAGCACTCGACGGTAGTAGGCGATAATCTCCTCGCGGCTATATTTGTAGTAGTAGGGCGGCACCAGCGACACCGCGCTGGCGCCGTCCTGCTCGGCGTGCTTCGCCAGCTCGACGGCATCCCGGGTGCGCGGCGTCCCCACGTGGGCGATCACCGGCACGCGACCGCCCGCCGACTGCACCAGCGTTGCCAGCACCTGCCGGCGCTCATCGAAACGCAGCAACGGCCCCTCCCCGGAGGAGCCGCAGCAGTAAAAGCCCTCAACCCCGCGCGCCAGCTGGGCGCGGGCGAGAGCGTCCAGCGCCGCGTAGTTCACCGACTCATCGGCGTGCATCGGCGTCACCACGGCGGAGATAATGCCGCGAAAAACCTGCCATTTATCGCTTACCATGCGGTCCAGCCTCCATCCACCACCACGTTGGAACCGGTCATATAGACCGAGGCGTCGGAGAGCAAAAACACCACCGCGCCGTTGTACTCGTGGGCTTTCGCCATCCGCCCGATGGGGATACGGTTGGTGTAGTTTTTCTGGAAGCGCGGGTCCTGATCGCTGCGCTCGACGCCGGAGAGGGTCAGAGTATTGACGCGAATGCCGTCGCGCCCCCAGTAGGTGGCACAGTAGCGGGTAAAGTTATACAGCCCGGACTTTGCCGCCGAATAGGCCACCGGTTTGACGAACGGAATGCCGGTGTCCTCTTTTTTGTAGCTATAGATATCCTGCACAGGGGAGACCACGCCGTAGATCGAACCGACGTTGATGATCGAGCCGCCTTTGCCGGCCTGTTTCATGCGCTTGCCGACCTGCTGGGTCATCAGGAAGGTGCCGACCAGGTTCACTTCCACCACCTCGCGGAACACCTCTTCCGGAAACTCTTCAAACGGGCCGGAGACTTCCGGCGGCGCGCTGGGCTGGGTGTCGACGCCCGCGTTGTTGACCAGGCCATCCGGGACGCCCCACTTCGCTTCAATGCTATCCAGCACCCGGTTAATGCTGGCTTTATCGGTAATATTCACTTCCGCGCACAGCAGGCGGTCGGAGTCCTTAATCGCCCCCAGCACGCGGTCGACGCGCGCGGCATCGATGCGGGTGGCCAGCGCCGCCACCTTCGCGCCGCGGTCGTGTAACGTCTTCACGTACTGCGCCCCCAGCTGTCCCAGGCCGCCGGTCACGATGATGACCTTGTCTTCAACCGAGAATAACGTGTCTTCCATTGTCCTTTCCCCTCACTGCGTGGTTAGATTTTGTGGGTTGCGAGGTAATCACGATCGAGAATAATGCCGTGGCCCGGCCTTTCGCTCGGCACGTAGTAGCCGTCCACCTCTTCGCCCGCTTCGGCGATGATGCGCAGATCTTTCCAGCGCCCGCCGTCGGTCATCTCGGCGTATGAGATATTCGGCACCGTTGCCAGCAGGCTGGCGCTGAGCTCCATGACAAAATGCGGCGTCATTGGCAGGTTGTGCGCGCGGGCGACGGCGGCGATATCCAGATAGCCGGTGATCCCGCCGACGCGGCCGAGATCCGCCTGGATGTAATCCGCGCTGCCGCTCTCGATGTACTGCGTAAACTGGTTTAAGTTATAGACGTTTTCTCCCAGCGCGATAGGCGTGGCGCTGCGTTCGCGCAGCCGCAGGTGGCCGGTGATATCGTCGGAGGGCAGCGGCTCCTCAATCCACAGCAGATTGAGCGGTTCGAACAGTTTGAACGCGCGCAGCGCCTGCGGGAAGCTCCAGCCCTGGTTGGCGTCCACCGCCAGCGGGAAGCCCGGCACCGCCTCCTGAATCTTACGCAGCCGCTCCACGTCCTCCTCCAGCGTCGGTTTGCCCACTTTCACTTTCGCCGCCAGGTAGCCGGTGCTTTTCCAGCGTTTGACCTGGTCAATCACTTCCTCAATGGACAGATGCAGGTTGATGCCGCTGCCGTACAGCGGAACGCGATCGCGTACGCGGCCAAGAATGTCGATAATCGGCGCATTGAGGGTTTTACCTAACAGATCCCAGTAGGCAATATCCAGCGCCGCCAGGGCATGGGTGGTGACGCCCGCGCCGCCGACGTCGTGTACGTGTTTATACGAGCGATGCCACAGGCCGCGCGGGGAGAGCGGCTGGCCAATAACGTCCGGGATAATCTCGGCAATCAGCGCGGAGATGGTTTTCCCGCACCAGCCGGAAGTGTGGCTAAAGCCGGTGCCGACGTGGCCGTTAGAACCGTAGACGTCAACAATCGCCACTTCGATATCGGTGACGTGGTGAATCTGATCCCCCCACGGGCCTTCCGGCAGCGGAACGCGGGCGGTCATCAGTTCGATATTTTCAATCACGGGCATTTTTGTGCTGTTCATCTGATTCCTTCCTTTATGGGTTCAGCGGGGGCCGCCCCTGCGGCCCGGGCGGTTAATGTTTGGAGGCCGGGGATTCATGCCCCTCCAGGGAGATTGCCGGGCTGGCGTCATGTTCTCGATCGTTCTCGTCGCCCACCGCATGGCCGAAGACTTCCGGCAGCAGGAAGATGGAGGCGAGGAAGGCGCAGAACGGCGCGATAGCGATAATCATCGAGGCGACCGGTACGCCGACCGCTTCAAACAGGGCCGGGAAGACCAGGGTGGTAACGAAGGCGGTGACCTTGACGATGGTGTAGCCGATGCCGGAGGCCACCCCGCGATAGCGCGGTTTTGCCACCAGCGAGATCACCGTCATGCCGCTTTCGGAATCCCAGTAGTGGCCCCACAGCATTAGCGCCGCGCCGAAGATGATAAATGCGAAGCTGCTGCTGTAGACGCCCCACGCCGATATCGAAATACCGATGGTGACCAGCAGGAAGCCGTATTTGCTCAGCCCCTTATGCCCGAGCTTCGGCAACAGCAGCGGGCCGACAAACGCCGAGAGCGCGGCGATACAGTTCACCGCCAGCAGGGCGAGGTTATTCTGGATCTGCCCGGAAATCCCGATGGTGACGAGGATCAGCGGCAGGAAGAAGGAGAAGGCATAGTTTTCAAACGACTGCACGGCGCAGGAGAACCAGCCGAACAGGGTGGTGCTGCGGGTAAACGGACGGCGGAACAGATCGTGCAGCGTCTCTTTGAGCGTCGGGTCGGCGATAGTGACGTTTTCATTGGGCAGAATGTCGTCCAGCAGACGGCCATCCTGTTCGCCGTAATATTCACGGGAGGCTTTTTTCGCTTCGATAAAGCGGCCGCGTTCGACGAACCACGCTGGCGTCTCCGGCAGCTCCCGACGCATAAACAGCAGCAGGCAGGCCGGGATCGCCGGGACCGCCAGCACGATGCGCCAGATCATATCCGGGTGAACATCAAGCGCCACCAGCGTGGTGACCAGCAGAATGGCGGCGATAATCCCCAGCGCGAACATAAACTGCCAGCGGTTAGCCATCACTTCGCGCTTGCCCTTAGGCATCACCTCCATGATGTAGGTAAAGCCGTTAGCCACGTCCGCGCCCACCGGGATCCCGGCGAGGCAGCGAATTATCGCCAGCCAGTACATATTGGGCGCCAGGCCCTGAAGAACGGCGAAGATCGCGAACAGGATCATCGACCAGAGGAAAATTTTACGCCGTCCGAGCTTATCGGTCAGCCAGCCGCCGAGCAGCGCGCCGACCACCGCGCCAAGCTGGGTGCCGGCGGCGGTAAAACCGAGCAGCCAGCTGCTGGGCTCATAAATATCTTTCAGGGCGAATAAAATAAACGCCATGGAATAAATATCCCATGACTCAATTAATAATGCGGTGATCATCAGCCATCCCGCTTTGGTGCAGCCGGGGGCCTCCTGCAGATCGAGCCGTTTCTTTGCCTTCTGGATAATAAATTCAATATGTTGCTGCTGATACATATAATCCTCTCTTATCCGGGCAGGCGGAGAGCCCGCCCGGACAGATGCGCGTTGATCCGCTCTTTATGGGCGATAAAGAGACGAATGAAGCGGATGTTTGCCAGGATCGCTAACAACGTAAAAATTACATAAGCGAATCAGTTGTTATTTCATTAATAAATGCGCATCGCCTGCGATAAAGACTTTCATATTTTGCGTCAGCGCCTGGGCAATAAAGGCGTTCAGCACTTCGGATAATACCTCCTCCTCTACATAAGCCAGACTGAGATGGTTGCTCTGGTGGCCCGCCATTAAATCGTCGCGCGAAACCCCGTCGAGAACGGCGTTGAGTAACGGCCACTCGTAGTTGGTCGCCCGGCGGCGGCGTTCGAATTCGTCATGCGGTAGTTCGACGGCGGTGCCGGTGCCGATATGCAGGATCACCTGGGTGCCTTCGTAGTGCGCTCGCGCCCAGATAAAGCGTCCGGCTTTGCCCTGACCGGCAATGGTCGAGCCGCCATAGGGGAAGAACATCGCCGGCTGGCGATAGCCGGTGGCCCCGGCGATCCCGCCTTTCAGATGGGCGAACGGCACAGCGCCGGAGATCTCCAGATCCCAGTAGAACGTGCCGTTGTATTCGCTACCCCAGCGGATATCGTGAAGGGTGGTTTCGCTCGCCATGCCCAGCGCGCCGAGCAGCTTCGCCAGCATCACCTGCGGGATGGCGCTGCCCATATCCACCTCGTTGATGCAGGGGATCGGCGCGTCCGGACAGACGATCTCGCCATTCTCATCCGGGATCGGGAAACGTTCCGCGTTACCGATGGCGCCTTCGGCAAAATCCGAGGCGGCGCAGCTGTCTTTGAGCCCCTGCTGATACTGCACGCCCACCGCCGTCAGGCCGAAGCGCTTCACGAAGCGCGCCATGGCGATCATCATTGCGCACTGTTCCAGCACCTGCTCCCGGGTCAGATCCTTCGCCCCGTCGGCGCCGAACCGGAAGCGCATGCCGCGGGTCTCATACCAGTCGAGACAGGCTTCGCGCAGGTCGGTCGGCACCTTGTTCATTTCAACCAGCAGCGCCGATTGCGACAGCGACTCCACCGGCATCCCTACGTCGATCATCGCTTTTTGCGGGAACACGCCGTTGATCATCCCCATACAGAAGGTATCGAACAGCCCGACAATGGCCTTGTGTTTGAGGATCGACTGCCCAACCTTCACGCCAATCTGCCCGGCTTCGCTGGCCAGCAGCGGCGCGCTGGGTGCAACCGGATGCAGATAGCCGAGCTTATGGCTGAGATGGCCGTCGCGCAGCCAGGTGTCTAAGCCGCGAATAAACGCCTCGTCGGCGAAGGTTTCCGACCAAAGCCGCGAGTAGTTGCGCTCCAGGCTGGTGAGGCAGCCTGCCATACAGAGCATGCCGACGAGGCCCGGCCAGGTACCGTCAAAATTGGCGAGCAGCAAAATAGGGCCGCGATGATGTACCAGCGAAGGAGCAAGGTGATGGGAGTATTGCCAGGCGGTCAGCAGGACAATAATCGGCGCATCCGGATCGATCCCGGCGAACAGCTCGCTACCCTCTTTCTGGCTGCTGATAAACCCGTGGCCGCGCTGCTCGTTGACCGGATGGGCGCGGCGCAGGCGATAGCCTAATGTTTCCAGCGCCGTTTCCAGACGCTGTTCAAACAGCTTCTGCGTGGGCCAGCAGGTGACGTTAGCCGGTTCGCGGAGATCCGCATTGGTCACCATCAACACTTCGCCTGGCTGCGGGGTCATAAGCCCGGCTTCCGCGGGTAACGTTAAATTCAGCATGTGAATTTCTCCTGTAGGGGATAGGTCGCTTGGTTATCGTTGAGCGTGCTGCGCCGGGGTAAGCGCCGCATCAATCGTTCTGTTGCTGGCTAATTTCTTAGGCTAACTCGAATTAGCAAATTAGGATAAAAAAAAGACAGGAACAAACTCTTTACCGGGGATTTGTGATGGCTATCAATGTGCAATTATTAACTTATTAATATTTAACTCTTTATTTTAAACGGTGGGTCGAGGTGACAGGGAACGCTTGCTGAGGCGGCATAAAGGCGGGCAGAAAAGCGGACGGGAAGCGCAGCGGGGACGGTAAATCAGCGTTAAATATATAATTAATTGAATTTAATAAATTATTTACGTTATTCCGTAAGCGATTTGTCTCGCGGCGCTGGCGAGGGTGTTAAAATTTAACCGATCCTGGTCACACTCTTTTAGCATTTACGTTGTGAATCTCCGTATCTTGTTATAATTAGCTAATTCGAGTTAGCTTGCGGGCGATTTTCCCTCGCGACCGCGGTTAGCCAGGCGCTGCCCGACTTAACAATAATGATTCAGGACAGAGGATTTAATGATGACTATGCTTACCTCGCCCGCCATGACCCCTGCAAAAAATGAACAAATATCGCAACAAACGCATGAAAGAAGAAAGCTGCTCACCGTGCTGGGCTCCGGTCTTTCCGGCACAACGATTGAGTTCTATGACTTTTTTATCTACGGCACCGCCGCCGCGCTGGTGTTTCCGTCGCTGTTTTTTCCTAACCTCTCGCCGCTGATGGCGCTGCTGGTGTCCTTCCTGACGCTGTCGATTACCTTCGTCAGCCGGCCCATCGGGGCCATCGTATTTGGCCACTATGGCGATAAGATCGGCCGCAAAAAATCGCTGGTTCTGTCGCTGATGATTATGGGTATTTCGACTTTTTTCATAGGCTTAATCCCCAGCTACGACACCATAGGCAACGCCGCGCCGCTGATACTTATCTTTTTGCGCCTCTGCCAGGGCTTTGCCATCGGCGGCGAATGGGGTGGGGCGACGACGCTGATCACCGAGTATGCGCCGCGCCATCGCCGGGGCTTTTTCGGCACTTTTGTTCAGTTGGGCAACGTGCTTGGCCTGTTTATCGCCACCGGCGTTTTTGCGCTGGTGGTGATGCTGCCGGAGGATGACCTGATGTCCTGGGGCTGGCGCGTGCCTTTCCTGTTAAGCATCGCGCTGCTGTTTGTCGGGATGTTTATCCGCTCAAGGATCGAAGAGACGCCGGTGTTCCAGGAGAATCAGAAACAGCAGCAGAACGCGCCGAAAGCGGCGGAGCAGAAGTTTCCCATTCTCACCGTACTCAAGCATCACCGTAAAGCGGTGTTCCTGGCGATGGGCATGCGCATGGGGGAGATTGTTCTGGGCTGGCTGACGGTGGCGTTCTTTATGTCCTATGTGACAAGGGAACTCAACTTTACTCGCGAAACGGCGCTGAACGGGCTGCTGCTGGCCAGCTTTGTCGGCATTTTTACCTTTCCGTTCTTCGGCTGGCTTTCCGATAAAATTGGCCGCCGACCGGTCTATCTGGCCGGCGCCGCCATCACGCTGATCTTTGCCTTTCCGCTGTTCTGGATGATCGACTCCGGCTCGGTGAAGATGTTTATGTTCGCCACCACCTTCTGCTATTCCGTGGGGCTGGGGATGATGTTCAGCGTTCAGCCGGCCTTCTTTTCGGAGCTTTTTGACACCAGCGTGCGCTATACCGGCGTCTCGCTCGGCTTCCAGCTGGCGAACATCGTCGGCGGCCTAACGCCGATGATTGGTACCTTGCTACTGGTGTGGTCCGGCGGCGCATCGTGGCCCATCTCGCTGTTTCTCGCCTGCATGGCGCTGATTACCATCCTGTGCGTCTGCGTGACGCGGGAAAGCTATAACGATGAGCTTAATGAGGTGAAGAAGTAGCCGGGGAGGGTTGCCCCGCCATGACCGGCGGGGCGGGCGTATCAGAACAGATTAAATTTATATTCGATAATCACTTCCGAAGAGAGCGAGTTGGCCCGGCTGTAATGGCCGTCGGTAAGCACCGGCGTTTTGCCATTCATCTTATAGGACCAGCCCGGTCCGAACATCGCCCAGACGGTGAGATTTTTCAGTCTTGGGTGCGTCGGCACCCAGCGGCTGAAGGCGTTAATTTCCCCGGTACGGACGTGGTTGCCGCGGTAGTTAAACTGGGCGATGTTGCCGGCAAGACCGATCGCCAGCTCCGGCGTCAGGTTATAGTCCGACATATTAGAGAGAACCAGCTCACCGTCGCGCATATAGTCGTTGCCGGCATAGGCCATTGAGATAAAGGTCCCGCGCGAGTTTTTACTCATATGGCGCGGGTAGAAGCCCACTTCATTGGCCTTGTTCGCATCGGTATAGCCCAGACCCCACTTGGTGCTCCAGTTGTCCGCCTGCCACTTCACATCCATGGCGATGTGCCAGGCGTCGTCGTCAAAGTCACGCTTATTCGCTGGCATCGCTTTATACTCGTCCAGCGCGTGAGTGGCGTAGACCTGAGTACCGATGTTCAGCGCTTTTATCGGTTTAATATTGGTAAACAGAATATGGCGGCGCAGATAGTTATCGCTTTCACCATAGCCGTACTGCATGTTCAGGTGCTCGCTTTGCCACAGAATATCGCCGCTGGCGATATGGTTAATGTACTGTCCGCTGTTGGTCTGGAAGCGTTTCTTATCCGGCGAGTTACGATCCATCGCGCTTTCGATGTACGCGCCGCGCAGCGTGAAGGGGCCGTAGTTCACCGCGCCGGTCCAGCCCAAATAGGTGGTCGGGGAAAGGCGGGTGGAGTTGGAGATGACGCCAAAGTTTTTCATCGTCTGCCAGCCCCAGCGGGCGTTCAGATGAGTGTCCGCCAGGCGATACTGTAGCTTGATGTTGCGTTGACCAAATTTGGAAAAGCCTTCAGCGTTGCTCTTTTTATTCCCGCTGCCGTTGTTATACAGCACGCCGCGGGAGTTAAAGTAATCGCTGGCGCCGAGCTTTACCGCTCCGTAGTAAGTGGCATCAAAGCCAATAATATCGGCAAAATAGCCGGACTGATAATCGACGGCGACGCCCTGACCCCAGGCGTTATGGACTTTCTTTGGCTCGGTCTCTTCTTCCTTAAGATATTTCCAGTAGTTTTTAAACGATAAATTCATATGGGACTGGCTGAATAACGGATCGTCGAGCACGGTATCGATATAATCCCGCTCCTTCTGGCTGTTAGTGGTCGAAGCTGACCAGGCGCTGGCGGGAATAGCCAGCAGCATAATGGCGACTGTTGTCTTATTGATTTTCATAATAAACCCCAGAGTAGGGACGCAGCGATCCAGGCGAGGTGTTTTCGCCTGAAGTCTGCCGTAATAAATAATTAAGCGTGGGTATTATTTTTTATCGAGAGCCTGTTTTCCGGCTTCAACATATTTCATGGTGCCAATTTCTGGAACGGTATATTTGCCGTCTTTATAAACAATTTTAACCACCGCGGCATTGGCAAGCGGCTTGTTTTTCGCGTTATCGTCGGTTAAATCGGAAATCATAATCTGCATGGCGGTACCGGATGAAATTGCCAGCACGTTTTTATCGCCCCGGGCCTGCGCGTTTTCAACGATAGTATGCAGCGCTGCCTGGGTACGGGTTTTTACCTGCTGATAGTTTTCCGCCATACCCTTTGGGTCGGCCGCTGCCAGCGCGTTCTGGTTGGTATCGACGGCCAGGGTGCCCGCTTTCATTTGGCTGAACAGCGCAGCGCCGTCTTTAAGCCCCAGCTGTCTGGCGCCGGCGTCGGCCATATCTTTGTTATAGCCGCCTTCGAAACCGCCGAAGAAGGCTTCCCGCAGGCCGCTGAGCTCAGTAAGTTTGTAATCACTTACTCCGGCTTGCTTAAGGATCACCTGCATGGTTTCACGCTGACGTCCGGCATCGCTGGAATAGAAGCTATCAAAAGGAATACCTTTAAGCCCCTCGCCGAGATAACGAGCGACGCGAATGCCGTCTTCGGTAAGCGGTGAGTCCGCCCAACCCTGCACGCGGTCAAACGTATTCAGCAGCGTTTTGCCATGGCGGGCGAAATAGATATTCACGCCGTCATCGTTTTTAACTTCCGCCGCAGAGCAGGTTGCCGCGCCTGCCGCCATCATTAATGCTATTAGCCACTTCTTCATATAACGCTCCACCTGAATGGTCTTTTTATAAGCAAAAAAAAACCTACGTCAGATATTCGACGCGAAGCATAAATAAGATTATGTTCGCTCGAACGTCTATAACGTAGGTTTCGCCTGTTCTAAACAGTAACAATCCAACAAGGGCGACGTTAGCATTAATTATGAGAAAAGACATCCTCTATTTATTATGAATGTCAATAAATGTGATCGTCTTCATGGAGGTAATTTTGTCGATTGAGTTGTATCTTAAGTTTAATTTTCAGATTAATTAGCAGTTTTCGGCTTAAATAATTTTAGAGGATTGATCTCCGTCACAGAATAATGATGTCCGGGCTGGACTCTTTTACGCTCTGGCGTTATTTTCGCAGCACTCTGGGATTGTTACTGACCACAGGCAAAACCTAAGACCCCTGTCCGCCAATTTGGCGTGCGGCAGGAGTCTTAGGTTTTTTTTTGCGCCTAAGAAATACCTCTGCTACCCAACAAGGAGTGATGATGAGAACGAAAATCCTGACTGCCGCCATTCTGGCGTTATCTGCCGCTGGCGTACAGGCTGCTGAAAAACCGCTGAAAATACTGCTGGTTAACGATGATGGCTGCCAGTCTGTGGGGACCACTTCGCTGCAGGAAAAACTGGCGGCCAAAGGGTATGACGTCTGGATGGTGGCGCCGGCAACGAATCAGAGCGGTATCGGGTCGGCAATTACCTTTAAAACGGGTAAAGTTTTTGATGTCAAAAAAGCCGCTGACAAACGCTACTGCTTCCCGGGAACCCCTGCCGATGCGCTGGATTTTGGCCTGTGGGGCGTGCTGAAAGACGCGCCGCCGGATCTGGTGATTTCGGGCGTCAACGATGGTCCCAATACCGGTATGGCGCAGGTTAACTCCGGCACCGTGAGCGCCGCGGCCCGCGCCGTACGCTACGGTTTCCCGGCGATTGCCGCCAGCATTGGCTACCGCTTCACGGAAGAAGAGATGAAGAACAAATGGCCGAGCACGCATAAGTACTGGCCTGATTCGGTGGATTATGTCGTCTCGCTGGTGGATAAACTTAACGCCGCGCATAAACCGGGAAGCCCGATTATGCCGCAGGGGGCCGGGTTAAGCATTAACTATCCGCCGCTGCCGTCGGCTGAAATTAAGGGCGTTCATTATATTGAGAATGAACAATTCCCTGTGCCGCAGATTGGTTATGAACTTCTGGCGGACGGTACCGCCAAACAGACGATGAATCCGGAGGCGATGAAACCGGCGGAAGGGGATAATGACTCGGGCTGGCTCAACAAAGGATATATTACTTACACCCTGTTTGATGGTTCATGGAACGCGCCGCACTACCAGGCGCAGTTTGAGGCGCTGCTCGGTAAATGATGCTGTAGCGATAGTAAAGAAGAAGGCGCGGGCTCCGCGCCTTCTTTATATGAACCGATGATGAAGCGCTATTCGTCGAAGAACCAGTAGCCCTGGTTAATCAGGCGGGTCAGATCGGCGATAAAAGCCGGATTGCGCAGCGCGGCCTCGCCTAGCTCCTCTTTACCCAGCAGGGTATAGCGGCACAGTGCGTCCAGAGCCGCGGGATCGGTTGGCTCCAGCTGTTCGCTATTCACAAAGAAGCTGTCGCTGATGTGCAGTACACGCAGGCCGCTCAGGCGAGTCAGCATCTCACCGCCCGCCAGCGCGTCGACAATCTCCTCTTCTTCAAAAGGCGGTTCAGCGGGCGCAATATCCAGCTCGTGGCGCGGCGTGGTAGCAAAACGCCCAAACCAGCGGCGGAAATCTTCCGGCTGTCTAATCATCTCGATCATCATGCCGCGCAGGCGTTCCAGTTCATACTCTTCTACCCGTCCCGGATGTTCGCGGCAGGTCAAATCCGGATCGCTGTAGTGCTCGCCGCCGAGATCGTTTTCCAGCGCGTAATCGGCAAAGCTGCTGATCAAATCGCGGCCGTTTGGCCCACGGAAGCCGACGGAGTAGTTCAGCGCCGTTTCGTGAGTGATTCCGTCGTGCGGGAATCCGGGCGGAATGTACAGAATATCGCCAGGTTCCAGATCTTCATCAATGATCGGCGGGAACGGGTCGACGTGCAGCAGCGCCGGATGCGGGCAGAACTGACGCATCGGTAGCTTATCGCCCACGCGCCAGCGGCGGCTGCCCATGCCCTGAATAATAAAGACGTCGTACTGGTCGATATGCGGGCCTACGCCGCCGCCCGGTACGGAAAAGGAGATCATCAGATCGTCTAAACGCCAGTCCGGCAGCACGCGGAAGGGGCGCACCAGTTCAGCGGCGGGCATATGCCAGTGGTTTACCGCCTGAGCCAGTAGCGACCAGCCGGTTTCGCCCAGGCCATCAAAATGTTCAAACGGCCCGTTGCTGGCCTGCCATTGACCGTTCTTGAGGCTCACCAGTCGACTATCGACTTCCGGTTCCATGGCCAGCCCGGCCAGCTCATCCGGCGTAATCGGATCGACGAAATTCGCGAAAGCCTTCTTTAATACGACCGGCTGCTTTTGCCAGTACTTTTCTAAAAACTCGGGCCAGTTAATGTTGAGTTGATAAGCCATAGGTTCATACCAATAAGAAGAAACGGGCCTGATTATAGAAATATGCACCCTCAAGCCGCTTTGTCATGGGTCAAGGCTGGTGCTTAATTCATCATCTGAAGTCACGACGCGGTAAGAGAGGGGGAAACGTAAAGCGGATAACGTTGATTTTCGCAAAATGTCGCTTTTGCCTGAATTCGCTGCAGCCCGCGTGGCATCTGGCTTTCCCCCATTTTTTCCGGCGTGGAGGGAGCGTGAGAAGTTTAAATTATGAGCGTTTGATAAGTTTTTTGTATTTTAAGGGTTGCTATATCCCGGCAGCTCCCTATAATGCGCTCCCACTGACACGGCAGATGTGAATCACTTCACAAACAACCGGGTCGGTTGAAGAGAAAAAATCCTGAAATAACGGGTTGACTCTGAAAGAGGAAAGCGTAATATACGCCACCTCGCAACGGTGAGCGAAAGCCGCGTTGCACTGCTCTTTAACAATTTATCAGACAATCTGTGTGGGCACTCAAAGTGACATGGATTCTTAATGTCTTCGGACAATAAATGAATACCAAGTCTCTGAGTGAACATACGTAATTCATTACGAAGTTTAATTCACGAGCATCAAACTTAAATTGAAGAGTTTGATCATGGCTCAGATTGAACGCTGGCGGCAGGCCTAACACATGCAAGTCGAACGGTAGCACAGAGAGCTTGCTCTCGGGTGACGAGTGGCGGACGGGTGAGTAATGTCTGGGAAACTGCCTGATGGAGGGGGATAACTACTGGAAACGGTAGCTAATACCGCATAACGTCGCAAGACCAAAGAGGGGGACCTTCGGGCCTCTTGCCATCAGATGTGCCCAGATGGGATTAGCTAGTAGGTGGGGTAACGGCTCACCTAGGCGACGATCCCTAGCTGGTCTGAGAGGATGACCAGCCACACTGGAACTGAGACACGGTCCAGACTCCTACGGGAGGCAGCAGTGGGGAATATTGCACAATGGGCGCAAGCCTGATGCAGCCATGCCGCGTGTATGAAGAAGGCCTTCGGGTTGTAAAGTACTTTCAGCGGGGAGGAAGGCGGTAAGGTTAATAACCTTGTCGATTGACGTTACCCGCAGAAGAAGCACCGGCTAACTCCGTGCCAGCAGCCGCGGTAATACGGAGGGTGCAAGCGTTAATCGGAATTACTGGGCGTAAAGCGCACGCAGGCGGTCTGTCAAGTCGGATGTGAAATCCCCGGGCTCAACCTGGGAACTGCATTCGAAACTGGCAGGCTGGAGTCTTGTAGAGGGGGGTAGAATTCCAGGTGTAGCGGTGAAATGCGTAGAGATCTGGAGGAATACCGGTGGCGAAGGCGGCCCCCTGGACAAAGACTGACGCTCAGGTGCGAAAGCGTGGGGAGCAAACAGGATTAGATACCCTGGTAGTCCACGCTGTAAACGATGTCGACTTGGAGGTTGTTCCCTTGAGGAGTGGCTTCCGGAGCTAACGCGTTAAGTCGACCGCCTGGGGAGTACGGCCGCAAGGTTAAAACTCAAATGAATTGACGGGGGCCCGCACAAGCGGTGGAGCATGTGGTTTAATTCGATGCAACGCGAAGAACCTTACCTACTCTTGACATCCAGAGAACTTAGCAGAGATGCTTTGGTGCCTTCGGGAACTCTGAGACAGGTGCTGCATGGCTGTCGTCAGCTCGTGTTGTGAAATGTTGGGTTAAGTCCCGCAACGAGCGCAACCCTTATCCTTTGTTGCCAGCGATTCGGTCGGGAACTCAAAGGAGACTGCCAGTGATAAACTGGAGGAAGGTGGGGATGACGTCAAGTCATCATGGCCCTTACGAGTAGGGCTACACACGTGCTACAATGGCATATACAAAGAGAAGCGACCTCGCGAGAGCAAGCGGACCTCATAAAGTATGTCGTAGTCCGGATTGGAGTCTGCAACTCGACTCCATGAAGTCGGAATCGCTAGTAATCGTGGATCAGAATGCCACGGTGAATACGTTCCCGGGCCTTGTACACACCGCCCGTCACACCATGGGAGTGGGTTGCAAAAGAAGTAGGTAGCTTAACCTTCGGGAGGGCGCTTACCACTTTGTGATTCATGACTGGGGTGAAGTCGTAACAAGGTAACCGTAGGGGAACCTGCGGTTGGATCACCTCCTTACCTTAAAGAACCTGCCTTTGTAGTGCTCACACAGATTGTCTGATAGATGTAAAGAAGCAAGACGGCTGCGAAGTCGCGACACCTCGTGTCCCCTTCGTCTAGCGGTTAGGACTCCGCCCTTTCACGGCGGCAACAGGGGTTCGAATCCCCTAGGGGACGCCACTTGCTGGCTGTGAGTGAAAGGCACAACCAACCGATATCTCAAAACTCATCTTCGGGTGACGTTTGAGATATTTGCTCTTTAAAAATCTGGATCAAGCTGAAAATTGAAACGACACACTGTTTAAGTGTGTTCGAGTCTCTCAAATTTTCGCGACACGACGATGTTTTACGAAACATCTTCGGGTTGTGAGGTTAAGCGACTAAGCGTACACGGTGGATGCCCTGGCAGTCAGAGGCGATGAAGGACGTGCTAATCTGCGAAAAGCGTCGGTAAGGTGATATGAACCGTTATAGCCGGCGATGTCCGAATGGGGAAACCCAGTGCAATTCGTTGCACTATCGTTAACTGAATACATAGGTTAACGAGGCGAACCGGGGGAACTGAAACATCTAAGTACCCCGAGGAAAAGAAATCAACCGAGATTCCCCCAGTAGCGGCGAGCGAACGGGGAGCAGCCCGGAGTCTGAATCAGCTTGTGTGTTAGTGGAAGCGTCTGGAAAGTCGCAGGGTACAGGGTGATACTCCCGTACACTAAAACGCACAGGTTGTGAACTCGAAGAGTAGGGCGGGACACGTGGTATCCTGTCTGAATATGGGGGGACCATCCTCCAAGGCTAAATACTCCTGACTGACCGATAGTGAACCAGTACCGTGAGGGAAAGGCGAAAAGAACCCCGGCGAGGGGAGTGAAAAAGAACCTGAAACCGTGTACGTACAAGCAGTAGGAGCCCACTTGTTGGGTGACTGCGTACCTTTTGTATAATGGGTCAGCGACTTATATTCTGTAGCAAGGTTAACCGTATAGGGGAGCCGCAGGGAAACCGAGTCTTAACTGGGCGTTAAGTTGCAGGGTATAGACCCGAAACCCGGTGATCTAGCCATGGGCAGGTTGAAGGTTGGGTAACACTAACTGGAGGACCGAACCGACTAATGTTGAAAAATTAGCGGATGACTTGTGGCTGGGGGTGAAAGGCCAATCAAACCGGGAGATAGCTGGTTCTCCCCGAAAGCTATTTAGGTAGCGCCTCGTGAACTCATCTTCGGGGGTAGAGCACTGTTTCGGCTAGGGGGTCATCCCGACTTACCAACCCGATGCAAACTACGAATACCGAAGAATGTTATCACGGGAGACACACGGCGGGTGCTAACGTCCGTCGTGAAGAGGGAAACAACCCAGACCGCCAGCTAAGGTCCCAAAGTCATGGTTAAGTGGGAAACGATGTGGGAAGGCCCAGACAGCCAGGATGTTGGCTTAGAAGCAGCCATCATTTAAAGAAAGCGTAATAGCTCACTGGTCGAGTCGGCCTGCGCGGAAGATGTAACGGGGCTAAACCATGCACCGAAGCTGCGGCAGCGACACTATGTGTTGTTGGGTAGGGGAGCGTTCTGTAAGCCGTTGAAGGTGGCCTGTGAGGGTTGCTGGAGGTATCAGAAGTGCGAATGCTGACATAAGTAACGATAATGCGGGTGAAAAACCCGCACGCCGGAAGACCAAGGGTTCCTGTCCAACGTTAATCGGGGCAGGGTGAGTCGACCCCTAAGGCGAGGCCGAAAGGCGTAGTCGATGGGAAACAGGTTAATATTCCTGTACTCGGTGTTACTGCGAAGGGGGGACGGAGAAGGCTATGTTGGCCGGGCGACGGTTGTCCCGGTTTAAGCATGTAGGCGGATGTTCCAGGTAAATCCGGAACGTCACTAACGCTGAGGTGTGATGACGAGGCACTACGGTGCTGAAGTGACAAATGCCCTGCTTCCAGGAAAAGCCTCTAAGCATCAGGTAACATCAAATCGTACCCCAAACCGACACAGGTGGTCAGGTAGAGAATACCAAGGCGCTTGAGAGAACTCGGGTGAAGGAACTAGGCAAAATGGTGCCGTAACTTCGGGAGAAGGCACGCTGATGGTAAGTGAAGTGACTTGCTCATGGAGCTGAAATCAGTCGAAGATACCAGCTGGCTGCAACTGTTTATTAAAAACACAGCACTGTGCAAACACGAAAGTGGACGTATACGGTGTGACGCCTGCCCGGTGCCGGAAGGTTAATTGATGGGGTTATCCGTAAGGAGAAGCTCTTGATCGAAGCCCCGGTAAACGGCGGCCGTAACTATAACGGTCCTAAGGTAGCGAAATTCCTTGTCGGGTAAGTTCCGACCTGCACGAATGGCGTAATGATGGCCAGGCTGTCTCCACCCGAGACTCAGTGAAATTGAACTCGCTGTGAAGATGCAGTGTACCCGCGGCAAGACGGAAAGACCCCGTGAACCTTTACTATAGCTTGACACTGAACACTGGTCCTTGATGTGTAGGATAGGTGGGAGGCTTTGAAGTGTGGACGCCAGTCTGCATGGAGCCATCCTTGAAATACCACCCTTTAATGGCTGGTGTTCTAACGTGGGCCCCTAATCGGGGTTGCGGACAGTGTCTGGTGGGTAGTTTGACTGGGGCGGTCTCCTCCTAAAGAGTAACGGAGGAGCACGAAGGTCAGCTAATCCTGGTCGGACATCAGGAGGTTAGTGCAATGGCATAAGCTGGCTTGACTGCGAGCGTGACGGCGCGAGCAGGTGCGAAAGCAGGTCATAGTGATCCGGTGGTTCTGAATGGAAGGGCCATCGCTCAACGGATAAAAGGTACTCCGGGGATAACAGGCTGATACCGCCCAAGAGTTCATATCGACGGCGGTGTTTGGCACCTCGATGTCGGCTCATCACATCCTGGGGCTGAAGTAGGTCCCAAGGGTATGGCTGTTCGCCATTTAAAGTGGTACGCGAGCTGGGTTTAGAACGTCGTGAGACAGTTCGGTCCCTATCTGCCGTGGGCGCTGGAGAATTGAGGGGGGCTGCTCCTAGTACGAGAGGACCGGAGTGGACGCATCACTGGTGTTCGGGTTGTCATGCCAATGGCATTGCCCGGTAGCTAAATGCGGAAGAGATAAGTGCTGAAAGCATCTAAGCACGAAACTTGCCCCGAGATGAGTTCTCCCTGACTCCTTGAGAGTCCTGAAGGAACGTTGAAGACGACGACGTTGATAGGCCGGGTGTGTAAGCGCAGCGATGCGTTGAGCTAACCGGTACTAATGAACCGTGAGGCTTAACCTTACAACGCCGAAGATGTTTTGGCGATTTGAGAGATTTTCAGCTTAGATTACAGATTTTCGGGAACGAAAGATTTTACGCTGAGGCAAGGCGGCAAATGAAGGAAAGGAAGGAGCATACTGAAGTATGTGACTGACTTTACGAATGCAGCCAACGCAGCATCGGTGTAAAAGATTCGTTTCTGACAACAGAATTTGCCTGGCGGCACTAGCGCGGTGGTCCCACCTGACCCCATGCCGAACTCAGAAGTGAAACGCCGTAGCGCCGATGGTAGTGTGGGGTCTCCCCATGTGAGAGTAGGGAACTGCCAGGCATCAAACAAGTGAAGAGCCCATCCTGACGGATGGGCTTTTTGCGTTTTTGTCGTCTGAGAAATCCGTATTAAAGCCCGGCAAGGATCCTTTACCAGACCTTTTTCACGATAGGGCATCCGCAGTACTTAAGCGAAATAAGTATATATCGCTTTGAAATAAAAGGTTTTTTGAACTTTACCTGGCGTCACAACGAGAGCGATGAATTGTGCGGAGAGCTTGCCGGCAAAACCACTGAAAGCCGTGATGGCGAATAGCATAGATCTATTTAAACCCAATTATTTATCGAAAACTCATCTACAAAGAATTTATTTTGTGAATAAAATAATTAGCATGAACGTTATATGAAAATAAAAATAGAGATAAACGCGTTTATGAATATTTAATAGGAATTATATTAAGAATATTACCCGCATAACGCTTAAGTTATTCTAAAGTCATCAGGTTAACAAATAGATACCAAACCCTCTCCCCTGCCGAGCACACAGGCATAACAGCTGGACTTTTTCTGCGAAATGACTTAGTGTCCTTAACACTTTGTTAACTCGATCTGGTTTAAGTTAATTCAAATTTGCTAAAAACATAGGGTGCATTGCCTGTATGGAAGCTAACCCGGTAACGTCTTTTGACGAATAGTGCATGTTACCGGCTGGCAATATGAGAATATAAATGAAATTTCTGATTAACTGGCCTCCTTTGCGCCAACTGATACATTATATCCGGGAGCGTTTTACCTTTCTGGTCCTGCTCTGCTGGCCGGCGATCATCTGGCTGGTTTGCCGGGCGCTTGTCTGGTTAACGGATGGATTGATGGTTCTTCTGGGTAAACCCACCGACCACTCGTTTACCGTGTATCTTCAGCCGCTTATGACGCTAAGTGCGCTGCTGAGAATTTCCGTCAGCTGGGTGCTGCTGTTGTTTATCCTGTTCAGCATGGCGATGGGATTCACCTGGGCTCTGCGGCGCTTTATGAATCGCCATAAATAGCGCCGATGCCGCGACCGGCAGAGCGACATCGGTATTGCCTCAGGCCATTTCCCCGATCGTCTTACGAAAACGCAGTAGGGCGATAGTAAAAAACACGCCACCGATAGCCAGCAGCGTCAGAAACTGCGGCCAGACGATAGAGAAATCAGCGCCTCGATAAAGAATGGCCTGCGCCAGGCTGACAAAGTGGGTCGTTGGCATGGTGAGCATAATATCCTGTACAGCCTGCGGCATACTTTCCCGGGGCGTGGAGCCGCCGGAAAGCATCTGCAGCGGCAAAAGCACCAGAATCATCAGCAGCCCCAGCTGCGGCATGGAACGCGCCACCGTGCCCATAAAAATGCCGATTGAGGTGGTGGCAAACAGGCTCAGGGCCACCCCAAGCATAAAGAGTGGTATCGAGCCTTCTATCGGTACCTGCAGCACGCCCTGAACCATCAGGATCAGAGAGAGTCCGGAAACCACCAGCACCACCAGCCCCATTGACCATATCTTCGCCATCATGATTTCAAACGGCGTGACCGGCATAACCAGCAGGTGCTCCACGGTACCATGCTCCCGCTCGCGTATCAGCGCCGAGCCGGTCAGCACGATCGCCAGCATGGTGATATTGTTGATAATTGCCATGACGGCGCCGAAACGCTCCTGTTCCAGGTTCGGGTTAAAACGCATCCTGACGGCCAGCTCAACCGGCAGCGTGCCGTTGTCCCGGTAGCGGGCGACAAAGCTGTTCACTTCGCCGGTAACGATATTCTGGATATAGCTATTGCCGGTAAACGCCTGGCTCATTCGCGTCGCGTCGACGTTAACCTGTAGCGCGGGCTGGCGTCCGGCCAGAACGTCGCGCTGGAAATCCGGCGGAATATTGATGGCGAAAGTATAGCGTCCCGCATCCAGCCCGGCGTCCATCTCATCAGCGGTGATCAGCGCCGGCGGCAAAAACCAGGGCCGGTAAAAACCATTGATAATACGCGATGAAAGCTGCGACTTATCCATGTCGGCAATAGCGATGGGCGCCAGATGCAGCGAACCCGGCATAACGGTCGCAGAGGAGTAAACCGAGACGGTAAAAGCAAAGACAATCAACGTCAGCATCGCTTTATCGCCCAGCAGGCTGCGTAGCTCTTTCATCCCCAAATTATAAATATTGCGTAATCCGCGCATTATCCCTCCTGTTTTTTCAACAGCCACACGCTCAGGCCCAGCACCAGCGGAACCGCGATAAGCAGCGGAATAAAGGATCCCCACAGGTCGGTCAGATTCAGCGCTTTGGAAAACGTTCCTCGCGCGATGGTCAGAAAGTGGCTGGTTGGATAAATCTGGCCAATCCAGCGCCCGGGTCCTTCCAGCGAGGCGACGGGGTCGATCATCCCGGAAAACTGCGTCGCCGGGATAAGCGTAATGATCGCGGTGCCGAAAATCGCCGCAATCTGGCTTTTCATAAAGGTTGAAATCAGCAGGCCAAGTCCGGTGGCGATAGTGACGTAGAGCAGCGCGGCGAGGGTGAGCGTCAGAAAACTCCCTTTGTGCGGTACGCCAAAAACAAAGACCGACAGCGCGCAGAGCAGGAAGAAGTTGAACATCCCCAGCACGATATACGGCACCTGTTTACCCAGCAGAAATTCGCTGCGGGTGGTTGGCGTCACGTACAGATTGATGATTGAGCCAAGCTCCTTCTCGCGGACCACGCTGAGCGCGCTGAGCATCGCCGGGATCATCATTAACAGCAGCGGAATCACCGCCGGTACAATCGCCGGCAGGCTCTTCACATCCGGGTTATAGCGATAGCGGGTCTCGATGGAAATCAGTGAGGTATCGCGATTGGGGCTGGCCTGGCGGCCGGCCATCTCCTGCAGCCAGGCCAGATGCATGGCCTGCACGTAGCCGCGCACCGTCTCCGCGCGGTTCGGCATCGCACCGTCCACCCACACGCCAATCTGCACCGGCGTCCCCCGGGCGATATCGCGGCCAAAATTAGGCGGAATTTCAATCGCTACCGCCAGCTCGCCGTTGCGCATTCTTCTGTCCAGTTCGCTATAGCTTTGCAGCGGCGGCTGTTCGATGAAGTAGCGTGAGCCGGCGATATTTTGCGACCAGCCCTGGCTACTGACGGTCTGGTCGCGGTCGAGCACCGCAAACCGCAGATCTTCGACGTCCATACTGATCCCATAGCCCATGATAAACATCAGGATCACGGTGCCGAGCAGTGCCAGGGTCGATCGCACCGGATCGCGGCGCAGCTCAAGCGCTTCGCGGCGGCTGTAGCTAAACAGGCGCTGCAGGCTGAACGCCTGACGCGGCGCCACGCTTTCGGCTTTATGTTCCATCGCGGGAACCGGTGCACCCTGCGCATCAGGCGGCTGCGCGGCATCCGCCGCTTCCTGTAGCCAGGCGATAAACGCCTCTTCAAGGCTGGCCGATCCGCGCTGCTCCACCAGAGCCTGCGGCGTATCGCTGGCCAGCACTTTTCCGGCATGCATCAGCGAAATGCGATCGCAGCGTTCCGCTTCATTCATAAAGTGGGTGGAGATAAAAATGGTCACCCGGTCCTGACGCGCAAGATCGACCATCAGCTGCCAGAACATATCCCGGGCTACCGGATCGACGCCGGAGGTGGGTTCATCAAGGATTAACATTTCCGGGCGGTGGATCACCGCGACCGCCAGCGAGAGGCGCTGGCGGATACCTAGCGGCAGCGAAGCGGGCAGGGTGTCCTCAACCTCTTCCAGCATAAAGCGCTGGCTCATTTCGGCGATCCGCCCCGGGATCTCCGCATCAGGGATGTGGAACAGGCGGGCATGCAGCTCGAGGTTTTGCCGTACGGTCAGTTCGCTATAGAGGGAGAAGGCCTGCGACATATAGCCAACGCGGCGGCGGGTTTCGATATCCCTGGGGTCGACCGGCTGGCCAAACAGCCACGCCTCGCCTTCGCTGGCCGGTAGCAGCCCGGTCAGCATTTTCATGGTCGTTGATTTGCCGCAGCCGTTAGAGCCGAGGAAGCCGAAAATCTCGCCGCGGGCAATGCGAAAGTTGACGTGGTCAACGGCGACAAATTGACCGAAGCGCATCGTTAGCCCGCGCGCTTCAATCGCAACTTCGCTTTCATCGGCATTGCGCGGCGGGATGATCACCTCTTTATGCGCCAGGCGCTGGGTTTCGGGTAGCAGGGCGATAAACGCCTGTTCCAGCGTCTGACTTGCCGTGTGCGCTTTAAGCTCATCGGCGCTGCCGGTTGCCAGAACTTCCCCCGCGTTCATGGCAACCAGCCAGTCAAAGCGCTCCGCCTCTTCCATGTAAGCGGTGGCGACCAGGACGCTCATCTCCGGCTGACGCTGGCGGATGCTGTCGATCAGATCCCAAAACTGCGCCCGCGAGAGAGGATCGACGCCGGTGGTGGGTTCATCGAGGATCAGCAGCTGCGGGTCGTGAATGAGCGCGCAGCACAGGCCGAGCTTTTGCTTCATCCCTCCGGAGAGCTTTCCTGCCGGGCGGTCGCGAAACGGCGCCAGGCCGGTACTCTGGAGCAGCTCATTGATGCGGATATCGCGTTCGGCTTTATCATGGCCGAACAGACGGGCGAAGAAATCGACGTTTTCATAGACCGACAGGGTATGGTAGAGGTTCTTCCCCAGCCCCTGGGGCATCCAGGCGATTTTCGGGCAGACGTCCTGGCGATGACGTACATCGCTCATATCGCCGCCGAGCACCATAATGTTGCCGTGCTCAATCACGCGCGCGCCGGAGATCAGCGATAGCAGGCTGGACTTGCCCACGCCGTCGGGCCCGATCAGTCCCACCATACAGCGGGCGGGAATGCTCAGCGTAATGTCCTTCAGCGCGACGGTTGCGCCAAAGTGCTGGCTGACGTTTTCCAGGCGGGCGACGGTTTTCATTGCGGCAACCTCACCGTCAGCGCTTCAGGCCACGCCTGCTGGTTATCCAGGCGGACCCAGGCCATACCGGGCAGGCCGGTCTTCACATACTCCAGATGCTCCGCCAGCAGCTCTGGCGGAATACGGGCTTTTACGCGGAACATCAGCTTCAGCCGTTCATCGCTGGTTTCCACCGTTTTAGGCGTAAACTGCGCCACGCTGGCGACAAAACTGATATTGGCGGGGATCACCAGATTCGGCGCGGCATCGAGGATAATTCGCGCTTCGCTGCCCAGCGCCAGCAGACCCGCCTGCTCGGTAGGCAGGAAGAAGGTCATATAGACATCGGATAAGTCGACCATATTCAGCACCCGGCCGCCCGCCGCCAGCACCTCTCCCGGTTCGGCGACGCGGTACTGAATGCGGCCATCGCGCGGGGCTTTCAGCTCGCTATCGTCGATATCGGCGATAATCCGCCGTTCGGTCGCCTGGGCGGCCTCGACCCGGGTTTGCGCCTGAATGATGCTGGTGCGCGCCGCCTCAATCGCGGCCCTGGCGGCAGAGACCTGCGCTTTGGCGGATTCCAGCGCCGCCCTGGCGCTTTCTGCCGCCGCCTGGTCGTCATCCAGCTGCTGCGCGGAGACCGCGCCGCGCTGCGAGAGCGTGCTGGAGCGGACGTGACGTTTAGCCGAGGAGTTCAGCTCCGCCTGCCGCTGCTTCACCACCGCTTCCGTAGCGCGCATTTCACTTTGACGCTGGTCGAGCAGGGCTTTCGCGGCGGCAATCGCGCTCTCTGCTTCCTTGATTTGCGCGGCGGCCTCCAGCCGTTGTTCGTTGAGTACCCGGGTGTCCATACGGGCCAACACGTCGCCCTGGCGAACAAACTGCCCCTCTTTGACCAGGATGGTGTCGATACGCCCGGCGGTTTTGGTGGCGATATCGACTTCTGTGGCTTCAATCCTGCCGTTACTGCTGGCAAAGCCCTCAGGAATTCCCGGCGGGCGAAGCATCCACCATGCCGCTGCGGCAATCACCACCGCTAAACCAATAACGTATCCAACCCAACGCCGTTTGATTTTGTCCATACGCGACTCGCTTTGTTCCATAGGCTGAGTGGTGCGCGCTTCTCCTCCGCATGGCGGAGTTTCGTCTCTTCAGGGAAGGGAGAAATCGGGGATAAGGCCGACCGGCGCAGGGAGCCTGCAGCGCTGCTAACCGGTCAGAAAGAGGTGCGATCAATGTGGTCATCATCAGCAATCCTCGCCTTAAATGAAACACGCATATTTATTGCTACCGTCAATGTCATACTAACACCCGCAATGAGTATGTCCATATACAAAGCAGGGTCTTGTTGTCGGGTTAACATAAAAACAGCGAGGAGCGCGATGGCACAATATTACCCATAATGCCTATTGGGGTTAATGCTCCGGATACCGGCGCAGATAATCTTAATCGTTCTTCATTAAATCATCGTACATATAAGCTATTCCTTAGCGCTAATAACCAGAGGATATTATTCCCTGGCGACTGGCGCATTTTTAATCTGGTTGCCCCAGGAGAACTGTTGTATGATCGGCGGCCCTGAAAATACACTCACGCCGGGCGAGCGCTTTATTCAATGAAAGATGAAAGCCAAAAATATATCTCGATTATTTTTAAGGAGTGGTTGCCGCTGTACGACAGCCTGACGCCGGAAGTGAGGGCGGTACTTAAAAATATTGCCGGGCAGCAGGCGGAGGCGTTAGCGACCCGTTTTTATGATTTTATTTTCCAGGACCCGGACATTGCGCGGCACCTTAGCTATGACTTAGTTCAGGAGCGGCTCAGCAGCTCGCTGGCCGGGTGGGTGAAAGATATCCTGATGTGCGATAAGGAAAATCTGCAGGCGCTGGCGGAGCGGCAGTACCTGATCGGCAGCATCCATTCACGCATCGGTATCCCGGCAGAGGCGGTACTGCGCGGCGCGCGCCAGCTGAAAGCCGGGCTGATTGAAAATATCCGCGATAGCCAGCTCGATCGCGAGACCAGCGTTGCCGCCATCTACTACGCCATCATGGCCATTAACATGGCGGTAGAAATGATGTGCCACGCCTATACCCTGTCGCACTATCGGGCGACGAAAAATGAAGAAGCGTACCGCCTGTATAGCCTGATGGATAACGTGCCGCTGGAATATGGCAAACAGCAGGCCTCGCTCTCCGGATGGGAAAATACCGCTATTTTTAATATCGTTAGCGATAATAAAAGCGATATTAACGGAGCGTTATTATCTGATTCTGAATTTGGCCTGTGGTTCCGCCATAAATGCGTGCGTTATTTTAACAAAAATCCGCAAATGCAGGAAATCGCCGACTTAATTAGCAAGGTGGATGCGCTGTTATCCGCCTGGAAATCCTCGACTGAGGGTTCTGAGTATAAAAACACGCAGGCTTTGCTGCAGGGGATCCATATCCATTGCCAGCAGATCGGCAGCCAGATGGGGGTGCTGTTTAGCAGCCTGTCGCAGATGCAAAGCGGTAAGGATACGCTGACCAGCCTGCTTAACCGCCGCTATCTGCCGGTTGTCCTCAAGCATGAAGTGACGCTGGCGATGGAATATGAACTGCCGATGACGGTGGCGATTATCGACATCGACCACTTTAAAGAGATCAATGATAGCTGGGGGCACATGGTCGGCGACCGGGCGATTAAGCACGTTGCGGAGCTGCTCAGCGATAATATTCGATCCAGCGATTATATCTTCCGCTACGGCGGCGAGGAGTTTCTGCTGGTGCTGGTGGAGACCGGCGCCGCGGAAGCCTTTACTATCCTTGAACGGCTGCGTAAAAAAATCAGCCAGCTGGCGTTTAGCGTTGGCGCTGACAATGAGATTTCGATTACCGCCAGCATCGGCTACGCCGTCCATACCGGTCATCCGGATTACAATCTGCTGCTGCGTGATGCCGACAGCGCGCTGTACGTCGCCAAGCGCGATGGGCGCAACTGCGTGAAGCTGCATGAAGGCGACGGCAACTAAGCTGCCGGGTCCTTCCCGGAGGCGGCGCGCTGCGCCTGTCCGGGCTACCTGATCGCAGACGGCAGTAAACCCGTAGCCCCGGCAAGTCGACAGCCGCCACCGGGGAATAAACCGTAGAATATCTTCCGGTCGGGCGCCATCCCGGAGGCGGCGCGCTGAGCCTGTCCCGGCTACCTGACCGCAGACGGCTGTGAACCTGTAGCCCGGGCAAGGCGCCTCAGGCGCCGCCCCCGGGAGAGATGTGGCAGCGGATTTCAGTGCGGAGAGATCGCCGCGCCTCAAAACAGCACCGGCAGCCCCAGGCCGCGTTTTACTTCATGCAGCGTCCGTTGCGTCAGTTCGTGCGCCCGCTCGCTTCCCCGGCGCAGCAGCGCCAGCAGCATGCCTTTATCCTGAATATAGGTCGCCCGGCGTTCGCGTATCGGCGCCAGCAGCTCCTGTAAGCAGGTCTCCAGCGCGTTTTTGCACTGCCTGTCTCCCAGCCCTCCGCGCCGATAGTGGGCTTTCATCTCGGCAACGAAGGTCTTATCAGCATGAAAGGCGTCGAGATAAGTGAATACCACGTTGCCTTCTGTCTGACCCGGGTCGGCGACCCGCAGGTGATTCGGGTCGGTATACATGGCGCTGACCGCACGGTGGATCTCCTCTTCGCTGGCCGAAAGGGTGAGCGTGTTCCCCAGCGATTTCGACATTTTGGCGTTGCCATCAATGCCCGGCAGGCGGCTGACGTCGCTGAGCAGCGCTTTGCAGTGCCGTAAGATCGGCGTCGTCGTCAGGCTATTCATTTTGTGCACGATCTCATTGGTCTGTTCAATCATCGGTAGCTGATCGTCGCCAACCGGCACCAGTTCGGCCTTAAAGGCGGTGATATCTGCGGCCTGGCTTATGGGATAGGCTAAAAATCCCACCGGCAGCGAGCGGGAAAATCCCTTCTGGGCGATTTCATTTTTCACCGTCGGATTGCGTTCAACCCGGGCGACGGTGACGATATTCATATACAGCGCGCTGAGTTCGGCCAGCGCCGGCAGGGCGGATTGCAGGCAAATGGTGGTCTTCTGCGGATCGATGCCGACGGCGAGATAATCGGCCATCACCTCAAGGATATTGCTGCTGATTTTTTGCGGGTTGCTGCCGTTGTCGGTCAGGCCCTGCAGGTCCGCAACGAGGATAAACTGCTGGTGGTCGTGCTGGAGCAGCACGCGCTGGCGCAGGGAACCGACGTAGTGGCCGAGGTGCAGCTGGCCGGTAGGACGGTCGCCGGTCAGGATCGTTTGGCTGGTGTTCATAAGTGACTCCTTAGGATGCTATCAGGCCGAAGGGCGACACTCAGAAACAACAAAGCCGCCTTCCGGCGGCTTTGAATAGAGGAAACGTCAAATCTTGCCGCCTGTTATGCAGACAGCCACCAACGGCGGAGGTGAGAGATGACAACGTTTCTGTTCATCTTTTTATCCTGCCACGAAAAGCCGCGGCAGTAAAAGCCCTTTTTTATTCAGCGATAAACCGGCAGCAGGTTAAAGCTGGATAAAATATGAATTATTGCGTTGGTGCCGCCGAAGCACAAAATCAGGACAATCATGGCATTGCCACCCCAGACCCGATAGTTCGGGCTGCCGAAACGCCTGCGCGAGGCGCGCGCCAGCAGGGCGGGGACGATAGCGGCCCAGACGGTGGCGGCGAGACCGGCGAAACCAATGGCGTAGATAAAACCGTTAGGCCACAGCAGCCCGCCGGCGATCGGCGGCAGAAAGGTCACCAGCGCGGTTTTAAACCGCCCCAGCCGACTATCGTCAAACTTAAACAGATCCGCCAGATAATCAAACAGGCCAAGAGTCACGCCTAGGAACGAGCTGGCGACGGCGAAGTTGGAAAAGACCGTCAGCAGTAAGTCCAGGGTCGAACTGTTCAGCAGGCCGCTTAAGGTCTGCACCAGCACGTCGATGTTGCCGCCTTTTTCGGCGATAGCGATAAACGCCGGGCGCGGAATATTGCCCATTGTGCCGACCAGCCAGATGATATACAGCACCAGCGCCATCAGCGTGCCGAGCAGCAGGCAGCGGCGAATGATAAGCGGATCTTTACCGTAGTACTTCATCAGGCTGGGGACGTTGCCGTGATAGCCAAAGGAGGCCAGGCAGAACGGCAGCGTCATCAGGACGTAGGGCAGATAGGACGCATTGACCTCCGCGCGGTTAAACAGAATTGCGGGCTCCACGTGCCACATCAGGCCGCCGAAGGTCATAAAGAAGGTGAGGATTTTGGCGCCCAGCACGATAGTCGTCATCCGGCTTACCGCTTTCGTACTTAGCCAGACGATAAAGGCGACCACCAGCGCGAACGCCAGCCCGCCCAGGCGTGCGGGAACCGCGAGGTTCATCTGCGCAAAAGTATGCTGAATAACTGAACCGCTGGCGGAAATATAGGCGTAGGTCAGGATATATAAAACAAAGGCGACGGTCAGGCCGTTAATAATATTCCAGCCGTTTCCCAGTAAATCCTTCGTAATCGTGTCGAAGCTGGCGCCAATATGATAATTGAGATTGGCTTCGAGGATCATTAACCCGGAATGCAGCATGCAAAACCAGGTAAAAATGAGCGCCAGCAGCGACCAGAAAAACCAGGCGCCGGACATCACCACCGGTAAAGAAAACATGCCTGCGCCAATAATCGTGCCGCCGATAATCATCGCTCCGCCAATCAGCGATGGCGTATTTGTTGAGACCGCTTTTGAGACTGATAATGTAGCCATAAGGTGCATTCCTCACGTGGCTATATATTAAATAAGGGGCTGCGGGAAAACGGCTACCCGGCGCAACCCGAATGATTGAGCTTAAAGAGATGGAATTAAATTAATGGCGCTCTCATTGCGAGAGCGCCGTGATGCGGTTTATTTCACCGGTTTCAGTCTGGCGACGAAGTGGCGCAGTACCGGCGGTTCATAGGTGAAGGTCAGGCCCTTAATCGTGGCGGCGCGCGCCTTAACGGCGATCAGCGCATCAGCGATATAGTCCATATGATCGTTGGTATAAACCCGGCGCGGAATGGTCAGGCGCAGCAGCTCCATCGGCGACGCCTTCTGTTTGCCGGTTTGCGGGTCGCGGCCCAGCAGCAGGGAGCCGATTTCCACGCTGCGGATTCCCGCTTCCAGATACAGCTCATTGTTTAGCGCGTGCGCCGGGAACTGCTCCGGTGGGATATGCGGCAGCAGCAGCTTAGCATCGACGAACACCGCATGGCCGCCGGTCGGATACTGAATCGGAATGCCGCCTTCGCGCAGGCGTTCGCCGAGGTATTCCACCTGATTGATGCGATAAGCGAGGTAATCCTCGTTGGTCCCTTCTTCCAGGCCGATAGCCAACGCCTCCATATCGCGCCCCGCCAGGCCGCCGTAGGTGACAAAGCCCTCCATCGGCACGCAGCGGATGCGCACTTCGTTGAACAGATCTTCGTCATCGCGGAAGCAGCACAGGCCGCCGATATTCACCATCGGGTCTTTCTTGGCGGACATGGTCAGCATATCGCCGTACTGGTACATCTCAAGAATAATCTCTTTCACCGATTTATCGGCGTAGCCCTCTTCGCGCTGTTTAATAAACCAGGCGTTTTCGCAGAAGCGGGCGGAGTCGATCACCACCGGAATATTATTCTGGCGGGCAATCTGATACACCTCGCGCATATTCGCCAGCGATACCGGCTGGCCGCCGGAGCTGTTACAGGTGACGGTGGTAATAATCGCCGCCACGTTTTCCGCGCCGTGTTCGGCGATGGTCGCTTTCAGCAAATCAATATCAAAGTTGCCTTTCCAGTCGTACCACGAGGTGGTATCGAAGGCTTTCGGCGTCACCACGTTAATGGCTTTTGCGCCGTTGAGCTCCACGTGCGCGGCGGTGGTATCGAAGTGGAAGTTGGAAATAAACACCGGATGCGCCGACTTGCGGCGAGCAATCAGGCTCGGGAACAGAATCTGCTCCGCGCCGCGCCCCTGATGGGTGGGAATGGTATACGGATAGCCGATAATCTCTTTGACCTTTTCGCACAGATGCTGATAGTTACGCGACCCGGCGTAGGCTTCGTCGCCCATCATCAGCCCGGCCCACTGATGGTCGCTCATCGCGCCGGTTCCGGAGTCGGTCAGCAGGTCGATATACACGTCCTGGCTATTGAGCAAAAACGGGTTATAGCCCGCCTCTTCCAGCGCTTTGACGCGATCGTCAAAGGTAGTCATGCGAATGTTTTCGACCATTTTAATACGGAACGGCTCAGGGATACGTTTCATTTATTTTCTCCATGGGGATGCTGTGCCGCGTTTGGCTATTTGGCGACAAATAAAAAGCGCAACAAATAGCGACTAAACGCAGTGCTGAATTAATTTTTTTAGGGAGTAAACAGCAGCGGAGAATTAACGAGGGAAGTCGTTGGAGATGCGGTGATCTAAATTATACCAGTCGTCCAGGCCGCCCTGGGCAATGAGGCGATAAATCGATTTTTGCGTCATGACATCGTCCTCTGTGGGTGAAGGGATGCCATAAAAATAAGGTAAAATGAGAAAATAACCACGATTAAAATCACAAAAAATAATTTATCGATAAGCGGAGTATAAAAATTTGACGCTCGTCGTCTTTTTAGCGTTATTGATTAGCAGGCGATGGTTTTTTGTTTTTTTATTACGCCAATAACGGCTTATTGAGTGAGGTTATTAGCGCCTTCACCGCAATCAATGAAGGCGCAGGCGGGACTTACATGCTGGAGAAGACGTTCATAATGATGCCGCCGGAGATGATCAGCACCATGGCGAGAATAGCCGGGATATCCGGTTTTTGCTTATAGAGGATCATTGAGCAAATAGTGACGCCGACGATACCAAAGCCGCACCACAGCGAGTAGGCGACGCCGACCGGAATGGTGCTCATCGCGCGGGTGAGGGCGAAGTAGCACAGGCCGTAGGCGCAGACCACCAGCACCGACGGCGCCAGCTTGCTGAAGCCGTTGGTCTTTTTGATCATCGATGTGCCGGTGATTTCGGAGCCGATAGACAGCGCCAGCCATAAAAATCCGAGGTTAAACATAAGCGGTTCCTTTTCTGTTAGTTGGCGACTTTTTTGTCCAGAGATGCAGCGGCCGGCTGCGCGGGCGCTTCCTCGCTCTCTTCGCTACCCATTTTGGAAAACAGGTTCATGATCACGATCCCGCTGGCGATAACCGCCATACCGATAATGGCGGCGGTGTCCGGGTGCTGACCGTAAAACGCCATTCCCAGGGTCGACACCACGAGGATGCCGGTACCGGACCAGGTGGCGTAGGCCAGACCGACGGGAATATCCTTCACCGCGCGGGACAGCGAGTAGTAGCAGGTGCAGTACAGCAGCACCAGCAGCCCGAGCAGCAGCATTTTGCTCATCCCTTCACTGCTGCCGAACATTTTGAGGGTGGAGGTGGCTGAGGTTTCGGAAACGATAACCAGCAGCATCCATAGCCAACACTTTGTTTTTGAAGACATAAGTTAAACTCCGGGTTTACTATTTAAGGTAAGGTTCTTTTTTTCTGTTTTTTAAAAAATCGATAGCGGCATCGGTCAACTGCGCTTCAGGAGCACAGGCCAGCGCCGGATTATTCACCACGTCTGTGACAGTGAGATAACGCCGCGGGCCGCTCGCCGACGGCGCCGCCGCTTCGCGACCCGACGCCAGCTTCTCCAGCAATTCGTTCATGGTGCACAGCGCGATGCCGCATTCGGCCAGGCGGGCCAGCGTGGCCTGCATATGTCCGGCGTAAGCGCTATCAGGCTGCGCCCCGCGCAGCTGGTTAAGCTCGCTGGCGGGATCGCAGTGATAGCGCAGCGCCAGCACCGGCAGGCCGCTCAGCAGGGCATCGTGCACGCGGCGGGCAACCGGACCGTGCAGGGAACCCTTCACCAGATCCGCCGCCAGCGGGTAGTCGAGAAACGGCAGCAGCAGCGCCTTATACGAGACCGAAGGCAGCTCCTGTTGCCAGTCGGCCGCTGGCAGCGTTTTACCGATAGCCCGCCACTGCTCGCCGTCGTCAATCCCGCTATCCAGCGCCAGGTGCAGGCTCTCGCCGCAGCCGGCCAGCCGCTGGCGAATAGCGTGCCGGTAGCCCGCCGCGGCGGTCACCATCACCAGTACCGGCGGCCGCAGACGCTGGATAATGCGTTCAACCAGGTCTTCCATCTGTTGGTCGGTCATGGCGAGCCTCCGTTAGCCGATGAGCGTGACCTGCGCGCCGTTTTTCAAGCCGGCGGCGTTGGCCTCTTCGGTATCAATATGAAACTCCAGCGCGAAGTCTTCGCGTACCCGCACCACCACTTCATCAAAGGTCAGCTGGCGTTCGCCGTCGCTGCGGACGCTAACCTTCTGGCCGTTGGCGACGTTCAGCTGGCGGGCATCCTGCGGCGACATATGGATATGCCGCCAGGCGCAGATCACCTGCGATCGCAGTTCAACGTGGCCTGCCGGGCCGATCAGCAGCGCGCTGCCCGCGTTCTCCAGCTGGCCGGATTCGCGAACCGGCGCTTTGATGCCGAGGGTAAAGCAGTCGGCGCGGGAGATTTCCAGCTGCGATACCGGGCGGGTTGGGCCGAGGACGCGCACCTGGGTGAGCGAGCCCTTCGGACCGACCACGGTGACGCACTCCTGGGCCGCGAACTGCCCCGGCTGGCGCAGCGGCTTAAACGGCGTCAGGACGTAGCCCTTGCCAAACAGCGCTTCGACGTCCTGCTGCGCCAGATGGAGGTGGCGGTTAGAGATGCCGACCGGAATAGCCGGAGCAACGTGGCTCAGGCGGGCGGCGATTTTTTCATGGAGCAGGGTGTCGATCATGCCTTCTTCCCTTTCCTCATCGCCGCGTTTTTATCTTCCGTCGGCGCAGGCGCGGCGGCGGGTTCAGTGGGTTCCCTTGTTTCTACAGCGGCGGGCGCGACGGCTTCAGCCTCAAGCGGCGCGGCAGCTTCCGCGCGCGGCGGACGGCCTTTCAGGGTGCTGAGGGCGTCCACGACGCTGCGCTCCGGACGGGCGATCGTCAGGGATTTGACCTGCGGGTCGATGAGCGCGGCGACGGCCACGCCGCGTTCGATAGCGGTGTGAATCGCGCTGATCTCCCCTTCAAAGCAGACGCTCACCAGCCCCGAACCGACTTTGCGGTAGCCAATGCAGGACACGCCTGCGCTTTTGCAGGCGGCATCCACGGCCTGAACGGCGGCAACTAACCCTCGCGTTTCAATTACGCCTAAACTTTTCATTGTCGGCTCCTGTTAATGGCGGACTAAGCGAATATCAAAATCAAACTGCGTGAAGAACGTTTCCAGCCGGTCTAACTCCTCGGCGGAATAAGTTGGGTCTCGGGTAATGGGGTAAGGCATATCGAGGCGCTCATATTTTTTGCGCCCCAGCTGGTGGTACGGCAGCATATCGATGCGGCGGATATTTCCGCGCTTCGCCAGCTTTTGTACGTAATCAATGGCCCCGGTAATGGCATCGAACGAGTCGTTATAGCCGCGAACCAGCGGCATGCGGATAATGACGTTAGCGCCGGAGTCCACCAGCCACTCCAGGTTGCGGCGAATGCCTTCGTTACCGATGCCAAATAACGCTTTATGGTGCTCGCTGTTAATTTGCTTAATATCGAATAAGAAGGTGTCGGTCACCGGCGCCAGCTTTTGATAATTGGCCAGCGGCGTGGTGCCCTGCGTTTCCACGGCGGTATTGAGCATCATCTTTTTGCATTCGCTAAAGAGCGCGACGGCAAAATCGGTCTGCAGGCTCATTTCCCCGCCGCCGATGGTGACGCCGCCGCCGGAGGAGATATAAAAGTCGTAGTCCTGCATGATGATCTCCATCAGTTCGCTGACGGTGACATCTTTGCCCATAATATCCAGCGCGTTCTGGGTGCAGATCTCTTCGCACTTGCGGCAGCCGATACAGTCTTTATTACGGTTGACGAAATGCTTCATTTCGCCGTTTTCTTCCGCCCGATAATGAATTCCCGCCGGGCAGACGTTGACGCAGTCGCCGCAGTTAATGCATTTATCCTGTGAGAACATCACCTGAAACTGGCTATTCAGCCCTTCCGGGTTAGCGCACCACGGGCAGCGAATATTGCAGCCTTTGAAAAAAACCAGCGTGCGGATCCCATCGCCGTCATAGATCGAATATTTCTGAATATTGAATATTCGCCCGGTTAATTCTTGTTTTGCGCTCACACATACCTCCAGAAAAACGATCGGGACATCCGTGTCCAAAAACGTCCGTGTCTTTATCAGAACTTCTCGATGACCGTACGGCTGATAATCTCGTCCTGAACTTCTTTGCACAGCTCAACGAAGTAGGCGCTGTAGCCCGCGACGCGGACGATCAGGTCGCGGTATTTTTCCGGCTCCTGCTGGGCTTTTTTCAGCACTTCGTTATCGACATAGCTGAACTGCATCTGGCCGTTGCCGAGAATCGACGCGGTGCGCAGCAGGGTAATCAGGCCGTGACGACCTTCCGGGGTATCCAGCAGCCCTTTGAGGAACTTGAAGTTGTGCACCATGCCGATGTTCATGGTTTCGACGTTCATCTTGCTCACCGACTTGATGATCGCCGTCGGACCCTGCTTATCCGCGCCCTGAGTCGGGCTGATGCCGTCGGAGAGCGGCATCCACGCCAGGCGACCGTTCGGCGTGGCGTTGGTCAGCTCGCCGATCGGCGTGTTGTTGGAGATGGACAGGGTGCCGTGGCTCAGGGTGGAGTAGAGCATCTTGTACTTACGGCACTCGCGCTCGGTCCACTCGGTGATATCCAGCGCATACTGATCGACGTAGTTATCGTCGTTGCCGTATTTCGGCGCGTTGAGGCAGTCGCGGCGCAGGCCTTCAAAGCCTTCGAAGTTCGCCAGCAGCGCGTCGCGCACCTGCTCGAGGGTGTATTTCTTCTCTTCAAACACCAGCTTACGAATCGCCGCCATGGAGTCGACGTAGGTCGCCAGACCGGAGAAGATCAGCCCCGGGCCGTGGTTGATCATCGCGCCGCCGGCGGCAACGTCTTTGCCTTTTTCCATGCAGCCTTCCACCAGCAGCGACATCAGCGGCTTCGGCGCCACGTCGCGGTGCACGCGCTGGCTGATGACCGTCCCGATCGCCGACAGGCGTACGATATGGGCGATCTGTTTTTTCACCGCCGCGTCGAAATCCTCGAAGGTGTGCAGGTCGCGCAGGTCGCCGGTATCCAGCCCCTGATAGCTGTCAAACAGCACCATCCGGCCGCGGTTTAAAACGAACTCAATAGCGATGGGCCACTGGGTGTAGCCGGTGGAGGTCCACTGATAGATGCGGCCGGATTTCTGCGGCTCGACGCAGCCCATCAGGCAGTAGTCGCGGGCGTCTTCGAAATCGAAGCCTTTACGCAGCATCATCTTGATATGGGAGTCGTCGAAGTGGCAGGCCGGGAAGCCCATCCCCGCTTTGACGACGTCGACGATTTTTTCCATATACTTCTGCGGCGACTGGTTGTGAATACGGCAGGCCAGCGACGGCTGGTAAACCTTCACGAAGCGCACGGCGTCCATGATCAGGTAGGTCAGGTCGTTACAGGCATCGCCGCCGGAGCGCTTCTGACCGCCGACGGTCAGGTTGATAAACGGCTGATAGCCGGCGAAATATTTCGCCCCCAGCTCGCTGGACATCCACATCAGCTCGGCGCATTTGATGATAAACGCCTGCAGCAGCTCCAGCGCGGTGTCGTGAGTCAGGCGGCCTTCGCGGATATCGGCTTCAAACATCGGGTAGCAGTACTGGTCTACGCGTCCCAGGGACAGTCCGGTCTGGTTCTCTTCAATTTCAAACAGCGACTCCACGGTCCAGATGCTCTGCAGCGCTTCCTGCAGGGTTTTCGGCGGATTCGCCGGCACGTTCTGGTTCACCTCGGCGATGGTCAGCAGCTCGGCGCGACGCTGGGCGTTCTGCTCAATCGCGGCCAGTTCACGGGCGCGGGCGGCGATGCGGTGCGCGTAGTTAATCACCCCTTCGCAGGTTTCAATGGCCGCTTTGTAGTAGTAGATGCGGTCGATATCTTCCGGGTTTTCCATACTCAGGCTGGCGAGATGCGCCTCGGCGTCGGCTTTAATGCCGTTCATCCCTTTGGTAAACAGCAGCACGTCGTAGCCCGGGCAGGTGTCGCCGCCGCCGTTGATCTGGTGGTAGGAGAGGTCGCTGACGAAGGTCTCGCCGCTGAACGCCCACACCCCCGCTTCGCGGTACTGGGCTTCGCAGATTTCATCCAGCGAGCGGCCTTCCCAGAACGGCACGATCTCTTCGCGGATGGTTTTTTTATCTGCTTCGCTGATTTCAAACGGATCCTGCGGACGGGTGCTCATGGTATCGAGTTCGTCGCGCACCCAGCGCCAGGCGATATCCGGCGAGAAGGCGCCCGCGCGCGGCTTGCCGCACGGATGACCGACGATCAGCTCATCGTCCTGAATCAGAATCGGCGCGGTTTCGCAGGCGTGGCGGAAGGCTTTGGCGCGCAGCAGAATCGTCGGCATGCCGGGGTTGGCTTTGACCACTTCGGTAAAGGCCAGCGCGCGGTAGATAGAGACGCTCGGGCGCACGGTCAGGTAGTGGTTACGCAGGCGCTGCATGCGCGGGGTCAGCCCTTCTGCTGCCGGCGTCTCGCCGGCGGCGGCAAACGGGGCGGCGGAAACGTGCTGGACGCCCTTGAACAAACGCACCGGCAGATGCAGGGCGCTCAGGTTGTGCTGCGCGCTGAGGAACATGTCGGAGAGTTCGTTAATGCGCGCGTTCTCAAGGCTTGCGCCGTGCAGCAGGGCGTCGAACATCGGATAACCGTCGATCGCGCAGGCGGCGCGCACTTCGCACAGCTCCGCCAGCTTGAACCACAGCGATTCGACGATTTCATACGCCTGCTGCGGGGAGAGCGCGCCGTTGTTGATATCGTGCTGGTAGTAAGGCAACAGGGCTTTGTCGGCGCCTTCCGGGTTGACGGCGTAGCTACCGTTATCGAGCTGGAGCGCCAGCTGGAACAGATAAAAGGCCTGGCACGCCTCTTTGAAGCTGCGCGCCGGATGCGCCGGAACGTGGTGCAGAATGGCGGCGCTGTCCAGCAGTTCCGCCCGGCGGTAAGCGTTGGTTTCCGCGGCGGCCAGCTGTTCCGCGCTGTTGGCCAGGTTTTGCGCCAGAGCCAGCAGGGCATCGCAGGCGTAGATGGCCGCGCGGCAGCCGTTGACTTCGTCCATGCCGCTGCGGCTGACGGCGCTGCCCAGCGCGCGGGTTTTCTCTTCCAGCTGATGTTTTATCGCCAGCACGCCTTTTTCCATCACCAGCTTGTAATCCGGGGAGTCGAGATCGCTATTCAGGTTGAGGAACTGGAACGCGGACGGGCGACGGACGGCGCTCTCGTCGTGGAAAATCGCCCCGTGCGGTTTGCGGGTCTGGTTGCCGACGATCAGCTCGTCGGCGCTGATGCACAGCGGCAGCTGGCGCATCAGTTCATGGAAGCGGCGCGCCGGTTTGACGGCGGCGGGAACCCCGGCGATATCGCCATCAAGGGCGTTGAGCGTGGTGGCATGTTCGGTGCACAGGGTGCTTTTTTGTGAGAGTAAACGTTCTGCCAACACTTTGACGCGCGGCGTTAAGCTGTAGTGTGCCATAGGTAAGGTTCTCCAAATCTTGTTATCAGTGGCCCTGAACGGCGTTGCCGGTCCATGCCCGGCGATAGAGTTCGGTCAGTGCGTGAGCGTCCGGCGCGCGTGGGTTCGTCGGGGTACAGCTGTCGCGTAGCGCCTGGCCGACCATCTCCGCCAGCCGCTGTTCAAATTCGGTGGCAATGACGCCGGTATCACGAATGCCGGCCGGCATGCTCATTTCGTCTTTTAGCGCCTGAATGGCGACCAGCAGGCTGGCGACGCCCTGGCGGGTAGTGGCCGCAGGCAGATCCAGCAGATGGGCTAATCGGGCGTATTTGCGGGCGGCATCGGTATCGCACTGCCCGTGATAATCGGCGTTCCAGGCCACCACGTCCGCCATCAGCAGGGCGTTAGCGCGGCCGTGGGGGACGCGAAATACGCCGCCGAGCGCGTGGGCAAGGCTGTGGGTAATGCCCAGCGAGGCGTTGGTGAAAGCCATGCCCGCCATGCAGGAGGCGTTGTGCATCTTTTCCCGCGCCAGCAGATCGCCACCGTTGCGCCAGCAGGTCGGCAGAAAGCGAAATACCTGCTGCACCACTTTCTCCGCCAGCGCATCGGAAAAGTCGCTGGCGGCGAGGGAGACATAGGCTTCCAGCGCGTGACATAGCACGTCCATCCCGGTATCGGCGGTGATCGCCGGCGGCACCGAGGCCACCAGCGCCGGGTCAAGAATGGCGATATCCGGCAGCAGTGACGGGTCCACCAGCACCAGCTTCTCGGCGTGGGCTTTCACCACTGAAAAGGCGGTGACCTCAGAGCCGGTGCCGCTGGTGGTGGGGATCGCCACAAAGCAGGGCGGCTCGCGGTGAGCGTCCGGACGGGTTTGCGCCAGGGCGAAAATAACCGCTTTGGCTGCATCAATCACCGAACCGCCGCCCAGCGCGATAACCAGATCCGGATAGCTGTTATCCATCCGCTTCATACCGCGCACCACGGTGGCGATATCCGGGTCGGCCACCACGTCGTCCCAGACCTGGAAAGCGATGCCGCGCGCATTGAGGATCTGCGTGACGCGATCGGCGAGGCCAAACTTAACCATCGCCTGGTCGGTGACCAGCAGCACGTTGCGGGCGGGCAGCTCGTTCAGGATGGCAAGCGCATCCTGACCAAAGCGAATCCGGGGTTTCAGCAAAAATTCACTCATTGGGTTATTGACTCCTTAAGCGTCCCGAAACACGTTCTCGACAATGGCGACCACCGACATGGCCTTGTAGCGCTCTTTGTTGAGCGCCAGGTACTCTTCGGCCAGCACGATGTCGTGCATACCGGCGCCGACGCTATCAACGGCAACCCAGGTCTGGTCTTTCATCGGCTGCTGGTCATCATCTAATTTGACGATCAGCAGCAGGTTGCTGCCCCGTAGCTCATCGCACTTCTGCGTGGCGACGACATGTCCGACTACCTTTGCGAGAATCATTGTTTTTATCGCCTTATATCAATGTGTTACTTACCAAGGCGTTCCAGCACCTGGCGGATGACGCGTTCCACGTTTTGCTCATTAATCTCGCTGTCCGCGCCGACGGCGGCGGCAGACGCAAAGCGATCGTCGGCGCTGGCCGGGTGGGCCGCGGTGGCGGCGGTCGCCGGGGCGTTAAAGCGCTCATCGTCGAAGATGCTGCGGTTCGGGCCGGCCGCCGGGCTGACGATGGTCGGCTGCGGTTCCGGGCGGCTGCCCGGCGCGCGCAGCTCATCGATGGAGCGCACGCCGTAGCCCACTTTGCGGATGTTGAGCAGGTTCATCGGCCCGACGTTGTCTGAGCTGGAGCCGCCGCCGACCGCGCCGCAGCCGAGCGTCAGGGCCGGGGTGATATTGGTGGTCGCGCCGATGCCGCCCAGCGCCGCCGGGGTGTTGATCAGAATGCGGTTAACCGGTTTTTCCAGGCAGAACTGGCGGATGACGTCCTGGTTGCGGGTGTGGATCACCAGCGTGTGGCCGAGGCCTTCGTTGGTCAGCAGCTCCACGACGCGGTGGCAGGCGGCTTTCCAGTCCTCTTCGACGTACAGGCCGAGTACCGGGCACAGTTTTTCCCGCGAGTAGGGGTTGGTATGCGATACCGTGGTCTGCGCGGCAATCAGCACCCGGGTGCTGGCCGGGACGCAGAAGCCGGCCATCTGGCTCAGATAGAGCGCGGTTTTACCGACCACTTTGGGGTTGATGGTGCCGTTGGGGCGCAGCAGCAGGGCCGCCATTTTTGCCGCTTCGCTTTCGTTCATGAAGTACGCGCCCTGAGCTTCCAGTTCGCGATGCACTTCGTCGTAGATGCAGCGTTCGACGATAATTGACTGCTCGGAGGCGCAGATGACGCCGTTATCGAAGGTTTTACTGGTGATGATATCTTTCACCGCGTGGGGGATATCGGCGCTGCGTTCGATAAACGCCGGGCCGTTACCCGGGCCGCCGCTAATGGTCGGCGTGCCGGACGCGTAGGCGGCGCGCACCATGCCTTCGCCGCCGGTCGCCAGGATCAGCGACACGTCTTTGCTGTGCATCAGCTCTGAGGTGGCTTCGAGGGTCAGCTGGCTAATGGCGTCGACGCTACCGGCAGGTGCCCCTGCCGCTTCCGCCGCGCGCTTCACGATTTCAATCGCTTTCCAGCTGCACTGGCGGGCGCCGGGATGCGGGGAGAAGATAATCGCGTTGCCGGCCTTCAGGGCAATCAGCGTTTTGTAGATGACGGTGGAGGTCGGGTTGGTCGACGGCACCAGCGCACAAATGACCCCCAGCGGCACGCCCACGTCCATCACTTTTTGTAGCGGATCGTCATGAATGATACCGACGGTCTTCATATCTTTGATGGCGTCGTAGACGCGCAGCGAGGCGAAGCGGTTCTTCAGCACTTTGTCCTGCCAGTTGCCAAAACCGGTTTCTTCCGCGGCCATTTTCGCCAGCGCTTCGGCATGATGCGCCGCTTCCTGGGCCACGTTCTTCACGATGGCGTCGATTTGCTGCTGCGAAAAGGTGGCCAGAATCGCCTGCGCCTTTTTGGCATTGCGCACCAGCTCCCGGGCGTTCTGCCGGGACTGCAAATCGTTATCCAGTTCAATCATGAGTCTATCCTTCATCAGACTAAAAGAGTGGAGACGGGGCGCGCCCTGTCAGGTCATGCTTTGTGCTGCGCCGCGATTTTTTCGATGTCGTTATGCGGACGCGCGATGACGCGAGAGGTGACGACTTCGCCGATGCGTTTTGCCGCTTCCACGCCGGAATCCACCGCGGCATTCACCGCGCCGACGTCGCCCTTCACCATCGCGGTGACGAGGCCGGAGCCGACGTTTTCATAGCCAATCAGCTCCACGTTGGCGGCTTTACACATCGCATCCGCCGCTTCAATACAGGCCACCAGCCCTTTGGTTTCGATAAGCCCTAGCGCTTCTTTCATCAGGTTTTTCTCCGGTTAATCCATGATTTTGTAATGCGAGACGATTTTGTTGATGTCGTTATGCGGGCGGGCGATAACCAGCGAAGTCACCACTTCACCGATGCGCTGCGCGGATTCGACGCCGGAATCCACCGCCGCTTTCACCGCGCCGACGTCGCCTTTCACCATCGCGGTGACGAGGCCGGAGCCGACGTTTTCATAGCCAATCAGTTCCACGTTGGCGGCTTTACACATCGCATCCGCCGCTTCGATACAGGCCACCAGCCCTTTGGTTTCAATCAGACCTAATGCATCACCCATTTGCGTTCTCCTGGCCATCAGGCCTTGTGTTTAATGACGATTTTGTTGATGTCGTTATGCGGACGAGCGATAACCAGCGAGGTCACCACTTCACCGATGCGCTGCGCGGATTCGACGCCGGAATCCACCGCCGCTTTCACTGCGCCGACGTCGCCCTTCCCCATCACGGTCACCAGCCCCGAGCCGATGTTTTCATAGCTAATCAGCTCGACGTTGGCGGCTTTACACATCGCATCCGCGGCTTCAATGCAGGCCACCAGACCTTTGGTTTCGATAAGCCCTAATGCATCACCCATGGTTTCTCCTCCAGAACAGTTTTGTGATTCGGAAAACCGACCGCGTAACGGCGTCAGGACGCGGATGCGGCGTTCGGGATTCACTATAGGGAATGGCGAGTGAAGGGAAATTTAAATCTGCTAGCGTGGTATTTTTAGTCTTTTGCTCTGTGATTTAGGTTGGTTAAGGCGCTGATTTATGCATTTGTGCTGCGATGGCGGGGCGAATTGAGTGACGATTGTGGCGCTTTTTTCACCATTTAACCGGAGGCGGATTGATGTTAATAAGTTGCTAATTTATTGCAGATCGGGGGTAATTTGACGATGTATGAAGTGTGGGGGGGATCGCGTTTTCTTCGGCAGGCTAAATGCAAAACGTGCGGTTTTACTAACGGGAAAGTGAGGAAGGAAAAGCGGGTGTGAGCTTAGTCAAGCTTGCTGCCGGACTTCAGCGTGCAGACGTAGAGCGGGGAGTTGATAGAGCTGAGAAGAATGGCTTTCTCATTGAGCTTCTGCGCGTTGAGGAACAGGCCATCGTGGCTGTCGGACATCTCGCGCATAAAATAGTCGAAGATCACGTCAGGCGACTCATCGATGGACGAGGCGCTGGATTCCCACTTGCTGATGCGATAGTGGCGCTCGGTGGTGGAGATGCGTTTGCTGGTGTAGCTAAATTTGACGTAGCGCTGGAGATAAAGCCAGCCGGCGGCGGAATCGGTGTAGCCCTCGACGACCATCGACCCTTTGCCGTTGGCGGCAAAATTGAAATGGATATTGCCGTTAACGTTCTCCTTCTCCATATTCTCAAAGCGCATAATCGCTTTGGTCGAGCAGCTCATCACCCCGCCGTTTTCGACCGGCAGCAGCTTCCAGGCGCAGAACCCGGCGGCGGCAATAAATACCAGGCTGGAGAGGGCGAAAAAGGGGCGCGGGGCGAGTCTCATTGCGGTTTCCATGAATAGTAAAAATAGTTATCGCAGTAGCTGAACGGGTTATCTTCATGCATTGCGCAGTGGGCGAGGAATACCCGGCCCAGGCCGTTGGTTTCCAGCCGGTCGCCATAGAAGAAGACGAAGCGTTCGCCGGGCTTGCATTCCAGCTTCAGGCGCTGGCGCACGGCATCAAAATTCTTGCCGTAGGCGGTTCCGGCAACGGAGCGCAGCATCTCATCGCTGGCCAGCAGCTCGCACTGGCTGTGGCGCATTTGCGTCAGGGTGATGGGGTGCGATGTGCTGCCGCCGAGAAAACTGCAGACCACCAGCAGCAGGGCGATGGTGAGCAGGCAGCCGCCGGCGAGATACCAGCAGGTACCGCGCGCGTGGCGGCTGGAAACGGTCTTTTGTTCTTCCGGGACCGCGGCCGGGTCTGGCTCGGCTTCTGGCGCGGGCGGCTGCTCCGGCTCCGGGCTGGCATCGAGCCTCTCGATGGTGAGATCAGGATTGAGCTGCAGCAGTCCGCGCGACACGGTGACGATAATGTTGTCGATATCGTAGTGGCGGAAGGTTTTGCGCAGCATGCTCAGGTACTGATTGAGATTGCTGTTGGATGAGGTTAAACCGTTGTCATCCCAGACTTTTTTAAGCACCTCATCGCGGCTGACCACCTCGGTGTGGCGCAGGAAGAACCACAGCAGCGCGTTGGCGGTGATGGACAGCTGGCTGTCCGCCTCATCGCTTCCCGGTAACGTTAGCGTGCCGTCCATTGCATCATAAATAAGACGGCCATGGATGTTATAGCGCATCGTGGCCTCAATCTATCACGTCATACTTCACGTTGCTGGTGCGTTGGCTGCGTTCGCTCACTTTGGTCACATAGTTATCTATGCTCCCAGGGATTCGCTCCCTTGCCGCCTTCCTGCAACGCGAATTATTTAGTGTATATATGCTTCACGCAGGAAGCGTCATCTTCGTCAGATCGCTGACCAGCGACTGCCGGTGCCCGGGGCTCATGGTGCGCCCCTCGGTTAATTCCGATAGCCAGATGCCGTCCGCCGCATAGCGCACCAGCGTGCCGGTATGGCTATTGTCCAGTTCATCGCCCTTCGCCAGATGGTCCAGCATCCAGTCGCGCCAGCATTTTCGCAGCACCGGTTCATCCGGCATGGCCAGCGACAGCACCATCAGCTGGCGGCTCTCCTGGGTATCCGTGAGTTCCGGCGCCGACAGATAGCGCAGATAGGCGCGGGTAAAGCGGCCATAAGAGACGTTATCCGCGGCCATAAGCTCTGCAATCGCCTCTTCCATAATCGCCAGCAGGCGGGCAAAGAGGGCGAAAATCAGCGCCTGCTTGTTGGGGAAATGGTGCAGTAAACCGCCTTTGCTGACGCCCGCTTCGCGCGCGACGGCGTTCAGCGACAGCGAGGCGATACCGTCCCGGCCGGCGATGGTGGCGGCGGATTCCAGCAGTTGCTTATGCAGGCGGACGGGATCTTTTTTACGATGTTGGGCTTCCATATTCATGGCCCGAATCATACCGACCAGACGGTATGATTATTCTTGATCGCTATCAATATGCGAAGGGGCGCAGCGGGGCGGGATGACGTTATTGCGTGGAGGCTCACAGTTCACCTTATGAATTGTGGTGATATTCGCCGCACCGCGAATATCACCCACCGAGATTCACACAGGCTTCACGTGGATAGCGAGGCCGTTTTCGCCCGGCGCCAGCTCCGGACGCAGGTTCAGAGAGGGGATCAGATAGTCGCCGTGATTCTGCCGACGGAAGGGAATGGGCGGCGTTTCGGATAGGGTATCCAGCCGCCGGGCCAGCGCCTCGCGCAGCGTGGCGAAGCGCTGTGCATCGAGTTTGTCGGTGCGGTAGAACACCACCGGCGGTAGCACCTCAAAGCCGGGATAGAACAGCATTCCGTGCTGAATGGGGAACAGGATGTCGTCGATAGACCCGTTAATTCCGCGCGGCGCGTAGTGTTCCGCCCATCCGCCGGCGGTAACGACCAGCATCGCCCGTTTCCCCGCGAACGTGCCTTCGCCGTAGCGATCGCCCCAGTGGGTTTCGCTGTGCTCGCCGACGCCGTAGGCAAAGCCGTAAGCGTAGACCCGATCAATCCAGCCCTTCATGATGGCGGGCAGCGAAAACCACCACAGCGGGAACTGAAAAATCACCGTATCGGCCCACAGCAGCTTCTCCTGTTCGCCCACGATATCCGCGCTTTGCGTGCCGTTAGCGAAGGCGTACTGCGAATCCCGCGTTGCCCGCCAGCTTTCACCGACCGGCGGGGCGCTGCTGTCATCGGCATCAAATCCCGCCTTCCAGCGCATGGCGTAGAGATCGGACACCTGCACGTCATGACCGGCGTTTTGCAGATGCTGCACGGCAAAATCCTTCAGCGCGCCGTTAAGCGAACGCGGTTCTGGATGGGCGTAAACCAGTAGTATTTTCATTGAAATCACCTCTGAGCAATGGAGAGCTGCAGAGTAGAGTCCGCGACGCTATAGTAGAAATGAATTGCTTCAATAACAGGTATAGTGATGATTAATCTGCAGGGGCTGGATCTCAATTTGCTGCGCACGCTGAACGTTCTGCTCAGCGAAAATAACGTCACCCGCGCGGCGCAGCGCCTCAACCTGTCGCAGCCGTCGGTCAGCGTGCAGCTGGCGCGACTGCGGGAGATTTTCGCCGACCCGCTGCTGCTGCCGGGGCCGCGCGGTATGCAGCCCACCGCCCGCGCCGATGAACTACGCGGGCCGCTGCGCGATGCGCTGCTGGCGCTGGAGCTGGCGGTAGCGCCGGTTCAGCCTTTCGACCCGGCCACGGCGGCGCAGACCTGGCGGGTGGCGGCGACGGACTATATGGCGTCGGCGATTTTGCTGCCGGTGCTCAGTACCCTGCGCATCGCCTCTCCGGCCAGCCGCCTGGCGCTGTTTGAGCTACAGCCCGCGCGGCTGGTACAGCAGGCGGATCGCGACGAAGTGGATCTGTTTTTTCACACGCGAGACGGCGCGCCGCCCGGGCTGCATCAGCGTTTGTTGTTCCGCGAACGCTACGTGCTGGCGGGCAGGGCCGGGCATCCGGCGCTGCGGTCGCCATTAAGCCTGGCGCAGTTCTGCCAGCTGGAGCAGGTGATTGTCTCGCCGGACGGCGGAGGATTCAGCGCCGCGACCGATAGCGCGCTGGCGAATCTCGGGCTGGCACGGCGGGTTGTCCTTTCCGTGCCACATTTCCTGTTTATGCTGGAGACGCTGCGCAATAGCGAGCTGGTGGCGGTGCTGCCGGAGCGGCTGGTGCGTGGCGCTGGCGGCCTGACGGTGGTTGAACCGCCGCTGGCGGTCGCCGGGTTTGAGATGCTGATGCTGTGGCACGAGCGCTGGCACCGCGATCCGGCGCACCGGTGGCTGCGCCAGCAAATCGTAACGTCATTAGAGGAAAAGCCATGTTAAGCGGATTAAATCATTTGACCCTGGCGGTCAGCCAGCTGGCGCCTAGCGTGGCGTTTTATCAGCAGCTTCCGGGGATGACGCTGCGCGCCCGCTGGGATAACGGCGCGTATTTCTCCTGCGGCGACCTCTGGCTGTGCCTGTCGCTGGACCCGCAGCGGCGCGTTATTTCGCCGGAGGAGAGCGACTACACCCACTACGCGTTCAGCATTGCGGAGGAGGATTTCGCGCTTTTTGCCGGACGGCTGAATGCGGCTGGCGTTCCTGTTTGGAAAACCAATAAAAGCGAAGGCGCGTCGCACTATTTCCTCGACCCGGACGGCCACAAGCTGGAGCTGCACGTCGGCAGCCTCGCCCAGCGCCTGGCGGCGTGCCGGAAGCAGCCCTATAAAGGTATGGTGTTTTTTGGCGAGGACGAACAGGCGGCCGGGAACCCGTAGCCCGGCTAAGCGCAGCGCGAGCCGGGGAAAAGTGGAGGCTGTATTGCGCGTTGTTTCCCCGGAGGCGGCGCTTGACGCGCCTTGTCCGGGCTACCGGCCCGCAGACGATGGGGAACCTGTAGCCCGGCTAAGCACAGCGCGAGCCGGGAACATCTTTTACAATTCCTGCTTTAAAAATGTGAAGTTTTTTCCAACGTTGAGAGTATTATCCCTGGATAATTGTCTATACTTTTTTGTATATACAATCAGGATGAATATGATGCCAATGGAGTTTGAATGGGATGCGAACAAGGCAATAAGGAATCTAAGAAAACATGGAATCCGGTTTGAAGAAGCGGTGCTCGTCTTTGACGATCCCCGGCATCTTTCCCGACAGGATCGTTATGAGAATGGTGAATATCGCTGGCAAACTCTCGGCCTCGTTCATGGGATCATTGTTATCATGGTTGCGCATTCGGTCCGTTTTGAAAGTGGAACAGAGGTCATTCGTATTATCAGCGCCCGGAAGGCGGACAGCAAAGAGAGAAATCGTTATGAACATGGTTAAACATAAACGTGACAATCCGGATACGCTTACGGCTAAGCGAGCCGATGAGCTTAAAGCGCTGGCCAACAAAACGGATGATGAAATCGATTATAGCGATATTCCCGCCACAGACGACGCACATTGGTCAGATGCCGTACGCGGTAAATTTTACCGACCGCTAAAAACTCAGGCTTCTGTCCGTATTGATGCCGATATTATGGAGTGGCTTAAACGTCCCGGGAAAGGTTATCAAACGCGACTGAATGCGATCTTAAGAGAAGCGATGATTCGCGATCTTAACAAGAAATAGCCTGCCTCATGATTACCCCGGAGGCGGCGCTTGACGCGCCTTGTCCGGGCTACGGGCTCGCAGACGATGGGGAACCCGTAGCCCGGCTAAGCGTAGCGCGAGCCGGGGAGATAAATCGCGTTAGCCTTCCAGCTTCAGTTCCACATTGCGCTTGAGCACCAGGCGCATCAGCAGGTAATAGACCACGCCAACCGCCAGCCAGCTCAGCCCCAGCACCTTGGCCTGCGCGTCCATTTCATAAATCACAAAGCCGATAATGCACAGCCCCACCACCGGGAACAGCAGGTGTACCACCAGATTGCGCGATTTCTGGCGAATGATGTAATGGTTTATCACGGCAATGTGCAGCACCAGGAAGCCCATCAGCGCGCCGAAGTTCACCAGCCGGCTGAGGTTATCGATATCGCCGTAGAACCAGAGGCCGGAAGCCAGCGAAATCAGCGCCACAAACAGGGTGCTGACGTAAGGCGTTTTCAGCCGCGGGTGCACTTTCGCCAGCAGCTGCGGCAGCTGCTTGTCGCGCGCCATCGCAAACAGAATACGCGACACGGCGGCCTGCGCCACCAGGGCGTTAGCAATCCCCCAGGAGATCACCGTCGACCACATGGTGACGTACTTCAGCCAGCCGCCGCCCGCCAGATTCGCGGTATCGTAGAAGGCGGTATCGAGGCTGCTGAACGTCATGCCCTGCGCCAGGTCGGCGGCAATCCACGTTTGCAGGATAAACAGCGAACCGACCAGCATCAGCGCGCCCAGCGATGCCTTACCCACGGTATCCACGCCGCCTTTCGTTTCCTCGGACAGCGTGGAGATCCCGTCGAAGCCGAGGAACGAGAGCACGGCGATGGAGACCGCGCCCATCACCAGCGGCAGGCTGAACTTATCGGCGTTGTAGAGCGGGTCGAGGGTCAGATGGCCCGCCCCGGCGCCGGAGTAGAGCGCAATCAGCCCCAGCACGACGAACACTGACAGCACCACGATCTCCGCGATCAGAATCGTATTATTGGCGCGTGCGGTAAAGGTAATGCCGCGCAGGTTAATCAGGCTGTTAATCGCGATAAAGCCGACAATCCACAGCCAGCCCGGCACGCCCGGCAGCATGGGCGCCAGCGCCGCCGCGCTAACGATATAGAGCAGCGACGGCACCAGAATATAGTCCAGCAGGATCAGCCAGCCGGCAAAAAAGCCGACAATGGGATGAATCCCGCGCTGGGCATAGGCGTATACCGAGCCGGAGACCGGAAACGCGCGCGACATCGACCAGTAGCTCATGGCGGTAAAGAACATCGCCACCATGCCGATGAGATAGGCCAGCGCCACCATGCCCTGCGCGCCGTCCCAGACGTAGCCAAAGACGCCAAACGGCGCGATGGGCACCATAAATATCATCCCGTAGACCAGCAGATCGCGGAACGTCAGCGCCCGATGCAGCTCCTGCTTATAGCCAAATTGTTCAACGCTCATGCCTGCTCCCCTTCGATGCTCAGGGAGAACTGCTTCGCCACCGATTTGGGTAACGCGTAGCGGCAGGTTTTCAGCGGGTCGACCACCTGACAGATTTGCAGGTCGCCGGCGATGCTCAGAATACTGATCGCTTCAGCCAGCGTCAGGGAGGTATTGTCGGCGATAAAGTGCGCCATATTGCGGGTAGCCAGGGCGGCGGCATCATCGAGGGTCAGCGCCGAGGCGAGGGTAAACAGGGTCTCGCTGTTTTCGAGCATCGGCAGCGGCAGGCGGCGGTTTTTAACCACCGTCAGTTCGACCAGCACTTCGCCAGGGATTTCCAGACCGCAGACCGAGACTTCGCCATCGCCCATCGCGGCGTGTAAATCGCCCAGCCCGAACAGCGCGCCGGGAACGTTGACCGGCAGCCACAGGGTGCTGCCGGCGGTGATCATTTTGCAGTCCATATTGCCGCCGTGGCTATCCGGCGTGCCGCAGGAGATGGCTTCCCCGGCAGGCGCGACGCCGATCACGCCGACCATCGGGTTGAGCGGCACGCGCACGTTGCCGGGCAGTACGGCATGGTCGTTTTCAATGGGCACGATAGTGACCTTCGGGGCATCGAGCTCGTCGCCAATCACCCCCAGCTGCGGCGCGGTGACCATCACCGCCTGCTGGCTGCTCAGGGTGATGCGCTTGATGGTGACCTTGAGCGCATCGCCCGGCTCGGCGCCCTCGACGTAGACCGGCCCGGTCGCCGGGTTAATACGCTGCCAGTCCAGTTCGTTGAACACGGCATCGGCGGAGGTGATTTGGTCGGAGAAGCAGTCGCAGGTTTCGAACAGCACTTCACTTCCGCTGCTGACGGTAGCGACAGGAGCGTTATCCCGCGACATGGCGTAAACCACCCGATCTTTGGTTATTTTCATGACATTCATCCCGGTTATATTGTTGTGTTTTTTATATTTAGAGTTTCCCGTATAGGGAATGAGTGAATGTATCGGGATTATTATGGGAAGGCAATCAGGTCAGTTTTTTCAAAAATAGATGGTATATATTTGCTGGTGAATCATGCGGTTGTATATTTTAATTTGATGTTTTTATATGCTGGTTATTAAGTCGTTTGACTATTCAATGTTTTATTACTGGTTGTCATTATTTCATTATTTACTGCTATTAATCGTTTATATAGCAGATTACTCTGCAAAAATTTACGTGCTGGTAATTTAGCGCAATATACCGTGGGGTATTGATGATAATGCCAGAGTATTTGGGCTCTCACAGAGGGGAACCCGGAGGCGGTGCTTGCGCACCTGTCCGGGCTTGTATGATTACTCCGTCAGAAAGAACCGGCCAGTTCTCTCTGATGGCGGTCCGGATGCCGTGTCCGGGCTTAGGCTTTCGCGCCTGTTCCGTAGATCCTTTGCACCGGACCGCCGTTCTTTCTCATGTGATAAACCGGACAGTATCATGGACCGGCTTTCACCGGTAACCCGTATTTGCAAGGTTGGTTTCACTATGGAAAATGAACTCCACTTCATCGGTATTGATGTCGCCAAAGCTAAACTGGATGTCGATATTCTTCGCCCTGATGGCCGGCATCGCTGTAAAAAATTTGACAATACCCTCTCCGGACACGAAGCGCTGGTCCGCTGGCTTCGCGGCCATGACGTGAACCGTGCCCATGTCTGCATGGAGTCCACCAGCACCTACATGGAAGACGCGGCCGCGCATCTGAGTGATGCCGGGTATACCGTGTCCATCATCAACCCCGCCCTCAGTAAAGCTTTCGCACAGAGTGAGGGGTTGCGCAGTAAAACTGACAAAGTGGACGCCCGTATGCTGGCTCACTTCTGCCGGGAAAAACGCCCGTCAGCCTGGGAGGCCCCTCATCCGACAGAGCGGGCACTGAAAGCCCTGGTGTTAAGGCATCAGGCGCTGACAGAGATGCAGACGCAGGAGAAAAACCGGCGGGAAACCGCGCCGGAGGTTCAGCTGGCCAGCATTGATATCCTGCTGGGATGTCTGAGCGCGGAGCTGGCGCGTATCGAAAAACAGATAAAAGACCTGACGGATAACGACCCGGATATGAAACGACGGCGGAAGCTGCTGAACAGTATTCCGGGCATCGGGGAGAAAACAGCGGCTGTTCTGCTGGCGTATACGGGCCTGAGGCTGAAGTTCGGTACAGCGCGGCAGTTCGCGGCGTATGCAGGACTGACGCCGGTGCAGCATGAGTCGGGAAGCAGCGTGATGCGGGCGAGCCGGATGAGCAAAGCGGGGCCGGTTCAACTGCGCAAGGCGTTATACATGCCAGCGTTATCGGCGCTGTACCATACGGCGTGGGGAAAAGCGTTCAGGAAAAGGCTGGAAGAGAGCGGAAAGCGGGCAAAAGTCATCATAGGGGCGATGATGCGAAAGCTGGCGCAGGTGGCTTATGGAGTACTGAAGTCAGGAAAGGCGTTCGATGCGTCACAGCATGAGCTGTTGATAGCGTAACAACGTTCCCTGAGAAAAAACGACAGCACCAGAGAGTGCTGTCGTTGGTGTGCCTGTCATCCGGGAGCCGGAGAAAGTATCGGCAACTAAAAATGGTTGCAGGCGTTCACAGTATCTACCGGCCCGCAGACGGCGGGGAACCGGTAGCACCGGCCAGCGCAGCTCACTCCGGCGCCCACTCCATCGCCACCTTCACCGCCATTCCCAGCTGTACCATCACCTCTTTATGCTTCTCTATCGGCGGCAGGGCGCAGTTGATCCTTAAGCAGTTGCGATATTTCCCGGATGCTGAAAACAGCGATCCCGGTGCGACCTGGATCTTAAGCCGGCACAGCTGCTTCGCGACGCAGACCATATCCACCTGCTCCGGCAGCTCGACCCACAGCATAAAGCCGCCTTTCGGGCGGGTAACGCAGATCCCGCAGGGGAAAAACTCCCGCAGCCAGCAGGTGTAAATTTCCATATTACGCTGATAGATCTGCCGCATCCGCCGCACGTGGCGGTGATAGTGGCCTTCGCGAATAAAGTTACAGGCCGCCAGCTGGGTGGAGGGTACGTTGGTACCGCTGGCGGCATACTTCATCTGCAGCAGGCGATCGTAATAGCGGCCGGGGGCAATCCAGCCGATGCGCAGGCCGGGAGCGATGGTTTTGGTAAACGAACTGCAGAGCATCACCCGGCCGTCGATGTCCCAGGAATGGATCGTGCGCGGGCGCGGGTATTCGGTCGCCAGCTCGCCGTAGATATCATCCTCAAAGATAACGATATCGTGGCGCTGGGCGAGGCATAGCGCCGCCCGCTTGCGGGCATCCGGCATGATAAATCCCAGCGGATTATTGCAGTTGGGGACCAGGATCACCCCTTTGATCGGCCATTGGTCGAGCGCCAGCTCTAACGCCTCGATGCTGATCCCGGTTTCCGGATCGGTGGGGATCTCGATGGTTTTTAGCCCTAATCCGCGCAGCATCTGCATGGTGCCGTAGTAGCAAGGGGATTCGACGGCGACGATATCGCCGGGCTGGCACACCGACAGCAGCGCCAGCGACAGCGCGCTGTGGCAGCCGCTGGTGAGCACCAGGTCGTTGGCGGTGACCACCGATCCGCCGTCGAGCATCAGGCGGGCGATCTGTTCGCGCAGCTCGCGACGTCCGGCCAGCTCGTCGTAGTTCAGCACTTCGCTAAGGTTGTGCTGAATTGCCCGGCTCAGCTCGCGCCAGATAGGCTTCAGGCTCGGCTGAGTGACGTCCGGCGAGCCGCCGCCGAAGGGGATAATCGATTTATCGTGGCGGGCATCGAGCATGGTCAGCACCTGATCCCACTGGGTGATCTCGACGGGACGCTGGACCGGACGCGACATCGGCGGTACCGGCGGCTGGGCTTTACGCGGGGCCACAAAATAGCCGGATCGCGGCTGCGGCACGATCAGCTGCTGCTGTTCCAGCGTCTGGTAGGCCTGCTGAACGGTGCTGATGCTGACGCCGTGTTCCTGGCTCAGGCTGCGTACCGACGGCAGCTTTTCGCCGGGACGATACAGCCCTTGTTCGATGCGTTCTGCCAGCAGGCTGGCCAGATGTTGATAGCGGGTCATGCTGTATCCTTTATCGTCGCCATACAGATCAATAAACCAGTACAGATTGGCGGTAAAAATGAGGTCTGCTGTACGTTTTAGCTAATCTGTATGTTAAAGAAAAGTATTTTGTGAATCTGTATTGTTTGGCCGCGGATCCGTGAAGATAAAGCCTCTGGCAAGGTGAGGAGGTAGAGGATGGAATTTCACGAGAATCGGGCAAGACAGCCGTTTATCGGCTTCGTATTTCTGGCGCGGGTGATCAAAAAATGGTGGCTTCGTGAACAAACGCGCAGAACATTGCAGCGTATGAGCGACGAACAGCTAAAAGATGTCGGGCTGCGTCGGGATCAGATCAATTAAAAAGTGCGATTTGTTACCCGGCATTTTCCCGGAGGCGGCGCTTGACGCGCCTGTCCGGGCTACCATACCGCGCAGAGCTGTAGCCCCGGTAAGCGTGAGCGCGGCCGGGGATTTCCCCGGAGGCGGCGCTTGACGCGCCTGTCCGGGCTACCATACCGCGCAGAGCCGTAGCCCCGGTAAGCGCAACCGGGGATTTCCCCGGAGGCGGCGCTTGGCGAGTCTTGTCCGGGCGACCAGACCGCGCAGAGCCGTAGCTCCGGTAAGCGTGAGCGCGACCGGGGATTTCCCCGGAGGCGGCGCTTAACGCGCCTGTCCGGGCTACCAGACCGCGCAGAGCTGTAGCCCCGGTAAGCGTGAACGCGGACGGGGATTTCCCCGGAGGCGGCGCTTAACGCGCCTGTCCGGGCGACCAGACCGCGCAGAACTGTAGCCCCGGTAAGCGCTAGCGCGACCGGGGATGATACATTCACAGAATTTATCAATTCATGCTTATCCACTCTTCGTTTCTTGATACTTATCGTGATAAGTATTATTTTCTTCACCGTTAAGTGAGGAAAAAAAGATGACCGAAGACGACCTGTTTGCACGCCGCCCGATGGGGATGCGCATGGCGATGGTGGTGCGCCAGTGGCGCGCGATTATTGATTCTGCCATTACCGACACCGGCCTGACCCAGTCAAGCTGGACGGTGCTAATGCAGCTGCATCAGCTGGGGGATAACGTCTCGGTCAGCGAGCTGGCGGAGGTGCAGGGCATTGAACTGCCGCCGCTGATGCGCACCCTCACGCAGCTGGAAAAGCAGGGCTATCTGCTGCGTTCTACATCGCCTTATGACAAACGCATACGCCTGCTGACGCTGACGGCGGAAGGCCGCGCTATTCTGGAGAAGCTGAACCGCGTGATTGAGACCTATCAACAGCGCGTCACCGAAACTATCCCTGAAGCGCAGCTCGCCGCCTTTAGCGCTACGTTAAATCAAATCGCCTGCAATCTGCGGACTATCCGCGAAGAAGATAACAAGATCTAAAACACTATGATGACCCCTGAACAGAAATTTGCCCGCTGGGTAAGGGTGAGTATTGCCGCCTTCCTGGCCATATTCGCCTGGTTTATCGTTGCCGATATCTGGATCCCGCTCACGCCGGACTCCACCGTGATGCGCGTGGTCACGCCGGTCTCGTCGCGCGTCTCCGGCTATGTCTCCCATGTCTATGTGCACAACAACAGCCAGGTGAAGAAGGGCGACCTGCTCTATGAACTGGACCCGACGCCGTTTATCAATAAAGTGGAAGCGGCGCAGATCGCCCTTGAACAGGCGAAGCTGAGCAACCAGCAGCTGGACGCGCAGATCGCCTCTGCCCGCGCCAACCTGCGCACCGCCCAGTACACCGCGCGCAACGATAAGGTGACCTTCGATCGCTACCAGCGCCTGAGCACAATGCAGAACGTTTCCCAGTCGGATCTGGATAAGGTGCGCACCACCTGGCAGACCAGCGAGCAGTCGGTCAGCGCGCTCAACGCCAGTATCCAGAATCTGCTGATCCAGCGCGGCGAGCGCGACGATGGGCGCAACGTCACGCTGCAGAAGTACCGCAATGCGCTGGAAGAGGCGCAGCTTAACCTCGGCTGGACGAAGGTCCGCGCGGAGACTGACGGGATGGTGAGCAACCTGCAGCTTAACCCCGGTCTGTACGCCACCGCCGCCACGCCGCTGCTGGCGCTGGTGAGCAATCAGACCGATATCGTCGCCGATTTCCGCGAGAAGAGCCTGCGCCACACCGGCGTCAACACTGATGCCGCGGTGGTGTTTGATGCGCTGCCGGGTAAAGTCTTCCCGGCGCACGTCACCAGCAGCGATGCCGGTATTCTGGCCGGACAGGAAGAGGTCAATGGCCAGCTGTCGCAGCCGGAGCAGTCCACCCGCTGGGTGCGCGACGCGCAGCGCATGCGTATTCACGTCGCCCTGGACGAGCCGCTGGATAAGCCGCTGCCCACCGGCGCCCGCGCGACGGTACAGCTCTATAACAGCGATGGCCCGTTCGCCCGCACCTTCGCCGGCGCGCAGATCCATCTGGTGAGCTTCCTGCACTATGTCTATTAATACCCTGGCGCGGGTCTTCACCCCGCACGGCAACATCGTCTACACGGCGAACGATTTTCGCCAGACGCTGCGCATCGCCGTGGCCGGCACTATCGCACTGAGCATTTCGACCTTCTACGACGTACAGTACGGCGTCTTTTTCGTGGTTTATCCGCTGATGCTGCTGTCGCTGGTGCCGGTATTTAACCGTCACGTGGCGCGGCAGTTTGTGTTCAGCGCGGCGGTGAACTGCGTCGAAATGGTGTTAATCGTCGGCTATCTGTCGCAGTGGCCGGTGATTATGACGCTGGTGGTGTTTGGCCTGTACGTGATGCGCTTTCGCTTTATGAGCCAGGGGCCGCTGTTTCTGCTGGGGTCGATGGGCGTGGTGTGTCAAAGCACGATGCTCAACTTTATGAGCTATCCCACCAGCAACTGGCACACCCTGATGTTCTCCAATATGGAGGCCTGCGTGATGGCGGTGGCGCTCAGCGCGCTGCTGAACTACTTCATCCCGGACGTTGAACCGCGCAAGCCGCCGCCGCGCATTGAAAAAGATGCTGCCCGTATTCGCCACGAATCGCTGCTCTCCGGCAGTGTGGCGACAATGATTTTTGTGATCTTTCAGGTCTGCGATCTGAGCGACTCGCTGTCGGCGCTAATGGCGGGGATTTTAATTCTGTTCCCGATGCACTATCGCGGCGCGGTGATTAGCTCGATCTGGCGCGTGGTGGGGGTGGTGCTGGCCTGCCTTTATATCCTGGTGGTGCAGCTGATTATCTACGACTTCAGCAATCATATGGTGCTGATGATGCCGCTGATTGGTCTCGGCCTGGCGTTTAGCGCCCGCCTGCACGTGATGGAGAAGGTGGGGGCCGGCGTTGGCTTCGCCAGCATTACCACCATCGGCATCATGTTCGGCCAGAACCTGCATCCGGACCAGGACCTGGTGTTCAGCGATCTGTACCGCATCACTTCCGTCACCGTGGCGCTGATCGTTACGCTGACCATGGTCTTCCTTATGCATCGGCTGCTGAACTGCTTTGCGCCAACCCGATTCGTAGTGACCGAATAAGCTCAGGCCGCCAGCGCCCGCTGCGCGTCGCGAAAAGCGTTGTGCAGCAGCCGCCACATATGATGCGCCGCCGGGGAAAAGCGGCGGTCGGAGTTGCGTAGCAGGTGGCACTGGGCGCTGCTGGCGATGGGATGATCGATGGGGACCGCGGTCAGAATACCGTGGGCTATTGCTTCCCGGGCGGCGTATGCGGTCATAAAAGAGATCCCCAATCCCGCCTGGCTCAGGCTCATGGCGGTGGAAAAGAGGTTGCAGCGATAGGCCGGATGAAACTGCCGTCCGGCGGTTTTAAACATGGCGTTCATATGGCGCTGCAGGCCAAAGCTGTCGGTGAGCGCGATCAGGCGATATTGCGTAAGCTCATCGATGGTGACGGCGGGCAGGGCAGCGATGGGATGCTGTGGCGAGACCACGGCGCAGATAGGGCCCCACTGAAAGCTGTGGCGTTTAAGCTCCGGGTTGCCGATGGGGCCGAAGGCGACCGCCATATCCGCTTCGCCGCTGGCGATATCGTTGAGCATCTCCTGCATGCTGCCGACAATAATATCCACGAACACGTTAGGCCAGGACTGAGAAAAGGTGCTCATTACCGATTCAATAAAGGTGGTGACCAGCCCGCCGCCAATCCTCACCGAGATAGTCCCGCCGCGCATATGGCGTAAATCCTTCAGGTGACTTTCCAGCTTTTCCCGGCGCTGACGGCTTTCGAAGTAGTCCTCCGCCAGCAGACGTCCGGCTTCGGTCAGCACCACGTTTCGTCCCTGGCGTTCCAGCAGCGGCAGCTCCAGCGCCCGTTCCAGCTGCGCTATCTGGCGGCTGATGACTGACGGGTTGATGCCCAGCATATCGGCGGCCCGGCGAATGCCTCCCTGAATCCCGACTTCATACAGATAGCTCATCGGCCTCTCATGCAACATCGTTTCTCGCTCCTTTGTTGACCTGTGGTCAACAATAACACCCTTTCACAGGTATTTATCATCCCGGCAAGTTATAGATAATCGTAATTCGGACAAAAACTGACAGGGAGGAAAATTCTCATCGCTTATTCCCGGCGCGCAATTAAGGCGGCAAGGCTCGGGGAGTTGAAGAATAAGAAATGGTGATGATGCTGATTAAGGGAATATGGAAAAGCTTATCAGTGAAAATAATAAATTCGAATAACAATAAATTGACATAATTTCAAATTGCAAACAATAGCACTAACATTTCATTATGTGAGAGGACAGGGTATGAGTGAAAATAAAACGTTGGAATGTTCCTCCGACGAAACGACAAATGAGTGGAAAGTCGGGCCCGGAGCCTGGATTTCACTGATCGTCGTATTGTTAGTTTTCTCCGGGTTGCTGTTTAAGGTTGAAGGCATGGCCTGGCTGGGGGCGTTTGACTTTACCACCCTCGGCGGCGCGTTCGGCACCATGAAAACGCCGGAAACCAACACCTTTATCGGCAGCGGCGGCATCAGCGCCAAGGCCGGCTTCCTGTTTGCCCTGTCGCTGGTGCCGACGGTGATGCTGGCGCTGGGGCTGCTGGAGATATTTACCCACTACGGCGCGATCCGCGCGGCGCATAAGCTGCTGACCCCGCTGCTTCGCCCGCTGCTCGGGATCCCGGGTTATACCGGCCTGGCGCTGATTACCGACTTACAGAGTACCGATGCCGGGGCGGCGCTGACCAAAGAGCTGTATGACAGCGACAAAATAAATCGTAAGGATCTGGTTATTATGGGCGCCTGGCAATATTCCGGCGCCGGTCTGATTAATAACTACTTCTCGATTGGCTCAGCGCTTTTCGCTTCGTTAACCATTCCTATCATTATTCCGCTGCTTTTAATGTTTGTGCTGAAATTTGTCGGCGCGGCAATCACGCGTCTGGTTCTGAATACCGCTTATAAAAGGGATTTTGAAAATGAATAATTCGGCAAAAGTCGGCAGTAACCCGTTCGATATTTTCGTTATCGGCGCGCGCAAAGGATTTAATATCGCCATCAACAATCTGATGCCGAATGTATTAATGGCCTACGTGATCGCTGAAATGCTTAATTTGCTCGGCGTGATGCAGATCATCGGCCACGTCTGCGCGCCGCTGATGGGCCTGTTTGGCCTGCCGGGTGAAGCCATTACCGTATTGCTGACCTCCTGGCTTTCCGCCTCTGCGGGAACCGGCGTGGCGGTGAGCCTGTTGAGCAAAGGCACCCTCAACGTGGCGGATATCACGATTCTCATCCCGGCGATTTTCCTCATGGGTTCGCAGCTTCAGTACATGGGGCGCCTGCTCGGCGTGGCGGATGTCCCGAAAAAATATTGGCCGCTGCTGATGGCGGTGAGCATTATCAATGCCGTCATCGCCATGCTGGTCATGCGCGTGATTGCATAATAGAAGGCAAGGAGTAAGACGTGTCGCGAACTTTAGAGCATTTCAACTATCTGCATCAAATCCCTGAACTGGGCTTTGAGGAGCACAAAACGTCGGCATACATCGGCGATGCATTAGAAGCCGCGGGGTTTCAGGTTCAGCGCAACGTCGGCGGCACCACCGGCATTGTTGCGCTGCTGGATAGCGGTAAGCCGGGGCCGGTCGTGGCGCTGCGGGCGGATATGGATGCGCTGGGCCATATCATCGATGGCCGCTTAGAGGCTCGCCATACCTGTGGTCATGACGGGCACTCTTCGGTGGTGTTGACCGCCGCGGAAGAGATCCTCGCCGAAGGGCTGGTGAAGCGCGGGAAGCTGAAAATACTCTTTCAGCCCGCCGAAGAGCTGGGCACCGGGGCGATCGCGCTGACGGAAGCGGGCGTGCTGGACGACGTGGAGATGCTGTTCGGCTTCCACCTCAGGCCGCTGGAGGAGTGCCCGAAGGGCAAGGCGGTGCCGGCGATGTACTACTCCGCCTCGGCGACGGTGATGGTCGATTTCCACGGCAAAGCCGCGCATGCCGCCCGGCCTCACCTGGGCGTTAACGCGCTGGATGCCGCGTCGCACGCGGTGCAGGCGGTAAACGGGATTCATCTGGCGCCTTCGCTGACCTGGAGCGCTAAAGCGACGCGCTTTCTGTGCGATGCGGGGGTTACCAACTCGGTGCCGGCGAAAGCGCACGTGTGCTGGGATCTGCGCAGCGCGGAAAATGACGGCATGGCGACGCTGAAAGAGCGGGTGGTGCGGGCGATAGAGAGCAGCGCGGCGGCTTACGGCGCCACCGTCGATATCCAGATCGTCAAGGAGATGCCCGCCGCGATTATCGACGAACAGGCTACGGCTATCGTCAGCCAGGCGATCCGGGAAACGTTTGGCGAAGCCGGCTTAACGGAAGCGAAGAGTACGCCGGGCAGCGAGGACTTTTTCCACTACCTGCGCCTGCGTCCACAGGTGAAGGGCGGGTTCTGGGGGCTGGGCTGCGACCTGCTGCCGGGGCTGCATCATCCGGAGATGCACTTCGACCGCGCCGCGCTGGCGGATGGCGTGCGGGTGTTTAAATCCTGCGTTCGCCAGCTGCTGGGCTGAGGGAACAAACCCGGATATTGTGCTCGCTGTACGCCGCCGGGCGATGATTCGCGCCCTGGTTACGCCTGCGGCGGAAACTGAGCCAGCAGCTGATAATCATTCCCGGCGACGCGAAACAGAGCTTCCGTTTGGCCGGGGAGAATCCACTTCTGTTCTTCGCCCGGCTCACAGCTCAGATAAATGCAAAGCCCGCAGCCGCCGCGCAGCTGGCGCGGAATGTCCTTCACCCGGAAGGACGCTCCCGCCGCCTGCAGGGCTTTGCGCATCCGCACTACCCCCACCGTTGAGTGAAATAAAAACAGATATTCCGTCACCGGCGGCTCCTCTGACGTAAGCCGATCAGCGCCGCGCCGATCGCCCCGGCAAACTGCGCGTCGGGATGCGTCTGCACCGCCATACCCACGTGCCCCTCCAGCCTCCGCGCGAAGGCCGTGCAGTGGCTGACGCCGCCGGTAAACAGCAGCGGCCCCTGCGCCGACAGACGGCTAATAAAATTGGCGCTGCGTCGGGCCATGGCGTTGATCACCCCGGCGAGGATCGCCTCCGGCGGCACCCCGGCCGAACGCAGGCTGATGACCTCGGATTCGGCGAATACCGTGCACATGCTGGTAATCGCATGGGGTTCAATACCGTCGGTGATGCTGTCGAGCTGCTCGACGCTGGCCCCCAGCGTACGCGAAATCACCTCCAGGAAGCGCCCGGTACCCGCCGCGCATTTATCGTTCATCAGGAAATCGGTGAGATTACCCGCTTCGTCCAGCTGGATAACCTTGCTGTCCTGGCCGCCGATGTCGATGACCGTCCGGGTCTGCGGGGCCAGCAGGCGCGCGCCGAGCCCGTGGCACGAGATCTCAGTGACCTGCTTATCGGCGAAATCCACCAGCTGGCGACCGTAGCCGGTTAAGGTTAAAAAGGGGCGCTCGCTCAGGCCAGCGCGGAGCGTTTCCCACGCCTCAACGATGGCGTCGGCGGGGCGAAACGGCGTCGGGCAGAGAAAGCGGCGCTGAATCACGCCGTCTTCAAGCAGGATGCCTTTGGTGGCGGTCGATCCGGAATCAATCCCTACGGTAATGGTCACGCGCGCTCCTAAAGCATCTCGATAAAGGCCGCCACGCGGGTGCTGAGCTGGCCGATATCCGCCGTCGAATAGTCGGTCTCAATGGCGATATAGGGGATGTCGTGCTGCTGGCGCACGTGGCGTTTTATCGCCAGCGATTCCACCGCGTAGGTGTGGCAGGCCTGCAAAATGACATCCACCACGCCGTCCGCCTGATATTCATCCACCATCTGGCTGAGCAGGGACAGGCGCTGGTCGTTCGGCGAAATACAGGAGCAGCCGATGGCGAGATATTTCTCGGTCAGGGCGTCGTAAACGTCACCCGTCTCCTCCACGCAGCGCTCGGTGGCTTTCGCGCCGGTGCAGTTTTCAAAACCGACCACCCAGCCGCCGTTGTCCTCAATGGCTTTCACCACTTTTTCCGCCGCGCCGCCGATCGGGCAGCCGGTGATCAGAATACGCGGCCGCGCCTCCAGCCGTTTGCCCTCTTGCCACTGCAGGCGTAACCGATCGGCCATGTCGTTGAGCTCATCGATCAGCGCCGCTTTATCGAAGCGGAAGGTCGCGCCGTAAACCACTTTTAAGATATCGCTGCCGCTGAGCGCGGGCGGGTTGAGCTGCCCGACGCGATAAAAGTTCGCCAGCGCCCGCCGTTCGCGGTTCTTGAGGATAATCGCCTCGCGCAGGGCGGCTTCGGTAATCGGCGTACCAAAGCGATCTTCCACCACCTTCTGCAGGCGCAAAATTTCCGCTTTCCACAACGCTCGCGAGGCATCATCGCTGGCGCTGTTCGGCAGCTGCATCACGTGCACGGCTTTGAATTCGGCCATGTATTCGTACATTTTCTTTTTGCCATCGCAGGTGGTTTCGCCCACCACGAGGTCGGAAAAGTAGAAGTAGGGGCATTTGTCGGTCTTGCCAAAACCGTAGCTGCTTTTTATCAGCGGACAGAGGTTGCGCGGCAGATCCTTTTCCGCCTCTTCAATCGTCTCGTCGGAGGTGGAGCACAGCGACACCACCACCGCGCCGGCGGCCAGCGGAATTTCCTGCGGCATAAAGGTGCAGTAGGTGCCAACCAGCGGTATGTTTTGCTCTTTAAGCTCCATGACCGTGAGGAAACCCTGCTGGCGGGCTGCGGAGAAGTGGTCAAAAATGGCGGGTAGATCGGTGATAAGCGACATGGTTTTCCTTCCCCGTACACGGGAGATGATGAAAGAGGTCGCATTATAACCCTGTTTACTGTGGGTATTTATTGATCTTCCGCTAGTAGACTTTTTTCAGATCCATCTCTTCCTGAATCCGATCGCCCCACGCAAGGTGGGTGGCGATGGCCGCATCAATCCCGGCGTTATAAAACATTGGACCCAGCTCTTTCGCAATAAAGTCGACAAAGAATTCCGCGTCAAATTGCTCCAGTTCCAGTTCAAAATTCTCTTCGCAGTATTTAGACAGCTTCTCGCGCAGCAGGTCGCGTTGCGGCGGGCTGAGATCGATATCGCTCATGGCGTTCCTTAATCAATATTGTTACGGTGGATCGGGGCTGCTGATTATATCCGATTGCGGAGAGTCAGTTGCGATATGGCGTGATGTTTTTGGCCGCAATAAAGGATATTGATGACCTCGCTCGGCGGAGAATTGTGACTGAGATCACAGGACTCCCGAGAAAACGAAGATAATAGGAGTTATTCTCGTAACTTTATGAATTTAAATGAGATAACATGATTTTTATGGTGTGAATAACATTTAGTCGCGCTCGCCTTTTTTCAGCATGTTCGGTATCTGGATGAATAATCTATGAACCTGATTTCAGGTTATCTGGCTTACGGAATTTTTCTATAAGTACATTCTGACGGCGATTCATTTATCAGGGGTGAAGGATGAAACGCGTAAAACTGAATATGAATGTTTTTGACGCTGCTCTGATGCGCCTGGATTGGGTATTTGATACTTTCGAGCAGGTCTGTTTATCTTTTTCGGGTGGTAAAGACTCGACGGTATTATTTCATCTGGCGGCAGCCGTTGCGCGTAAAAAAGGGAAAAAGTTTGCGGTATTGTTCGTGGACTGGGAAGCGCAGTATTTATTAACCATCCAGCACGTACAAAATATGAAAGAGCGCTATCAGGACGTGGTAAGCCGCTTTTACTGGGTGGCGCTGCCGATGACCACGGTGAGCGGCGTATCGCAGCATGAGCCGGAATGGGTCGCCTGGCGGGCTGGGGAAGAATGGGTGAGGCAACCGCCGGATGACGCCATCACCGATGCCGGTTTTTTCCCTTTTTATCAGCCGGAAATGACCTTTGAAGCGTTTATACCGGCCTTTTCCCACTGGCTGGCTGCGGGGCGCAGTCTCGCTTCGCTGATCGGCATCCGCACCGACGAGTCGCTGCATCGCTATATGGCGCTCACCTCGCCGACCAAACTGCGCTTTGAGGAAGATAAACCCTGGACCACCGCCTCGCCGGAAGGGTTCAGCTATACCTGCTATCCCCTCTATGACTGGCGGACCCGCGACATCTGGATCTTTAATCATAAGTCGCGCCTCCCCTACAATCCGCTCTATGACCTGATGCACCGCGCCGGCGTACCGCTGAAAAATATGCGCGTCTGCGAGCCCTTCGGCCCCGAGCAGAGGCGCGGGCTGTGGCTCTATCACATTCTTGAGCCGGAGACCTGGGAGCGGATGTGCCGTCGGGTATGCGGCGCGCACAGCGGCGCGATTTACGCCAACGCCAGCGGCGACTACTTTGCGCTGAAGACCAAAATCCGCAAACCGGCGCATTTTAGCTGGCGCGAGTATGCGCTCTTTCTGCTCGACAGCATGCCGGCAAAAACCGCCGAGCATTACCGTAATAAAATCGCTATTTATCTGCACTGGTACCAGACCCGCGGTTTCCCTGTCGATATTCCCGACGAGCAGGAAAAAGATCTCGGCTATCGCGATGTTCCCTCATGGCGCCGCATCTGCAAGACGCTGCTGAAAAACGATTTCTGGTGCCGGATGCTGTCGTTCAGCCCGACGCAGCCAAAGCACTATGAGCGCTACTGTCGGCTGGTGAGTAACAAACGTAAAGAGTGGAGGACGCTTTGATGTCGCCGGATGTGGCTAAGACAGTGATTGAATATCTCGAGTCGTTTGATGATGTTGACCTGAAAATCAAAGCGATTAACGAGCTGAAGAGTCTGATCCACCAGCACAGTCCCTTCTGCCGCGAGCCGGTGGACTGCGTGCTGTGGGTCGAGGCCAAAACGGTTGAGGCGAATGACTACAACCCCAACGTGATGGCGACGGTGGAAAAAAAACTGCTGGAACGCTCTATCGAACTGGATGGTTTTACCCAACCGGTAGTGGTGGCTCGCCAGCAGCGACGGCACCTGGTCGTGGACGGTTTTCATCGCCATCTGATTGGTAAGAGTCGCCCGGAGCTGAACCGGCGCCTGCATGGTTATCTTCCGGTGACGCTCATCAATGCCGAACGCGAAGGGCAGAAAGAGCGCATCGCCGCCACCATTCGCCATAATCGCGCCAGGGGCAAACATCAGATCGCGGCAATGTCCGACATCGTCCGCGATTTACATCGCCAGGGCTGGGACGATCGGCGCATCGGCGAAGAGCTCGGTATGGATGCGGACGAGGTGCTGCGCCTGAAACAGATCAGCGGCCTGACGGAGCTGTTCGCCGACGAGAGCTTTAGTGAAGCCTGGACCGTGGAGTAGCCAATGTGGGCTACTCCTGCGCCAGCTCGGCTTCCGGCTGCTGGCGTATCCGGCTTAATAAACCCGCCAGACAGCACGCGGCCGCAATCCCCGCCGCCACCCCCAGCAGATGAAAAGGCAGCCTGCCGCCGTTAAACCACAGCCAGCGCGCCGCTTCGATAGAGAGCGCGCTGACGCTAAGGATCACGATATTCAGCGAAGCGGAAACGGTGCCCTTTGGCAGATCGTTTGAAAACAGGGTAAAGCGGAACAGGGTCGGGAAGATCAGCCCGATGCCGAAGGCGTAGAAGCAGGTGCCGATCACCGACCACAGCCAGACGTGCGGCCACAGCAGGTTGCCGAGGATCAGGATCGCCAGCCCGGTCATCTGGATGGGCACCGCGCGCCAGATAAAGCGCGGACGCGTCGGGTCTTTTACCCAGCGCGCCACCGACAGGTTGGCAATAATCACCGCGCTGAAGACCGGTACCTGGGTCCAGGCGAACTCGGCGGTGGTCAGCCCGCCGTCGTCAATCAGGATAACCGGCGAGACCGCAACCCAGCTCATCAGTGGAATATAGCTGAGCGAGAGCGTGGCGGCGCCGAACAGAAAAACGCGGTTGCGGAAAACATCGCGGAAATCGCGCAGCACGCCGCTGGCGCTGAAGGGGACGTCGCCGCGCCGGACGGTCTCCGGCATATTCAGCAGTAGCCCCAGCCAAGCGATAAACCCCATGACGGCAATAATCCCGAACAGCACTTTCCAGTGCACGAAGTGCATCAGCGCCGCGCCGGAGAGCGGGCCAATTATTGGCGCGATCAGCACGATCGAGGTAATAATCGCCATCAGCTTAATGGCTTTTGTCTGGCCGAACGCCTCCTGCACGGTGACGTAGCCAACCGTAGCGATAAAACAGATGCTGGTGCCCTGAACAAAGCGTGCGGCGAGGAACTGCTCCATTGAGGTGGTGAACAGGGTCGCGAAGCAGGCTAGGGTAAAGATCAGCGCGCCGGTGAGCAGCACCGGACGGCGGCCGATACGATCGGAGAGCGGCCCGAGCAGCCACTGTAGCGCCATGCCGCCGGCCATATACAGGCTGACCGAGGCGGGAGCCAGCGCCACGTCGGCGTCAAAGTCGCGCACAACGTGGATAATCCCCGGCTGGATAAGATCGGTGGTCAGATAGGCGGCAAAGTCATACAGGATCAGCGCCGCCGGGAAGAACAGCGTGGTGGAATGGCGGGCGAAAAAACGGGTCATCCATTGCAACATCGGTGGGCTCCTTGTTGAGTCTCTACGCCATAAATAGCCGTTTATGCGCGCACTATTTCAGCACTTCACACTGCAATAAATTTAGGGTCAACCTAAATATCCATGTGTTTTTAATGGTTAATGTGTATTCATATAAGAAATACATTAAAAACAAAAAGTTGAATTAAATATGTAAATGCAGCAGCGAAGGAATTTGTGAAAACAGCCACAGCAGCAGACCGATAGTGCCGCCAACCAGCGTGCCGTTGATGCGGATAAACTGCAGATCCTTACCAATGTTCAGCTCGATTTGTCGCGACATATCGCGGGAGTCCCAGCTTTTGACCGTATCGCTGATATGGCGCGTCAGGAAGGCGGCAAACTCCGGGGCCACCCGGTGCGCCGCCTGCTCGAGATGTTCGTTCAGGGATTCGCGCAGCGCCTCATCGTGGAGCAGCGTTTCGCCAAACCACTGCCCGGCTTCGGCAATGCGCTGCTTAATGCGTGAATCGTCGCTATTAACATCGTTTTTAACCCAGCCGCGCAGATCGGCCCATACCTCGCCCAGGTAGCGGTTAAAGGTCTCATCGTTTTTCAGATACGCTTTGATATTGTCCGCTTTTTCCGCCATCAGCGGATCGGACTTCAGGTTGTCGATCAGCTTCAGCGCCGCGCGATCGAAGGCCTGGCGGATCTGATGGGCGCGATCCTGACTCACTTCGTCGAGCAGCGTGTTAACCGCATCGGTAACCATTTCAGCGCTGTGCTCACCGAGCCATTCGGTAGGCAGCAGCCTGGCTTTAAGCGGATGCTCGGTCTCCAGCCAGTGCACGATACCGCGGGCAATAAACGCCCGCGAGCTGTCGCGCTGGAGCAGGGCGATCAGCTGGCTAATCAGCGAATCCAGCAGCTTCTGGTGGCGGTTATCGCGCGTCAGCCCTTCCAGCATCATAGCGCTGGTTTGGGTTAAATCGACCTTATCAATCGCTTTATGTACCGCCCGACGCAGCAGGCGCTGAATGCGCGCGTCATCGGTTAGCTCCAGAAAGCCGCTCATCACCTGCAGCAGATGCTGGCCGACCCGACGCGCGTTTTCCGGCTGGCTGAACCAGTTACCGAGCATCAGCGCCGGTTCATAGCGCCGGATCAGCGCGACCAGAGAGGGCGTATCGAGAAATTTTTCCTGCACGAAATAGCCGAGATTATCGGCAATCCGGTCCTTATTACGCGGAATAATCGCCGTATGCCGCGCAACGAACGGCAGCGGAATACGGCGAAACAGCGCCACGACCGCAAACCAGTCCGCCAGCGCGCCGACCATTGCCGCTTCGGAAATAGCCTTTAGCGCACCGACCCATGGCGTTGGCGGCAGCACGAGGGTAGTGATAAAAATGGCGGCTGCAATCAGCAGCAGCGAGAGCGCCAGCAGCTTGGCGCGTTTCAGTTCAGCGAGTTTTTCCATAAGCTTAAGCATATAGCCTGACGGCTAATGCGTAAAATCTTCGCCATTTGACGCCCTGGTCATTCGGATTCCTCTTTTTCCGACGAGAGAGACGATGAGGGTTAATTTAATTTACGTAGCTTAAATTCTATTTTTAAATAATTAAACTTAAATGCATTCATAATATATATCCCACATGGGTTTTTTCTTAAGTTAGTTATTAATAAGTGATCTTAATCACATTATATTCAAGGTTAAATAAGGCATTGTTTATTTCAGGGAAAACGTTAATCAATTTCTCTTGCTACTGGTCTTTTATAAAAGGAGTTTTTCATGATTGGTATATTTAAATATGCAGCAAAAAAAGACATGGTATTAGGTATTAGCGATCAGCAAGCCGGGGCTAAGGCTGTTATCTTACCGACGTCCTCACCGTTAAATAAAATTCTGTGGTCGGTTGATGACAGGACCGGCGAGATCGTCCTGGCCGCCAGCGAGGAGCTGCTGCTGGGCATTTGCGGGGATCGTATGGGCTCAGGCGCAGCGATTGAGCTCCAGGTTCGCGGGAATAAAGCGACGCAGCGGTGGGATTTAGTCAGCTCACGTCGCTTTATTAAAAGCAAACAAAACCCGAGCTTTGTTATGGACAGCTACAACCGCGGCACGAACCAGGGGAATCCGATTATTCTTTTCGAATTTAACGGCTCGGAAGCGCAGCAGTGGGTATTTGTGCCGATGGATATGTTGACGGCAAATAGCCCGGAATAAATTTTGTTTAAAAGAAAGATAGAATAGAGCCTCGTTTATTCTTGTAAAGAAAATGACGAGGCTTTGTCTTATTGGGTCGTTGACAATATTAATTAAAAATAAACTGCCACACAATCCAACAACCAAAAGCCATCAATACGCCGCCGGCCGTGCGCTCGACTCGCCAGACGACGGCGGAAAGGCGGCGCTGCACCGACGGTAGCGCAATCAGCGTGACCAGCAACAGATCCCATATCAACACCACGCTGGTCATCCAGGCTCCGCTGACGGCCTGCTGCACCAGCGTGACGTTCGGGCCCAGCAGGGAGGTCATCAGCGCGAGGTAGAACAGCGCGTTTTTCGGATTGAGCAGCGAAGAACCCAGCCCGAGAAAAAGCTGTTTCACCAGCGGCGGGCGCGAAGCCGAGGCGCCGTGCAGCGCCAGCGTGGTCGGACGGCTTCTGAGCAGCAGGCTGCCAATCCACAGTAAATACGCCGCGCCCAGCAGCTCAATCACCGTAAACAGCAGCGGCGCCTGGCGCAGGATCCCCCAGCCGATAATGGCCAGAAGAATATACAGACCGTTTCCGGCGGCAATGCCGATACACAGGCCGACGCTGCCGCGCAGGCGATAGCGGATGGCGTAGCCCACCAGCAGAAAAAAATCCGGCCCGGGGCTCAGCAGGGCGACAAAATGGGAGAGCGCCAGCGCGGGGAAGGCGGAGGGAAAGAGCGTAGCGAGTATGTCCATAGCAACCTCAGTATTAATCTGAGGTCACCTTACGCCAGCGTAAACGCTAATTATTGTCTGTTATTGATCGGGACTGCGCATACTGGCGCGGCGTGGCGGCGGTATAGCTGACAAAGGTTTTATGAAAGTGGCTCTGGTCGGCAAACCCGGCCTGGTAGCCGACATCGGCGATATTATCCCCGGCCCGCAGGCGCGTTTTGGCGAACTCAATCCGCGCGATATTGATAAAGCTGGCGGGCGTCAGGCCGGTATCCTGCTTGAAGGCGCGGATCAGCGTCTCTTTGCGCAGCGCAAACTCATCGGCGAGGCTATCCAGCGTCGGCGGCGCCTGCAGATTGGTTGCCAGACGACTGAACAAACGCGCGCTGGTCTGACTAAGCGCCACAGGCGCGAGCGGGCGCAGCGGCAGGTCGCGCAGGAACCGGGCGACGCTGGCGGGTAGCGCGGCGGTGTTTTGCTGAGTCATCAACGCCACGATCTGCAGATACCGGGCAAAGAGCCCGGCATCGCGAATCACCGGCTGGGAGGTTATCAGCCGCTCGTGATGCGCATCGTTTGCCAGCTGCCGCCAGCACCAGCTTAGCTCGAGATAGAGCATATGGTAGCTGCGCGGCTGGCCGTCGCGCGGATTGCAGCTGTGGGGCGCCTGGGCGGGGATAATAATCAGATCGCCCGGCCGCAGCAGATACTCCTTCCCGTTGCAGATACAGCGCGTTTCCCCCTCGATAATCGCCCCCACGGAGAGCTGCGGATGGCGGTGACGTTTATAGGCCTGACGGCTTTGCCAGGTGCTGCGCAGCTCCAGCCAGGGCAGCTGTTCGTCGCGCCAGAAGGTTTGCTGAATATCGCGCGTATGGCTCACGGTGGGCTCCTTAGCTGAGGGGGATAGCTGTTTATAACATGCCTTCATCCTGCGGGAGAACCGCGAGTCGCGTTCAACAAAAATGTCTCGCTTGCAGCCGAAGGAAGATATCTTTCGTCGCGGCTCGTAAAGGTCAGCAACAGTGTGTGTGATGAGAAAAATGGCGCAGTAGAGTGGCGGCAGGATTTTTTTACGCAGGCGGATAGCCATGGAAAAGGGTACTACGTCAACGCCGCACGATGCGGTCTTCAAACAGTTTTTACGTCAAGCTGATACCGCGCGCGACTTTTTGGATATCCATCTTCCTCCGGCGCTCAGACAGCTTTGCGACCTGGATTCGCTGACGCTTGAATCCGGGAGCTTTATTGAGGAGAACCTGCGGGCATACTACTCCGATGTTCTTTGGGCACTGAAAACCGCGGCGGGAGAAGGCTATATCTATGTTGTCATCGAGCATCAAAGCTCTCCGGATGCGTATATGGCCTTCAGAATGATGCGTTACGCCATTGCTGCGATGCAGCGCCATCTGGATAACGGACATAAAACGCTGCCGCTGGTTGTACCGATACTGTTCTATCATGGCGTCGCCACGCCTTATCCCTGGTCGTTATCCTGGCTCGACAAGTTTGCCGACCCTGCTCTGGCTAAGCAGCTTTATACCATGCCGTTTCCGCTGGTGGATATTACCGTCGTGCCTGATGACGAAATTGTCCAGCATCGAAGAGTCGCCTTACTGGAGCTGATGCAAAAACATATTCGTCAGCGCGATTTGCTGGGCATTGTGGAACATCTGACGGCCATTTTGCTTAGCGGATACGCTAATGACAGGCAGCTAAAAACGCTGTTTAATTACCTGATTCACTCGGGCAAAGCGCTTCGGTTGGGGAAATTTATCCGCGAAGTGGCTCAGCGTGTTCCGCAGCATAAGGAGAAGCTCATGACTATCGCCGAAAGGTTACGTGAAGTGGGGCGCAGGCAGGGGAAGCGGGAAGGTCGACTGGAGGGCGTTGAGGAGGGGCAGCGCGCCGAAGCGCGGCGTATTGCTCAAACGATGCTCGCCGAAGGTATGGCCCTGGAAACGGTGCTGAGAATTACCGGTTTGTCGGAGGCGGATATCCGGGCTGTTACTCATTAACTTATTGATATTGAGCTGTTATTTATGGGCGATTTATGCCGAGAGCGCGCTCCGTTCCATTTCGGGAAAATTCCGTATCTCTCTGAGTTTGGCCGCATCCTCAGTTATCTCGACTACCCTTAATATCCTGTGCGGTATTTATGACTGCGTTAACAGCGATAACAAGGAGACATGCGATATGGCTTATCAGACGGTGAATCCTGCAAACAATCAGCTTATCAAAGCGTACCCGGCACACAGCGACGCGGACGTGGAAGCGGCTCTGCAGAAGGCGGATGCGCTATATCATTCGTCGTGGTCGAAAGGCGATATAGCGCAGCGGCTATCGGTGCTGTACAAGCTGGCGGATCTGATCGACGGCCGGGTTGACGAGCTGGCGAAAATCGCCAGCCAGGAAATGGGCAAACTCATTGAGCAAAGCCGCGGTGAAGTGAAGCTGTGCGCGCAAATTGCCCGCTACTACGCCGACAACGCCAAACAGTTTTTGGCGCCGGTAAAGTATCCGTCCGAGCTGGGTGAAGCCTGGGTCGAACACCATCCCATCGGCGTACTGATGGCGGTAGAACCGTGGAACTTCCCTTATTATCAGCTTATGCGCGTGCTGGCACCGAACCTGGCGGCGGGGAACCCGGTTATCGCCAAACATGCCAGCATCGTCCCGCACTGTGCGGAAACCTTCGCCCACCTGGTACGCGAAGCCGGTGCGCCGGAGGGCGCGTGGACTAACCTTTTTATTTCTCAGGATCAGGTGGCGAAGATTATCGCCGACGATCGCGTACAGGGTGCGGCCCTGACCGGCTCGGAAAAAGCCGGTAGCGTGGTGGCGGCGCAGGCGGCTAAACACATCAAGAAAGCGACGCTTGAACTGGGCGGCAACGATGTCTTTGTGGTCCTGGACGACGCCGATCTGGAGAAGGCGGTGAAGATCGGCGTGCAGGCGCGGCTCAACAACGCAGGCCAGGTGTGCACCGCGGCGAAGCGCTTTATCCTGCATGAAAAAATTGCCGACTCGTTCCTGAGCCAGTTTACCGAGGCCTTCCGTCAGGTGAAAATCGGCGATCCGCTGGATGAGCGCACGACGCTGGGGCCGCTCTCTTCAAAAGATGCGCTGGACACGCTGACTAGGCAGGTGAACGACGCGGTGAAAAACGGCGCGAAGCTGCACCTGGGCGGCAAACCCGCGCAGCGGGAAGGCAGCTTTTTCGAGCCCACCATACTCACCGGCATTACCCGCGATAACCCGGCCTACTTCGAAGAGTTCTTCGGCCCGGTCGCGCAAATCTACGTGGTGAAAGATGACGATGAGGCGATGAAGCTGGCCAACGATTCGCACTATGGCCTTGGCGGAGCCGTATTCAGCCAGGATATCGAAAGGGCGAAACGCATGGCGTCGCGGATTGAAACCGGTATGGTCTATATCAACTGGCTAACCGATACCGCTCCGGAGCTGCCGTTTGGCGGCGTTAAGCGCTCCGGGTTTGGCCGCGAGCTTTCCGATCTCGGGATTAAAGAGTTTGTGAATCAGAAGCTGGTGGTCGTGCATAAATAACGGCGTGAAGACAAAAACCTGCCATCTGGCAGGTTTTTTGGCGTTCACTGAACTTCAATCTTATCCCAGCCGCTCTTAAACATGCAGCTGTCGACGAGCGTATCCCTGCGCCCCTCATTGGCGTCCTCAACCGTATAGCTGGTGGAAATATCCTTTTTCTTGTTCTTTTTGTCCGTTTTTTCCGAGCTTGAACCGGTGACGACGTTATCCGGGGGGAGATCGATCAGCGCCTGCGCTTCGCACTCCGTGAGCTTTTTATTCATCTCCGTATCGCTGACTCCCGGCTTCACCCATTTGTACTGGACGCAGCCTGACAGCAGCACGGTGAAGCTCAGAACGCAAAGCGCGGCGAAGCGGCCGTTCATCAGAAGGTAACCCCGCCGCCGACATAGGCGCCGTCAATCAGCGTGTGGCCCGGGCGGCCATCTTTGCCGTCGACGCTGACATGGCGATAGCCCACTTTCAGCGTGACTGGGGTGATTGGCGTCCAGCTTACGCCGCCGTTGGCTTCAACGTAGTTTTTGACGCTATTGTTCAGGCCCTCCGGTGCGGCATAGCCCTCACCATAGAGATGGATGCTGTCGGTCAGGGCCACGTTGGCGCCGCCGCCGATGGGGAAGGCCACGCCGTTATCGCCTTTTTTAGGGCCGAGGTAGATGGCTTTCGCGCCGGCATTAAACATCACCGGGCCGAGTTCCAGGTTATAACCCGCGCCTACGCCGCCTGTCTGGGTACCGTCATCGGTATTTTTGAGCCAGTTGCTTTCCACATACAGGCCAGAGGAGGATTTCCCCATTTCCAGATTCAGGTTGGTGAAGTTCTTGCCCTGCTCAACGGTGCCGCCCATCGCGAGTGCGGATCCCGAGACGGCAGCCAACGCCGAGAGAAGAAGGATATTCAGCTTTTTCATGTTTTATGCCTCATCATTACATTACGCGGAGGGCACCTTAACAATCGATTTTTATGACTGCAAATCAGCGAGTGATGACTGTTTTATGCTAATTTTGTTATTAGATATATTTATTTGTGTTGTTTGTTAGTTGTTTTTACTGCGGAGTCAACGGGTAATCTTTAGCCGTTGAGCGTGAGTTGAATCTTTTGGCTAAATATTCGCTGAACAGGCGCGAAAAAGCGGTTGTGGACGCAATAATTGGCTTTCTAATTATTTCCAAAAACATTTCTATTGTTACATATAAGAACAGAATTTTACATTTCATTCGCGCATTCCCCCTCCAGAAGAGGGGGCGAGCGACATGACTACTTGCGCAGGCTCGCAAATGCGGTGCGAATCTCATCTTCCGGAAGCTGTATCCCAATAAACACCAGGGTACTGTGCGGCCGCTCATCGCCCCACGGCCGGTCCCAGTCGGCGCTGTATAGCCGTTGAACGCCCTGGAACAGCAGGCGGTTGGGCTCGCCGTCGATCCACAGCATCCCTTTATAGCGCATCAGCTGTTCAGCAAAGGTGAGCAGCAGGTTTTCCATCACCCGCGACACGTCGCTGATATCCACCGGATAATCCAGCTCCACCACGATAGACGACACGTCGTTCTGCTTATCGGCCATAAAGTGGAAGCGCGGTTTGCTGCTGACCACGTTCTCTTCCAGCATAAAGCCGCTGGTGTTAAACAGCAGATTCAGGTCGATATCGCCGTGGGTGACGTTGTAAATCGGCGCGCGGGCGTTAATACGCATCAGCCGTTCGCGGAGCTTGTCGCTGTCGCCCGCCACGTCAGTTTTGGTGAGCAGGATACGATCGGCGTAGCCCACCTGCGACTGGGCAATGGTGAACTGATTCATCTGCTGGTCGGCATGCACCGCGTCAACCAGCGCAATCACGCCATCCAGCAGATAGCGTTCACACAGCACATCGTGAGAGAAAAAGGTCTGGATAATCGGGCCGGGGTCGGCCATGCCTGTGCATTCGATCACCAGCCGGTCAAAATCAATTTCTCCGCGATCGCGGCTGTCGAGCAGATCGAGCAGGGCGTCTTCCAGTTCGTTGGAACGGGTACAGCAGATGCAGCCGTTGGTCAGGGTTTTAATCTGCGTGGCGCGATCGCCGATAAGCTGGTCATCGACGGCGACTTCGCCAAATTCGTTTTCGATAACGGCAATTTTAAAGCCGTGCCGTTCGTTCAGGATATGGCGCAGCAGGGTGGTTTTACCCGCGCCAAGAAAACCGGTGAGCAGGGTGACTGCAATCGGTGCCATGTTTGCCTCCATTAGCAGCAGCGTACGCCGCCTTTGCCGTCGCCGCCGTAGCGGGCCTGCTGGCGTTCGCGAAAGAATTCATCGTAGGTCATGTACGGCTTGTCCGGATGGTTAGTCTGCATATGCTCGACGTAATTATCGTAATCCGGAATGCCAATCAGCATTTTCGCTGCCTGACCGAGGTATTTTTTTGCCTGACCTAAGTTACCAAACATTGTGAGTCCCAGAGAACGAATAAAGCCGGATGGCGGCTAGCGCCTCATCCGGCCTACAAACATTCGTTTGTGTAGACCGGATAAGCGTAGCGCCATCCGGCATTAAGGTTTAGTGATGCGAAGAGGTCTTCACGCCGCCTTCCGGTACCGGCACGTACGGGGTCTCTTTGTCGGTACGCACTTTATTGTTGCGCACGTTGAGCCAGGTTTTGATGCCGTAGAAGATGATGCTGTAGACCACCACCAGGAACAGAATGCTCAGACCCGCGTTGGTGTAGTTGTTCACCACGATATGGTTCATGTTGGCAATCTGCTGCGCGGTCAGTTCGCCGCCGGCGGCGATCTTCTCTTTATACTGCTGCGCCATGAAGAAGAAGCCTTCCATCTGCGGGTTGGTGCTGAACAGTTTCAGGCCCAGCGCCCAGGTGGTGCACAGCAGCAGCCATGCGGCCGGGATCACGGTGACCCAGATATATTTGGTGCGCTGCATTTTGACCAGCACCACGGTGCCGAGCACCAGCGCCACGGCGGCCAGCATCTGGTTAGAGATACCGAACAGCGGCCACAGGCTCTTCACGCCGCCCAGCGGGTCGACCACGCCCTGATACAGCAGGTAGCCCCACAGGCCGACGCAGCCCGCGGTACCGATAACACCGGCCACCAGCGAGTCGGTTTTCTTGAGGAACGGCACGAAGTTGCCCAGCAGATCCTGCAGCATAAAGCGGCCTGCACGGGTACCGGCATCCAGCGCGGTAAGGATAAACAGCGCTTCAAACAGAATACCGAAGTGGTACCAGAAGCCCATATCCGCCATCGGGATGATTTTGTGGAACACGTGAGCGATACCCACGGCCAGCGTCGGCGCGCCGCCCGCGCGGTTCAGTACCGACGGTTCGCCGATATCTTTCGCGGTTTGCAGGATTTGCTCAGGTGAGATCACGAAGCCCCAGGAGCTGACGGTCGCCGCCGCGTGTGCGGTGACATCCCTCAGCTGCGCGGCAATCAGCGCGGCGTTCTCACCACCCATTTCGTGCAGGTTCGGCATGGTGATGCCCAGACCCGCCGGCGGGGTGTTCATCGCGAAGTAGAGGCCCGGTTCGATAATTGAGGCCGCTACCAGCGCCATCACCGCCACGAAGGACTCCATCAGCATTGCGCCGTAGCCGATAAAGCGGGCGTCGGTTTCGTTAGCCAGCAGCTTCGGCGTGGTGCCGGAGGCGATCAGGGCGTGGAAGCCGGAGACCGCGCCGCAGGCGATAGTGATAAACAGGAACGGGAACAGCGCGCCTTTCCACAGCGGACCGGTACCGTCAATGTACTGGGTCACCGCCGGCATTTTCAGGTCCGGGTTGAGGATAACAATGCCCAGCGCCAGGCCGACGATAACGCCAATTTTCAGGAAGGTCGCCAGGTAGTCGCGCGGCGCCAGAATCAGCCAGACCGGCAGCAGCGCCGAGATAAACGCGTAGCCAATCAGGGTAAAGGTAATGGTGGTGTCTTTAAAGGTCAGCGCCGGGCCCCAGTACGGGTCGTGGGCAATCACGCCGCCGAAGTAAATCGACGCTACCAGCAGGACGATACCAATCACCGATACTTCGCCTACGCGGCCCGGGCGCAGGAAGCGCATGTAGATCCCCATAAACAGGGCGATCGGCACGGTCGAGCAGACGGTGAAGACGCCCCACGGGCTTTCCGCCAGCGCTTTCACCACGATTAACGCCAGCACCGCAAGGATGATGATCATTATCAGGAAGCAGCCGAACAGCGCGATGGAACCCGGCACCGGACCCATCTCCTGCTTGATCATTTCCCCCAGCGAGGCACCGTTACGGCGCGAGGAGATAAACAGCACCATAAAGTCCTGCACCGCCCCTGCCAGCACGACGCCCGCCAGCAGCCACAGGGTACCCGGCAGGTAACCCATCTGCGCGGCGAGCACCGGGCCCACCAGCGGACCGGCGCCGGCAATCGCGGCAAAGTGGTGGCCGAACAGCACGTAGCGGTTGGTCGGAACGTAGTTCAGGCCATCGTTGTTAATCACCGCAGGCGTGGAGCGCGTAGGGTCGAGCTTCATGACCTTTTGCGCAATGTACAGGCTGTAATAACGGTAGGCGACGAGGTAGACGGAAACCGAGGCCACCACGATCCACAGCGCACTGACGTGCTCGCCGCGGCGCAGAGCGACGACCGAGAGGCAAAATGCCCCGATGATTCCAAGAATCACCCAGGGTATGTGCTTGAATAACTTTTTAGTATCCATAGTAAAACCTGGCTTAATAAGATGAATAATGGGCCGAAGCCGTCTGGGTTTAGTTAGGGTTTGAGGAGGCATTGATTAGCTATGCTGGGGACCATCTTGCCAGAACGTCGCGCGCGTAAAGTTGGGTAAATCTGTGAGTGGTTATATCCGGGGTTAAGCGGTCACTTGCGAGGGTAAGCGGTTGGGCAGGAATCCCGGCAGGCTTAAATATGTGATTGAGATCACAGGAATATTCCCGCCGTGACGATGGGGGGAAGCGAGGTAATCCCCTCTCCCGCGAGAGAGGGGAAGGCAAAACTACGCCACGACGTCCATCTCCATCATCACCGGATGGAAGCGGCGCTTAAAGTAGATCAGCCCGTGGCCCTGCTGGCTCAGGGTAATGTTCCTGATTTCCACCAGATAGACCAGGTGGCTACCGATGGTCTGCACCTGGCTAATCTCGCCCTCAAGGCTCGCCAGCGCGCCTTTCAGCACCGGCTGGCCCAGCGCGCCTTTTTGCCAGCCGCTGAGGCCGAAACGGTCATCCATCGTCATCCCGGTCATGCCGGCGAAGTGGCGGGCCATCTCCTCTTGCTCGTGGTTCAGCACGTTGATGCACAGCTTGCCGTTGCCCTGGAACACCGGATTCATCGCGCTGTTAGCGTTGATGCAGACCATTACCGACGGCGGCGTATCGGTCACCGAACAGACCGCGGTGGCGGTGATACCGCAGCGGCCCGCCTCGCCTTCGGTGGTGATGACGTTAACGGCGGCCGACAGACTGGCCATGGCATCGCGAAAACGCAGACGTTGTTCATCTAATTGCATTGTGACCTCCCGCTGCCGGTTACTTCAGCAGCTTATCCAGCATGTTGATATCGGTATTGTTGTGCAGATGCGGCACCGTCCAGCCGTTCTGGTCGTACTCGGACAGGCAGCGATCCACCATCGCCATCATTTTGTCCATGTTGCCGGAGCTCTGCGCCTGACGCAGGCACTGCAGGCGAATTTCATCCTGGCTACCGGAGTAGTTGATTTCGTACAGCTCATGACGGCCGCCAAACTCGCTGCCGATGGCGTCCCACATCAGTTTGAGGATCTTGATGCGCTCGACGTGATCCATGCCGTTCGATCCGCGCACGTATTTCGCCAGGTATTCGTTGATCTGCGGATTATTGAGATCGCGGGCGCTGGACGGCAGATAGATCAGGCCGCTGGTGACGTTGCGTTCAATAATGTTTTTGATTTTGGCGTAGGCCATCGGCGCCATCACGCGATAGGTTTGCAGCGCGGCGTGATCCGGCAGATACGCGCCGTTAACCCACGGCGTGGCTTCGGCGCACATCGAATCGCTCAGCGCCCAGAACATATTGCGCCAGGCCACCACTTCGCCGAGATCCGCCTGCACGCCGCGGAACTCCAGGGTTCCGGTACACTCCAGCGAGCGCTTGAGCAGGGCGGTGATGAAATCGAGCTTCACGGCCAGACGCACGCAGGCCTGTAGCGGATACATGCGGGCGAAACCGCCCTCCATCGTCCAGCGGCGGCAGCGATCGAAGTCGCGATAGATAAGCACGTTTTCCCATGGGATCAGCACATTATCCATCACCAGGATCGCATCGTTTTCGTCGAAGCGGCTGGAGAGCGGATAATCGTAGGGCGATCCGGTTGCTCCGGCGACCAGCTCATAGGAGGCGCGGGAGATAAGCTTGACCCCTTCGGCGTCCATCGGCGCGACGAACATCAGCGCGAAGTCCGGGTTTTCGCCCATCACCTGCGCCGAGCCGAAGCCAATCATGTTGTAGTGGGTGAGCGCCGAGTTGGTGGCTACCACTTTCGCGCCGCTGACGATGATCCCGGCATCGGTCTCTTTTTCCAGCTTGATATAGACGTCTTTCACTTCGTCGGCTGGCTTATGGCGGTCGATGGGCGGGTTGACGATGGCGTGGTTAAAGTAGAGGCCTGTTTCCTGGATGCGGGTGTACCAGCTGCGGGCGTTCTGTTCAAACTGACCATAAAACGCTGGGTTTGCGCCGAGCGCGCAGCCGAACGCGGCTTTGTAGTCCGGGGTACGTCCCATCCAGCCGTAGCTCAGGCGCGACCATTCGGCGATAGCGTCGCGCTGCTGGCGCAGATCGTCGGCGCTTTTCGCGACGCGGAAGAACTTGTGGGTATAGCCGCCGCTGCCGGTATCGGTCCCCCAGCACAGGGTATCCTGCAGCTCGGGTTTATGCAGCGCGTCGTACATCTGGGCGACGGAGGCGGCGGCGTTGCGGAACGCCGGGTGGGTGGTCACGTCCTTAACGCGTTCGCCGTAGATATAGATTTCGCGGCCGTCCTGCAGGCTCTTCAGATACTCTTCACCGGTTAACGGGCGTTTAGCGTCGGCACGGAAATTTTCAGGTTTCATAGGTGACCTCTTCAGTATTAATCGGAATGCGATGTTAAATTTATGTTTTGTTTTTGTTGTTCAATTGAAGCGGTTAACGCGGCTTTCGTGAAGAGACTTTTAGGTCAACGGTCGGTACTTTTCAGGCGGGGTTGGGTTATGTGATCGGGGGTTGGTTTTTTCTATTTTCCGGCCTGGCTCCCCGGTGATCCGACGACAAGCCAGGGCGGGTTTTGAATGTGTAGGCCGGACAGATGCGCAGCATCGCCTCCGGGAAATGCAGCGATTCTGCGCTCTGCTCCGGGGGGGCGGCGCTTGATGCGCCTTGCCCGGGATACCGCCTCTCAGACGGCTGCGAACTCGCCGCGCCGTCCCCGGGAAGCTCTTATGATACCGGTACTTTTTGCGTTCTGAACGCGCTCGGCGAGCAGCCGACTAAGCGGTTAAAAAAGCGGGAAAAATAGGCCGGATCCTTAAAGCCCAGCTGCCAGGCTATCTCGTTGACCGCGCTGTCGGAAAAGAGCAGCAGCCTCTTGGCTTCGCGCAGCTGCCTGTCGAAAATCAGCCGTTTGGGCGGCCGGTTGGCGAAGCGGCGGCAGATATCGGTTAACCGGGATTCGGTCAGATGCAGCTCGCTGGCGTAATCCGGCACCGTCCAGTGCTGATGGTAGTGGCCGTCGATCAGCTGGTTAAACCGCTGGAACAGCTTGAGCTCGCCGCGTATCCCGCTGGCCGCGTGATCGTCAAGCTTCGCGTTGCGCAGCAGCAGGGTGAACACCGCCTGCGCCAGCAGCGTCAGGGTATGTTCCCGCCCCGGCAGCTGCGACGTCGATTCCCGTTCAATCAGCCGCCAGTAGTGCGCCAGCGCCGCCAGCTCCTCGGGCCTGTCGGCCAGCGACAGGCAGATGCCCGGCAGACCGAAAGCCTCCCGCGTGCCGGGATAGAGCACCTCCAGCAGCGGCCAGACCAGATCCTCGCGCACCGTCAGCACGTGACCGTCGCTATCGGACTCGGTGATAAAAGCGTGCGGCACCGAGGGCGGCGTCAGAACAAACAGCGGCGCCTGCACCGAATAGCGATGATCGTCGAGCTGCAGCTCAATCTGCCCGGTATCGAGAAAGTGCATCTGAAAATACTGGTCGTGACGGTGCGCCTGCATATCGCGGCCAAAGAACTCCGCCATCCTGGCAAACGATTGATAATGCACATCTTCCGTCCCCAGGCTCTCATCGTACTCTTTATTAATATCGATATTGGCTATCGGGCTCTGGCACATGGCGGCTCCTTACGGCGTCGCGCGCGGACGCGTTCCTTTCATCGGAATCACCCAGATAATCATCGCGCCGATGACCAGCAGGGCGGCGACGAACCACAGGCCGCTGCTGAAGCTGCCGGTAATATCCTTCAGCCAGCCGATCATAAAGGGGCTGAGCGCCGATCCGATATTACCCGTCGCGTTGATCACCGCGATGCCGATCGCTCTGGCGCGCAGGCTGATCGACTGATCCGGCGTGGTCCAGAAAATGGCCATTGCGCTAAACGATCCGGTGGAGGCCATCACGATCCCGAGCAGCTGGATCAGGTTGTGATCGGTGGCCGACGCCAGCAGCCAGCCCGCGGCGGCGAACAGGAACGGCAGGGCGGTGTGGTGCTTACGCTCCTGATGTTTATCGGAGTGGCGGCTCCAGTAGATCATTCCCAGAATGGTACAAATCTGCGGGATCGCCGCCAGCAGGCCGATGGTGATATTGCTGCTGCTTTCGTTAAAGCTTTTGAGGATCTGCGGCGTCCAGATGCTGATCGCGCTGAGCGTATTGGTCAGGCAGAAGTAGGCCAGGGTGTACATCAGCACGATCGGCGTGAACACTTCCCGCCACAGGCTGCGCTGCTGCATGGCGTGATGGCTGATCGCCCCTTCCGGCTGGACCAGCGTCAGGCGGTCGTTATCCATCATCTCCTGCAGGCATTTTTTATCGTCCGCGGTCAGCCATTTCGCCTTCGACGGCGAATCATCAAGCCAGAACCAGACCATAATACCGAGCAGCACCGACGGGAAGCCTTCCAGCAGGAACAGCCACTGCCAGCCGTGCAGGTTCAGCAGGCCGTCCATCGACAGGATATAGCCGGAGACGATCGACCCCAGCGCGGTGGTCACCGGCATCGCGATCATAAACAGCGCGTTGGCGCGGGCGCGGAAAAAGGCCGGGAACCAGTAGGTCAGATAGAGCAGAATGCCGGGCAGAAAACCGGCCTCGGTGATCCCCACCAGCATGCGCAGGATATAAAGACTGTTCGGTCCGGTCGCGAACATGGTGGCGGTGGAGGCGATGCCCCACAGCACCATGATGGTGGCGATCCAGCGGCGAGCGCCAACGATGCTGAGCATCACGTTGCTGGGAATGCCGAATATCACGTAGGTGGCGTAAAACAGGGTGGTGGCAAGACCAAACATGGTGGCGTTAAGGCCCAGATCCTGGCCCATGGTCAGCCCGGCAAAACCGATATTGATGCGATCTAAAAACGAAAAGATAAACAGCACGAACAAAAAGACGATCAGGCGGCGAAAGAGCTTGTTGATAACCGACTGCTGCTGCGCCGTCAGCTGCTTGTGCTGATTAGCCGGATCGAACTTTTCCGGGATGGCAGATGATGTATCGCTCATTATCATTTTCCTCTAATGGGAATTTTGTAGGGTACTGCGGGTATTAATAGACGCCTGACGAACCCTAGGCGGTTTTTTCCGCGCCAAATCGCGCCGCCAGCGCTTCCGCGCCGCGGGCCAGCAGGGTGGTATCGACGCCGACGGCGACAAACAGCGCGCCGAGTTCCAGGTAGCGCTTCGCCAGCGGCTCGCTGGCCATCAGGATCCCCGGCGCTTTGCCCGCCGCGCGAATTTGCCCGATGGCGTGCTCAATGGCGGCCTGCACTTCCGGATGCTGCGGGTTGCCGCTGAAGCCCATATCGGCGCTCAGATCCGCCGGGCCAATAAACACGCCGTCCACGCCCTCGACATCGAGGATCTGCGGCAGATTGTTGAGCGCTTCGCGGGTTTCGATCTGCACCAGCACGCACATCGCGTCGTTGGCCTGATGGAGATAATCCGGGACGCGGTTCCAGCGCGAGGCGCGGGCCAGCGCGCTGCCGACGCCGCGAATGCCCGCGGGCGGGTAGCGGGTGGCTTTCACCGCCAGCCGCGCTTCGTCGGCGTTCTGCACCATCGGCACCAGCAGGGTTTGCGCGCCGATATCCAGCAGCTGTTTAATCTGCACCGGGTCGTTCCACGACGGCCGCACCACCGGCTGGCTGGGGTAGGGAGCGATCGCCTGTAGCTGGGTCAGGATTGTCTGCACGCTGTTTGGCGCATGCTCGCCGTCGATCAGCAGCCAGTCGAACCCGGCCCCGGCCAGCAGCTCGGCGCTGTAGCTGCTGGTCAGCCCCAGCCACAGGCCAATCTGCGGACGACCCGCTTTTAAGGCGTCTTTAAAGGCGTTATGCATCATGTTTCTCCTAGACAAAGCGGCAGCTAATCGCGCCCATGTTGCCGTAGTCGACGTGGAAGGTGTCGCCTTTGCGCGCCGGTACCGGCCGGGTAAAGGAGCCGCCGAGAATAATCTGCCCGGCTTCCAGCTGGACGTCGTACGGCGCCAGCTTGTTCGCCAGCCAGGCCACGCCGTTGGCCGGGTGATTCAGCACCCCCGCGGCGACGCCGGTCTCTTCAATCACGCCGTTGCGATAGAGCAGGGCGGCGATCCAGCGCAGATCCAGCTCGTCGGGTTTAATCGGGCGGCCGCCGAGGATCACCCCGGCGTTGGCGGCGTTATCGGAGATGGTGTCGAAGACTTTGCGCGGGCGCTGGGTTTCCGGGTCGATGTTGTGGCAGCGGGCGTCAATCAGCTCCAGCGCCGGGATCACGTAGTCGGTGGCGTTGTAGACGTCAAACAGGGTGCAGTGGGGGCCGCGCAGCGGTTTGGCCAGCACGAAGGCCAGCTCCACTTCGATACGCGGGACGATAAAGCGGTCGGTAGGAATATCGCCGCCGTCGTGGAAAAACATATCGTCCAGCAGCGCGCCGTAGTCCGGTTCGCTGATTTGCGAACTGGCCTGCATTGCTTTTGAGGTCAGGCCGATTTTATGTCCTTTCAGCACGCGGCCTTCGGCGATTTTCATATTTACCCATTCGCGCTGTACCGCGTAGGCGTCTTCGATAGTGATCGTCGGGTGATCCAGCGAAATAGCGCGGATCTGTTCACGCTGTTTTTCCGCCTGGTTTAGCCGCTGGGCGATCAGGGTATGGGTATGTTTATCGAGCATAGTTGCTTCCTGTTACGTCATTCGGTGCTGCTGCGCCGGAAATAAAAGCCGGCGCCGTTTCGCCCTCTCCCGGCGGGAGAGGGCCTGACCGGCCGCACGCTATTTAAACAAGGCGTGCACGTTGTTCTGCTTGTAGTTCAGCGTCGGGTGCAGTTCATCAATCTCAAACGACAGCGCCAGATAGCGGCTCTCCATCAGCGCGGCGAAATGGGCTTTGATCAGCGTGAACAGCATATCGCCCACGTCCTGGCGGCTCTCCAGGCTGCGTCCGGCGCCAATTTTCAGCGTCATATGCACAAAGGCGTAATCGTGCTGGCCGTCGGCCATCTGCCAGGTATCCAGCCAGATGGCGCGGCTGCGAATGCCGCCGATGGGGAAGATGCCGGTGGCCGCCAGCGCGGCGTTCACTTTGCCGAACAGGCCCGGTAAATCAGCCTGCTCGCGGATGTTGTCGGTACATTCAGCGATAAAATGCGGCATTCTGCGTGCTCCTTACGCCGTTTCCGGCAGCGGGAAGACGGCGTTGACCTGACCGGTGCCGGAGCTGGCGAACAGCTCGGTAATAAACTCTACTTTGCCGTCGTATTTGTCCCAGCCCAGCAGGCCCAGCAGCATCACCGTGTCGTGCATATTGCCTTCGCCGAAGCAGTAGTCGGCGTACTCCGGCAGCATGGTGCAGAACTCTTTGAATTTGCCTTCGCGCCACAGCTTCACGACCCGTTCGTCCATCTGGTGATCGAACTCGCGGGTATAGCTGTTCATCCCCTCTTCGGCGCGCTGGTCGTCGATAAAACGGTGCGACAGCGAGCCGCTGGCAAAGACCGCCACGGTGCCGTCATATTTCTCGATAGCCTTAAGAATGGCTTCGCCCAGCCTGCGGCTGTCGGCAAAATCATGAACGGTACAGAACGCCGAGATAGAGACCACTTTGAAATGCTTATCGCTGTTCATGTAGCGCATCGGCACCAGGGTGCCGTACTCCAGCTTCAGGCTTGGAATGTTATGCGCTTTGGCGCGGACCCCGAGCTTGACCGCTTCGTCGGCGATCAGGTGGCCGAGCGCCGGGTTACCGTCATAGTCATAGGTCATGTCGCGAATAAAATGCGGCAGCTCGTTGCTGGTGTAGACGCCCTGGAAATGGTCGGCACAGTTGATGTGGTAGGCGCTGTTAACCAGCCAGTGGGTATCAAAGACGATGATGGTATCCACGCCCAGCTCGCGGCACCGCTTGCCGATTTCTTTATGCCCATCGATGGCTCCCTGGCGGCAGCCGTGGTTTTTACCCGGCAGTTCAGAGAGATACATCGACGGTACGTGAGTGATTTTTGCTGCTAACGCTAACTTTCCCATATCAGACTCCCCATTTTGGGATCGGATGGTCGCCCATCGAGATGCAGACGTTTTTCATTTCAGCGAACACTTCAAAACTGTATTCGCCGCCTTCGCGGCCGGTACCGGAGGCCTTCACGCCGCCGAACGGCTGACGCAGGTCGCGGACGTTCTGGGTGTTGACGAACACCATTCCGGCTTCGATGCCGCGCGCCAGGCGCAGCACTTTGCTGACGTCCTGGGTCCAGATATAAGAGGCGAGGCCGTACTCCACGTCGTTGGCCAGGCGCAGACCTTCCGCCTCGTCTTTAAACGGCAGCAGACAGGCTACCGGGCCAAAAATCTCTTCCTGCGCCACGCGCATGCGGTTATCGACGTCCGCCAGCACCGTTGGCCGCAGGAAGTTGCCGTTTCTCAGATGGGCGGGCAGATCGGCGGGTTTATCCGCGCCGCCGGCCAGCAGGGTCGCCCCTTCTTCAATGCCGAGGCGGATATAGCCGGAGACTTTCTCCCAGTGCTGCTGGCTAATCAGCGCGCCCACCTGGGTATTCGGGTCGGTGGGGTCGCCGACGCGCAGGCGGTTAGCCCGCTCGGCGAAGCGTTTAATGAACTCGGGGTAGATGCTCTGCTGAATGAAGATGCGCGAGCCGGCGGTGCAGCGTTCGCCGTTGATCGAGAAAATGGTGAACAGCGCGGCGTCGAGGGCGCGCTCAATATCGGCGTCTTCGAAAATCAGCACCGGCGATTTGCCGCCCAGCTCCATGGAGTACTTTTTCAGCCCGGCGTTTTTCATGATGTTGCGCCCGGTGGCGGTACCGCCGGTGAACGAGACCGCGCGTACGTCATGGTGGCGGACCAGCGCATCGCCCGCCGTCGCGCCGTAGCCCTGAACCACGTTCAGCACCCCCGGCGGAATACCCGCCTCCAGCGCCAGCTCGCCAAGACGGTCGGCGGTTAGCGGCGACAGTTCGGACATCTTCAGCACCGCGGTATTGCCCAGCGCGAGGCACGGCGCCACCTTCCAGGTGGCGGTCATAAACGGCACGTTCCACGGCGACACCAGCGCGCAGACGCCGACCGGCTGCACGAGGGTGTAGTTGAGCATCTTGTCGTCAACCGGGTAGGTCTTGCCGTTCATCTGCTGGCACACTTCGGCGAAGAATTCGAAGTTGTGCGAGGCGCGCGGGATCAGCACGTTTTTGGTCTGGTGGATCGGCAGGCCGGTATCGGCGGTCTCCATGGCGGCGATCTCCGGGACGTTCTGGTCGATCAGATCTCCCAGCCGGCGCATCAGACGCGCGCGCTCTTTCATCGGCAGATTGGCCCATTTCGGGAACGCCTCTTTCGCCGCCGCCACCGCCTGATTCACCTCGTCGGCGCCGCCGGAGGCGACTTCCGCCAGCACTTCGCCGGTGGCCGGATTAGTGGTGTGGAAATATTCCGCAGCGGCGACGTTTTTGCCGTTGATCCAGTGGTTAATTTTTTTCATGACAGCTTCTCCTCATATGCCTGCTGGCTAATGATGTGGTTGACCAGGCGGCCGACGCCTTCCACTTCGACGATCACTTCATCGCCCGGCACCACGTCCGACAGCCCCTTCGGCGTGCCGGTGGCGATCATGTCGCCCGGCTGCAGGGTCATAAATTCGCTGAGGTAAGCGATCAGGAACGGAATGCTGAAGATCAGATCGGCGGTGGTGCCCTGCTGGCGCAGTTCGCCGTTGACCCAGGTGCACAGCGCCAGGTTGTGCGGATCGGGGATCGTCTCTTTGCTGACGATCCACGGGCCTATCGGCGTCAGGGTGTCGCGGCTTTTGACCCGCAGGTTGGGACGATAGTAGTTTTCCAGGTAGTCGCGGATGGCGTAGTCGTTGCAGACGGTGTATCCGGCCACGTACGCCATGGCGTCGGCTTCGGTGACCTTACGCGCGGTTTTGCCGATCACCACCACCAGTTCAGCCTCGTAGTGCATGTACTCGACGTTATCCGGGCGCACCGACTCTTGCCTATGGCCGATAAAGGTGTTGGGCGCTTTGATAAACACCAGCGGCTCTGTTGGCGGCGTAAACGCCAGCTCGCTGGCGTGATCGGCGTAGTTCAGGCCCAGCGCGAACAGGGTGCCGTCGGCGGGCGGCAGCCAGCGAAACTCGCCTTCCTGAAGTAACCTGCCGTTGGCGAGCTGGACCTGACCGCGTTCATCAACCTGGACATCGTGCCGTTGCCCCTGCCACTCAATACGTGCCTGTTTCATGCCAGTTCTCCTTCAGCAACCACCGGGTTTTCCAGCGCCGGGAAGCCCTCGGCGAGAATGCGTACGCGATCGCCGGGGCGCAGCGTAACGCGGGAGTGGGGCGTACCGATCAGAATCGCATCGCCGGGATTGAGGGTGGCGAATTCGCTCAGGGCGCTCAGCAGCTCGGCGGCGGAGCGCTGGAGATCGACGGTATTCCAGCTGTCCGCCTCGCGACCGTTGATTTCGGTAATGATGGTCAGGTTATCGACGTTGCTGAGCGGCGCGAGCGCGCCAAGCGGGCAGAAGCCGTCGCGGCATTTGGCTTTGATGGCCGGACGATAGAAGCTCTCTTCCGGCAGGCTGACGTCGTTCGCCAGCGCGTACCCGGCAATATAAGCCGCGGCGTCTTCCGCGGCGATTTTACGTGCGGTTTTACCGACGATTAGCGCCACGGTGGCGCCGCTCTGCACGGTTTCGCCTTGCGGGTAGGGAATGCTCTCGCCGTCGCCGATAACGGTGTTGCGCGGTTTGATAAACCAGACCGCGGTCTTCGGCGGGGTTTTATACGGGGCCTGCTGGAACGCTTCGCGCCAGGCGTCGAGCTGGCTGCGGTGGTTAAGCGCCACGGCGAAGATGGTACCTTTCATTGACCACTCCTCTGCTACGGAATTAGGAAGTTAGTTAATTCATTAATATGTTAATGATCATCTTTTATGCTTTGCGGAAAGGTTTGGCAAACAGAAGTGAATGTTTTGTGATCTGATTAACAATAAATTTACAGTTATATTTTTTGTTTGTTGTTAATCAATTAGATAATTAATTTTTTTGTACCTTCTGGTACTTTTCAGGGGCAGAAACCGGTTGCCTTCAGAAGGAATTAGCGCTAATTATTAACTTATTAACAGATTGGGGATTTATTTCAGAGGTATGTGATGCATGATTCGTTAACTATCGCGCTGCTGCAGGCGCGGGAAGCGGCGATGGCCCACTTTCGGCCCATCGTTAAACGCCACAATCTGACCGAGCAGCAGTGGCGTATCGTGCGCATCCTCGCCGAAAATCCGTCGATGGATTTTCACGATCTGGCCTTTCGCGCCTGTATTTTACGTCCGAGCCTGACCGGTATTCTGACCCGCATGGAGCGCGACGGCCTGGTGCTGCGTTTAAAACCGGTTAACGATCAGCGCAAGCTGTACGTTTCGCTGACGCCTGCGGGCCTGAAGCTGTATGAAAGCGCCCAGGCCCAGGTGGAAGAAGCCTATCGCCAGATAGAAGCCCAATTTACCGTCGAAAAAATGCGTCAGCTTACCGCGCTGCTGGAGGAGTTTATCGCCCTGGGGAATAGGGTGGGTGGAGAGGAAGAAGCGTAATTTTCCTTCCGTGAAGCTAGAAATATTCCCCCGGTCGCGCTGTGCTTACCGGGGCTACGGGCCGGTGCCATCCCGTAGCCCGGATAAGGCGCCAGCCGCCATCCGGGGAGTTCCCTGCCACTCAGAACAGGGTATCGAGCTCTTCCAGCACGTTATACTGCTCGTCCACCAGCAGTAGGGTTTTCCATTTATCAAACGTCAGGCACGGATGCGAGGTGCCGAACACCAGAATATCGCCGACCTGCACGTCGCTGCCTGGTGCAAGGCGCAGCATACAGTGCTGATCCATGATCCCCACACTCTCGATCCCCGCCGCGGAGAGCTGCTCGCCGTTGCGATAGCGAGCGATCGGCTGCGGCAGTCCGGCGTCGAAGGCGCAGTCGCGTTTGCCGAAGTTGACCACCGCGCGATCCGCTTCCGGCACCGACTGGACCATCGCCATCAGCTCCAGCGCCGAGGTTAAATCACCGCCCAGATCGCAGGCGATCGGATCGCGCGCCACCAGCGCTTTCTGCGCGATATCGTAGATCCCCCGATCGTGGGTGATATAGCAGCCGGGGCGGATAACGATCCGGCAGCGCGCCGGTTTCTTCGCCGCCAGCCAGATATTGCACACCACGTCATACCAGACGGTACCGGCGCCGGTCAGCACAAACTCCCCCTCAACCAGATGCGCCATCCGGCAGGCTAAATCGGCGGCCTGGCGCAGCAGAGCTTCCACCTGCGGCTGCGGATCGTCGCCGTGCAACACCCCTTCATACAGCTCAAGTCCGCGCAGCTTAAGGCCCGGAAGGTCCGCGACGGCCTCCGCCATAGCCTGTGCATCCTCAACGCTGCGGCAGCCGCAGCGCCCGCCGGCCACGCCCAGCTCAATCAGCACGTCCAGCGTTTGCCGCCGTTCGCTGAAAAAGGCCGACAGCGCGCGGGCGTTGGCGAGGCTATCGATGCAGCAGATAAACTCCGCCGCCCGGTAATGCGCCTTCAGGCGCGATACCGCCTGCATATTCGCCCTGCCGACCAGCTGATTGACCATCAGAACGCGCTCAACGCCGCTGGCCATCGCCGCGCTGGCCTGCCAGGCGCTGCCCACGCCGATTCCCCATGCGCCCGCCCGCTGCTGGGCCTGAAAAATCCACGGCGTCATGGTTGTTTTACCGTGCGGCGCCAGCGAGACGCCGCGCGCGTCGGCGTAGCGCTGCATCCAGGCGATGTTATTTTCCAGCGCCGTTTTTTTCAGCAGCGCGGCGGGGAGGCAGACCTCCTCCGCCAGCAGATTTGCCGGAGCGGCCATCACGGCGGCTTTGTGCGGAATAAGCGTATCGGAGTGGTATTTCATAACACTATCCTTTTAGGGTTTATGCTCGGAATAAAGCTGAGTATCAATTTTAATTAATTGAAAAATATAAATTTAATATGTGATTTTTATTGTTTGTGAATAAAAGTATCACAATTTGATCTGGTTTTTGCGTAGTTTTCCACTGTTTTTCCGCCTTGTAAATGGTTAACTTGTCGACAGAGTTGAAAGGGAGTCATTGCGATGAAAGTTAACTGGCTTTTCAAAAACGTCACGGTCATTGACGGCAGCGGCGGACCGCAGTTTCGCGGCGACGTGGCGGTGAAGGGCGATCGGATTGTAGATATGGCCCCGGCGCTGAACCTGCCGGCGGAGCAGGTGATTGACGGGCAGGGGCGCGTGCTGGCGCCCGGGTTTATCGATGTGCATACCCATGACGACATCAACGTCATTCGTATGCCAGCCTATTTGCCCAAGCTGAGTCAGGGGGTGACGACGGTGATTGTCGGCAACTGCGGGATCAGCGCGGCGACGGCGACCCTGCGCGACGGCGTGCCTGACCCGATGAACCTGCTGGGCGAGCAGGAGCATTTTGTTTACCCCACCGTTGATGCTTACGCCCAGGCGGTGGAGGCGGCGAAGCCGTCATTGAACGTCGGCACGCTGATTGGCCATACCGCGCTGCGCAATAACCATATGGACGATCTGTTCCGTCCGGCGACGGACACCGAGATCGCCGGAATGCGGGTGCAGCTGCGCGACGCGCTGCGCCAGGGGGCACTGGGTCTGAGCAGCGGGCTGGCCTACGCCAGCGCGTTTCAGTCCACCACCGAAGAGGTGATGGCGCTGGCCGAGGAGCTGGCGGCGGAGGGGGGAATTTATACCACCCACCTGCGTTCTGAGTTCGAGCCGATTCTGGAGGCGCTCGACGAGGCGTTCCGCATTGGCCGCCACGGCAACGTGCCGGTGGTGGTCTCGCATCATAAGTGCGCCGGCGCGAAAAACTGGGGCCGCACCCGCGAGACGCTGGCCTTCTTCGATGAGATGCGCCAGCGCCAGGAGATTGCCTGCGACTGCTATCCCTACTCCGCCAGCTCATCGACGCTGGATATGAAGCAGGTGACCGATGAGTTCGATATCGTCATCACCTGGTCGGAAGCGCAGCCCGAGCAGGCCGGGAAAACCCTGCGGCAGATTGCCGACGGCTGGCAGGTTAGCCTGCACGAGGCGGCGGCGCGGCTGATGCCCGCAGGCGCCATCTACTACAACATGGACGAGCAGGACGTACGGCGGGTGCTGCGTTACCCGGTGACCATGATCGGCTCCGACGGTCTGCCGAACGACCCGATGCCGCATCCGCGGCTGTGGGGCGCGTTCCCGCGGGTCCTGGGCCACTACAGCCGCGATGAACGGCTGTTTCCGCTGACCACCGCTATCCACAAAATGACCGGGCTGTCGGCGGCGCGTTTCCAGCTGGCGGATCGTGGGTTGGTGAAAGTGGGCTACTTTGCCGATCTGGTGCTGTTCGATCCGCAGACGGTGCGCGATGTCGCCAGCTTCTCCGACCCGAAACAACCGGCGGAGGGGATCGAGGCGGTGATGGTCAACGGCGTGATGAGCTACGGCAGCGACAAAAAGATTATCGGGCGCGCGGGGCGTTTCCTGCGCCGCCAAATGAACTAAGGAGTGCAAAATGAGTATTAAACGTTATGGCGTAGAAGGCGGTACCGGCACCGGCGGGCAGCATCTGCCGTTCGCGCGCGCGGTGGAGGCGGGGGGCTGGCTGTACGTTTCCGGCCAGACGCCGATGAAGGACGGTGAAGTGGTGGAAGGCGGGATTGTCGACCAGGCGCGTCTGGCGATTCAGAACTGCGTGGATATCATGACCGAAGCGGGCTACACCCTGGCCGACGTGGTGCACGTCAAGGTGATCCTCACCGATGCGCGCTATTTCCAGTCTTTCAATAAAGTGTTCCGCGAGTTCTTTGGCGACAACCCGCCCGCCCGTATCTGCTGCGTCGCAGACCTGGTGGTGGATTGTAAAGTCGAAGTAGATGTGACCTGTTATAACGCGGCTCGCGTATAAAAATTTATTAACCAGAAATATAAACAGGATTTTTGAGCGCTGAATTCATTCAGCGCTTCGTAGCCTTTTACCTTTTACATACTCAACTGGCAGGATGTGAATAATGAATAGTCATATCTTTTTAGTCGGCTTTATTATTTACGCGTTGGCCATGATTTGGCTTGGCTGGTACGTGTCGCGTAATCAAAAAAGCGGTGAAGATTTTTTACTCGGCGGCCGTTCCTTACCGCTGTTCCTGACGCTGGGCTCCACCGTGGCGACCATGGTGGGGACCGGTTCAAGCATGGGCGCCGTAGGCTTCGGCTACAGCAACGGCTGGGCCGGAATGCTCTACGGCGTGGGCGGAGCCATCGGTATTTTACTGGTGGCCTGGCTGTTTGCCCCGGTGCGTAAACTGCGCTTTATGACCATGAGCGAAGAGCTCTCTTATTATACGGGCGGCAGCCATTTAATTAAAAATATCGTTGGCATAATGATATTTGTTGCCTCGATTGGCTGGCTGGGGGCGCATATTCTTGGCGGCAGCATGTATTTATCCTGGGCGACGGGGATAAATCTGACGGTGGCCAAAATTATTATTGCCCTGGCCTTTGCGATTTACGTCATCATCGGCGGTTATTCTGCGGTGGTATGGACGGATACCATTCAGGCATTAATTCTCTTTTTCGGCTTTATCCTGATGGCGATTCTGGCGGTGGTTCACGTCGGCGGATGGGATGCCATCGTACAGGCGATGGATCCCAGGGCGATGAGCCTGTTCGCGGTCGATAAGCTGGGCGTCATTCCGGCGCTATCGCTGGCGATGGTCATCGGCGTCGGCGTGCTGGCGACCCCTTCCTATCGTCAGCGTATTTATTCGGGGAAAGATGTCTCTTCGGTGCGCCGTTCGTTTGTCTATACCGGCGTGCTGTATCTGTTTTTCTCGGTGCTGCCGGCGATTATCGGCATGGCGGCATGGACAATGAACCCCCATCTTGAGAACAGCAACTACGCCTTCCTGTTCGCCACCAGCTTCCTGCCGGCGATACTGGGTCTGGTGGTGCTGATTGCCGGGCTTTCCGCCACCATGTCTTCGGCCAGCTCCGATGCGATAGCCGCCGTGGCCATCATGATGCGCGATGTCTACACCCTCGTTACCGGAAAAATGCCGCCGGCGCATAAGGCAATAACGCTCTCCCGCTGGATGCTGGCGTTCGTCATCGGCCTGGCGATGATCTTCGCCCTGACCTCGAACGATATCATCAGCTATATCACCAAAATGATCTCCATGCTGATGTCCGGGCTGTTCGTCTGTTCAATTCTGGGCCGCTTCTGGCTGCGCTTTAACTGGCAGGGCGCGCTCACCGCGCTGCTGAGCGGCATGCTGGTGTCGATTGTGGTTCTGGTTAAGGCAGACTGGCTGGCTTATTGGGGCAATCCGTGCATACCGTCGGTCGTCGGCAGCTTCGTTTCCGCCATTTTTGTCACCGTCATGACGCCAGCCAGCAAAATCAGCCGTCAGCAGGCGCTGGAAATGATTACGCAAGAGCGGGAAGGGCAGGCGATTCCGGCGAAGACGGCGGTGCAGGCCTCGGGAGAAGCACCATGAAGGACTATATTGCCGTCGACTGGGGCTCTACCCAGCTGCGCGGCTGGCTGATTCGCAACGGCCAGTGCATCGGGACGAAGCAGCTGCCGCTGGGCATCACCCGCCTGAACGGACGATCGCCCGCCGACGTATTCGCGGAGCATGTGGCTCCCTGGCGCGGCGCCGAAATGCTGCCGGTGCTGATGGCCGGGATGATCGGCAGCGATGCGGGCTGGCAAGCGGTGCCGTATCTGGCCTGTCCGGCGGCGATCGACGCGCCGGGGCAGCAGCGATGCGCCGTGGCTGAAGGCGTGTGGATTATTCCCGGGCTCAAGATTGCCCAGGGCGGGGAGTTCAACGTGATGCGCGGCGAAGAGACGCAGCTGCTGGGGGCGATGGAGCTGGCGCCAGCGGAGTGCTACGTGCTGCCGGGCACCCACTGCAAATGGGTACAGGTGACGGACGGCATGGTGCGTCATTTTGCCACGGCGATGACCGGCGAACTGCACCATCTGCTGATGACGCAATCGCTGATCGGCAAAGGGCTGCCGGCCCAGCAGGCGGACGAGGCGGCCTTTGAACAGGGGCTGGAAAAAGGGCTGGCGCAGCCGTCGCTGATTAGCGAACTGTTTGTCGCCAGAGCCGCCCGGGTACTCGGGGCGCTGGCGGCAACCTCGGTCAGCGACTATCTCTCCGGGCTGCTGATTGGCGCGGAGGTGGCGACCCTCGGGCAGCGTTACCGTACCTCCGGCGTCACGCTGGTTGGCGACCCGGCGCTGAATGCCCGCTACAGCCGGGCGATGAGGGCGCGCGGAATGACGGTTAACAGTTGCAGCGGCGATGAGGCGCTGCTGGGTGGCATGGCGAGGATAATGCATGGACAAGATTAAACTGGTAGCGATTTTACGCGGTATTCGCCCCGCTGAGGCGGCGGAGCATATTGAGACGCTGATAAAGGCGGGATTTCGCGATATCGAAATTCCGCTTAACTCACCGGACTGGCAGCAGAGCATTCCGCAGATGGCCGCGCGCTTCGGTGAGCAGGCGGTGATTGGCGCGGGAACGGTGCTTAAGGTGGAGCAGGTCGATTTTCTGGCCGATGCCGGGGCGAAGCTTATCGTGACGCCGAATACTGAGCCGACGACGATCCGCCGGGCGGTGGCGCGCGGAATGCGGGTCTGCGCCGGATGCGCTACCGCGACCGAGGCGTTCAGCGCGCTGGACGCCGGGGCGCAGTGGCTGAAGATTTTCCCGTCTTCCACCTTCGGCCCGGACTATATTCGGGCGCTGAAAGCGGTGCTGCCGCCGGAGGTGCCGGTGCTGGCGGTCGGCGGCGTGACGCCGGAGAATCTGGCGAGCTGGGTCGAGGCGGGATGCGCCGGCGCCGGTCTGGGAAGCGATCTGTATCGCGCCGGGCAGGCCGTGGAGCGTACCCGTCAGCAGGCGGAGAGGTTTATCGCCGCCGCCCGCAGCGGTTAATCGCCCAGCGGCTGCCTGTCGACGCCGCCGCGATGGCTGTCGAGCGCCAGCTTAATCCGGCGCAGCCTGCCCTTTGCCTGGGTTTTGTTGGCCATCGCCAGTTCGGTGGCCAGCACGTCAACCATCGCCAGCATCGCATAGCGTGAGGTGCTGGGCTTGAAGATATAGTCGTTTTCGCGCACCAGCAGCGGCAGCACCAGATCCGCCTGCTCCGCCAGCGGCGTTCCGGCGGGGGTGATGGCAATGACCTTTGCGCCGTACTGCCTGGCAATCGCCGCGCTCTCAATAATTTCCTGGGTATAGCCGCCCAGCGACAGCACGATAACCACATCCTTTGGCGTCACCGCCGAGCTCATCATGCGCACCAGCAGGCCGTCGTTCTGGCTGACCACCGGCAGACCGAGGCGAAACAGACGGTACTGGATCTCCTGGGCGCAGATGGTGGAGCCGCCGCCCATCCCGAGGGCCAGGATCTGCCGCGCGTCGCTCAGCCAGCTCACCGCGCGCTTCAGCGCCTCAATATCCAGCGCCCGGCGGTTGGTCTCCAGCACGCCGATGATCGACTCGTAGATCCCCTGCACGCCCTCAAGGTCCGGAACATCGAGGATAAATCGCTGCCCGACCGCCAGGGATTGCGCGAGCTTCATTTTCAGCTCGCGGACGTCTTTGCAGCCGAGCGCCCGGGCAAAGCGGGTGACCGAGGCCTGGCTGGTGTGGGTCAGGCGCGCCATCTCCGCGATGGGCAGCTCCGCCGCCGCCGCGACATCATCGAGAATAAACTGCGCGATGCGTTTTTCGGTCGCCGTGAGTTCCACAAAGCGATCGGTAATGCAGGAAATGATATCGATTGACCAGGACATACGGGTATCAACGGGTAAGTTTTGAATGGTACTTTGTACCATATTCCGCCGCTGAAATCAGCGCCGGAGGCTACAGCGCTAAGCGCATGGCGCAGCGCGTTTCCGGCGGCAGGCCGTGTTCCGTTTCCAGCTCCCTTTTCGCCGCCAGCCCTGCCGGTAGCCTTAGCTCGCTTAACATTGAAAACCCCAGGCGCGTGTAAAACGGCGCGTTCCACGGCACGTCGCGGAAGGTGGTGAGCGTGACCGCCGGATACGCCGCCTGGCGGGCTGTCTCAATGACCTGCTCCAGCATCATGCGGCCAACGCCTCGTCCCTGCCACGCCTGATGAACGGCGATCTCCACGATAAACAGCGCATCGTCCAGCGGTTCGCTCAGCAGGAAGCCTATCGGTTGGTCATCGGCCACGGCCAGCAGGCTGTGGTCAGTTTCAAGAAACAGCCGGTGGCGCTCGGGGCTTATCACTTCGCTTTCCGCCAGCCAGGCCAGCGCCGGGATCTGGCGAAAAGCCTGGGCCGCCGAGCGCTCAATGGCGGGCAGAAGAGGGATGTCTCTCTCCTCAGTCAGGCGTAACGTCGCGGCGGCGGTTATAGTGTTAGTTTTCATCACCTCAGCATAGCAGCCTCCGGGAGAAATGTATGGAGCTTACCGCCGTTTCCGCCACCCAGTTCAGCGTCGCGCAGCTGACGACGATCCTTTGCGACTGTTTCGAAGATTACCTGGTTCCCGTCACGCTATCGGTAGAGGTTTTTGTCCAGCGTTTTAGCGCCGAAGGGCTGAGCCTGCTGGATTCCTGCGTCTGGCTGGATGGAGATGTCCCCTCGGCGATGGCGGTCGTCGCCCGCCGCGGCGATGAAGCCAGGCTGGCGGCGTTCGCGGTGCGGCCTGCCTATCGCGGAAAGGGCGTTGGCCGCCGGCTGATGACGCCGCTTATCGAAGCGCTGCGCGAGCAGGGCGTACGGCGGATATGGCTGGAGGTTATCCGCGACAACCACGCCGCGGTGGCGCTGTATCAATCGCTGGGCTTCGAGGTGCGGCACGGGCTGTGCGGCTATCTGAGCGCGCAGGCCGCGAGCGAGGAGTCATCCGTATTGCAGGAGTATGACGTGCTGGCGCTGACGCGCAGGGCCGGCGCCGAGATTAACGGCCAGCTGCCGTGGCTGATGGACCCGCTCACCTTCAGCACCCTGCCGTGCCGGGCGCTGAGCCTCCATCAGCAGGCTTTCGCCGTGCTGGCGACCTTATCCAGCAGGCCGCAGCTGCAGTTTTTATGGGTCGATCCCGCCGCCCGCGGGCGCGGGCTGGGACGGGAAATGCTGATGGCGCTCGCCCAACGCTTTCCGGGGCTCGGGACCTCGGTGACCATCCCGGAGCGCTTTACGCCGCTGTTTCACGCCGCCGGCTATACGCCCATGGCATTAAAACAGTATGAAATGAGCGCAACGTTGAGCGCCCCGCCGCCAGCAGGGCGTTGAGATTCAGCCGTTACGCGGGTCGCTAATCGGCTGACGAACCAGGAAAATATAGGCCAGCGCGCCGAGGGCGGTCACGCAGCCGCAGATAATCAGCGCCAGCTGGAATGAGTGGGTGGTATCGACGATAAATCCGGTCACCACCGGCGCGAAGGAGGCGCAGATAAAGCTGGCGAAGTTCTGGATGCTGCCGACGGATGCGGTCATTCTCGAGGCCACCGCGACGTGAATCAACCCCCAGCAGGAGGTGCCGGCAAAGTGGATGCAGAACAGCGCCATACCGATTAACAGCACCGCGGCGATAGAGGTAGTGGCCTGCGGCACAATTAACGTAAACGCGGCGGAGCAGAACATCCCGGCAATAATGCAAATTTTACGGCTTTTGATCGGCGCCATGCCGCCTTTAACCAGCCAGTCGGTGACGTAGCCGTTGATAAGCATACCGGCGGCGCCGAACAGGAAAGGAATGGCGGCCATAAAACCGGTACTTTTCAGATCGAGGCTATACGCCGTTTGCAGGTAGCCCGGCAGCCAGGCCAGATACAGCCACGCGGTATAGTTGATGCCGCTGAAGCCCAGCATCATTCCCCACATGGTTTTGTTTTTAAACAGGCTGCGCCATTCGGCAAAGCTCAGCGGGTCGCGGCGAACGTTGACGCTTCCGGCGTTAAGGTAGGCCTGCTCATCGGCGGTGAGAGAGATATCTTCCCGGTTGCGATAGAGCATATACCAGCCGATAGCGACGAAGATCCCCAGCACGCCGATGGTGATAAACATCCCGCGCCAGCCCATCATCAGCATCATGGCGGCAAGGATCGGCGGGCTGATCGCGACGCCAATGGTCGAGGCGGCGTTAAAGAAGCCCATCGGGCGGCCGCGCTCTTTGATATTAAACCAGTCGTTGATCACCTTGACGCCGCAGGGGTTCATCGGCGCTTCGCCGATCCCCATGCCGATACGCACCAGCACGAACTGGGTAAAGCTGTGCACCATCCCCGAGACCGCCTGAAACAGCGACCAGAAAAACATCCCCAGCCCCAGCATGATGCGCGGACCTTTACGGTCCAGCAGCGGCCCGCAGGGGAGCTGGGCGATGCCGTAGGCCAGCGAGAAAACGGACAGCAGCGCCCCGATTTCGGTGGCGCTGAGCCCCAGATCCTCGCGAATCGTTAAGTTCGCGACGGACAATGAACTTCTGTCGAGGTAATTAATCACCGCCGCCAGAAATAACAGGATCATTGCCGTTGTCTGAATTTTTTTAATGCGAGTACTACGCGTTAACGTATTATATAACGGAACAGTCATCGTCTCCGCCTTTCCTTTATCAAAGGTTGTCTGCGGGTCGATAGTGATATTTCGTGATTCCACGCCTGACTCCTGGTTATTCTATTTGAACGACAAGTGACATCGAATGGTTTAAACCCCACCCACCTATTTCACAGTAAAGTAAGTCGACTTGTTTTCAGCATAAATAACCTTTTTTCTGGCGCTGGTTTATGTTTTGAGATCTGTGCTGCTGATTATCATTTTCTGTTTTTAATCGGTACTTAATAAGCCAGGGATTCGCTCTGCCTGAGCGAGTTAATCATTGATTGCTTCGCCGAGCTCAGGTGGTTACGCAGCGCCAGGTTGGCGTCCAGATCGCTGCGGCAGATGAGCGCGCTCAGGATAGTCATATGTTCATCAATGGCGATGATATTGCGCTGTTTAAGGTCGCTCTCATCCCACTGATAGTGAAAGTGAAAAATCACGGAAATAATCTCAAGGGATTGATTAAAAAATATATTCTCAGCCGCGGACAGGAGCAGAGAATGAAAGTCGCGATCGAGCTGGGAAAACATACGAAAGCTGTCGCCGATGCTGTCACGCAGGGCGCGATGGCGCTCAAGCAGGGTTTTCGCCTGCAGCCAGCGGGCGTCGTTGTCCGGGAGGTTGAGAAAGTGCTGTAGCGCGTGGGTTTCCAGCATTTCCCGCAGTTCGAACAGCTGCTCGGCCCAGGATTGCTCAAACTTCTTCATATTCCACTGGCCGCGCTTTTCGCTTTCAATCAGGTTGTAGCGGCTGAATTTCAACAAAAACTCCCTGACCACGACCGGGCTGACGCCGGCAGCACGCGCCAGCTGTAGCTCGGAAAATATCTCTCCGGCGCGCAGCTGGCGCTGGTTAATCATTGTGTAAAACGCCTGCTCGAAGAGACGGTTCTGTTCCGCCAGCGAGGCGCTGGAGCCATCGAAGCCGTCCTGCATCTCCGGCTGGCGAAGGATCTGGTAGTCCTGACCGCTCTGGCGCAGCACGCCGCGCTCGCACAGGTGGCTGAGGATATGGCGCACGGTGGTGCGGCTGATGTTGTACATCTCCGCCAGCGCGCTTTGTGAGGGCAGCGGCGACGGAAGAAAGCCGCGCGCCATATCGTTAATGACCTGGTTAATGACGTTGTGACGAAGGTTTTGCGAGCGGCTCATTATGCATCTCCATTTTTTTAGCTATTAAAGCCGGATTTAAAACAGTTTTGTGCGTGAGATTTCACAATTTTTGCAATGAATTTATTCTCACCTCTGTTTTTCATCGATATCTAAACCAACAAATACGGAGGAAATTATTATGACGTCGATGAATACATTAGTGTGTCAGGAACCCAAAATATTGCGCTGGGAAAAACGCCAGATTCCCATTCCCGGTGATGATGAAGTGCTTATTAAAATAAAAACGGTGGGGATTTGTGGTACGGATATTCATGCCTGGGGAGGGAATCAACCTTTTTTTAGCTATCCGCGCGTGCTCGGTCATGAAATATGCGGTGAGATTATCGGTCTGGGTAAAAATATTCTTAATCTGAAAAGCGGACAGCAGGTTGCCGTCATACCCTACGTCGCCTGCGGTCAGTGTCCGGCCTGCCTGAGCGGCCGGACAAACTGCTGCGAGAAAATTTCCGTGATCGGCGTACATCGGGACGGCGGGTTTAGCGAGTACCTCTGCGTGCCGGTAAAAAATCTGCTGGTGGTGGATGACGTCGAGCCGGAAGCCGCGGCGCTGATTGAGCCTTTTGCCATCAGCGCCCACGCGGTGCGTCGCGCCGCTATCCAGCCGGGAGAGCAGGTGCTGGTGGTCGGCGCGGGCCCTATTGGTCTCGGGGCGGCGGCGATCGCCAAAGCCGACGGGGCGCAGGTGGTGGTGGCGGATACCAGCCCGGCGCGGCGCGACCACGTGGCGCAGCACCTTGGTCTGGCCACGCTCGACCCTTCCGACCCGCAGTTCACCGAACGGCTGTGTGCCGCGTTTGGTGGTTCGCTGGCGCAGAAGGTGATCGACGCCACGGGGAATCAGCAGGCGATGAACAATACGGTGAATTTAATCCGCCACGGCGGCAGCATCATCTTTGTTGGCCTGTTTAAAGGTGAGCTGCAGATCCCGGACCCGGAGTTTCATAAGAAAGAGACGACCATGATGGGCAGCCGTAATGCGACGGAAGAGGATTTTGCCAAAGTCGGGCGGCTGATGGCCGAGGGGAAAGTCACCGCCGGGATGATGCTGACCCACCGCTACGATTTCAGGTCGCTGGCTGAGATTTACGAAAACGACGTGATTAACAATCGCCAGCTTATCAAAGGCGTCATTCATTTTTAGCAGGTAAGGCTATGAAATCGTTAAACAGAAAAGATTTTCCCGGGCCGCGGTACCCGACGCGCGTGATTCAGTTCGGCGAAGGCAACTTCCTGCGGGCGTTTATCGACTGGCAGCTGGACCTGCTGAATGAGCAAACCGATCTGGCGGCAGGCGTGACCATCATTCGCCCGATCAACACCGAGTTTCCGCCGTCGCTTAATATCCAGGACGGACTCTACACCACGGCGATCCGCGGGCTGGACGAACGCGGCGAGGCGGTGAGCGAGGCGCGGATTATTCGATCGGTGAATAACGAGATCAACCCGTGGCAGGATTTTGCCGGCTATCTGGCGCTGGCTCGTAATCCGGCGATCGCGTTCGTATTTTCAAATACCACCGAAGCGGGCATCAGCTATCACGCCGGAGACCGGCCTGACGATAAGCCGCCGGTCAGCTTTCCGGCGAAGCTGACCCAGCTGCTGTTCGAACGGTTCCGCCATTTCAACGGCGCAGCGGATAAGGGGTGGACGATTATCCCCTGTGAGCTGATCGACTACAACGGCGAAGCGCTGAAGGCGCTGGTGCTGCGCTATGCCGAAGAGTGGCAATTGCCCGCGGCTTTTCGCGACTGGGTTGAGACCGCCAATACGTTTTGTTCAACGCTGGTTGATCGCATCGTCACCGGCTACCCGCGCGAGGAAGCGGAAAAGCTCGAAGCGGAGCTGGGCTACCATGATGCTTTCCTGGATACCGCCGAATACTTCTGGCTGTTCGTTATCCAGGGGCCGCAGGCGCTGGCGAAGACGCTGCGGCTCGAACGTTACCCGCTCAATATCCGTCTCGTAGAGGATATCCGGCCCTATAAAGAGCGCAAAGTCGCCATTCTTAACGGCGCGCACACCGCGCTGGTGCCGGTGGCGTGGCTGTGCGGCGTCGATACCGTTGGCGAAGCGATGCAGGACGAAGCCATTCGCCATTATGTGCAGCAAACTATCGACGAGGAGATTATTCCGGCGCTGGATTTACCGGCCGATGAGCTGAGGCAGTTTGCCGATGCCGTGACCGGGCGCTTTCTTAATCCCTGGATTCGCCATCAGCTGCTCTCTATCGCCCTGAACGGCATGACCAAATTTCGCACCCGGATCCTGCCGCAGCTGCTGACGCATATCCGCCAGCACGGCGCAATCCCGCCGCGGCTAACGTTCGCCCTGGCGGCGCTCATCGCCTTCTATCGCGGGCAGCGCGACGGGCAGGCGTATCCGCTGCAGGATGATGATGTCTGGCTAAGCCGTTTTGCCGCAGGATGGGCGCAGGTGGCGCAAGGCCGCCCGCTGCATGAACTGGTCACCGAAGTCCTGCAGGATACCGGGCACTGGGGTGAAGATCTGACGGCAATACCGGGTCTTGCCGAACAGGTCACGCGGTATCTGGAAGTCATTTTGAGCGCGGGGATGCGGGAGGCCCTGAGGCGGCTGTAGTCGGTTTGTTGTGCGGCGCCCGCGGATTTGGGCGCCGTTTTTTTTGTGCTCTGAACCGCAAAAAATAAATTAAGCGCCAATGGTTGGTGGATTTCCCGCATCATAAGAGCCTATCCCATTAGGGCTATTTTGCTTGCCATTTTGAACCTGGGCAGTGCTCAGACAAAACTCGCAGAGTTTTGAACGCCCTCAGGGCGGCCTGGAGGGGGAGCGTAGCGAATAATCCTCACGTACTACGTGTACGCTCCGGTTCTTCCGCGCTGGCCGTGTTCAAACTGCCTGCGCCAATAACGCCTACTGGAAGAGGCTCTAAGTACCTATGATGGCATTGATGGGGGATGCGATGCGTAAAACGGAACTGTTGGCTTTTCTGCAAAATCAGACCGATTTTTTTGATCCGGATAACCTGAGCGAGGTCTTCACCGCCGGCTACCTGGCCCGGCGTTTTGCCATGCAAAGAAATACCGCCAGCCACTATCTGAATCAACTGGTGGCCCAGGATGTGCTGGTGAAGATTAATACCCGTCCGGTCTATTTCCTGCATAAGGCCGCCTTCTGCCAGCAGTTTTTCCCCCTTTCCCGCAGCGAGTACGCCAGTATGGCGGAGCTGCTCGCGGAGAGCGACCGGCAGCCGGAACAGGCGGATCATTTTTCATTGCTTACCGGCCATGACGGTAGCCTGCGCAAGCCTATCGAACAGATGAAAACCGCGCTGTTTTATCCCAACGGCGGGCTGCCGCTGCTGATCGTCGGCGACAGCGGAACCGGCAAAAGCTATATGGCGGAGCTGATGCACGAGTTTGCTATCGCCCAGGGACTGCTGGCGCCCGATGCGCCCTTTGTCTGCTTCAACTGCGCCCAGTACGCCAGCAACCCGGAGCTGCTGGCCGCCAACCTGTTTGGCTACGTCAAAGGCGCGTTTACCGGCGCGCAGGGCGATAAGGCCGGGGCGTTTGAGGCGGCAAACGGCGGCGTGCTGTTTCTCGATGAAGTCCACCGCCTCGATGCGCAGGGCCAGGAGAAGCTCTTCACCTGGCTGGACCGCAAAGAGATCTATCGGGTGGGAGAGACGGCGCAGGGGATGCCGATTTCGCTGCGGCTGGTGTTTGCCACCACCGAAGATATTCACAGCACGTTTCTGACCACCTTTATTCGTCGTATCCCGATCCTCATTAGCCTGCCTGATTTACAAAACCGCAGCCGCGGCGAGAAAGAAGCGTTAACGCTGCAGTTTTTCTGGCAGGAGGCCCGCACGCTGTCCGCCCGGCTGCAGCTGACGCCCCGGCTTTTACAGGTGCTGACGCACTACGTTTATCGCGGCAACGTCGGTGAGCTGAAGAATGTCGTCAAGTACGCCGTCGCGTCGGCGTGGGCCAGGTCTCCGGGCAGCGAGAGGCTAAACGTCACGCTGCACGATCTGCCGGAAAATATCATGGCCGCGACGCCGGCGCTTAGCGAACCAATGGGCCAGCAGGAGCCGCTGCTTATTGAACCGCAGACCAGCCTGGTCTGGCTGCTGCGCGCGCGCGACCCGGTTCAGGGGCTGATCTATGATGCTCAGTGCCGCGTTCTCGCGCTGTATGAGGCGGTTCTGAGTAGAAAAACGGTCTGGGAAGAGGCGCAAAAAAGCATGGGCGAGGAGATGGAAACCCTCTTCGATCGGCTGATTTTCGATAATCATGATGCCAACAGCTCGCATCTGCTGCTGCTGATAACCCATCAGGTGCGGGAGGAGTTTTATCGCCTTGAAAAGCGCTTCAATATTCAGTTTAACGGCAACTGTATCTACGCCCTGAGCCACTACCTGATTCATCGTTCTCGCCAGGCGCAGTCGACGATGAGCAATGAGAAAAGCCGCCAGCTGGAGGATTTCCTGGCGCAGAAATACCCGCTGCTTTATCGCTTTTGTGAAGAGATCCTCTCCGCGCTGGCGCTGAAGCTGGATATTGAACCCCGACGCATTGACCTGCTGCTGCTGGTGCTGTGGTTACAGAAAAATGGCGCCATTAGCCAGCAGCAGGTGACCCGGGCAGTTATCCTCGCCCACGGTTACGCCACCGCCAGCAGCATCGCCAACGTGGCGAACCGGTTGCTGAAAAGCCAGCTGTTTGAGTCATTCGATATGCCGCTCGACGTGACGCCGGAGGCTATCGCTAACCAGGTGATGGCCTGGATCGAGAGTCACGCGCTGGCCTCCGGACTGGTCATCCTGGTCGATATGGGATCGCTGAACGCCATTCACAGCCACTTCAACCGCCGGCTGTCCACGCCGATGGCGATTATTAATAACGTCTCGACCGGGATGGCGATGTACGTCGGGGAGCGGGTTTTGCAGGGCGATATGCTGGAAGATATCGTCCGGGAGATAGGCAATGACCTCGCGGTTGAGCATCAGCTCTATTACCCGCAAACGGACAAACCGCGGGCGATTCTTACAACCTGCGCCACCGGTCTGGGGGCGGCGGCGAATCTGTCGGCGCTGTTAAAAGCCAGCATTCCTGAGACGCTCGGCATCGATATTGTGGCATGCGATGTGGAAACCCTCGCCGATCCCGCGCGGCGGGCGCCGATGCTCAGCCGCTATGAGGTGCTGGCGATTGTCGGCACCCTCGATCCGCATCTCGCCGATCTGCCGTGGATCTCGCTGGATTCGCTGATTTCCGGCGAAGGAAGCCGCCCGCTGATGCGTATCTTCGGCGAACTGGCCTCCGCTGAGCAGGTCAGCGAGATCAATAACCTGATCCTGAAAAATTTCTCGCTGCGCCGGGTGATCGAGTCGGTGACGATCCTCGATACCGGTAAAGTGATCAATCAGGTCGAGCAGTTTTTACTGCGCTATGAGCATCTGGCCGGCTGCGATGTGCCTAACGATCGCAAGGTGGCGCTGTACGTGCATATCAGCTGTCTGATAGAACGCCTGATCCGTAACGCTTCGCCATCCCATTATTCCGGCAAACAGTGTCCGGAGAGCGAGCTGGTTATTCTGCGCGAGGCCTTTAGTGTCATTGAGAACGGATATAGTGTCAAAATCCCCGCCGTTGAGCTGTATTACATTCACGATATCCTGACGCGAGAAACGGAATTTATTCAGGAAGATCAAGAGTTTTAAGACTCTTCATCGGTTCGTCCTTGCGCTAACCGGCACGCCACTGTTTCTGGCACGCCGGTTGCAATTAAGAAAGCAGTGGAATGCGCTTTCGAGGTAAGGATGAAACGACACTATATTTTTGCCAGCCATGGCACCTTTGCTAACGGTTTGCTGAACTCCGTGGAGCTGATCCTCGGTAAGCAGCCGGATATTTATACTCTCTGCGCCTACGTCGAAGAGGAGGCCGATCTGACGCAGCAGGTGGAGACGCTGCTGGCGCGTTTCCCCACCCAGGATGAGCTGATTGTCATTACGGATATTTTCGCTGGTAGCGTCAATAATGAGTTTGTACGTTTTTTATCGCGCCCTAATTTTCATTTATTGTCCGGTTTAAACCTGCCGCTGATTATTGATTTACTTATTTCCGCAGGCGAAGAAAATACCGAGAAATTAATTTCTGAAGCATTAACAAGCGCCAAAGAGAGCATTCAGTACTGCAATCAGACGATTGCCAGTGCGATGACTATTGATAAAGACTTCTGAAATGAGGGAACACCATGATTACGCTATTAAGGGTTGACCATCGATTACTTCACGGCCAGGTGGCCTTTTCCTGGACCCAGTATGTCGGCGCCGATTGCATTTTAATCGCCAACGATAATGTCCCTGAAGATGAGCTGCGGAAAACCACAATTAAGCTCGCTAAACCGCCTTCGGTAAAACTGGTGATTAAAAATATTAACGACGCTATCGAATCGATAAAAAGCGGCGTGACGGATAAATATCATCTTTTTATCGTCGTGGAATCGGTCAATGACGCCTGGCGTATTGCCAGCGCCGTCGAGGGGATAAAAAGTATTAATCTCGGCGGAATAAAAGCCAAAGAGGGCAGTAAAAATATTTCTAAGGCGATTAATTTACTGCCGGAAGAAATTGAACAACTGCAGCAGCTGGTCGGGAAAGGCGTCGAAGTTGAGATCCGCCAGGTCCCTAACGATCGCAAACAGCTTTTTGCGCAATGCGTTTAACTCCGCGGAGGACAGATTATGGTAGAGGCTCTCTTACTGGGTCTGGTGGCGTTTATCGCGCAATCGGAATATGCCCTGGGGACGTCGCTGATTTCGCGGCCAATCGTCACCGGGCTGCTGACCGGGCTGGTGCTGGGGGATGTACAGACCGGCGTCATCATGGGCGCGACGCTTGAGCTGGCGTTTATCGGCTCTTTCTCCGTCGGCGCATCGATCCCGCCTGATGTAGTAACCGGCGGTATTCTCGGCGTGGCGTTCGCTATTACCTCCGGCGCAGGAACGGAAACGGCGTTGCTGCTTGGCCTGCCCATCGCCACCCTGACGCTGATCCTGAAAAACGTCTATCTGGGGATGTTTATCCCGATGCTCAGCCAGAAGGCTGACGGCTACGCGGAGCGGGCGGATACGGGCGGCATTGAGCGCATGCATCTGATTGCCGGCTTCGGGCTGTCGCTGATGCTCGCCACGGTGGTGACCATCTCATTCCTGGTCGGCAGCAATGCGGTGAAATCCCTGCTCGATACCATCCCGGAATTTATCAAACACGGGCTCAGCGTCGCTACCGGCATTATTCCGGCACTCGGCTTCGCAATGCTCGCCAGGCTGCTGATTAATAAGAAAGTCGCGCCGTACTTTTTCCTCGGCTTTGTGCTGATGGCCTACCTGAAAATCCCGGTGACCGGCATCGCTATTCTCGGCGCTATCGTGGCGGTGGTGATGGTTAACGTCACCGCGCTGAGCTCACCTCGTACGACGACAGAACAAGGAGTCAGCGATGACGACGAAGATGATTTCTGAAGAAACTCTGCAACCGCAGGCGCAGGAAGAGGCCCGTATCACGCCGCGCGATCTACGCCGGGTATTCTGGCGCTCCTTCCAGATGGAGTTCTCGTGGAACTATGAGCGGCAGATGAATCTCGCCTTTGTTTACGCGCTGATTCCGGTGCTGAAAAAGCTCTATCCGCGCAAAGAGGAGCTGGCCGGGGCGTTGAAACGGCATCTGGTGTTCTTCAATACCACGCCGCATATCGTCACCCTGCTGCTGGGGATCACCACGGCGATGGAGGAGAAGAATAGCCAGCAGAAGAACATGGACGCCAACGCGATTGATAACGTCAAAGCGTCGCTGATGGGGCCGCTGGCCGGGCTGGGGGACTCCTTTTTCTGGGGCACGCTGCGCCTGATCGCTACCGGCATCGGCACCAGCCTGGCGTTAAAGGGCAACATTCTCGGTCCCATTCTGTTTCTGCTGGTGTTCAACGTGCCGCACATCCTGGTGCGCTGGTTCTTTACCCGCTGGGGCTATGTGCTGGGTACCGGGGTACTGCAGCGGATCCAGAAGAGCGGAATGATGGAGAGCCTGACCTACGGCGCGTCGATTATCGGCCTGATGGTGGTCGGGGCGATGACCGCCTCAATGATTGATATCACCATCCCCCTCTCATTCGGCGCCGGAGAGGCGAAAACCCAGGTGCAGGACATTATCAACGACATCCTGCCCTGCATGCTGCCGCTGGTGAGTTTTGGCATCGTTTACTGGCTGCTGGGGCGCAAGGTTAAACCGCTTTCTATTATCGGCGGAATGGCGCTGGTGGGCATTCTGGGGTCGTGGATAGGTTTATTTTAACGGGAGTCGAAAATGGTACCAACGATGATGACCTATATCAGCGAAGAGTCGGCCTGTCTGACGCAGATCCTGCGCGACTACCGGCAAAAGCTGGCGGCGATTGAGACCTTTGCCCGCCAGCACCCGGTGCGCCGCATTCTGCTGTTGGCGACCGGCTCGTCGCTGAACGCCGCCCTGTGCGCGCGCTATTTCTTTGAGCAGCGCTTCGGCGTCCTGGTTGAGATTAAAGAGCCGTACAACTTTACGCACTACGAGGCGGTCGATCCGCATACCGATCTGGTGGTGGCGATTTCGCAGAGCGGTAAAAGCGCCTCGACGCTGGCGGCGATGCGTAAGGTGCAGGCATTGAGCCTGCCGGTTTTTGCGCTGACCTCCGATCCGCAAAGCCCGATCGCCCGGGCCTGCGACGGGATACTGGATATCAATACCGGGATTGAGAGCGTGGGGTTTGTCACCCGCGGGTTTAGCGCGACGGTGCTGAATTTGCTGCTGATGGCGCTGATGATTGCCCGTGCCCAGGGGAAAGCCAGCGAGGCCGAGGAGCAGCGCTATCTTGCCGAACTGCAGCGGCTGGCGGCGGCGATCCCGGATGTCATTGACCGCACCTCGCGGTTTATCGACAGGCATGGCGAAGCGCTGCGGGGCGGCGAGCGCTTCGTCGCCACCGGCTATGGCGCGCTGGTGGGCGTCGCCAAGGAGTTCGAAACCAAATTTACCGAAACGGTACGCGTGCCTTCCAGCGGTTTTGAACTTGAGGCCTATATGCACGGCCCCTATCTGGAAGCCAATGCCCGCCATGTGATGCTGTTTATTGAAGATGCGCCGGATGCGCGGACCCGGGCGCTGCGGGACTATATGGCGCCGTCCATTGCCCGCGCCTTTACGCTGACGCTGAGCGACGAAGAGGATGCGCAGACGCTGGCGCTAAGCTGCCCGTGTGAACATCACCTGGCGCCGCTGCTGCTGATTGTTCCCGTCCAGATGCTGGCCTGGCATACCGCCGGCCTGAAAGGCATCGATCTGGCTAAACGTATTTTTGACGATTTTGATCGCGTCTTAAAAAGTAAAATCTGATTATTCAGGAGAAAACTATGTTGGGTTTTAATCAGGACGAGTACCTGACCAGTGCTCGCGAGATCATCGCTGCGCGCAAACAGGCGGAAACCGTTGCCGATGATATTTATCAGAGCGGCTGTAGCGCCTTATTTTTCGCCTCGGTGGGCGGTTCTTTGGCGCCGATGATGGCAATAAATGAGTTTGCAAAAGAATTAACCAGCGTGCCGGTTTACCTTGAGCAGGCGGCGGAATTAATTCATCGCGGACATAAAAAATTAAATAAAGATGCGGTGGTGGTGACGTTATCCAAGTCCGGCGATACCAAAGAGTCGGTAGCCATTGCCGAATGGTGCAAAGCGCAGGGGATTCGCGTGGTGGCCATTACCCGTAATGCCGATTCGCCATTAGCCGAGGCGGCGAGCTGGCATATTCCGATGTGCCACAAGAACGGCGTGGAATATGAATATATGCTGCTCTACTGGTTATTCTTCCGCGTCATTTATCGTCACGGTGATTTCGCGAATTACGATCGTTTTGCACGCCAGCTGGAGTTGCTGCCGGAAAATCTTCTGCAGGCCAAACGCCAGTTCGATCCGCAGGCGGATAAAATCGCCGCTCAGTATCACGGCTGCGACTATATGATGTGGATCGGCGGGGCGGAAATGTGGGGTGAGGTCTATCTGTTCTCAATGTGTATTCTCGAAGAGATGCAGTGGAAGCGGACCAAGTCGGTGAGTTCAGCCGAGTTTTTCCACGGCACCCTGGAGCTGCTGGAAAAAGAGGTCCCGCTGTTCCTGGTCAAAGGCGAGGGTAAATGCCGGGCGCTGGATGAGCGCGTCGAACGCTTCGCTGAGAAGATCACCGACCATCTGGTGGTGATTGACCCGCGCGACTATCCGCTGAACGGCATTGATGAGGCTTTCCGCTGGATTATGGCGCCGTGTGTGGTTTCCACCCTGCTGGTGGACAGGCTGGCGGCCCATTTTGAACACCATACCGGGCATGACCTTAATATCCGCCGTTATTACCGTCAGTTTGATTACTAAGCTTTGCTGATGGCGGCCAGCCGGGCTGGCCGCTGCGCGATTCTCCGAGGCGCTTCCCATAAAATCATCGCCAAAACCAACGAAGTAAAAACCGATGGTAGAGTCCGGCTTTCCTTCTCGTTCAGGCAAACGGACGGCCATGAAAAAACGGATGACCTCAACGCCGCATGATGCGGTCTTTAAGCGATTTCTTCGCCACCCGGAGACGGCGAATGATTTTCTCACGCTGCACCTGCCGGAAGCGATCCGCCAGCGGTGTGATTTTTCTACCCTACGGCTGGAGCCGGCGAGCTTTATTGATGAAGATCTGCGCGCCTGGTACTCGGACGTACTGTGGTCGGTACAAACCCCCTGCGGCCTGGGATATGTGTATGTGGTGATAGAGCACCAGAGTTCGCCGGATAACCATATGGCTTTTCGCCTGATGCGCTATGCGATTGCCGCGATGCAGCGGCACCTCGACGCCGGGCACAAAACGCTGCCGCTGGTGGTGCCGATGCTTTTTTATCACGGCGCGACCAGTCCTTATCCCTTTTCCCTGAACTGGCTGGACGAATTTGCCGACCCGCAGATGGCGAGGACGCTGTACGCCTGCCCGTTTCCGCTGGTTGACGTAACGGTGATGCCGGACGATGAAATCGTTCAGCACCGGCGGGTCGCTCTGCTGGAGCTGATGCAAAAGCATATTCGTCAGCGCGATCTCAGCGGAATTACGGAGTCGTTGGCGACCCTTGTGATGCTGGGATACACTAACCGCAGGCAGTTAAGAGTGCTGTTTCATTATATGCTGCAGTACGGCAACAGCGACGATCCGAGCGTGTTTCTCCGCCGATTGGCCCGCCGTCTGCCACACTATGAGGAGAGGTTGATGTCTATCGCTCAAAAGCTCAAGCAGGAAGGTCGGCAAGAGGGCAGGCAAGAAGGTCGCCAGGAGGGGAGGCAGGAAGGGATACAGGAAGGCCTGCAGGAAGGGAGCCGGCGGGAAGCGCTGCGCATTGCCGGCAGTATGCTGCAGAACGGTTTAGATACCGAGACGGTACAGCGGATTACCGGACTGTCGGCGGATGAGCTAAAGCCGCTGCATGGCTAATTTCCACCCACCGTCACCACGGCCCGGCGCAAAAAGCCGCCGGGCACGATGGCTTATCCTTCGCTTTTCACCACTTTGATTTCAACCATGCCGATGCCCAGCTGACGGGGAGAGTGGCCGAGAATATTGCCCTCGTTCGTGGACTGCGGGTCCGGCGGCGCAATCGTCAACGTACTGCTGCGCGACGGATTATCGAAATGCAGGGTAGTGGTGGTGACATCATTGGCCAGCGTTAGCGTTTGTTCGCTGTTGCCCACCCGTACCGGAATCGGCTTATTGGCATTCGGCCCGTAGGCTTTGGCGGTAATCACCAGATCGAATTTCTCCGGCAGCGGCTCTTTATATTCAATTTTCACTTCACTGCCGAGCTGGGCATTAGACCAGCGCCCCCAGGTTTCCGGTCGGGAGATGCCGCTGAACTGCTTCACCTCTTCCGGCGCGCCGGCGACGTTAAACAGGAAGCTGTCGGCTTTATAGCGAATATCGTTATCGACGATCTTCAGCGTATCGACGTTGCCTTTATAACGCTCCATGTCGATAAGGGTATCTTTGAACGCGGTTTTACCTTGCCACTGGGCTTTGTCGACGCGCTGGACTTTCTGTTCGCCCCCCAGCTGGCCCTGCGAGACGCACCAGTCGGTGGAGAGCGCCACTTCCGGCGACCACAGCTGACCCATCTTGTAGCAGCGGTCGACCCAGACGAAGTTATCGCGCGGCGCGAAATCGGCCAGTTGGAAACGCAGCGGCGCGGAGTATTCGCTTTCCGGCAGCGGCTCAACGCGCTTATCGGAGATACGCAGCAGCAGCGGCAGGCGGAAATGGCTGCCGGAGAAGGAGATCATATTCTTCTGTGAATCCACGGTGAAATTCTTCATCTCTTTGGGGAAATTCCACAGGCGGATGATATCCGGCTTCCACGCCAGCACCTTCTCTTTCATATTGAGGAACACGGCGGAGAGCGACTCGCCGGAAAGGCTGCTGCGGCCAAGGCCAATAAAGTTATCGCCGCCGAGGATATCGAGCACCGTCGCGCCGTTATCCATGGTATTACGCTTGATGGCCAGCGTATCCTGCTGGGGCTCATCGCCGCGCAGAACGAAAAACAGGTTGCTGCGATCCTGCTTATTCAGATAGTCCCAGGCGCTGTTTTTCATTGCCAGGTGATCGGATGACACCACGATGACCGTATTTTTGAACCACGGCGAAGCTTTAATCTTCTCGATTAACGCCGCGATATGCTCCTGACTACAGGAGACGGCGCTGAACGAAAGATTCTTTTTACCGTCCATATCGTAGCTTTTACGCTGGCAGGTGCGGGAGATAAAGCCATCCGGATGATGGGTATCGACCGTCAGCGCAAACAGCGAAAAGCGCTTTCCTGACTGCGAAAGCGCTTCGAATTTTTTCCAGGTTTCATCAAGAACCGTATCATCGTAGAACCCCCAGTCGTTACGATAGGTCGGATCGGCGACGGTGGTTTTTAGCTCTTCCGCGCCGTACAGATGATCGAAGCCGTGAGATTTAAGGAAAACGTCTTTTCCGGCGAAGCGCAGATTAGCGCCCTGCACAAAGTAGTTCTCGTAACCCGAGTTTTTCAGGATATCTCCAAGGCAGATATTCTGCGGGAAAAAGCTGGAAACCGAGGCCGAGGCGTTGCCTTCAAACGGCGCAAACAGCGGGATCCCGCACTGGGAGGCGACCATTCCGGCAATCGTGTAGTCGGTACCGGGGAGCTGGGCGGTGTTGCTGAAGTCCAGCCCCTCGCTTTTCAGTTTGCCGAGCTCTGGGGTCAGGTTCGGGAACGCATCGTTATCAAAATAAGTGCGCTCAAGGCTTTCGCCGTAAATGTACACCAGGTTCAGTTTCGGGTTGGCGATGCTTTTTGACGGCTCTTTGTAGTAAGCCGCAAAGTCAGGATCGCCATCGCGGGACTGGGATTTAACCAACTCGCTAATCTGGCGGAAGGCGGGGCTGGCATCCACTGACGCCAGCGCCAGAACCAGCGCCACCAGGCTGTAACCAAAGTGATGAGGATGATGCCGGCGACGGCGGAGCACCCAGCCGAGTGCGCCAAATACCGCGACCAGCGCGACGACCAGCCCCACGCCCGGCAGAATATATTTGCCCACGCCGGCGCCCGTCAGGCTGTTGGTCAACGTATAAAGTACCGCGTCATTGATACCGTCGCCGGTGAAGTAATTGCTGGCGTAGAGGGTAATATTCAGAACAACGAACAGGCCCAGCACCGTGAGGGTGGCGGCGAACCACCAGGTATTACGACCGGCTTTTAATGCGTAAATCATCACCGAAGCAAGAAACAGGGCGATGGATAACAACTCTGACACAGCTCATCCTCATTCACGCCAGCTGTCGGCTGGCCAGATAGATCTTTTTTCACGCTACACTGTAATTGCAGCGCAATATTGCCGCAATTGTATCGTCATGAATTTGTGCTGTGGTTCAGAATTGGTTTAGAAATCGCCGTTTTTGAACTGCCTCACATCCAGTCAGCCAGGGGATTTGGGGGAAAGATGTTAAAAAACAGACGTTGCCGCCGCGCAGGCCAGGGTAACGCGCCAAACGCGGCATTAAGAGGATAAAATCAGGAGAGGAAGCTCACGCCCTGTTTTAAGACCAGATCGCAGGCTTTGGTTTTCACTTTTTCCGCCAGCGGGCTGCTGCCAAGGGTGTTCAGATTCAGCTGCTGGCCGTCTTTACTGGTCAGCAAGCCCTGAAGGCCCTCAAGATAGTTGGTGTCCTCTTTTTGTTTTTCCGGCGTGCTGAGACCCAGCTTATCCAGAACCTGATTTTTAACGTTTTCGGTATTGGTAACCGAAGCCAGCTTCTGTTTCGCGCAGTAAGACATAATCCCGGCGGCATTATTCATGCTGCTGGAAGTCAACGACTGGCTGCCGCCGTTGAGCAAACCGGTCAGCGAAGAGAGGGACATACCGCCGCTTTGCTGGCTTCCGCTCTGACTGCTGAGCTGGTTAGCGGCGCTGGAGAGCGAATCCTGCCAGGAGGTGGCGTGCGCGCCAAAGGTCAATAAAGCGCCGGCCACCATTGCCGTGCGGAACAACGTTTTTGCAGATTTCATAGACGTACTCTTCGCCGTGACTGAATAATCCCCTGATTATAACGCCGGCGGGGTTCAGAAATATCTTAATACTCTTTTCCGGTTACGCGATCGCGGTAGCTGTCCCAGTTGAAGTTAACCCACAGGCTATTGCCCAGCCGCATCCGGTCCATCACGCGCTCGCCGAGCAGCTTGTTCATCTCGTCCATGGTGCTGTTGGTTAGCATACCGGTAGGGCGCTTTGACGAAGAGCGGCGATCGACGATCTGGTTAATAATCACCTTTTCGTAGCGTGATTCCGTTTGCATGCCGATTTCGTCAATCACCAGCAGGTCCACTTTGCTCAGGTCGGTGAGCAGCTGCTCTTCGCTGGTTTCCCGGTTGCCAAAGGTATCTTTCATCGCTGACATGATATCGGCGACGGTGATAATCAACACCGACTTACCCCGAAGCAGCAGTTCGTTGCAGATAGCGGCGGCGAGATGGTTTTTTCCGGTACCCGGTTTGCCGGAGAAGATAAAGCTGGCAATATTGCCGTCGAACTCCTCGACGTACTGGCGCGCTCGGGACAGCGCAATCATCTGGCCTTCACACTCCACCCGGTAGTTATCCAGCGAGCAGTTCTGATGCAGCGGGCGGATGCCGGAGCGGTTAAAGGTTCGCTGCATTTTCATGGCCCGGTTTTCGCGTTCCAGCGCCTCAGAACGCAGCTTGCCCTGTTCTTTTTGCCATGCCAGCAGCTCCTCACCTGTCTTAAACGCGGGTTCGACATGGGCTGGCATCATCTTTTGCAGGCGCTTCATTAAATCGCCGACATTTTTCATGCTCATCCTCGGAATCCTCGTGGAATGTGATTATCAGGTTCGCTAATCGCGTTGACGTCCCGGCGCGGCTGGCCGCCGTTGCTGGCCCGGCCAATCTGTACGCTGCGTGCCAGCTTCTGCTGCCACTGGACATGATGAAAGACTTTACCTTCAGCCTGCCAGTAAGCGACAAATGCCGCCAACTCTTCCGGCGTAACGGGCTGGCTCAGGGCGATGCCCCACAGCGCGGCCAGGCGCTGAAAATCCGCATCCGGCTGCCAGTCGGCGTACATCGGAAATTTCCCCATCGGAACCGCAACGGGGGTCGCCGTCGGCTCGTCAAAAAACTGCGCGTCCAGCGCAATATCGCTGTTAGGACGCGCGAGTTTTGCTTCCAGCTCCAGCAGCTGCGCCAGACGCTCCGGCGTCAGCGCATAGAATGCGGGGGCGTTGTTGGCAAATACGGCGACGGCGCCGCTGGCCGATTTTGCCAGTACCGCTGCGTGATCCTGCATGAAGTCATCCAGACCGCTAAAATCGGTAGTTAATATTCGTGAAGACATAAATCAATCTCAACTCTGAACAACTAAAAAGAGAGGGGTAGCTGCACACATAGTAGCATAGAGGTCGCTCAGGAAGGAGCGCCGCGGGCGACCCGGCGGCGCGATTAGCTAGACGCGCGGACGCTTGCGATACAGCCAAAGCCCGGGGATAGACAAGCCAATGGATAATGCGCCAACGATCGATGAAGCCTTAAGGAAGTTGCTCAGCAGCATAATCATCATCTCTTCCGAGTAGCCGAAATGGCTGATTTTCACCGCTGAAATCATCGCGGTATAGGCGGAGATGCCGGGGAACATCGGGATCACCGCCGCTACGGTAAAAATCTTCGGGTGCGCCAGATACCAGCGGGACCACTGGATACCGATGCTGCCAACCAGCAGTGCCGCCATAAACGTCGCCCACTCAATATTAAAACCCGCCGTCATCATGACCATGCGCGAGCCGTGGCCGATAGCGCCCAGCAGCGCGCACCAGCGCAGCGCCCGCTGCGGGACGTTGAACACCATGGCGAACCCGACGGCGGGAATGGCTGCCAGCATCATATCCAGCGCCAGTTCGTAGAGATAGAAAATTATGCCCATCCGCGTAGCCCCCACATCGTCATCGCCATCACCACGCCGATACAGGTGGCGAGCGTCAGCAGGCTGGCAATGGCCCAGCGCGCCAGACCGGTGTTGATATGCCCCTTAAACATGTCGGCAACGGCGTTGATCAGCGGAAAACCGGGTACCAGCAGCAGCACGCTGGCGGCCATCGCGATCGTCGGCGTGCTGGCGAAAGCCGGCAGGCGCAGCATCAGCCCGGAGATAGTCGTTGCGACGAAGGCGGTGAGGCAAAAGTTGATTTGCGGATGCATTGAACGATGGGTGAGTACCTGGCGAATATACATGGCTACCGTACTGGCGCAGAAGGTGACCAGCGCACCGTCCCAGCCGCCGTTGTTAAGTTTGCAAAAGCAGGCGCAGGAGAGGCCGACCATGAAAACCAGCAGCCAGCGCGGATAGCGCAGCGGCTTGATTTGCGCGAATCGCTTTTCGACATCCTTATAATCCAGCAGCTTATGCTCTGCCATAATCACAATATGCTGAACCTCCGTGACGACGTGCATATTGATGCCGCGATCGGTATTTTTTCGCGTTGAGGTCAGACACTCCCCGTCCTTAATGGTGGTGAGAACAATCGCATTCGAAGAGATGGCGCTTTCCACGCTATCCATCCCTAAGGCCAGACCCAGACGGGTTGAGAGCTCCTCAACCAGCGCGCTTTCCGCGCCGTGTTGTAATAAGAAAAGACCACATTGAATACACAATCGCGTGATAGCGCGCTGAGTTGCCCGATCTGCTTGCATAAATACCTGCTGTCCGTGATGCCCGTTGCCGTAGTGTCTGGCGATACTTTTACCTGAAGTCTTGTTTTAGCTGAGCGGTCAGGATCAAACAATGTGTAAAAAACCACCCGCTCTACGGGAACCCTGAAATTTGAACTCTGCCACACTTCTGCAAGATTGGTGAAAAGTCCAATTTTTGCACCCGTTTCTCCCTTCTTTTTCCCATCAGAGTTATCAAAAATGCAAATTCAAACTTTTAATAAACAAAAAACAAACAAATAATTAACCATGCTGAGGCGATGCGATGAAAACACAGGTGGCGATTATCGGAGCGGGTCCGTCGGGACTCCTGCTGGGGCAGTTATTACATCACGCCGGGATTCAGACCGTCATCCTTGAGCGACAGACGCCTGAGTATGTGCTGGGGAGGATCCGCGCGGGAATTCTGGAAAGCGGAACGGTAGAACTGCTGCGCGAAGCCGGGGCGGCCCGGCGAATGGATGCGGAAGGGCTGATCCATCACGGCGTCGAATTTTTGTTTGAGGGCAAGCGCGTACCGGTTCCGCTGACGGAACTGACGGCAGGCAAAAGCGTGATGGTGTATGGCCAGACCGAAGTGACGCGGGATTTGATGGCGGCGCGGGAGGCATGCGGGGCAGCGACGATTTATGGCGTCAGCGATGTCACCATTAATGAGGCAAAAAGCGATCGACCGTCGGTCTCTTTTATCAGCAATGGCGAAAACTGCCGCCTTGAGTGCGACTTTATTGCCGGCTGCGACGGCTTTCACGGCGTGTCCCGTCAGAGCATCCCGGCAGGGGTGCTGAAAGAGTACGAGAGCGTCTGGCCGTTTGGCTGGCTCGGGCTGCTGGCCGATACGCCACCGGTGAACCCGGAGCTGATTTACGCCCACCACGAGCGGGGGTTTGTGCTCTGTAGTCAGCGCTCACTAACTCGAAGCCGCTATTATCTGCAGGTACCGCTTAGCGAAAAGGTGGAGGAGTGGTCTGATGAACGCTTCTGGACTGAGCTCAAGCGGCGTCTCCCTGATGAGCTGACCAATAAGTTAGTAACCGGTCACTCACTTGAGAAGAGTATCGCGCCGCTGCGCAGCTATGTAGTGGAGCCGATGCAGTACGGGAGGCTATTTCTGCTGGGAGATGCGGCGCATATCGTACCGCCTACCGGGGCGAAGGGGCTGAATCTCGCGGCGTCCGATGTGAACTATCTTTGGCGGATCCTGCGTGAGTATTATCACCATGGCCGTATTGACCTCTTAGCAAGCTACTCGCGTTTGGCGCTGGATCGGGTGTGGAAAGGTGAGCGATTCAGCTGGTTTATGACGCGTCTGCTGCATGATTTTCCGCAACAAAGCGAGTTCGACAGAAAAATGCAGGCGGCGGATCGTCGCTACTATCTTGAATCACGCGCCGGGTTAACCACTATCGCTGAAAACTATGTGGGTCTGCCGATGGAACGCGTGGCGTAATAGAAAAGGCTCTGGAGTCGTGATGCAGGCAGCGAGTACCATTCCCGTTTTCAAACTGTATGGCGAAGATCAGGGCTGGCCAACGCCCGATCTTCTGCACTGTGAGTCCATACTCCAGCGCAGCCATCTTTATGAATGGCATATCCGCGTGCATCAGCACGCAGAGCTGGTGCAGCTACTGTATCTGCATAAAGGGCGGGCGGAGATTGAAATCGAAGGCGCGACGACCGTGATGACGGAGTCCTGTATTCAGGTGGTTCCGGCGCTATGTATTCATGGATTTCGCTTTTCGCCGGGTACGGAGGGCTACGTTTTGTCGCTGGCGCTGCCGCTGCTCGGAAGCCTTGAAAATCAGTTTGGCAGTCAGCTGGATGTGCTCGGCCACCCGCGTTGCGTGCCGGTGAAGAGCTCCCGGGGCCATATCCGGGCGCTGTTTACCGCTTTGCAAGAGGAGTACCGCGAAGATTACGATGCGCGCGAAATGATGCTTCATTCACTGCTGGGAGCGCTGTTGGTCTGGCTGAATCGGCAATATCAACCGCAGCTCATAACGGAGGACAAAGCGGAACGTAAGCGGAGCGTCATGCGTCATTTCTCGCGCCTTATCGAAAGCCACTATCGTGAACATATGCCATTAGCCGGGTATGCCAGGGAGGTGGGGGTGTCTGCGACTCATTTGAATTATTTGTGTCATGAATTTTATGGCTGCAGCGCACTGGGAGTTTTACATCAAAGGTTGATGCTTGAGGCGCGTCGCAACCTGCAGTACACCAGCATGACTATCGCTCAACTTTCTGATTACTTAGGGTTTACTGATGCGGCCTATTTTTCTCGCTTCTTTCGCCGCTATAGCGGTGAATCACCAAAAGTATTTAGGAAAAAAATAAAATAAATAAATCTTTATTTAATATATCTTAAGTTAGCGTATCTAACGACGATGTTAACCATTTCTAATTTATTGATGACAACTACCTGTGTTAATGTTAATCATTGGTATGGATAACAGCAATATGTTACTCCTCATTATTAAGTTGGCTTTAGGGTGCGATATCGCGCACCCGCCAGGGATGATAAAGATTCATTTGGGCAAAATAATTACGATGACTATTAAATTATGCATCCAATTGTTTTTCCGCCGGCGGTGAGTCTTCGACAGGAAGCGGAGGGTTTATGTTACCAGGACAAGGTAAGTTCGGCATTATTATCAGCAGAATACCGGTTATGCAGTCCGGCTTAAAAGCCATCGTTGGGGAGCATCTCCCTGATTATGAATTGAGTTTTTGTCGTTCTCAGGATGAGCTAACCCTGCTGCAGCTGCGTCGTGCAGTGTTAGTCATTGCTGACTTGTCCGGTGAAATAGAGCATCCAAGAAATATTTGCGAACATTACTACTCTTTAATGACTCAATACAGGGATATACACTGGGTCTTTATGGTAGGCAACGCCTGTTTTCCGTTAGCTGTTCAATTATTAATGCGTCCTGAAAGTACATTAATTTCGGACAGCGAGCCGGTAAAACGTCTCATTGAGGTTGTGCGCGCGGGTGGACTTGCCGCTGAACGAATTAGCCAGACGTTGTTCTCTCCTGAGGTAGAACGCATCGATGAAGAACCGCAAAAGCTGGTTATTCTGACTCTTTCTGAGCGTAAGGTGTTGAGGCTTCTTGCAAAAGGATGGGGAATTAATCAAATTGCTGCTTTATTGAAGAAGAGCAATAAAACCATAAGTGCGCAGAAAAATAGTGCTATGCGCCGCTTATCTTTGCGTAGTAATGCAGAGATGTATGCCTGGATTAATAGTGCACAGGGAATGAAGGAGCTGAATATTTATTCAGCCTATGGAGATCAAACAGAATGGAAAAAGACCTCACAACAAGATATGTCGCTATCGTAGAGAAATGTGCGATGACAGAAGTGGCGCTTCGCCACATATTAATTAATGAAAGTGGTAAGAATTATCGTATTCAGTTCTTTAAAGATACGATGGCATTAAAACGGGAGTTTCAGGCGAGAGATTTTTCTGCGATTATTTTTTCACTTTCAGGTAACCGCAGATCCCGACTTGAAAGCTTGCTCTTTCTCCATGAGATCGCGCGTTATTGTCCCGACACGCAAAGAATTATCTTAGCTAATGATGAAGCGGAAATGCGTTTGGTCAGCCATCTGACGCCTTCTCGCTTACACGGTATTTTGAATAAATCGGCCTGTCGGCTACAGCTGCAGGAGTGCTTGCTTCAGCTTCTCGATCGTAGCTATCCGGCGAATGAGAGCTCGTTAAGCCAAAAGCAGAGTATCTATAGCCAACTTTTGAGCCCAACGGAACATACCATCCTGCGATATATGTCTTATGGCTACTCGTTGCCGGAAATAGCGACGCAGCTGGAACGCAATATCAAAACGATTCGGGCCCATAAGTTTAACGCCATGACCAAGCTCGGCGTCAGTTCTGATATGGGACTACTGAGCGCGGCAGACATACTCATGCGCCTGTCGGCGAATAATGATGATGCCACGGTGATGCGCCTTGCTCAGTAACCTCAGCGGTCTGTTAAAGACACACGTCAATCCACTTAGCATCAGTCAGCTGCGCCAACCGTTCAGGTGAAATACGAACGGCGCTATATATTGAACCTGCTGCTGGCAGCACTTCCGGGTACTGCCTCAGTGAGATATCGCAGTACACAGCCAGCGGAACTTCCAGGCCAAATGGGCAGACGCCGCCAATGGGGTGTCCCGTTAGCGTAATGACCTCATCGCTGCTTAGCATACGGGCTTTAGCGCCAAAGGCTTCCTTTAGCTTTTTATTATCCAGGCGCGCATCGCCTTTCGCGACAACGAGAACAACCCTTTCTTTTATTTTTAAAGACAGGGTCTTGGCGATTTGCCCGGGTTCAACGTTATGCGCCGCTGCGGCTAACGCTACCGTGGCCGTGCTCTGAGTAAGTTCGATGATTTCGATATCGGGGGCGTGGTCAGTAAAAAACTGCCGCACGGACTGCAGACTCATTGGAATCTCCTGATTAAGGCTTGTTAAAAATCTGTCACAAGCTTCGCAAAGTGTAAATATCCATGGTAGAGAATCAAGATTCTTTTTAATTTCTGGATCTCCTTCACATTCACCGCAACCGGTTACTGTAACCGGTTGCGGTTATTCACAGAGACAGGAATACTGACAAGGTAACTTCCCTGCGTCACCTATAACAAAGAGCCGAAGATGAATCGAACCTGGTTGAGCAGTCGGGCCAGCAGGCTATCCGATTGGGTAACCCTCTCGCCGAAGCGGGTTCATCATAACGGCAAGATAATCGTTGTTGGGCCTGTTCATCTAGCCTGTCAGGAGGGCTGCTATGTCTGCTAACCATGCTGCATTTAATCTGATATTTCGCTTCGTAGAAAATTACATCAGCCCTGTCGCCGGACGCATCTCGTCTCAGCGCCACGTTATGGCAATCCGCGACGGTTTTATCTCCGCCATGCCGTTTATGATTGTCGGCTCTTTTCTGCTGGTATTTGCGTATCCGCCGTTTTCACCGGATACCACATGGGGATTTGCCCGCGCCTGGCTGGATCTGGCAAAAGAGTTTGAAGGGCGAATTCTGACGCCGTTCGATATGACGATGGGCATTATGTCGATCTACATTTGCGCCGCGATCGCCTATAACCTCGGCAAGCATTACGAAAAAACCAATCAGCTCGACCCCTTTATGTGCGCCATGCTGTCGATCATGGCCTTCCTGCTGGTGGCGGCGCCAAAAACGAACGGCAACCTGCCGGTAGATAGCCTGGGAGGAACGGGCATATTTACGGCGATTCTGGTGGCGGTCTACTGCGTTGAAATGATGCGCTTCCTGAAGGCGCATAATATCGGTATTCGCCTGCCGGATCAGGTGCCGCCGATGATCAAAAACTCGTTTGATCTGTTGATCCCGGTACTGGTTGTCGTCCTGACGCTCTATCCCCTGAGCCTGCTTATTCAGCATCATTTCGATATGCTGATCCCTCAGGCGATTATGGCTATCTTTAAGCCGCTGGTTTCCGCAGCGGACTCCTTACCCGCAATTTTGTTGGCGGTTCTGGTGGGCCACCTGCTGTGGTTTGCGGGGATCCACGGTGCGGCCATTGTTTCCGGCATGCTGCAAATGTTCTGGCTCACTAACCTCGGCATGAACCAGCAGGCCCTGGCTCAGGGGGCTCCGCTGCCGCATATCTTTATGGAAGCGTTCTGGACATTCTTTATTGTGATTGGCGGTTCAGGGGCGACGATGGGGCTGGTATTCTGCTATCTGCGCAGCCGCTCCGCGCATCTGCGTTCGATTGGCCGTCTGAGCGTGGTGCCAAGCCTGTTTAACATTAACGAGCCGGTTATTTTTGGCACCCCTATCGTGATGAACCCGGTGTTCTTTATTCCCTTCCTGCTGGCGCCGATGGTTAACGCCGTACTGGCCTGGGCGGCAATGAAGCTGGATCTTATCGGCCGGGTGATTTCGGTTGTTCCGTGGACTGCTCCGGCGCCGATTGGCGGCGCGTGGGCGCTGGGGTGGGATTTCCGGGCGGCGATTCTGGTGGTCGTCCTGGCCTGCGTTTCGGCGATTATCTACTTCCCGTTCTTCAAGGTGTACGAGAAACAGCTGCTCGCGCAGGAGGCCGAAGAGGCGCAGCGCATGGCGGAAGAGAGTCAGCAAACGGCATAAAAACAAACGGGCGGCTGAATAGCCGCCCGTTTGTTTTCACCATCGATTATTTCAGCGTACAGTCCCCGCACTGCTGTACGTCCGGCAGGCGATAGCGCTGGCAGCAGGTGCGGCGCACGAGCTGCCCTTCACGTAAAACCACCGTACGCCACAGCGGGTTATCCTCACCGCCTGATAGCTGTTTGTTGAAGAAGAAGAGCTGACGCAGCGCGGCCACTTTTTCATCTCCGACCAGGGTTCTCATTTCCCCGAGATACCAGTTAATCAAATAACCCGTATTGCTCCAGATAAGTTTGCCATTGATATCGCCAGTGGCTTCAAGCGCCTGCACCACGGGTTGCAAAGCGGTGGTGACCAGCTTTTCCATCCGGGACTGCGCGGATTCTGCCGAGGAAGTACCTGCTGAATGGATATCAATCCAGAAACAGGCGGCACGGCCTGTTTCATGAAACTCAACGCGAAAATGCTCCGGCGCCAGGCTAACGGCGCGTTCTTCACTCAACAGCGCCAGCATTAAAGGGGGCACCAGTAAACCGATGTACCATTGTGCCCAGAGGGATAGCAGCGGTTTTTGCTCACGGGCTTGCCCGGGCTGGTTGCGATAAATATGGTCAGAATACGTCGCGATTAACGAACTCAGCGTCGCGGGCTGCGACCACTCAGCCAGGGTGAGGGCATGGTGAGGGGCTTCTTCATTCAGACGGATAAAATCCAGCAGATGCGGACGTAACGCGGTAATCTTGTCCCGTATTGCGTTCGCCAGTTCACGCTCAGCCGAAGGGAGCGGAGCCCGCCAGATGATCTCATTGTTGAATGCAAGTGAACGGTAAGCCATCGGTGCCAGATACAAATCTAAATGATAATGATTTCTGATACTAATGCCGCGGCACCGGCTTGGCAAGAGATTTGTCCGCGCGGCGACGCCTGCCGCGCGGTAAAGGCCTAGCTGGTGAGAATAATGTTACGTCCCATATTTTTGGCTTCGTAGAGCGCGTTGTCCGCCCGTTTCAGCGCGCTGTCGATATCCGCATCCATCAGCGGCGTCATGCCGATACTGATGGTCACGTTGGTCGCGACGCTTTCATTAAACATATGCGGGATTTTTAGATCGTAGACCCGCTGGCGGATGCGCTCTGCGGCCTGAAGGGCGTTTTCCGCACAGCTGCTGGTCAACAGCACCATAAACTCCTCGCCGCCAAAGCGGGCAACGATGTCGCGCGAGCGCACGGCGTTACGAATGGCGGCGGAGACCTGAATCAAAGCCTGGTCGCCCATCATATGCCCGTAGTGGTCGTTGTAGGCTTTGAAATGATCAATGTCCAGTAGCAGAACGTAATGCCCGGCGCCGTCGAGAGAAAGAATGGTGTCCAGCCGGTTTTGTAAGCCCCGCCGATTATACAAACCGGTAAGCGGATCCAACATACTGAGATCGTTAAGGGTATTGCGTTCCTTCAGCAGCTTATCCATGAGCCCCTGCGTGAATACATCGCTGCGTTTCTGAATAAGGCTTTGCAGGGTGATACCGGCAATAGGCAACAGAAAGCACCAGGACATGCGCAGCCATTGTTCTCCTCCGCCAAGAATCAGGCAGATAAGGTATGTGGGTAAAGAGTGCAAAGTAAAGCCAATGATATTGCTGGAAAAAGCAATGGTGCCAATAAATAACACGCTTAATAAGGCGATCACCAGGTAGTTAAAATGCGGCGGCCCCATCACCATTGCTTTTAGCGCAACGTGCCACGCCCAAAGCAGGCCAAATAGCAGAGAAATAACCGGAATATTTATTTTGTGCTGAGAGAATTTACAGTGCCATAGCAGCAGGACCGTGCTGCAGGCAACTATCAGAAAACAGGGTAATGTAAAAGTGATGACGGTAAAGAGCGGGCTGACAAGGGATAAGACGGATGAAACTAAATTAAGCAGTAAAAATAGCCGTAAGGAATACTGATATTTTTGTTCGTAATGGGAGCGCCAGGATTGTGCAGTCATGTCGGAGTTGTCATTATTAATCGTTAAAATTCAATGTGATGTTAGTTTGAAGTGAATAATAAAAAACAGTGCGCAAAATAAGGTTTTTACGAAATAATCAGATAATTTAATATATTATTTTTTGCCGCTTAATTTATCACCTTCATGAATGTATGTCATTACCACAAACGTAAAGAATAAGGACGCGCTATTTTCCCGGGATGACAAATGATAAAAATTACCATATGATATTGGTTATCATTATCGTTGTGAGAGGCGAAAACATGTTGCAGCGAACTTTAGGGAGTGGATGGGGCGTGTTGATCCCTGGCGTACTGATTGCCGTCCTCGGGTTTGCCGATTTGTCGGTAGATGCCTGGCGCGGATTGGTGACGCTGGGAATGCTCATGTCAGCGGTGATGATTTGGCACCGTCAGCTAAGGCACTTTGTTCTGCTGCCATCATGCGTGGCGCTGGTCAGTGGGATGATGCTGGTAATAATCAATTTGAAGCTGATGGGATAAAACGGAAGGGTAAGAATATTGGTGCGAGGGGGGGGACTTGAACCCCCACGTCCGTAAGGACACTAACACCTGAAGCTAGCGCGTCTACCAATTCCGCCACCTTCGCACAGTATTCTTAATTTTTGATATCGCCTCGTTGGTGCGAGGGGGGGGACTTGAACCCCCACGTCCGTAAGAACACTAACACCTGAAGCTAGCGCGTCTACCAATTCCGCCACCTTCGCCCAGTGCGAGCAATATCAACGTGGATTATGGTGCGAGGGGGGGGACTTGAACCCCCACGTCCGTAAGGACACTAACACCTGAAGCTAGCGCGTCTACCAATTCCGCCACCTTCGCATACCATCGACACTATGAAAGTATCGTTACCACGGAGGCGCATTCTAGTGGTTTTCAGCTATTCGTCAATAGTTAATTGTATCAGTTGGATTGATTGTTGCAAAAATGGACGGTCAGAGAGGAAAAACATCGGCGACCAGCGTCTGCTGGCGCCGAAAAAACGCAGGATTATTTCTTCGCCTGACGGGTCATCACCGTCCGGTAGACCTTAAAGCGGCCCGTTTGGGCAATCACTTCATGGAAGCCGAAGATCTCATCCAGCACGTTCGGATAGGGCAGGAAGGCGTTAGCGACGATGCGCAGCTCGCCGCCGCTGTTCAAATGACGAACGGCGCCGCGAATCAGCGTTTGCGCGGCCTCCAGGCTGGTCTGTAGACCATCGTGGAAAGGCGGGTTGGAGATAATCATGTCGAAGCGGCCGTTCACTTCAGAGAACACGTTGCTGGCGAACACTTCCCCTTCGATGCCGTTAGCGGCCAGCGTGGCGCGACTGGCTTCAACTGCCGGGGCGCTGACGTCGCACAACGAGAGGCGGACTTTAGGCGAGTGGCTGGCCAGCACGGTTGCCAGCACGCCGGCGCCGCAGCCGACATCAAGCACTTTACCTTTGGTATGCGGCGTCAGCGTGGAAAGCAGCAGCTGGCTACCGACATCCAGGCCATCGCGGCTGAAGACGCCCGGCAGCGTTTTAATCGTCAGATTATCCAGCGAATACTCGCCCCAGTACTGTTCTGGATTGAACGCGGGCTGTTTTTCCAGACGACCGTGATACAGCCCACAGCGGCGCGCGCTGTCGACTTTGCTCAGCGGCGCATATTCCGCCAGCATCTGCTCGGCGCTGCGTACGCCGCTGCGGTTCTCGCCAACCACGAAAATATCAATACCGGTCGGCAGCAGCGAAAGCAGGTTCATCAGCTGAAACTGCGCTTCCGGTTTGTTCTTTGGCCAGTAGTAAATCAGCGTATCGCAATCGGCGACATCGCCGGCCTCTGCGACCAGGCTATAGCGGGCATTTTCGCCCATCTGGCGGCTCAGTACCTGCCAGTGGTGGAACTGCTGGGTATGGGCGCGGCTGGCGGCCGTGTCCAGACGTGCGGGCAGGTCATCCTGCAGGTCACCGGCAAACAGAACGCGGGCGGACTCGAAATCATCACTGTGGCGCAGCAAGACTTCACTTGCCGGGGTAAAAGCGGACATGAAACACTCCTTCATTAAGACTGGCGCCGATTATACACGTTATCTTTCGGCCTGCCTCTTTGTTGGCGGCGGGATGCGCTCCGACCGCCGCGTAGTTTGTTGGCGCAGATACGACGGATTTGCTATATTGCGCGCTTAATTAACAGGAGTGTTTCGCTATGACATCCCGACGAGACTGGCAATTACAGCAGCTGGGCATCACCCAGTGGTCGTTACGTCGTCCTGGGGCGTTACAGGGTGAAATCGCTATCTCGCTTCCTGGGCATATTCGTCTGGTGATGGTGGCGGAAGAACCGCCATCGCTGACCGAACCGCTAATCAGCGATATTCTGCGCGCGCTGGCCCTGATGCCGGAGCAGGTGATGCAGCTGACGCCTGAACGCGTTGCGATGCTGCCTCAGGACGCACGCTGTAATAGCTGGCGGCTGGGCACCGACGCGCCGCTGCTGCTGGCGGGCGCACAGCTTTCCACGCCCGCTTTCGATGAACTTCAGACCAGCACGCCTGCTCGCATGGCGCTCTGGCAACAGATTTGCGCACATGAACACGATTTCTACCCTCAACCCGGCTGATTTGCCCCGCGCCTGGCAAATTGAAACGCGCGCCCACGCTTTTCCGTGGAGCGAACAGACGTTTGCCAGTAATCAGGGCGAGCGCTATCTGAATCTTCAACTGTCCGTGGACGGCGTGATGGCGGCCTTTGCCATTACGCAAATCGTGCTCGACGAAGCGACGCTGTTCAATATTGCCGTCGACCCCGCTTTCCAGCGTCGCGGTCTGGGCAGGGCGCTGCTGGAACGGGTGATTGATGAAGTTGAAAAACGCGGCGTCGTCACGCTGTGGCTGGAGGTGCGCGCGTCTAACGTCGCCGCCATCGCGCTCTATGAAAGCTTAGGCTTTAACGAGGCGACGATTCGCCGCAACTATTACCCCACGGTCGACGGACGTGAGGACGCCATCATAATGGCACTGCCAATCAGTATGTAAGACAAGGTGATACGATGAAGTGGGACTGGATTTTCTTTGATGCCGACGAAACGTTATTTACGTTTGACTCATTTAGCGGCCTACAGCGGATGTTTCTCGACTATAGCGTGACGTTCTCCGCAGAGGATTTTCAGGACTACCAGGCCGTGAATAAGCCGCTATGGGTGGATTATCAAAACGGCGCCATTACCTCTCTTCAGCTGCAGCATCAGCGCTTTGACGGTTGGGCGGAACGCCTGAACGTTCCTCCCGGCGAGCTGAACGCCGCGTTTATGAACGCGATGGCGGAGATCTGCTCGCCGCTGCCGGGGGCGGTATCGCTGCTTGATTCGCTGCAGGGGAAGGTAAAAATGGGCATCATCACCAACGGTTTTACCTCACTGCAGCAGACGCGTCTTGAACGTACCGGACTGCGCGATCACTTTGATTTGCTCATTATTTCCGAAGAGGTTGGGGTGGCTAAGCCGGATGCGCGTATTTTCGACTATGCGCTGGCGCAGGCAGGCAATCCCGATCGTTCGCGGGTGCTGATGGTTGGCGATACGGCGGAATCGGATATTCGCGGCGGCGTGAATGCCGGCCTGGCGACCTGCTGGTTCAACCCCCATCAGCGCGAACTGCCCGCGGACCTCCGCGCGGACTGGACGGTCACCTCTTTAAGCGAACTGGAGCAACTCCTGTGTAAACACTGATTGCCTCCCCCCCATTGATGGGTAAAATAGCCGCAATTTTTTCGTATTCAACATGCGCGGCGCGTTGCCGCGTTTACTAAGAAGATTGAATTATGACGTTGTCTCCTTATTTGCAGGAGGTGGCCAAGCGCCGCACTTTTGCCATTATTTCTCACCCGGATGCCGGTAAAACGACCATTACTGAAAAGGTACTGTTATTCGGACAGGCTATTCAGACCGCCGGAACGGTGAAAGGTCGCGGCTCCAGCCAGCATGCGAAATCTGACTGGATGGAGATGGAGAAGCAGCGCGGTATCTCCATCACCACGTCCGTGATGCAGTTCCCGTATCACGACTGCCTGGTTAACCTGCTGGATACCCCGGGCCACGAAGACTTCTCCGAGGATACCTACCGTACCCTGACGGCGGTGGACTGCTGCCTGATGGTTATCGATGCCGCGAAAGGCGTCGAGGATCGTACCCGTAAGCTGATGGAAGTCACCCGTCTGCGCGATACGCCGATCCTGACGTTCATGAACAAACTCGACCGCGACATCCGCGATCCGATGGAGCTGCTGGATGAAGTGGAAAACGAGCTGAAAATCGGCTGCGCGCCGATCACCTGGCCGATTGGCTGCGGCAAACTGTTCAAGGGCGTTTACCATCTTTATAAAGATGAAACCTACCTGTATCAGACCGGTAAAGGCCACACCATCCAGGAAGTGCGCATCGTGAAGGGGCTGGATAACCCGGAGCTTGATGCCGCGGTGGGTGAAGACCTGGCGCAGCAGCTGCGCGATGAGCTGGAGCTGGTGCAGGGCGCGTCTAACGAATTCGATAAAGAGCTGTTCCTGGCGGGCGAAATTACGCCGGTATTCTTCGGCACCGCGCTGGGTAACTTTGGCGTCGATCATATGCTGGACGGTTTAGTGGAGTGGGCGCCCGCGCCGATGCCGCGCAAAACCGACACCCGCACCGTGGAGGCCGCGGAGGAGAAGTTCACCGGCTTCGTCTTTAAAATTCAGGCCAACATGGACCCGAAACACCGCGACCGCGTGGCCTTTATGCGCGTGGTTTCCGGTAAGTACGAGAAGGGTATGAAGATGCGCCAGGTGCGTATCGGCAAGGACGTGGTGATCTCCGACGCGCTGACCTTTATGGCCGGCGACCGTTCGCATGTGGAAGAGGCGTATCCGGGCGATATCCTGGGTCTGCATAACCACGGCACCATTCAGATTGGCGATACCTTCACCCAGGGTGAAATGATGAAGTTCACCGGTATCCCGAACTTCGCCCCGGAACTGTTCCGCCGCATTCGCCTGAAAGATCCGCTCAAGCAGAAACAGCTGCTGAAAGGGCTGGTTCAGCTTTCTGAAGAGGGGGCGGTGCAGGTGTTCCGTCCGATCGCCAATAACGATCTGATCGTTGGCGCGGTGGGCGTGCTGCAGTTTGATGTGGTTGTTGCTCGCCTGAAGAGCGAGTACAACGTTGAGGCGATTTACGAGTCCGTCAACGTCGCGACCGCACGCTGGGTGGAATGCAGCGACGCGAAGAAATTCGAAGAGTTTAAGCGTAAGAACGAAATTCAGCTGGCGCTGGATGGCGGCGATAACCTGACTTATATCGCCCCGACCATGGTTAACCTGAACCTGACGCAGGAACGTTACCCTGACGTCCAGTTCCGTAAAACCCGCGAGCACTAATCCTCTCCGGAGCGCGGTTTTCGCCGCGCTCCACGCCATTTTCACCTCGGATTGCCCTTTCTGGAAAGTTCTTAATTCTTACCGTTTTGCGCGCTTTTTTACCCGTTCATGCCGCACTCTTCCGCGTATCTACTACATTTAATAAGTAATTTTTGGAATCCTGGCTTAATAGACTACTTATTTTGCTTTACCTGCTTAGATATAACGAGGAACAACGATGACAAAACTTAAGAGCGGCAAGACACTCCTGGCCCTCTTCCTGGGCTCAGCAATAATCAGCGCTTCGGCGTATGCGGAAAACTCGACCGCAGATAGCGCAAAATCTGCAGCAAGCAATGCCGGGCAAGCCGTTGATAATTCGATGAACAAAGTCGGGAATTTTATGGACGACAGCACCATCACCGCCAGGGTGAAAGCGGCGCTGATCGATCATAAAGATATTCGCAGCACCGATATCTCTGTGAAAACTGAAAACAAAGTCGTCACGTTAAGCGGTACGGTTGACAGTTCAGAGCAGCATAAGCAGGCGCTTAGCGTAGCGAAAGCGGTTGAAGGCGTGACCTCCGTTAACGACAAGCTTAGCGTACAGAACGAAAAATCTGCTTCGCTGAAGGGCTATGCCGGCGACACGGCGGTGACCAGCGAGATCAAAGCGAAATTACTGGCTGACGATATCGTTCCGTCGCGTAACGTGAAGGTGGAGACCACCGATGGCGTTGTACATTTATCCGGTACGGTAGAGTCCAGTAAGCAGTCGGAGCGGGCGGAAGGTATTGCGAAAGCCGTTTCCGGCGTCAAAAGCGTGAAGAATGACCTTAGCGTCAAATAAATCTATTCACTAAAAAAATTTATTCTGCGGTCTTTCCGCAGGATGTGTAGCACCACAGGGTTGTGTATGCGCGGCCTGAGTGCGCAGAAAATCGACCGTCATTAACTATGGTAAGGAGAGACGTATGTTTAGATGGGGCATTATTTTTCTGGTGATCGCGTTAATTGCCGCCGCTCTGGGCTTTGGTGGCCTGGCGGGTACCGCTGCCTGGGCTGCGAAAATTGTCTTCGTTGTCGGTATTATCCTGTTCCTGGTCAGCCTGTTCACCGGCCGTCGGCGTCCCTAGACGTTAACGCGTGAAATACCGTCTTACATAAAGCCAGTCAATGTGACTGGCTTTCTCAGTTTCAGGGCGTTAAAAATTGCGTTACCTTTGTTTTTATAATAAGCCAGACAGGAAAGCAGGGTGGGGCAGCGAATTCCCGTTACGTTGGGCAACATTACGCCGTTATCTGTTAAACCCTTCCAGCCGGGCAGGCTCGCACTGGTGTGCGAAGGCGGGGGGCAGAGAGGGATTTTTACCGCCGGGGTGCTGGACGAATTTATGCGCGCGGGATTCAACCCGTTCGACATGATGTTCGGTACCTCTGCCGGGGCGCAAAATCTCTCGGCCTATCTGTGCAACCAGCCCGGCTATGCCCGCAAAGTGATCACCCGCTACACCACCGCCCGCGAGTTTTTCGACCCGATGCGTTTTGTGCGCGGCGGGAATCTTATCGATCTTGACTGGCTGGTCGACACCACCTCGAAAAAGATGCCGCTGGCGATGGCCTATGCTGAAGATTGTTTTGCCCAGGGAAAAGAGTTCTGGATGTGCGCCTGTCGCGGCGATGATTACACGCCAAACTACTTTTCCCCCACTCAGCAGACCTGGCTTGACCTGATTCGCGCCTCCAGCGCCATTCCCGGTTTTTACCGCAGCGGCGTGCTGCTGGATGGCGTGAGCTATCTTGACGGCGGCGTCAGCGATGCGATCCCCGTACAGGAAGCGGCCCGTCGAGGGGCGCAAACCATCGTGGTGATCCGCACCGTTCCGTCCCAGATGTACTACACGCCGCAGTGGTTTAAACGTATGGAGCGCTGGCTTGGCGAAAGTAGTCTGCAGCCGTTTGTTAATCTGGTGCAGCATCACGAAACCACCTATCGCTCCACGCAAGAGTTCATTGAAAAACCGCCGGGTAAGCTGAGAATTCTGGAAATTTATCCGCAGAAGCCGTTGAAGAGTATGGCGTTAGGCAGCCGTCTTCCGGCGTTGCTGGAGGACTACAAGACCGGACGCCAGTGCGGGCGCTACTTTCTCGCTACCGTCGGTAAACTGCTGGCCGACAGACCGCCGCTGCTGCGCCATGCGCCGCGTATTGCGGTACCGAAAACGGTCGTTATTCCGCCAGCGCCGGTGGCCAATGAGATCCCTCAGGCGCCGGTCATCGCGGCGGTGCAGGCCAATGATGCCAGCTTTGAAAATGAGGACCTGGCGTGACCCTACGATTTATTGATACCCACTGCCATTTCGATTTTCCCCCTTTCACCGGCGACGAAAGCGCCAGCATTGCCCGGGCGACGGAGGCTGGCGTGACGCAGATCGTGGTACCTGCGACAGAAGCGGATAACTTCGCCCGCGTGTTAGCGCTGGCGGAGAAATATGATGAGCTCTACGCCGCCTTAGGCCTCCATCCGATAGCGATTGAACGGCATAGCGCAGAGAGTCTTGAACGGCTTGAAGCCTGCCTGGCGAAACGCGACGCTAAGCTGGTCGCGGTTGGGGAGATCGGTCTCGATCTCTATCGGGAAGATCCGCAGTTTGCACGTCAGGTTTCTGTATTTGAGGCGCAGATGCGGCTGGCGAAACGCTACGATTTGCCGGCGATCCTCCACTCCAGACGCACTCACGACAAGCTGGCGATGCTGCTGAAAAAGCACGCTTTACCGCGAACCGGCGTAGTGCACGGTTTTGCCGGTAGCCTTCAGCAGGCGGAGCGGTTTGTGCAGCTGGGCTACAAGATTGGCGTTGGCGGCACCATTACCTATCCGCGCGCCAGTAAGACCCGCGATGTGATCGCGCAGCTGCCGCTTTCGGCGCTGCTGCTGGAGACCGATGCGCCGGATATGCCGTTGAACGGTTTCCAGGGGCAGCCGAACAGGCCAGAACGGGTGGCTCGCGTCTTCTCCACCTTATGCGAGCTACGCTCTGAGCCCGCGGAAGAGATAGCGAATACCCTGATTGATAATACAAATGTGCTTTTTGCGCTTCCGTAGCGCTTTGCTGAGTGACCTGTGTCTCATTCCTGCCTTTTTATCTCATTGTTTTGCTTAAAATGTGTGAGCTGAAATGAGCATGATGGTTTCATGCCGTTATAATCGCGGGGTTTTAAGGCTGAACTCTCAATACACAGGGACTCTGTATGCAAATTATCATGGGACTTATCGGCATGGTGGTGCTGTTAGCCATCGCTGTGCTCCTCTCCAGTAATCGAAAAGCCATCAACCTGCGTACCGTCCTCGGCGCCTGGATTATCCAGGTGGGGATCGGCGCGTTAATTCTCTACGTGCCGGCCGGGCGCACCGCGCTGCTGGCCATGTCGAACGGCGTTGCCAACGTGATTGCTTACGGCAATGAAGGGATCGGCTTTATCTTTGGCGGGCTGGTTTCCGATAAGATGTTTGAAGTCTTCGGCGGCGGCGGGTTTGTTTTTGCCCTGCGCGTCCTGCCGGTCATCGTCTTCTTCTCATCGCTGATCGCCGTGCTTTATTACCTCGGCATCATGCAGTTTGTTATCCGCATTCTCGGCGGGGCGCTGCGCGCGGTACTGAAAACTTCGCGCACGGAATCGCTCTCTGCCACGGCGAACATCTTCGTTGGCCAGACCGAAGCGCCGCTGGTGGTGCGTCCATATATCGCCACCATGACCCGTTCCGAGCTCTTCGCCGTGATGTGCGGGGGCCTGGCCTCGGTTGCGGGCTCCGTTCTGGCCGGTTACGCGCAGATGGGCGTACCGCTGGAATACCTGATTGCCGCTTCGTTTATGGCGGCGCCGGGCGGCCTGCTGTTCGCGAAGATTATCGTGCCCGAAACCGAGCAGCCCCGGGACAACCCGGCGATGGACAAAAACGACGCCGATCCGCAGGCGCCGGCGAACGTGCTGGATGCCGCCGCGTCCGGCGCGGCTTCCGGGATGCAGCTGGCGCTTAACGTCGGGGCGATGCTGCTGGCGTTTATCGCGCTGATTGCCCTGGTTAACGGTATTCTCTCCGGCGTGGGCGGCTGGTTTAACCATCCAGACCTGTCGCTACAAATGATCCTCGGCTGGGTCTTCTCACCGCTGGCGTGGGTGATTGGCGTTCCGTGGAATGAGGCCACCGTTGCCGGCTCGTTTATCGGCCAGAAGCTGATTATCAACGAGTTTGTGGCCTACATGAATTTCGGTGAATACCTGAAAGCCGACGCCGAGGTCGCAGCCGCCGGTTTGCAGGTGATTTCAACCCACACCAAGGCCATCATCTCGTTTGCCCTGTGCGGTTTTGCCAATCTGTCATCCATTGCGATTCTGATTGGCGGACTGGGCGGCATGGCGCCTAATCGTCGCCAGGAAATTGCCCAACTGGGCATGCGGGCCGTGGCGGCGGGGACGCTGTCTAATCTGATGAGCGCCACGATAGCGGGCGTCTTCCTCGCGCTATAGCGCCGTCGTTAATCACGACCCTACCCCGCGGCACCGCCGCCGCGGGGAACTCTCCTCTGCGTGTTAAAATCCTATCATTTAATAATTATCTGTTTATCAATCACTCATGATGCATCTGGCATTTTTTCGCACAAAATGTCCGCGCTGATGTCGAGGTTTACCGCGTGGGTATGTTACAATAATAACATTTCCTCGATGCTGAGATTCCTGATTATGCTTAAAGAGAGTCTGGCCTTCGGGGGGCATGCACAGGGATTTATTATGTGATTCATATCACTCCACAGTAATGCAAATTAGTAATTAGTTTTCATTAACTGTGATGTATATCGAAGTGTAACGGCGAGGGGATGTTACAATAGTAACAGACTCGCAAGGTGAACCAACTTTAATACGGCAATACGCCGTCGGAGTATGAAATGACTGATTTAACGGCAAGCAGCCTGCGCGCGTTGAAACTGATGGACCTGACCACCCTGAACGATGACGACACCAATGAAAAAGTGATCGCGCTGTGCCACCAGGCCAAAACACCGGTAGGGAATACTGCCGCAGTATGCATCTACCCGCGCTTTATCCCGATCGCGCGTAAAACGCTGAACGAGCAGGGTACCCCGGATATCCGGATCGCGACGGTGACCAATTTCCCGCACGGTAACGATGATATAGCTATTGCGCTGGCGGAAACCCGCGCGGCGATAGCTTACGGCGCAGACGAAGTTGACGTCGTATTCCCTTACCGCGCGCTGATTGCCGGCAACGAACAGGTGGGTTTTGACCTGGTGAAAGCCTGTAAAGAAGCCTGCGCGGCGGCAAACGTGCTGCTGAAAGTGATTATCGAAACCGGTGAGCTGAAAGAAGAAGCGCTGATTCGTAAAGCATCTGAAATCGCCATCAAAGCCGGTGCCGATTTTATCAAAACGTCTACCGGTAAAGTTCCGGTCAATGCGACCCCGGAAAGCGCGCGCATCATGCTGGAAGTCATCCGCGATATGGGCGTTCAGCAGAGCGTCGGCTTCAAACCGGCGGGCGGCGTGCGTAGCGCAGAAGACGCGCAAAAGTTCCTCGCTATTGCCGATGAACTGTTCGGTGCCGACTGGGCCGACTCTCGTCACTACCGCTTTGGCGCTTCCAGCCTGCTGGCAAGCCTGCTGAAAGCGCTGGGTCACGGCGATGGTAAGAGCGCCAGCAGCTACTAATACGTAATTTGCCTGACCTCAAGGCCGGATGCTGTCCGGCCTGTGGTTGGTCTTTGACTCTTTCCTCGGGAGGTTATCTTGTTTCTCGCACAAGAAATTATTCGTAAAAAACGTGATGGTCATGAGCTGAGCGATGAAGAGATTCGTTTTTTCATCAACGGCATCCGCGACAACACCATCTCAGAAGGGCAGATCGCCGCGCTGGCGATGACCATTTTTTTCCACGATATGTCTATGCCGGAACGCGTTTCGCTGACCATGGCGATGCGGGATTCAGGGACCGTTCTCGACTGGAAGAGTCTTAATCTCAATGGCCCGATCGTCGATAAACACTCTACCGGCGGCGTAGGCGATGTGACCTCGCTGATGCTGGGGCCGATGGTCGCGGCCTGCGGCGGCTATGTCCCGATGATCTCGGGGCGCGGTCTCGGGCACACCGGCGGTACGCTCGACAAGCTGGAAGCGATTCCTGGGTTCGATATTTTCCCGGACGATAGCCGCTTCCGTGAAATCATTAAAGATGTCGGCGTCGCGATTATCGGGCAGACCAGCTCTCTGGCGCCGGCGGACAAACGTTTTTACGCCACGCGCGATATCACCGCAACGGTGGACTCTATCCCGCTGATCACCGCCTCCATTCTCGCCAAGAAGCTGGCGGAAGGCCTGGACGCGCTGGTGATGGATGTCAAAGTCGGCAGCGGCGCCTTTATGCCTACTTATGAGCTTTCCGCCGCGCTGGCCGAAGCGATCGTCGGGGTATCCAACGGCGCCGGCGTGCGGACGACGGCGCTGTTAACCGATATGAACCAGGTGCTGGCTTCCAGCGCCGGTAATGCGGTGGAAGTGCGTGAAGCCGTGCAGTTCCTCACCGGCGAGTACCGTAATCCGCGGCTGCTTGAGGTGACGATGGCGCTGTGCGTCGAGATGCTGATTTCCGGCAAGCTGGCGCAGAATGACGCCGACGCGCGGGCGAAGCTACAGGCGGTGCTGGATAACGGTAAAGCCGCAGAAGTCTTCGGCCGGATGGTGGCGGCGCAAAAAGGGCCGAACGACTTCGTGGAAAACTACGATAAGTATCTGCCGGCCGCGATGCTGAGCAAAGCCGTCTATGCCGAAGGCGAAGGGTTTGTCGCCGAAATGGACACCCGCGCGCTGGGCATGGCGGTGGTATCAATGGGCGGCGGTCGCCGTCAGGCATCGGATCTGATTGATTACAGCGTCGGTTTCACCGACGTGGTTCGCCTCGGCGCGCGTATCGACGCGCAGCAGCCGCTGGCGGTTATCCATGCTAAAGATGAAAACAGCTGGCAGGAAGCGGCCAAAGCCGTGAAAGCGGCCATTAAACTTGACGATAAAGCGCCTGAAATGACGCCGACGGTCTATCGTCGTATCACCGAATAGTTATATACTGATCTGATCGCTTTTTTGCAGCGCAAAAGGTACGGAGAATAATATGAAACGTGCATTTATTATGGTGCTGGACTCATTCGGCATCGGTGCGACTGAAGACGCCGATCGCTTTGGCGACGTCGGTTCAGACACCATGGGCCATATTGCAGAAGCCTGTGCCAAAGGCGAGGCTGACAACGGCCGCAAAGGCCCGCTCAATCTACCGAATCTGACCCGTCTGGGGCTGGTTAAAGCCCATGAGGGTTCTACCGGTAAAATTGCCGCCGGTATGGACGGCAGCGCGGACGTTATCGGCGCCTACGCATGGGCGCATGAGCTTTCTTCCGGTAAAGACACCCCGTCAGGCCACTGGGAAATCGCCGGCGTGCCGGTTCTGTTTGACTGGGGCTACTTCCCCGAGCATGAAAACAGCTTCCCGCAGGAACTTCTGGATAAACTGGTTAAGCGCGCAAACCTGCCGGGCTACCTCGGCAACTGCCACTCTTCCGGTACCGTTATCCTCGACCAGCTGGGCGAAGAGCATATGAAAACCGGCAAGCCGATTTTCTATACCTCCGCTGACTCGGTATTCCAGATTGCCTGCCATGAAGAGACCTTTGGTCTCGATAAGCTGTACGAGCTGTGTGAAATCGCGCGTGAAGAGCTGACCGAAGGCGGCTACAACATCGGTCGCGTTATCGCGCGTCCGTTTATCGGCGACAAAGCCGGCAACTTCCAGCGCACCGGTAACCGCCACGATTTGGCCGTTGAGCCGCCGGCGCCGACGGTGCTGCAGAAGCTGGTCGACGAGAAAAAGGGCCAGGTTGTATCGGTGGGTAAAATCGCCGATATCTACGCCAACTGCGGTATTACCAAAAAGGTGAAGGCGACCGGCCTGGATGCGCTGTTTGACGCCACCATCAAAGAGATGAAAGAAGCGGGAGACGAGACCATCGTCTTCACCAACTTCGTGGACTTCGACTCTTCCTGGGGCCACCGCCGCGACGTTGCAGGCTATGCCGCAGGGCTGGAGCTGTTCGACCGCCGTCTGCCGGAGCTGATGGAACTGGTCGGGGAAGATGACATTCTGATCCTGACCGCCGACCACGGCTGCGACCCGACCTGGACCGGTACCGACCATACCCGCGAGCACATTCCGGTGCTGATCTATGGCCCGAAAGTGAAGCCGGGTTCGCTGGGTCACCGCGAAACCTTCGCCGATATCGGCCAGACCCTGGCAACGTACTTCGGTACGTCTCCGATGGAGTACGGCAAAAACATGCTGTGATTATTTGCCCGGTGAGCCTCGCTCGCCGGGCCTTTTTTGTCGACCTGATTAGGCATAGCCGCCATCAGGTAAAACATTCAGAAGGATTTAACGATGGCTACTCCACACATTAACGCAGAAATGGGCGATTTCGCTGACGTTGTGCTGATGCCTGGCGACCCGCTGCGCGCGAAGCACATTGCAGAAACGTTCCTTGAAGATGTCCGCGAAGTGAATAACGTGCGCGGTATGCTGGGCTTCACCGGTACCTACAAAGGCCGCAAAATTTCCGTGATGGGTCACGGCATGGGGATCCCGTCCTGCTCCATTTACGCAAAAGAGCTGATCACCGACTTCGGCGTCAAAAAAATCATTCGCGTCGGCTCCTGCGGCGCGGTGCGTATGGACGTTAAGCTGCGCGACGTGGTTATCGGCATGGGTGCCTGTACCGACTCTAAAGTTAACCGTATGCGTTTTAAGGACCACGACTTTGCGGCGATTGCCGACTTTGGCATGGTGCGTAACGCGGTTGACGCGGCAAAAGCGCTGGGCGTTGACGCTCGCGTGGGCAACATTTTCTCCGCTGACCTGTTCTATGCGCCGGACGGCGGCGAAATGTTCGACGTGATGGAAAAATACGGCATTCTGGGCGTGGAAATGGAAGCGGCCGGCATCTACGGCGTCGCGGCGGAATTTGGTGCGAAAGCGCTGACCATCTGCACGGTCTCCGACCACATCCGTACCCACGAGCAGACCAGCTCCGCTGAACGTCAGACGACCTTCAACGACATGATTAAAATCGCGCTGGAATCCGTTCTGCTGGGCGATAAAGAGTAATCATCTCTTCCGCCCTCTCCCTATGGGAGAGGGCCGGGGTGACCGCACGTTAGCGTACCGCGCCGGCAATCCATGCCGAGAGCTCCCGCAGCGCTTTCTCCTGCTCCGGGAAATCCACGAGTAATGCATCGCACTCCTGCTGCAGCATATCCGCGCGGTAGAGGCATCCCTGTAGCCTGGCGGCCAGCGCTTCCAGCGGCGCCGGGTTGAGGCTGTCGGTAAAAATCTGCGTGCGCGTGATATGGCCTTTTTCGACGTCGAAATGGAGCTCTACGCCGCCCCAGGTAAAACGTTCATCCAGCAGATGGCTGAAGGCCGGGGCCTGGCCAAAGTTCCACTCCCAGCTGCTCTGGCGGGCAAAGGTCGCGGCAAAATTCGGCAGGTCCGGCATTTTCTCCGGAGAGATCACTTCGGCCTCCACGCGCTCGCCGTAATGGGCGAAGAACGCCTCCTGAATCGCTTCGCAAACCTGCTGATGGGTAATGCCCGGCAGCAGCTCGACCAGATTGGCTACCCGTCCGCGCACGGAGGTAATGCCTTTGGCCTGCAGCTTCTTCTTATCGGGATTGAGGTAGTTGGCAAGGCGGCTTAAATCGGCGTTCAGCAGCAGCGTACCGTGGTGAAAGCCGCGATCCATCGTTTCGCGATAGGCGGAACCGGAGACCTTGCGGTCGCCTTCGGCGGTTTTGACCACCAGATCGTTGCGGCCCGAGGCTTCCGCCGCTACGCCCAGCGCATTCAGCGCCGTCAGCACGATATTTGTGGAAACGGTTTTATCGTACTCCGGTTTGCCGGCCATAAAGGTAAAGCAGGTATTGCCCAGATCGTGGAATACCGCGCCGCCGCCGCTGCTGCGACGGGCCAGGCGCACGTTATCTTCTTCCATACGTCGGGTGTTGCACTCTTTCCACGGGTTCTGCGCGCGGCCAATGACCACCGTATCGGCATTGCGCCACAGAAACAGCACCCGTTGAGTCGCGGGCATCTGGCGAAAAATAGACTCCTCAACCGCCAGATTGAACCAGGGGTCGTAAGAGTCGGAGAGCAGCAGGCGCAGCGTGGACATGGCGATTTCCTTATTCTGATTCATCTTTATCTTCATCCTGCACCGGCTTATTGGCGGTGAGCAGGAAAGGCGATTGCTGCCAGCGGGTACGTTTACCCTGCAGCAGGGTGCGCGTCAGGACGACGCCGATGGCCAGAGATAGCAGCAGCATCAGACGCAGGATATTGGTGGTATTATCGACCTGCTGCGCTTCGGTGGCCAGGGTATGGGTATCCAGCGTCAGGCGCAGGTAGCCGAGCGGGCCGTTTTTACCCTGAACAGGTTCGACGATTTGCTGGTTGAAGTAGCCGCCGGCTTTTTTACCGTCCAGCGCCAGCCGATCGCGTACCTCGACGCTTTCGCCGGAACGCGCCACCAGGTCGCCCTGTTCGTCATATACGCCGGCGTCGAGGATCCGGCTTTTATGGGTAAGCTGATCCAGCAGCTGGCTAATCCGCTTTTCGTCGGGCGTTTCGCTACGCATCAGCGGCGCCAGGTTGAGCGTGACCTGCTGGGCGAGCGTGCGGGCCAGTTCTTCCAGCTGCGGATTGCGCTGCTTCTGGCTGTTCTGGCTGAACCATGAGGCCCCCTGCATCAGGGCGACGAGGAGCGCGAGACAGATCAGAACAATCACCGCGCGATGCAGCCGGAATTTAAGTTTTGCGCGTACCATATTCCACCTTTGAAAATTTGCAGCTTAATGTTGCCAGAAGCGCTGGTTACAAGGTAGCCTCATGCGTTATTTTCCTCGCCTGAATGAAGTTATGTGGAGCCGTGATGCCAAACAGTTTGACCTGGTGCGACCTGCCTGAAGATGTTTCCCAGTGGCCTGGATTGCCGCTTTCCCTGAGCGGTGATGAGGTCATGCCGTTGGATTATCACGCCGGACGCAGCGGCTGGCTGCTGTATGGCCGCGGTCTTAACAAGCGTCGCCTGACCGAGTGGCAGCGAGAACTGGGGGCGGCCCTGGTGATTGTTGCCTCCTGGGCGGTTGACGACTATCAGGTGATTCGGCTGGCTGGTTCTTTAACGCTACGAGCGACCCGTCTGGCCCATGAGGCCGGTTTTGACGTCGCGCCGCTGGGTAAAATCCCGCATTTACGTACGCCGGGGCTGCTGGTCATGGATATGGACTCGACGGCGATTCAGATTGAGTGCATTGATGAAATCGCCAAGCTGGCCGGTACCGGCGAGCTGGTCTCTGAAGTGACCGAGCGCGCGATGCGCGGCGAACTTGATTTTACCGCCAGCCTGCGCCAGCGGGTGGCGACGCTGAAAGATGCCGATGCCAATATTCTGCTGCAGGTGCGGGAAACGCTGCCGCTGATGCCGGGCCTGACCCAGCTGGTGCTGAAGCTGGAAACGCTCGGCTGGAAAGTGGCGATCGCCTCCGGCGGCTTCACCTTCTTTGCCGAGTATCTGCGCGACAAGCTGCATCTCGACGCGGTGGTCGCCAACGAACTGGAGATCATGGACGGTAAGCTGACCGGCAACGTTATCGGCGATATCGTCGATGCGAAATACAAAGCCAATACGCTGCGTAAACTGGCGGAAAAGTATGAGATCCCGCCGGCGCAAACCGTCGCCATTGGCGATGGCGCAAACGATCTGCCGATGATTAAAGCGGCAGGACTCGGCATCGCCTATCATGCTAAGCCCAAAGTTAATGAACTGGCGGAAGTGACAATCCGCCACGCTGACCTGATGGGAGTATTCTGTATTCTCTCCGGCAGCATGAATCAAAAGTAAGAGGTTAACGTGGCGAAAGCTCCAAAACGCGCATTTGTCTGTAATGAATGCGGTGCGGATTATCCGCGCTGGCAGGGGCAGTGCAGCGCCTGTCATGCCTGGAATACCATAACCGAGATGCGCATTGCCGCTTCGCCCCAGGTGGCAAGAAACGAACGTCTGTCAGGATATGCCGGTAATGCCGGCGTATCGAAAGTGCAGAAGCTCTCCGATATCAGCCTCGAAGCGCTACCGCGCTTTTCGACCGGCTTTAAAGAGTTTGACCGCGTGCTCGGCGGCGGCGTGGTGCCGGGGAGCGCGATTCTGATCGGCGGCAACCCTGGCGCGGGTAAGTCGACGCTGCTGCTGCAAACCCTGTGTAAGCTCGCCGAAGGTATGAAAACGCTCTACGTCACCGGGGAAGAGTCGCTTCAGCAGGTGGCGATGCGCGCTCACCGTTTAGGCCTGCCGACGGCTAACCTCAATATGCTGTCAGAAACCAGCATTGAGCAGATTTGCCAGATTGCCGATGAAGAAAAGCCGCAGCTGATGGTTATCGACTCCATCCAGGTAATGCATATGGCCGACGTGCAGTCGTCGCCGGGCAGCGTGGCCCAGGTGCGCGAAACGGCGGCCTATTTAACGCGCTTTGCCAAGACGCGCGGCGTGGCTATCGTCATGGTCGGCCACGTGACCAAAGACGGCTCGCTGGCCGGGCCGAAAGTGCTGGAGCACTGTATCGACTGCTCCGTGCTGCTCGACGGCGACGCCGATTCTCGTTTCCGCACCCTGCGCAGCCATAAAAACCGCTTCGGCGCGGTCAACGAGCTGGGCGTATTCGCCATGACCGAGCAGGGGCTACGTGAAGTGAGCAACCCCTCGGCTATCTTTCTGAGCCGCGGTGACGAAGTAACTTCCGGCAGTTCGGTGATGGTGGTCTGGGAAGGCACGCGACCGCTGCTGGTGGAGATCCAGGCGCTGGTCGATCACTCGATGATGTCCAACCCGCGCCGCGTGGCGGTGGGGCTGGAGCAGAACCGTCTGGCGATCCTGCTGGCGGTTCTGCATCGTCACGGCGGTCTGCAGATGGCCGACCAGGACGTCTTCGTCAACGTCGTTGGTGGCGTGAAGGTCACCGAAACCAGCGCCGACCTGGCGCTGCTGCTGGCGATGGTTTCCAGCCTGCGCGACCGTCCGCTGCCCCAGGACCTGGTGGTTTTCGGCGAAGTGGGTCTGGCAGGCGAGATTCGCCCGGTGCCGAGCGGCCAGGAGCGTATTTCAGAAGCGGCTAAGCATGGTTTTCGTCGGGCGATTGTTCCGGCAGCCAATGTGCCGAAAAAAGTGCCGGAAGGGATGCAAATCTTTGGCGTGAAAAAGCTTGCGGACGCACTTAGCGTCTTTGACGACTTATAATAAGTTAAAAGGAGACTCGCGATGTCGTCATTTGACTATTTAAAAAGCGCCATAAAGCAGAAGGGGTGTACGCTACAGCAGGTAGCCGACGCCAGCGGGATGACAAAAGGCTATCTGAGCCAGCTGCTGAACGCGAAAATTAAAAGCCCCAGCGCGCAGAAGCTGGAAGCGCTGCACCGGTTTCTCGGGCTGGAGTTTCCGCGTCGGCAAAAAAGCGTTGGCGTGGTATTTGGTAAGTTTTACCCGCTGCATACCGGACACATCTATTTGATTCAGCGCGCCTGTAGCCAGGTCGATGAGCTGCACATCATTATGGGCTACGACGATCCCCGCGACCGCGAGCTGTTTGAAAAGAGCGCGATGTCGCAGCAGCCGACCGTGCCCGATCGCCTGCGCTGGCTGCTGCAGACCTTCAAGTACCAGAAAAATATCCGCATCCACGCCTTCAATGAAGAGGGGATGGAACCTTATCCGCACGGCTGGGACGTCTGGAGCCGCGGGATCCGCGCCTTTATGAACGAGAAGGGCATTGAGCCTAACTGGATCTACACCTCGGAAGAGGGCGACGCGCCGCAGTATCTGGATCATCTGGGAATTGAAACCGTACTCATCGATCCTAAACGCACCTTTATGAACATCAGCGGCGGGCAGATTCGTGAAAACCCGTTCCGCTATTGGGAATATATTCCTACCGAAGTGAAGCCGTTTTTCGTGCGCACGGTGGCGATCCTGGGCGGTGAATCGAGCGGTAAGTCGACGCTGGTGAATAAGCTATCCAATATCTTTAATACCACCAGCGCCTGGGAGTATGGCCGCGACTACGTCTTTTCGCACCTCGGCGGCGATGAGATGGCGCTGCAATATTCCGACTACGACAAGATTGCCCTCGGCCACGCGCAGTATATTGATTTCGCGGTGAAGTATGCCAACAAGGTGGCGTTCATCGACACGGACTTTGTCAGCACCCAGGCGTTCTGTCTCAAGTACGAAGGGCGGGAACACCCCTTTGTGCAGGCGCTGATCGACGAGTATCGTTTTGACCTGGTCATCCTGCTGGAAAACAACACGCCGTGGGTGGCGGATGGTTTGCGTAGCCTTGGCAGCTCGGTGGACCGCAAAGAGTTTCAGACGCTGCTGGTGTCGTTGCTCAAGGAAAACGAGATAGATTTTGTGCATGTAAAAGAGGCCGACTACGATGCCCGCTTCCTGCGCTGCGTGGAACTGGTGAAAGAGATGATGGGCGAGCAGGGATAGGCCTTCTGCGGCCTGATGCCGCATGAATGCCTGCGCCTGGCTACAACCCTCTCCCGGCGGGAGAGGGGGCAAACACGAAAAAGGGCAACCTGCGTTGCCCTTTTGCTTTTATTTCGCGATACGTTTGTACTTAATACGCTTCGGCTCCAGCGCATCGGCGCCGAGGGTGCGTTTCTTGTACTCTTCGTATTCGGTAAAGTTACCTTCGAAGAACTCCACCTTACCTTCATCCTGGTAGTCCAGAATGTGGGTCGCGATGCGGTCGAGGAACCAGCGGTCGTGCGAGATAACCATCGCGCAGCCCGGGAACTCCAGCAGGGCGTTTTCCAGCGCGCGCAGGGTTTCGATATCCAGGTCGTTGGTGGGCTCATCGAGCAGCAGGACGTTACCGCCCACCTGCAGCAGCTTCGCCAGGTGCAGACGACCGCGCTCACCGCCGGACAGCTCGCCAACGCGCTTGCCCTGGTCAACGCCTTTGAAGTTAAAGCGGCCCACGTAGGCGCGGCTCGGCATCTCGGTGTTGCCAATCTTCATGATATCCAGCCCGCCGGAAACTTCTTCCCATACGGTTTTGCTGTTGTCCATCGCGTCGCGGAACTGATCGACGGAGGCCAGCTTGACGGTTTCACCCAGGGTGATTGAACCGGCATCAGGCTGTTCCTGACCGGACATCATGCGGAACAGGGTGGATTTACCCGCGCCGTTCGGGCCGATGATGCCGACGATAGCGCCTTTCGGTACCGAGAAGCTCAGGTCGTCAATCAGCAGACGGTCGCCGTAGGACTTACGCAGGTTGCTGACTTCAACCACTTTATCGCCCAGACGTGCGCCTGGCGGAATAAACAGTTCGTTAGTCTCGTTACGCTTCTGGTACTCGACGTTGTTAAGCTCTTCAAAGCGCGCCAGACGGGCTTTGCCCTTAGACTGACGGCCTTTCGCGCCCTGACGGACCCACTCCAGCTCTTTCTCGATTGACTTACGGCGCGCCGCTTCCTGAGAAGCTTCCTGCGCCAGACGCTGATCTTTCTGCTCCAGCCAGGAGGAGTAGTTGCCTTCCCACGGAATACCTTCGCCGCGGTCAAGCTCAAGGATCCAGCCGGCGACGTTATCGAGGAAGTAGCGGTCGTGGGTAATCGCCACGACGGTGCCTTCGAAATCGTGCAGGAAGCGTTCCAGCCACGCGACGGACTCTGCATCCAGGTGGTTAGTCGGTTCATCGAGCAGCAGCATGTCTGGTTTTTCCAGCAGCAGGCGGCACAGCGCGACGCGGCGGCGCTCACCGCCGGACAGGTTGGCGATTTTCGCGTCCCAGTCCGGCAGACGCAGGGCATCCGCCGCGCGCTCAAGCTGGACGTTCAGGTTATGGCCATCGTGCGCCTGGATAATCTCTTCGAACTTGCCCTGCTGAGCGGCGAGCTTGTCGAAGTCGGCATCCGGCTCCGCGTATTTGGCGTACACCTCGTCGAGACCTTTCAGGGCGTTGACCACTTCGGCCACCGCTTCTTCAACCGACTCACGGACGGTCTGCTCCGGATTGAGCTGCGGCTCCTGCGGCAGATAGCCGATTTTCAGGCCCGGCTGCGGACGGGCCTCGCCTTCGATATCGGTATCGATGCCGGCCATGATGCGCAGCAGGGTAGACTTACCGGCGCCGTTCAGACCGAGAACGCCGATTTTTGCGCCAGGGAAAAAGCTCAGGGAGATATTTTTCAGAATATGACGTTTCGGCGGAACCACTTTGCCGACACGATGCATGGTATAAACGAATTGAGCCACGTTGGACTTCGCCTCTTTTATATACTCTTCATCCCTCAGGCTCGCTTGATGCAGCCAGAATGATTTTGAGTAGGGTAGTGAATAGTTTTCAAAGGCGAAGTGTAGCCTTTTTCGCGCTTTAATCCCAGCGAGGCGATGGGATTCACAAAAGCGTAAAAAAATGTCCGGGACGTGGCGCGATTCGCGTTGTCTGATTAGCATATCTACGTAATACCTGAAATTTTTGCCCGCGGCATGATGCTGCTGTGGTGTATCTGAATAGAGGAAGAGCTTGTGGAAAAAGCCAAAACTGTGACGTGGCGTCTTCTGGCCGCCGGCGTAAGTCTGCTGACGTTAAGCCAACTGGCGCATGCGGATTCACTGGATGAACAGCGCAGCCGCTATGCTCAAATTAAACAGGCGTGGGACAGTCGACAAATGGACGTCGTCAATCAGCTGATGCCCACCCTGACGACCTATCCGCTCTATCCTTATCTCCAGTACCGGCAGATTACCGACGATCTGATGAACCAGCCGGCGCTGGTGGTGACCAACTTTATCGCCGCCAACCCGACGCTGCCCCCCGCGCGCTCGCTGAAATCACGGTTCGTCAATGAACTGGCGCGCCGTAGCGACTGGCGCGGCCTGCTGGCCTTCAGTCCGGATAAGCCGACCGGCACCGAGGCGCAGTGCAATTACTACTATGCGAAGTGGAACGTCGGCCAGGCTCAGGAGGCCTGGGACGGCGCCAAAGCGCTGTGGCTGAGCGGCAAAAGTCAGCCAAACGCCTGTGATCAGCTGTTTGGCGCCTGGCGCGCCTCCGGCCAGCAGGATCCGCTGGCCTACCTTGAACGCATTCGCCTGGCGATGAAAGCGGGCAATACCAGCCTGGTGCGGGTCCTGGCCCAGCAGATGCCTGCCGATTATCAAACGATTTCGACGGCGGTCATCGCGCTGGCTAACGATCCCAATAGCGTGATGACGTTCGCCCGGACAACCGGCGCGACGGATTTTACCCGCCAGATGGCGGCGGTCGCGTTTGCCAGCGTTGCGCGGCAGGATGTGGAAAATGCGCGCCTGATGATCCCCTCATTAGCGCAGGCGCAGCAGCTCAATGAAGATCAGATTCAGGAGCTGCGGGACATCGTCGCCTGGCGCCTGATGGGCAGCGACGTGACCGAAGAGCAGGCCATCTGGCGCGACGATGTCATCATGCGTTCGCAATCCACCTCGCTGGTGGAGCGCCGGGTTCGTATGGCGCTGGGCCTTGGGGACCGCCGGGGCCTGAACACCTGGCTGGCGCGCTTGCCGATGGAAGCGAAAGAGAAGGACGAATGGCGCTACTGGCAGGCCGATCTGCTGCTGGAGCGCGGGCGCGATGACGAAGCGAAAGATATTCTCCGCTCGCTGATGCAGCAGCGCGGCTTCTATCCGATGGTCGCCGCGCAGCGCCTTGGCGAGGAGTACAGGTTCCGCATCGATAAAGCGCCAGCGAACCTCGATCCGGCGCTGACCTCGGGGCCGGAAATGGCGCGGGTGCGCGAACTGATGTACTGGAATATGGATAACACCGCCCGCAGCGAGTGGGCCAATCTGGTCACCAGCAAGACCAAAGACCAGCAGGCGCAGCTGGCTCGTTACGCGTTTAATCAGAACTGGTGGGATCTCAGCGTCCAGGCCACCATCGCCGGTAAATTGTGGGATCAGCTGGAAGAGCGTTTCCCGCTGGCCTATAACGACCTCTTTACCCGCTATATCAGCGGTAAAGATATTCCGCAAAGCTACGCGATGGCCATTGCGCGTCAGGAGAGCGCCTGGAACCCGAAAGCCGGTTCACCGGTTGGCGCCCGCGGTCTGATGCAGATTATGCCGGGGACGGCAACGCATACGGTGAGCATGTTCAGTATTCCCGGCTATAGCGGTCCATCGCAGCTGCTCGATCCGGAAATGAACATCAACATTGGTACCAGCTATCTGCAATATGTTTACCAGCAGTTTGGCAATAACCGTATCTTCGCCTCCGCGGCCTATAACGCCGGTCCCGGGCGGGTGCGCACGTGGCGGGGCAACAGCGGCGGCCGCATTGACGCGGTGGCGTTTATTGAGAGCATTCCTTTCTCTGAAACGCGCGGCTACGTGAAAAACGTTTTGTCCTATGACGCCTACTATCGCTATTTTATGGGCCAGAAAGAGACGCTGCTGAGCGATACGGAGTGGAAGCTGCGCTATTAATATCGCCGTCGTCGGGCAACATCGTATTTCGCGATGTTGCCCGAAATCCGTAGAGTCCGGACAGAAGTATGTTATGCTTTGTACTCGTTAGTGAGTACATTCGACAGGTGGCGTAACATGACCCAACAATCCCCCTATTCAGCGGCGGTGGCCGAACAGCGTCATCAGGAGTGGCTGCGATTTGTTGCCCTCCTGCAGCAGGCGTACGCCGACGATCTCCATCTGCCGCTTTTACAGCTCATGCTGACGCCCGACGAGCGCGAGGCGCTGGGCACGCGGGTGCGTATTATTGAAGAGCTGCTGCGCGGCGAGATGAGCCAGCGCGAGCTGAAAAACGAGCTCGGCGCCGGGATCGCCACCATTACCCGCGGTTCGAACAGCCTGAAGTCAGCCCCGCCGGAGCTGCGTCTGTGGCTGGAGCAGGCGTTGATTAACGTTAACGATAAATAGCGTTATGAAACGGGCTTAGCGCCAGCACGACGGCCTGATGATAAACGCTGCTGCGCGTCAGTTTTCCGGCCGTAAATACGCCGATAGCGCCCTCTTTACGGCCAATTTCATCGATGCCGGTATACTGAGACATCACCGGCCCTAGCGCTTCTCCTGCCTGGACTTTTTCAAGAATGACCTGCGGCAGCGGCAGGGTCGCCGAGCGCGCTTCGCCGCGCAGGCTGCCGTCCTCGATCGTCACCCAGCTAAAGGTGCTGCCCTCATCGATGCCGGCTTCAATAGCGACCCAGAAGTCAGCATTGGGCTGCGCGCGACGCGCGTTAGCCACGCGGTTTCGTGCGCCAGCGCGCGTTTCGTCGCTGCCGAAAGGCTGTTCCGGCACGCCGCTCTCGACGGAGACGGACTCAATGTGGCAGGATCCTTCGCCGAAGATCTCGTTAAAAGCCTGCAGAATTGCCTGAATTTTGGCGGGATTAGTGGTAGCTGAGACAACATGGTGCATAATCAAAACAACTCAGAAATACTAAACATCATCGCAGTATACTCCAAATCATTCTTGTTGCAGGCGGCTATGCTTGTAGCTTAATGGTTAAGAGCTCATAACGGATAATAAAGCATGTTACAGGTATACCTTGTTCGCCACGGTGAAACGCAGTGGAACGCCGAGCGACGTATTCAGGGCCAGTCCGACAGTCCGCTTACCGCCCACGGTGAGCGTCAGGCCTGGCAGGTAGGCGAGCGCGCCAGAACGCTGGGGATTACGCATATTATCGCCAGCGATTTAGGCCGGACGCGGCGTACCGCAGAAATCATCGCTGAAGCCTGCGGATGCAGCGTCATGACCGATTCACGCTTGCGTGAGCTGGATATGGGCGTGCTGGAAAAGCGCCATATCGACTCGCTGAGCGAAGAAGAAGAGGGCTGGCGTCGACAGCTGGTTAACGGTACGCCCGACGGGCGCATCCCGCAGGGAGAGTCAATGCAGGAGCTGAGCGACCGTATGCACGCGGCGCTGACCTCTTGTCTGGAGCTGCCCGCAGGTAGCCGGCCGCTGCTGGTGAGCCACGGCATGGCGCTGGGGTGTCTGGTGAGTACGATTCTTGGCTTGCCCGCCTATGCGGAGCGTCGCCTGCGTCTGCGCAACTGCTCTATCTCTCGCGTTGACTATCAGCAAAGCCCCTGGCTGGCGTCGGGATGGGTCGTGGAAACCGCGGGGGATGTCTCGCATCTTGATGCCCCCGCGATGGATGAGCTACAGCGTTAACGACGAATCGGAATCAGGTATTCGCAGCGCAGCTGAATAGGCGGTTCCTGATTCCGGTTTTCATCTTCCGGGAAGAAGCGTTCGATATCCAGGCCCTTACGACGAGTGAGATTGAGCATCGGCATGCAGGTGCCGTAAACCGTCAGAATAAATTCCTGTAGCCCGGTGCCCAATCCTTCGTAGGTAAACATCACGTATTCGCCGCCTTCCAGCGTCACCGGGTGGGCGTTGTGCAGATGGCCGTTAGCCAGCTCCGGCGTCAGCGCGGTGGTGTAAAACACCTCCTGCTCATCGTCTTTATCGAGGCTCGGACGCGGCTCATGCAGGCCGTACAGCGTCGGAGGAATCGACGGCGTATTGGCGAGGAATTCACGCCAGAACTGCACGCGCATCTGATTACGGAAATCGGAGATCTCTTCCAGCTTGCAGGTATAGCTCTGGGTCACGCCGACCAGCTGAGTGGTGTTCAGCGTGACGAATTCGTACTGCGGCATGGTGAACTCGCCCAGACGCAGCGGAGGACGCATACCGTAAGAGCTCCAGTCGGGGGAGCGTCGGTAAAGGGCTGGCGTCAACGAGAACTGTTTTTTAAATGCGCGAGTAAAAGTCTGCTGCGAGTCAAAGCGATACTGCAGCGCAATATCGAGAATCGGACGCGCGGTCAGGCGTAGGGCAACCGCTGACTTAGATAAGCGACGGGCGCGAATATAGGCACCAATGGCATGGCCGGTCACGTCCTTGAACATTCTTTGCAGATGCCACTTGGAATAGCCCGCCTTCGCTGCCACATTGTCCAGTGAGAGTGGCTGATCCAGGTGACCTTCCAGCCAGCTAAGGAGATCGCGAATAATCCCTGCTTGATCCATAAAATATCCCCATCCTTAAACTCAGGTGCCTGATACTAAAGGTAGCGGATAATAGCATTTTTTGATGTTTTAGCATTCAGTGTTTTTTTTGCTTTTAAATGCGATTCTTCCAGAAGTATCGGTGGTAATTTTGTAAAGCTGTGATCTATAAAACTTTTCTTCTTAATGTGTGATAATCACTCAGCTAAATTTTTAAGAATGGTAACAATATGAAATACAAGAAGTTAGTGGCAGGTATGCTTTTACTGGCGGGGTCTCAGATGGCGCAGGCGGAGCAAATTGGCTCTGTGGATACCGTGTTTAAGTTCCTTGGGCCGGATCATAAAATTGTCGTAGAGGCCTTTGACGACCCGGATGTACAAAACGTGACGTGCTACATCAGCCGGGCGAAAACCGGGGGAATTAAAGGCGGGTTAGGGCTGGCGGAAGATACCTCTGATGCTGCGATCTCCTGTCAGCAGGTGGGGCCGATTGAGCTGACGGATAAAATCAAAAACGGTAAAACGCAGGGCGATGTCGTGTTCCAGAAACGCACCTCGCTGGTATTTAAAAAGCTGCAGGTGGTGCGCTTTTACGATGCCAAACGCAATGCGCTGGTCTATCTGACCTATTCGGATAAAATCGTCGATGGCTCGCCGAAGAACGCGATTAGCGCGGTGCCGATTATGCCATGGAATAAATAACAGGGAACGCCGATGCAACAACCGCGGATCTGGTTGGTGGAAGATGAGATGAGCATCGCCGATACGCTCGTCTACCAGCTGCAGCAGGAAGGATTTATCGTTACGGCGTTCGAGCGCGGGCTGCCGGCGCTCGATGCGGCACATCACCACCAACCCGACCTGGCGATTCTCGACGTCGGGCTGCCGGATATCAGCGGGTTTGAGCTCTGTCGGCGGCTGCTTGCTCGCTACCCGGCGCTGCCGGTGCTGTTCCTGACGGCCCGCAGCGAAGAGGTGGATAAGCTGCTTGGCCTGGAAATCGGCGCTGATGACTATATTGCCAAGCCATTTTCCCCTCGTGAAGTTTGCGCCAGAGTTCGCACCGTTCTGCGGCGGCTGCAGAAGTTCGCCGCCCCTCCACCGCTCTTGCGCGTGGGGGAGTTCACATTGAACGACGCCGCGGCTCGGGTCACCTGGTGCGGTCAGAGCCTGAATCTGACCCGCTATGAGTTTTTATTATTAAAAACGCTACTGCACTCTCCGGGGCGCATTTTTTCCCGCCAGCTGCTGATGGAGCAGGTATGGGGCGATGCGAACGAGAGCTTCGATCGTACCGTGGATACTCATATCAAAACGCTGCGCGCTAAGCTGCGAGAAGTGAACCCTGACATCTCCCCCATCAATACGCACCGCGGCATGGGATACAGCCTTGGAGGCTTCTGATGCGCATCGGTATGCGGCTGCTGATGGGCTACTTTTTGATTGTGGCGATCGCGGCCTGGTTTGTGCTTTCCATCTTCGTTCAGGAGATTAAACCCGGGGTCCGGCGGGCAACCGAAGGGACGCTGATTGATACGGCTACCCTGCTTGCCGAGCTGGCCCGCGAGGATTTACTCTCCGCCGATCCCCAGCACGGGCGCCTGGCCCAGGCTTTTCAAACGCTGCATCGCCAGCCGATCAACGCCAACATTGCCGGCATTAATAAAGTTCGCAATGAATATCACGTCTATATGACCGATGCGCAGGGCAAGGTGGTGTTTGATTCTGCGGACAGTGCGCTGGGGCAAGACTACTCGCGCTGGAACGATGTCTGGCTCACTTTACGCGGGCAATACGGCGCGCGCAGCACGCGCAGCGATCCGAACGATGATAACAGCTCGGTGATGTATATTGCCGCGCCGGTGACTGACAGCGGCCGAATCATTGGCGTGCTAAGCGTCGGGAAACCCAATCTGGCCATGGCGCCGGTCATTAAACGCAGCGAGCGGCGTATTCTGTGGGCCGGCGGGGCGCTGCTGGGGATCGCGCTCCTGATAGGCGCTGCGATGGTATGGTGGATTAACTTTTCCATCGGCAAGCTGGTTCGCTACGCGGACTCCGTGACCGCCGATCGTCCGGTTCCGCTGCCGAATCTGGGCGGCAGCGAACTGCGTAAGCTGGCGCAGGCGCTGGAGAGTATGCGCCTTAAGCTTGAAGGTAAAAACGCCATTGAAAACTATATTTATGCGCTGACCCATGAGCTGAAGAGCCCGCTGGCGGCGATTCGCGGCGCGGCAGAAATTCTCCGTGAGGCTCCTCCGCCTGAGGTCGCCGCCCGTTTTACGCGTAATATTCTGGCGCAGAACGCGCGAATGCAGTTGCTGGTGGAAAATTTGCTCCAGCAGGCCCGGCTGGAGAACCGGCTGGAGATCGCCCGACGTCCCGTCCCCGTCGCTGAGCTATTTCATCGCCTGGCCGAGGAGCGCGAGATCGCGCTGGCGGCGAAAAAAGTGACGCTGCGCTGGCAGGATACGCCTCTGATGGTTGAAGGCGATCGGGAGCTTCTGGCGCAGGCGTTGGGTAATCTCGTTGATAATGCTATCGATTTCACGCCTTCCGCAGGGGAAATCCTGCTTGGTGCTGAAGAGCGTGATGGCGGCGTGCTGTTAACCGTATGCGATACGGGATGCGGCATTCCCGACTACGCCCTGGGGCGTATTTTTGAACGTTTCTATTCCCTGCCTCGTGAAAATGGGCAAAAAAGCAGTGGCCTGGGGCTGGCGTTTGTTCGTGAAGTCGCGCGCCTGCATCAGGGGGATATCCAGCTGGTTAATCGCCCTGAAGGCGGTGCGTGCGCTTTGCTGACACTTCACGCTCACTTCACATAGCTTCAAACTCTCCCCACACGGCCCCTTTAAGGTGAGCACATCACTAAGGAGAGGGCTATGTTGAAATCACCACTATTCTGGAAAATGAGCACCCTGCTGGGGTGCATTTTACTGTTGTCGATCCCGCTGATGCTGGTCCGGCAGCTGATCGTTGAACGCGCGGACTATCGTAGCGATGTGGTTGACGCGCTGGAGAGCAGCACCAGCGGATCGCAGAAACTGGCCGGACCGCTGATTGCCATTCCGGTGACCGAGACGCTAACGCGGGTTGAGGGAACTAAAACGGTAGAATATCAAACCCAATGGGTACACTACTGGCTGCCGGAGACGCTGGCGGTCACCGGTAATCAGGATGTTGAATCCCGGAGAATCGGTATCTATGAGGGGCAGATCTGGCACAATAATCTCAGCGTCAAAGCGCATTTTGAACCTTCGCGCATCAAGGCGCTCAGGAAGCAGACGATTACGCTGGGCAGACCGTTTCTGGTCGTCAGCGTCAGCGATGCGCGCGGTATTGGCGAGATTAAGTCACCAGAGCTCAATGGCGAGAGGCTACCCGTTGAGCCTGGGCCGGGTCTCGACGACAGCGGGGAGGGCATTCATATGCCGATGCCGCTGTTACTCCCTGAACAAAAAGCGCTGGATATTGAATTCACGCTCAATCTGAATGGCAGCGGCAGTTTCTCGGTGGTTCCGCTTGGGCGCAACAGTACCTTACAGCTTGCCGGCAATTGGCCGCACCCGGGGTTCCTTGGCGACTTTTTACCTGCAAAGCGGGAAGTCAGCCCAACAGGCTATCGCGCCCAGTGGCAAAGCACCTGGTTTGCCAACAATATGGCGAAGTTTTTTGTTGAGGGTCGGCAGATTGAGTGGCGTCAGTTGCCTGCTTTCAACGTGAATGTCACCACGCCCGCCGATCAATATCAGCTGACCGATCGGGCGACAAAATATGCCGTTCTGTTGATAACGCTGACGTTTATGGCATTTTTTGTTTTTGAAAGCTTAACGCGGTATCGCATGCACCCCATGCAGTATCTGCTGGTGGGGCTGTCGCTGGTCATGTTCTATCTGGTGCTGCTGGCGCTGTCCGAACATATCGGTTTTACGGCATCGTGGATTGCCGCCAGCCTGCTAGGCGCGCTTATCAATGGGGTGTATCTTCAGGCAGTATTGAAAGGTTGGCGTAACAGTTTACTGTTCGTCTGTGCGCTACTGCTGCTGGACGGCGTCATGTGGATGCTGTTGCGATCGGAAGATAGCGCATTGCTGCTGGGGACCGGCGTATTGCTGCTGGCGTTAAGTGCGCTGATGTTCCTGACCCGCCACGTTGACTGGTACGCGTTATCTCTGCCGAAGGCAAAAGGTGAGCTGCCGGACGCTGGTCAGGATGACGATAAGCTCAGGATCTGGAAATAAAAAAAACGGCGCGAATTGCGCCGTTTTTACGTTATGACAGCAAGAAAAACGGTGTTATTCCTGCAGGTCGCCACAGAAGCGGTACCCCTCGCCATGGATGGTGGCGATAATTTCCGGGGTGTCCGGAGTGGATTCAAAATGCTTACGAATGCGACGGATGGTCACGTCCACGGTACGGTCGTGCGGCTTCAGCTCACGGCCGGTCATTTTCTTCAGCAGTTCCGCACGCGACTGGATTTTGCCCGGATTTTCGCAGAAGTGCAGCATGGCGCGGAATTCACTGCGCGGCAGCTTGTACTGCTCACCATTGGGGCTTACCAGCGAGCGGCTATTGATATCCAGCTCCCAGCCGTTGAACTTATAGCTTTCCACGCTACGGCGCTCTTCGCTCACGGTACCCAGGTTCATGGTACGGGAGAGCAGGTTGCGCGCGCGGATCGTCAGTTCACGTGGGTTGAACGGTTTAGTGATATAATCATCGGCGCCAATTTCGAGGCCAAGGATTTTATCCACTTCGTTATCGCGGCCGGTGAGGAACATCAGCGCGACGTCCGCCTGCTCACGCAGTTCGCGTGCTAGCAGGAGACCATTTTTACCCGGCAGGTTGATATCCATGATCACCAGGTTGATATCATTTTCAGACAGGATCTGATGCATTTCCGCGCCATCGGTCGCTTCGAATACATCATAACCTTCTGCTTCGAAAATACTTTTTAACGTGTTGCGTGTTACCAACTCGTCTTCAACGATAAGAATGTGCGGGGTCTGCATGTTTGCTACCTAAATTGCCAACTAAATCGAAACAGGAAGTACCAAAGTCCCTGACCTGCCTGGTGCATGTCGCAAATTAACATGCCCGGCGTAACATGACTAAAGTACGTAATTGCGTTCTTGATGCACTTTCCATCAACGTCAACAACATCATTAGCTTGGTCGTGGGTACTTTCCCTCTGGACCCGACGGTGTCAAAAACGGCTGTCATCCTAACCATTTTAACAGCAACATAACAGGCTAAGTGAGGCATGACACCCAATAAAACTACGCTTCGTTGACATATATCAAGTTCAATTGTAGCACGTTAACAGTCTTGTGAAATCATTGCATCTAAACGGGATTCATCTTCACAATTCATACTTCGCTCAATTAGTTGCAATGAGAAAATAATAAACGCGGTGAATCCAAAGCCTCAAAACGTACTCGGACGTAAATTTCATTGCCAAACATACGGATAAAGCCGTTCTGTTAACATACTCTGTGTCATGGTGCCTTGGGAATAGTTTAGTTTTTTTTATGGGTGATAAAGCTCAAATTTAGTGATTTTTGTTGCAAATTTGTAAATTCACGGCGCGTAAAATGAGGGAAAAAATCGTTATTCCCACCGCCTAAAAGGTAAAAGAGAAACCGAATGCGTTTATCAATTGTATTAGTGTCCCCGGCTCGGGCGGAAAACGTCGGGGCGGCAGCCAGAGCGATGAAAACCATGGGGTTTAGCGACATGCGTATCGTCGATAGCGAGGCGCATTTGCAGCCCGCCGCGCGCTGGGTCGCGCACGGTTCTGGCGATATCCTCGATAATATCAACACTTATGCCACGCTGGAGCAGGCGCTGCACGATGTTGATTTTACCGTGGCCACGACCGCCCGCAGCCGGGCGCGTTTCCACTACTACGCGACGCCGCAGCAGCTCCTGCCGCTGCTGGAAGAAAAAGCGCAGTGGATGCATCATGCCGCGCTGGTGTTTGGCCGGGAAGATTCTGGTCTGACGAATGAAGAGCTGGCCCTTGCCGATGTGTTGACCGGTGTGCCTATGGCGGCTGACTATCCTTCGCTAAACCTGGGGCAGTCGGTGATGGTCTATTGCTACCAGCTGACCTCATTGCTGCAGCAGGCCCCGTCAACCTCCGCCGACGCAGATGATAATCAACTGCAGGCGTTACGCCTGCGAACGCGCGATCTGCTTAATCGCCTCGGCGCGGGTGACGATGTAAAACTGTCCGACTGGCTGGAGCAGCGGATAGGACTTTTGCAGCAGCGAGACACCGCCATGCTGCATCGTTTACTGCACGATATTGAAAAAAACCTCCTAGGGTAAAATGCTGTCATATTATTTTCATATGGTTTTATGTGCTAATTATTGGCGTCTGGATGCGTAAATGCGGATGAATTGTCAGGTTGCTATGGCGTATTGGCCAGGTGTGAAAAAAAGGGCTAAAAGTAGAAATTCGTTGACTTAAGTCGACAGATACTTTAACCAATATAGGCACAGGACACAGACAGATAAAAATTACAGAGTACACAACATCCATGAATCGCATCGGCATGATCACCACGATTATCACCACCACTATTACCACAGGTAACGGTGCGGGCTGACGCGTACAGGAAACACAGAAAAAAGCCCGCACCTGAACAGTGCGGGCTTTTTTTTCGATAAAAAATCAAGGGGTCATAACCATGCGTGTGTTGAAGTTCGGCGGTACATCAGTGGCAAATGCAGAACGTTTTCTGCGTGTTGCCGATATTCTGGAGAGTAATGCCAGGCAGGGGCAGGTAGCGACCGTACTGTCTGCCCCGGCGAAGATCACTAACCATCTGGTTGCGATGATCGAAAAAACCATTGGCGGGCAGGATGCGCTGACCAATATCGCTGATGCCGAACGCATTTTCGCCGAACTTCTGCAAGGCCTCGCCGATGCCCAGCCGGGCTTTCCGCACGCTCAGTTGAAAATGTTTGTCGAGCAGGAGTTTGCGCAAATCAAACACGTCCTGCACGGTATTAGCCTGCTCGGACAGTGCCCGGATAGCGTCAATGCGTCTCTGATCTGCCGGGGAGAAAAGCTCTCCATCGCTATTATGGCCGGCTTACTGGAAGCGCGCGGTCATAACGTCACGGTGATTAATCCGGTTGAAAAACTGCTTGCCGTTGGCCATTACCTCGAATCCACCGTGGATATCGCCGAGTCGACCCGCCGCGTTGCCGCCAGCCAGATCCCGGCTGACCATATGGTGCTGATGGCGGGCTTCACCGCCGGTAACGAAAAGGGCGAACTGGTGGTGCTGGGCCGTAACGGCTCTGACTACTCCGCAGCCGTGCTGGCCGCCTGCCTGCGCGCCGACTGCTGTGAAATCTGGACCGACGTTGACGGCGTTTATACCTGCGACCCGCGTCAGGTGCCGGATGCGCGTTTGCTGAAGTCGATGTCCTATCAGGAAGCGATGGAGCTCTCCTACTTCGGCGCCAAAGTTTTGCACCCGCGTACTATCGCCCCCATCGCCCAGTTCCAGATCCCCTGTTTAATCAAAAATACCGGCAATCCGCAGGCGCCGGGTACGCTTATCGGCGGCAGCAGCGATGAAGACGATCTGCCGGTGAAAGGTATCTCTAATCTCAACAATATGGCGATGTTCAACGTCTCCGGGCCGGGGATGAAGGGGATGGTTGGCATGGCGGCGCGCGTGTTCGCCACTATGTCCCGCGCGGGAATCTCCGTGGTTCTTATCACCCAGTCCTCTTCCGAATACAGCATCAGCTTCTGCGTGCCGCAGAGCGATTGCGCTCGGGCGAAGCGGGTAATGGAAGATGAATTTTATCTGGAGCTGAAAGAGGGGCTGCTTGAGCCGCTGTCGATCATGGAACGCCTGGCGATTATTTCGGTTGTCGGCGATGGTATGCGCACCCTGCGTGGGATTTCCGCTAAATTCTTCGCTGCGCTGGCGCGCGCCAATATCAACATTGTGGCGATTGCCCAGGGTTCTTCCGAGCGCTCTATTTCCGTTGTCGTGAGCAACGATGATGCGACCACCGGCGTTCGCGTGACCCACCAGATGCTGTTCAATACCGATCAGGTGATTGAAGTGTTTGTCATTGGCATCGGCGGCGTCGGCGGCGCGCTGATCGAACAGATCAAGCGCCAGCAGAGCTGGTTGAAGAGTAAACATATCGACCTCCGCGTTTGCGGGGTGGCTAACTCGCGCGCCTTGCTGACCAACGTACACGGCCTGAACCTTGAACACTGGCGCGATGAGCTGGCGGAAGCCAAAGAGGCGTTCAACCTGGGGCGACTTATTCGTCTGGTGAAAGAGTACCATCTGCTGAACCCGGTGATTGTCGACTGTACCTCCAGCCAGGCGGTGGCCGATCAGTACGCCGATTTCCTGCGCGAAGGTTTCCACGTGGTAACGCCGAACAAAAAGGCCAATACCTCATCGCTGGATTACTATCATCAGCTGCGTCATGCCGCGAGCAGCTCACGACGTAAGTTTTTATACGATACCAACGTCGGCGCGGGGCTGCCGGTAATCGAAAACCTGCAAAATCTGCTGAACGCCGGCGATGAGCTGCTGCGCTTCTCCGGTATTCTCTCCGGCTCGCTGTCATTTATCTTCGGTAAGCTGGACGAAGGCGTAAGCTTCTCTGCGGCGACGAAGCTGGCGCGTGAAATGGGCTATACCGAACCGGATCCGCGCGACGATCTTTCCGGCGTGGATGTTGCGCGTAAGCTGCTAATCCTCGCGCGTGAAACCGGGCGCGAACTGGAGCTGTCTGACATTATCGTAGAGCCGGCGCTACCGGCGGGTTTTGACGCCAGCGGCGATGTCGACAGCTTTATGGCACGCCTGCCTTCTCTGGATGACGAGTTTGCCTCGCGGGTCTCAAAAGCGCGCGATGAAGGTAAGGTCTTGCGCTATGTCGGTAATATCGAAGAGGATGGCACCTGCCGCGTGAAAATCGCCGCGGTTGATGGCAACGATCCGCTGTTTAAAGTGAAAAACGGCGAGAATGCGCTGGCGTTCTACAGCCACTATTACCAGCCGCTGCCGCTGGTGCTGCGCGGTTATGGTGCGGGTAACGATGTGACGGCGGCTGGCGTTTTCGCCGACCTGCTGCGTACCCTGTCATGGAAGTTAGGAGTTTAAGATGGTCAAAGTATATGCCCCGGCTTCCAGTGCTAATATGAGCGTCGGGTTTGACGTGCTGGGCGCGGCGGTAACGCCGGTTGACGGCACGTTGCTGGGGGACAATGTCTCGGTTGAGGCGGCGACGAGCTTTAGCCTGCAAAACGTGGGTCGCTTCGCCAGTAAACTGCCGACGGCGCCGCAGGAAAATATTGTCTATCAATGCTGGGAGCGTTTTTGCCAGGAGATTGGCAAGAAGGTACCGGTGGCGATGACCCTGGAAAAAAACATGCCGATTGGTTCCGGCCTGGGTTCCAGCGCCTGTTCCGTCGTCGCCGCGCTGGTCGCGATGAACGAGTTCTGCGGCAAGCCGCTCAGTGAGAGCCGAATGCTGGCGCTGATGGGCGAGATGGAAGGGCGGATTTCCGGCAGTATCCATTACGATAACGTCGCGCCGTGCTATCTGGGCGGGATACAATTGATGCTTGAGGAAAACGGCATCATCAGCCAGCAGATTCCGGCCTTCGACGAGTGGCTGTGGGTGCTGGCCTATCCGGGTATTAAGGTCTCCACCGCGGAGGCGCGGGCAATTTTGCCGGCGCAGTATCGCCGTCAGGACTGTATTGCCCACGGTCGTCATCTGGCGGGCTTTATTCATGCCTGCTATTCCCGCCAGCCTCAGCTGGCGGCGAAATTGATGAAAGATGTGATTGCCGAACCGTATCGTACCAAACTACTGCCGGGCTTCAGCGAAGCGCGTCAGGCAGCAATGGAAATTGGCGCGCAGGCGTGCGGCATTTCCGGTTCCGGTCCAACGTTGTTTGCATTATGCGATAAACCGGAAACCGCGCAGCGCGTCGCCGACTGGCTGGCTACGCACTATCTGCAAAATCAGGAAGGCTTCGTTCATATTTGCCGGCTGGACACGGCGGGCGCTCGAGTAGTGGGATAACCAATGAAACTCTATAACTTAAAAGATCATAACGAACAGGTCAGCTTTGCGCAGGCCGTCACGCAGGGGCTTGGCAAGCATCAGGGGCTGTTCTTCCCGCACGATCTGCCGGAATTCAGCCTGACTGAAATCGACGAGATGCTGCAGCAGGACTTTGTGTCGCGTAGCGCAAAAATCCTGTCGGCATTTATCGGCGATGAGATCCCGCAGGGCGTTCTGCAAGAGCGCATCGGCAATGCCTTTACCTTCCCGGCGCCGGTCAGCAAAGTGCAGGACGACGTCGGCTGCCTCGAACTGTTCCACGGCCCGACTCTGGCGTTTAAAGACTTCGGCGGCCGCTTTATGGCGCAGATGCTCACCCATATCGCAGGCGACAAACCGGTCACTATTCTGACGGCCACCTCCGGCGACACCGGCGCGGCGGTTGCGCACGCGTTTTATGGCCTGCCAAACGTCAAAGTGGTCATTCTCTATCCGCGCGGCAAAATCAGCCCGCTGCAGGAAAAGCTGTTCTGCACCCTCGGCGGTAACATTGAAACTGTGGCTATCGACGGCGACTTTGACGCCTGCCAGGCGCTGGTTAAACAGGCCTTTGATGATGAAGAGCTGAAAGCTGCGCTGGGTCTTAACTCGGCTAACTCAATCAATATCAGCCGCCTGCTGGCGCAGATTTGCTATTACTTTGAAGCCGTGGCTCAGCTGCCTCAGGAAGCCCGTAACCAATTGGTTATCTCGGTACCCAGCGGTAACTTTGGCGATCTGACCGCCGGCCTGCTGGCCAAATCTCTGGGTCTGCCAATCAAACGCTTTATTGCGGCGACTAACGCCAACGACACCGTGCCGCGCTTCCTGCAGGACGGTAACTGGTCGCCGAAAGCAACCCAGGCCACGCTGTCTAACGCCATGGACGTCAGCCAGCCGAACAACTGGCCGCGCGTGGAAGAGCTGTTCCGTCGTAAAATCTGGCGCCTGAATGAGCTGGGCTACGCGGCGGTGGATGATGAAACCACCAAAGAGACCATGCGTGAGCTGAAGGCTATCGGCTATACCTCAGAACCGCATGCGGCGATTGCTTATCGCGCGCTGCGCGACCAGCTGCAGGCGGGTGAGTACGGCCTGTTCCTCGGCACGGCGCATCCGGCGAAGTTTAAAGAGAGCGTGGAAGAGATTCTGCAAGAGACGCTGCCGCTGCCGAAAGAGCTGGCCGATCGCGCCGATCTGCCGCTGCTGTCGCATAATCTGCCGGCCGATTTTGCCGCGCTGCGTAAGCTGATGATGGGCTAAGTCTGAATCAGCGCTTCCCTGCTGCGTGATTTGCGGCAGGGAAGCGGTTTTTTTACTGCTCGTGGCGTTTAAAGACCAGCTCTCCGTTACCCGAAGCGTCGGCGTCAAAGAAATAGCCTTCACTATCAAAGCGGGTCAGCTGCTCCGGCTTCGTTAAGCGATTCTCAATGATGTAACGACTCATCAAGCCGCGCGCTTTTTTAGCGTAGAAGCTGATCACTTTAAACTTGCCGTTTTTCTCATCAAGGAATACCGGCTTTATCAGCTGGCCCTCAAGCCGTTTGGGTTTCACCGACCTGAAGTACTCATCAGAGGCCAGATTTACCACAATATCGTCGCCCTGGGCTTTCAACGCCTGATTCAGCTTATCGGTAATAACGTCTCCCCAATACTGATACAGATCTTTGCCTTTTGCGTTCTCAAGCTTAATCCCCATCTCCAGACGATAGGGTTGCATCAGATCCAGCGGGCGCAGAACGCCGTACAGGCCGGAAAGCATCCGCAGATGCTGCTGGGCAAAATCGAAATCGGCTTCGCTAAAGGTCTCTGCCCGCAGGCCGGTATAGACATCACCCTTAAACGCCAGGATCGCCTGACGGGCGTTGTCCGGGGTGAAGTCTGGCTGCCAGTCGTGAAAGCGGGTCGCGTTCAGGTCAGCCAGCTTGTCGCTGATGCCCATCAGTTTACCAATCTGCGGTGCCGACAGCTGACGGGCAATGCCGATAAGCTCCTGAGAGTGTTCCAGTAGCTCTGGCTGGGTATAACGCGTCGTTGCCAGCGGGCTTTGATAATCGAGCGTTTTTGCAGGTGAAATCAGAATGAGCATATCCAGTCCTTACAGGAAATTTTTGACGACTTTAGCAAAAAAACGTCATGAGAGGATCGATAGCTGCGATTGCCGCGCTATTCGCGCGGCAGGTTGTCCCATGTTCCCGGTACCAGCTGCTGATGAATTTCAGGGTAGCGGGTGACGTCAAATTCCGGCCGCTGGCCCAGCTTCCGCTGTCGCAGATAATCGCTGGCAATGATCCGCACCGTCGGCGACAGCAGCAGGATAGCCGTCAGGTTAGTTATTGCCATCAGCGCCATGATGATATCCGCCATCTGCCAGACCACCGGTAGGCTGACCATCGCGCCGGTGACGACCATACACAGCGTAAGCAGACGCAGCAGCCAGATGTTACGCAGGCTATCCATGCGGAGAAAAATGAGATTATTTTCGGCATAGATATAGTTTGCGACGATCGAACTGAAGGCGAACAGCAGCACGATAAAAGCGACAAAGCCGGAACCCCAGTCGCCGACGAGGTTGTTCATCGCGTGCTGGATGTCCTGAATGCCGCTTGCCGCTTCGTCATTGCCGTCTCGCGGCGCCAGCATGATGATCACGGCGCTGGCGGTACAGATCACGATGGTATCAATAAAGACGCCAATCATCTGTACGATCCCCTGCGCCGCGGGATGAGGGGGCCAGGAGGCGGCAGCGGCGGCGGAATTTGGCGTCGAACCCATACCCGCTTCATTGGAAAACATCCCGCGCTGAAAGCCGCTGGTGAGCGCCTGGCTGATGGTGTAGCCCACCGCGCCCGCAGCGGCCTCTTGCCAGCCGAAAGCGCAGCGGAAAATGATTTCAAAAATCGTCGGCAGGGCGGTGATATGCCACAGGCCGATAATCAGGCTGGTCAGCACCCACAATAAAGCCATAAGCGGCACGAGCCACTGCATCAGCCGCGCTACGCCGCGAATCCCGCGAACGATGACCAGCAGGGTCAGCGCCGCCAGGACGCCGCCGGTGATAACATCGGGTAAACGAAACGCATACTCCATGGCATGGGCAACGGAGTTGGCTTGTACGGTATTAAAGATGACGCCGTAGGCCAGCAGGAGAAGAATAGAAAACAGCACGCCCATCCAGCGCATGCCGAGTCCCCGGGCCATATACCAGGCCGGGCCACCGCGAAAGTGCCCGCGGGAGTCGCGCTCTTTATAAAGCTGCGCGAGAGAACATTCGGCGAAACTGCTGGCCATGCCGAGCAGCGCCGAGACCCACATCCAGAAAACGGCGCCGGGGCCACCTGCGGCAATGGCCAGCGCCACGCCTGCCATATTGCCGCTGCCCACGCGCGCCGCCAGACTCATACAGAGCGCCTGAAAAGAGGTTAACCCGCCGGGCTGCGGCTGAAGGCTCTTTTTCAGACTTCTGCTAAACTGGCGGATATAACGGAACTGAATATATTTTGTTCGCCAGGTAAACCAAACTCCAGCGCCCAGTAACAGATAAATCATTACCGAGCCCCAGAGTATTTCATTGATAAACGACAGAAAATCAGGCATCAAGCATCCTCTTGCCCATATCGGTGCGCGAGTGTAAGCGCTACCAATCCAGTGACAATCCTTTAGTGTTCAGGGAATTAATTGGCCCAGTTTATCACACTCTGCGCTCATGCATTGTAGGCGGTTGCGCTGCCCCGGCAGCGTGTTATCATCTTGGCAGACCGGTTACATCCCCTTAACTGCTGTTTAAGAGAAACACTATCATGACGGATAAATTGACTTCTCTGCGTCAGTACACCACTGTCGTAGCTGATACCGGAGATATCGCGGCAATGAAGCTGTATCAGCCTCAGGACGCCACGACTAACCCTTCTTTGATTCTCGGCGCGGCTCAGATCCCTGAGTACCGTAAGCTGATTGATGACGCCGTTGCCTGGGCTCGCGGCCAGAGCAGCGACCGCGCGCAGCAGATTATCGATGCTTCCGATAAGCTGGCGGTGAACATTGGTCTCGAAATTCTTAAGCTGATCCCTGGCCGTATTTCCACCGAAGTTGATGCTCGCCTGTCCTATGACACCGAGGCTTCTATCGCCAAAGCTAAGCGCCTCATCAAACTGTACAACGATGCTGGCATCGGCAACGATCGCATTCTGATTAAACTGGCTTCTACCTGGCAGGGCATTCGCGCCGCTGAGCAGCTGGAAAAAGAAGGCATCAACTGTAACCTGACGCTGCTGTTCTCCTTCGCTCAGGCGCGTGCCTGTGCGGAAGCGGGCGTATTCCTGATTTCTCCGTTCGTTGGCCGTATCCTCGACTGGTACAAAGCCAACACCGATAAGAAAGAGTACGCGCCGGCAGAAGATCCGGGTGTGGTGTCCGTAAGCGAAATCTACGAATACTACAAACAGCACGGTTACGAAACGGTGGTTATGGGCGCAAGCTTCCGTAACCTCGGTGAGATCCTCGAACTGGCCGGCTGTGACCGTCTGACTATCGCTCCTGCGCTGCTGAAAGAGCTGGCGGAAAGCGAAGGCGCCATCGAACGCAAACTGGCCTTCAGCGGCGAAGTTAAAGCGCGTCCGGCGCGTATCACCGAATCTGAATTCCTGTGGCAGCACAATCAGGATCCGATGGCGGTAGATAAACTGGCGGAAGGCATCCGCAAGTTTGCGATCGACCAGGAAAAACTGGAAAAAATGATCGGCGATCTGCTGTAATCCCCCATGTGGCCGGCGTCCGTCGGCCACATTAAACTGTCTGCCTTGCTCCCCTCGGTGTATTATTCTGTCTATTAATACTGTTTGAACGGAATAATCATGAACACCTTACGAATCGGCTTAGTTTCCATTTCCGATCGCGCCTCCAGCGGCGTCTATCAGGATAAAGGCATTCCCGCGCTTGAAGCGTGGCTGGCCCGTGCGCTCTCCACGCCTTTCGAATTGCAAACCCGCTTGATCCCGGATGAACAGGTTATTATCGAGCAAACCCTCTGTGAACTGGTCGATGAAATGGGCTGCCACCTGGTCCTGACTACAGGCGGCACGGGCCCGGCCCGCCGTGATGTTACCCCGGATGCGACGCTGGCGATTGCCGATCGGGTGATGCCCGGCTTTGGTGAGCAAATGCGCCAGGTGAGCCTGCACTTTGTGCCGACGGCCATTCTGTCTCGTCAGGTTGGCGTTATCCGCAAGCAGGCGCTGATCCTTAACCTGCCCGGGCAGCCAAAGGCGATTGAGGAAACGCTGGAAGGTGTGAAAGATGCGGAAGGTAACGTGCTGGTGCACGGCGTTTTCGCGAGTGTACCGTATTGTGTACAGCTGCTTGAGGGGCCTTACGTGGAAACAAACGGCGAAGTAGTAGCAGCTTTCCGTCCTAAAAGCGCCAGGCGTGAAACATTATCCTGAATTTACCGTATTCCTGATATAACCTGCATCACCAGTGGTGTGTTGTTTTATTTACGATATAGTGTTTTTTACTTTACACCGTGCGTAGAATATCTTCATACCTCTGGATGATTGCCCGTTATGTCACACTACACCCGACCTCTGAATCGACAGGATTATAAAACGCTGACGCTGGCCGCCCTCGGCGGCGCGCTGGAGTTTTACGATTTCATTATCTTTGTCTTCTTCGCCGCCGTTGTCGGCGAGCTATTTTTCCCGGCCGATATCCCGGAATGGCTGCGCCAGGTACAGACCTTCGGCATTTTTGCGGCGGGCTATTTAGCTCGTCCTCTTGGCGGCATCATTATGGCCCATTTTGGCGATCTGGTCGGGCGTAAGAAGATGTTTACCCTGAGTATTTTACTGATGGCGCTGCCTACGCTGGCGATTGGCCTGCTGCCCACCTACGCGTCGGTAGGCATCGTGGCGCCGCTTTTGCTGCTGCTTATGCGCATTCTTCAGGGGGCGGCGATTGGCGGTGAAGTCCCCGGCGCCTGGGTCTTTGTGGCGGAGCATGTACCGGAAAAAAGAATAGGTATCGCCTGCGGTACGCTGACCGCTGGCCTGACGGTGGGGATATTACTGGGGTCGGTCGTCGCGACGCTGATTAATACTCATCTGACTCCTCAGGGTATCCACGATGGCGGCTGGCGTATTCCGTTCCTGTTAGGCGGCGCGTTTGGTCTTGTCGCCATGTATCTGCGCCGTTGGCTCCAGGAGACGCCGATTTTCCTCGAAATGCAGCAGCGTAAAGCATTAGCGCAGGAGCTGCCGGTTAAAGCCGTCGCGCTGAAGCATCAGAAAGCGGTGGTGGTCTCAATGCTGCTGACCTGGCTTTTATCCGCCGGCGTGGTGGTGGTGATCCTGATGTCGCCGGTCTGGCTGCAAAAGCACTACGGTTTTGCCCCCGCAATCACCCTGCAGGCGAACAGTATTGCCACCATCATGCTGTGTATCGGCTGCCTGCTGGCAGGGCTGGCCGCTGACCGTTTTGGCGCCAGCCGCACGTTTATCGTCGGCAGCGTATTCCTCGCGGCGGCAAGCTGGGCGTTCTATCATCTTTCCGGCGATAGCCCGCAGCGCCTGTTCCTGCTTTACGGTGCGGTGGGGCTGTGCGTCGGCGTGGTCGGGGCGGTTCCGTATGTGATGGTGCGCGCGTTCCCGGCTGAAGTGCGTTTTACCGGTATCTCATTCTCTTATAACGTCTCTTACGCCATCTTTGGCGGTCTGACTCCGATTGCGGTGACCATGCTGATGGGCGTTTCGCCGATGGCGCCCGCGTGGTACGTGCTGGCACTGTCGTTGATGGGGTTGGGGCTGGGGATCTGGCTGCGCCAGGGGCTGGAACAACAGGTCGCTGCGCCGAAAGCTGAACTGCAGCGCCTGCCGTAAATCGATAGGGCTCACGTCGCCGCTCGCGAACGGGCGGCGACGTTAATTAATGCTTTTCGCCGATTGGCAGAACGGTGCGGCCAAACTGCTCGTTCAGCACTTCACCCATCGCCAGATAGATGGCGCTAGCGCCACAGACCAGACCGACCCAGCCCGCAATCTTAACGATGCCTTCGTTATCAGCCAGGTGACCAATCGCCAGCAGCGCGAACAGCACGGTCAGACTGAGGAAAACAAACTGCAGCATACGCGCGGCTTTCAGGGTGCCAAAGAACATAAACAGGGTAAAAACGCCCCATAGACCCAGGTACATACCGAGGAAGTGCGCGTTGGGTGCTTCTGCAAGGCCCATTTTCGGCATCAGAAGAATAGCAACCAGCGTCAGCCAAAAAGCGCCGTAAGACGTGAATGCGGTTAAACCAAAGGTGTTGCCTTTTTTAAACTCCAGCAGGCCGGCAAAAATCTGCGCAATGCCGCCGTAAAAAATGCCCATCGCCAGGATAGCTACATCAAACGCGAACAGGCCGCTATTTGCCAGGTTAAGCAGAATAGTGGTCATGCCGAAGCCCATAAGGCCCAGCGGTGCCGGATTAGCCAACTTAGTGTTGCCCATAATTCCTCAAAATAATGATTAGAAAGGGAAGCATTCCCCGTCTCTCAGCGACGGGGCGCGGCATAATAATTAGGCGCTGCGAAACTGTCTATGATCTGGCGGGGTATTTTTCACCAATTTCATTTTTCACCTGATAAAGACTGGTCATTTGCCGCAAACAGGCAATATGCAGTACGGCCGGGATGGTCACGCGATAAGCGCTGCCGCTCACGGCTTTGACGCCATTAAACGCGGCGCCGAGGGGGCCGCCAAGCCCCGCGCCGCGAACCAGACCGTGGCCGATGACGCTAACCGCGGCGTGCGTGCGCAGGATCTTCGCCAGCCGGATTTCCAGAAGGTGGTTGACGCCCTGCGCCAGCTTATTTGTCTGCAGCAGATGGGGAAGTAATGCTTTATGGTCGTTGACCCGACACTCAACGGCAGTGAAGAAGTCAGCCTTCTGCCGATCGTCCATCTTCTTCCAGCTGTGTTCCAGGAAGTGCTCCAGAAGATGCAGTTCTATTTCCGGCGTAGACATGTGTTTCTCTACCTTGATTTTTAGCCGCTTGCAGACATCCAGCAAAATTTCCCGGTAGAACTTTCCGTGACGACGCAGCGTGTTGGCGATGCTGTCGCCGCCAAAGTGCTGGAGCTCGCCGGCAATGAGCTGCCAGTTGCGACGATAGCGTTCGGGATGCCCTGCCATCGCCTGAAAAGTTTGATTACGCAATAGCGTGCTTGAAAGGCGCGGCTTTCCATTCTCATTGTGAGTCAGAATTCGGGTGAATGTTTCCAGATGCTCTTCGCTACAGCGATGAAGAAAAGAGAGGTCTTCATCATCCAGATAATTAATTTTCATAAATACCAGATAAGGTGAACAGTAATATTAATCGTCGCCAATGATTTTTAGCGAGGCCATGTCGGAAGAGTTAATCGTGTGGCCAGAAAAAGCGATTTTTTTTACGCAGCGCTTGTTATCGTTGTCGCTATTAATGTTAATCCAGTCGGTGGTTGCCCCCTGTTTGATGGTTGACGGAACGTTGAGGCTCTGGCTGGCGCTATTGCTGGCTTTAAAGTACACCGTCGCGCCGGAGAGCTGGACGTCGCCGCGATCGGCAGTGAGCTGAATCCGCTTAATCACCCGGCATATCGGTAACTTCAGCGTGAGATCGTTAGTCTCATTTCGCGGCATGGCGACAATCCCTAAAATTTTATGATCGTTAGCGGATGCTGATGTTATTAAGGCGGCGCTTAAAAATAACCCTGCTGATATATGAATCAGTGATTTCATGAGGATTTCCTGAATATTGGATGTGTCATAGCGGGGGCGTATTTTATCACCGGAACTTTATTGTCTTTAGCACGTAATCATTGCGGATTATGTCAATTGTTTTATGAATATATTTAACTTTAATTATTATCATTAATTATATTTTGTGCGTTTTTAGGCCCGCTTTCCGGACCTCTGATGAGGCCTGCTCGCTACCCGACGGCGCGGGCAGGGCAAAAATTTTTTTGTATCCCCCCTTGATGCCGCGGTGGGCGACCCCATCTTGTAGTCAACCGCAGTGAATGAACCTGAAAAAAAAATGATGTCTGGGTAGTTGAAACCGCACGTTTCGCCCTTATTACAGGTTCACAACCACATGTTGACTGAATTTTTAGTGGAGACGTTTAGATGGGTAAAATTATTGGTATCGACCTGGGTACTACCAACTCTTGTGTAGCGATTATGGATGGCACTACTGCACGCGTGCTGGAGAACGCCGAAGGCGATCGCACCACGCCTTCTATCATTGCCTATACCCAGGATGGTGAAACTCTGGTTGGTCAGCCGGCTAAACGTCAGGCAGTGACAAACCCGCAAAATACCCTGTTTGCGATTAAACGCCTGATTGGCCGCCGCTTCCAGGACGAAGAAGTCCAGCGTGACGTTTCTATCATGCCGTACAAAATCGTTGCCGCAGACAATGGCGACGCATGGCTTGATGTGAAAGGCACCAAAACCGCACCGCCGCAGATCTCTGCCGAAGTGCTGAAGAAAATGAAGAAAACGGCTGAAGATTACCTGGGTGAACCGGTAACTGAAGCGGTTATTACCGTACCTGCTTACTTTAACGATGCTCAGCGTCAGGCAACCAAAGACGCCGGCCGTATTGCAGGTCTGGAAGTCAAACGTATCATCAACGAACCGACTGCCGCTGCGCTGGCTTACGGTCTGGATAAAGAAGTCGGCAACCGCACTATCGCGGTGTACGACCTCGGTGGTGGTACCTTCGATATCTCCATTATCGAAATCGACGAAGTTGATGGCGAAAAAACCTTCGAAGTTCTGGCGACCAACGGTGATACCCACCTGGGCGGTGAAGACTTCGATACCCGTCTGATCAACTACCTCGTTGACGAGTTTAAGAAAGATCAGGGCATTGACCTGCGTAACGACCCGCTGGCGATGCAGCGCCTGAAAGAAGCCGCTGAGAAAGCGAAGATTGAACTCTCTTCCGCTCAGCAGACCGACGTGAATCTGCCGTACATCACCGCAGATGCCACCGGTCCGAAACATATGAACATCAAAGTGACCCGTGCGAAACTGGAAAGCCTGGTAGAAGATCTGGTTAACCGTTCCATCGAGCCGCTGAAAGTTGCTCTGCAGGATGCTGGCCTGTCCGTATCCGATATCCAGGACGTTATCCTGGTTGGTGGTCAGACCCGTATGCCAATGGTTCAGAAGAAAGTTGCTGAGTTCTTCGGTAAAGAGCCGCGTAAAGACGTTAACCCGGACGAAGCCGTTGCCATTGGCGCTGCTGTTCAGGGCGGCGTCCTGACGGGTGAAGTGAAAGACGTTCTGCTGCTGGACGTTACCCCGCTGTCTCTGGGTATCGAAACCATGGGCGGCGTGATGACTGCGCTGATCAATAAGAACACCACCATCCCGACCAAGCACAGCCAGGTGTTCTCAACTGCTGAAGACAACCAGTCTGCGGTAACCATCCATGTTATTCAGGGTGAGCGTAAACGCGCATCGGATAACAAATCTCTGGGTCAGTTCAACCTGGATGGTATCAACCCGGCACCGCGCGGTATGCCTCAGATCGAAGTGACTTTCGACATCGATGCTGACGGTATCCTGCATGTGTCCGCGAAAGACAAAAACAGCGGTAAAGAGCAGAAGATCACTATCAAAGCCTCTTCTGGTCTGAACGAAGAAGAAATTCAGAAAATGGTACGCGATGCTGAAGCTAACGCAGAAGCTGACCGTAAGTTTGAAGAACTGGTACAGACCCGTAACCAGGGTGACCACCTGCTGCACAGCACGCGTAAGCAGGTTGAAGAAGCAGGCGATAAACTGCCGGCTGACGATAAAACCGCTATCGAGTCTGCGCTGACCGCGCTGGAAACTTCGCTGAAAGGTGAAGATAAAGCCGATATTGAAGCGAAAATGCAGGCGCTGGCCCAGGCTTCCCAGAAGCTGATGGAAATCGCTCAGCAGCAGCACGCTCAGCAGCAGGCTGGCGGCGCTGACGCTTCCGAGAGCAACGCGAAGGACGACGATGTTGTTGACGCTGAGTTCGAAGAAGTGAAAGACAAAAAATAATCGCCCTTTGAACGGGTAAAACACTGGCACGGGCGAAGAGGTTTCCTCTCCGCCCGTGCACGCATGTTAAGGGGCTGAAAAACACCAATGGCAAAGCAAGACTATTACGAGATTTTAGGCGTTTCCAGAACAGCGGAAGAGCGTGAAATCAAAAAGGCGTATAAGCGCCTGGCCATGAAGTATCACCCGGACCGTAACCAGGGTGATAAAGAGGCTGAAGCTAAATTCAAAGAAATCAAAGAAGCGTATGAAATCCTGACCGATGCCCAGAAGCGTGCAGCCTACGATCAGTACGGTCACGCCGCATTTGAGCAGGGCGGCATGGGCGGCGGCGGCGGTGGTTTTGGTGGCGGCGCGGATTTCAGCGATATCTTTGGCGATGTTTTCGGTGATATCTTTGGCGGCGGACGCGGTCGCCAGCGCGCAGCGCGCGGCTCGGACCTGCGCTATAACATGGATCTGACGCTCGAAGAAGCCGTTCGCGGCGTAACCAAAGAGATCCGTATCCCGACTCTGGAAGAGTGCGACGTTTGCCACGGCAGCGGAGCCAAAGCGGGTAGCCAGCCGCAGACTTGCCCAACCTGTCACGGTGCGGGCCAGGTCCAGATGCGCCAGGGTTTCTTCGCCGTTCAGCAGACCTGTCCGCATTGCCAGGGGCGCGGTACGCTGATTAAAGATCCGTGCAATAAATGCCACGGTCATGGTCGCGTTGAGAAAACCAAAACGCTGTCGGTTAAAATCCCGGCGGGCGTCGATACCGGCGACCGTATTCGTCTGGCAGGTGAAGGTGAAGCGGGCGAGCATGGCGCACCTGCTGGCGATCTGTATGTACAGGTCCAGGTTAAGCAGCACGCCATTTTCGAGCGTGAAGGAAATAATCTGTACTGCGAAGTCCCGATTAACTTCACCATGGCCGCTCTCGGCGGAGAGATTGAGGTTCCGACGCTGGACGGTCGTGTAAATCTTAAAGTGCCGGGCGAGACGCAGACAGGTAAGCTGTTCAGGATGCGCGGTAAAGGCGTGAAGTCCGTGCGCGGCGGTGCGCAGGGCGATCTGCTGTGCCGCGTGGTGGTTGAAACTCCGGTTGGTCTTAACGATAAACAAAAGCAGCTGCTGAAAGATCTTCAGGAGAGCTTTGGTGGACCAACGGGTGAGAAGAACAGTCCGCGCTCTAAAAGTTTCTTCGATGGTGTGAAGAAGTTTTTCGATGATTTGACGCGCTAATTGCTATTCATTTCCTGACTTTCTCCAAGCCCGGGCCTTCGTGCCCGGGCTTTTTTCTATCCGGCTTCCACACTATTTAAATTAACCTATTATTTATCAGGGCTAACAATTGATTTATTTTGAGTATTATCTATATTGCTTTTTTCATTTTTAGAGGCCTGCAGCGGATGGGATCGAAAGGTGCCAATAAGGATTTTGATTATAATTTAATCAAGACTCTTGACGCTGTTATTTCGGCTGGAAATGCTGCTAAAGCAGCCAAAAAACTTGGAATTACCCCTTCTGCCGTGTCATTGGCGCTCCGCCGTTTACAAGGGTATTATCAGGAAGAGTTGTTTGTTCGTGGTAAAGATGGTTTGTTACCTACCGCGAAGGCGATTGAAATCTATCAAAATTTCCGTCAGGTGATGGAATTGGTAGAGAGCACATTTATTTCCGACAAAAAAGATAACGCTGACGCCAGGATGACTATTTTAGGCGGAGATATCGTTGAGACTTACTACCTCTCTCAGCTTTATGCAGACGATATCTTTGAGCACGTGTTACTAAATCATTATTCATCACGAAATCTTTCCCGCGAGGTGCTGGCTGATTTACTACTCACTGCGGAATGCGATCTTCTGATTAGCAGCGAGCCGTTGAATATCCCGGGAATTGATAATCAGCTTATCGACAGCTTCAGGAGCTTTGTTTGCATTTTCGCCAGCAACCATATCCTGAGTACCTTACCTCATATCTCATTACATCATTTCTATTCTTCTCGTCACGCGATGTATCAACTGGGTAGGTATTCTCCGATGATTATAAATGATAAAGGCCTTTTTAAAGATAATCTTTATTATAAAGGATCGCGCATTATCGGCTATCGCACCGATTCACTTAATGGGATGTTAAGTATGATTGAACGCACCTCATTAATCGCATTAATGCCGTTAAAGCTGGCACTTTTTTATAAAAATCAGCGCAAATATGATATTAAGTTTGTTCAGCCGCCACCTGAACTCACGTTCAAATCTATACAGATTTATGCATCATGGGACAAAAATAGTAAAAATATATCCATCATTAACGAAGTTGTCTCCCGGTTACACACGCTGTCATCATTTCGTCGCTGAGGAGTATCTTTTCAAACACTATATCAAATATGGTTTGGTTTGATACTCTTTGATTATTTTAAAATAGTCAACCTACCTACACTCTGGTGGTGCCTTTTTATATGAGTTAATCAAGGAGTGTACTATGTCTATTCCCAACCATCTCGAAACCACGGAAGTCGTTTTGCTGGAAGTCGAAATATTGTTCACAATTATTGCTACCGGCGCCTGGGGGGGATTTGTTAGCTATCTTATCCGCCGTGATAGGCAAGAGGGTGACGATCATTCCCATAAGGGAATCATGCACTGTTTGACCCAAGTGGTGGTTTCCTGTTTTACCAGTTTTTTGCTCAGCGCTGTAGCGATTGAAAAAGAGCTTAGTTTTAATATGGTGCTACTCGCCGCCGGTCTTGGCGGAGTATTTGCAGGGCCGATTTTAAAAATTCTTGGCGAGAAAATTAAAAAAGCGCTGGACGACGCAAAAATACATTAACTACATCTTTAATGTATATCGATCATGATAAAAGGCTCATCCCTGAGTCTTTTATTAGCTATAATTAAATAATCGTGTTATTTGACTCTGGCTTTCATCCAGCCAAAAATGAACTCTTCATTTTGTCTATTTTTTTCAGTGATATCCAGGTAGTAGGCGCCCTGGCTACAGTTGAGCGCTTTGACTAATACCTCCTCTCCCTGCTTACCACGTAAGGTCAGAAAATACTTGAGGGCCGCGAGCGTTCGGGGGCCAATCTTGCCATCGGTTTTGATATCCTGGTAGCTTCTTTCTTCCCGATTTAGTGCATTTAGCCAGCGCTGTAGCCACACGCAGGGATAGTGGGGGCCAATATTGACTGCGGCATCGCAGAGTTCAAAGGAAATGGGCCAGGAGAGTGTTGATATCTGCTCGAAGCCAGGTTTAATCCAATAATCTTCTTCGAGAATAGAAAATGCTTCAGTTCGCGTCAGGTTGATCATCTCACCGGTATAACCATGGGCCCGGGCTGTCGCCTCAGTGATTCCCCAGTTGGTTGCACCACCTTTATCTTTCGGGTTCAGGCTGTAACCACCTTCCATCGCCAAAATGCCATCAATGATTGGGTTCATTTTTTCTCTCCTTGAATTAATGAATATGCAAATACATCACTGTACCGAGGGTGACAGAAAAGACCGTGGTTAATGCTGCCAGCGTCTTTCTGAAAACCTGTCGTTTGTTTTCTTTCTTCTTGCTTTCCATTGCTTTAATAGGGATCTCTTTATTAACTTGAATGCCTTGTCTTGGGATGGTGATAAAGAGATCGTTTATTCCAAGCGACTTCAGATCTCGTCTGATCAGGTAGAGTATTTGCGTTAAATTTGCATCATTGACAAAATGGCTACGACTTCCCCATAACTCTGTGGTTATTTTTTGGCGCTCAATAATATCCATATCAGCATTTTCGATGATGAAGCTAAGACACTTCGCCCTCATTGCCGTCATTTTAATGACCTTTGAGTTGGAAGCGGTTCTCAGTTCATACTTTCCTTCATTATAAACGCAATTGTCGTTGATGAGATAAGTTTTCATATTGTCGTCCTTTAGATATGATCCTGTTTGCTTGCGTTAAATATATTGTACGAGAATTGTCTTAATCTATTACTTGTCATCCGTATTATTGTAATGTCATTTGATGGTGAGAGCTTAATCACATAATCTCATGTAAGTTAAATGATATTTAACTAGATGATTAATGATATTTACTATGCTGCTGATGTTTTAATCCCGTTTTGATGAGATGCGTTTACCTGCTGATGAGCCGGAGATTATTACTATCATTTTGGCCTCATAAATTAGCGTGAAGCCTGTCTCGAAAACGTGATGTTTTGTGATTAGCCATCGCCTCGTAAGGATTGGATTATTGGCCCTGCAGAACGAACTGCGACAATTTTTCAAACTTAAAAGGAAATTAAAAATGGCTACCAGCAAATTGATTCAAGGCGATACGCTGACCGAAACCAGCAACGCCGCAGACGGCTTTAACCCGGCAACAGAAGTGAGCGCATACAGCTATACCTCCGCTCGCGTCGCTAAACCGGTCTATAACAAATACAAAGCTTCCACCACCAAACCCAAAGTCTTCGGCTACTACACCGACTGGTCACAGTATGATGGTCGTCTGCAGGGCGATGATTCAAAAGATAACCGCGGTCGCGGCTACGACCTGGCCAACGTTTCTCCTACCGCCTACGACAAAATCATCGTCGGTTTCGTCGGCGTGACCGGCTTCCACAAAGTAGACAACCTGTGGCGCGACGTGGTTGCCGAAGGTGCCGATCAGTGCGGAAAAGTGAAGTACGAGCCCACCTTTCTCGACCCGTGGGGCGACTTCCAGTCTTACGTTAACGTTGGCCATACCGTCAGCGGCTGGGATGTCGATCCGAAGACCGTGACCCAGAGTAATACTAAAGGCCTGCTCGGCGGCCTGCGCGATCTGCAGGCCAAAGCGAAGCAGCAGGGCCACGACCTGGTGCTGTCCATGAGCATCGGCGGCTGGAGCATGAGTAACGGTTTCCATGAAACCGCCGCGTCTGACGCCGCGCGTAAGGTCTTTGCCAAAGGCGTGGTAAAACTGTTCAAACAGTTCCCGATGTTCAGCGAAGTGGATATCGACTGGGAATATCCGAACGCCGAAGGCGCTGGCAACCCGTACGGCCCGGAAGACGGCGAGAACTACGCCCTGCTGATTGGCGAACTGCGTAAGCAGCTGGACGCCGCAGGCCTGAGCAACGTCAAAATCTCCATTGCCAGCTCGGCGGTGGTCAAGACGCTCGGCTACTCTAACGTCAATGCGCTGCTGGAAGCGGGCCTGTACGGTATCAACGTCATGACCTATGACTTCTTCGGTACCCCGTGGGCGGAGAGCGTGACCCACCACACCAACCTGAAGGCGCTGGAAGAAGGCGGCTGGGGGGTGGATACCGTTGTCGGCCATCTGCTGTCCGAAGGCTTCCCGGCAGAGCGCATCAACATTGGTTACGCTGCCTACACCCGTAACGGGCGCAACGCGGAGCTGGAATCCCTGTCCCCGCTGAAAGGCACCTATAACCCGGGCACCGGCACCACCGTCGGCTCCTTCGAATCGGGTACCACCGAATGGTACGACATCATTTATAACTACCTGGATCTGGAAAACCAGAAAGGCCGTAACGGCTTCAACGTCTACACCGACAAGGTTGCCGACGCGGACTACCTCTACAACCCTGACAGCAAACTGTTCATGTCCCTGGATACGCCGCGCACGGTGAAAGCCAAGGGTGAATACGCCGCCAGCCTCGGCCTGGGCGCGCTGTTCACCTGGACAATCGACCAGGACAACGGCGTGCTGGTTAACGCCGCCCGTGAAGGTCTGGGCTATGAAATGGCGTCTGAAGTTATCGATATGGAGCCGTTCTATTTCGAAGGCATCAACGTCGACCCGGCGGATGAACCGGATGAAGAAGATGCGACTACCGACGTGAACCACGCGCCGAAAGCCGCCGTTGAACTGCGCGTCGTCGGCGGCTCTACCGTACAGCTTTCCGGTGAAGGATCCTCTGACGAAGATAAAGACGATATCACCTTCAGCTGGGGTGTTCCGTCTGAAATCACCGTGGCTGACAAAACCGTTCCCGTGATCGAGTTCGTCGTTCCGGACGTTTCCGTTAAAACCAACTTCCAGTTCACCCTGTTTGTCCGGGATGTCTGGGGCGAGCCTTCTACCCAGCAGCGTTTCGTGCTGGTCGCCGTTCCGGCTGCGTCTCAGATTCAACCTGAGCCGGAAGAGGAAGATAGCGTTGTGCCCGTAGAGCCGGAAGAAGATACCACGCCGGCAGAAGATGAGACTTCGGGGGATGACACGACTACACCTTATCCGCTGTGGGATGCCGCAACCGTGTACGGTGGGAACTGGGGGTCATTCGAAACGGTAAGCTGGAAAGGCCATAACTACCAGGTGAAATGGTGGTCTCAGGGCGATCAGCCGGACCTGAACTGCGCTGCGGGCCAGGCATGGACTGACCTTGGTGCTTACTAATCCTTTTCATTAAAGGAAAAGGATTGAGTTCAACAATACAAGCCCCGGAAAACCGGGGCTTTTTCCACCAGGGAACGAGGAGTGTTGTCAATGACGGTCTCGATTAAAAACAGCCAGATCGATGTGAATAGCTGGTATCAGAAAATCACGTTAACCATCACCAATGAAAATAACCGTGCCGTGGATATGAATCATGCGGTCATTAGCTTTACCGGGTCCGGCCATCAGGATCCGTGGGGAAATTTTGGCGGTACCCTCAAAGGGGACATGCCTCTTACGTTAAGCGGTAAATCACAGGGGACCGTTGACATCAATGAAATCATTATTAATAACAGCCGGCAGCTGTTACTGCAGCCGGGCGAAAGCGGTACGTTATTCTTCAGTTTTGCCGCCACTCAGGTTCCGGTAAAACTCTCGACCTTCACATTAACTCTGGCCTCTTCGGCACAAGACGAGACAACGGATGACGCTGCAGATGAGGTTGAGCCAGAACCTGAAGTTCCCGCCGATGATGATACTGATAGCCTGAAGCCCGAACCTGAAGACAATATCCCTGCTGATGAGGAAACGGATGAGGTTGCTCCGGAACCTCAAGAGCAGGGTGATGATGCGGTTGAGGAAGAGGAAGGGATAGTTATTGCGGCAAGCCAGCTGAGTACGACCAGCTGGTATCAGCGCGTCACCCTGACGCTGACCAATCTCTATTCCCACTCTATCGATCTTAATCAACTTAAGCTGGAGTTTACCGCCAGCGGGCATCCCGATCCTTACAGCCCATTCAGCGGTTCTTTGCTCGGCAATAAGCCCGTGACGCTGGGCAGCGACGGCGGTTGGCCCATCGAGAAAAATACGATTACCCTTCATCATGATGGCGAGTTCTGGCTGACGGCCGGGGCCAGCGCCGAGCTGCAGTTCTTTCTTTCCGCTACCCAAACTCCGGTCACGATGAGCGGCTTAACCGCAACCCTGGCGCACGATCCTGGCCGTCAGGGGACGATTGAAATTCAGTTTCCACCGTTGGCGGAAAGCACAACCCTCAAGCCGACCATCGATCTGCGCTATCCAGACGCAACATCACAACGCTTTGCCGGCGAGTGGGGACAGGCTTTAGTCATCGGCGATCTTAGCGCCGGCGATTACGCTATCACCGTGCTGGAGCTGTGCAATGATGATATGCGGATCGCGCCTGTTGAATCGACGTATCCGCTTAAGCTTGTTTCCGGCCATGACGCCCAGACCTGCCGGGTTGCGTATCAATCGCCAGTACCGTTGGCTTCGGTACGCCTGACGGTCGATGCCCCTGAGTTCATCGGCGCGGAAATGGTGGTTGAGCTGTGGACGGAATCTGGCGTCTGCGAAAGAACCCTGACAATGCCCGTCAATCAAATGCAGCTGGTGACCCGGCTTACCGCGGGGCACCGCTATCAGATGGGTTTGCAACCTGCGGTTATCAATAACCAGATGGTGACGACTCCCGCCCAGCCGACTATTTTTACCCCTGAACAAGGGGTGGCGAAAGAGGTGCTCGTCGGTTTCCGGCAGACGGAGGTTGATAGCCATGATTTTGTTGAGGTTCAGGCCACTATTCTGGGCTTGCCTGAGGGCGTTTCACCCCAGCGCTATCGGTTCTGCTATGGGCAATATCAATATACTCTGATGCTGGAGAGCACTCCCCATCTGCAAACGCTGGCGATGCCTATGGCTCCTGGCCAGTACAGCGTTGAGGCGCCAGAGGTTTATCTCTCCGGGACGCCGTGGCGCTGTGAACCGGACGCGCCGCTGCGGCTGTTGCAAAGCGTCAACCATATCACCCTGGAATTTGTTCAGGGCGTTCCCTTGCAGGTTAAAGGCTGGCCAAACTATCTCGCCCACGGTGGCGTGACGGTGAATGCGGCGGACACCGTATCGCTATACCGCGACGTCCCCTTCAGCGCCCTGTTTAAATACGATGGTTTTGATGGCGGCGGTGACCCCGTCCCGGCTGCGGAAGTGGATAAAAACGGCGACGGCTTTCTTGATTATGATTCGCTCCCGATTCATAAAACCGTTCCTCTGGTACGTGAGATTGAAAAAGAGGCGGGCCGTTGCGTAATGCCGGTCATGGTGGTGTATACCGCCAATGCCAGCGGCGGCAGCGCGCTCGCCGATCTCCAGGACGCTCAGCGGTTGCGTAACCATTTTGGCAACTTCATCACCCAGTGTCTCGCGGCGCAATCCTGGAAGGATGACGAGCATCCGGTTCCCGCCACCTTTGTGCTGAACCCCGATTTTCTTGGCGCGATGCAGCAGGAGCCGTATGGCTACGCTGCGGTGCGTCAAGCGAATAGCATGCAGGTTAATGTCCAACTGGCGGCCGCGATTAACGCTTTGCCTGCGCTTCCGGGATTCAGCGCGCCGGTGTTGCCGACTTTCTCTAACGATCTCTACGGTTATGTCCAGGCGATCAACTACCTTGTGCGGCAGTTCGCGCCGGATGTGGCATTCGGCTGGCAGACAAACGTATGGGCGACAGGAACGGCAGATTGGGTACTCAGGCCGAACGCCGATCCGGCCGCGCAGGGGACCGCTATCGCCAACTTTATCAATGAGCTGGGTGTCTATAGCGGTGAGTATGCGCCAGACTTTATCGCCTTTGATAAATTTGAGCGCGATTGCTTTAGCCCTGATGCATTAGCGCACTATGCCTGGAACGCGACCTGCTGGTTTAATTATCTGGGGATGGTAAAACACGCGGCTAAAGCGCTGCGTAAACCGGCAATGCTGTGGCAAATTCCGGGCGGCCATATGCCAACCGTGGATGAAGGCAACAGTAAAATTGCCGCCGCGCATTACGCATCGGGCGGAAGCTTCTTCATGGGCGATGCGCGTATTGGCTGCGATCTCGATACCATCGCGTCAGATCTGCTCAATACGACGGTGAATAGCGCAACTTACGGCGCGGCGACCGTCGGTGACTTTTTACGCCAGGATAAGGGTTACGACTGGGGGCAAATGCAGGCATTGAATCTACCCGACTACCATGTTTTCTCAGTACTGTGGGGCGGCGGCTCGACGGTAAGCATAACCACCATTCACTCTAATGGTGAAGATGGCGGTTGGCTTGCAGATAAAATGGTTGAGTATTATACCGCACCGGCCTATTTCAGTTAATGTCGCATTTACCCCGCCATAGCGCCTGAAAAATGCATCGCTGTTCATAGTGATTCAGAATATTTAATTTCTGAATCACTATTTTTTAGTGTATTTTTATTTCGTGAGAGATAGTTTCAGCAGTTATTTTATTGTTATGTTAATTTTTTGTTTTGCGATTTATTTGTGGTTGTTGAAGTTTATATTAAGAATTTGCGCTTTGTGCTAAGTATTGCGTTTTCGTGCTTGCGGCTAAAAATATACTTCCGGGAGGATGTTTATAATGAATTGAAGATAACCTCCGTTAAGTATATCTTTGGGTAATCTATGATTATGGTAATAATGAAAAATGAAATTAGACGTTGCTGAAAATGATAATGGGAATACCCTGCATTCCTATCTTTTTTCCCAACAGGCTAAACCGCATGCAGCGCTTGATGCACTCTTCGCCTCGCTATGGCCCTTCGGTAAACCTTTTAATTTGGCTCCCGGAGATGAGTTTTTACTGAATTCAGACGGGGAAAATAAAATTGTGCTGCTGGAGTCCGGTATATTTTCGTTTTGCCGCTGTGGCAGCGGACTTCATGTTAATTCCTCTTTTGCTCCCGCCATTATCGGATTAGTCGATAGTTATGGGGTGACTTACAATGTTCCGACCCGGCCAGAACACTTTCTGATAGCGGAAACGAAGTGCAGCGGGCGCGCAGTGTCTCTGCCCGACTTTATCAAGACTGTTGATGAGTGCGATCTGTGGCACGATGTCGCACGAATACTTGCCTATCGTCTGATGGTCATGAGCGTACGCGATCGTGAACTGGTCGGTGTGGATTCTTATCTAAAGGTGAGATCGTTATTAATCGAGCTTTGGGCTTATGCCAGCGAATATCGACAAAGTATTAATGTGCTTAACTTCATTCAACGCCGAACAGGAATATCCCGTAGCCGTACCATGAAGCTTCTTTCTGAACTGAAAAAAGGCGGCTATATAACTATTGATGGCGGCCGTTTAATAGATATGAAAAAATTACCCACGGCTTTTTAATACTTTTCAGGGCAAAGGTGTTTATTAGATTAGTAGTCACCTTTTAAACTTTCTTGGTACAGCAATCGTCGAGATATACATATATTGATTATCCTGTCAATCATGCTAATGACGTAAAGAGAGATTTCCCATTGGTATAGTTTTTAAATATCTTATGGGGCATAAAAAGCGTCGACGATCGCGGCAATCGCTCATGCTTCATCCCATTCACGCTAAGCTAATACGCATAACCTTGAAGATGGCGATACGGATTCTTTCCTTATGGTCCGTTGAGGATGGAGCTGGCGTACCTCTGACTTCCTGGCCGGACAACGCAGCGCCCCCCACTGACGATCGGACGGCCAATCTCTTAATGAGGGTTAATTCGTAAAAATCGAGCTTAATGGCAATTTAAAACTGATTTTTTCGAGGTTTTCGCATATGTATTATACTTTTATCGAGTTGTTTGCGGATAAGGTGAGGTAAAAGTGAAACATCTGCAGCGTTTTTTTCAGAGCGATGCTTCCGGGGGCATTATCTTAATCCTGGCCGCCATCATGGCCATGTTATTAGCCAATACCGGCATGACCAGCGGCCTGTATCGCTCTTTTCTGGAAACGCCCGTCCAGCTGCGCGTAGGTGCGTTAGAGATCAACAAGAACATGCTGTTGTGGATTAACGACGCGCTGATGGCGGTATTTTTCCTGCTTATCGGTCTGGAAGTGAAGCGTGAAATGAATCAGGGGGCATTGGCCAGCCGTCGCCAGGCGGTGTTTCCGGTGGTCGCGGCGTTGGGCGGCATGGTGGTGCCGGCGCTGGTCTACCTGGCGTTTAACGGCCAGGATTCGATTGCCAGAGAAGGGTGGGCAATTCCGGCCGCCACCGATATTGCCTTCGCGCTGGGCGTACTGGCGCTGCTGGGGAATCGGGTGCCCGCCGCGCTGAAGATTTTCCTGATGGCGCTGGCCATTATCGACGATCTGGGCGCCATTATTATTATTGCGCTGTTCTATACGCACGATCTTTCCGTCGTGTCACTGGTTGTTGCTGCCGGAGCCATTGCTGTGCTGGCGGGGTTAAATCTGTGCGGCGTACGGCGTACCGGGATCTATATTCTGGTGGGCGCCATACTCTGGACCGCGGTTCTTAAGTCGGGGGTTCACGCAACGCTGGCTGGGGTCATTGTCGGCTTTATGATCCCGCTAAAAGAGCAGAACGGCAAATCGCCGGCGAAGCAGCTTGAGCACGTGCTGCATCCGTGGGTGGCATTCCTGATCCTGCCCCTGTTCGCCTTCGCTAACGCGGGCGTTTCTTTGCAGGGCGTCACGGTCGAAGGGCTGACCTCACTGCTGCCGTTGGGTATTATTGCCGGGCTGTTTATCGGCAAGCCGTTGGGTATTAGCGTCTTCTGCTGGCTGGCGCTGAAGCTGAAATGGGCTTCGTTACCCGAAGGAACTACCTGTAAGCAAATTATGGCTGTCGGCATCCTGTGTGGGATTGGCTTCACAATGTCGATTTTTATTGCCACCCTGGCCTTCGGTAGCGTCGACCCCGGATTGATCAACTGGGCCAAGCTTGGCATCCTGATTGGATCGATATTATCGGCCGTCACGGGATACATAATATTGCGTAAGCGCGTAACGGATTCGGGCTACGCGGCTTAACATCTCACGGAGAGCCGCTACGGCTCTCCTGGACATTATCAGGGAGAGAAGCATGTCGCATATCAACTACAACCACCTGTACTACTTCTGGCATGTCTACAAAGAGGGCTCCGTTGTTGGCGCGGCGGAAGCGCTGTTCCTGACGCCGCAGACCATTACCGGGCAAATAAAGGCGCTAGAAGAACGCCTGCAGGGGAAATTGTTCAAGCGCAAAGGAAGGGGGCTGGAGCCTAGCGAATTAGGTGAACTGGTGTTCCGCTATGCGGATCGCATGTTTACGCTGAGCCAGGAGATGCTCGACATCGTTAACTACCGTAAAGAGTCGAATCTGCTGTTTGATGTTGGCGTTGCGGACGCGCTGTCGAAAAGGTTGGTGAGCGGCGTACTGGATGCCGCGGTCGTCGAGAATGAACAGATCCATTTACGCTGCTTCGAGTCGACCCACGAAATGCTGCTGGAGCAGCTAAGCCAGCATAAACTCGATATGATTATCTCCGACTGCCCCATCGATTCCACCCAGCAGGAAGGGCTGTTTTCGGTGAAAATCGGCGAGTGCAGCGTGAGCTTCTGGTGCATGAATCCGCCGCCGGAAAAACCGTTCCCCGGCTGTCTGGAAGAACGTCGACTGCTGATTCCCGGCCGCCGTTCCATGTTAGGGCGCAAGCTGCTGAACTGGTTTAACTCGCAGGGTTTGCAGGTGGAAATTCTGGGCGAGTTTGATGATGCGGCGTTGATGAAGGCCTTCGGCGCGGCGCACAATGCGATATTTGTCGCACCGACGCTCTATGCGCATGATTTCTATAGCGATGAGTCGATAGTCGAGATCGGACGCATGGACAACGTCATGGAGGAGTATCACGCCATCTTTGCCGAACGAATGATCCAGCATCCGGCGGTGCAGCGTATTTGTCATCGCGACTATTCGGCGCTCTTTACGCCGCCTCAGGCATAGGCCAGAACGGTTTCTTGCCGCGCGGGAAAATGCCGCACCAGTTCATGCGAAAGCATGAGCTGGCTGCGATAACCAGAACGCGAGTCGTGACGTATTACGTGATAAACGACAGGCATAAAAAAACCCGCTTTCGCGGGTTTTTTTACAAAGCGACAACAAGCAGGCGATTAAGCCAGTTTGTTGATCTGAGCGGTCAGGTTTGCTTTATGACGCGCAGCTTTGTTTTTGTGGATCAGACCTTTAGCAGCCTGACGGTCCACGATTGGTTGCATTTCGTTAAATGCTTTCAGTGCAGTAGCTTTGTCGCCAGCTTCAATAGCTGCGTATACTTTCTTGATGAAAGTACGCATCATAGAGCGACGGCTAGCGTTGTGCTTGCGGGCCTTTTCAGACTGAACGGCGCGCTTCTTAGCTGATTTGATATTAGCCAAGGTCCAACTCCCAAATGTGTTCTATATGGACAATTCAAAGGCCGAGGAGAATGCCCGTTTAGCCTTCTTTTGTCAATGGATTTGTGCAAATAAGCGTCGTTTAAACCAACAACGCTTTATTACGTAGTGATGGCGCAAGATTCTACCAGCTTGTTGCAGGCGAATACAGCCTTTCGACCATAAAAATCGACGACCCCGGAGAGATTTTCCCGCAATCTCGCGCTGAGTGAATGAATTCCCGGGATCTTTCGGTGAAGAGGTGCAATCGCTGGTTAACGTCGCCAGTTGTACAAGGTATACTCGGACGATTTTCACTGTTTTGAGCCAGACATGAAGCTGATACGCGGCATACATAATCTCAGTCAGGCCCCGCACGGGTGTGTGCTGACCATTGGAAATTTTGACGGCGTGCATCGCGGGCACCAGGCATTATTGCAGCGTTTGCGCGCAGAAGGTCGCCAGCGTGGCTTACCGGTGGTGGTGATGATTTTTGAACCACAGCCGCTTGAGCTTTTTGCCGCCGATAAAGCGCCCGCGCGTTTAACGCGCCTGCGTGAGAAGCTGAATTATCTGGCCGAAAGCGGCGTCGATTACGTACTGTGCGTGCGCTTCGATCGGCGCTTTGCGGCATTGACCGCCCAGGACTTTATCAGCGAACTGCTGGTGCGCCAGCTGGGCGTCCAGTTTCTCGCCGTTGGCGATGATTTCCGCTTTGGCGCCGGTCGCCAGGGGGATTTCTTGTTACTGCAAAAAGCCGGCGTGGAGTTCGGCTTTGACGTCACCAGCACTCAAACCTTCTGTGAAGGCGGCGTGCGCATCAGCAGCACAGCGGTACGTCAGGCGCTGGCGGACGACGATCTGCCCCTCGCGGAGACGCTGCTGGGGCATCCGTTTACTATCTCCGGTCGCGTCGTGCACGGCGATGAACTTGGGCGCACAATAGGCTTCCCGACGGCGAATTTACCGCTGCGCCGTCAGGTTTCCCCGGTAAAAGGGGTCTATGCGGTAGAAGTGACAGGGCTTGGCGACAAACCTTTTATGGGCGTCGCCAACATTGGTACTCGTCCAACGGTCTCCGGCGTGCGTCAGCAGCTGGAAGTTCATCTCCTGGATGTTGTAATGGACCTCTACGGTCGCCATATAGATGTAATACTGCGTAAAAAAATACGTAACGAGCAGCGATTTGCGTCGCTTGATGAGCTGAAAACGCAAATCGCACGTGATGAGTTAACGGCCCGCGACTTCTTTGGGCTAACCGGCCAGGCATAACCCTGACGGTGTTTATCAAACCGAAATACGGAACCGAGAATCTGATGAGTGACTATAAATCGACCCTGAATTTGCCGGAAACAGGGTTCCCGATGCGCGGCGACCTCGCCAAGCGTGAACCGGGAATGCTGGCGCGTTGGACCGATGATGACCTGTACGGCATCATTCGTGCAGCCAAAAAAGGCAAAAAAACCTTCATTCTGCATGATGGCCCTCCTTATGCGAATGGCAGCATTCATATTGGTCACTCGGTTAACAAGATTCTGAAAGACATTATCGTTAAGTCCAAAGGGCTGGCGGGCTATGACTCTCCGTACGTACCGGGCTGGGACTGCCACGGTCTGCCGATCGAGCTGAAAGTGGAGCAGGAGTACGGCAAGCCGGGTGAGAAATTCACCGCCGCCGAGTTCCGCGCTAAGTGCCGCGAATACGCCGCCACCCAGGTTGACGGACAGCGTAAAGACTTTATCCGTCTGGGCGTGCTGGGCGACTGGTCGCACCCGTACCTGACCATGGACTTCAAAACCGAAGCCAACATCATCCGCGCGCTGGGTAAAATCATCGGCAACGGCCATCTGCACAAAGGCGCTAAGCCGGTGCACTGGTGCGTAGACTGCCGCTCCGCGCTGGCGGAAGCGGAAGTTGAGTATTACGACAAAACCTCTCCGTCCATCGACGTGGCGTTCCACGCGGCCGATAAAGCGGCGGTGCTGGCGAAATTTGGCGTGGCCGACGTCAACGGCCCGGTTTCTCTGGTTATCTGGACTACCACCCCGTGGACCCTGCCGGCGAACCGCGCCATCTCGCTCTCCCCGGAGTTTGACTATGCGCTGGTGCAGGTTGACGGTCAGGCGCTGATCCTGGCAAAAGACCTGGTCGACAGCGTGATGAAGCGCGCCGGCATTGCTGATTACACCATCCTGGCGGTGGTGAACGGCGCCGAGCTGGAGCTGATGCGCTTTAAGCACCCGTTCCTCGATTTTGACGTCCCGGCGATCCTGGGCGATCACGTCACGCTGGACGCGGGTACCGGTGCGGTGCATACCGCGCCAGGCCACGGTCCGGATGACTATGTCATCGGTCAAAAATATGGCCTGGAAGTGGCGAACCCGGTTGGCCCGGACGGCGCCTATCTGCCGGGAACCTATCCAACGCTGGACGGCGTAAACGTCTTTAAAGCCAACGATGTTGTCGTTGCGCTGCTGTCAGAAAAAGGCGCGCTGCTGCACGTTGAAAAAATGCAGCACAGCTACCCGTGCTGCTGGCGTCACAAAACGCCGATCATCTTCCGCGCCACGCCGCAGTGGTTCGTGAGCATGGATCAAAAAGGTCTGCGCAAACAGTCGCTTTCCGAAATCAAAGGCGTGCAGTGGATCCCAGACTGGGGCCAGGCGCGTATCGAATCGATGGTCGCCAACCGCCCTGACTGGTGTATCTCCCGTCAGCGCACCTGGGGCGTACCGATGTCGCTGTTCGTGCATAAAGAGACGCAGGAGCTGCATCCGCGCACGCTGGAACTGATGGAAGAAGTGGCGAAACGCGTAGAAGTCGACGGCATCCAGGCGTGGTGGGATCTCGATTCCCGCGACATCCTCGGCGCCGACGCGGATAGCTACGAGAAGGTGCCGGATACGCTGGACGTCTGGTTTGACTCCGGCTCGACCCACTCTTCCGTCGTTGACGTGCGTCCTGAATTCGCCGGTCACGCCGCCGATATGTATCTGGAAGGCTCCGACCAGCACCGCGGCTGGTTTATGTCATCCCTGATGATCTCTACCGCGATGAAGGGCAAAGCGCCTTATCGCCAGGTACTGACCCACGGCTTTACCGTTGATGGCCAGGGCCGCAAGATGTCCAAGTCTATCGGCAACACCGTTTCTCCGCAGGACGTGATGAACAAGCTGGGCGCGGATATTCTGCGCCTGTGGGTGGCTTCCACCGATTACACCGGCGAAATGGCGGTCTCTGACGAGATCCTCAAACGCGCCGCTGACAGCTATCGTCGTATCCGTAACACCGCGCGCTTCCTGCTGGCGAACCTCAACGGTTTCGATCCGGCAAAAGATATGGTGAAACCGGAAGAGATGGTCGTGCTGGACCGCTGGGCAGTAGGCTGCGCGCAAGCGGCGCAGGACGATATCGTCAAAGCCTACGAATCCTATGACTTCCACGAAGTGGTGCAGCGCCTGATGCGCTTCTGCTCCATCGAAATGGGCTCGTTCTGGCTCGATATCATTAAAGATCGCCAGTACACCACCAAGGCTGACAGCATCGCGCGTCGTAGCTGCCAGACCGCGCTGTACCATATTGCCGAGGCGCTGGTGCGCTGGATGGCGCCGATCATGTCCTTCACCGCTGACGAAATCTGGGGTTACCTGCCGGGCGACCGCGAGAAATACGTCTTTACCGGCGAATGGTATACCGGCCTGTTTGGCCTGGACGCTGACGAAGCGATGAACGACGGCTTCTGGGACGCGCTGCTGAAGGTGCGTGGCGAAGTCAACAAGGTTATCGAACAGGCTCGTACGGACAAGCAGGTGGGCGGCTCTCTGGAAGCGGCGGTAACGCTGTACGCCGATGCCGATCTCGCGGCGAAGCTGAACGCGCTGGGCGATGAATTGCGATTTGTCCTGTTGACCTCAGGGGCGAACGTTGCCGATTATGCGCAGGCTCCGGCCGACGCCTGGCAGAGTGAACTGCTCAAAGGTCTGAAAGTCGTGCTGAGTAAAGCCGAAGGTGACAAGTGCCCGCGCTGCTGGCATTACACCACGGATATCGGCAAGGTGGCGGAACACGCGGATATCTGCGGACGCTGTGTCAGCAACATCGCCGGTGACGGCGAAAAACGTAAGTTTGCCTGATGAGTAAACCGATTTGTTCAACGGGGCTACGCTGGCTGTGGGTCGTCGTAGCCGTGCTGATTATCGATTTAGGCAGTAAATTCCTGATCCTCCAGAACTTCGCTCTGGGGGATACGGTATCGCTGTTCCCATCGCTTAATCTGCACTATGCGCGCAACTATGGCGCGGCTTTTAGCTTCCTCGCCGACAGCGGCGGCTGGCAGCGCTGGTTCTTCGCCGGTATCGCTATCGGTATCTGCGTGATCCTTGCGGTGCTGATGTATCGTTCTAAGGCGACGCAAAAGCTGAATAATATTGCCTACGCCCTGATTATTGGCGGCGCGCTGGGGAATTTATTCGACAGGCTGTGGCATGGTTTTGTCGTCGATATGATCGATTTCTACGTTGGGAACTGGCACTTCGCCACCTTCAACCTCGCCGATACCGCTATCTGCATCGGCGCGGCGCTGATTGTGCTGGAAGGCTTCTTACCGAACGCGGCTGCGAAGAAACAGGCGTAACAAAACTCGCCCGGCGGCGCCGCCGCCGGGCAAAACAAGTGAGCAACCTGCATGTCTAAATCAGTACAGAGCAACAGTGCGGTGCTGGTGCACTTCACCTTAAAGCTCGACGATGGCTCCACCGCAGAGTCAACCCGCAATAACGGTAAACCCGCGCTCTTTCGCCTGGGCGATACCTCGCTTTCTGAAGGTCTGGAACAGCATCTGCTGGGGCTGAAAGAAGGGGATAAAACCACCTTTTCGCTGGAGCCGGACGCCGCGTTTGGCGTACCGAGCCCGGACCTGATTCAATATTTCTCGCGCCGGGAGTTTATCGACGCGGGCGAGCCGGAAGTCGGCGCGATTATGCTTTTTACCGCAATGGATGGCAGCGAAATGCCCGGCGTGATCCGCGAAGTGAACGGCGATTCGATCACCGTTGATTTCAATCATCCGCTGGCCGGGCGTACCGTTCATTTTGATGTTGAAGTGCTGGAGATCGATCCGGCGCTGGAGGGGTAAGATGCAGATTCTGTTGGCTAACCCGCGCGGCTTCTGCGCAGGCGTTGACCGCGCTATCAGCATTGTTGAAAACGCGCTGACGCTATACGGCGCGCCGATCTACGTGCGTCATGAAGTCGTGCACAACCGCTATGTTGTCGACAGCCTGCGTCAACGCGGCGCTATTTTTATCGAGCAGATTAGCGAAGTGCCGGACGGCGCCATCCTGATTTTCTCCGCCCACGGCGTCTCTCAGGCCGTTCGCAACGAGGCGAAAAGCCGCGATTTGACGGTTTTTGACGCCACCTGCCCGCTGGTGACCAAAGTGCATATGGAAGTCGCTCGCGCCAGCCGCCGCGGCGAAGAGTCCATTCTGATTGGCCACGCCGGTCACCCGGAAGTTGAAGGCACCATGGGGCAGTACAGCAACCCGCAGGGGGGGATGTACCTGGTGGAATCGCCGGACGATGTCTGGACGCTGGACGTGAAAAACGACGCTAAGCTGTCGTTTATGACCCAGACGACGCTCTCCGTCGACGATACCTCCGACGTGATTGACGCTCTGCGCGAGCGTTTCCCGAAAATCGTCGGGCCGCGTAAAGATGATATCTGCTACGCCACGACTAACCGCCAGGAAGCCGTCCGCGCGCTGGCCGGGCAGGCCGACGTGGTGCTGGTGGTGGGGTCGAAGAACTCCTCTAACTCTAACCGCCTGGCCGAGCTGGCGCAGCGGATGGGGAAAGCGGCCTATCTGATTGACGACGCGACCGATATCCAGGAAGCCTGGGTCAAAGAAGCGGATTGCGTCGGCGTGACCGCGGGCGCATCGGCGCCGGATATCCTGGTACAGAACGTGATTTCGCGTTTGCAGGAGCTGGGCGGCGGCGAAGCGGTGCCGCTGGAAGGCCGCGAAGAGAACATCGTTTTCGAGGTGCCGAAAGAGCTGCGCGTAGATGTCCGTGAAGTAGAGTAAGTTCTTTTTCGCCGCAGTATGAGAAGATGCCAGACTTAACGTCTGGCATTTTTTATGGAGAAACGATGCGCTTACCTATCATTCTGGATACCGATCCCGGCATTGATGACGCCGCGGCGATTGCCGCCGCGCTGTTCGCCCCCGAGCTTGATCTGCAGCTGATGACCACGGTGGCGGGCAACGTGTCGGTGGAGAAAACGACCCGCAACGCCCTTCAGCTTCTGCATTTCTGGAACGCCGATGTTCCCCTGGCCCAGGGCGCGTCGATGCCGCTGGTTCGCCCTCTGCGCGACGCCGCCTCGGTGCACGGCGAGTCCGGTATGGAAGGCTACGATTTCGTTGAACATCACCGCCAGCCGCTGGCGAAACCGGCATTTCAGGCGATCCGCGATGCGCTGATGCACGCCCCGGAGCCGATGACGCTGGTGGCGATCGGCCCGTTAACCAACATTGCGCTTCTGCTGACCCAGTACCCGGAATGCCGCTTTAACATCCGTCGCCTGGTTATCATGGGCGGCTCCGCCGGGCGCGGCAACTTTACGCCGAATGCGGAATTTAACATCGCCATCGACCCGGAAGCGGCGGCTAAAGTGTTCAACAGCGGGCTGGATATCGTCATGTGCGGGCTGGACGTCACCAATCAGGCGATGCTGGCGCCGGATTACCTCGCCACTCTGCCAACGTTGAATCAGACCGGGAAAATGCTGCACGCGCTGTTTAGCCACTACCGTAGCGGCAGCATGAGCAGCGGGCTGCGTATGCACGACCTGTGCGCGATTGCGTGGTTGGTTCGCCCGCAGCTCTTTACCCTTGAACCGTGCTTTGTGGCGGTAGAAACCCAGGGCACATGGACCTCAGGCACCACGGTGGTTGATATCGAGGGCAGGCTGGGCCAGCCGGCAAATGCACGGGTGGCGCTGGGGCTGGACGTCGAAGGATTTCAGCGCTGGGCGGCCGAGGTGATTGCCCTGGCGCCTTAACCGGGGGACGAAGCGGCCGGCGCGGCGCTCAGGTATTGTGAGTGGCATCAACGACGTTGCGCCATAGCGCGCCCGCTTCATCCGTCCACATAAGCAGTAAGAGCGAAGCTAATCGTTCTGCCGCCGCGGAGAGAGGTCTGTTCTTTACGCGGATCATACCAAGCGTCCGCCGGATAACCGGCTCCACGAGCGGAACGCTCACGACGGTGCTATTGCCGCTATGGGGCATTGCCAGACAGGGAAGCGCCGAGACGCCCAGTCCGGCTTCGACAAGGCCGAGCGAGGTCGACAAATGCCTGACTTCATAAAACCAATCCAGTCGCCAGGGCTTATCCGCCAGGCATTTCTCTATTAACTGTCGGTTGCCGCTTGATTTCCTGACGCCGATTAAGGTCTGGCTCACCAGTTCCCGCCATTCGACTAATTTTCTACACGCCAGAGGGTGGTCTTGCCGACAGGCCAGAACAAAAGGTTCATTCACCAGGGGGATAAAATCGATGTCTGGATATGTGATGAAGTTCATGTTTATTCCAAAATCAACTTCGCCTTTTCGTACCGAGTTCATGCACGTTTCTATACCTTGTTCATAAATTCGTACTTTGATGTTGGGGTAGTTTTTATTAAATTGCACGATAGCGCGCGGTAAAAAGTAAAATACGGCGGTCGGAATGCAAGATAGCGTAACGGTATCATGTAATTGAGACGTTGAATCGTTGAGGTTAAATATTGCCGCATCAAGACTGGAAATCAACGCTTTGGCCTTGGGGAGCAGTATTTTCCCGGCCTGGGTAAGCGCAAGTTTTCGCGTGGTTCGTTCGAACAGCGCAATATTCAGATGACTCTCTATTTTTTTTATCTTTTTGGTGAGTGCCGGCTGCGAGAGGCTGAGCTGCTCGGCGGCTTTGCTAAATGAGCCAAGCTCTGCCACCGTGACGAAAGCTTTCATACCGGATAGTTCATTTTTCATTATTGCTCCGTAGGATTTAATAAGCGTTGTTCTAAGTAGACGACAAGTCATTATTAAGCAGGCATGCTTTTTTATTAATACTTAGCAGGAATAACTCTTATGGCAAAATTTTATCAACCAGCGAAATTCTTGCAAGTAGAATGCATTGGTAAAATACCTGGCGTGATTTATCTGGCCGTTAATTAAGTAAATAAAAACCTTAAAGAACATAAAACCAATTAAATTCACGCGGCGTTTTATTCAATTCTTCTATTTATTTCTGGCGGATAAGGAACATGCTATGAAGAGCATTCCCTGTGTATTAATGCGTGGAGGGACATCAAAAGGTGCCTTTCTATTAGCAGATGATTTACCCAAGGATATTCAGAAACGTGATGAGTGCTTGTTAACCATAATGGGATCCGGTCACGAGCTGGAGATTGACGGTATTGGCGGAGGGAGCCCGCAAACCAGTAAAGTGGCCATTATTAGCCAATCCCTTAGCGACAAAGCGGATATCGATTATCTGTTTGTTCAGGTCATCGTCAATGAACGGCGGGTGGATACGACGCCAAACTGCGGCAATATGCTGTGTGCGGTTGGCGGCTTTGCCATTGAACATGGGTTGGTTAAGGCGCTGTCGCCGGTTACGCGAGTGCGTATAAGAAATGTGAACACCAATACCTTTGTTGACGCTGACGTTCAAACACCAGATGGAAAGGTTATTTATGAAGGCAATACGCAAATCGATGGCGTTCCAGGCCATGCCGCGCCGGTTGCGCTGACTTTTCTGAATGCCGCGGGCGCAAAATCCGGCCAGCTTTTCCCAACGGGCAATCGTATGGAAGTCTTTGATAATGTACGAGTGACCTGTATTGATATGGCGATGCCTATGGTGGTGATCCCGGCCCAGAGTCTGGGAAAAACCGGATATGAATCTGCCAGCGAATTAGATCGGGATACAGCCTTACTCAAATCGCTGGAATCTATTCGCCGTCAGGCCGGGAAGGCGATGGGGTTTGGGGATGTGAGCAATATGGTTATCCCTAAACCGGTTCTGATTTCTCCGGGGCTAAGCGGCGGAACGATAAATGTACGTTATTTTATGCCGCATAACTGTCATAAATCGCTGGCGATTACCGGCGCTATCGGTCTGGCAAGCGCATGCGTTATTCCAGGCACCATTGCGAATGAACTGACGAAGCTATCGGGCGATGGCGTTATTACAGTCGAACATCCCAGCGGGGGGATCGACGTCGATTTAAGTCATACTGCTGAGCGCCCGGAGGATATTCGGGCATCGGTTATACGTACCGCGCGGAAAATCCTTTCAGGAACGGTTTACATCCCCGAATAAATATCCACCCTCCGATTATCTATCAATCCACCGTAGAAGAGGAGAGGGGAGGCATGTGAATACGTTCAACAAGCATCCTCAAATATTGAGTGCAGGTAAGGAATGGAAATGCAAAATAATAAATTATGGAAGCTGCTTGTTATTATAGCAATACCGTTACTCATCAGTTTATGCCCGGCGCCGGAAGGATTATCAACACTTGCCTGGGTATTATCCGGTATCTATCTGGCAGCGATTGTAGGTTTAGTAATTAAACCGTTTTCTGAACCCGTGGTATTGCTGATCGCCGTTGCGGCATCAATGGTGATTGTGGGCAATTTGGGTGACGGTTCGATAAAAGCCGCCAGCGTATTAAGCGGATACTCATCAGGTACCACCTGGTTAGTCTTTTCTGCATTTACCCTGAGCGCGGCATTTGTGATTACCGGATTGGGTAAAAGAATTGCTTATATTCTTATCGGCAAGATTGGCAGCACGACGTTGGGCCTTGGCTATGTTACCGCTTTTCTTGACCTGATTCTGGCGCCCGCCACGCCGTCGAATACGGCCCGCGCTGGCGGCATCGTCTTACCCATAATCAATAGCGTCGCCGTCGCCTTAGGGTCAGAGCCGGAGCGGAGCGCGAAGCGCGTGGGCCATTACCTCATGCTGAACATCTATATGGTCACTAAAACGACCAGCTACATGTTCTTCACCGCCATGGCCGGGAATATCCTCGCGCTGAAAATGATCGAAGATATTTGCCACATAAAATTGAGCTGGGGAGGTTGGGCGCTGGCCGCAGGACTACCTGGCATTATTATGTTGCTGCTGACGCCGCTGATTACCTACAAGCTGTATCCGCCAGAATTAAAGCGGGTTGATAATAAAAAGATTGCTCAGACAGGCATAGACGCTTTGGGGCCCATGACGGTGCGGGAAAAGATGCTCTCTTGCCTTTTTGTTCTTGCGCTCGGCGGTTGGGTATTCAGCAGCGCCCTGGGGGTCAATGAGTCTACCGTTGCGATCTGCGTAATGGCGCTGATGCTGGTATTGAAAATCGTCACCTGGGATGACGTGATTAAGAATAAAGGAGGATGGAATACGCTCATCTGGTACGGGGGGATTATTGGTTTAAGCTCATTGCTCTCTAAGGTTGGATTTTTCGTATGGCTAGCAGAGGCGCTTAAAAATAATATTTCCTTTGATGGCCACGGCAATGTCGCTTTTATTGTGATTGTCGCACTGAGCATATTGGTTCGTTATTTCTTCGCGTCAGGTAGTGCTTATATTGTCGCGATGGTACCGGTCTTTGCCATGCTGGCGAATGTTTCTGGCGCACCGATAATGCTCACCGCGCTCGCGCTATTATTCAGCAACTCTTATGGTGGCATGGTAACCCACTACGGCGGTGCGGCAGGGCCAGTTATTTTTGGCGTTGGCTATAATGATATCAAATCATGGTGGATTATTGGTGGGATATTAGCATTGCTGACTTTTATTCTGCAAATCACCCTCGGGGTATGGTGGTGGGAGATGTTAATCGCCTGGGGAGTAATTTAAATAATCTTTAAGGAGATGAAGGTTTGCCCGGGCATCCTCTGATGCCCGGGGGGAAGTCCTCTTATTAAGAAAACATAGCCTTTTAGCAAGGTGAGGTGCGATATATTTATGTCTCCAGTTACGATTACGTTGTCGCTATTGGTTTTTTCTATTGTCATGTTTGTTTGGGAAAAAATACCTTTAGCGGTAACGGCCATGATTGTTTGTATTACTCTGGTGGTGACCGGGGTTTTTGATGTCAAAACGGCTTTTGCCGGTTTTATTAATCAAAATGTGATTTTGTTTGTGGCTATGTTTGTGGTTGGCGGCGCCTTATTCGAAACCGGGGTGACGGATAAAATTGGTAGTATGGTTACACGCTACGCCAGGACAGAAAAGCAGCTGATAGTCGTCATTATGCTGGTCTGCGGAACGCTTTCCGGGCTGCTATCCAATACCGGCACGGCGGCGGTCCTCATTCCTGTGGTGATTGGCGCAGCGATGAAATCAGGATATGCCCGGTCGCGCTTGCTTATGCCGCTGGCTTTTGCCTCGGCGCTGGGGGGAAATTTATCGCTGATCGGCTCACCCGGCAATCTGATCGCGCAGTCGGCGCTGGAGCAGGTTGGCCAACGCTTCGGGTTTTTTGAATATGCTAAGTTAGGCATTCCAATGCTGGCCTGCGGCATACTCTATTTTGTAACGATCGGCTATCGCATATTGCCAAAAACGAATGCGGCCCAGCCTCAAAGTGTTAATAATATTAAAGCGCAGGCATGCCCGAAATATAAGCAGGTGATTGCGCTATCGGTATTAATCCTGACCGTACTGGGCATGATTTTTGAAAAACAGCTGGGTTTGCCGATTGCGATCGTCGGTTCAATTGGCGCATTGTCGTTGATTGTGACCCGGGTCATTACGGAAAAACAGGCTTACCAGGCTATCGACTCGCAGACGATTTTCCTCTTCGGCGGCACTCTGGCATTAGCAAAAGCGCTGGAAACCACCGGCGCTGGCGCCATTATGGCGCGCTCAATTATCGCGTTATTAGGCCAGCAGGCGTCGCCTTTCTTACTTTTGAGCGCCGTATTGGTAATCTCCTGCGCGTTAACCAATTTCATGTCGAATACGGCAACCGCCGCTTTATTAATGCCGATTGGCCTGTCTATTGCTCATTCTATGGGCGCCGATCCCCGGGCGGTGTTAATGGCGATTGTTATCGGCTGTTCATGTGCTTACGCAACGCCGGTGGGCACCCCGGCTAATATGATGATTTTTTCCGCGGGTGGCTACAAATTTGTCGATTACGTTAAGGTTGGATTGCCGCTTATTTTGATATCGGTCATTGTCAGCTTTATTTTGCTGCCTGTTTTCTTCCCATTTTATTAATCGCGGTCAGCCATTTTTATCGAATGGCTAATGTCAGGCGTGTTTTTTCAACATCTAAGGATATATGTGATGATTAAATTGTATGACCATGGAGTCTATATATCACATCAGCACGGTATTATTGCTGCTGATAAGGGGTCAGTCGCGTTAGAGAAGCATGAGGCGCGCAAGGGAACGATCTCGTGGTCGATCCTCTCCGCCCATAATACTTCAGGGAATGAACAGCAGTTAAAAATTAAATTTGATTCAATGGCCTCCCACGATATTACTTTTGTGGGCATCATCCAGACTGCTAAGGCCTCGGGAATGGAACGTTTTCCATTACCCTATGTTCTGACGAATTGCCATAATTCGCTTTGCGCTGTCGGCGGCACTATCAACAGCGACGATCATATATTTGGTTTGTCCTCAGCGCAAAAATATGGCGGTATTTATGTCCCGCCCCATATCTCAGTTATTCATCAATATATGCGCGAGATGATGGCCGGCGGTGGGAAAATGATCCTGGGCTCAGACAGCCATACGCGCTATGGCGCTTTAGGGACCATGGCGGTTGGTGAGGGGGGCGGCGAGTTGGTTAAGCAACTGCTCGGAGAGACCTGGGATATTGATTATCCTGAGATTGTCGCCGTGTATTTGACAGGAAAACCCTCGCCCGGCGTTGGTCCTCAGGATATTGCCCTGGCGATAATTGGCGCGGTGTTCGAGCGCGGTTATGTGAAAAATAAAGTTATGGAGTTTGTGGGGCCGGGCGTGGCGACAATGTCTACCGACTTCAGGAATAGCGTAGATGTAATGACCACGGAGACCACCTGTTTATCGTCCATCTGGCAAACGGATGAAGAGACAAAACACTACCTGCGTATTCACGGCAGGGAACAAGACTATTGTCCGCTCTCAGCAAAAGATATGGCCTACTATGATGGCTGCATAGAAGTGAATTTAAGCACCATCAAGCCGATGATCGCCTTGCCTTTTCACCCTGCCAACGTATATGAAATTGATACGCTTAATGAGAATTTGCAGGATATTTTGCACGAGATTGAGATTGCGGCGGATAACATTTCCCAGGGACGCGCCAGGCTCTCTCTGCTGGATAAAGTCGAACATGGGAAGCTGCGGATTCAGCAGGGGATCATCGCCGGCTGCGCTGGCGGAAATTATGTTAACGTGGTCGAAGCGGCTCATGCCTTGAAAAATCACGCCTGCGGTGACAACGTTTTCTCTCTCTCGATATATCCCTCATCCCAGCCGGTGCTGATGGATCTGACCAAAAAAGGGATAACGACCGATTTATTAAGCGCTGGCGCGATTATGCGTACCGCATTTTGCGGCCCCTGCTTCGGCGCAGGCGACACGCCCATGCATAATGGACTGAGCATTCGCCACACGACGCGTAATTTTCCCAACCGGGAAGGGTCCAAACCCGGGAATGGGCAAATGTCGGCCGTTGCGCTGATGGATGCCCGCTCCATAGCGGCGACGGCTGCCAATGGGGGCGTGCTGACATCGGCTTCCGCGCTCGATTGCTGGGAAGACATTCCGCAGTATGAATTTGATGCTTCACCTTATCGGAGCCGTGTTTATCAAGGGTTTATTAAAGGAGCGTCCCGGCAAGCGCTGATCTACGGCCCCAATATAAAAGACTGGCCGGAGATGAGTGAGCTGACGGACAATATTTTGTTAAACGTGACCTCAAAAATCATGGATCCGGTGACCACCACCGATGAACTGATTCCATCAGGCGAAACCTCATCATTTCGCTCCAATCCGTTAGGGCTGGCTGAGTTTACCCTTTCGCGACGCGATCCGGGCTATGTCGGCCGTAGTAAGAAGATTGCGGCGCTGGAAAAATTACGGATCGAGGGGGACGATCCTTGTCGCCTGGATCCGCAGCTTGAGGCGGTTTTTTCCCGGATCCGCCAACTGCCGGGGCAGGAAAATGTCACGCTTGAGCAGACGGAGATTGGCAGCATGGTTTATGCGGTCAAACCCGGCGATGGTTCCGCACGAGAGCAAGCCGCCAGCTGCCAGAGAGTCCTTGGTGGCCTGGCAAATATTGCCCAGCAGTATGCCACGAAGCGCTATCGTTCGAACGTGATTAACTGGGGAATGCTGCCATTGCAGATGAAGGCGCTGCCGGAGTTTGAGGTCGGCGACTTCATCTATATCCCGGGGATCAGGTCAGCCCTGGAAACCGATCTGCGTCAGATTACCGCGTTCGTGATCGGCCACGATCGCCCCATTAAAGAGATCTCTCTTTACATGGAGGGGCTCACCTCAGCAGAGCGGGAGATAATTAAGGCGGGAAGCCTGATTAATTATAATAAATTACGCTTAACAACCCACCATCAGTAAACGATATTGATCATCAAGATGAATCAACGGGGGTGATATCGCATCCCCGTTTTTATTCATAGCCGCTTATTCCGTGGTTTTCGATCGCGGCGTTAGAGCTGGGCTACCTGAAGCCGGCTTCATCTTCTCGCTAAGATAATCAATCATCGCCCGCATTCTGGCGGGCATATGCTTATTGCCCGACCACAGTAGCCAGAGCTGGCCGGAATAGCGGCTGATAAACTCCCACTCCGGTAAAACCTGCACAATCTCGCCGCGCGCCAGCGCCTCACGGGCGGTAAACAGCGGCAGGCTGCCGATGCCCAGATTCTGCTTCACGGCATCGAGGCGCACGGCGGTATGGTTGGCGGCGTAGCGGCCGTGAGTCTGAATTGTTTCCGTTTTCCCCCCGCGGCGGAACTTCCAGCGCGAATCGGCGGGCGTCTCGCCAAGGCTGATACAGCTATGTTCGCGCAGATCCTGCGGCGTTTGCGGCGTTCCATAGTGCTCCAGATAGCCGGGCGTCGCGCAGATGACGTGGCTGATGGTCATCAAAGGCTTACCGTGCAGCCCCGGCGAGGGGGTAGGGGTGATACGCAGCGCCAGATCGATGCCGTCATCAATAAAATCGAGAACCCGATCCTCAAGCCGCAGACAGACGTCGATCTTCGGGTAGCGGTTAAAAAATTCCAGCATCAGCGGGTGAATGGCAAACCGTCCCACGGCTTTCGGCACGCTGAGCGTGAGCTTGCCCTGCGCCACCGCCTGGGTACTGCTGGCGGAGTCCATGGCCATACGCGCCGATTCCAGCATCTCCAGCGCATGTTCATACACCATTTTCCCGGCATCGCTGAGGCGCAGCTTGCGCGTGGTGCGGTGCAGCAGCTTGCAGCCCATCTCCTGCTCCAGGCGCGAGACGCTGCGGCTGATCGCCGAAGGCGTTGCGCCGGCCTGGCGTGCGACGGCGGAGAAGCTGCCCTGTTCCACAATCTGTACGAACAGGGCGAGGTCGGGCAGTAGGCTCAGATTCATTTGTGCTTCCGGAGCAAAATTGCGTTGATGTCAGGCGGGATTATCGCCGCCAGCAATATCAATATACTGTCCTGACAGAGAGGAGGACAACCATGACTGAACGCCTTTATTACACCAGCGACGCCGAGGAATGCCTTGCGCAAGTCGTCAACTGCCTGAGCGAAGCCGATGGCCGCTATGCCATTGAGCTGGATCGCACGCTGTTTCACCCGCAGGGCGGCGGGCAGCCGGCGGATCGTGGCTGGATTGCCGGCCTCGCCGTCGAGGGCGTGGTTAGCCGCGGCGATAGCGTGGCGCATATCGTTTCACAGCCGCTGCCGGCCGGCGAGGTCACGATCCGCATCGATCCAGAGAGCCGGCGGCTGCACGCGCGTCTGCACTCCGCCGGGCACGCGCTTGCCCAGGCCGGGGAGCTGTCGGGCTGGCAGCCGATCAAAGGACATCACTGGCCGGGAGAAAGCCGTATTATTTTTGCCCCAGGCGCGCATGGCGGGCTGCCCGAGGCCAGCGCGCTGCTGGAAAAAGTCGAGGCCTGGCAGGCAGACAATTTACCGCGTCAGCTTACTTTTGCCGATGGCCTGCGCAAGGTCGGGTTCGGCGACATGCAGAGCTATCCCTGCGGCGGGACGCACGTGGCCAGCCTGTCCGAACTGGGTAAAGTCGTCATTTCCCAGGTGAAGATGAAAAAAGGGCAAATTATTGTCAGCTACACGGTGGAATAAGCGAGTGAAAAGGAGATGCACACTCAACAGGGCATCTCCCGGTGCTTAAATATGCGCAGGATGTTTACCGTGATAAATCCGCTCCGGTCTGCCGACTTTGCCATAGCTGATTTCAGCCTCAAGGAAATCGTTTTTAACGCCCTGCTCAAGGTAGCGGCGGGCGGTGGTTTTACTACTGCCGAGAATACGGGCCAGGGTGTCTGCGGTATGGACCGTTTCCGGATCGGCAAAGAGCTGTAATACCCGATTAAAAGTGCTCTCATCAATACCCCGCAGCGGAGAGCCTGCGGCTTCCGCCTGCTCTTTTGCCTGGATATTGAACAGGGCGTCAACATGGGTCTGGCTTGCCTGCTCGCTTGAGCGAAGAGAGCTGCGATAGCGGGCAAAACGCTCAAGCGTATGCTGCAGGCGCTGATAGTGAACGGGTTTAATCAGGTAATCAAAAACGCCCATCCGCAGGGCTTCGCTGATGGTATCCATATGGTTGTCGGCGGTGATGAAAATGATGCGCCCTTTATAATGAGTATTGACGGCGTGGCGGATCAAATCGAGTCCTTTGCCATCGGGTAAGAAGTTATCCAGCAGGGTGAGCTGGGGCTGATAGAGGCGAAGCATCTTTTTTGCGCTTTCCAGTTTATCCGCAATGCCAATGACTTCGAACTGGGGAAATTGCTTGATGGTATCCACCAGAATTTCCGCCAGCATAGGTTCGTCTTCAACGATGAGAGTGGTGATGCTATCCATGGTGTTCATCTCGGGTCAGGGGGATATAAAGGGTAAAAATAGTGCCAAAAGGGATGTTGTCATCGACGACGATATTGCCGCCCGCCTGCTCAACGTAGCTGCGAACCAGCCAGAGTCCGATGCCGTGATCGCCGCTGCCGCTGCTGGTCACGCCGCGCTCAAAAATACGATCGCGGAGCGATTCCTCAATCCCGCAGCCCTGGTCAGCGATCTCGACGATCGCTTCGCCGCCCTCGCTGTTGATCAGGCATTCGATCTGCTTTGAACCTGCCGGCTGACGTAGGGCGGCGTTGTAGGCGTTATCCAGCAAATTGCCGACGATCGAGATCCATTCATTATGCGACAGCGAAGAGGGGAGGGTTTCAACGTGACAGGCGGGATCGAAGACCAGCTCTAATCCGAGCTCTTTGGCGCGGTAATATTTGCCGATCAGCAGCCCGGCAAGGTGGTTCACTTTAAAATTGCGGGCAATAAAATCGAGCACTTTCTGGTGGCTCTCAGACTGCTGCTGAATAAGATCCAGCGCGTTATCGTAGCGTTTTAAAAACAGCAGCCCGGCAATGGTGGAGATCAGATTGCGATGCTCGTGCTGTACGGCGCGCAGGTTATCCGCGTACTGCTGGACCTGGCTGAGCTGCAGGCTCAGAGTGTTGATATCGTCTTTACTGCGAAAGCTAATGACCCAGCCCTGGGGCTCGTTATTAAGCGTGACGGCCATACGGCTGGCGATCACTTTAATTTGATTAAAAGTGACGATTTCGTCTTTTTTATTTGTCTGCGGCGCGTCATAGAAGAATGCCTCCTGAGAGATCACGCTGCTGATGCTTTTGCCAATCAGAATGGTTTCCGGCTGGCTCAGGTTTAATAGCCTCCTTGCGGTTTGATTGATGGCGGTAATTCGGTAGTGGGAGTCAATAGCTATCAGCCCCTCAAAGACCGATTCAAACAGGACGCTCTGCTGGATAAGCAGCTGTGAGAGCTGCTGTGGTTCCATATTCAGCATCTGTTTTTTGATATGCAGCGAGAAGCGCCGGGCGCAGTAGAGCAGCAGAAGCAGCATGATCGCCATCGGGATCATCAGCGATCCGATTTGCAGACTCAGCCAGTTTTCTAACTGTTCGATGGTGTAGCCCACCGATACAATACCGATCACCTTCCCGGTGCTGTCCTGGATCGGCGACTTGCCGCGTAATGACGAACCGAGCGATCCTTTACGCACCGACACGTAGCTTTTGGCGTTATACAGCGCCTCGTCGCTGTCTCCGCCTTCCATCGATTTACCGATTTCCTCTGGATTCACGTGATACAGGCGCCGACCTTTCGCGTCACCGACGGTGATATAGGTGGCGTCGGAAAACGATCGCATCGGGTCGATAAGTTCTTTAATGCGCGGTAAATCGTGCTTTTCTACCGCGTCAACCAGTTCGGGCATGGCGGAGATCTGCATGGCCTGAATCAGCGCGCGCTGTCCCACCTGGTAATGCAGGCGTTCCTCCGTAATGCTGGTGAGATACCATGACATGGCCAGCATCACGATTGTCGAGGTAAACAGGATCAACAGGAAGATGCGGTTCTGAAACGAACGTCGGGCAAACCAGTGCGTGATTTTTCGGGCAAACATTGGGCGAATTGACATCAAAAGGTCATTTTCTCTTTTTTAGGGGCCGACGGCGCTGAATCGGCCCACAGATTTACTGATTTCAGAACTCATCCAGTAGGAATACGACGTTTTACGTACCGCCCGATCGGGCTTTTGCGCCGTAGCCTGGGGTATTTCCCGGAGGCGGCGCGCGGCGCCCGTCCGGGCGGGTAGCCCGGCTAAGCGCAGCGCGAGCCGGGAACAACGAGTTTTTACATCGCCAGCACGTACTTGAGCATCACCCCGGCAGCAATCGCCGAGCCAATCACCCCCGCCACGTTCGGGCCCATCGCGTGCATCAGCAGGAAGTTCTGCGCGTCCGACTCCAGACCCACCTTGTTTGACACCCTGGCCGCCATCGGCACCGCCGACACCCCGGCCGAGCCAATCAGCGGGTTGATTTTGTTCCGGCTGCACAGGTTCAGCAGCTTCGCCATCAGCACCCCCGCCGCCGTCCCCACGCAGAACGCAATCACCCCCAGCACCAGAATGCCCAGGGTCTGCGGCTGCAGGAACTTGTCCGCCACCAGCTTGGCCCCCACCGACAGCCCGAGGAAAATGGTCACGATATTTATCAGCCCGTTCTGCACCGTGTCGCTCAGGCGCTCCACCACCCCGCTCTCGCGCATCAGGTTGCCGAAGCAGAACATCCCCAGCAGCGGCGCCGCGTCCGGCAGCAGCAGCGCCACCAGCAGCAGCAGCACCGCCGGAAAGAGGATTTTTTCCCGCTTACTCACCGTGCGCAGCTGCACCATGCGGATTTTCCGCTCCTTCTCGCTGGTCAGCGCCTTCATAATCGGCGGCTGGATTAACGGCACCAGCGCCATATACGAGTACGCCGCCACCGCGATGGCCCCGAGTAATTCCGGCGCCAGCTTGCCCGACAGATAAATCGCCGTCGGGCCGTCCGCGCCGCCGATGATGCCGATGGCCGCCGCCTGCGGCAGGGTGAAGCTGATGATGCCGAAGTAGTTCAGCGTCAGCGCCCCCAGCACCGTGGCGAAGATGCCGAACTGCGCCGCCGCCCCCAGCAGCAGGGTGCGTGGGTTGGCCAGCAGCGGGCCGAAGTCGGTCATCGCCCCGACGCCCATAAAAATCACCAGCGGAGCGATACCCGAGCCGATGGCGACCTTATAGAAGATGGCCAGCACCCCGGCGGAGTAGCCCATATCCACGGCGAGGTCCTCCATCTGCCCCTGCACCGACGGCAGGGCCAGGGCTAATGCCTCCCTGATGGCGTGGACATCCGGCGTACAGTGGAGCTTCGCGGCAATCACCGCCAGCTGCCCGGCGTCGTGGTGCGCCAGCAGGCTCTCCAGGGCGGTCAGCGCCAGCCCGGCCTCCGGGATATTCGACAGCAGGCCGCCGAAGCCAATCGGCAGCAGCAGCAGCGGCTCGAACTTCCTCGCGATGGCCAGCCACAGCAGCAGCAGGCTCACCAGCAGCATGACGGCCTGGCCGGCGCCGAGGTGCATCAGCCCCATGCCCTGAATCAGGGCGTTCAGACTTTCCATTTCCGTTCCTCTTCCTTACGCCAGGCTCAGCAGGGTGTCGCCCACCGCCACCGCGTCCCCGGATTTCACCGCGATACCGCGCACGGTCCCGGCCTGCGCGGCGCGGATTTCGGTTTCCATCTTCATGGCTTCCAGAATCAGCAGCACGTCGCCCTCGGCCACCGTCTGGCCTTCCGTGGCAATGACCTTCCAGATGGTGCCCGCCAGCGGCGCGGTCACCGGGGTGCCGGCACCTGCCGGGGCGGCTGCGGGGGCCGCTGCCGTCAGCGGGCTGATATCGCCGCCGTCGCTGACCTTCACCACAAAGGCCTTGCCTTCCACTTCCACGGTGTAGACGCCGGAGGCGGCCGGTTTCTCTGCTTTCACAGCAGGTTTGACCTCTTCAGCCTGCGGTACCGGCTCAAAGGCCGCCGGGTTGTGGCGGTTCTCAAGGAACTTCAGGCCGACCTGCGGGAACAGGGCCACGGTGAGCACGTCGTCGATGGCGTTGTCGGCAAGCTGAATACTCTTCTCCTGCGCCTGGCGCTTCACGTCGGCTTCCAGCTGCGCCAGCTCCGGCTTCAGCAGGTCCGCCGGACGGCAGGTGATGGCCTCTGCTCCGTCCAGCACGCGCGCCTGTAATGCCGCGTTGACCGGCACCGGGGTGTGGCCGTACTCGCCCTTCAGTATCCCGGCGGTCTCCTTCGCGATGGTTCTGTAGCGTTCGCCGGTCAGCACGTTAAGCACCGCCTGGGTGCCGACAATCTGCGAGGTCGGGGTGACCAGCGGGATAAAGCCGAGGTCCTCGCGCACGCGGGGGATTTCCGCCAGCACCTCATCCAGACGGTGGGCGGCGTTCTGCTGCTTCAGCTGGCCCTCAAGGTTGGTGAGCATCCCGCCCGGCACCTGGGCCACGAGGATACGGCTGTCGGTGCCCTTCAGCTGGCCTTCGAAGGCGTGATATTTCCTGCGCACCTCGCGGAAGTACGCCGCGATGTTCTCAAGCTTCAGGATATCCAGCCCGGTGTCATGTTTTGTGCCTGCCAGCGTCGCCACCAGCGCCTCGGTGGCCGGGTGGCCGTAGGTGGCGCTCATGGAAGAGATGGCGGTATCGACGCCGTCGACGCCGGCCTCGATGGCCTTCAGCAGGGCCATCTCCGCCATCCCGGTGGTGGCATGAGCATGCAGGTGCAGCCTGACGTCATAGCGTTTTTTGATTTCGCTCACCAGCTCGAAGGCCGCCATCGGGGTGAGAATGCCGGACATGTCCTTAATCGCGATGGAATCGACGCCGGTCTCCAGCAGCTGTTCGGTCAGGTCGAGCCAGGTCTGCAGGGTGTGGGCCGGGCTGGTGGTGTAGGAGAGCGTGCCCTGGGCGTGGGCGCCGTGGCTGCGCACCGCCTGCAGGGCGGCCTGCATATTGCGCGGGTCGTTCATGGCGTCGAAGACGCGGAACACGTCCATGCCGTTTTTGACGGCGCGCTCGACGAAGCGCTGCACCACGTCATCGGCGTAGTGGCGGTAGCCGAGCAGGTTCTGGCCGCGGAGCAGCATCTGCAGCGGGGTCTTCGGCATGGCCTTTTTGAGCTCGCGCAGGCGGACCCAGGGGTCCTCGCCGAGGAAGCGGATGCAGGCGTCAAAGGTGGCGCCGCCCCAGCATTCAAGGGACCAGTAGCCCGCGTCATCGAGGGCGGCCGCAACGGGGAGCATATCGTCGAGGCGCAGGCGGGTGGCGAAAAGGGACTGGTGGGCGTCGCGCAGGACGACATCGGTAATGGCAACGGTCATGGATTCCTCCGTGAATTAAGGGTTAAGTCGGCGATGGTGGTGAATAGCGGCGGCAATCACCGGCTTTAAGCGGGCGAAGTCGTCAGCGGGCGCTACGGCGGCGGGTGCGGCCTTCGGCGCGGTAGCCGGTTCGGGGAAGAAGCGGTTGACGGCGGCGGACATGCCGCGGATGGCGAAAATCAGCAGAAACAGAAACGCCAGCACGAACCCCATGCCGAGAAACATCAGGGTGAAGCCTTCACCCAGCAGTACAGCTTCAGTCATTGAAAGACCCTAAAGTAAGGGCACGACGGCGTGTTTGAAGGCTAACCAAACGATACTTCCGGCTAAGGAGTAGGGTGGATTTCCCGAAGCCGCCCCCGGCTCTGGACCCTAAAGAGCACCGCTGTGGTTGACGCTCAAACATCGCCATCGTGCGTGTTGGTTACATCATCATGCCGAACACAATGCTGGCGATGACCAGCACAATACCGCCGCCCAGACGGGAGGAGATTTGCGCATAAGAGATAAGATTCATACGGTTACAGGCAGAGAGCACTTCCAGATCGCCCGAGCCGCCGCGGTTGGCCATGCACAGACCGGCGGTGATCGCGGACTCAATCGGGAAGAAGCCAATCATCCAGCCGCCGATGGCCGCGCCGATGACCGCACCCACCACGATTACCGCCGCGATGATGACGTTCGCAAAGGTAATCGCGTCGATAATTTCCTGCAGGTCGGTGTAGCACACGCCGACGCCGACCATCAGTACCCACAGCAGCTGCTTAGAGAAGAAGTCAGACAGGCGTTTGGCGCCAGCTTTAATCTCCGGCGAGCAGAGGCCGGAAGCGTTCAGCGCCGCGACGATCAGCACCATCCAGGCGAAATAGTGGATAGAGACGCCGCCAATGCTTGGCAAAATTTTCTTGGCAATAACGTAGGCCAGCAGGAAACAGGTGGTGGCGAGCACCAGGCCGACGGCAGTTTCGCGATGGGTTATCTGGCCCGCTTTTTCATCGTCTTCGACTTTAAAGGAGGCTTTACGCACCAGTTCGCCTTCACCGCTCAGCCAGGTGTGTTTTTTACCGATAATATCGAGCAGCGCGGCAAAGACGATGGCGAAAATATTGGCGATGGTCAGAATGGCAATCGCGGTGGAGTAGTACTCTTCACGCGAACGGCCGGTGACGGAGTGATAAATTTCAGACAGCGGCACCGCGCCCGCGCCGTTGCCGCCGCCCATAATCGGCAGGACGTACAGCATCATGATGCGGTCGATGGAGATACCGAAGCACAGGCCAATGATAATCCCGAAGATGGATGCGCCGAGGATCCCCATTAAAATGGTCGGAATATAACCCAGCAGAGATTTCAGCAGCAGCTTACGGTTAACCGAGAGGATTGCGCCGGTAATCAATACTGCGATGAATAAGTTCAGGAAGTTACTTTTATCCATCACATTAGTGATTGCATCAATTTCTTTCTGGGTGAATATGCCGGCGTAAACGAAATAGGCGGCCACGAGGAAGATCATCACCGGCGCGCCGCCAATATATTTATTGAAGATTGGCAGGCGTTTGCCAATTTCGCCAAAAACGGCGCCAATAATAAACATGATCGCGAAGCCACCAACAATGTCGGTCGGCAGGGCATTATAAAAGTGTGAAAGTAGTAAAGTGATTAACGCAAAGGCGTAAAGCGGTAGCGGCATGCCGAAGATTTTAAACCCCAGAATATCGCTAACCCCTTTTTTCTCCGCAGATGGAGCCTGGCTCATATTAGTCATATGACGTCACCCTGTTAAAAAAAGGAATATACACATCATCCTTCAAGCAGCCTCTTTGTTGGCAGCCTCACTCACCCCAGTCACTTACTATGCGTAAGCTCCTGGGGATTCATTCAGTTACCACCTCGATGCAACTTGAATGATTTTGTGTATTAATGCCGTTAGAAAAAACAATAATAGGACGGCGGCATAATAATAAATATGTTCCCCGGCGATATGTGATTATCTTCACTGATTAGTCGTGTTTTTAATTAATTTAATTGTTTTTATTCTTCTGAATTAATTAACAACATAAAAACCATAAAGCCAATTAAGGTACGCGGAAAAATGTGATTGAAATAAAAGAACCGCTGCGGGAACGATGGCGAAATACAGCTCGTTTTGGTCAATGAAGCGCGAAAAAAATGAATCTGATAGTAAAACGCGTCGCGGTACAGCTCGACCCCCGGCGGCGAGAGGCCGTTGACCTCTTTCTTCATCAGCACCAGCTCTCGCTGGAGGCGGACTGCGAATGGGCGATTATCGTCGAGTACCAGCGGCGCATTGTCGGCTGCGGCGCCATTGCCGGATGCGTTCTGAAGTGTATTGCCGTCGACCCGTCGCTGCAGGGGGAAGGGCTCAGCCTGAAGCTGCTGACTGAACTGATGACCCTGGCGTATGAGCTGGGCCGCAGCGAGCTGTTTCTGTTCACTAAACCCTATAACGCGGAGCTCTTCTCCTGCGCCGGGTTCTGGCCTATCGCCCGCGCGGGGGAGCAGGCCGTGTTAATGGAAAATAGCCGCGAACGTCTGGCCCGCTATTGCCGCCAGCTTACGATGTATCGTCAGCCCGGCGAAAAAATCGGCGCCATCGTGATGAACGCCAATCCCTTTACCCTGGGGCATCGTTGGCTGGTGGAGCAGGCGGCTCAACGCTGCGACTGGCTGCATCTGTTCGTGGTGAAGGAAGATGCTTCGTTTTTCCGCTACCGCGATCGCGTGGCGCTGATTGAACAGGGGATCGCCGGGATCGCCAACGTGACCCTGCATCCGGGGTCGGCCTATCTGATCTCGCGCGCCACTTTTCCCGGCTACTTCCTGAAAGACAAAGGCGTGGTTGACGATTGCCACAGCCAGATCGATCTGCAGCTCTTTCGCGAACGTTTAGCCCCGGCGCTGGGCGTGACCCACCGCTTTGTCGGCAGCGAACCGCTGTGTGAATTAACCCGTCGCTACAACCAGCGCATGCGCCAGCTGCTGGAAGCGCCCGGCGACGCGCCGGCGATTCAGGTGGTTGAGCTGGCGCGGGTTGAGAAAGAGGGCGCGCCCATTTCCGCTTCCCGGGTGCGCAGGCTGTATCAGCAGCGCCAGTGGTCGTCGATTGCGCCGCTGGTGCCGCCGGTAACCCTCTCTTTTCTGATGCATCTGGCGGAAAGCGAACACCAAACCGCCTGATTTACCTCCATAACTAAGGATCAGCCTCTATGGAAATGATGATTGACGCCCTGGCCGGCACGCTGGAATCCAGCGATGTGATGGTCAGGATCGGGCCTGCGAATGAGCCAGGTATTCAGCTTGAAATCGACAGCATTGTGAAGCTGCAGTTTGGCGCGGCGATTGAGCGGGTGGTCAGAGAGACGCTGACGCAGCTTGGCGTTACCCGGGCGAACGTCGTCGTCGATGATAAAGGCGCGCTCGAATGCGTACTGAAGGCTCGCGTTCAGGCCGCGGCGCTGCGCGCGGCGCAACAATCTCAACCGCACTGGAGTCAGCTATGAAACCTCGTCGCAGTATGCTGTTTATCCCCGGCGCCAACGCCGCGATGTTAAGCACCTCATTTGTTTACGGCGCTGACGCGGTGATGTTCGATCTCGAAGATGCCGTCTCGCTCCGTGAAAAAGATACCGCCCGCCTGCTGGTGCATCATGCGCTACAGCATCCGCTCTACCGGGACGTGGAAACCGTGGTGCGCATTAACCCGCTCAGCACGCCGTTTGGTCTCGCCGACCTTGAGGCGGTGGTGCGCGCGGGCGTCGATATGGTGCGCCTGCCGAAAACCGATAGCAAAGAAGATATCCATGAGCTGGAAGCGCAGGTCGAGCGGATTGAGCGCGAATGCGGCCGGGAAGTGGGCAGCACGAAATTAATGGCGGCGATAGAGTCGGCGCTGGGCGTAGTGAACGCGGTAGAGATCGCTCGCGCCAGCCCGCGCCTGTCGGCCATCGCGCTGGCGGCCTTCGATTACGTTATGGATATGGGCACCAGCCGCGGCGACGGCACCGAGCTGTTTTACGCCCGCTGCGCGGTGCTGCACGCGGCGCGAGTCGCCGGGATCGCGGCGTACGACGTGGTGTGGTCGGATATTAACAATGAAGAGGGGTTCCTCGCGGAAGCGAATCTGGCGAAGAATCTCGGCTTTAACGGTAAATCGCTGGTCAACCCGCGCCAGATTGAGCTGCTGCACCAGGTTTATGCCCCCACGCTGAAAGACGTTGAACATGCGCGGGAGGTGATCGCGGCGGCGGAAGAGGCGGAAGCGCGCGGTCTGGGCGTGGTATCGCTGAACGGCAAGATGATAGATGGACCGATTATCGATCATGCGCGCAAAGTCGTGGCGCTGTCGGCTTCCGGCATTCGTGATTAAGGAGTAAATAATGAAAGAGACCGTAGCAATGCTTAATCAGCAGTACGTGATGCCGGAAGGATTAGCGCCCTATGCGGGCGTGACGGCGCAGAGCCCGTGGCTGGCCAGCGAAAGCGAAAAGCGGCAGCGTAAAATCTGCGCCTCGCTGGAGGAGGCGATTCGCCGTTCCGGGCTGCAAAACGGCATGACCATCTCTTTTCACCACGCCTTCCGCGGCGGCGACAAGGTGGTCAATATGGTGGTGGCGAAGCTGGCTGAGATGGGTTTTCGCGATCTGACGCTGGCTTCAAGCTCGCTTATCGATGCCCACTGGCCGCTGATTGAGCATATTAAGAATGGCGTGATCCGGCAGATTTACACCTCGGGTCTGCGCGGTAAGCTGGGCGAAGCGATCTCCGCCGGGCTGATGGAAAACCCGGTACAAATCCACTCTCACGGCGGCAGGGCGCATTTAGTGCAAACCGGTGAGCTATGCATTGATGTGGCGTTCCTCGGCGTGCCGTGCTGCGATGAATATGGCAACGCCAACGGCTTTAGCGGTAAATCCCGCTGCGGATCGCTGGGCTACGCCAGAGTGGATGCCGAGGTCGCCGGATGCGTGGTGCTGCTCACCGAAGAGTGGGTAGATTATCCAAACTATCCGGCCAGCATCGCCCAGGATCGGGTGGATCTGATCGTGCAGGTCGATGAGGTCGGCGATCCGGCGAAAATCACCGCCGGGGCGATCCGTTTGACCAGCAACCCGCGCGAACTGCTGATCGCCCGCCAGGCGGCGAAGGTGATCGAACACTCTGGCTATTTCAAAGACGGTTTCTCTTTGCAGACGGGGACCGGCGGCGCATCGCTGGCGGTGACCCGTTTCCTCGAAGATAAGATGCGTCGTAACAACATTACCGCCAGCTTTGGTCTGGGCGGGATCACCGGCACGATGGTCGATCTGCACGAAAAGGGGCTGATCAAAGCGCTGCTGGATACCCAGTCTTTTGACGGCGATGCCGCGCGTTCGCTGGCCAATAACCCTAACCATATTGAAATTTCCGCTAATCAGTACGCCAATCCCGGTTCGAAAGGCGTCTCCTGCGAACGCCTGAACGTGGTGATGCTGAGCGCGCTGGAGATCGATACCGGATTCAACGTTAACGTGATGACCGGCTCCAACGGCGTGCTGCGCGGCGCGTCCGGCGGCCACAGCGATACGGCGGCGGGCGCGGATTTAACCATTATCACCGCGCCGCTGGTGCGTGGGCGCATTCCGTGCGTGGTGGAGAAGGTGCTGACTTGCGTGACGCCGGGCGCCAGCGTGGATGTGCTGGTCACCGATCACGGTATCGCCGTCAACCCGGCGCGTCAGGACCTGATTGATAACCTGCGTAACGCGGGTATCCCGCTGCTGACCATTGAAGAGCTGCAGCAGCGCGCCGAACTGTTGACCGGCAAGCCTGACCCGATCGCCTTCACCGATCGGGTGGTGGCCGTGGTGCGCTATCGCGACGGGTCAGTGATTGATGTCATTCATCAGGTTAAAAGCGCCGGTTAAACGCGCTGAGGAGAAAGGCATGAGCGAAGTGATGATAAGCCAGCGTCGCCCGTTGAGCCGTCAAACGGTGACGGCGGAGGAGATGGTTTCTCGCGTGGAACGGGCGCTGCTGACCGAAGTCCGCCTGACGCCGAAACCGGGCCTGGTGGATATTCGTAACGCCGGCGCGCATCGGGATATGGATCTGGCCTCTTTTGAGGCCAGCACGGCGGCTGTCGCGCCATGGATGGAGAAGTTTTTCATTATGGGCCACGACACGGCCAATATCACGCCGGAGCAGGTATTGACGATGCTGCGTCCGGTGGGCATGGCGTGCGAGACGGATATGCTGGAGGCTACCGGCGGGGTGAATACCCATCGCGGCGCGATCTTCGCTTTTGGCCTGCTCAGCGCGGCGGCGGGAAGGCTGGTGGCCAGAGGGGAGCCGGTTGAACAGCACCGGGTTTGCGATCGGGTGGCCCGCTTCTGCCGCGGCCTGGTCGGGCGCGAGCTCTCCTCTCCTGAAGGAATGAAGGTCAGTAAAGGCGAAGGGCATTTCCTGCGCTACGGGCTCTCCGGCGCCAGAGGCGAAGCGGAAAGCGGCTTTCGCACCGTGCGCACCCAGGCGATGCCGGTCTTCAATCGCGTTATGGCGGACACCGGCGATACCAATCTGGCGTTACTGCAGACTCTGCTGCACCTGATGGCCTGGAATGACGATACCAATCTGGTGTCGCGCGGCGGGCTGGAAGGGCTCAATTTTGTTCAGCAGCAGGCGCAAAAGCTGCTGTGGGAAGGCGGGGTGCTGACCGACGGCGGGCTGGAGGCGCTGCGCCGGCTGGATGATGAGCTGATTATTCGCCACCTTAGCCCGGGCGGTAGCGCCGACCTGCTGGCGGTCACCTGGTTCCTGTCCGGTTTCCCGGCCGGCGAGCTGTTCCTGCACTAATCGCTGCTTTTCTGTCGCCGTATTCCCCGGATTGGCCATACAGGGCCGGACCGGGGTTGCGGACTGCGCGCGCTCCTCGCTTCTCACTACTCCACGGCAAATTCCCGGCACAATCTTATAGTTTTTACTGATATCGGCGGCAGTTTGTCATAAATTTCTAATTATCGGTGTTTTTGAGTAGCGGCTCATCGATGAGCTGGTTACTCTGAAAACAATTTACGTAGTGTTAACAAAAGAGAATAGCTATGCATGATGCACAAATCCGCGTGGCCATCGCGGGCGCGGGCGGCCGGATGGGACGCCAGTTAATTCAGGCGGTACAACAGATGGACGGCGCGGCGCTTGGCGCGGCGCTGGAGCGCGAAGGTTCCTCGCTGCTCGGCAGCGATGCGGGCGAGCTGGCGGGCGCGGGCAGGTCAGGGGTGGTGGTGCAAAGCAGCCTCGAGGCGGTAAAAGACGATTTTGACGTTTTCATCGATTTTACCCGCCCGGAAGGCACGCTGGCCCATCTTGCGTTTTGCCATCAACACGGCAAAGGCATGGTTATCGGCACCACCGGCTTTGACGACGCCGGGAAGCAGGCGATTCGCGACGCTTCGCAGGAGATCGCCATCGTGTTTGCCGCCAACTTCAGCGTCGGCGTCAACGTGATGCTTAAGCTGCTGGAAAAAGCGGCGAAGGTGATGGGCGACTATACCGATATTGAGATTATCGAAGCGCATCATCGTCACAAAGTCGACGCGCCATCGGGTACGGCGCTGGCGATGGGCGAGGCGATTGCCGGAGCGCTGGATAAAGATCTGAAAGCGTGTGCGGTCTACAGTCGCGAAGGCTATACCGGCGAACGCGTTCCCGGCACCATCGGCTTTGCGACCGTGCGCGCCGGGGATATCGTCGGCGAACATACGGCGATGTTTGCGGATATCGGCGAACGTATTGAAATCAGCCATAAGGCTTCCAGTCGGATGACTTTCGCAAATGGTGCCGTTCGTTCCGCTTTATGGCTAAAAGGCAAGAAAAACGGTCTTTTTGATATGCGTGACGTGCTTGAATTGAATTCTTTATAACGATTATTACCCATCGTGATGTGGTTATTGCTTTCAATAAGTAATTGATTGCAAGGGGCAATGTTTTATTGCCCTTTTTTATTTTTGGCGTTTAACCGATTTTTTATCGCCAAGCCTGAAAAATACTATCTTATCCGCCTTGTTTTTGTTGTTTTATTGTAAATTTTGACCATATGGTCTACTTTTTCAATCCCTACCCGGCGATTTTACAAACATCCTCCTCCGCAAGCGTTTTCCCGGGCGAGTTAGGTGATCTTTTTGCCCGTTAAGACAGGTATTGCTGAATAGTTGCCTGAAACAAGATTAAAAATATCCGCTTTAAGTTGACTTTTACCCGCCATCTCTCCAGAATGCCGCCGTTTGCCAAAATTCTGCGGGCAACAGATTTGCATTGATTCAGATCTACATTATGAATTAATATGCAAATAAAGTGAGTGGATATTCTCTGGAGGGTGTTTTGATTAAGTCAGCGCTATTGGTTCTGGAAGACGGAACCCAGTTTCACGGTCGGGCCATTGGGGCTACCGGCACGGCGGTTGGGGAAGTCGTTTTCAATACTTCAATGACCGGTTATCAAGAAATCCTCACTGATCCTTCCTATTCCCGCCAAATCGTCACTCTAACTTATCCCCATATCGGCAACGTCGGCACCAATGCCGCCGATGAAGAATCTTCTCAGGTACATGCGCAGGGTCTGGTCATTCGCGATCTGCCGCTGATTGCCAGCAACTTCCGCAATACCGAAGACCTCTCTTCTTATCTGAAGCGCCACAATATCGTGGCGATTGCCGATATCGATACCCGTAAGCTGACCCGCCTGCTGCGCGAAAAAGGCGCGCAGAACGGCTGCATCATCGCCGGCGATAGCCCGGATGCGCAGCTGGCGCTGGAAAAAGCGAAAGCTTTCCCGGGCCTCAACGGCATGGATCTGGCGAAGGAAGTGACCACCGCAGAAACCTACAGCTGGACGCAGGGGAGCTGGACGCTGGCGGGCGACCTGCCGGAAGCTAAAGCGGAAAGCGAGCTGCCGTTCCACGTGGTGGCCTACGATTTCGGCGCCAAGCGCAACATCCTGCGCATGCTGGTCGATCGCGGCTGCCGTCTGACGGTGGTGCCGGCAAAGACCTCCGCTGAAGAGGTGCTGAAGATGAATCCGGACGGTATCTTCCTGTCCAACGGTCCCGGCGACCCGGCGCCCTGCGACTACGCTATCGCAGCGATTGAGAAGTTCCTGGAGACCGATATTCCGGTATTCGGCATCTGCCTCGGCCACCAGCTGCTGGCCCTGGCGAGCGGCGCGAAGACCGTGAAGATGAAGTTCGGCCACCACGGCGGCAACCATCCGGTAAAAGATATTGATAATAACGTGGTGATGATCACCGCGCAGAACCACGGCTTTGCGGTGGATGAGGCGTCTATGCCCGCCCACCTGCGCGTGACCCACAAGTCGCTGTTCGACGGCACCCTGCAGGGGATTCACCGTACCGATAAACCGGCGTTCAGCTTCCAGGGACATCCGGAGGCGAGCCCCGGCCCGCACGATGCCGCACCGCTGTTCGACCATTTTATCGAATTAATTGAGCAGTACCGTCAGTCCGCGAAATAATCAGGAGTTAAGAGAGCCATGCCAAAACGTACAGATATAAAAAGCATCCTGATTCTGGGCGCGGGCCCGATTGTTATCGGTCAGGCGTGCGAGTTTGACTACTCCGGCGCCCAGGCGTGTAAAGCGCTGCGCGAAGAGGGCTACCGCGTTATTCTGGTGAACTCTAACCCGGCCACTATCATGACCGACCCGGAAATGGCTGATGCCACCTACATCGAGCCGATTCACTGGGAAGTGGTGCGCAAGATCATTGAGAAAGAGCGTCCGGATGCGGTTCTGCCGACCATGGGCGGCCAGACGGCGCTGAACTGCGCGCTGGAGCTGGAGCGTCAGGGCGTGCTGGCCGAGTTCGGCGTGACCATGATTGGCGCGACCGCCGACGCGATTGATAAAGCCGAAGACCGCCGCCGTTTCGACGTGGCGATGAAGAAAATCGGTCTCGATACCGCGCGTTCCGGTATCGCGCATACCATGGAAGAAGCGCTGGCGGTTGCCGCTGAAGTTGGCTTCCCGTGCATCATCCGTCCGTCCTTTACGATGGGCGGCACCGGCGGCGGTATCGCCTACAACCGCGAAGAGTTCGAAGAGATCTGCGAACGCGGTCTGGATCTCTCGCCGACCAACGAGCTGCTGATTGATGAATCGCTGATCGGCTGGAAAGAGTACGAGATGGAAGTGGTGCGTGATAAAAACGACAACTGCATCATCGTCTGCTCCATCGAAAACTTCGACGCGATGGGCATCCACACCGGCGACTCCATCACCGTGGCGCCGGCGCAGACCCTGACCGACAAAGAGTACCAAATCATGCGTAACGCCTCGATGGCGGTACTGCGTGAAATCGGCGTAGAGACCGGCGGTTCCAACGTTCAGTTCTCGGTGAACCCGAAAGATGGTCGCCTGATCGTTATCGAAATGAACCCGCGCGTCTCCCGCTCCTCGGCGCTGGCCTCGAAAGCCACCGGCTTCCCGATCGCTAAAGTGGCGGCGAAGCTGGCGGTTGGTTACACCCTTGATGAGCTGATGAACGATATCACCGGCGGCCGCACCCCGGCGTCGTTTGAGCCGTCCATCGACTACGTCGTGACCAAAATCCCACGCTTCAACTTTGAAAAATTCGTCGGCGCGAACGACCGTCTGACCACCCAGATGAAGTCGGTGGGCGAAGTGATGGCGATTGGCCGTACCCAGCAGGAGTCCCTGCAGAAAGCGCTGCGCGGCCTGGAAGTGGGCGCTACCGGTTTCGACCCGAAAGTGAGCCTCGATGACCCGGAAGCGTTGACCAAGATTCGCCGCGAGCTGAAAGACGCGGGCGCTGAGCGTATCTGGTACATCGCTGACGCTTTCCGCGCGGGCCTCTCCGTTGATGGCGTGTTCAACCTGACCAATATCGACCGCTGGTTCCTGGTGCAGATTGAAGAGCTGGTGCGTCTGGAAGAGAAAGTGGCTGAAGTCGGTATTACCGGCCTCGACGCCGACTTCCTGCGTCAGCTCAAGCGTAAAGGCTTTGCCGATGCGCGTCTGGCGAAGCTGGCTGGCGTGCGCGAAGCGGAAATCCGCAAGCTGCGCGACCAGTATGACCTGCACCCGGTCTACAAGCGCGTGGATACCTGCGCGGCGGAATTCGCTACCGACACCGCCTACATGTACTCCACTTATGAAGACGAGTGCGAAGCCAACCCGTCCGTTGACCGCGACAAAATCATGGTGCTCGGCGGTGGCCCGAACCGTATCGGCCAGGGCATCGAGTTCGACTACTGCTGCGTCCATGCCTCCCTGGCGCTGCGCGAAGACGGCTACGAGACCATTATGGTCAACTGTAACCCGGAAACCGTCTCTACCGACTACGACACCTCCGACCGCCTCTACTTTGAGCCGGTGACGCTGGAAGACGTGCTGGAAATCGTGCGCATTGAGAAGCCGAAAGGCGTTATCGTGCAGTACGGCGGCCAGACGCCGCTGAAGCTGGCGCGCGCGCTGGAAGCGGCAGGCGTGCCGGTTATCGGCACCAGCCCGGATGCCATCGACCGTGCGGAAGACCGCGAGCGCTTCCAGCACGCGGTTGACCGCCTGAAGCTGAAGCAGCCGGCGAACGCCACCGTGACCGCGATCGAAATGGCGGTCGAAAAGGCGAAAGAGATTGGCTACCCGCTGGTGGTGCGTCCGTCCTACGTTCTCGGCGGCCGCGCGATGGAAATCGTCTACGACGAAATCGACCTGCGTCGCTACTTCCAGACCGCCGTCAGCGTCTCTAACGATGCGCCGGTGCTGCTGGACCGCTTCCTTGACGATGCGGTTGAAGTCGACGTCGATGCGATCTGCGACGGCGAAATGGTGCTGATTGGCGGCATCATGGAGCATATCGAGCAGGCGGGCGTGCACTCCGGCGACTCCGCGTGTTCGCTGCCGGCCTACACCCTGAGCCAGGAAATTCAGGACGTGATGCGCGAGCAGGTGCAGAAGCTGGCCTTTGAGCTGCAGGTGCGCGGCCTGATGAACGTGCAGTTTGCGGTCAAAAACAACGAAGTCTACCTGATTGAAGTCAACCCGCGCGCGGCGCGTACCGTCCCGTTCGTCTCGAAAGCCACCGGCGTACCGCTGGCGAAAGTCGCGGCGCGCGTGATGGCGGGCAAAACGCTGGCTCAGCAGGGCGTCACGAAAGAGATCATCCCACCGTACTATTCGGTGAAAGAGGTGGTGCTGCCGTTTAACAAATTCCCGGGCGTCGACCCGCTGTTAGGGCCAGAAATGCGCTCTACTGGTGAAGTCATGGGCGTAGGCCGCACCTTCGCGGAAGCGTTCGCCAAGGCGCAGCTGGGCAGCAACTCGACGATGAAGAAACAGGGGCGCGCGCTGCTCTCCGTTCGCGAAGGCGACAAAGAGCGCGTGGTGGATCTGGCGGCAAAACTGCTGAAGTTTGGTTTCGAGCTGGATGCGACCCACGGTACCGCGATTGTGCTGGGCGAAGCCGGCATCAACCCACGTCTGGTGAACAAGGTGCATGAAGGCCGTCCGCACATTCAGGACCGCATCAAGAATGGCGAATACACCTACATCATCAACACCACCGCGGGCCGCCAGGCGATTGAAGACTCCAAGCTGATTCGCCGCAGCGCCCTGCAGTACAAAGTGCACTACGACACCACGCTGAACGGCGGTTTCGCGACCGCAATGGCGCTGAATGCCAACGCGATGGAAAAAGTGACCTCGGTGCAGGAAATGCACGCGCAGATTAAAAAGTAATCACATCTGCCAGTAAAAGCGCCTCCGGTGGCCAACGCCGGAGGCGCTTTTTTTTGCGTGACGATAAGCCTGGGCGGAATAAAGTGACGCTCCCCGCGGCGCTGAACGTCGAACAAAAACAGGGGGATCGGCGTTAACAGGCCACTTCGGAGAGTTCTGGTTTTCTCTCGCCGGACAGTCAGCTAGCCTAAAGTGGTTAGGGTGATAATTAATATGACTTAGAGCCTATCCCAGTGGGCGTTATTGGCGCAGCCAGTTTGGATACGGACAGCGCGGAGAAACCGGAGCGTACACGTAGTACGTGAGGATTTCGAGCACTGCCCAGGTCCAAAATGGCAAGTGAAATAGTCCTAATGGGATAGGCTCTTAATAACGGGAGAGAAACACCATGTACAACAAGCCCCTCACCGCTGCTATCTTCGCCGCTGCCGCACTGTTCACCGTGGCCGGCTGTTCATCTAATCAATCGCTAAAAACGACCGACGGAAAAACCATTGTCACCGATGGCAAACCGCAGGTGGATGACGACACTGGCCTGGTGTCCTACAAAAACGCGGAAACCGGCCGCACCGAGCAGATCAATCGCGATCAGGTTAAGTCCATGGACGAACTGGATAACTAAGCGTTATCCACGGCCCCGTACCGCGGGGTCACGCTTGCCTGACCGATCCTCGCCCTGAACGAGAGATAAATCACACTTATCACTGTAAGCGGTTCGATTAACTGTCTACACTCTTGCTGATTACAACAAGAGCTAACGCAGGCTAATCAATGATCCTCATAATTTATGCGCACCCTTATCCGCAGCACTCGCATGCGAATAAGCGGATGCTTGAGCAGGCAGGGACGCTTGACGGCGTCGAGATACGCTCTCTCTATCAACTTTACCCCGATTTCAATATCGATATCGCTGCCGAGCAGGCGGCGCTGGCCCGTGCCGATCTGGTCATCTGGCAGCATCCGATGCAGTGGTACAGCGTGCCGCCGCTGCTCAAGCTGTGGATGGACAAAGTGCTGGCGCACGGCTGGGCATACGGGCACAACGGTATCGCGCTGCGCGGTAAATCGCTGATGTGGGCGGTGACCACCGGCGGCGGCGAAAGCCACTTTGATATTGGTTCCTTTCCCGGTTTCGACGTCCTGGCGCAGCCGCTGCAGGCGACCGCGCTGTATTGCGGCATGAAATGGCTGCCGCCGTTCGCGATGCATTGCACTTTTATCTGCGATGACGAAACCCTTCAGGCGCAGGCGCGCCACTACCGTCAACGTTTAATCGAATGGCAGGAGGCGCACAATAATGGATAGCCATACGCTGATACAGGCGCTGATCTATTTAGGATCCGCCGCGCTGATCGTGCCGATTGCCGTACGCCTTGGGCTGGGGTCGGTGCTTGGCTACTTAATTGCCGGCTGTATTATTGGCCCGTGGGGGCTGCGGCTGGTCACCGACGCCGAGTCGATTCTGCACTTTGCGGAAATCGGCGTGGTGCTGATGCTTTTCGTTATCGGTCTTGAGCTCGATCCCCAGCGGCTGTGGAAACTGCGCGCCTCGGTGTTCGGCGGCGGGGCGCTGCAGATGGTCGTCTGCGGCGTGCTGATTGGCCTGTTCTGCATGTCGCTGGGTCTGCGCTGGCAGGTTGCCGAGCTGATTGGTATGACCCTGGCGCTCTCCTCAACGGCGATCGCAATGCAGGCGATGAACGAACGTAACCTGACGGTTACCCAGCTGGGCCGCAGCGCCTTTGCGGTGCTGCTGTTCCAGGATATCGCCGCCATTCCTCTGGTGGCGATGATCCCGCTGCTGGCGGCGAGCGGCGGCTCGACGACGCTGGGCGCGTTTGCGCTCTCGGCCCTGAAAGTGGCGGGCGCGCTGGCGCTGGTGGTGGCGCTCGGACGCTATCTGACCCGGCCGATGCTGCGTTTTGTCGCGCGCTCCGGCCTGCGTGAAGTCTTCAGCGCCGTGGCGCTGTTCCTGGTGTTTGGCTTCGGGCTGCTGCTGGAAGAGGTCGGGCTGTCGATGGCGATGGGGGCCTTCCTCGCCGGCGTGCTGCTGGCGAGCTCGGAGTACCGCCACGCCCTGGAGAGCGATATTGAACCGTTTAAGGGCCTGCTGCTGGGGCTGTTTTTTATCGGCGTCGGGATGTCTATCGACTTCGGTACCCTGGTGACGCATCCGCTGCGGATCCTGATTCTGCTGGTGGGATTCCTGGTCATTAAATCCCTGATGCTGTGGCTGATCGCCCGGCCGTTAGGCGTTCCGCGCGCCCAGCGCCGCTGGTTTGCGGTGCTGCTGGGGCAGGGGAGCGAATTCGCCTTTGTGGTCTTCGGCGCGGCGCAGATGGCCGATGTCCTGGACGGCGAATGGGCGAAGGCGCTGACCCTCGCGGTGGCGCTATCAATGGCGGCCACGCCAATCCTGCTGGTGCTGCTGACCCGCCTGGAGAAATCCGCCAGCGGCCAGGAGCGCGAAGCCGATGAAATTGACGAAGAGCAGCCGCGGGTGATTATCGCCGGCTTTGGTCGTTACGGGCAGATCGCCGGCCGCGTACTGCTCTCCAGCGGGGTGAAGATGGTGATTCTCGATCACGATCCTGACCACGTCGACACCCTGCGTAAATTTGATATGAAGGTGTTCTACGGCGATGCGACGCGGGTGGACCTGCTGGAGTCGGCGGGGGCGGAAAAGGCGGAAGTGCTGATTAACGCCATCGACGATCCGCAGACGAACCTGCAGCTGGCGGAGCTGGCAAAAGAACATTTCCCGCATCTGCAGATCATCTCCCGCGCCCGCGATGTCGATCATTACATCAAGCTGCGCCAGGCCGGGGTCGAAGCGCCGGAGCGTGAAACCTTCGAAGCGGCGCTGAAGTCCGGACGCATGACGCTGGAGGCGCTGGGCCTGGGCGCCTACGAGGCCCGCGAACGGGCCGATCTGTTCCGCCGTTTCAATCTGCAAATGGTGGAAGAGATGGTGGCGATGGCGGAAAACGACTCGGCTTCCCGGGTGGCGGTATTCAAGCGCACCAGCGATATGCTGACCGGCATTATCAACGAAGACCGTAATCATTTATCGCTGGTTCAGCGTCACGGCTGGCAAGGAACGGAAGAGGGACGGCATACCGGTGACATCGCCGATGAGCCGCAAAATAAGCCCTCGGCATAAGGGAGAATTCAGGGTGTTACGTTAGCTTTACAAGTAACATTTTGTTTTCAATTTAAATCCTGCCTGGCGGCTCACGGGGCTTACGTGGGCTCGCCAGCAAATCTTAAAATTTTCTGATTCTTTACTCTTCGCCCAGTCGACGAAGTATTACGCTTTCCGTATAGTGGCGACAATTTTTTGCATTCGGGAATTATTCAATGATCAGTCTGATTGCGGCGTTAGCGGTAGATCGCGTCATTGGTATGGAAAACGCCATGCCATGGAATCTGCCTGCCGATCTCGCCTGGTTTAAGCGCAATACCTTAAACAAACCGGTAGTGATGGGACGTCTTACCTGGGAATCCATCGGTCGTCCGTTACCGGGGCGTAAAAATATCGTGATTAGCAGCCAGCCCGGCACCGACGATCGCGTGCAGTGGGTCAAATCGGTCGATGAAGCCATTGCCGCCTGCGGCGACGTGGAAGAGATGATGGTGATCGGCGGCGGACGCGTGTACGAGCAGTTCCTGCCGAAAGCGCACAAGCTCTATCTGACCCATATTGATGCGGAAGTGGAAGGGGATACCCACTTCCCGGATTACGATCCGGATGAGTGGGAGTCGGTATTCAGCGAGTTCCACGATGCCGATGCGCAGAATTCCCATAGCTACTGCTTCGAGATTCTGGAGCGCCGCTAAGGTTTTCCCCGGTGACGTTCGCTCACCGGGGTGACTCTCTTCAGGAGGCGATCGCCTCGCCTTCATCAAGATTGCTCTGCCGGTTCGATCGCTGCGTGAAGTACGTTTTATCTTCCCAGCGCAGGCAGGTCAGATCGCCGCCCCAGCAGCAGCCGGTATCCAGCGCGTAAATCCCTTCCGGCGTGCCTTTCCCTTCCAGCGAAGCCCAATGACCGAAGGCAATGCTGTACTCACTGGCCACCGGCCCGGGAATAGCAAACCACGGCTTGAGCGGCGCGGGCGCGTTTTCCGGCGCCTCCTTGGCGTACATATCCAGCTGCCCGTTCGGGAAGCAGTAGCGCATGCGGGTAAAGGCGTTGGAGATAAAGCGCAGGCGCGCCAGGCCGCTGAGTTCGTTGCTCCAGTTGTTCGGCATATCGCCGTACATCGCATCGAGGAAGAACGGATAGGAGTCGCTGGCAAGTACGGCTTCCACATCGCGGGCGCACTGTTTGGCTGTTTCCAGATCCCACTGCGGGGTGATCCCGGCATGGGCCATGACCAGCTTTTTCTCTTCATCGATTTGCATCATCGGCTGACGACGCAGCCAGTTGAGCAGATCGTCGGCGTCCGGTGCCTCAAGCAGCGATTTCAGCCGATCCTTGGGTTTATTGCGGCTAATGCCCGCAAAGACCGCCAGCAGGTGCAGGTCATGATTGCCCAGAACGAGGCGTACGCTATCGCCAAGCTGTTTCACGAAACGCAGTACTTCGAGCGAACCGGGGCCGCGCGCGACCAGGTCGCCCGTGAGCCACAGCGTATCAGTCTCAGGGTTAAACTCCACCTGCTCTAATAATGCGATCAGTTCATCGTAGCAACCGTGAACGTCGCCAATAAGGTATGTAGACATGTTTTAATGGATGAGAGTGGGTACTGCGAGACGGAAAACAGGGATTTCGATGGTGAACGGCGCGCCGTTCACATCGATCATCGCATAATGTCCCTGCATGGTACCCAGCGGCGTTTCAATGACCGCGCCGCTGGTATATTGATATTCGCCGCCGGCCGGAATATGCGGCTGCTCGCCGACCACGCCTTCACCCTGGACTTCGGTCTCACGACCGTGGCCGTTGGTGATAAGCCAGTAGCGGCCAAGAAGCTGAACCTGCGTCCGCCCCAGATTGCGAATGGTCACGGTATAAGCGAAGACGTAGCGCTCTTCTTGCGGAGAAGATTGCGATTCGATGTAGACGCTTTGCACCTGTACACAAACTCGGGGCGAATTAATCATGGTTAGCTCTCCTTGGTGGGCGCGTTCTCAGATAACCAGTTAGCTAGCTGACAGTACTGCGCTACGGAAATATTCTCTGCGCGCTTCGCCGGATCGATGCCCAGTTCGGTCAGAACCTCAACGCTGAACAGGTTGCCGAGACTGTTGCGGATCGTTTTCCGACGCTGGTTAAAGGCTTCCGTCGTGATACGGCTCAGTACGCGCACTTCTTTCACCGGATGCGGCAGCGTGCGGTAAGGCACCAGACGCACCACGGCGGAATCGACTTTAGGCGGCGGCGTAAAGGCGCTCGGCGGAACTTCAAGCACCGGAATGATCTGGCAGTAGTACTGCGCCATTACGCTTAACCGACCATACGCCTTACTGTTCGGCCCGGCAACCAGGCGATTGACGACCTCTTTTTGCAGCATAAAGTGCATATCGGCAATGGCATCAGTATAGCTGAACAGATGGAACATCAGCGGGGTCGAGATGTTGTACGGCAGGTTGCCGAATACGCGCAGCGGCTGGCCCATACTCTGCGACAGCTCGCCGAAGTTCATGGTCATCGCGTCCTGCTGATAAATCGTCAGCTTAGGTCCGAGGAACGGATGCGTCTGCAGACGAGCGGCCAGGTCGCGGTCCAGCTCGATAACGGTGAGCTGGTCGAGGCGTTCACCGACCGGTTCGGTCAGCGCGGCGAGGCCGGGGCCGATTTCAACAATCGCCTGGCCTTTTTGTGGATTGATGGCCGAGACAATGCTGTCGATCACAAACTGATCGTTGAGAAAGTTTTGCCCGAAGCGTTTACGGGCTAAGTGGCCCTGATGGACTCGATTATTCATTGAGTATTAACAATCATTTTAATGGCGAGATTAAGCGCCGTGATAAAACTGCCGACTTCCGCTTTCCCCTGGCCCGCAAGTTCAAGCGCGGTGCCGTGGTCAACGGAAGTGCGAATAAATGGTAAACCGAGCGTAATGTTCACGCCGCGGCCAAAGCCCTGGTATTTTAGCACGGGCAGGCCCTGATCGTGATACATCGCGAGTACCGCATCGGCATGGTCGAGGTATTTCGGCTGAAACAGGGTATCCGCCGGCAGCGGGCCGCTGAGATTCATCCCCTTCGCGCGCATCTCTTCGAGCACCGGAATGATGGTATCGATCTCTTCCGTCCCCATATGGCCGCCTTCGCCCGCGTGCGGGTTCAGGCCGCAAACCAGCACGTGCGGGTTGCTGATACCAAATTTGGTGCGCAGATCGTGATCCAGGATAGTGATGATTTCCCGCAGCAGCTCAGGGGTAATCGCATCGCTTATCGCTTTTAGCGGCAGGTGAGTGGTCACCAGCGCCACGCGCAGCGCTTCGGTCGCCAGCATCATCACCACTTTACTGGCCTGCGAGCGCTCTTCAAAGAACTCGGTATGACCGGTAAAGGCGATCCCCGCATCGTTAATAATGCCCTTGTGCACCGGCCCGGTAATCAGCGCGGCGAATTCGCCGTTCAGGCAGCCATCGCAGGCGCGGGCCAGCGTTTCCACCACGTAGCTGCCGTTGCTGACGTTGAGCACGCCCGGTTCAACCGGCGCGTTGAGCGCGACGGGGAGAAGGGTCAGGGTGCCTGCACGCTGCGGCGTAGCGGGAGCGGTGGGGTTGTATGGCAGAAGCGATAAAGGAAGACCGAGCAGGTTCGCCCGGTCAGACAGCAGAGCGCCATCGGCGCAGATCACCAGCTCTACCGGCCAGTCGCGCTGCGCAAGCTGCACAACGAGGTCGGGGCCAATCCCGGCGGGTTCACCGGGAGTGATAACAACTCGATTCATACACGTCATCCTTCAGGCGGTCTCTTACTGGCTGCGCTTCGTCGCCCCCGTCAGAGACCGGGGCGATTTGCTCAGCCGCCTCGATACACCCTGAGCGATGTTGTGTATGAGGCTAATGCAATTAGTTGCTCAGAACCTTCACGTAGGCGCTGGCGCGCTGTTCCTGCATCCAGGTCGCCGCTTCCTCAGAGAACTTACGGTTCATCAGCATGCGGTAAGCGCGATCTTTCTGCGCGGCGTCGGTTCTGTCGACGTTGCGGGTATCCAGCAGCTCAATCAGGTGCCAGCCGAAGGAGGAGTGAACCGGAGCGCTGGTCTGGCCTTTATTGAGGCGCAGAATGGCGTCGCGGAAGGCCGGATCGAAGATATCCGGCGTCGCCCAGCCTAAATCACCGCCCTGGTTGGCAGAGCCCGGATCTTCAGAGAACTCTTTTGCCGCTTTGGCAAAGGTGGTTTTTCCACTCTTAATATCCGCCGCGATCTGCTCCAGCTTCGCCCGAGCCTGATCGTCGTTCATGATCGGCGACGGTTTCAGCAGGATATGGCGAGCGTGAACTTCGGTCACGGAGATGTTCTGGCTGCCGCCGCGCATATCGTTAATTTTCAGGATATGGAAGCCCACGCCGGAACGTATCGGGCCGACGATATCGCCTTTTTTCGCGGTGCTCAGCGCCTGGGCGAAGATGCCCGGCAGTTCCTGAATCCGGCCCCAGCCCATCTGGCCGCCTTTCAGCGCCTGCTGGTCGGCAGAGTAGGTGATAGCCAGTTTGCCAAAGTCCGCGCCGCTGCGCGCCTGCTGAACCACTGAATTGGCCTGATCCTGAGCCTCCGCCACCTGCTCGGACGTTGGGTTTTCCGGCAGCGGGATCAGAATGTGGCTGAGATTCAGCTCGGTGCTGGCGTCGTTCTGATCGCCAATCTGTTTGGCCAGGGTTTCAACTTCCTGCGGCAGAACGGTGATACGACGACGGACTTCGTTGTTACGTACTTCCGAAATCAGCATCTCTTTACGAATCTGATTACGGTAGGTGCTGTAGTTGATACCGTCATAGGCCAGACGGCTGCGCATCTGATCCATGGTCATGTTGTTTTGTTTGGCGATGTTGGCGATGGCCTGGTCGAGCTGATCGTCAGAGATCTTCACGCCCATTTTCTGGCCCATCTGCAGGACAATCTGGTCCATGATCAGACGCTCAAGGATCTGATGACGCAGGGTGGCGTCATCCGGCAGCTGCTGCCCGGCCTGGCCGGCGTTCAGTTTTACCGATTGCATCAAGCCATCGACGTCGCTTTCAAGAACAACGCCATTATTGACGACAGCCGCTACTTTATCGACAACCTGTGGGGCAGCGAAACTGGTATTCGCGATCATGGCGATACCGAGAAGCAGCGTTTTCCAGTTCTTCATACTTTTTCCATTTCAATTAACCGCAATTGCGGATTACGTGTAAACCAGCCACATCACAGGGAGCTCTGGTACGGTAAAATGTTCGAACGCAGCATCTGCTGGGTGCCGAGACCGTAGTTGGAGCTCAGGCCGCGCAGCTCAATGTTAAAGCCGAAGGTGTTGTCGTATTTGCTTTCGCTGCTGCTGTTATCCCAGCCGTTGATCTTACGTTCATAGCCGACGCGGATAGCGTAGCAGCAGGAGCTATACTGAACCCCTAACATCTGGTTCGCTGACTTTCTGGTATTCGTGTCGTAGTAATACGCGCCAACGACTGCCCAACGATCGACGATTGGCCAGCTGGCGGTCATCCCCACCTGCGAGATACCATCTTTGTACTGCTTAGCGGTGGAATAAGACGGCAGGGTCGCCTGAATGTATTCCGGGCTCGCATAACGATAGTTAAGTTGTACTAAACGGTTTTCGTCGCGACGGTATTCCACGGTTCCGCTGCCGGTTGCGACGTTATCCAGACGCGTATCGTACTGAATTCCCCCGCGTAAACCCCAGTCATCGGCGATGCGCCAGTAGGTATCGCCAGCCCATACCAGTGAACCTCGCGTGTCGTTGTTCTCCCAGTTGATGTTGTCGTCACCGGTACGTGCCTCGGTGAAATAGTAGATTTGACCAACGGAAATATTAAAACGTTCAACGGCGGCGGCATCATAAACGCGAGATGTGACGCCGGTGGAGACCTGGTTGGCGGAAGCGATACGGTCGAGGCCGCTATAGGTACGGTCGCGGAACAGGCCGCTGTAGTCCGACTGCAGCAGGGTTGAGTCGTAGCTGCCGATCTTGCTCTGGTCACGATAGGGGATATACAGATACTGCATCCGCGGCTCAAGCGTCTGGGTATAGTTCTCCTGCATATCGCGCTCGAAAACCATTTTTCCATCGACTTTAAACTGCGGCATGACGCGGTTAACGGAGTCTTTGTAATCGGTACCGTTGGCCGCGTTGTAGTCATCAAGGTTGCTTTGCTGGTAATGGGTTGCCAGCAGTTTTGCCTCAGTATTGATGCTTCCCCAGCCGTTAGACAGCGGCAGATTGATGGTTGGCTCGAAGTGAACGCGCGTTGCTTCCGGCATTCTGCTGTTCGAGTTAACAAAATGTACCGCCTGGCCATAAAGATGGGTATCAAACGGGCCGACATCGTTCTGGTAGTAGTTCACGTCCAGCTGCGGCTCGGCGGAATAGGCGTTGCTTGAGTCGCGGTTAAAGACCTGGAACTGCTTGGTCGATACGGTGGCGTCAAAGTTCTGATTCGCGTAGCCGGCGCTGAGCTTCTGCGTCGCGTAGCCATCGGTACTGGAACCGTATTTAGAGCTGAAGTCGTTAAAGTAGTCCGGGTCGCTGACTTTGGTGTAGTCGGCGTTGAAGCGCCACACCTGGTCTACGACGCCAGAATGGTTCCAGTACAACAGCCAGCGGCGGCTATTGCTGTCGCCGGAGTGATCGTCCTGGTAAATTTTATCCGAAGGCAGGTAGTCGAACTCGATTAGGCCGGTTCCTGCTTTGGTCAGATAGCGGAATTCGTTCTCCCACATGACGCCGCCGCGCTTGCTCATATAGTGCGGCGTCAGCGTGGCGTCGAAGTTCGGGGCGATGTTCCAGTAGTAAGGAAGATAGAACTCGACGCCGTTTTTGGTGCTGTATTTGGCGTTGGGGATCAGAAAGCCCGAACGACGCTTGTCGCCCACCGGCAGCTGCAGGTAGGGACTATAAAAAATCGGTACGGAACCGAGCTTGAAGCGGGCGTTCCAGATCTCAGCGACCTGTTCTTCGCGGTCGTGGATGACTTCACTGCCGACCACGCTCCAGGTGTCAGAGCCCGGCAGACAGGAGGTGAAGCTGCCGTTTTCTAAGATGGTATAGCGGTTTTCACCGCGCTGTTTCATCAGGTCAGCGGTACCGCGCCCCTGACGGCCAACCATTTGGTAATCGCCCTGCCAGACGTTGGTATCTTTGGTGTTCAGATTCGACCAGGCTTTCGGCCCTTTGAGGATCACCTGATTGTCATCATAGTGAACGTTGCCGAGAGCGTCGACCGTGCGCACCGGCTGCGGCTGGCCCGCGGCCTGCTGCTGGTGAAGCTGCACTTCATCGGCCTGCAGTCGGCTGTTCCCCTGATTGATATCAACGTTGCCGGTAAATACGGCGTTATCAGGATAGTTGCCTTTCGCATGATCGGCATCGATCGTCACCGGCAGGTCGTTGGGTTTCCCTTCAACCAAAGGACGATTGTAGCTTGGTACGCCAAGCATACACTGCGTGGCGAGATCGGCAGCGAGGCCCTGTTGGCTATACAAGGCGCTGGCAATCATGGTGGCCAGGAGGCTGGGAATACGTTTTTTCATACGTTGTATTTGTTGTTCCGTCATCGTGTGGCAGCGGCTTGCAAACGGTCAGAGCCTAACGTACTCGTCTAAATCGCGCTAGTGTTAATCCTGCCCGTTTCGAGCCCGAGCGTTAGGCACCGTGTAGAATGACGAGTATGATAAAGCAAATTATAGGCTATGTCCCACAATTGACCGAGGCGTAAACGCTTTGTAACGTGCGGTCAGATATAGCTTAACTGGCGGCAGAGAGATTGGGGAGTCTATGCAGTATTTGGGTAAAATAATTGGCGTTGCGGTTGCGTTGATGATGGGCGGCGGCTTTTGGGGCGTGGTGCTGGGCTTCTTAATCGGACATATGTTTGACCGCGCGCGCAGCCGCCGGCTGAACGTCTTTGCCAATCAGCAGGAGCGCCAGTCGCTGTTCTTCTCGACGACGTTTGAAGTGATGGGGCATCTGACCAAATCGAAAGGGCGCGTTACCGAAGCCGATATTCAGGTCGCCAATTTGCTGATGGATCGCATGAACCTGCACGGCGAAGCGCGTACCGCGGCCCAGCACGCGTTTCGCGTAGGGAAATCAGATGATTACCCGCTGCGGGAGAAAATGCGCCAGCTGCGCAGCGTCTGCTTTGGGCGTTTTGATTTAATTCGGATGTTTCTGGAAATTCAGCTGCAGGCGGCTTTCGCCGACGGCGAACTGCATCCCAACGAACGTGACGTGCTGTTTGTGATTGCCGACGAGCTGGGCATCTCCCGCGCTCAGTTCGAACAGTTCCTGCGCATGATGCAGGGCGGGGCGCAGTTTGGCGGCGGTTCGCAGCAGCAATCTTACGGCCAGCGCGGCGGCAGCGCCGGCTGGCAGCAGGCGCAGCGCGGGCCAACCCTTGAAGATGCCTGCAATGTGCTGGGCGTCAAAGCGACCGACGATGCCGCCACCGTCAAGCGCGCCTATCGTAAGCTGATGAGCGAGCACCATCCGGATAAGCTGGTGGCGAAAGGGCTACCGCCGGAAATGATGGAGATGGCTAAGCAGAAAGCGCAGGAGATCCAGAAAGCCTGGGAGCTGATTAAAGAGCAGCGCGGCTTCTAAACGACCGGCCTCTCCCGGGCGGGAGAGGCGTCACGATGCGCCGGCGGCGCGGCGGTACATACGCCGCGGATGGCCAATCTTGCCGTACAGCATTTCCACCTCCAGAAAGCCGATTTCCACGCAGTGCTCCAGATAGCGACGGGCCGTGGTTTTGCTCAAGCCAGCCTCGCTCACCACGTCATCAACCGAAAAGCAGCGCTCTTCTTCGCCGGTAAACAGGCTCTGTACCAGCGTCAGCGTTTTTTCTTCAATGCCTTTACTGCCGCTATCGGCTCGGTAGTTTTTAGCCTGCAGCTGATACAGCGAATCCACGTTCTGCTGGTCGACGATTTTCCATTCGCGCTGCTGATCGTAGAACTGCACGAACCGTTCAAGGGACTGGCTCAGGCGCTTCCATGATACCGGCTTAAGAATGTAGTCGAAGGCGCCGTTGCGGATTGCCTGGCTACAGGTTTCCATATCGCTGGCGGCGGTGATAAAGATCACCGAGCAGTTAGCATGGGCCATAATAGGGTCGTTCATCAGGGTGACCCCTTTGCCGTCCGGCAGGTAGTTATCCAGCAGCACCAGCTGCGGCGGTCTGGCGTTGAGTATCTGCCGCGCCTGGGCGAGAGAGGCCGCCGTGCCGGTCAGCCGCATGCGCGGGTGTTTCTGGATAAGCTCGGCGTGCAGCCGCGCCAGTTCGCTTTCATCTTCAACGATCAGGACATCGACCAGGTCATGATGCATAGTGCGTCTCTTCTTGCGGATGGGCTGGCCCGCTGGCGGGAATAAACAGCGTGAAAATCGCCCCGCGCGGCGCGTTGTCGGCCACTTCAATCGTGCCGCCAGCCTGGGTGACATAGCGCTCAATAAGATACAGTCCAATACCGTGATCGCCGCGGGTTTTGGTGGTGACGCCGCGCTCAAATATATGCTCGCGGATCTCCGGACGAATACCGACGCCGCGATCGGCGACTTCAATCATTAATTCCCGGGCGTTGAGCTGAATCAGGATCTCGACCGGTTCGTGCGGCAGTTCAGCGCGCTGGGTGGCTTCAATGGCGTTATCCAGCAGATTACCGATGATAGAGATAAGCTCGGACTCCATCAACGACGGCAGCGGGCGGTCGATGCGGCAGGCCGGGTCAAAGCTCAGCTCAACCCCTTTTTCCCGCGCGCGGGCGGCTTTACCCAGCAGCAGGCCGCACAGCGTCGGCGAATTAAAGTGCGATGAAATAAAGTCCAGCAGCTCCTGGGCATGCTCCGACTGCGCCTGAATATAGCGAATCGCCTCATCATAGTGGCCCATATGCAGCAGGCCGGAGAGGGTCGTCATCCGGTTGAGCTGTTCATGGCGCATGATGCGCAGATTATCAACGTAGCGTTTTACCTGGCTGAGCTGGGCGCTCAGGGAGTTGATTTCATCGCGGTCGCGGAAGGTGATCACCCAGCCCTGGAGCGCATTCTCCAGCATGATTCGCACCCGGCTGGCGAGTACCGTCAGCTGATTAAAACGGCACAGCTCGTCGTGGGTATCGCTTTCGAACATCTCTCCGCCGGCGAAAAACGGCTGCGGCGTAATGACGCTATCGATAGACTTACCGCGCAGCTGGTGCGCGGGCTGGCTCAGTCCGAGCAGGCTGCGGGCGGCGTGGTTTATCACTTCAATACGCCGGTGATGGTCAATCACAATCACCCCTTCGTATATCGACTCCATCATCGCTTTTTGCTGACGCACCAGCAGGCCGATTTCGCGCGGCTCCAGCGAGAAAATTTGTTTTTTAATGCTGCGGGTGAAGTACCAGGAGAAGATAAACAGCGCGATAAGCAGCAGCACCGCGGCGATGAAAATATTGATGACTTTTGCCAGCGTGATGCTGTCGAGATAGCTGGTGAGGTAGCCGACGGAGACAATGCCGACGACCCGACCCGCGTCATCGAAAATGGGCGCTTTGCTGCGCAGGGAAATACCGAGTCCCCCTTTGCGGATGGTGGTCGTGCTTTTCCCCTCAAGTACCGGCTGGTTATCGCCGCCAACCAGCCGCGTGCCGACCCACTCCGGATGGACAGAGTGAAACAGATGCACGCCCCGCTTATCGCCAATGACGATAAAACTGGCGTCGCTGTGGGCGGCGATATTTTGCATAAAGGGCTTTATCGCCAGCGCGTCTTCACGCGCCACCTGCTGACGTAAATCCGGCATCAGCGCGATTTCTTCTGCCTGTATTTTCGCGCGGGCGCTCATTTCCTGATAAAGCTGATGGCTGGCGTCGAAATAGTAATACACGCCCAGCAGCGCAAACAGCACTGAGAAAAAAGCGACCAGCGAAATGAACAGCTTAAACTGAAATGAAACCTTCATAAGTATAATGCACAGTATCAGGGATACGGCAGCGTATCATTTTTTCGCTGCCGGCATCGTGGCTGAGGGAAACCAGTGAACGTCACAAGAGCGTCCGGGAACCAGAATTATCCGCTGGCGGGGAATTTATCAAGGTTAATCAGGCGCTGGATTTAAAAACCTTAAAAACCACGGCAATAAATCAGAGCGGTTTCACAATAATAATAGAAACCATAAAAACCATAGTGACCATTAAAACTTCTTTTTTAATCTGCCGATCCTCACATTAACTCCGCGCGTGGCCCTCTAACCTGAAAAGTAATAATAACCAGAGGGCTTAATTATGAGCACCACAGACAATGCATTCTCTGCAACCATCGACCCTATTAATACGCCGAAACCCGCGCTTAAGCAGCGCTGGTGGCATATCCTCGATAACTGGAAAGTCGGTATTATCCCGCTGCCGCTCTTTTTGCTGGCCGGCGGCCTGATCGCGCTGGACTGCCTGGGCGGCAAGCTGCCGAGCGATATCGTCGTGATGGTAGCGACGCTGGCCTTTTTCGGCTTTGCCTGCGGCGAATTCGGTAAACGGCTGCCGGTACTCGGCAAGCTCGGTGCGGCGGCCATCTGCGCGACCTTTATCCCTTCTGCGCTGGTGCATTACGGCCTGCTGCCGGAGGTGGTGGTGGAATCGACCACTAAATTCTATAAGTCGACCAACATTCTTTATCTTTATATCTGCTGCATTATCGTCGGCAGCATTATGAGCATGAACCGCACCACGCTGATTCAGGGCTTTCTGCGGATTTTCTTCCCGATGCTGTGCGGCGAAATCGTCGGCATGGTGGTCGGCGTCGGCGTCGGTACCGCGCTGGGGCTGGAGCCGTTTCAGGTGTTTTTCTTTATCGTCCTGCCGATCATGGCCGGTGGCGTCGGCGAGGGGGCGATCCCGCTGTCGATTGGCTACGCCGCGCTGATGCATATGGATCAGGGCGTGGCGCTTGGGCGCGTGCTGCCGATGGTGATGCTGGGCAGCCTGACGGCGATCGTTATCTCCGGCTGTTTGAACCAGCTGGGCAAGCGTTTCCCGCATTTGACCGGTGAGGGGCAACTGATGCCGAACCGCCGCAACGAGACGCATCGCGAAACGCCCACCGAGGGCAAAATGGACGTGACGACGCTGGCCTCCGGCGCGCTGCTGGCGGTGCTGCTCTATATGCTGGGTATGCTGGGGCAGAAGACCATCGGCCTGCCCGCGCCGGTGGGCATGCTGTTCCTCGCGGTGCTGCTGAAGCTGGTGAACGGCGTCTCTCCGCGCCTGCAGGAGGGCTCGCAGATGGTGTATAAGTTCTTCCGCACGGCGGTCACCTATCCGATTCTGTTTGCCGTCGGCGTGGCGATCACCCCGTGGCAGGAGCTGGTCAACGCCTTTACCGTGACCAATTTGCTGGTGATTATCAGCACCGTAACGGCGCTGGTGGCGACCGGTTTCCTGGTCGGCAAAAAGATTGGCATGTACCCGATTGACGTGGCGATTGTCTCCTGCTGCCAGAGCGGTCAGGGCGGTACCGGCGACGTGGCGATTCTGACCTCCGGCAACCGCATGAACCTGATGCCGTTCGCGCAGATCGCAACCCGGATCGGCGGCGCGATTAATGTTTCGCTGGGTCTGCTGTTCCTCAGTCACTTTCTGGCCTGATTTAACTTTTTTATAACCGCTAAGTCTGCTTTTTCGTGCTAAATGGCGCAGAAAATATCTGCGCCCCGTCTCCAAAACAGGGATCGTTTAGCGATACAATCAGCGCCATTATTCGCGACTGCGACGGCAGCCTGTCCGCTGCCTTTTATTAAGTGAGGAGAGAAACAAATGTCAGTGGATACTCTCGCCCGTGAGGGCGTAAGCATGGAAGCGCTGCTGGCGGCGAAAGAGCAGCGCGCCGCGCGCCAGGCCGACTGGTTAGCCCATTATCAGCGGCCGGTGATTTCGCTGACCCTGGTGACGCCGGGCGCGGTGAAAGACAGCATTCGCTACCGTAATATGATGGGGGTGGCGCTGCAGGCCTGCGATCAGATGCTGTGGAAACACCGCTGGCAGACGCTGGATCGCCAGGTGCTGTGGCTGCCGACCGGGCCGGAAGCGCTGTGGTGCGTCGATCACGCCGCCAGTGAAATCAAAGCCTTCTGTACCGATCTTGAGCATACCCATCCGCTGGGACGCCTGTGGGATATTGACGTCATTTGCCCGAAAAATGGCCTGGTTGGCCGTCAGTCAATGGGGGAGAACCAGCGCCGCTGCCTGCTGTGCGACGAGCCCGCGCACGCCTGCGCGCGCAGCCGCCGTCATGACACCGGGCAGGTTGTGGCCCGCGTTGAGCAGATGATTGATGCGTGGTTTGCCCGCGACTGACGTCCGTTTTCCGCGGCATTGATGAGCGAGGAGTAGCCCGGGTGAGCCGCTGGCGGCACGACCCGGGACAGAGGGGTACGGTCAGAAGTCGATCGGCGCGCGAAACGTCATCGTATTACCGAAAGCGGGGTGGGTGATGGTCAGCGTTTCGGCGTGCAGCAGCAGACGAGGCGCCATGGCCAGCGCTTCCGGCGACGCATAAAAGCGGTCGCCAAGAATCGGATGGCCCAGCGCCAGCATATGCACGCGCAGCTGATGCGAACGCCCGGTAATCGGCTTCAGGCGCACGCGGGCGGTGTTGTCCGCCGCCAACTCCAGCACTTCATACTCGGTTTGCGCCGCTTTGCCGGTTTCGTAACACACCTTCTGCTTTGGCCGGTTCGGCCAGTCGCAAATCAGCGGTAAATCCACCAGACCCTCGGTTTTCTCCGGATGCCCCCAGACGCGGGCGACGTACTGCTTTTTCGGCTCCCGTTCGCGGAACTGCCGCTTCAGCTCGCGCTCTGCCGCTTTGGTCAGGGCCACCACAATCACGCCGCTGGTCGCCATATCCAGCCGGTGCACCGACTCGGCCTGCGGGAAGTCGCGCTGAACGCGCGCCATCACGCTGTCTTTGTGCTCGGCAAGTCGGCCCGGCACGGACAACAGGCCGCTTGGCTTGTTGACCACCATAATGTGCTCATCCTGGTAGAGAATAACCAGCCAGGGATCCTGCGGCGGATTGTAGTTTTCCATCGCCATATTCGCGTTCCGTTACTGGTGGGTGACCACGATTAAGCGCAGCGCATCCAGGCGCCAGCCCGCCTGCGCCAGCGCGTCCATAACCTGCTGACGGTTGCTCTCGATAGCCGCCAGTTCATCATCGCGGATGTTCGGGTTCACGGCGCGCAGCGCTTCAAGGCGCGACAGCTCGGCCGTCAGTTTATCGTCGGCTTCTTTACGCGCGGCGTCGATCAGCGCCTGGGCCGCTTTGGCTACCTGGCCTTCGCCCTGCTGTAAAATCGCGTGGACGTCCTGCTGGACGGCGTTGACCAGCTTGCTGCCGGTGTGGCGGTTAACCGCGCTCAGCTGACGGTTGAAGCTTTCGAACTCCACCTGACCGGCGAGGTTGTTGCCGTTTTTGTCGAGCAGCATGCGCACCGGCGTCGGCGGCAGGAAGCGGTTGAGCTGCAAATGCTTCGGCGCCTGCGCTTCAACGACGTAAATCAGCTCCAGCAGCAGAGTACCTACCGGCAGCGCTTTATTCTTCAGCAGCGAAATGGTGCTGCTGCCGGTATCGCCGGAGAGGATCAGATCCAGACCGTTGATAATCAGCGGATGCTCCCAGGTGATGAACTGCGCGTCTTCGCGGGACAGGGCGACGTCACGCTCAAAGGTAATGGTGCAGCCATCTTCCGGCAGGCCCGGGAAATCCGGGACCAGCATATGGTCGGAGGGGGTCAGGACAATCAGATTCTCACCGCGATCGTCCTGGTTGATGCCGACGATATCAAACAGGTTCATGGAGAAGGCGATCAGGCTGGTGTCGTCATCCTGTTCTTCAATGCTTTCCGCAAGCTGCTGGGCTTTTTCTCCGCCGTTGGAGTGGATCTCCAGCAGGCGGTCGCGGCCCTGTTCCAGCTGCGCTTTCAGCGCTTCATGCTGCTGGCGGCAGGCTTTGATCAGGTCGTCAAAGCCGTCGGTATTTTCCGGCGTGGCAAGATAGTTGATCAGTTCGTTATGCACGCTGTCGTAGACGGTTCGGCCGGTCGGGCAGGTGTGCTCGAACGCGTCCAGGCCTTCGTGATACCAGCGCACCAGCACCGACTGGGCGGTTCTTTCCAGATAGGGAACGTGGATCTGAATATCGTGAGCCTGGCCGATACGGTCAAGACGGCCGATACGCTGCTCCAGCAGATCCGGGTTGAACGGCAGGTCGAACATCACCAGATTGCTGGCGAACTGGAAGTTGCGGCCTTCGGAGCCGATCTCAGAACACAGCAGCACCTGAGCGCCGGTATCTTCCTCGGCGAACCAGGCGGCGGCGCGGTCGCGTTCGATAATCGACATCCCTTCGTGGAACACCGCGGCGCGAATGCCTTCGCGCTCGCGCAGGACCTGCTCCAGCTGCAGCGCGGTGGCCGCTTTGGCGCAGATGACCAGCACTTTCTGCGAGCGGTGGCTGGTGAGATGGCCCATCAGCCATTCAACGCGCGGATCGAAGTTCCACCAGGTGCCGGTATCGCCTTCAAATTCCTGATAAATTTGCTCCGGATAGAGCATGTCGCGGGCGCGCTCTTCGGCGGTTTTGCGGGCGCCCATAATGCCGGAAACCTTAATGGCCGTCTGGTACTGGGTTGGCAGCGGCAGACGAATCGTATGCAGCTCGCGTTTCGGGAAACCTTTGACGCCGTTACGGGTGTTGCGGAACAGCACGCGGCTGGTGCCGTGGCGGTCCATCAGCATCGACACCAGCTCCTGACGAGCGGCCTGGGCATCATCGCGATCGCTGTTGGCGGCCTGCAATAATGGTTCAATATCCTGTTCGCCGATCAGATCGCTCAGCGCGTTCAGATCGGCGTCGCTCAGCTTATTACCGGCCAGCAGCAGGGCGACCGCGTCGGCAACCGGACGGTAGTTCTGCTGCTCTTCAACAAACTGGGCGAAGTCGTGGAAACGGTTGGGGTCGAGCAGGCGCAGGCGGGCGAAGTGGCTCTCCATTCCCAGCTGCTCCGGCGTCGCGGTGAGCAGCAGAATGCCCGGCACGCATTCGGCCAGCTGTTCAATCGCCTGATATTCCCGGCTCGGGGCGTCTTCGCTCCAGACCAGGTGGTGCGCTTCATCAACGACCATCAGATCCCACTCGGCTTCGCACAGGTGTTCCAGGCGCTGCTTGCTGCGGCGCACGAAATCCAGCGAACAGATCACCAGCTGTTCGGTTTCGAACGGGTTAATCGCGTCGTGCTGCGCTTCGGCATAACGCTCATCGTCAAACAGCGAGAAGCGCAGGTTAAAGCGGCGCAGCATTTCCACCAGCCACTGGTGCTGCAGGGTTTCCGGGACGACGATCAGGACGCGTTCCGCGGCGCCGGAGAGCAGCTGCTGATGCAGGATCATCCCGGCTTCAATGGTTTTACCTAAACCTACTTCATCCGCCAGCAGGACGCGCGGCGCGTGGCGGCGGCCAACGTCGTGGGCGATATTCAGCTGATGCGGGATCAGGCTGGTGCGCTGGCCGCGCAGGCCGCTCCACGGCATGCGGTACTGTTCGCTCTGGAATTTACGCGCGCGATAGCGCAGGGCGAAACGATCCATACGGTCGATCTGTCCGGCGAACAGACGGTCCTGCGGTTTGCTGAAGACCAGCTTGCTGTCGAGGAGCACTTCACGCAGGGTAACGTTGGCTTCCTGGGTATCGAGGCGGGTGCCGGTGTAGGCCAGCAGACCGTTCTCTTCATTAACTTCGTCAACCTGGAGTTGCCAGCCTTCGTGGCTGGTGATGGTATCGCCCGGGTTAAACATCACGCGGGTGATTGGGGAGTCGTTGCGTGCGTACAGACGGTTTTCGCCGATGGCGGGGAAAAGCAGGGTCACCATGCGCGCGTCCAGCGCAACGACCGTCCCTAATCCCAGTTCGCTCTCTGTGTCGCTAATCCAGCGTTGACCAAGTGTAAAAGGCATATATGTTCGGCTCTTTAGTTCTTTGATTGCAGGCAATAGTTGAGCATCTCCATGGAGAATCGGAGATACGTCAAAATTGGGTCCAGGAATGGAAAGGGCGCTATATTACTGGATGGCGGAACGTTCGTCACGTCCTCCTCACCCTTCATTTTGCGGCTTTTGCGCCAGCGGAATGAGTGAGAAAAAATCAAAATAGCCCCAGCTGCCCCGTCACTATTGTAGCAAAATCGTCGTCGACAAAGGGAAGTATTCCTTCGGCGACAGGCTCTAATTGCTTAGAAAGATAGTGTTCATAATCCAGCGGTGATTGCTGATAATCCACCGGCTCCGGCCCGCCGGTGGTCCAGACGTATTTAATGCTGCCGCGCTGCTGATACTGCTGCGGCCTGCCCAGCCTGACGTTTTGCTCATCAGCGAGCCTGGCCGCGCGCACGTGCGGCGGCACGTTGCGCTGATACTCCGCCAGCGGACGGCGCAGGCGCTTGCGGTAGACCAGCCGATCGTCAAGCTCGCCGTTCATCAGCTTATCAATGGTTTCGCGCACGTAATCGCGATAGGGCTGATGGCGGAAAATGCGCAGATAAAGCTCCTGCTGAAACTGCTGGGCCAGCGGCGTCCAGTCGGTGCGTACCGTCTCCAGCCCTTTAAACACCATGCGCTGCTCGCTGCCTTCCTGAATCATCCCGGCGTAGCGCTTTTTACTGCCGGTATCCGCGCCGCGAATGGTGGGCATGAGAAAGCGGCAGAAGTGGGTTTCGAACTCCAGCTCGAGGGTGCTGACAAGCCCCTCTTTGCTCAGCTCCGCCGCCCACCATTCGTTGACAAAGGCCACCAGCGAGCGGCCGATGCTGCTGGCTTCCTCTTCGCTGTGGGACCGTTTGAGCCACACGAAGGTGGAGTCGGTATCGCCGTAGATAACGTCATAGCCCTGGGATTCAATCAGCGCTTTGGTCTGGCGCATAATCGCGTGGCCGCGCATGGTGATGGATGAGGCCAGACGCGGATCGAAAAAGCGGCAGGCGCTGGTACCGAGCACGCCGTAGAAGGCGTTCATAATGATTTTCAGCGCCTGCGACAGCGGTTTGTTTTTATGCTGCTTGGCCTCGTCGCGCCCGTGCCAGATTTGCCCGACGATCCCCGGCAGGCAGTGTTTTTCTCGCGAGAAGCGCGCGCCGAGAAAGCCTTCGGTGCTGTGAGCGTCATCGGGCTGCGCCAGACCTTCCACAAGTCCCACCGGGTCGATCAGAAAGGTGCGGATAATCGACGGGTACAGGCTTTTGTAATCCAGCACCAGCACCGAGTCGTAGAGGCCGGGGCGGGAGTCCATCACGTAGCCGCCGGGGCTGGCCTGCGGCGGCACTTCACCGAGGTTCGGCGCGACGTAGCCGAGCCGGTGCATGCGCGGGAAATAGAGATGGCTGAAGGCGGCGACCGAACCGCCGTGGCGATCCGCAGGCAGGCCGTTGACCGTCGCGCGCTCCAGCAAAAACGGCATGATCTCGGTTTTGTGGAAGATGCGCGTGACCAGCTCGCAGTCCTGCAGGTTATAGGTGGCCAGCGCCGGTTTATCCAGGTGAAAGCGGCGATCGATTTCATCCATCCGATCCCAGGGATTATCAATGGCTTTGCCCTCGCCGAGCAGCTCGCGGGCGACCGACTCCAGCGCAAAAGAGGAGAAGTTCCAGAACGCGGATTTCAGCGCCTCGATGCCATCGATAATCAGGCGGCCGTTGGCCTGAGCAAAGAAGACGCCATTCTTAAAACCGTGTTCGCGCCACTCCAGTTCGCTGTTGCCGCGGCCGAGCAGCAGCGGGATGCGATAGCGCTCGGCGTGCTTTTGCAGGACGCGTAAATCAAACTGCACCACGTTCCAGCCGATCAGCACGTCCGGGTCGTGGGCGGCAAACCAGGCGTTAAGCTTTTCCAGCAGCAGCGGGCGGCTGGCGACGTACTCCAGTTCGAAATCGACGGCAGGCGGGGTGGCAGGTTCCGGCCCTAACATATAGACGACCCGCTGGCCGCAGCCTTCAAGGCCGATGCAGTAGAGCTCGCCGTGGCGGCTGGTTTCGATGTCCAGCGACACCCATTTCAGGGGCGGTCGGTAGTGGGGATTGGGCTTCATCCGCGCGTTGACCAGCCGCTGGCCGCGCGCCTCGCCTTCAACCCACACCGGGGCGGTGATAAAGCGCTCCATCAGATAGCGCTCCGGCGGGCGAACGTCGCCTTCATATACCGTGACGCCGTTTTCGCGCAGCTTTTTTTCCAGCCGCATCAGCTGGCGGTGAGCGCGGCAGTAGAGGCCAAAGACCCGCTGGCGATGAAAATCTTGCAGAGTGAGCGCAGCAAGGCGATGGCCGTTTTCGCCCTGCAGCAGGCGTTCAGCCTGCGGGCGCTGCGATTCGGGAATGAACGCGACGGATTCCTGCGGCGGCAGGGTGACCTCAAGCGGGCCGTCATCGGTCGCCAGCCAGAATGTCAGTTCGGTGCCCTGCGGGGTATCCCGCCAGTGACGGGTGAGTAAAAAACCTGCTCGTGGCTGCGTCACGCCGTGCTCTCATCAGTAAAAACCAGGCCTGATTATAGCCTGGTTCACCGAATGATGCTGGGGTTTTATACAGGTGTGGCGCGCTGTTTCCCGGACTTAGCCGGGCTACCAGCCTGTAGCCCGGCTAAGCGCAGCGCGAGCCGGGAATGCTGCGGCGTTACTGCCCGTAATACGCTTTCGCGCCGTGCTTGCGCAGATAGTGTTTATCCAGCAGCGTTTGCTGCATCTCCGGCAGCTGCGGCGCCAGCTGGCGGCAGAAGATGCCCATATAGGCGATCTCTTCCAGCACGATAGCGTTATGCACCGCGTCTTCGGCGTTTTTCCCCCAGGCAAACGGGCCGTGCGAGTGCACCAGCACGCCGGGCATTTGCGCCGGATCGATGCCTTTTTCACGGAAGGTTTCAACGATCACTTCGCCGGTTTGCCATTCGTACTCGCCGTTGATCTCATCGTCGGTCATCAAACGGGTACAGGGGACCGCGCCGTAGAAATAGTCGGCGTGGGTGGTGCCGGTAGCGGGAATCGACTGTCCGGCCTGCGCCCAGATGGTGGCGTGACGCGAATGGGTATGAACAATGCCGCCCAGCGTCGGGAATGCCTGATACAGCAGACGGTGGGTTGGCGTATCCGACGAGGGCTTCTTCTTGCCTTCCACCACGTCGCCGGTCTCCAGGCTGACCACCACCATATCCTCGGCGGTCATGACGCTGTAGTCGACGCCGGAGGGTTTAATCACCAGCACGCCCCGTTCACGGTCGACGGCGCTGACGTTGCCCCAGGTGAGGGTAACCAGATTGTGCTTTGGCAGGGCCAGGTTGGCTTCGAGAACCTGGCGTTTAAGATCTTCTAACATACTGTGCTCCGAATTGCTGGCGAGTCAGTTCCCCTCACCCGCACCCTCAGGGAGAGGGTGAGGGGACGGCCCCTTAGCGTTTTGAACCGTAATACACTTCGTTCCAGCGCAGCGCGTCCTTGAAGGAGGGCAGACGGGTTTCGTTATCAATCACGGTCAGCTCGATATCCTGCAGCTCAGCAAACTGGCGCATATCGTCGAGGGTGAGCGCATGGCTGAAGACGGTGTGGTGCGCGCCGCCAGCGATGATCCAGGCTTCGGACGCGGTGCGCAGATCCGGATGCGCTTTCCACAAGGCGTTGGCCACCGGCAGCTTCGGCAGTTCGTGCGGCGTTTTCACCGTTTCAATGGTGTTCACCAGCAGACGATAGCGATCGCCGAGATCGATCAGGCTGGCGACGATCGCCGGGCCGGTCTGGGTGTTAAAGATGATGCGCGCCGGATCGGCTTTCCCGCCGATGCCCAGCGGCTGCACGTCGAGAATCGGTTTTTCAGGGGTGGCGATGGTCGGGCAGACTTCCAGCATATGCGAGCCTAGCGCCAGATCGTTGCCTTTCTCGAAGTGGTAGGTGTAATCCTCCATAAAGGAGGTGCCGCCCTGCAGACCAGTTGCCATCACCTTCATGATGCGAAGCAGAGCGGCGGTTTTCCAGTCGCCTTCGCCCGCAAAGCCGTAGCCCTGCTGCATCAGACGCTGCACGGCGAGACCCGGAAGCTGTTTCAGGCCGTGTAAATCTTCAAAGGTGGTGGTGAACGCGTGGAAGCCGCCCTGTTCCAGGAAGCGCTTCATCCCCAGCTCAATGCGCGCGGCATCGAGAAGGTTCTGCCGCTTATCGCCGTGGATTTGCACCGCGGGGGTCAGGCGATAGCTGCTTTCGTACTCATCCATCAGGGCGCTGATTTCACCGTCGGTGACCGCATTGACGACCTGCACCAGATCGCCCACCGCCCAGGTGTTAACCGAGAAGCCAAACTTAATCTGCGCGGCGACTTTATCCCCGTCGGTGACCGCCACTTCGCGCATGTTATCGCCGAAACGGCACACTTTCAGGTGGCGGGTATCCTGTTTAGAGACCGCCTGGCGCATCCACGCGCCGATGCGCTGATGGGCTTCTTTATCCTGCCAGTGGCCGGTCACCACGCTGTGCTGCTGACGCATGCGGGCGCCGATGAAGCCAAATTCGCGGCCGCCGTGGGCGGTCTGGTTCAGGTTCATAAAGTCCATATCGATGCTGTCCCACGGCAGGGCCGCGTTGAACTGGGTGTGGAACTGCATCAGCGGTTTATTCAGGATCGTGAGGCCATTGATCCACATTTTCGCCGGCGAGAAGGTATGCAGCCACACCACCATCCCGGCGCACTTATCATCGTAGTTTGCGTCGCGGCAGATATGGGTGATCTCATCCGGCGTGGTACCCAGCGGCTTAAGTACCAGTTTGCACGGCAGTTTGGCTTCCGCATTCAGGCTGTTCACCACATGTTCTGCGTGCTTTGTCACCTGACGTAGCGCTTCAGGGCCGTACAGATGCTGGCTACCGATAACGAACCACACTTCATAGTTATTAAAAATCGTCATTTTCATGTCCTTAATGGGTGAGGGCTGCCTGAGATTGCGGTGCGGATTCCGCTTTTGCAGTCGAAGGGAGATAACGTTGTTCCGCGCTGAGCGACCACTGCTGGTAGCGCTGATAGAGTTGTTCGAAGCGTTGCGCCTGCGCCGGACGAGGCTGCAGGGTACTTTCCACCTGGCTGGCCATGTTTTCCTGTGCGGCAGGGATATCGCGGTATACGCCGGCGGCAACGGCGGCGAAGATAGCCGCGCCCAGGGCGCAGCACTGATCGGACGCGACGATTTGCAGCGGGCGATTCAGCACATCGCAGCAGGCCTGCATGATCACCGGGTTTTTGCGCGCGATGCCGCCGAGCGCCATCACGTTATTGACCGGGATCCCCTGTTCGGTGAAGCACTCCATAATGGCGCGGGCGCCAAAAGCGGTGGCGGCAATCAGTCCGCCGAACAGCGCCGGGGCGTCGGTGGCGAGGTTCAGATCGGTAATGACCCCTTTCAGACGCTGGTTGGCATTCGGCGTACGGCGGCCGTTAAACCAGTCCAGCACTACCGGCAGGTGGTCAAGAGACGGATTTTTTGCCCATGCGTCGGTCAGCGCGGGCAGCAGCTGTTTCTGGCTGGCTTTGATCTGCTCTTTGAGTTCCGGGTGGGCCTGCGCCAGCTGCTCCAGCGGCCAGCCGAGAATGCGGCCAAACCAGGCGTAGATGTCGCCAAAAGCGGATTGCCCCGCTTCCATACCGATAAAGTCAGGCACGACGCTGCCGTCGACCTGGCCGCAAATCCCTTTCACCGTGCGCTCGCCAACGCTCTGTTTATCGGCGATCAGAATGTCGCAGGTGGAGGTGCCGATAACTTTGACCAGCGCGTTTGGCTGCGCACCGGCGCCGACGGCGCCCATATGGCAGTCGAATGCGCCGCCGGAGATGGCGACGGTTTGCGGCAGGCCCAGGCGCGCGGCCCATTCGGCGGTGAGCGTGCCGACCGGGACATCCGCAGTCCAGGTATCGCTGAACATCGGGTAGGCCAGGCTCTGGTTGATTATCGGGTCGAGTTCATCGAAGAAACCGGCAGGCGGCAGTCCGCCCCAGCTTTCATGCCAAAGGGATTTGTGCCCGGCGCTGCAGCGGCCGCGACGAATATCCTGCGGGCGGGTGGTCCCGGAAAGCAGGGCTGGCACCCAGTCGCACAGCTCAATCCACGACGCGGCGGCCTCGGCGACGGCGCTGTCCTGGCGGGTCACGTGGAGGATCTTGGCCCAGAACCATTCGCTGGAGTAGATACCGCCGATATAGCGGGAGTAATCCTCTTTGCCCGGCTGGTGGCACAGGCGGGTAATCTCCTCCGCCTCCTCCACCGCGGTATGGTCCTTCCACAGCACGAACATGGCGTTGGGGTTGCTGGCGAATTCGTCGCGCAGCGCCAGCACGTTGCCGTCGGCGTCGATGGGCGCGGGGGTGGAGCCGGTGCTGTCAACGCCGATACCCACCACGGCAGCGCGCTGTTCGGCGCTAAGGGATGCGAGGACGCTTTTCAGCGCGGCTTCCATTGATTCGATATAGTCGCGTGGATGATGGCGGAACTGGTTGTTCGGACCATCGCAAAATAGCCCCTCCTGCCAGCGTGGATACCACTCGACGCTTGCGGCGAGCTCTTCGCCGGTCGCGCACTCTACCGCCAGGGCGCGTACTGAATCACTGCCAAAATCGAGGCCAATCGCAATTGCCATACTGTTACTCCATGCTAAAAATCATTCATGGTGAAACAGTAGATATCTGGGCTGAAAACCGTCAGGCCGTATTCGCTAATCTTATGGACTATATTGCTGTGACGTCGCAAAGTGTGACGCCGTGCAAATATTCAATGTGGACTTTCCTGCCGTCTTTATAGACACTTCAGTTATGCGCTGAAAGCGCCTGAACTGTGCGCCATGCTCGGTTTTTATCGAGAAGAGGCGGGTTTTAATTCATTTTCTAACCCGCGTCGCAGCATGAGCGACCAGCCAGAGGATAAAATACAAGGTATGGACAATTGGTGTCCTCAATGTCTCCTGGAGAGCAGAGTTTATGGCCGAAACGCAAAACGATCCTTTGTTGCCGGGTTACTCTTTTAACGCCCATCTGGTAACGGGCCTGACGCCAATTGAAGCCGATGGCTATCTTGATTTCTTTATTGACCGTCCGCTGGGCATGAAGGGCTATATCCTTAATCTGACGATTCGCGGCGAAGGGGTGATCAATAACCACGGGGAGCAGTTTATCTGCCGGCCTGGCGATATGCTGCTGTTCCCGCCGGGAGAGATTCACCATTATGGCCGCCATCCCGATGCCCGCGAGTGGTATCACCAGTGGGTCTATTTCCGGCCGCGCGCCTACTGGCATGAATGGCTTAACTGGCCAACGATTTTTGCCCAGACCGGCTTTTTCCGCCCGGATGAGCAGTGGCAGGCGCGCTTTGGCGAACTGTTCGGGCAGATTGTGGAAGCCGGGCAGGGCGCCGGGCGTTACTCCGAGCTGCTGGCGATCAATCTTATGGAGCAGCTGCTGCTCAGGCGCATGGAAGCTATCAACGAATCGCTGCATCCGCCGCTGGATAACCGGGTGCGCGATGCCTGCCAGTACATCAGCGATCATCTGGCGGACAGCCATTTCGATATTGCCAGCGTCGCCCAGCACGTGTGCCTGTCGCCGTCGCGCCTGTCGCATCTGTTCCGCCAGCAGCTGGGGATCAGCGTACTGGGGTGGCGGGAGGATCAGCGCATTAGCCAGGCTAAGCTGCTGCTGAGCACGACGCGGATGCCAATCGCGACCGTTGGCCGTAACGTCGGTTTTGAGGACCAGCTCTACTTTTCGCGCGTGTTTAAGAAATGCACCGGCGCCAGCCCGAGCGAGTTTCGCGCAGGGTGTGAATAAAAAGTAAAGAAAGTGAAATGATGGCCCGGATTTTTAACACAGCCAGTAAACTATACAAACAAATGATGGCTTGACGAAGTATGAACGGCTCCGGAGAATCCGTGCTTCGTTTTTAAACCGGGTACATTATGCAAGCATTGCTGGAACACTTTATTACTCAATCCACGGTCTATTCTCTGATAGCCGTTCTGCTGGTCGCCTTCCTCGAGTCGCTGGCGCTGGTGGGGCTTATCTTACCGGGAACGGTGATGATGGCCGGATTGGGGGCGCTGATCGGCAGCGGCGAGGTTAACTTCTGGCAGGCGTGGCTGGCGGGGATTATCGGCTGTTTGCTCGGCGACTGGATTTCATTCTGGCTTGGCTGGCGGTTTAAAAAGCCGCTGCATCGCTGGTCTTTTTTGAAGAAAAACAAAGCGCTGCTGGATAAAACCGAACATGCGCTGCATCAGCACAGCATGTTTACGATTCTGATTGGCCGCTTCGTCGGGCCGACGCGCCCGCTGGTGCCGATGGTCGCCGGAATGCTCGATCTGCCGGTCGCGAAGTTCATCCCGCCGAATATCATCGGCTGCCTGCTGTGGCCGCCGCTCTACTTCTTACCGGGAATCCTTGCCGGGGCGGCCATTGATATCCCGGCCGATGAGAATAGCGCCAGCTTTAAGTGGCTGCTGCTGGGGGCGGCGCTGCTGGCGTGGCTGGCGGCGTGGCTATGCTGGCGGCTGTGGCGCAGCGCCAAAAGCGCCGGCGATCGTCTCACCCGTTTTCTGCCGCGTTCGCGCCTGCTGTGGCTCGCTCCGCTCATGGTGTGCGCCGCCGGCGCGGCGCTGGTGTTTGCCTTCCGTCATCCGCTGATGCCGGTCTATCTCGACATCCTGCATAAGGTTATTTTGCGCTAATTCCCAGCAGCGCCGAGGCGCTGCTGTTGCCGCTGAGCAGCGCGGCGGTCGCGCCATCCCAGGCAATGCGTCCCTCAGCCACGACCACCGACCGCGGCGCGATGCGCGCCGCATCTTCCACGCTGTGCGAGACCATCAGCAGCGTCAGCTGCCGCTGCTGGCAGACGTCGGCAACCAGCGTCAGCATCTCCTGTCTCAGCGCGGGATCGAGCGCCGAGAAGGGCTCATCCAGCAGCAGTACCGGCTGCTGGCGCACCAGACAGCGCGCCAGCGCCGCACGCTGGCGCTGGCCGCCGGAAAGCTCGCCCGGCAGCCGCTCTAACATCGCGTCAATCCCCATCTGCCCGGCAATCGCCTGCAGATGGGCGGATTGATCCGCGTTCAGCTTGAGCCCCGGGTGCATTCCCAGCGCAATGTTCTGGCGGATGGTGAGATGGTTGAACAGATTATTTTCCTGAAACAGCATTGATACCGGACGACGCGCGGGCGGCGTGTGGGTATGGGGCTGGCCGTCGAGCGCGATACTGCCGCTGGCGGGCGTTAAAAAACCGGCAATCAGGTTCAGCAGCGTACTTTTACCGGCCCCGCTCGGGCCAAGAACCGCGATGCGCTCACCGCGTTCGACGGAAAGCGTAAAACGCATCGGCAGATGCTGGTAAAGCCAGGTCACATCATTCAGTTTTAGCATCGCGTCCCGGAAGTTTTTCAATCACGCTAAAGAGTAAAAAGCACAGCAGCAGAAGCAGAAGGGCGGTCACGGCGCCGTCCTGGCTACGGTAAGAACCAATTTGCTGATACAGATAAAACGGCAGCGTACGGAAATCTTCGTTGCCGAACAGCGCCACGACGCCGAAATCGCCAATCGACAACACGCAGGCGAAGGCCAGCGCCTGGGCCAGCGGCCGCTTTAAAGCGCGAAGCTCGACCACCCGAAGGCGGGTGAAGCCGCGCATCCCCAGCGACTGGCAGAGGGTGCCGTAGCGGGCGGCGATATCGCGCATCGGGTTTTCCAGTACCTTGAGCGCATAGGGGATTGCCATCAGCGCATTGGTGAAAATCACGATACCGTCGGCGGACTCGGGCAGGCCCACGCTGTTATTGAGCAACAGGAAGAAACCGGTGGCCAGCACGATGCCCGGCATGGCGAGGATCAGCATCCCGCTCAGCTCAAGCGCCTGACCGGCCAGAGGGTGACGGCGGGCGCGAAGCTCGCGGCTGCTCCAGAGCAGCATCATGGTCAGGATGACGCTTAAGAGCCCGGCGGCAAGGGCGATACGCAGCGACGTCCACAGCGCCTGCCATAGCGCCGGCTGATGCAGCACGCTCAGCAGATTGCTGTTCAGCCCGTCGCTTATCACCGCCAGCAGCGGCGGCAGCAGCAGTAAAAGCGCCGCGCCAATCAGCGCCGCGTCGCATAACCGGCTGTACAGCCGGTCGTCGGGATCGCGCCAGCCGCGAATATGGCTGGCCCCGATGGCGAGGGCTTTACTCAGGCGCTGGCTAAGCAGCACCAGCCCGAGGCAGCAGACCATCTGGATAAGCGCCAGCATTGCCGCGCGCGCCGGGTCGTAGTCGAAATTAAGGGCCTGGTAAATCGCCAGTTCGATGGTGGTCGCCCGCGGGCCGCCGCCCAGCGACAGCACGGTCGCAAAGCTGGCGAAACAGAGCATAAAGATCAGCGCCGCGACCGGTGGAATTTGCCGGCGCAGCCACGGCCACTCGACCAGCCGGAAGAAGACGTAGCCGCGCATGCCGAGCTGGGCGGCGATTTGCCGCTGTTCGCCGGGGATATTTTCCAGCGTCTGCAGCAGCAGGCGCGTGGCCATCGGCATATTAAAGAATACGTGCGCCAGCAGGATCCCCTGTAGCCCGTAGGGCGAGAATTCCCACTGCCAGCCAAAAACGTGGCATAGCTGGGCCAGCCAGCCCTGACGACCGTAGACGCTAAGAATGCCGAAGACCGCCACCAGTACCGGCAGAATTAAGGTCATCGCGCAAAGGCGCAGCAGCAGCGTGCGCCCGGGGAAGCGCCGCCGGTACAGGGCGCGGGCGAGGAATATCGCCGGTAGCACCGAAAAAAGCGCGGAAAGGAAGGCCTGCCAGAAGGAGAAACGCACCACGTGCCAGAGATAGCTGTCGCGGATAAGCGCGTTCCAGGAGGTCTCCGGGGCGCTGAACCATAGCGCCAGAAAGGCGGCCAGCGCCACGACGACCAGCACGATGGCCGCCGTGAGTCCCGGCAGGAGCCAGCCGAAAGCTAGCGGCTGACGGCGCGTTGCCATGCGCTAATCCAGTTCTGACGTTCGGCGGCCACCTGTTGCGGTGTGAATTCGAGGGTCGTTTGCGGTTTCATCAGCGCGTCAAAGCCTGCCGGAAGCGCAACCGTCGTCACCGGATACATCCAGTTGCCGGTGGGGATCGCGTTCTGGAAGCCCGGCGATACCATAAATTTAAGGAACTTTTCCGCCAGCTCCGGCTGTTTGCTGGCCGCGGTGCGGGCGGCTACCTCAACCTGCAGGTAGTGGCCTTCAGCGAAGTTTGCCGCGGCGTAGTTATCTTTTTTCTCTTCGATAATGTGGTAAGCCGGGGAGGTGGTGTAGCTCAGCACCAGATCGCTTTCGCCTTTCAGGAACAGGCCGTAGGCTTCGCTCCAGCCCTTGGTAACGGTAACGGTTTTCGCCGCCAGCTTCTGCCAGGCTTCCGGCGCTTTATCGCCGTAGACTTTTTGCATCCACAGCAGCAGGCCCAGGCCCGGCGTACTGGTGCGCGGATCTTCATAAATCACCCGCCATTTTTGCTCGCCCTCAACCAGCTCTTTCAGGCTTTTCGGCGGATTTTTCAGCTTGTTTTTATCGTAAACAAAGGCGAAGTAGCCGTAATCGAACGGCACGAAGGTGTCGTTGTCCCAGCCGCCGGGCACGCTGACCGCGCTGGCCGGGACGCCGCTTTTGGCGAACAGCTTGCTTTGCGAAGCGGCTTCCAGCAGGTTGTTATCCAGCCCCAGCACCACGTCGGCTTTGCTGTTTTTGCCTTCCATTCGCAGGCGGTTGAGCAGCGAGACGCCATCTTCCAGCGCCACGAACTTCAGCTCGCAGTCGCAGTCGGCTTCAAAGGCTTTTTTAACCGCCGGGCCCGGGCCCCAGTCGGCGGAGAACGAGTCGTAGGTATAAACGGTGAGCAGCGGTTTGGCAAAAACGGGCGCGGCGACCAGCGCCAGCAGGGGGAGTAATTTTTTCAACACTTTGCACCTCAGAAAAAGGGGTGGCAAAGGATTTTGAGAGGGCCTCAAATCCCTTCGCCGGCGTTATCCGGATCAGGTTCGACGGGTATTTTCTCAGCCCATACGCTTTGTCTTCGGGTTGCTTCTGCGCTAACCGCGCGTTGAGGCAACTTGAATGAGATTGCGTATGTTTATTAGCACCCCGTTGAGAACGGCAGTTAGTGTAATGATTTTGTTTGCCAACGGAAAGCATTACGGCTCCGGCGGTGCGAACCACGCGGACTTAAAGTCAAACCAGCCGAGCGTGTTCATGCGTACGCCGCGCATGCTGCGCTGCCCCTGGATCATCAGCCAGTGGTGGATCAGCGGCACCACGGTTTGATTGGCCAACAGCTGCTGACTCCAGGTGGCCGGGTTCAGCTCGCCCGCGCGCCAGCGAGCGGCGTCCTGTTCCCAGTCGATGGGGATACATTTGCGAATCAGCGGAACTTCATACAGCCAGGCAAACAGGGAGAAATCGATCGGCAGCGTAAAGTTGGCGCTGTTGAGCCAAACGTCGCTGACCACCTCCCCGCGGTGCCACTCCTGATACTCCAGCTCCTGGATCTCCAGCTTAACCTGATGCTCGGCCAGCAGCGTTGCCATGATCCCGCCCATCACGCGATGCTCGACGTGATCCTGGTAGTAGGTCAGCCTGACCGTCTCAAGGCCGGCAGGCTTCTCGCAGGCGTGGCTGCGCGCATGATGCCAGCGGGGCAGCAGGCCATACGCCGGGAACCAGTTGCCTTGATAGTGCTCGCCCGCGTGATAGAGCAGGTTAGCGGGCTGGAACACATAGCTTAGCCACTGGCGTACCGCGCTGTTACCGCCCAGCGGGCTGCGGGCGTCGAACAGCAGGTAATAACACCCCTCTTCCAGGCGGCTTTCCACCGCTTTTTCGCTTTGCGTGGTGCCCTGTAACGTCAACCCACCGTTGGGTTCTTCGCTGATTTCCGGCAGGACCCAGACGTTCACTTCATCGATCAGCGCCCGGTAGCCGAAATAGTCATCGAAGGCGTGAATTTTGAGCTGGTTCTGGTTATTACGCACAACCGAGTAGGGCCCGGTCCCCACGGGGATACTGGAGAAATTCTCCATCGTTCGCCACTCATGCGGAAGGATCATGGCCGGGACCTGGCTTAACAACCACGGCAGCCAGCGGTCGGGCTGGCGGAGATGAATGTCGAGGGTCCATGCGGTGGGAGAGTCGATGCGCTCAATATGAGAGAACAGCGGCAGGGCGTTGCTGCGCTGCAGAGAGGTAATGACATCTTCCATCTCCAGCTCTCGTCCATGATGAAAATGAATCCCCGGACGCAGAAAAAAGCGCCAGTGGGTGGGGGCGATCTGCTGCCAATGGTGAGCAATATCGGCCTCCAGTTCCCCATTTTCCTCATTTACCCGCGTCAGGGCGCTAAAAATCTGCCGGGCAATATGCGTTTCCGAGCGGCGCAGCGCGCTGCCGGGCAGCAGATTTTTCATCGGCCGATAGTAGAGCACGCGCAGGATATGCCGGCCCTGACGAAAGCTGCGGCCTAAATGGGAAACCAGCATTTGCCGGACGGCGGCTTTATCGCCAACCAGCTGCACCAGCTGATCGATTCTGTCCTGATCCAGCAGATCTTCCGCCCTCTGCTGCTGCAGGGCGAGACCGGTATAGAGAAAAGAGAGGCGGGAGCGCTTGCCGCGCCCGGCCTCCGCCTCCCAGGTCAGCCAGCCGCGCGCTTCCATCATGTTGAGCAGGGTACGCATATGGCGGCGCGAGCAGCTTAGCATCTCTGCCAGCGCATTCAGCGTGGTCTCCTGCGACTTGCCATCGCAGCACTGCCACAGGCGGATGAACTGCTGTTGTAAACGACCGGAAGACATAAAAGGGGAACTCCTGATAAAAACTCAGCAATTTATTACTTCCTATATTAAGTCAATAATCAACGTCGATGAAGCGAGGAGGTGAATATGATGGGGTCAACCATGAAACAGTTCTACCAACGCTACTTTTCTGCGACGCAGGATGCGTCCTGGCTGGCCCGCCTGATGGCAGGAAGACAGCAGAAAATGCTCGGCGAACTGATGCAGTGGGGAGTTACGTCGCAGACCTCGGATCATTGACTTGCAGACATCATGTGTGACTGAGTATTGGTGTTATACTCGTCGTCTTTCAAGCTGCAGGTGCGTTGGCTGCGCCCGCTCGCCCAGGCCACATAGTTACCTATGTTTCCAGGGACTTACGTTCTGGCCGCCTGCCCGCAACTCGAAATCCATAGAGTATAGAATCACCCGCCAGCAGAATACTTCTGCTGGCTTTTTTCGTTTTCTTCGCGTGCTTAAGGATATTTCATGCTGTGGTTAATGACGATGGGGCGTCGTCTAAACGGCGTTTACGCCGCTTTTATGCTTGTCGCTTTCATGATGGGGATCGCCGGCGCGCTGCAGGCGCCGACGCTCAGCTTATTCCTCAGCCGCGAAGTGGGCGCGCAGCCGTTCTGGGTAGGGCTGTTCTATACGGTTAACGCCATTGCCGGCATTCTGGTCAGCCTGGCGCTGGCTAAACGCTCCGACAGCCGGGGCGATCGCCGGAGGCTGATTATGTTTTGCTGCCTGATGGCGGTGGGAAACGCGCTGCTGTTCGCTTTTAATCGCCACTATCTGACGCTGATTACCTGCGGGGTTATGCTGGCCTCGGTGGCGAATGCCGCGATGCCGCAGCTTTTTGCCCTGGCGCGGGAATATGCCGATAGCTCGGCGCGCGAAGTGGTGATGTTCAGTTCGATAATGCGTGCGCAGCTTTCGCTGGCGTGGGTTATTGGTCCACCGCTGGCTTTTATGCTGGCGCTGAATTATGGCTTCACCACCATGTTTTCGATTGCCGCCGGGATCTTTGTTATAAGCCTGGCGCTGATCGCCGTCAAACTGCCCTCGGTCGCCCGCGTTGAGCAGCCTTCTGAAGGCGCTGACGTGCTGGTGCAGGCCGGAGGATGGCACGATAAAAACGTGCGGATGCTGTTCATCGCCTCCACGCTGATGTGGACCTGCAATACCATGTATATCATTGATATGCCTCTGTGGATCAGCAGCGATCTTGGCCTGCCGGACAGCCTCGCGGGGATTTTGATGGGCACCGCTGCCGGGCTGGAGATCCCGGCGATGATACTGGCGGGCTACTACGTTAAGCGCTGGGGCAAACGCAAGATGATGGTAACAGCGGTTGCGGCGGGCGTGCTGTTTTATATCGGTCTGATTCTGTTCCACGACCGCGTGGCGCTGCTGGTGCTACAGCTGTTTAATGCCGTATTTATCGGGATTGTTGCCGGGATTGGCATGCTGTGGTTTCAGGATCTGATGCCCGGACGGGCGGGCGCCGCGACGACGCTGTTTACCAACAGTATTTCCACCGGGGTGATTCTGGCGGGGGTGATTCAGGGCGCGCTGTCGCAAAGCTATGGTCACGCCAGCGTCTACTGGACGATTGCCGCAATTTCGCTGGTGACGCTGTTTATGACCAGCAGGGTGAAAGATATCTGAATCGCTCCCCCTGTCCCGGCAGGATGCCGGGACAGGGGCTGGACAGATTATTTCAACACGATCCTTTTAATATCGCCGATAATAAAAACATACGCGATAACGCCAACCAGCGCGGTTAAACCGATATAAATCAGCGCGTAGAAAAAATTACCGGTCATGGATATGATAACCCCAATAATTAATGGGGTAATAATTGATGCCATATTAGCACAGAAGTTGAAGATGCCGCCGGTCAATCCGCCCATATTCTTCGGGGCAATGTCAGAAATAAGCGTCCAGCCGAGGCCAACCATACCCTGGCCAAAAAATGCAATCGACATAATAATAATGACTGCGGTGTTGCTATCGACCCAGTTAGCAATGATGATGCAGCTCGACAGTAGCAGTCCGGAAATAATTGGCAGCTTTCTGCTAATATTTACCGAGTTGGTTTTCTTTATTATTTTATCGGATACCCAACCGCCGAAAAAGATACCGATAGCCGCGGCCAGGAACGGCCAGGAGGCGAAGAAACCCACGTGAAGCCAGGGGAGGTGACGTTCGTTAGCCAGATAAGTCGGGAACCATGTCAGGAAGAAAACCAGCGTGGTGTTACCGGCAAATTGACCAAGGCTGGCGCCGATGATTTGCCGGCAGCACAGTAGACGTTTCGCATCATGCCAGTTGAAAGGGATATTTTCATTGACGGATGTCGTATTTTCTACGCCGATATACTCCAGCTCTTCTTTATTTGCCGTTTTTGATTCATGTGGCTCGTGATAAAACTTCCACCATACAAAAGTAAACGCAATACCCAACCCACCGGTCAGGAAAAATAGCGTTCTCCAGCCATGATGCTCCAGAATTAAAAAAAGGAGCGGAGAGAATGCGGCCAGGCCAATATATTCACCGACGGTGTAAGTCGCCGTTGCCCGGGCGCGTTCATGCTGCGGAAACCATTTACTGACGACACGGCTATTAACCGGGAAACAGGGGGCTTCGCTGATGCCTAAGCCTAAACGCAGCAGCAGCAGCGATTTTAGGCCGACAGAAAAGCTTTGCAGTAAGGTAAAGGTTGACCAGAAAAAAATAGAAAGCGCGTAGGTCAGCTTATTGCCGAAGCGATCGAGAAACATCCCGCCGGGAATTTGCGCCAGAGCGTAGGTCCAGGCGAAAGCGGAAAAAACGATCCCCATCATGGCCGGGTCAATATCTATTTCGCTCGTTAACTTGGGCGCAACAACACCTAAAATAGTCCGATCGAGATAATTTATCATCGTCCCTATCGATAGTAACATTAAAATTACAATTCGCGTTTTAGTTCGCTTTTGCGTGGCCGACGGCAAAATCGGCCGTTCCTGAGCATCGATCGTCCTCATAGTGATTTCCTTTAAAGTTTAAAATATTTTTGCATGAATTTATGCAGGCAAAAATATTCTATTTGACGTTGACGCTATCGATGATAAGTCACGCTTTGTTACGGCTTCTGTGACATGGCATAACAATATTTGATATGACCCCGATATTTCTCCTTTTCGGCTCATCATCGATAGCCTGTATGGTATATTAGGGGCATGAGTTTTATTCTTATATTATACGAGCAAAAATAATGAACCTAAAGCAACTTTATTATTTTAAGCGGCTGGCAGAAACCGAGCACTACACTGAAGCCGCCTCCAGTCTTTTTATCACTCAACCCTCGCTAAGCCACGCCATATCTGAGCTAGAGAAAGAGCTTGGCGTGGCGCTATTTGCCAGGAAAGGGCGCAATGTCAAAATTACACAGAATGGTAAGCGCTTTCTGCCCTACGTCGAAGATGCCCTGGCCTCATTAGAGAATGGCCGCATGACGTTGCAAAAAAATAGCGACGAGAACAAGGAAAATATTCGCATTGCGTTTATTTATACCATGGGCGAATATGTTGTTCCGCAGTTAATTAATAAATATTCCCTTTCACCATCTCGTCACAATGTGACATTTTCTTTTACTCAGGGAACGTCGTTAACGCTTCTGCAGGAACTGAAGGCCGGGAAAAGCGACCTGGCGATTTGTTCCTATATTGCGGATGAGCCTGATATCGACTTTATTCCTATTATTCAGCAGGAGCTGGTCGTGGTGACGGCAAAAGATCACCCTCTGGCCAGGCTCTATGAAAATGAAGTCGACCTGGTGGAGACTATCCACTATCCCTATATCTATTTTTCAGAAAATAGCGGGTTACGCCCCTTTATTGATAACGTGTTTATGCAGCAAAAGCTGGTGCCGGATATTGCCTGCTACGTTGATGAGGATACGGCGATGGCGGGGCTGGTCAGTATTGATTACGGTATTGCGATTATGCCGCGAATTTCCGCGCTCTCGTATTACAACGTGCATATCCTGACGATTAAAAATGCGATTCCTCCACGTTATATCTATCTGGCAACGATGAAAGAGCGGGTACTTTCTCCGGCGATTCAGTCATTTAAAGATGTCATTATTAATGACAGCCAAAAAATCCGCTAGCAACATCGCCCGGAGGGTGACCCCCGGGCGAAGTTTTATCAGGAAAGAATATCCATCAGTTCACGCAGTTGGGTAATGGCGATTTGCCCTGGCGCAGAAGCCTGGCCGACGGTACCGAAGGTCATTGCTGAACCGAACAAACGGCCGGTTACCCGGCTCACGCCGCCGGATTTACCCATCGACATGGTGATTAACGGCCGAGTCGCGTACTTCTCTTTCATCGTCAGGGTTGCCGAGAGCAGGGTCAGGACATCCTGCGGCGACTGCGGCATAACCGCGATCTTCGGCAGGTCAGCGCCAAGATCCTGCATGCGGCGCAGGCGGTAGATGATATCTTCCTGAGCCGGCGTTTTATGGAAATCGTGATTGCTCATGATAACTTTGACGCCCGCAGCGTGGGCATCGCTCACCAGCGAGCGAATTTGCGCTTCGTCGTTGAACAGCTCGATATCAATCACGTCGGTCAGACCGCTAACGGCCGCCTGGCGATTCAGCTCAAAATAGGCTTCGTCGCTGATTTCCGTTTCGCCACCCTCTTTTTTACTGCGGAAGGTGAACAGCAGCGGGATCTCTTTCAGCAGCTGGCGAATCTCGCCGAGCGCCAGCAGTACCTGCTCCGTTTCTCTGACCTGTGTGAAGTGATCGACGCGCCACTCGATAATATCGGCTCCGGCGGTAGCCAGCGCGCGCGCGTTAGTCTGCAGCTCGGCAAGCGTTTTGCCGATCAGCGGTACGCAGATTAAGGTTTCCCCTTCCTGGAAGGTGATGTTTTTTACTGTTACTGCTTGAGTCATGTTGGTATCCATTATTCTTTTTGTCATTGACCATCAGGCGGTTGCTGCAACCCGGGATGTTTTTGCAGCGGCGCGAACCTGAAGCTGACGATAACCGATGTACAGGGCGATCACAAAGCCGACGATCGCGATCAGAAGATCGAACCACATAATGCTGGCGATACCCATCTTCGACAGTTTTGCCGTGATCAGCGGGATCGTAAAGCTGGCCAGACTTCCTGCGGTATAAAAGATCCCGGTGGCTTTGCCTTTTCCGTTCGGGAAGCTCATGGCCATAATGGTCGCGCCTATCTGCAGCACGCCGCCGGCGGCGGCAAAGCCGATGATAAAGGCGAAGCCGGTCACTATCATTGGCGTAGGGAACAGGCAAACGATCAGCAGTGACATCATCGACAGGAAAGTGTAAACGATCATGGCGACGGCCGAGCTAAATACCTCTTTGACAAAGGCCGCGGTGACGAACACGCACGTCAGGGAACCGGCAGTATAGACGCTCAGGAGTTTAATGGCCGACTCGTGCGGGATGCCGGCAACGAACTCGCCGTACTGCGCTAACCACTGGCTGACCAGATAAAAAGTCGCCATACCGATATAGCCGTACAGGGTAAAGATGGCCATATCCAGCTTGCCGGCGTTCGCCTGCGGGGCAACGGCGGCGACCGACGATTTTTCTGCGGTTTCCTTTTTCGCCCGATGGTCCGGGAAAGGCATTTTTATCAGGTAGATAGCGCTAATAATCATCAATACAGCGGCGATGATAAACGACCATCCGTACCACATATTCGCCCAAATCAGCGCACCGATAATGAACGGCAGCAGGAACTGCCCGGCAGAGACAAAGGCTTTGATCAGCACATTTGCCCGGCTGGCGGAGTTAGGGAAAGACTCCATCAACGCCGGATAGGTTCCGGAATCGAGGAAGCTGTTTGCCAGACCGGCCATAATGCCGAAGAAGTAGGCCATATAAATGTTTTTCGTCAGTAAAATACCGAGGAAAAACACCAGATAGCTGGCGATGCCGAGATAGATAAAAGGTTTACGGCCAAAACGGTCGGACAGGAATCCTGTGACGATCGTGGCGAGCTTACCGATCCCGAGCGACGAAATGACGATGGAGACGCCGGCAGCGTCGGTTCCCCACTGTTCCTGCAGATTCGCCATATTGAGGGTAATTAACAAAACCCCCATGCCGTGGATCAGGTAGTTAAGATAGAGCCCAGCCGCCGTTGGGACATATGGATTTTTCATCGCGCCCATCCTTAGAACAGGATATTTTTGACGTGTTCAACCGGCATTTCTTTGCCCGTCCAGATTTCAAAAGCGCGCGCGCCTTGCCAGAGCATCATCCCCAGACCGTTGATGGTGCGGCAGCCTTTTTTCTCGGCCACTTCCAGCAGATAAGTTTTGCGTGGGTTATAGACCACGTCAGAAACGATCAGATCCGGGCGCAGGAAGCTGTCGTCAGGCAGCAGCATCTGGCCTTCAAACGGTTTCATCCCCACGCCGGTGGCGTTGGTCAGAATGACGCTGCTGTCGATTTCCGCGCGCAGTTTGTCATGATCGTCCAGATCGAACAGGTGGATCTCGCAGTTGGTGTTATTACGGATTTTGGCGACGGTCTGTTCTGCATTGGCGAAGAACTTATCTTTGCGGTTAAAGATGGAGATCGCTTTGACGCCATCGAGCGCGGCCTGAACGCAGAGCGCGGTTGCCGCGCCGCCTGCGCCCAGAACGGTCATTTTTTTGCCGATGATATCAATGCCCTCTTCTTTGAGCGCGCGCATATAGCCGGTGCCATCGGTAATGTGGCCGGTCAGTACGCCATTGTCGTTCACCACGGTATTCACCGCGCCAACCAGTTCTGCCGCCGGCGAGAGCTTGTCCAGATACTGGCAAATCTCCGTTTTGTTCGGCATGGAGACGTTACAGCCGCGCAGTTTTAACGCGCGAAAGCCCTGTACCACGTCTTTCAGCTCTTCGTTACCGACTTCGAACGCCAGGTAAACGTAGTCCAGCCCCAGATGAGCAAAAGCTTCGTTATGCATGGTTGGCGACATGCTGTGGCGAATCGGAGTCGCAATCAGGCCAATCAGCTCGGTATGTCCGGTAATACGTTCTGCCATGATAAAATCCTCAATATGTTAGAAATGGAATTTTTGTCGATTCGCGGTTGCCGAGAGCCCCCATATCTTCGAGGGTGTCCAGCACGTTGCGCCCTTCGCGCACGCCATCAATGATTCGCCGGGCCATCAGGCTGTCGCCGATGTTCATTATTTTTACGTTATTGGCTCTGGCCCATTGTTCAATCTCAGTGAGACCGGCGGTGTTGGCGCGCATTCCCAGGCAGACGAAGCCGTAATCGAAAGGAATGTCGAAGGTGCCATCCGCATTTTTAACGGTGAAATGCGTCGGGGTGACGGCAACCAGCTGCGTGCGCATGTGCTGTTCCACGTGATGTTCATCCAGCATGGTCAACATGGCGTTTTTGGTAATGATGTCCAGATCGCGACCCGGCGCGTCCTGCATCTCGATAAGCACGGCGCTGGCACCGCGCGCGGAGAAGTACTCGATGACGTCCAGACCCACGGCGCCTGCGCCGACGACGGCGATGCGTTTACCTGTAGCATCGGCAAACTGGTCCAGATGATGAATCATGTTGGTAATGGAGAAGACGTTCCCGCCTTCGACATCGATGTTCTCGCGCAGTCCTTCAATGGGCGGCAGCAGGGGCACTGAACCGGTGGCGTTGACGATTAAATCCGGGCGAAGAGCGGAAACGGACGCCACGGTGGCGCGTCTGCCGACCTGCAGCATCAGGTTATCGAGCGAGGCGATACGGTTTTTCATAAACTGCGGAAAATCAGCGATACGCTTTTTCTCCGGCAGCAGGGAGATCTCGCTGGCCAGTCCGCCGATGCTGTGCTTCTCTTCCAGCAGCCAGGTATGACAGCCGACTTCAGCCGCGGTGCAGGCCGCTTCCATTCCCGCCGTACCCGCGCCGATGACCACGACGTTGGTATCGCGGATCACGCGCTGCTGCTTATACGCGTCGCCGTGGATGATATCCGGGTTGATCGAGCAGCGAAGAGGGCGGGAGCGGGCGATGCGGTGATCCGCGCAGCCAATATTGCAGGAGATGCATTTCCGCATCAAACGTTCGTTGCCGCTTTGAACTTTTTGCACCCACTCCGGCTCGGCGATCAGGCCGCGGCCAATGGCAATCAGGTCGGCATCGCCGCTGGCGATAATATCTTCGGCGACTTTCGGGGTACGGATGTTGCCGGCTATCACCGTGGGCTTGTGGAATTTGTCGCGTACCGCGCGAGAGAGGTAGCGCTTCCAGCCATCTTCCAGAGACATCTGGTCAATCTGGAAATTGAGGTTGTCGTTTTGCGCGGCGGAGACGTTGATAATATCCACTTTTTCCTGACACAGTTCGAGGATCTGCAAGGAGTCTTCGAGCGTATTTCCACCTTTCAGAAAGTCATCGGCGCTAATACGCAGGCTGACCGGAAAACGCGGGCCTACGCAGGCCCGTACCTTATCGACGATTAGGGTTAATATTCTGGCGCGATTCTCTACGCTGCCGCCAAATTCATCGGTGCGCTTATTAAACAGCGGTGATAAAAACTGGCTAATTAAATAAGAGTGGCCGGCGTGAATTTCCACGCAGTCGAATCCAGCGCGGCGAACGCGCTCCGCCGCGTCACCAAATTTATCGACGGCATGATATATCTCATCGTGCGTCATCGGGCGGGGGATATTCCCGTTCTTTTTGGACGGCGTGCTGGAAGAAGACAGCGGCATTTCGCCGTTCAGGCGATACGCATAGGCCGACGCGCCGGCGTGGTTTAATTGAATACTGACGCAGGCGCCGTGTTTATGTAAGGTTTCGGTTAATTTGAACAGGCGCGGAATATATTGATCGTTATCGATACGCAGCTGCGTAGTGCCGTTAGAGGCGAAAGGAAAATCGATGCAAATATTCTCGATAGTGATGAGTCCTGTGCCGCCCCGCGCGCGTAGCTCATAGTAGTCAATCTGCTCCTGCGTGACTTCCCCGTTCAGGCTCGCCAGGTTAGTGCCCATTGGCGGCATGATGATGCGGTTTTTTATTGTCATTCCGTTAATGGTCAACGGGGAAAAAAGATGGGGATAGTGGCTCATATGCTCTCTCCACTGGATGCCTGATAGCCTTTTACGGCGATTCTGGCCTGTCCAAAGTTAATATTTCTCTGTGGGGAAAGATAACGAGGCGTTTAATAGAAAAATAATGCTTTTTTTTGCGCGGAGCTATAGCGTGATTCTATGGGATTAACAATTTATTTACACATTAGTGTTTTTACCTTAAATATTTCAATCGATTTTTTACTTGTACTTGTGGAATGACACAAAAAGAGTAGGGGAATGATTGAATAGATGCCCAATTGATAATGATTTATTTTTATCGCGGCGAAAATGTCGCCCCGTTATAGCGACGAATATTGATATATGTGCGCCAGATCTCATTTTTACCGGCGAAAAAAAAGCCCGGATCGCGGTCCGGGCTGAGATATACATGGCGGCTGCCTTAATTCATAAAGGCCGGCTGTTTTTTCTCATAGGCTGAGATCGCCTCTTCATGCTGCAAAGTCAGGCCGATGCTGTCCAGACCGTTCAGCATGCAGTGGCGGCGGAAAGCGTCAATTTTAAAGCTGTAAGATTTATCGCCTGCTTTAACCACTTCGGCTTCCAGATCGACTTCAAACTTAATGCCCGGCTGAGAGTGGACCAGCTTAAACAGCTCATCGACCTGCGCTTCGCTCAGGGTGACCGGCAGCAGCTGATTGTTAAAGCTGTTGCCGTAGAAGATATCGGCGAAGCTCGGCGCGATGACGACTTTAAAACCGTAATCGGTCAGCGCCCACGGCGCGTGCTCGCGCGAAGAGCCGCAGCCGAAGTTTTCCCGCGCCAGCAGGATAGAGGCGCCTTTATATTCCGGGAAGTTCAGCACGAATTCCGGGTTAGGCTGTTCGCCTTTGTCGTCCAGGAAGCGCCAGTCGTTAAACAGATGGGCGCCAAAACCGGTACGCGTGACTTTCTGCAGGAACTGCTTTGGAATGATTGCATCGGTATCGACGTTCGCGGCGTCCAGCGGAACCACCAGGCCGGTATGTTGGGTAAATTTCTCTGCCATGATGGTTTCCTTATTTCAAGCTACGGATATCGGCGAAATGACCGGTAACGGCCGCCGCGGCTGCCATGGCCGGGCTGACCAGGTGAGTGCGCCCGCCGCGGCCCTGACGGCCTTCAAAGTTACGGTTGCTGGTGGAGGCGCAGCGCTCGCCCGGGTTCAGGCGGTCGTTGTTCATCGCCAGGCACATGGAGCAGCCGGGTAAACGCCACTCAAAACCGGCTTCAATAAAGATTTTATCCAGGCCTTCGGCTTCGGCCTGCGCTTTTACCGGACCAGAGCCTGGCACGACCAGCGCCTGAACGCCCGGCGCGACTTTGCGGCCTTTCGCGATTTCGGCCGCCGCGCGTAAGTCTTCGATACGCGAGTTGGTGCAGGAGCCGATAAAGACTTTATCAATCGCCACGTCGGTTAACGGTACGCCAGATTTCAGGCCCATATAGGCCAGCGCTTTTTCCGCGCTCGCGCGCTCTACCGGGTCGGTGAATGATGCCGGGTCCGGGATGATATCGGTGACGGAGATGACCTGGCCTGGGTTGGTGCCCCAGGTGACCTGCGGGGCAATCTCTTCCGCCTGCAGGGTGACAACGCTGTCAAATGTCGCGCCATCATCGGTGGTCAGGGTTTTCCAGTAAGCGACGGCTTCGTCAAAATCCTTGCCTTTCGGCGCGTGCAGGCGGCCTTTCACGTAATCAAATGTGGTCTGGTCAGGCGCCACCAGGCCTGCTTTCGCGCCCATTTCGATAGCCATATTGCACAGGGTCATGCGGCCTTCCATGCTTAAATCGCGAATGGCTTCGCCGCAAAATTCAACAACGTGCCCGGTACCGCCGGCGCTGCCGGTTTTACCGATGATCGCCAGAACGATGTCTTTGGCGGTGATGCCCGGAGCCGCTTTACCTTTGACTTCGATCTTCATGGTTTTAGCGCGGCCCTGCTTCAGCGTTTGCGTAGCCAGGACGTGCTCGACTTCAGAGGTGCCGATACCGAAGGCCAGCGCGCCGAATGCGCCATGGGTTGCCGTGTGTGAGTCGCCGCAGACGATGGTCATACCCGGCAGGGTGACGCCCTGTTCCGGCCCCATCACGTGGACGATGCCCTGGAAAGGGTGGTTCAGATCGTACAGTTCCACGCCGAACTCTTTGCAGTTTTTAATTAACTCCTGCATCTGGATACGCGCCATTTCGCCGGACGCGTTAATGTCTTTCGTCTGCGTTGAAACGTTGTGATCCATCGTGGCGAAGGTTTTGCCCGGCTGACGTACCGGGCGTTTGTGGGCGCGCAGACCGTCAAACGCCTGCGGTGAGGTCACTTCGTGAACCAGATGACGGTCAATATACAGCAGCGGGGTTTCGTTTTGCGCTTCATAAACCACGTGAGCATCAAACAACTTTTCGTATAACGTCTTCGCCATGATTACACCCCTTCAGCGACATAGCGGGCAATGATATCGCCCATTTCATCGGTACTGACCGCCGCCGCGCCGCGCGCTAAATCGCCGGTACGTACGCCTTCTTCTAATGCGCGGTTGATCGCATTTTCAATCGCGCTTGCCGCGTTATCGGCATCCAGGCTATAGCGCAGCAGCAGCGCCAGGGAGAGGATCTGCGCGATGGGGTTAGCGATGTTTTTACCGGCGATATCCGGCGCGGAGCCGCCTGCGGGTTCATATAAACCAAAGCCTTGCTCGTTGAGGCTGGCGGACGGCAGCATGCCCATTGAACCGGTAATCATGGCGCATTCGTCAGACAGGATGTCGCCGAAAAGATTGGAGCACAGCAGGACGTCAAACTGGGACGGATCTTTGATCAGCTGCATGGTGGCGTTGTCGATATACATATGCGACAGCTCAACGTCAGGATACTGCTTACTGACTTCACTAACGATTTCACGCCACAAAATAGAAGACTGCAGCACGTTCGCTTTATCAATCGAGGTCACTTTGTGGCGACGCTTGCGGGCGGACTCGAACGCAATATGGGCGATACGCTCAATCTCAAAGCGATGATACACCTCGGTATCGAACGCTTTCTCATGCTGGCCGCTGCCTTCACGGCCTTTCGGCTGGCCGAAGTAAATGCCGCCGGTCAGTTCGCGGACGCATAAAATGTCGAAGCCGTTAGCGGCGATATCGGCGCGCAGCGGGCAAAACTCTTCCAGGCCCTGGTACAGCTTAGCCGGGCGCAGGTTGCTGAATAATTTGAAATGCTTACGCAGGGGCAGCAGCGCGCCGCGCTCCGGCTGCTCCGCGGGCGGCAGGTGCTCCCATTTCGGTCCGCCAACGGAGCCAAACAGGATCGCGTCGGCCTGTTCGCAGCCTTCGACGGTAGTCTGCGGCAGGGGAGTGCCCTGACGATCGATGGCGACACCGCCGACGTCGTGCTGGCTGGTGGTAATGCGCATATCAAAACGGTGGCGAACGGCTTCCAGTACTTTCATCGCCTGGTTCATGACTTCCGGGCCAATACCATCACCTGGTAAAACAGCAATATGGTAATTCTTCGACATTACACGGTTTCCTTATTGTTCTCTTTATTCTGAGCTTTGCGTTGCAATTCTTTTTCGACTTCAGCGGCGCGCCAGATATTGTTCAGGACGTGAACCATGGCTTTCGCGGAAGATTCCACGATATCCGTCGCCAGACCCACGCCGTGGAAGCGGCGGCCGTTGTAGTTCGCCACGATGTCCACCTGGCCCAGCGCATCCTTACCCTGACCCTTGGCGTTGAGGTCATATTTGACCAGCTCAATCTCATAGCCGGTGATGCGGTTAATGGCCTGATAAATGGCGTCCACCGGGCCGTTACCGTTGGCGGCCTCAGCTTTTGTTTCATCACCGCATGCCAGCTTCACGGAGGCGGTTGCGATATCGCTGGAGCCGGACTGCACGCTGAAGTAATCCAGGCGGAAATGCTCCGGTTCTTCCTGCTGTTTATTAATGAAGGCTAACGCTTCCAGGTCATAGTCAAATACCTGGCCCTTTTTATCCGCCAGCTTGAGGAACGCGTCATACAGATGGTCCATGTTGTAGTCGGTGTCTTTATAGCCCATCTCTTCCATACGGTGTTTCACCGCCGCGCGGCCGGAGCGTGAGGTCAGGTTCAGCTGCACCTGGTTCAGACCGATAGATTCCGGCGTCATGATTTCGTAGTTTTCGCGATTCTTCAGCACGCCGTCCTGGTGAATACCGGAAGAGTGGGCAAAGGCGCCGGTTCCGACGATAGCTTTGTTGGCAGGGATCGGCATATTGCAAATCTGGCTGACGGTCTGGCTGGTACGCCAGATTTCCTGGTGATTAATGCGGGTGTGCACATTCATAATGTCTTTGCGCACTTTAATCGCCATGATCACTTCTTCCAGCGAGCAGTTGCCGGCGCGTTCGCCGATACCGTTCATCGCGCCTTCAACCTGGCGAGCGCCGGCGTGGACCGCTGCGAGGGCGTTACCGACCGCGATGCCTAAGTCGTCATGGGTATGGACGGAGATAATGGCCTTGTCGATGTTAGGCACGCGTTCGTACAAACCGGTGATGATGTTGGCGAATTCGAACGGCATGGTGTAGCCGACGGTATCCGGAATATTGATGGTCGTTGCGCCTGCATTAATCGCGGCTTCAACGACGCGAGCCAGATCGGCAATCGGCGTACGGCCAGCGTCTTCACAGGAAAACTCGACATCGTCAGTGTAGTTGCGTGCGCGCTTCACCATATAGATGGCACGTTCAATAACCTCATCCAGGTTACTGCGCAGCTTGGTGGCGATATGCATCGGCGAGGTGGCGATAAAAGTGTGAATACGGAACGCTTCCGCCACTTTTAATGATTCTGCTGCAACATCGATATCTTTTTCTACGCAGCGGGCCAGGGCGCAAACGCGGCTGTTTTTGATCGTGCGCGCGATGGTTTGCACAGATTCAAAGTCGCCTGGAGACGAGACTGGGAAGCCCACTTCCATGACGTCAACGCCCATCCGCTCCAGGGCCATAGCAATCTGCAGTTTCTCTTTCACACTCAGGCTGGCTTGTAACGCTTGTTCACCGTCGCGTAAGGTCGTATCGAAAATAATGACTTGCTGGCTCATGGTTTAGATCCTTGGTCTGTGTCCTGGCGCCTTGCTTACGAGCATAAAAAAACCCGCGCATTGGCGCGGGTTTTATAGTCTTGCTGGAAGATGACTTAACGATGAACGTCGCCCAACAGCCTACCGCGCAAAATGGATGCGTTTAGTAGTAGTAGGCTGAGAAAGCGAATGCTGCGAATCATTGCGTCATGCTCCAGATGAAATCGTTATGCATTTAGAGTTACTGGATATGGGGTTTGATGTCAACCCTTGGGTGAAGAAAAGGTCTTTTTACCCGCGAGAAGAATTAGCTAATTGTGCTGACGATCGCGCTTTTTTGCCGATGATCCTTTTTAGGACATCAGCGCATGTTGAGATATTTTCACTATTTGATAATTTTGATTTTCGCTGAGAGCCGCAAGGATAGCGCGCCTGGCCAGAATCATATCTTAATGAAATAGCTGAATTTATTTGTTTGCTGAATGTGTCCATGTTTGTAAGGGGGAATTATCAATGATAATAAAATGTGAATGTTAAGGGCAGCTTAAACCGATATTGTAATAGTGCTTAAATTATAGTTAACCGCTGCTGTTATTGTTTATTTTTGATATTTATGGGTACACTTGGTTTTATCAAGTAAACAATATGGTTAGGGGGTTGCGAGTACGTTCAACCGCAGAATTTTCGTCGCCACTCATAACCTTAATATATTCCTAAAATTCATCTTTGCCCTTTTGTAAATGTCATATGCATGGTAAATGATATTTTCAGAATTAATTACTGCACTTTGGCAAAGGGAATTTAGCGTGACAGTGGAGTTAAATATGTTAAAAGAAAATACTGAATATAAGCCGGACTCAGAGGTGGAAAACGCAAAACCTCAGCTGAGAATGGTCGACCTGAATCTGTTAACCGTATTTGATGCGGTAATGCAGGAACAAAATATCACCCGTGCGGCACATTCCCTGGGGATGTCGCAGCCGGCGGTCAGCAATGCCGTATCAAGACTGAAGGTGATGTTTAATGATGAGCTGTTTGTTCGTTATGGGCGCGGCATCCAGCCAACGGCGCGTGCTTATCAGCTATTTGGTTCTGTACGACAGGCATTACAATTAGTGCAGAACGAGTTGCCGGGCTCGGGCTTCGAGCCGCTCAGCAGCGAGCGGGTCTTTAATTTATGCGTTTGCAGCCCGCTGGATAATGCATTGACTTCGGTTATTTTCAATAAAGTTGGCGAGATTGCGCCCAACATTCATTTGGTCTTTAAATCGGCATTGAATCAAAACACGGAACATCAATTACGTTATCAGGAAATTGAATTCGTTATTGGTTATGAAGAGTTTCGTCGCCCTGAGTTTGCCTGCGTGCCTTTATTTAAAGATGAAATGGTGCTGGTGGCGAGCCGGAAACATCCGCGTATTTCTGGCCCAATGATGGAAAATGATATTTATCAGGAGGAGCACGCGGTTGTCGCGCTCGATCGCTACGCTTCATTTAGCCAGCCGTGGTATGACACCGCGGATAAACAATCGCGTATTGCTTATCAAGGTAACGCGATGGTCAGCGTATTAAATGTGGTTTCCCAGACCAATATGGTTGCTATCGCACCGCGCTGGTTAGCCAGCGAGTTTGCCGATAAGCTGGATCTGCAAATATTACCGTTGCCGCTGAAAGTGAATAGCCGTACCTGCTATCTTTCATGGCATGAAGCGGCGGGCCGTGATAAAGGGCATCAGTGGATGGAAGAATTGCTGGTCAATATCTGCCAGCGCTAAACGGTCGCGATACAAACGGGGGCTTCGGCTCCTGCTTTGTGTGACAAAAATCACTAAACGTAGAATTTTATTCTGTTTGCGCTTGTCCGCCCCCGGCGCTGCCCGTTAAAAAATGGATGATTTGCTGTAGTTGGTTATTTTCCCCGAGCATTGACTATCATATTTTCTTATCTCCGAAGTTTTTCACCGTGTTTTAGCTGCGAACCTTTCTTTTATCCTTTTAATGCCTCTTAGGTGCCGACGGTCGCCAATTGCCTGCCCGTTAGCGAGCAGTTATGGTAACGGCATGCAGTCTATTCACCTCAGGACGAAGCTTTTGCGCTTCGTCTTGTGCGAGCGCGCGGAAATCGGATTCCGCTGTCGTTAAAAACTATAAGCCGGGAGGCAAACCATGGAGATGTTGTCAGGAGCCGAAATGGTCGTCCAGTCGCTGGTCGATCAGGGCGTCAAGCAGGTGTTCGGTTATCCCGGGGGCGCGGTCCTCGATATCTATGATGCGTTACATACCCTTGGCGGAATCGATCACGTACTGGTCCGCCATGAGCAAGCTGCCGTGCATATGGCGGATGGCCTTGCGCGCGCAACGGGCGAGGTCGGGGTAGTCCTGGTGACCTCGGGTCCGGGGGCGACTAACGCGATTACCGGCATTGCGACGGCTTATATGGATTCCATTCCGCTGGTGATTCTTTCCGGCCAGGTCGCGACGTCCTTAATTGGCTACGATGCTTTCCAGGAGTGCGACATGGTGGGGATCTCCCGACCGGTGGTAAAACACAGCTTTCTGGTTAAGCAAACCGAAGATATTCCCGGCGTGCTGAAAAAAGCGTTCTGGCTGGCGGCCAGCGGGCGTCCCGGCCCGGTCGTCGTGGATCTACCGAAAGATATTCTCAATCCGGCGAAAAAACTGCCGTACGCCTGGCCAGATACGGTCAGCATGCGCTCTTATAATCCGACGACGTCGGGTCATAAAGGGCAGATTAAACGTGCGCTGCAGACGCTGGTGGCGGCCAAAAAACCGGTGGTTTACGTCGGTGGCGGGGCGATTAATGCGCAATGTGAACCGCAGCTGTTCGCGCTGGTTGAGAAACTGAAGCTGCCGGTGGCGTCTTCGCTGATGGGGCTGGGCGCCTTCCCTGCCTCGCACCAGCAGGCGTTAGGGATGCTGGGCATGCATGGGACCTATGAAGCCAATATGACCATGCACCATTCCGACGTGATTTTCGCCGTCGGCGTGCGCTTCGACGATCGTACAACGAATAATCTGGCCAGGTACTGTCCGAACGCGACGGTGCTGCATATTGATATCGATCCCACTTCGATATCCAAGACCGTTCCTGCCGACGTGCCTATCGTTGGCGACGCCCGCCTGGTACTGGAACAGATGCTGGAACTGCTCGACCATGAAGAGACGCAGCAGCCGCTGGATGAAATCCGCGACTGGTGGCAGCAGATTGAGCAGTGGCGCGCGCGTCATTGCCTGCAGTACGACACGCAAAGCGGCAAGATTAAACCGCAGGCGGTAATTGAGACCATCTGGCGGCTGACGCACGGCGATGCGTACGTGACGTCCGATGTGGGTCAGCATCAAATGTTCGCGGCGCTTTATTATCCTTTCGACAAACCGCGGCGCTGGATCAACTCAGGTGGTCTGGGAACGATGGGATTTGGCCTTCCCGCCGCGCTGGGCGTGAAGATGGCGCTGCCGGAAGAAACGGTGATTTGCGTGACCGGCGATGGCAGCATCCAGATGAATATTCAGGAGCTCTCCACCGCGCTGCAGTACGAGCTGCCGGTGCTGGTGCTGAACCTCAATAACCGCTACCTCGGGATGGTGAAGCAGTGGCAGGATATGCTTTACTCTGGCCGTCATTCACAATCCTATATGGAGTCATTGCCTGATTTTGCTCGCGTCGCGGAAGCCTACGGCCACGTGGGGATTCGTATCAGCGACCCGCAGGAGCTGGAAGCGAAGCTCGCTGAGGCGCTGGAGCAGGTGCGTAATAATCGACTGGTTTTCGTTGATGTAACGGTTGACGGCAGTGAGCATGTATACCCCATGCAGATTCGCGGCGGCGGTATGGACGAGATGTGGCTGAGCAAAACGGAGAGGACCTGATTATGCGCCGGATATTATCAGTATTACTGGAGAACGAATCGGGCGCGCTATCCCGCGTGATCGGCCTCTTTTCACAGCGCGGTTATAATATTGAAAGCCTGACGGTAGCGCCGACGGACGATCCGACGTTATCCAGAATGACGATTCAAACCGTTGGCGATGAGAAAGCGATTGAGCAGATAGAAAAGCAGCTGCACAAGCTGGTAGACGTGCTGCGCGTTAACGAGCTCGGACAAGGCGCGCACGTTGAGCGTGAAATTATGCTGGTGAAGGTCCAGGCCAGCGGCTATGGACGCGATGAGGTCAAGCGCAATACGGAAATCTTCCGTGGGCAAATTATCGACGTCACGCCGTCTATCTATACCGTTCAGCTGGCGGGAACCAGCGATAAGCTGGATGCGTTTTTGGCTTCGCTGCGCGACGTGGCGCGAATTGTTGAAGTCGCCCGCTCGGGCGTAGTCGGATTGTCGCGCGGCGACAAAATCATGCGCTGAGCCGCTGAAACCGACGTAAAAATAGCCCGACACAGCCTGTCGGGCTATTTTTTTGCGAAATCGGTGGGAACTGTGGACTAAAGCGGTTGCTGCGCTTACTTTTCTGCGCTTAGATGTTATAAAAACGAATCCATACCTGAAGAATGGTTATGTTCTGTACTTATTACCCAAGGGGCAATTGTGAAACTGGATGAAATCGCCCGGCTGGCCGGTGTCTCGCGAACGACCGCTAGCTATGTGATTAATGGGAAAGCGAAGCAGTATCGCGTTAGCGATAAAACTGTTGAAAAGGTGATGGCGGTGGTTCGTGAGCACAACTATCATCCGAATGCGGTTGCTGCAGGCTTGCGTGCAGGACGTACGCGGTCCATTGGTCTGGTTATCCCGGACCTGGAAAACACCAGCTATACGCGCATCGCTAATTACCTGGAGCGTCAGGCGCGCCAGCGCGGCTATCAGCTATTGATCGCCTGCTCCGAGGATCAGCCGGATAACGAAATGCGCTGCATTGAGCATCTGCTGCAGCGTCAGGTCGACGCGATAATCGTTTCCACCTCATTACCGCCTGAACATCCGTTCTATCAGCGCTGGGCTAACGATCCGTTCCCGATTGTCGCGCTCGACCGCGCGCTCGATCGAGAGCACTTCACCAGCGTGGTGGGCGCCGATCAGGACGATGCTGAAATGCTCGGTGCGGAATTGCGTAAGTTTCCGGCTGAAACGGTGCTGTACCTTGGCGCGCTGCCGGAGCTTTCGGTGAGCTTCCTGCGCGAGCAGGGATTCCGTACGGCATGGAAGGACGATCCGCGAGAGGTGCATTTCCTCTATGCAAACAGCTACGAGCGCGAAGCCGCGGCGCAGCTCTTTGAAAAGTGGCTGGAAACGCATCCAATGCCTCAGGCGCTGTTTACGACTTCGTTTCCGCTACTGCAGGGCGTGATGGACATCACGCTGCGCCGGGAAGGGAAGCTGCCTTCCGAGCTGGCTATTGCCACTTTTGGCGATAATGAGCTGCTGGATTTCCTCCAGTGTCCCGTTTTAGCCGTGGCCCAGCGCCACCGCGACGTGGCGGAGCGCGTGCTGGAGATCGTGCTCGCCAGCCTTGATGAACCGCGTAAGCCGAAACCAGGGTTAAGCCGTATCCGGCGCAATCTTTATCGTCGCGGCAGCCTGAATCGCCGCTAAGCGCGTGACCAGGATTATTCGTAGAGCATTCGCCAGACGGAGACGCGTCTGGCGATAATCCGCTGAGATGACGTAAAAATTGCAGGGTTAAGGATCTTTCAGACAAATCCTTAATCTTCCTGACATCTCTTTTAATTTTATTCTTCGTGCCATTTATTCCACGGTTTAATTAGCCCATAAAAGGATTAGCGTATTTATTTGTATTATTTTGTTACATTCAGCGGGTGAGTTGCTGAATTAACACTCATTTCCTCGCTATTATGGTAGCGATAAGCGCTGTACCCCGCAGTAAGAGTGCCTCTCCTGTGAAAACTGGTGCTGTTAACGGTCATCAGAATGGCCTAAAATGCCGCTCGCGTCGCAAACTGACACTTTATATTTTCCCTTCGAAGATATTTTGCTGCTTTAACTGTTACAAGTTTGTTGGTTGTTTTCTTACCGATATTCATAACGTTAATTTGCCTCGTTTGTTGGTTGATTTTTCCTCAGGGCGAATATCGGCTGTAAATAATGGGTTTTTGAGCTCTGTTGGCATCCGTGCTGGCTTGACAAGCTTTTCCTCCGCTCCGTAAACTCCTTCTTGTGGGAATTTGTGGGGTAAAGTGGCGAAAAGGGGTGAGGCTGGCATGTTCCGTGGGGCAACGTTAGTCAATCTCGACAGTAAAGGCCGTCTGGCCGTACCGACGCGCTACCGCGACGGGCTGATCGAGAACGCTTCCGGTCAATTGGTATGCACCATTGACATCCATCACCCGTGCCTGCTGCTTTACCCTTTGCCTGAATGGGAAATCATCGAGCAAAAATTATCGCGTTTATCGAGCATGAACCCCACCGAGCGGCGCGTACAGCGTTTGCTTCTGGGACATGCCAGCGAATGTCAGATGGATAGCGCCGGGAGGCTATTAATCGCCCCGGTGCTGCGGCAACACGCCGGGCTGACAAAAGAAGTGATGCTGGTCGGGCAGTTCAATAAGTTTGAGCTGTGGGACGAAACGACCTGGTATCAACGGGTCAAGGAAGATATCGACGCTGAGCAGTCCGCTTCCGGGGAACTGTCGGAGCGCCTGCAGGATTTGTCTTTGTAAAATGATGGAAAATTATAAACACACTACGGTACTTCTGGATGAAGCCGTTAATGGCCTGAATATTCGTCCTGACGGTATCTACATTGATGGTACCTTTGGCCGCGGCGGCCACTCGCGCCTGATTCTCTCCCAGCTGGGAGCGGAGGGACGCCTGCTGGCGATCGATCGCGACCCGCAGGCTATCGCCGTCGCGAAAACTATCGATGATCCCCGCTTTTCCATCGTTCATGGTCCTTTTTCTCAGCTGGCCGACTATGTTGGCGAGCGCAATCTAACCGGCAAGATCGACGGTATTCTGCTCGATCTTGGCGTCTCCTCACCGCAGCTGGATGACGCTGAACGTGGCTTCTCTTTTATGCGCGATGGTCCGCTGGATATGCGCATGGATCCGACGCGCGGCCAGTCAGCCGCTGAATGGCTACAAACCGCCGACGAAGCCGATATCGCCTGGGTCATCAAAACCTTCGGCGAAGAGCGCTTTGGTAAACGCATTGCCCGCGCCATCGTTGAACGCAACCGCGTGGAACCGATGACGCGTACCAAAGAGCTGGCGGAGGTCGTTGCGGCGGCGACGCCGGTGAAAGATAAATTCAAACATCCCGCGACCCGTACCTTCCAGGCGGTGCGCATTTGGGTGAACAGTGAACTGGAGGAGATAGAGCAGGCGCTAAAAAGCTCGCTCAGCGTGCTGGCCCCGGGCGGGCGGCTCTCAATCATCAGTTTCCACTCGCTGGAAGACCGTATTGTGAAGCGCTTTATGCGCGAGCAAAGCCGCGGTCCGCAGGTTCCGGCAGGGTTACCGATGACCGAAGAGCAGCTTAAAAAACTGGGCGGCCGTGAGCTAAGAGCATTAGGCAAGTTGATGCCGGGCGAAAAAGAGGTAGCTGAAAATCCTCGTGCCCGTAGTTCAGTTCTGCGTATTGCAGAGAGGACGAACGCATGATCGGCAGAGTGACAGAAGCCCTAAGCAAGGTGAAAGGGTCGATAGGAAGCAACGAGCGCCATGCTTTGCCTGGCGTGATCGGAGACGACCTTCTGCGGTTTGGGAAGCTGCCACTCTGCCTGTTCATTTGCATCATTATTACGGCGATTACGGTGGTGACAACGGCGCACCATACTCGCCTCTTAACCGCGCAGCGCGAACAGCTGGTGCTGGAACGCGACGCGCTGGATATTGAATGGCGCAACCTGATCCTCGAAGAAAATGCTCTCGGCGATCACAGTCGGGTTGAGCGGATCGCGACCGAGAAGCTGCAGATGCAGCACGTCGATCCATCACAAGAAAATATCGTTGTACAGAAATAAGGATTATTGCGACGCATGAAAGCAGCGCCGAAAACGCCAAAAGCAAAACGTCAGGAAGAACAGGCCAACTTTATCAGTTGGCGTTTTGCGTTGCTGTGCGGCTGTATTCTGCTGGCGCTGGGCTTCCTGCTGGGCCGCGTGGCCTGGCTACAGGTGATTAGCCCGGACATGCTGGTACGCCAGGGCGATATGCGTTCTCTGCGCGTGCAGGAAGTCTCTACCGCGCGCGGAATGATAACCGATCGTTCCGGCCGCCCGCTGGCGGTGAGCGTGCCGGTAAAAGCTATCTGGGCTGACCCGAAAGAGCTGCATGAAGCCGGGGGCGTGACCCTGGATAACCGCTGGAAGGCGCTGGCCGATGCGCTGAATATGCCGCTGGATCAGCTGGCATCGCGCATCAATACCAATCCACGGATGCGTTTTATCTATCTGGCGCGTCAGGTGAACCCTGATATGGCCGACTACATCCGTAAATTGAAGCTGCCGGGGATTCATCTGCGGGAAGAGTCCCGCCGCTACTATCCGTCTGGCGAAGTAACCGCTCACCTCATTGGCTTCACTAACGTCGATAGCCAGGGGATTGAGGGCGTAGAGAAGAGCTTTGATAAGTGGCTTACCGGCCAGCCCGGCGAGCGTATCGTGCGTAAAGACCGCTATGGTCGGGTAATCGAAGATATTTCGTCCACCGATAGCCAGGCCGCGCATAACCTGGCGCTGAGCATTGACGAACGCCTGCAGGCGCTGGTGTATCGCGAGCTGAATAATGCGGTGGCGTTCAACAAAGCGGAGTCAGGTACCGCGGTTCTGGTCGACGTTAACACCGGCGAAGTGCTGGCGATGGCCAACAGCCCGTCGTACAACCCGAATAATTTCGCGGGCACCTCCAAAGATACGATGCGTAACCGCGCCATCACCGACGTGTTTGAGCCGGGCTCAACGGTGAAGCCGATGGTGGTGATGACGGCGCTTCAGCGCGGCATTGTTAACGAAAATACCGTACTGAACACCATTCCCTATCGAATTAACGGCCACGAAATCAAAGACGTGGCGCGCTACAGCGAATTGACCCTGACCGGGGTACTACAGAAGTCGAGTAACGTCGGTGTTTCTAAGCTGGCGTTAGCGATGCCGTCCTCAGCGTTAGTAGATACTTACTCACGTTTTGGACTCGGAAAAGCGACCAATTTGGGGTTGGTCGGAGAACGCAGTGGCTTATACCCTCAAAAACAACGGTGGTCTGACATAGAGAGGGCCACCTTTTCTTTCGGCTATGGGCTAATGGTAACCCCGTTACAGTTAGCGCGAGTCTACGCAACGATCGGCAGCTACGGCATATATCGCCCGCTGTCGATTACCAAAGTTGATCCACCGGTTCCGGGCGAGCGCGTCTTCCCGGAATCACTCGTTCGTACCGTTGTTCATATGATGGAAAGCGTGGCGCTGCCCGGCGGCGGCGGCGTGAAGGCGGCGATCAAAGGCTATCGCATCGCCATTAAAACCGGTACGGCGAAAAAAGTAGGGCCCGACGGCCGCTACATCAACAAATACATTGCTTACACCGCAGGCGTTGCGCCCGCCAGCCATCCGCGCTTTGCGCTGGTGGTGGTGATCAACGATCCGCAGGCGGGTAAATACTACGGCGGCGCCGTTTCCGCGCCGGTCTTCGGTGCCATCATGGGAGGCGTACTGCGCACCATGAACATTGAACCGGATGCGCTGGCAACGGCTGAAAAAAGTGAATTAGTGATTAATCAAGGCGAGGGAACAGGTGGCAGATCGTAATTTGCGCGACCTTCTCGCTCCGTGGGTGCCAAATGCGCCGGAGCGAATTCTGCGAGAAATGACGCTGGACAGCCGGGTGGCTGCTTCTGGCGATCTTTTTGTCGCGGTTTTAGGTCATCAGGCGGACGGGCGTCGTTATATCCCGCAGGCGATAGCGCAAGGTGTTGCTGCCATTATTGCTGAGGCCAAAGATGAGGCCCATGACGGCGAAATCCGTGAAATGCACGGTGTGCCGGTTATCTATCTGAGCCAACTCAACGAGCGCTTATCCGCGCTGGCCGGGCGTTTTTACCATCAGCCTTCGGAACAACTGCGCCTGGTGGGCGTCACCGGGACTAACGGCAAGACCACCACGACACAGCTGCTGGCGCAGTGGGCGCAGCTGCTGGGGGAAACCAGCGCGGTAATGGGAACCGTAGGCAATGGCCTGCTGGAGAAAGTTATCCCAACGGAAAACACCACCGGTTCGGCCGTTGATGTTCAACACGTACTCTCTGGCCTGGCAGGGCAGGGGGCGACGTTCGCCGCGATGGAAGTCTCTTCCCACGGGCTGGTGCAGCATCGCGTAGCCGCGCTGCAGTTTGCCGCCTCGGTCTTCACCAACCTGAGCCGCGATCACCTCGATTACCACGGTGATATGGAACATTACGAAGCGGCGAAATGGCTGCTCTACTCAACCCACCATTGCGGGCAGGCGATTGTTAATGCGGACGATGAAGTCGGTCGCCGCTGGCTGGCGAAGCTGCCGGATGCGGTTGCCGTATCGATGGAAGATCACATTAACCCGAACTGCCGGGGCCGCTGGCTCAAAGCGACCGCCGTGAGCTATCACGATAGCGGCGCCACCATTCAGTTTGCCTCCAGCTGGGGGAACGGCGAGATCGAAAGCCGCCTGATGGGCGCCTTTAACGTCAGCAATCTGCTGCTGGCCTTAGCCACCCTGCTGGCGCTAGGCTATCCGCTTGCCGATCTGCTGAAAACCGCCGCGCGCCTGCAGCCGGTATGCGGGCGTATGGAAGTGTTCGCCGCGCCGGGTAAACCGACCGTGGTCGTTGATTATGCCCACACGCCTGATGCGCTGGAAAAAGCGCTGCAGGCGGCGCGTCTGCACTGTCGCGGTAAACTGTGGTGCGTATTTGGCTGCGGCGGGGATCGCGACAAAGGCAAGCGTCCGCTGATGGGCGCTATCGCCGAAGAGTTTGCTGATATCGTGGTTGTCACCGACGACAACCCGCGCACCGAAGAGCCGCGGGCGATTATCAACGACATTCTGGCCGGCATGCTGGACGCGGGCCATGCCAGGGCGGTGGAAGGTCGTGCGGAAGCGGTCACTAATGCGGTGATGCAGGCGAAAGAAAACGACGTCGTTCTGGTGGCGGGCAAAGGCCACGAGGACTATCAAATCGTCGGCAATCGCCGACTCGATTACTCTGACCGCGTCACCGTAGCGCGTCTGCTGGGGGCGGTAGCATGATTCGCTTGACTCTCAGCCAGCTCGCCGGCATCACGCATGGCGAGCTGCACGGCCGCGATGTGGCGATTGATGACGTCACCTCCGATACCCGTAAAATCACGGCGGGCTGCCTGTTCGTGGCGCTAAAAGGCGAGCGCTTTGATGCGCATGACTTTGCCGAACAGGCGAAAGCTGCCGGCGCGGGCGCGCTGTTGGTCAGCCGTCATCTGGCCTGCGATCTACCGCAGGTGGTGGTGAAGGATACGCGTCTGGCGTTTGGCGAACTGGCCGCGTGGGTGCGTCAGCAGGTGCCGGCGCGCGTGGTCGCGCTGACCGGATCTTCCGGAAAAACCTCGGTTAAAGAGATGACCGCGGCGATTCTGAGCCAGTGCGGCAATACGCTGTATACCGCAGGTAACCTGAACAACGATATCGGCGTGCCGATGACGCTGCTGCGTCTTACCAAAGAACATGACTACGCGGTCATCGAGTTAGGCGCTAATCACCAGGGGGAAATTGCCTGGACCGTTAGCCTGACCCGTCCCGAAGCCGCGTTAGTGAATAACCTGGCCGCCGCGCACCTGGAAGGATTTGGCTCTCTGGAAGGCGTGGCGAAAGCCAAGGGCGAAATTTACACCGGTCTGCCGCTCAACGGCATCGCGATTATGAACGCCGACAATAATGACTGGCTGAACTGGCAAAGCGTGATTGGCGAGCGTAAAACCTGGCGTTTTTCGCCGAACGCCGCCCACAGCGATTTCACGGCAACCAGCGTTCATGTGACCTCGCACGGGACTGAATTTACTCTGCAGACCCCAACGGGCAGCGTTGATGTACTGCTACCGCTGCCGGGGCGCCATAACATCGCCAACGCGCTGGCTGCCGCGGCGCTGTCAATGGCGGTGGGGGCGACGCATGAGGCGATCAAAGCGGGTCTGAAAGATCTGAAAGCGGTACCGGGGCGGCTATTCCCGATTCAGCTGACCGACAGCCAGCTGCTGCTGGATGATTCCTATAACGCCAACGTCGGCTCGCTGACCGCTGCGGTACAGGTGCTGTCTGAGATGCCGGGCTACCGGGTACTGGTCGTCGGCGATATGGCCGAACTCGGCGCGGAAAGCCAGGCGTGCCATCGTCAGGTGGGCGAAGCGGCAAAAGCGGCCGGGCTCGATCGCGTACTGAGCGTCGGTACGTTGAGCGCAGAGATCAGCGGCGCCAGCGGCATTGGCGAACATTTTAGCGAGAAGGCCGCGCTGGTGACCCGCCTGCGCGAGCTCACCGCAGAACATAAAATTATGACCATTTTAGTGAAGGGTTCACGTAGTGCCGCCATGGAAGTGGTAGTACGCGCATTACAGGAGAACGGAACATGTTAGTATGGCTGGCCGAACATTTGGTCAAATATTATTCAGGCTTTAACGTCTTTTCCTACCTGACGTTTCGCGCCATTGTCAGCCTGCTGACCGCGCTGTTCATCTCTCTGTGGATGGGCCCGCGCATGATCGCCCGTCTGCAAAAACTCTCCTTTGGCCAGGTTGTACGTAACGATGGCCCGGAATCTCACTTTAGTAAGCGCGGTACGCCGACCATGGGCGGGATCATGATCCTGACCGCCATTGTTGTCTCCGTTCTGCTGTGGGCCTATCCATCTAACCCCTACGTCTGGTGCGTGCTGACGGTACTGGTGGGCTACGGCATCATCGGCTTCGTTGATGACTACCGTAAGGTGGTTCGCAAAGATACCAAGGGCCTGATTGCCCGCTGGAAATACTTCTGGATGTCGGTGATTGCGCTGGGCGTCGCCTTTGCGCTGTATATGGCGGGTAAAGATACGCCGGCGACTCAGCTGGTGGTGCCGTTCTTTAAAGACGTGATGCCGCAGCTGGGCCTGTTCTACGTCCTGCTGGCCTATTTTGTTATCGTCGGGACCGGTAATGCGGTCAACCTGACCGACGGCCTTGATGGGCTGGCGATTATGCCAACCGTATTCGTTGCCGCCGGCTTCGCGCTGGTTGCCTGGGCGACCGGGAACATGAATTTCGCCAACTACCTGCATATCCCTTATTTGCGTCACGCCGGTGAACTGGTGATCGTCTGTACGGCGATTGTCGGCGCGGGCCTGGGCTTCCTGTGGTTTAACACCTATCCGGCACAGGTCTTTATGGGCGATGTGGGTTCGCTGGCACTCGGCGGCGCGCTGGGGATTATCGCCGTGCTGCTGCGCCAGGAATTCCTGCTGGTGATTATGGGCGGCGTATTTGTGGTGGAAACGCTCTCGGTGATTCTGCAGGTCGGCTCCTTCAAGCTGCGCGGTCAGCGCATCTTCCGCATGGCGCCGATTCACCATCACTATGAACTGAAAGGCTGGCCGGAACCGCGCGTTATCGTGCGTTTCTGGATTATTTCGCTGATGCTGGTGCTGATTGGCCTGGCGACGCTGAAGGTACGTTAATCATGGCAGATTATCAGGGTAAAAAAGTCGTCATTATTGGGCTGGGTATGACCGGCCTGTCATGCGTGGACTTTTTCATGGCTCGCGGCGTGACGCCGCGGGTGATGGATACCCGCGTTGCTCCGGCGGGGCTGGATAAGCTGCCGGAAGCCGTTGAGCGCTATGTCGGCGGTCTGAACGAAGACTGGCTGTTGACGGCGGACCTGATTGTTGCCAGCCCTGGCATCGCGCTGGCGCATCCTTCCCTGAGCGCCGCGGCGGATGCGGGGGTAGAAATAGTCGGCGATATTGAACTGTTCTGCCGCGAGGCGCAGGCGCCGATTATTGCGATCACCGGTTCCAACGGTAAAAGCACCGTGACTTCCCTTGTGGGAGAAATGGCGAAAGCGGCGGGGTTGAACGTTGGCGTCGGGGGCAATATTGGCCTGCCGGCGCTGATGCTGCTGGATCCTGAGCGCGAACTCTATGTCCTGGAGCTTTCCAGCTTCCAGCTGGAAACCACCTCCAGCCTGCGGGCGGCCGCGGCGACGATCCTTAACGTCACCGAAGATCATATGGACCGCTATCCGCTGGGGCTTCAGCAGTATCGCGCCGCCAAACTGCGCGTTTATGAGAATGCGCGGGCCTGTATCGTCAATGCCGATGATGCGTTAACCATGCCGGTACGCGGCGCTGACGATCGCTGCATCAGCTTCGGCGTTGACGTTGGCGACTATCACCTGAACCGCCAGCAGGGAGAAACCTGGCTGCGCGTCAAAGGCGAGAAAGTGCTCAACGTCAAAGAGATGAAGATTAGCGGCCAGCATAACTACAGTAACGCGCTTGCGGCCCTGGCTCTGGCGGACGCGGTGGGTCTGCCGCGCGCCAGCAGCCTGAAAGCGCTGACCACATTCACCGGGCTGGCGCATCGTTTCCAGCTGGTGCTGGAGCACAACGGCGTGCGCTGGATCAACGATTCTAAAGCCACCAACGTCGGCAGTACCGAAGCGGCGCTCAATGGGCTGCATCTTGATGGAACGCTCTATCTGCTGCTGGGCGGCGATGGGAAATCCGCTGATTTCACGCCGTTAAGCCGTTACCTGACCGGCGACAACGTTCGCCTGTACTGCTTCGGCCGCGACGGCGCGCAGCTGGCGGCCCTTCGCCCGGACGTCGCCGTGCAAACGGAAACCATGGAGCAGGCGATGCGCCAGATTGCGCCGCAGGTTGTCGCGGGCGATATGGTGCTGCTGTCTCCCGCGTGCGCCAGCCTCGATCAGTTTAAAAACTTTGAACAACGCGGCGACATCTTTGCTCGCCTGGCGAAGGAGTTAGGTTGATGCGTTTATCACTCCCGCGCCTGAAAATGCCACGGCTGAGACTGCCGCGTCTGCCGGGAATGTTTATTTTCGCATGGCTGTTCGCCGCGCTGAAAGGCTGGGTGATGGGCTCGCGGCAAAAAGATACTGATAGCCTGGTGATGTATGACCGGATGCTGCTGTGGCTGACCTTTGGCCTGGCCGCAATAGGCTTCATTATGGTGACCTCGGCGTCGATGCCGGTAGGCCAGCGTCTGGCGAACGATCCGTTTCTGTTTGCCAAGCGCGATGGCTTATACATTCTGCTGGCGCTAGGGCTGGCGATGGTGACGCTGCGCCTGCCGATGGAGTTCTGGCAGCGCCATAGTACCGCGATGCTGATCGCCTCTATCGTCATGCTGCTGATTGTTCTGGTGGTCGGTAGCTCGGTTAACGGGGCGTCGCGCTGGATTGCGCTGGGGCCGCTGCGTATCCAGCCTGCGGAGTTTACCAAGCTGTCGCTGTTCTGCTACATCGCCAACTACCTCGTGCGTAAAGGCGACGAAGTGCGTAACAACCTGCGCGGCTTCTTAAAGCCGATGGGCGTGATTTTCGTACTGGCGATTTTACTGCTGGCGCAGCCTGACCTCGGTACCGTCGTCGTGCTGTTTGTGACCACCCTGGCCATGCTGTTCCTGGCGGGAGCCAAGCTGTGGCAGTTCATCGCCATTATCGGGATGGGGCTTTCGGCGGTCGTACTGCTGATTCTGGCTGAACCGTACCGTATCCGCCGCGTGACCTCTTTCTGGAACCCGTGGGAAGATCCGTTCGGCAGCGGCTACCAGCTAACCCAGTCGCTGATGGCCTTTGGTCGCGGCGAAATGTGGGGGCAGGGCCTGGGCAATTCGGTCCAGAAGCTGGAGTATTTGCCCGAGGCGCACACCGATTTCATCTTCGCCATTATCGGTGAAGAGCTCGGTTATATCGGTGTGGTACTCGCACTTTTAATGGTATTCTTCGTCGCTTTTCGCGCCATGTCCATTGGCCGCAAAGCGCTGGAGATTGACCACCGTTTCTCCGGATTTCTGGCCTGCGCCATTGGGATCTGGTTTAGCTTTCAGGCGCTGGTTAACGTCGGCGCGGCGGCGGGGATGCTGCCAACCAAAGGCCTGACGCTGCCGCTGATCAGTTACGGCGGTTCGAGCCTGCTGATTATGTCGACGGCGATCATGTTGCTGTTACGAATTGATTATGAAACGCGTCTGGAAAAAGCCCAGGCGTTTACACGGGGTGTTCGATGAGCGGTCAGGAAAAGCGCTTAATGGTGATGGCAGGCGGTACCGGCGGACACGTGTTCCCGGGACTGGCGGTTGCGCACCATTTAATGGACCAGGGCTGGCAGGTCCGCTGGCTGGGTACCGCGGATCGTATGGAAGCGGATTTAGTGCCGAAGCACGGCATTGAAATTGATTTCATTCAGATATCCGGCCTGCGCGGCAAGGGCCTGAAGGCGCAGATGCTGGCGCCGGTGCGTATTTTCAACGCCTGGCGTCAGGCGCGAGCGATTATGCAGCGTTTTCAGCCGGACGTGGTGCTGGGCATGGGCGGCTATGTTTCCGGACCCGGCGGTCTGGCGGCATGGTCGCTGGGGATCCCGGTTGTCCTGCATGAACAGAACGGGATTGCCGGCCTGACGAATAAATGGCTGGCGAAAATTGCCAAAAAGGTCATGCAGGCATTTCCCGGCGCTTTCCCGCATGCCGACGTTGTTGGCAACCCGGTTCGTACCGATGTGCTGGCGCTGCCGCTGCCGGAACAGCGGTTAGTCGGGCGTCAGGGGCCGATTCGCGTATTGGTCGTCGGCGGCTCGCAGGGCGCGCGCGTGCTCAATCAGACGATGCCGCAGGTGGCGGCGAAGCTGGGTTCTGCTGTCACCATCTGGCACCAGAGCGGTAAAGGGGGCCAGGAGAGCGTACAGCAGGCTTATTCCGACGCCGGCCAGCCGCAGCACAAAGTCACCGAATTTATTGACGACATGGCGGCGGCTTATGCCTGGGCCGATGTTGTCGTATGTCGTTCCGGGGCGCTGACGGTGAGCGAAATTGCCGCCGCGGGTTTACCGGCGCTGTTTGTGCCTTTTCAGCACAAAGATCGTCAGCAGTACTGGAATGCGCTGCCGTTAGAGAAGGCAGGGGCAGCGAAGATCCTTGAGCAGCCGCAGTTTACCGTGGAGGCCGTCGCGCAAACCTTGGCGGGTTGGGATCGCGAGACGCTGCTGGATATGGCGGAGCGAGCGCGCAGAGCCTCGATTCCGGACGCGACCGAACGGGTAGCAGAAGAAGTGAGCGCCGCAGCACTGGCGCGTTAATCGCGGTGATGATCACCGTCCGAATAAAGAAGTTGATGGCGTAAAGAATGAATACACAAGATCTGGCAAAACTGCGTTCCATAGTGCCCGAGATGCGTCGCGTCCGGCACATTCACTTTGTTGGCATTGGCGGTGCCGGCATGGGCGGTATTGCCGAAGTTCTGGCCAACGAAGGTTATCAGATTAGCGGCTCCGACCTGGCGCCGAATCCGGTGACCCAGCAGTTGACTCAGCTTGGCGCCACGATTTATTTCAACCATCGCCCTGAAAACGTGCGCGATGCGAGCGTTGTCGTGGTTTCCAGCGCGATTTCTGCGGATAACCCGGAAATCGTCGCCGCCCACGAAGCGCGTATTCCGGTTATTCGCCGCGCCGAGATGCTGGCGGAGCTGATGCGTTTTCGCCACGGCATTGCCATTGCCGGCACGCACGGAAAGACCACAACCACGGCGATGGTCTCGAGCATTTACGCTGAAGCCGGGCTGGATCCTACTTTCGTGAACGGTGGTCTGGTCAAAGCCGCTGGCGTGCACGCGCGCCTTGGCCATAGTCGTTACCTGATTGCCGAAGCGGACGAAAGCGACGCCTCGTTCCTGCATTTACAGCCGATGGTCGCTATCGTGACCAATATCGAAGCCGATCATATGGATACCTACCACGGCGACTTCGAAAACCTGAAGCAGACGTTTATTAACTTCCTGCACAATCTGCCGTTCTACGGACGCGCGGTGATGTGCGTGGACGATCCGGTGATTCGTGAATTGCTGCCGCGCGTTGGCCGCCAGCTCACCACCTACGGATTTAGCGATGATGCCGACGTTCGCGTGGAAGAGTATCGTCAGGTTGGCGCTCAGGGCCATTTCCGTCTGGTTCGCCAGGATAAAGAGGTCATTCAGGTGACGCTGAACGCACCGGGTCGCCACAACGCGCTGAACGCGGCGGCGGCGGTGGCCGTTGCCACGGAAGAGGGCATTGATGATGACGCTATTTTGCGCGCGCTGGAAAGCTTCCAGGGCACCGGCCGTCGCTTTGATTTCCTTGGCGAATACCCCTTAGCTGAAGTTAACGGTAAAGAGGGTACCGCGATGCTGATCGATGATTATGGTCATCATCCTACGGAAGTGGATGCCACCATCAAAGCGGCGCGGGCGGGCTGGCCGGATAAAAACCTGGTGATGCTGTTTCAGCCGCACCGTTTTACCCGTACGCGCGATCTGTATGATGATTTCGCCAACGTGCTGACCCAGGTTGACGCGCTGCTGATGCTGGACGTTTATTCCGCGGGTGAAGCCGCTATTCCTGGCGCCGACAGCCGCTCGCTGTGCCGTACGATTCGCGGCCGCGGTAAAGTCGACCCGATTCTGGTTTCCGACCCGGCGCAGGCGGCAGAGATGCTGGCTTCAGTATTGACCGGCAACGATCTGGTGCTGGTTCAGGGGGCGGGAAACATTGGTAAAATCGCCCGTCACCTGGCGGAAATCAAATTGCAGCCGCAAAAATCGCAGGAGGAGCGCCATGGCTGATAAAATCGCGGTCCTCTTTGGCGGAACCTCCGCTGAACGTGAAGTCTCTCTCAATTCAGGTTCGGCGGTGCTCGCCGGCCTGCGCGAAGCCGGGGTCGATGCGTACCCGGTCGACCCGCGCGACGTGGATATTACCCAATTGAAAAATATGGGTTTTCAGAAAGCGTTTATTGCCTTGCACGGTCGCGGCGGTGAAGATGGTACGTTGCAGGGTCTGCTGGAGCTGATTCAACTCCCCTATACCGGCAGCGGCGTGATGGCTTCCGCTATCTCAATGGATAAGCTGCGCAGCAAACTGCTGTGGCAGGGCGCCGGGCTGCCGGTTGCGCCGTGGGTTGCGCTGACGCGTAAACAGTTCACCGCGGGGCTTTCCGCTGAGGTAGAACAGCAGATTTCCGCCCTCGGACTGCCGTTGATTGTTAAACCCAGTCGCGAAGGCTCCAGCGTCGGTATGTCCAAAGTCAGCGAAAGTTGTGCATTACAAAATGCATTGGCGCTGGCTTTTCAGCATGATGACGAAGTTCTGATTGAAAAATGGCTCAGTGGGCCGGAATTTACCGTCGCTATCGTCGGAGAAGAAATTTTACCGTCAATACGTATCCAGGCGGCTGGAACCTTCTATGATTATGAAGCAAAGTATCTCTCTGATGAAACGCAATATTTCTGCCCTGGCCTGGAAGATTCCGCGCGCGAGGCAGAAATCCAGGCTCTGGTGCAAAAAGCCTGGGATAGTCTTGGCTGTTACGGCTGGGGGCGAATTGATGTGATGCTGGACAGCGATGGCCAGTTTTATCTGCTGGAAGCAAACACCTCTCCTGGCATGACCAGCCATAGCCTGGTGCCCATGGCGGCGCGTCAGGCAGGGATGAGCTTCTCGCAGCTTGTTGTACGAATTCTGGACCTGGCGGGGTGATATGTCGCAGGCTGCGCTGAATACGCGGAACCACGAAGAGGAAGACGAAACTTCTTCGCGTCGAAGTAATGGCTCTCGTCTGGCGGGTATCTTCTTCCTGCTGGCGGTGCTCTGTACCGTGCTGGTCAGCGGATGGATGGTTCTGGGCTGGATGGAAGATGCACAGCGGTTACCGCTGTCAAAGATGGTGGTCACCGGTGAGCGTCACTACACGCGCAACGATGATATCCGTCAGGCGATTCTGGCATTGGGGTCGCCGGGCACCTTTATGACGCAGGACGTCAACATTATTCAAAGCCAGATTGAACGTCTGCCGTGGATTAAGCAGGCGAGCGTCAGAAAGCAGTGGCCGGACGAATTGAAGATTCATCTGGTTGAATATGTGCCGATAGCGCGCTGGAATGATCAGCATATGGTAGACGTGGACGGAAATTCTTTCAGCGTGCCGTCAGATCGCACCAGTAAACAGAATTTACCGATGTTGTACGGCCCGGAAGGCAGTGAGAACGAAGTCCTTCAGGGATACCGCGACATGGGGCAGGTGCTGGCGAAGGATAAATTCACGTTGAAAGTAGCGGCAATGACCGCGCGTCGCTCCTGGCAGTTGACGCTTAATAACGACATTAAGCTCAACCTTGGTCGGGGTGACACCATGAAACGGCTTCAGCGCTTTATGGAACTCTACCCGGTTCTTCAGCAGCAGGCGCAGACCGACGGCAAACGGATAAGCTACGTTGATTTGCGTTATGACTCGGGAGCGGCAGTCGGTTGGGTACCGGCTCCTGTAGAGGAAACTCAACAACAACAGAATCAGGCACAGGCAGAACAACAATGATCAAGGCGACGGACAGAAAACTGGTAGTTGGACTGGAGATTGGCACCGCTAAGGTTGCCGCTTTAGTAGGGGAAGTTCTGCCCGACGGTATGATTAATATCATTGGCGTGGGCAGTTGCCCATCGCGTGGTATGGATAAAGGCGGAGTGAACGACCTGGAATCCGTGGTGAAATGCGTGCAGCGCGCCATTGACCAGGCCGAACTGATGGCGGATTGCCAGATCTCGTCAGTCTATCTGGCGCTTTCAGGCAAACATATCAGCTGTCAAAATGAAATCGGTATGGTGCCGATTTCTGAAGAAGAAGTGACGCAGGACGACGTAGAGAACGTGGTACATACCGCGAAATCGGTTCGCGTGCGCGACGAGCATCGCGTTCTGCACGTTATCCCGCAGGAGTACGCCATCGACTACCAGGAGGGGATTAAAAACCCCGTAGGACTGTCTGGCGTACGCATGCAGGCGAAAGTGCATTTGATTACCTGCCATAACGATATGGCAAAAAATATTGTCAAAGCGGTGGAGCGTTGCGGTCTGAAAGTCGACCAGCTTATTTTCGCCGGTTTAGCCGCCAGCTATTCCGTATTAACGGAAGACGAACGTGAACTGGGTGTCTGCGTGGTGGATATCGGCGGTGGTACAATGGATATTGCGGTCTATACCGGCGGCGCGCTGCGTCATACCAAAGTGATCCCGTACGCGGGCAACGTGGTGACCAGCGATATTGCCTACGCTTTCGGTACGCCGCCGAGCGACGCAGAAGCCATTAAAGTGCGTCACGGCTGTGCGCTGGGTTCCATCGTTGGTAAAGACGAGAACGTGGAAGTCCCCAGCGTGGGCGGGCGTCCGCCTCGTAGTCTGCAGCGTCAGACGCTGGCCGAGGTGATTGAGCCACGTTATACCGAATTGCTCAACCTGGTGAATGAAGAGATCCTGCAGCTGCAGGAACAGCTCCGTCAACAAGGTGTGAAGCACCACCTGGCGGCTGGCATTGTATTAACCGGCGGTGCGGCGCAAATTGAAGGACTTGCCGCCTGTGCGCAGCGCGTATTCCATACGCAGGTGAGAATTGGCGCGCCGCTGAATATTACCGGATTAACGGATTATGCCCAGGAGCCGTATTACTCGACGGCGGTTGGGCTGCTGCACTACGGGAAGGAATCTCATCTCAGTGGTGAAGCAGAGGTGGAAAAACGCGTAACGGTCGGGTCGTGGATCAAACGACTCAACAGTTGGTTGCGAAAAGAGTTTTAATTTTTTAAGAGAACGCAGAAAATTAGCGTTCTCAGGCGACAGGCACAACGGAGAGAGAAATTATGTTTGAACCTATGGAACTGACCAACGACGCGGTGATTAAAGTCATCGGCGTCGGCGGCGGCGGCGGTAACGCCGTTGAGCACATGGTGCGCGAGCGCATTGAGGGTGTTGAATTTTTCGCGGTGAACACCGACGCGCAGGCTCTGCGCAAAACGGCTGTTGGCCAGACTATCCAGATCGGTAGCGGTATTACCAAAGGTCTGGGCGCAGGCGCAAACCCGGAAGTCGGCCGTAACGCGGCGGATGAAGACCGTGAAGCGCTGCGTGCCGCCCTTGACGGCGCCGACATGGTATTTATCGCAGCCGGCATGGGCGGCGGTACCGGAACCGGTGCTGCGCCAGTGGTGGCTGAAGTTGCAAAAGATTTAGGTATCCTGACCGTTGCCGTGGTGACTAAGCCGTTCAATTTTGAAGGCAAGAAGCGCATGGCGTTCGCTGAGCAGGGCATCACCGAGCTGTCCAAGCATGTGGATTCGCTGATCACCATCCCGAACGACAAGCTGCTGAAGGTTCTCGGCCGCGGCATTTCTCTGCTCGACGCTTTCGGTGCGGCCAACGACGTGCTGAAAGGCGCGGTGCAGGGTATCGCTGAGCTGATCACCCGCCCAGGCCTGATGAACGTCGACTTTGCGGACGTGCGTACCGTGATGTCTGAAATGGGCTACGCGATGATGGGCTCCGGCGTGGCGAGCGGTGAAGACCGTGCGGAAGAAGCGGCTGAAATGGCGATCTCTTCTCCGCTGCTGGAAGATATCGATCTGTCCGGCGCGCGTGGCGTTCTGGTCAACATCACTGCGGGCTTCGACCTGCGTCTGGATGAGTTCGAGACCGTAGGTAACACTATCCGCGCATTTGCTTCGGATAACGCCACCGTGGTTATCGGTACCTCTCTGGACCCGGATATGAACGACGAGCTGCGCGTAACCGTCGTTGCTACCGGTATCGGTATGGACAAACGTCCGGAAATCACCCTGGTCACCAACAAACAGGTGCAGCAGCCGGTGATGGATCGTTACCAGCAGCACGGTATGTCTCCACTGACGCAAGAGCAGAAACCGGCCGCAAAAGTGGTCAACGACAATACGCCGCAGGCTGCGAAAGAGCCAGATTATCTGGATATTCCAGCCTTCCTGCGTAAGCAAGCCGATTAAGAATTGGCTGGAAGTTGGGCATCTGCGCTCTTTGTGCTAAACTGGCCTGCCGAATGTATAGTACACTTCGGTTGGATAGGTAACTTGGCGAGATTATACGATGATCAAACAAAGGACTCTTAAACGTATCGTTCAGGCGACTGGCGTCGGTTTGCATACCGGCAAGAAAGTCACCCTGACGTTACGCCCTGCGCCGGCAAATACCGGGGTCATCTATCGTCGCACCGACTTGAATCCACCGGTTGATTTTCCGGCTGATGCCAAATCTGTGCGTGATACCATGCTCTGTACTTGCCTGGTCAATGAGCATGACGTGCGGATATCGACGGTTGAGCACCTCAATGCCGCGCTGGCTGGCTTGGGTATCGACAACATTATTATTGAAGTCGATGCGCCGGAAGTCCCAATTATGGACGGTAGTGCGGCTCCGTTCGTTTATCTGTTGCTGGATGCCGGCATCGATGAACTGAACTGCGCTAAGAAATTTGTGCGTATCAAAGAGACAGTTCGCGTTGAAGATGGCGATAAATGGGCCGAATTCAAACCGTACAATGGTTTTTCACTGGACTTCACCATTGATTTTAACCATCCGGCGATTGACTCCAGCAGCCAGCGCTACGCAATGAACTTCTCGGCTGATGCGTTTATGCGCCAGATTAGCCGCGCGCGTACCTTCGGTTTTATGCGTGATATCGAATATCTGCAGTCCCGCGGCCTGTGCCTGGGCGGCAGCTTCGATTGTGCCATCGTTGTTGACGATTATCGCGTACTGAACGAAGACGGTTTGCGCTTTGAAGATGAGTTTGTCCGTCACAAAATGCTGGATGCCATTGGCGACCTCTTTATGTGTGGTCACAACATTATCGGCGCATTTACGGCGTACAAATCCGGTCACGCGTTGAATAACAAACTGCTGCAGGCTGTTCTGGCAAAACAGGAAGCCTGGGAGTATGTGACCTTCGAGGACGACGCAGAAATGCCGCTGGCGTTCCGCGCCCCGACGCTGGTTCTGGCATAAGTCAGACCCGGCAGTAAATTCGACTGGTAACCTGGTACTCTCTCCGGCCAGGGAGCCAGTCGTTTTCTTTTTTATATTCCCGCTGCGTCCTGCTTTGATTTTTAACTGCATTTTTTGCGCGTTCGTTCCTTTTTTAAACGTTTTTCCCCCGCCTGAGACCTCATTCCTGCTGCCGTGACGGCGTATTAATGTTAGTATTTGGACGCAAAATATTTCTTAGGGTTGCTACCAACAAAAGGTAACGTAAGTGAGTGGATTGCTGACGCGCTGGCGACAGTTTGGCAGACGGTATTTCTGGCCGCATCTCCTGTTGGGGATGGTCGCGGCTAGCCTCGGCCTGCCTGCGCTTAGCAATGGTCATGAGCATGAGACCGCGTCGCCCGCTAAAACGACGTCCAGCAACCATAATCCTGCTAAAGTTAATTTTTCTCAGCTAGCGCTGCTGGAATCTTCCAGTCGTCGGCCCAATTTCACGGTTGATTACTGGCATCAGCACGCCATTCGTACGGTCATTCGCCACCTCTCTTTTGCGATGGCCCCGCAGGCGCTGCCGGTAGCGGAAGAGTCTTCACCGCTTCAGGCGCAGCATCTGGCCCTTCTCGACACGCTTAGCGCGCTGTTGACGCAGGAGAGTAAACCTCCGGCCATTGTTCATCTGGCGGCATATAACCCCTCTATTTCCCACTGCGCGTTTCGCGTCTGTACCTGGATTAGCCAGGTGGCCGGCATACGCGCAGGGCCTCAACGTCTCAGCTAAACCAAAAACGGACCATTCTATTTTTTTGTGACTCCGCACCGCGGGGCGTTTGAGATTTTATTATGCTAATCAAATTATTAACTAAAGTATTCGGTAGCCGTAACGACCGTACGCTGCGTCGTATGCGCAAAGCCGTCAACGTGATCAACGCCATGGAACCGTCCATGGAAAAACTGTCCGACGACGAACTGAAAGGGAAAACCGCTGAGTTCCGCGCTCGCCTGGAAAAAGGCGAAGCCCTGGAGAGCCTGATCCCGGAAGCCTTTGCCGTCGTGCGTGAAGCCAGTAAACGCGTCTTCGGCATGCGTCACTTTGACGTTCAGCTGCTGGGCGGCATGGTTCTCAACGACCGCTGTATTGCAGAAATGCGTACCGGTGAAGGTAAAACGCTGACCGCAACTCTGCCTGCCTATCTGAATGCGCTGACCGGTAAAGGCGTTCACGTGGTGACCGTCAACGACTATCTGGCGCAGCGTGATGCCGAGAACAACCGCCCGCTGTTTGAATTCCTGGGGATGACCGTTGGCATTAACATGTCCGGCCTGCCTGCGCCGGCCAAGCGTGAAGCCTACGCAGCCGATATTACTTACGGTACCAACAACGAATACGGCTTTGACTATCTGCGCGACAATATGGCCTTCAGTCCTGAAGAGCGCGTCCAGCGCAAACTGCACTATGCGCTGGTGGATGAAGTCGACTCCATTCTGATCGATGAAGCGCGTACCCCGCTTATTATTTCCGGCCCGGCTGAAGACAGCTCGGAAATGTATAAGAAGGTGAACAAGATCATTCCGCACCTGGTGCGTCAGGATAAAGAAGACTCCGAAACCTTTACCGGCGAAGGGCACTTCTCCGTCGATGAGAAAGCGCGTCAGGTAAACCTGACCGAACGCGGCCTGGTGTTGATTGAAGAGCTGCTGGTGAATGAAGGTATTATGGAAGAAGGCGAGTCGCTGTACTCACCGACCAATATCATGCTGATGCACCACGTGACCGCCGCGCTGCGCGCGCATGTGCTGTTCACCCGCGATGTTGATTACATCGTGAAAGATGGCGAAGTGATCATCGTCGACGAACACACCGGCCGTACGATGCAGGGGCGCCGCTGGTCCGATGGCCTGCACCAGGCCGTTGAAGCGAAAGAAGGCGTTGATATTCAGAACGAGAACCAGACGCTGGCTTCAATTACCTTCCAGAACTATTTCCGCCTGTACGAGAAGCTGGCAGGGATGACCGGTACCGCCGATACCGAAGCGTTTGAATTTAGCTCAATCTATAAGCTGGATACCGTTGTGGTTCCGACCAACCGTCCGATGATTCGTAAAGACATGGCGGACCTGGTCTATATGACCGAAGCGGAAAAAATTCAGGCCATTATCGAAGATATTAAGCAGCGTACCGCCGCGGGTCAGCCAGTGCTGGTGGGTACCATTTCTATCGAAAAATCAGAAGTGGTCTCTAATGAATTAACGAAGGCGGGCATCAAGCACAACGTGCTGAACGCGAAATTCCACGCCAGCGAAGCGGACATCGTTGCGCAGGCGGGCTATCCGTCTGCGGTAACCATTGCGACCAACATGGCCGGCCGTGGTACCGACATTATGCTTGGCGGTAGCTGGCAGGCCGAGGTCGCCCAGCTGGAAGACCCGACTCCAGAACAGATTGCGCAGATCAAAGCCGACTGGCAGGTTCGTCACGATGCGGTACTGGCTGCGGGCGGTTTGCATATCATCGGCACCGAACGCCATGAATCCCGCCGTATTGATAACCAGCTCCGCGGTCGTTCAGGCCGTCAGGGGGACGCCGGTTCTTCCCGTTTCTATCTGTCGATGGAAGATGCCCTGATGCGTATCTTCGCGTCTGACCGCGTGTCCGGCATGATGCGTAAACTGGGTATGAAGCCGGGTGAGGCTATCGAGCATCCGTGGGTGACCAAAGCGATTGCCAACGCGCAGCGTAAAGTCGAGAGCCGCAACTTCGATATTCGTAAGCAGCTGCTGGAATATGACGATGTGGCTAACGATCAGCGTCGCGCTATTTACACCCAGCGTAATGAGCTGCTCGACGTGACCGACGTGAGCGAGACGATTAACAGCATTCGTGAAGACGTATTTAAAGCGACCATCGATGCCCATATTCCTCCGCAGTCTCTGGAAGAGATGTGGGATATTGAAGGCCTGCAGGAGCGTCTGAAAAATGACTTCGACCTCGAGCTGCCGCTCAAAGAGTGGCTGGATAAAGAGCCGGAGCTTCATGAAGAAACGCTGCGTGAGCGCATTCTGCAGAGCGCCATTGAAACCTATCAGCGTAAGGAAGAAGTGGTTGGCGCTGAGATGATGCGTCACTTTGAAAAAGGCGTCATGCTGCAAACGCTGGACTCCCTGTGGAAAGAGCACCTGGCGGCGATGGACTACCTGCGTCAGGGGATCCACCTGCGCGGCTATGCGCAGAAAGATCCGAAGCAGGAATATAAGCGTGAATCTTTCTCCATGTTCGCTTCAATGCTGGAATCCCTGAAATATGAAGTGATCAGTACCCTGAGCAAAGTTCAGGTGCGGATGCCGGAAGAGGTTGAGGCGATGGAGCAGCAGCGTCGTGAAGAAGCTGAGCGTCTGGCGCAGATGCAGCAGCTGAGCCATCAGGACGATGATAGCGCAGCCGCGGCCGCGCTGGCTGAACAAACCGGCGAGCGTAAAGTGGGTCGTAACGATCCTTGCCCGTGCGGTTCTGGCAAAAAATACAAGCAGTGCCACGGTCGCCTGAGCTAAGCTTTTACAATATTGAATACCAGGGCGCAGATATCTGCGCCTTTTTTATGGAATGAAGACAATGAAAACGCTGCAAATTTCAGTGGGTATTATCCGTAATTCGCAAGGGGAGATTTTTATCACTCAGCGGGCCGCCGATGCGCATATGGCGAACAAGCTTGAATTCCCGGGCGGTAAAATTGAAGAGAGCGAGTCGTCCGAACAGGCCTTAGTACGCGAGCTGCAGGAAGAGGTCGGCATTACAGCCAAAGCTTACAGCCTGTTTGATAAGCTGGAGTACCAGTTTCCCGATCGCCATATCACGCTATGGTTCTGGCTGGTGAACAGCTGGGAAGGCGAGCCGTGGGGGAAAGAAGGGCAGCCGGGCCGCTGGATTGCGCAGAGCGCGCTCGTTGCTGAGGATTTTCCGCCGGCAAACGAACCCGTCATTACGAAGTTAATTCAAGGTTCTCTGATCGGGTAGGGGGCGCCTGCATCCGGCAAATCAGGGCGGGCCTGTACATGCCCGCCCGAAATCCGTTACTCTTTTTCTTCGCTCCAGCCGTCGCTATCTGACAGATCGCTGCTGCTTGGGATACGTTTCTCTTCCGCTGCCCATTCGCCTAAATCGATAAGCTGACAGCGTTTGGAGCAGAACGGGCGATGCGGGCTCTGCTCATTCCAGACTATAATTTTGCCGCAGGTTGGGCAGTTGACGGTTATCTCTTCTGACATATTGACTCCTTAACAGCAGGCCAGTTCAAAATCAAAACGCTCCGGCACGATGCCGTGCTCGCTGTCCAGCGGCATAAAGCGGATGGCAAAGCGGCTCTTGTGGCCTGATATTTGGGGGTAGAGCTGGCTGGCAAGATCCAACCGCAGACGCAGCAGATCGGCATCTTCGCCGTTGTCCTGATAAAAACCGTTCAGGCTGGTCTGCTTACGGAAGGGGGCCGAGTTACGGATGAGATCGAGAATGAGCATCAGCGATTGCGTCAGCGGTTCCAGGCTGGCCAGCCACTTACCGACCTGCTCATCGCGATATTCCTGCGGCATATGCAGCCAGATGTGCAGCGTCGGAAGATCGAAGCTACAGCAGCCGCCCGGGATACTCAGGCGTTGGCGTACCAGGGCGATCAGGCGATCCTCTCGCAGGTACTGGCCGATACGCGGCGCCGACATTAACGTACTGCCTGATTGCTTCAGCTGCTGACGCAGTTCGTTGATACGATCCTGATCAACCCCAGGGACTTCCGCCCAGGATTGCAGCTTCCTCTGTTGGCGATCCAGCTCTTTCATCAGATCGGTACGTACTTCACCGCGTTCAAAAACATCTAAAAGATCGCCGATATTGCGGAAAAAATGCAGCGCATCCGCATGGCTGGTAATGGCGGGATGTACGGTCAGCTGCTGGAGCAAAAACTCAATACGCAGCCAGGTGCGCATTTTTTCATTAAGCGGATGTTCAAATAGAACAGGGGTAGACATTACGGTTTTTCCTGTGAGGCGGCCTGCGCTGCCAGCTGTTGATACTTTGCATGCAGGCGGGCGACAGCTGATGCGATGGCATCAGGTGAACCCATATTTTCAATAACATCATCCGCAACGGCAAGGCGCTGTTCGCGCGTTGCCTGAGCGGCAAGAATATGTTCCGCATGTTGCCGACTGACCCGATCGCGAAGCATCGTGCGCGCTATCTGCGTCTCTTTCGGCACATCGACAACAAGGACCCGATCGGCTTTGGCGGACAAACGGTTTTCGACCAGTAAAGGTACAACCCAGAGAATATAAGACGAGGTGGCAAGCTGCATCTGGCGACGCGTTTCCTGCTGAATTTGCGGGTGCAGCAGCGCGTTTAGCCAGTTCTTATCCTCTGCATGAGCGAAAATATGCTCACGCAGAGCGCGACGGTTAAGGGTGCCATCTTTATTCAGGATCTGCGGACCGAAGCGTTGAGCAATCGCGTTTAGCCCCGGGGTACCGGGCTCGACCACCTGGCGCGCGATAATGTCAGCATCAATAACGTTAACCCCGAGGTGTGAGAATGCGTCGGCTACGGTACTTTTACCGCTACCGATGCCGCCTGTTAACGCTACCGTGTATGTCATACACCTCAATCCTGAAACTGACTACATGCACATTTTTCAATAACAGAGCCGTGATTTACGACGCGACGACGCCACTGCGACAGTGGTTTTATCGACGTGATATCAACCAATAAATGGCTGTCACCACGTACCCTGGTTCTTTTTGCGCATGTAAATCAAATGGTTAAAAATGATACGCCTGCGATGGGATATCGCAAATTCGCTTTTGGCTGTTCACCAGGTAAATTTATACGATTGTAGCGTAAAAAAAGTGAAAATCGCAGTCTTGCGCGGCCATGATTCGTGCGTATGATAACGTCACTGGAGTTGTGCTCTCACAATAATGCAATTAACCCCAGGAATTCGCACATGCGTATTGAAGAAGATTTGAAGCTTGGTTTTAAAGACGTTCTTATCCGCCCGAAACGTTCTACCCTCAAAAGCCGTTCTGACGTACAGCTGGAACGTGAATTCACTTTCAAACATTCTGGCCAGACCTGGTCTGGTGTGCCGATCATTGCTGCTAACATGGACACCGTTGGCACGTTTGCCATGGCTAAAGCCCTGGCTTCATTTGGCGTTTTGACCGCCGTACATAAGCATTACAGCGTGGAACAGTGGCAGGCGTTTGTTCAGAGCGTATCGGCAGATGTCGTGCAGCACGTCATGGTCTCTACCGGCACCTCCGATGCGGATTTTGAAAAAACAAAACAGATTCTGAGCCAAAATCCGCAGCTTAGCTTTGTGTGCATTGACGTGGCGAATGGCTATTCAGAGCACTTCGTGCAGTTTGTCGCGAAAGCCCGCGAAGCCTGGCCGCAGAAAACCATTATTGCGGGCAACGTTGTGACCGGCGAAATGTGCGAAGAGCTGATTCTTTCGGGGGCTGATATCGTTAAGGTGGGTATCGGTCCGGGCTCCGTATGTACAACCCGCGTGAAAACCGGCGTCGGCTATCCGCAGCTTTCCGCAGTGATTGAGTGTGCCGATGCGGCGCACGGCCTGGGCGGGCAGATTATCAGCGACGGCGGATGTACTATGCCGGGCGATGTGGCTAAAGCCTTCGGCGGCGGCGCGGATTTCGTGATGCTTGGCGGTATGCTGGCCGGTCACGAAGAGAGCGGCGGTACCGTGGTTGAAGAAAACGGCGAAAAATTCATGCTGTTCTACGGCATGAGCTCGGAGTCGGCGATGACCCGTCACGTTGGCGGCGTAGCCCAGTACCGTGCGGCTGAAGGCAAAACCGTTAAGCTGCCTCTGCGCGGCCCGGTTGAAAACACCGCGCGCGATATTCTTGGCGGCCTGCGTTCCGCATGCACCTACGTAGGTGCTTCGCGGCTGAAAGAACTGACTAAACGCACGACTTTTATTCGCGTACAGGAACAAGAGAACCGCGTGTTCAACAGCCTGTAATGCCGTTCGCTGGCGCGTTTGCGCCAGCGTTATCCCCCCATCCCGCTAATGGCGTCGCCCAGATGAAAAATGGGTAAATACATCGCCACCACCAGCACGCCGACAATCGTTCCGGTCACTACCAACATCATCGGTTCCAGCAAGGTCGCCAGATTATCTGCCTGCTGATGCGTCTGCTCACTATGGTGACGAGCCAGATTTTCCAGCATGGTATCCAGCGAACCCGAGGCTTCACCGGTACGGATCAGTTGTAGGCAAAGCGGCGTAAAGCCTCCGCCGTTGGCGAGCGCCTGCCAGATGGGATCGCCGTGGGTAATTTGCCGGCAAACCTGCTGGAGCCTCTGCCGCCATAGCGGGCAGCTCAGGGTTTCCTCCACGCTTTGCAGACCTTGCAGAAAGCTGATTCCGGCGCTTTGCGTCAATGCGAGTACGGTAAAAATCTGGCTAAGCCGCTGGCCGCATAGCAGTTTGCCAAACACCGGCAGCGTATGGAGCAGCTTCTGACGGTACAGCAGCCAGCCTGGCCGCTGGCAAATCAGCCGGTTGAGTATTGCAGGTAAAATACCCAGGGCAGCGAGCAGTGGCCAACAGCGAGTTAACCCTTCGCCAATGCTTATTACCGCGCGGGTCAGCCACGGCAGCGGGGTGTTGAAGGTTTGATATATAGCAGCGAATTCCGGTAAGACAAAGCACAGCATTCCCATAACCACCAGCAGCGCCAGGGATAAGATAATCAACGGGTAGCGCAGCGCTTTTTTCACTTTTTCGGTGAGGAGCAGCTGCTCTCGCTGCTGCCTGGCCAACTGAGCGCAGCAAAGTTCCAGTTTACCGGTAAGTTCACCGGTGCGAATCATGGCCAGATAGAGCGGAGGGAACGCCTCAGGCCATTTTTCCAGGGAGCCTGAAAGCGAAATGCCCTGCGCCAGATCCTCCGCCAGGGTTTGCAGCAGCGCCTGCCATTGCGCATTGGGCTGCTGCTGCGCCAGCAGTTCCAGCCCCTCGGCCAGGGGGAGACCGGCCTGAAGAAGCGCGGCCAGCTGGCGGATGATTTCGCCACTGTAGCGCGGATGCCAGAGGGCGCTTTGCACGCTACAGCGGCGCAGCGTCAGCGGGATAATTCGCTGCCGCTGCAGAGCCTGCAATGCCTCAGGGCGATTATCCTGCCAGAGCGTTCCCTGGCAGGGAATGCCCTGGAGAGAGAGACCGCGCCAGCGCCACAGTCGTTTAGTCGCCATGCGGTATTCCCAACACGCGAACGACCTCTTCCAGACTTGTCATCCCACGTTCGACGGCCAGACAGCCGCTCTCAAACAGCGTCATCATGCCGGATTCGCGCGCCAGGGACTCGATCTCTCCGGCGCTAAGACCCTGAGTAATCGCCTGCCGTAACGCGGTGGTGACGGGGAGCAGCTCAAATAGCGCCAGGCGACCGTAGTAGCCGTGATAGCAGTGCTGACAGCCCGGAGCCTGCCAGCGAGGAAGCGCCCGTGGCCACAGGCTGTGTGGAACATCGGCCGAACTGCCGGTTTCCTGGCGGCAGTGCGGGCACAGTTTGCGTACCAGGCGTTGAGCAACCACCAGAGAAAGCGCGGATGAGATCATCCAGCGCGCAACGCCCATCTGCTGCAGGCGAACCAGCGTTTCACTGGTTGAATTGGTGTGCAGCGTTGAGAGAACCAGGTGCCCGGTTTGCGCTGCTTTTATCGCAATTTCAGCGGTTTCTGCATCGCGTATCTCTCCGACCATCACGATATCGGGATCCTGGCGTAGCAGGGCGCGCAGTACGCTGTGAAAGGTTAAGCCCGCCCGCGGATTAATCTGCGTCTGATTCATCCCCACGATGGGGATCTCCAGCGGATCTTCAACGCTGCATATATTGACCTCGTCGCGATTCCGCGCCTGCAGCGCGCTGTACAAAGTGACGGTTTTCCCACTTCCCGTCGGGCCGGTGACCAGCATCAGCCCCTGAGGTTGGTTAAGCGCCGAGCGAAAGGCGGCAAGCTGCTGAGACGATAGCCCCAGCGCTTCGAGGTCCAGCGCTTGTTCGACCTGGTGTAATAAGCGAAGGACGATTTTTTCCCCGCCGCGGCAGGGAAGCGTGGCGATCCGAAACGAGATCGGGCGGTCTGCGAGCGTGAGGGTAAACTGACCGTCCTGCGGTACCCGGTGTTCAGCGATATCCAGATTGCTGAGCACTTTAAGTCGGGCGGTGATGGGGGCGGCGAGTTCCGGCGCAAGCGGCGCAAGAGAATGGAGTACGCCATCTACCCTCAGGCGAATTCTCAGGCGATCGTCACCGGGTTCAATATGAATATCCGATGCGCGCTGGCGCAGGGCCTGTTCCAGAAGGCTATTTACCTGTTCAACGATGCTGGCCGAGGCTTCAACAGGCGGGGTGAGGGTTGATATTCCCGGCGTCTGCAGCCGCTTGTCCATCTGGTCCTGGCTCCAGCACTCGATATCAATCCTTTTCTGCGTCGCGAAACGTAACGCTTCCAGCAGCTCCGGGGCGGGGGCGTCAACCACGGCGATAGCGATGGTGTGTTCATTACTATCGAGCAGTAAGGCCTGATAGCGCTGGCAAAGAGGTATCAATTGTTCAGTTTTCATTGCCGCGCCCTCAGTTAAAACGGAACACGTCTTCACAGGCCTGCTTGAGTGCGCTATCGCCGGTAATGTTGCACACTCGCTGCCAGCCGGTGATGCCGTTAGCGTTATCCCAAGTCGGCGTCAGCGTGACGCTTAAGCCATTAAGGCTTTCCTTCCCGGTGAGCGTGACAACGCCTGTGGCGACGGTCATAGCCGAGACGTAGCGGGTTGTGGCGGGCGAGGGAATACCGTTGCTGCCGCCATCGCAGGTGGTTAATCCGCCGTGCTCCAGCGCGCACAGCTCAATGGCGGTGCGGAACGGGACGAAGGTTTGCAGCATATCGGTAAGCGCCGCTTTTCGCAGATAGTTCTGATAAGCCGGAATGCCGATTGCGCTGAGAATGGCGATGATCCCAATGACCACCATAAGTTCGATGAGGGTAAAGCCGCGTTGTTTGTCCATAAGTTGCTCCTTGTTATCTTCGGGAGCACTTTGCCGGGGTTTGTTTAGCGATACGAGCGGCAGATCGCGCCTGGAGAAGCACGCTTCCAGGCTTTTTTTGCGGGTTGCATTGAGGGATTATTGGCGTGCGAGCCGGCTCGCAAAAGTGCGCCCCGGCATCAACGACGAACCGGGGCAGGGGGATTAGCGGAAGCGCATAGAGAGATCGAGAGCGCGGACGTGCTTGGTCAACGCGCCAACGGAGATGTAATCGACGCCGGTTTCAGCAAATTCACGAATAGTCTCGAATGTGACGTTGCCGGAGACTTCCAGCGCCGCCTGGCCGTTGGTGTGTTTGACCGCTTCGCGCATCAGGTCGGTAGTGAAGTTGTCGAGCATAATGATGTCAGCGCCGGCTTTCAGCGCTTCATCCAGCTCTTCAAGGGTTTCGACTTCCACCTCAACCGGCACATCCGGGTGCAGCCAGAACGCTTTTTCTACCGCCTGCCGTACCGAGCCGGAAGCGATAATATGGTTCTCTTTAATCAGAAAGGCATCGGAGAGGCCCAGGCGATGATTGGCCCCGCCGCCGCACAGGACCGCATATTTCAGCGCCGTGCGCAGGCCCGGCAGCGTTTTGCGCGTATCGAGCAGCTGAGTTTTGGTGCCTGCCAGCAGGTCGACATAGCGGCGGACTTCGCTGGCCACCCCGGAGAGCGTCTGCACGAAATTGAGTGCGGTACGTTCGCCGGTGAGCAGGATCCGCGAAGGGCCTTCCAGCTCGAATAGCGGCTGATTGGCTTTTACCGCGTCGCCATCGGCAACGTGCCAGGTGAAGTTAACGTCGTCGCCCGCAAGCTGAATAAAGACTTCTTCTACCCAGCGTTTACCGCAAAACACGCCGTCTTCACGGGTGATGACGACGGCATGCGAGCGCGCATCCTGCGGCAATAATTGCGCGCTAATATCGTTGTTCGCATCCACTTCACCGCCTAAATCTTCCCGCAGGGATTGAGAGACGGCATCGGTAATATCAAGATTAATACGCTCCAGCAGCGCGTCACGGCGGCGGTCGGGATTGTAGCGACGAGGCGTCATGATAAAGCTCCAGATAGATAAGATTCAGAAGTGGGAAACATGCTAACCTGAACGACGTTTCTGTACCACATCCGCGTCCTTTCGTCGGCGGCGCCAGCGTGAAGTTTTGGCGTTAGCCAGCCGAGCGAGCGTGGGTATGATGCCGGGGATTGTTTGGTCACGGTGCCGCGAATGCATAAGCTAGTAAAAGGAGACTCAACATGCAGTTGAACGGGGGATGGCTGGAAGAGGCGCGTCGGGTTCCTTCGCCGCACCACGATAGCCGCCCGGATAATGAAACCCCCTCTTTGCTGGTGGTGCATAATATAAGCCTGCCGCCCGGCGAATTTGGCGGGCCATGGATTGATGCCCTGTTCAGCGGTACGCTCGATCCCCATGCCCATCCTTTCTTTGCTGAAATCGCGCATCTTCGCGTTTCGGCACACTGTCTGATTCGCCGCGATGGTGAAATCGTGCAGTATGTGCCTTTCGACCAGCGCGCCTGGCACGCGGGGGTTTCCAGCTATCACGGGCGCGAGCGCTGTAATGATTTTTCGATAGGCATTGAGCTGGAAGGGACCGACGAGCTGGCTTATACCGACGCGCAGTATCAGCAGCTGGTTGCCGTTACCCGTCAGCTTATCTCGCGCTATCCGGCGATAGCTGACAATATCACCGGCCATAGCGATATTGCGCCAGTGCGTAAAACGGATCCCGGCCCGGCTTTTGACTGGGTCAAATTTCGCGGTCTGTTAACCCCGTCGTCAGAATAAGGAGATGCCATGACGTTGTTCACTACGCTGTTGGTCCTCATTGCCGAGCGTTTGTTTAAGCTGGGCGAGCACTGGCAGCTCGATCACCGGCTGGAAGTGCTGTTTCGCCGGGTAAAGCATTATTCCCTGCTCACTACCCTACTGATGACGGTCGCGGCGGCGGCGGTCGTGTTTATTATTCAGCGCCTGCTGCAGGGGCAACTGTTTAACATTCCTCTGCTGGTGTTCTGGATCCTGCTGGGCCTGCTGTGCATCGGCGCGGGCAAAGTCCGTCTGCACTATCACGCCTACCTGAAGGCGGCGGCGCGCGATGATAGCCGCGCCTGCGACGCCATGGCCAGCGAGCTCACCCTGATCCACGGCGTGCCGCCCGGCTGCGACCAGCGTGAATATCTGAGCGAGCTGCAAAACGCGCTGCTGTGGATTAACTACCGCTACTATCTCGCTCCGCTGTTCTGGTTCGTTGTCAGCGGGCCGTGGGGACCGTTAACCCTGATTGCCTACTGTACGCTGCGGGCCTGGCAGACCTGGCTGGCGCGTTATCAGACGCCGCGTCATCGCTTACAGTCGGGTATTGACGGCATTCTGCACGTTGTCGACTGGGTTCCGGTACGTCTGGTCGGCGTGGTGTACGCGCTGGTTGGGCACGGGGAAAAGGCTTTGCCTGCGTGGTTTGCCTCGCTTGGCGACCGCCACTCTTCGCAGTATCAGGTGCTGACGCGCCTGGCGCAGTATTCGCTGGCGCGCGAGCCGCACGTGGATAAAGTGGCGACGCCGAAGGCGGCGGTCTCCATGGCGAAAAAAACATCGCTGGTGGTGGTGGTGATTATGGCGCTGCTGACGATTTACGGTACGCTGATTTAAGCACCTGCCCGCTGGGGGCAGGTTCCGCTTTTAATCCGTATCTGCTGCCGGGATGCCAAAATCAGGCATCCCGTTTTCGTCCCAGCGGACAAGCTTCAGGCGCGTATGGCGATTCGGATCGTACAGCGGGTCGCCTTCGATTTCGGTGTAGTTGCGCGCGTGGTACACCAGCACATCTTCTCCCTCCGGCGTTTGCGTAAAGCTATTGTGTCCGGGCCCATACTGACGATTCTCATAGCTGGTACGAAACACCGGCTGCGGCGCTTTATGCCAGTTTTCCGGCCGCAGCGGGTCGGCGTTAACGTCTATCCACAATAATCCCATGCAGTAGTTTTCGTCGGTGGCGCTGGCGGAGTAGCTGACGAACAGCTTGTCGCCGTGGAACAAGACCGCCGGGCCTTCATTCACCAGAAAACCCCGGCACTCCCAGTCAAACTCGGGTTGACTCAGCCTGACCGGCTGACCTTTTAGCGTCCACGGATTTGCCAGTTCAGCCAGATAGAGGTTGGTATTGCCCTTAATTTCCGGATCTTTTTGCGCCCACAGGTACCACCGTTTACCCTGATGGCGGAAGGTGGTGGCATCCAGCGCAAAGGTATCAAGCGGCGTTTTAATCTGGCCTTTTTCCTGCCATTTCCCGGTTAACGGGTCGCTGTCAGCGCATTCGAGCGCGAACATGCGGTGCTGGAACATGCCCTGCGCATCCAGATCGTGGGTGTGGCTGGCGGCAAAGTAGATATACCATTTGCCGTCAATCTCATGCAGCTCCGGGGCCCATATGAGCTGGCTCATCGGGCCGCTGTCCGGTTTACGCCAGACGACCACCGGCTGCGCGTGGCGTAAACCTTCAAGGGTTGCTGAGCGGCGGATTTCCAGACGGTCATACTCCGGCACCGAGGCAATAAAGTAGTAGCTATCCTGATGGCGCAGAATATACGGGTCCGCGCGTTGTTCAATAAATGGATTCGGCCAGTTTTTCATTACGCTTTCCTTACCTGTTCGCCGGTTTTCAGTTCCTGATAGTCGTTGAGTTCGCTGTAGTTGACCCGGCGTTTCTCGAGGTCGGACTGAATTAGCCGCATAAATTCGCGGTTTACCTTCAGCATACGCACCACCCCCGCGGTAATCAGATAGCCGATGCCGGGGATAACGCTGAATAACAATACGATACCGTTAATCGCGGAGGCGCTTTGCTGCTTCGCACCGGCATCGTAACCGTACCAGGAGAGCAGGAAGCCAACCATCGCGCCGGCGATGGCCAGACCGACCTTCAGGAAGAACAGGTTGCCTGAGAAGCTGATGCCGGTGATGCGTTTGCCGGTCTTCCATTCGCCGTAGTCATCCACGTCGGCCATCAGCGACCAGTGCAGCGGCGAGGGGATCTGATGCAGAATGTTCAGCAGGAAGTAGAGCACCATAATCATCATGGTGGCGTGCGGGTCGAAGAAGTAGAAAGCGCAGGAGAAAACCGCCAGCACGATGTTGGTCCAGAAAAACACCTGCAGTTTGCACCAGCGGTCGGTCAGGACTTTAGCCAGCATACTGCCGATCATCATGCCGACTACCCCGAGGCTGATAAACAGCGTGGCGAAGTGGGTGCTTTGCTGCATCACCCAGGTGACGTAGTACATGGTGGCGGCCATGCGAATAAAGCCCGGACAAACGTTGCACAGCGTTAGCAGCAGGATGCGAACCCACTGGTCGTTTTTCCAGACGTCTTTCAGATCTTTTTTCAGTTCGTCGTTGGTCTGGACGGCGGGTTTTACGCGTTCACGAACGGTGGCAAAGCAGAACAGGAACATGCACATACCGATAATCGCCAGCACGGTCATCGCCATCTGATAGCCTTTGGCTTTATCCTCACCGCCGAACCAGTCCGCCATCGGCAGCAGCGTCAGGGAGAGCAGTAGCGTGGCGATACCGACCATCACGAAGCGATAGGACTGGCAGGCCACGCGTTCCTTCGGATCATTCGTAATCACGCTACCCAAGGAGCAGTAGGGGATGTTGATCGCGGTGTAGGTCAGCGAGAGCAGGAAGTAGGTGACGAAAGCATAGATAACCTTGCTATTGTACGACCACTCCGGGGTGGTAAACATCAGCACGCTGAACAGCGCGTACGGGAAGGCAATCCACAGCAGCCATGGGCGAAAGCGCCCGTATTTACTGCGGGTACGGTCGGCCATCGCCCCCATAATCGGATCGGTGACGGCATCAATAACGCGTACGGAAAGCAGCAAAACGCCCACCAGCGCCGGCGCGAGACCAAAAATATCCGTATAAAAATAGTTAACAAACAACATGATGGCGCCGAATATGATATTGCATCCGGCATCACCCATCCCGTAGCCTATTTTTTCTTTAACTGAAAGCTTATTGCCATTCATCGCAGCGATCTCCCCGTGGCGGTATGGAGAGAATTATTAGCCGGGTAATGGACTAATGCGTTGCAGGATAGGGTTAACGATATGGATAAATCGGTTATCAGGGGGAAAGTGTGAAGCAGATAACAATGCGCTGTGTCCGCCCAGCGGCGGGCGGACACAGCTTATGGAGATACAGGATTATGCTTTAATGGCGCTGGCGGTTTTCTGTTTAAACAGGTAGCCGACGCCGAGAACGGCAATCCATACCGGGATAAGGTAGACGGAAATCGCCATGCCAGGGGTCATCAGCATGATCACCAGCACTCCCGCCATAAACAGCAGGCAGATCCAGTTGCCCAGCGGATAAAGCAGCGCCGGGAAGCGGGTGACCACGCCCTGCTGCTGCTTAGCGCGACGGAACTTCATGTGCGCCAGGCTAATCATCGCCCAGTTGATCACCAGGGCTGAAACCACCAGCGCCATCAGCAGACCAAACGCGGATTCCGGCGCGAAGTAGTTAATCAGTACGCACAGCGCGGTGACCAGCGCGGAGACGAGGATGGTATTGACCGGCACGCCGCGTTTATCGACGCTCATCAGCGCTTTTGGCGCGTTACCCTGCTGGGCCAGACCGAACAGCATCCGGCTGTTGCAGTATACGCAGCTGTTGTAAACGGAGAGCGCCGCGGTTAATACCACGATATTCAGCGCATTCGCGACGAAGGTATCGCCCAGCTCGTGGAAAATCAGGACGAACGGGCTGGTATCGGCGGTTACGCGGCTCCACGGCAGCAGCGAAAGCAGAACGGCCAGCGAGCCCACATAGAAAATCAGGATGCGGTAGATGACCTGGTTGGTGGCCTTCGGAATGCTCTGCTCCGGGTTATCCGCTTCGGCTGCGGTAATACCGACCAGCTCCAGCCCGCCGAAAGAGAACATAATAATCGCCATCATCATTACCAGCCCGGTGAAGCCGTGCGGCAGGAATCCGCCTTGCTCCCACAGGTTGCGTACGGTGGCCTGCGGGCCGCCGTTGCCGCTGAACAGCAGCCAGCCGCCGAACAGAATCATCGCCACGACGGCGACGACTTTGATGATCGCGAACCAGAACTCCATCTCGCCAAACACCTTGACGTTCGTCAGGTTGATGGCGTTGATAGCGATAAAGAAAACGGCCGCAGAAACCCAGGTAGGGATTTCCGGCCACCAGAACTGGACGTATTTCCCGACCGCGGTCAGCTCGGCCATTGCGACCAGCACGTAAAGCACCCAGTAGTTCCAGCCGGAAGCGAAGCCTGCAAAGCCGCCCCAGTATTTGTAGGCAAAATGACTAAATGAACCGGCTACCGGCTCTTCGACGACCATCTCGCCCAGCTGACGCATAATCAGGAAAGCAATAAAACCGGCAATTGCGTAGCCCAGAATAATACCGGGACCCGCGTTTTGGATGACGGATGCGCTACCCAGAAACAAACCGGTACCGATAGCGCCTCCCAGCGCAATAAGCTGAATATGGCGGTTTTTAAGGCCGCGCTTTAGCCGATCGCCATGCTGTTGACCTTCCATCATGAAACCTCGTGTGTGGTTATGGTTATTATGTTTGTCCGCGTCATCCATCAGGTGACTTCTTCGCTGTCCATCCCTGCCTGATAGCATAGTCAGCGAAATTTCACTGAGCCTGCGGCCCGTTTTGCCCCGAGTGATGTAGCGCACATATTGTTGTGTTTGTGTAATTATCAAATTCCGTAGATGTACTTATTTCTTTACGCAAGGCGGAGAGGGAATTCATGAAAAGGCCTTTCGTATCATGGAGAATAGTGATAAGCGCCGCTGAATGCACCTGCTTTATGAAGGGATGATGACGAAGCGAGCAAAAAGACGCCATTTGTAAATCCCACCCCCATGCGCCAGTGCCTACCCATTATTTGTCATCCATGCAAATTTATTGAATTTATATTCACTTAATAAGGCGTTGAATCGGTTCAGATAGCGTAATTTTTCGTTTCTATTACGTTAACACTACCTCTTTGTGAGTAAACACAACATTTGTGCAAGGTTACATTTTTGAAATGTTATTTCTGTAAGGTTGTTAAAACGTGCCGGGTTTAATGATTTCAATCAAAACCTGTATGGACAGAAGGTGAATACTTTGTTACTTTAGCGATACGAACTATGAATTGGTAAGACCAATTGACTCCGGGCTAATGGCAGAGACAGGGAATATGGCCTACAGCAAGATCCGCCAACCAAAACTATCCGATGTGATAGAGCAGCAGCTGGAGTTTTTAATCCTTGAGGGGACGTTGCGCCCCGGTGAAAAACTTCCGCCAGAACGTGAACTGGCAAAACAGTTCGACGTTTCCCGTCCCTCGCTCCGTGAGGCTATTCAACGCCTCGAAGCTAAGGGCTTGTTGCTTCGTCGCCAGGGGGGCGGAACGTTTGTACAAAGCCGCCTGTGGCAGAGCTTCAGCGACCCGCTGGTAGAGCTACTGTCCGACCACCCTGAATCCCAATTTGATCTGCTGGAAACCCGTCACGCGCTTGAAGGCATCGCGGCTTATTACGCGGCGCTGCGCAGCAATGATGAAGACCGCGAACGCATTCGCGAGCTGCATCAGGCCATTGAGCGGGCTCAGCAGTCCGGCGATCTCGACGCCGAATCCGATGCCGTCGTCCAGTATCAAATCGCCGTCACCGAAGCGGCGCACAATGTGGTGCTGCTCCATCTACTACGCTGTATGGAGCCGATGCTGGCCCAGAACGTTCGCCAGAATTTTGAATTGTTGTACGCCCGTCGGGAGATGCTCCCGCAGGTCAGCAATCATCGTACTCGCATTTTTGAGGCGATAATCGCCGGGGAACCGGAGCAGGCGCGTGAAGCGTCGCATCGTCACCTGGCGTTCATTGAGGAAATTTTGCTGGATCGTAGCCGTGAGCAGAGCCGTCGTGAACGCTCACTGCGTCGTTTACAGCAACGAAAAGATGAGAACTCCGGTTCTTAAGCGCCATTTTTAGAGCGCGGCAACTAAACGCAGAACCTGTCTTATTGCATTCTCTGACGAGAATTCAATGGGACAGGTTCCAGATTAATCAACGATTAGATAGATAAGGAATACCCCCCATGTCAGAACGTTTACCAAATGACGTGGATCCGATCGAAACTCGCGACTGGCTACAGGCGATCGAATCGGTCATCCGTGAAGAAGGTGTTGAGCGCGCTCAGTATCTTATTGACCAACTCCTTTCTGAAGCCCGCAAAGGCGGGGTGAAAGTGGCTGCTGGCGCATCGACCGGCGGTTACGTGAACACTATTGCCGTTGAAGATGAGCCGGAATACCCGGGTAATCTGGATCTGGAACGTCGTATCCGTTCTGCGATCCGCTGGAACGCGATTATGACCGTTCTGCGCGCATCGAAAAAAGATCTCGAACTGGGCGGCCACATGGCTTCCTTCCAGTCTTCCGCAACCTTCTATGAAGTGTGCTTTAACCACTTCTTCCGCGCACGCAACGAGCAGGACGGCGGCGACCTGGTTTACTTCCAGGGCCACATCTCTCCGGGCGTCTACGCGCGTGCTTTCCTGGAAGGTCGTCTGACTGAAGAGCAGATGAACAACTTCCGTCAGGAAGTTCACGGTAAAGGTCTGTCCTCTTATCCGCACCCGAAACTGATGCCGGAATTCTGGCAGTTCCCGACCGTCTCTATGGGGCTGGGTCCAATCGGTGCGATTTATCAGGCTAAGTTCCTGAAGTATCTGGAACACCGCGGCCTGAAAGACACTTCCAAACAAACCGTTTACGCTTTCCTCGGCGACGGCGAGATGGACGAGCCGGAATCCAAAGGCGCGATCACCATCGCGACCCGTGAGAAGCTGGACAACCTGGTCTTCGTTATCAACTGTAACCTGCAGCGCCTTGACGGCCCGGTTACCGGTAATGGCAAGATCATTAACGAACTGGAAGGCATCTTTGGCGGTGCTGGCTGGAACGTTATCAAGGTTATCTGGGGCGGACGCTGGGATGAGCTGCTGCGTAAAGATACCAGCGGTAAACTGATCCAGCTGATGGAAGAGACCGTTGACGGTGACTACCAGACCTTCAAATCCAAAGATGGCGCTTACGTGCGTGAGCACTTCTTCGGTAAATATCCGGAAACCGCAGCGCTGGTTGCCGACTGGACTGACGAGCAGATCTGGGCCCTGAACCGCGGCGGTCACGATCCGAAGAAAGTCTACGCTGCGCTGAAAAAAGCACAGGAAACCAAAGGCAAAGCCACCGTAATCCTCGCCCATACCATTAAAGGTTACGGCATGGGTGACACCGCTGAAGGTAAAAACATCGCTCACCAGGTTAAGAAAATGAACATGGACGGCGTTCGCTACGTCCGCGATCGTTTCAACGTGCCGGTTGCCGATGCTGATATCGAAAAACTGCCGTACGTGACCTTCCCGGAAGGTTCTGAAGAGCACACCTATCTGCACGCCCAGCGTCAGAAACTGCACGGCTATCTGCCGAGCCGTCAGCCAAACTTCGATGAGAAGCTGGAGCTGCCGACCCTGGAAGATTTCGGTCCGCTGCTGGAAGAGCAGAATAAAGAGATCTCTACCACTATCGCGTTCGTTCGTGCCCTGAACGTGATGCTGAAGAACAAATCCATCAAAGACCGCCTCGTGCCGATCATCGCCGATGAAGCGCGTACCTTTGGTATGGAAGGCCTGTTCCGTCAGATTGGTATCTACAGCCCGAACGGTCAGCAGTACACTCCGCAGGACCGTGAGCAGGTTGCTTACTACAAAGAAGACGAGAAAGGCCAGATTCTGCAGGAAGGTATCAACGAACTGGGTGCCGGTGCATCCTGGCTGGCTGCTGCGACCTCCTACAGCACCAACAACCTGCCGATGATCCCGTTCTACATCTACTACTCCATGTTCGGGTTCCAGCGTATCGGTGACCTGTGCTGGCAGGCAGGCGACCAGCAGGCTCGCGGCTTCCTGATCGGCGGGACTTCCGGTCGTACCACGCTGAACGGCGAAGGTCTGCAGCACGAAGATGGCCACAGCCACATTCAGTCTCTGACTATCCCGAACTGTATCTCTTACGATCCGTCTTACGCGTACGAAGTTGCGGTCATCATGCACGATGGTCTGGAGCGTATGTACGGTGAGAAACAAGAGAACGTTTACTACTACATCACCACGCTGAACGAAAACTACCACATGCCGGCAATGCCAGCAGGCGCCGAGGAAGGTATCCGTAAAGGTATCTACAAACTCGAAACCGTTGAAGGTAGCAAAGGTAAAGTTCAGCTGCTGGGCTCCGGTTCTATCCTGCGTCACGTCCGTGAAGCAGCGCAGATCCTGGCCAAAGACTACGGCGTAGGCTCTGACGTTTATAGCGTCACCTCCTTCACCGAACTGGCGCGCGATGGCCAGGATTGTGAACGCTGGAACATGCTGCATCCGCTGGAAACGCCGCGCGTTCCGTACATCGCTCAGGTGATGAACGACGCTCCGGCAGTCGCATCTACTGACTATATGAAACTGTTCGCTGAGCAGGTTCGTACTTACGTACCGGCCGATGATTACCGCGTACTGGGTACCGACGGCTTCGGTCGCTCTGACAGCCGTGAAAACCTGCGTCACCACTTCGAAGTTGACGCTTCCTACGTGGTGGTAGCAGCGCTGGGCGAACTGGCTAAACGTGGCGAAATCGATAAGAAAGTGGTTGCGGAAGCCATCACTAAATTCAACATCGATGCAGATAAAGTTAACCCGCGTCTGGCGTAAGAGGTAAAAGAATAATGGCTATCGAAATCAAAGTACCGGACATCGGGGCTGATGAAGTTGAAATCACCGAGATTCTGGTCAAAGTGGGCGACAAAGTTGAAGCTGAACAGTCGCTGATCACCGTAGAAGGCGACAAAGCCTCTATGGAAGTCCCGTCTCCGCAGGCTGGCGTCGTTAAAGAGATCAAAGTCTCCGTCGGCGACAAAACCGAGACCGGTAAACTGATCATGATTTTCGATTCCGCCGATGGTGCAGCAGCAGCTGCACCTGCGCAGGAAGAGAAGAAAGAAGCCGCTCCGGCCGCCGCAGCACCGGCAGCCGCCAGCGCGAAAGAAGTTCATGTACCGGATATCGGCGGTGATGAAGTTGAAGTCACGGAAATCATGGTAAAAGTGGGCGACACCATCGCCGCTGAACAATCCCTGATCACCGTAGAAGGCGATAAAGCCTCTATGGAAGTGCCGGCGCCGTTCGCCGGTACCGTGAAAGAGATCAAGATTAACACCGGCGACAAAGTGTCCACGGGTTCCCTGATCATGATCTTCGAAGTGGCGGGCGCAGCGCCTGCCGCGGCGCCGGCGAAAGCGGAAGCCGCTCCGGCTGCTTCAGGTTCTAAAGAAGTTCACGTGCCGGATATCGGCGGCGATGAAGTTGAAGTGACTGAAGTGATGGTGAAAGTGGGCGATAAAATTGCCGCTGAACAGTCATTGATCACCGTTGAAGGCGACAAAGCTTCCATGGAAGTGCCTGCGCCGTTCGCGGGTACCGTGAAAGAGATCAAAATCAGCACCGGCGACAAAGTCTCCACCGGCTCCCTGATTATGGTCTTCGAAGTGGAAGGCGCTGCGCCTGCCGCAGCTCCGGCTGCCGCGGCTGCTCCGGCACCAGCTGCTGCACCGGCTCAGGCTGCTAAACCAGCTGCACCTGCTGCAAAAGCAGAAGGCAAATCTGAGTTCGCTGAAAACGACGCTTACGTTCATGCTACCCCGCTGATTCGTCGCCTGGCGCGCGAGTTCGGCGTAAACCTGGCGAAAGTGAAAGGAACTGGTCGTAAAGGCCGTATCCTGCGCGAAGACGTTCAGGCCTACGTGAAAGAAGCGGTTAAACGCGCTGAAGCCGCGCCTGCTGCTACCGGTGGCGGTATCCCGGGCATGCTGCCGTGGCCGAAAGTGGACTTCAGCAAGTTTGGTGAAGTGGAAGAAGTTGAACTGGGCCGTATCCAGAAGATCTCTGGTGCTAACCTGAGCCGTAACTGGGTGATGATCCCGCACGTTACGCACTTCGACAAAACCGATATCACCGATCTGGAAGCGTTCCGTAAACAGCAGAACGCTGAAGCTGAGAAGCGTAAGCTGGACGTGAAATTCACTCCGGTGGTCTTCATCATGAAAGCCGTTGCCGCGGCGCTTGAGCAGATGCCGCGCTTCAACAGCTCCCTGTCTGAAGATGCACAGCGTCTGACGCTGAAGAAATACATCAATATCGGTGTGGCGGTTGATACCCCGAATGGTCTGGTTGTTCCGGTCTTCAAAGACGTGAACAAGAAGAGCATTACCGAGCTGTCTCGTGAACTGACCGTGATTTCCAAGAAAGCGCGTGATGGTAAGCTGACCGCTGGCGAAATGCAGGGCGGTTGCTTCACTATCTCCAGCATCGGCGGCCTGGGTACCACCCACTTCGCACCGATTGTGAACGCGCCGGAAGTGGCTATCCTCGGCGTGTCCAAGTCCGCGATGGAGCCGGTATGGAATGGCAAAGAGTTCGTGCCGCGTCTGATGATGCCGATCTCTCTGTCCTTCGACCACCGCGTGATCGACGGTGCTGATGGTGCGCGCTTTATCACCATCATCAACAATATGCTGAGCGACATTCGCCGCCTGGTGATGTAAGCAAAAAGCCGGCCTGACGGCCGGCTTTTTTCTGGTAATCTCTTCTGCGTTTTGAAGTTACCAGCAATAAAGGACAAAATCGTTTGCCGTTTGTTGTTTCAAAATTGTTAACAATTTTGTAAAATGCTTGCGGATAGAACGTCCCGGTGGACATGGGCGTAAAAACAATAGCGTCAGACCCGCCGGATACAAATAACAGAGGTCATGATGAGTACTGAAATCAAAACTCAGGTCGTGGTACTTGGGGCAGGCCCCGCAGGTTATTCTGCTGCCTTCCGTTGCGCTGATTTAGGTCTGGAAACCGTCATCGTAGAACGTTACAGCACCCTCGGCGGTGTTTGCCTGAACGTCGGCTGTATCCCTTCTAAAGCACTGCTGCACGTTGCTAAAGTTATCGAAGAAGCGAAAGCGCTGGCCGAACACGGCATCGTTTTCGGTGAACCGAAAACTGACATTGACAAGATTCGCACCTGGAAAGAAAAAGTCATCACTCAGCTGACCGGCGGTCTGGCTGGCATGGCCAAAGGGCGTAAAGTGAAGGTGGTTAACGGTCTGGGTAAATTTACCGGCGCTAACACCCTGGAAGTGGAAGGCGAAAACGGTAAAACCGTCATCAACTTCGACAACGCTATCATCGCGGCGGGTTCCCGTCCGATCGAACTGCCGTTCATTCCGCATGAAGATCCACGCGTATGGGACTCCACCGATGCGCTGGAGCTGAAAACCGTACCAAAACGCCTGCTGGTTATGGGCGGCGGTATCATCGGTCTGGAAATGGGTACCGTATACCATGCGCTGGGTTCAGAGATTGACGTGGTTGAAATGTTCGACCAGGTTATCCCGGCTGCCGATAAAGACGTGGTGAAAGTCTTTACCAAGCGCATCAGTAAGAAATTCAACCTGATGCTGGAAACCAAAGTGACCGCCGTTGAAGCGAAAGAAGACGGTATCTACGTTTCCATGGAAGGCAAAAAAGCCCCGGCTGAAGCGCAGCGCTACGACGCCGTGCTGGTAGCTATCGGCCGCGTGCCGAACGGTAAAAACCTCGATGCCGGTAAAGCAGGCGTTGAAGTTGACGAGCGTGGCTTTATCCGCGTTGATAAACAGCTGCGTACCAACGTGCCGCACATCTTCGCTATCGGCGATATCGTCGGTCAGCCGATGCTGGCGCACAAAGGCGTTCACGAAGGCCACGTTGCTGCCGAAGTTATCGCCGGCATGAAGCACTACTTCGACCCGAAAGTTATCCCGTCCATCGCCTATACCGAGCCGGAAGTTGCGTGGGTTGGTCTGACTGAGAAAGAAGCGAAAGAGAAAGGCATCAGCTACGAAACCGCCACCTTCCCGTGGGCTGCTTCTGGCCGCGCCATCGCTTCCGACTGCGCTGACGGTATGACCAAACTGATTTTCGACAAAGAATCTCACCGCGTTATCGGCGGGGCGATTGTCGGCACCAACGGCGGCGAGCTGCTGGGTGAAATCGGTCTGGCGATCGAAATGGGCTGTGACGCTGAAGACATCGCGCTGACCATCCACGCTCACCCGACTCTGCACGAGTCCGTTGGCCTGGCAGCAGAAGTCTTCGAAGGCAGCATCACCGACCTGCCAAACGCGAAAGCGAAGAAAAAGTAAATTTTTCTTTCAGGCAAAATCCAAAAAGCGGCTCAGTGAGCCGCTTTTTTTATCGGTGATGTTTAGAACTGTGTCGCCGTTAATAAAATTGCATATCTTATTAATACTTGAAAAATAGTTACTCAGTAAACTTATAGGTAGTTAACTATATGTGAGGTGTGTGATGAAAAAAGTTTTAACGACGACGCTGCTGGCAGCAACGCTGGTCTCGGGTATGGCCTGCGCGGCCGATGCCGCTATTCCCTGGGCTGATAACAGCGGCGGGACCGAAAGCACCCATATTGCGGCGATGGGCCAGGATTTGAATATGCAGCATCAGCAGATAACAAAGACCAGCGAAGGGGTATGGGCGGCGAATTCCGGCAGCATCAGCTCTGATGAAGCGGCGTTGACCAGCACTAAACCGGCTTTTGCGGGTGACCCGTCTCTGATGCCCCATCAGGGCTAAATCAGCACACAGATATGGCCCGGCGGCGTTATCGCACGCCGGGCTTTTTTTCTATTGATTGATGGCCTGCCAGGCTGAATCCGGCGAAAACTGCGAAATGGCGCGCGCTTTGCTCTGCGTCTCATCCCCTAAATTAGCCTGATAAACCTCATCATTCTGGTTGACCATAAAGCTCATGATGCCGGTTTTTCCCCATTCCACAGGCCACGCCAGCAGGGCGAAGCCCTGACCCTCGCCATCTTGAATGATGCGAAAACGGTAGCCGTGATAGCCTTCTCCGGGTTCGGCGGGGCTAAACGCGGGCCCAAGCGGGCTGGGCGCTTCGCCGGGAGCGGCAGGCCAGTAGAGGCCGTCTTTCTTGCCATCGCTGCTGATAATCCTCTGCGCCCAGGTGTGGTTTAGCCGATAAAAATCCTGCTGGGCATCAACGTAAGCGTGCATCGCCTGAATGGCTGACAGCTCATTGCGGCCAATCGCGCGAGTCAGGATCTCATCTTCAGCAGCAGCCATATCAAAACGCCAGCCGCTCTTATCCTTAATGATGGGGATCGGTAGCCGCCATGCTTCCTGTCCCACCTCCAGCCAGGCGCTATTCTGTTGCTGAACGATACGATGGCTGACTTTCCAGTCGCGCTGAAAGCGAGCGACGGCGTCAGGGTCGATGCCCTCCGGCGGTAAAAATTGCTGCCAGCTATCGCCGAGCAGCCCATTGAGGGCAGATTCATCATGCCTGCCGATTGCCGCAGCCAGCGCGCTTGCGGCCTGTTCCGGAGAGGAAAACTGCTGCTGAGCCAGCGCCATGGCGGGCGTCATGGCCAGTGCCAGCAGCGTCATTTTTAAAAATTTTTTCATCTGATTATCCTCAGCGGCGGCGCAGTTCACGGTGTTCGGAAAGATGTTCTCTGGCCGCGCTGCGCTGCTCGCTGCTTAAACCCGAGATATGGCGGCTCTGCAGGCCGCGCTCCTGCTGAGACTGCCAGGAGGGAGAGCGGATATCGTTACCGCTCAGGGCGTTGGCGTGCAGATTATTCAGCTTCTGCTGACGTTGTTCGGGCGTTGCGGCCCGGAACTGTTCACGGCGCTGTTGCTGCTGCGCCGTCGGATGCTGAATTTGCGTTTTGACCGCTTCCCGATGCTGCTGTTGTACGGCGCTATTTTTTACCGCCGGCGTGGCGTCATAGCCGCGATAGTTATTGCGCTGGGTCACCTGATGGAGCTGCTGCGACGCGGCCTGGCGCTGGGCATCGCGGGAAGGCGCGTGATTAAGCGCGTTATCCGCAGGCCCGGTACGCTGCTGTAGCTGCGTCATGGCCGCCTGACGCTGCGCGTTGCGATCGGCGGGCTGATGTTGGGTCGCGCTAAGCCCGCCGGGAACATTGGTCTGATGGTAATGCTGCGCAATCGTATTGTTCGGATAGGGAATATTGCCGCGGTAGGCCGGATTATGCTGCCAGCTGGCGTGGTTTCCCGGCAGGTTCTGCCCGGTAATATGGTTGAAATTATTGACGTTGATGTTGATGTTATCGCCGTTGTGCGCGTAGCCGCCGTGATGATCATCATCGTGATGGTGATCGTCATCGTCATGGTGGTGATGATCGTCATCATCCCAGTCGATGCTGCTGAACAGAGCGTAGGTTGTGGCGACGCCGAGGCTATAGCCAAACCCCTTGACGAAGCTGTCGGTAAACTGCTCCCCCGGAGGCGGCGGCAGGTAGACCGGCGGATAGGCGGTGTCAGGCCAGGCGCCGTAAACAACTGAAGGGTTATAGGCCGGCACGTACACCACATTTGGATTGGTGGATTCGATTTTAATCACCTGCGCCGGGGCGGAGGATGTCACGGCGCTGCTGCTGCGGGAAGCGGTGGCCGTGGACGTTGCTGGAGCCGGTGCCGGTGCCGCGGAGCGGGTGGCGGTGATGACTTTCTGCTGCGGCGTGGATTTTAACGTTCCGGTCTGCTGGGCGATGGCGCGTAAGCGCTGCACCGAATCCATGACGTCCTGCGGCTGGGCGAGAAATGCATTACCCAGGTTTTCCACCCACGGCGCATTTTCTCCCATTAACGCGAGCAGGGAAGGGAAGGCGACCAGCGATTTTACGCTGGGATCCCAGGGCTGATTTGCCACCGCTTGCACCGCCGCATCGCCCTTCATTGTGGGGTTATCCTGCGACCACTCTACCGCCTGGACAACGTTACTCGGGTAGGTCGAAGCCATCAGCACCTGCGACAGCAGATTGTCCGGATAGAGCGCGATTGGCGCGACCCACTGGTCTATCTGCGCGGGTGTATAGGTCGTGGTCACCGGCTGGGCGGCGGCGGTTGCCTGCGCCGTTTGCGCAACGGCGGGGGGCTCGGGAACCGTTTGCGGCTCCCGGCTTTTGACGTAGAGCGTACCCGCGGCGGCTAATAGCCCGGCGCTACAGAGCAGCGCGAGCAGATGGGGTTTGAAAGGCAGTGTCATGAGAACTCCCGGCACAATAATTGGCCCGTTTTGACAGAGTATTGTCGAAAAGCGGGGGATTGCCTGAGTATAGAGAGCGCGTATTTGCGTTTTTGATTTTAGTTGGGATTTCGCTCAATTATGTGTAACAGAATTAATTTTATATACCGCTAAATTGACAGAAAACCTGCATTATTCTGCCCTTAACGATTCAGCTAATTTTTAATGTTGCTTTTTTGTAAACAGATTAACACCCCGCCAAAATCCTGCTATGCTGCCGACGCGGTATCGGGCATTTACCCTACAAACTGCTGTCTCACAGGAGCGTGAAGAGAATCGCCTACCGCATTTTACAATGAGAGCGAGGAGAACCGTCGTGCTAGAAGAATACCGTAAGCACGTAGCTGAGCGTGCCGCCGAGGGGATTGTACCGAAACCCTTAGATGCAACCCAAATGGCCGCGCTGGTAGAACTGCTGAAAAACCCGCCAGCGGGTGAAGAAGAATTCTTGTTAGACCTGTTAATTAACCGCGTACCGCCGGGCGTCGACGAAGCCGCCTATGTTAAAGCCGGATTCCTTGCCGCGATCGCCAAAGGCGAAGCGACTTCTCCACTGGTTACCCGTGAAAAAGCTGTCGAACTGCTGGGCACCATGCAGGGCGGTTACAACATCCATCCCCTGATTGACGCGCTGGACGACGCAAAACTGGCGCCGATCGCCGCGAAAGCGCTGTCCCACACCCTGCTGATGTTCGACAACTTCTACGATGTAGAAGAGAAAGCCAAGGCGGGCAATGCCTACGCCAAACAGGTTATGCAATCCTGGGCCGACGCTGAGTGGTTCCTGAGCCGTCCTCAACTGGCTGACAAAATCACCGTGACCGTTTTTAAAGTCACCGGCGAAACCAACACCGATGACCTGTCTCCGGCCCCTGACGCCTGGTCCCGCCCGGACATTCCGCTGCACGCGCTGGCAATGCTGAAAAACGCCCGCGAAGGCATCGACCCGGATCAGCCCGGCGCCGTTGGCCCGATTAAACAAATTGAAGCACTGCAGCAAAAAGGTTTCCCGCTGGCGTACGTCGGCGATGTCGTGGGTACCGGCTCATCGCGTAAATCCGCCACCAACTCGGTGCTGTGGTTTATGGGCGACGATATTCCGAACGTGCCGAACAAGCGCGGCGGCGGTCTGGTTCTCGGCGGCAAAATTGCGCCTATCTTCTTTAATACCATGGAAGATGCCGGCGCGCTGCCGATTGAAGTGGACGTAAACAACCTGAACATGGGCGACGTGATCGACGTTTATCCGTTCAAAGGTGAAGTCCGTAACCACGAAACCGGCGAACTGCTGGCGACCTTCGAGCTGAAAACCGACGTGCTGATCGACGAAGTGCGCGCCGGCGGCCGTATCCCGCTAATCATCGGCCGTGGCCTGACCACCAAAGCGCGTGAAGCGCTGGGCCTGCCGCACAGCGATGTGTTCCGTCAGGCGAAAGACGTGGCGGAAAGCAGCCGCGGATACTCTCTGGCGCAGAAAATGGTGGGTCGCGCCTGCGGCGTGGCCGGGGTTCGTCCGGGCGCTTACTGCGAACCGAAGATGACCTCCGTAGGCTCTCAGGACACCACCGGCCCGATGACCCGTGATGAGCTGAAAGACCTGGCGTGCCTGGGCTTCTCTTCCGACCTCGTGATGCAGTCCTTCTGCCATACCGCCGCCTATCCGAAGCCGGTGGACGTCACCACGCACCACACGCTGCCGGACTTCATCATGAACCGCGGCGGCGTATCGCTGCGTCCGGGCGATGGCGTTATCCACTCCTGGCTGAACCGTATGCTGCTGCCTGATACCGTGGGTACCGGTGGTGATTCGCATACCCGTTTCCCGATCGGTATCTCCTTCCCGGCAGGCTCAGGCCTGGTGGCGTTTGCCGCCGCAACTGGCGTCATGCCGCTGGATATGCCGGAATCGGTACTGGTACGTTTTAAAGGCAAAATGCAGCCGGGCATCACCCTGCGCGATCTGGTACACGCCATCCCGCTGTATGCGATCAAACAGGGTCTGCTGACCGTGGAGAAGAAAGGTAAGAAAAACATCTTCTCCGGCCGCATTCTGGAAATTGAAGGTCTGCCGGATCTGAAAGTTGAGCAGGCGTTTGAGCTGACCGATGCCTCCGCTGAGCGTTCCGCTGCGGGCTGTACCATTAAGCTGAACAAAGAGCCGATCGTTGAGTATCTGACCTCCAACATCGTCCTGCTGAAGTGGATGATCGCCGAAGGTTACGGCGATCGTCGTACGCTGGAGCGTCGCGTTCAGGGCATGGAAAAATGGCTGGCGGATCAGCAACTGCTGGAAGGCGACGCGGATGCGGAATATGCGGCGGTGATCGATATCGATCTGGCCGATATCAAAGAGCCCATCCTCTGCGCGCCGAACGATCCGGACGATGCGCGTTTGCTGTCCGACGTGCAGGGCGAGAAGATCGATGAAGTGTTTATCGGTTCCTGCATGACCAACATCGGCCACTTCCGCGCGGCCGGTAAGCTGCTGGACAACCACAAAGGCCAGCTGCCGACTCGTCTGTGGGTGGCGCCGCCAACCCGTATGGACGCCGCGCAGCTGACTGAAGAGGGCTACTACAGCGTGTTTGGTAAGAGCGGTGCGCGTATTGAAATCCCTGGCTGTTCCCTGTGCATGGGTAACCAGGCGCGCGTTGCCGACGGTGCGACGGTGGTCTCTACCTCAACCCGTAACTTCCCGAACCGTTTAGGTACCGGCGCTAACGTCTTCCTGGCCTCTGCGGAGCTGGCGGCCGTGGCCGCGCTTATCGGTAAACTGCCGACGCCGGAAGAGTATCAGACCTATGTTGCTCAGGTGGATAAAACCGCAGCGGATACCTATCGTTATCTGAACTTCGACCAGCTGGGTCAGTACACCGAGAAGGCCGACGGGGTTATTTTCCAGACCGCGGTGTAATGCGCTAACTCAGCGCTGTACATAATCCCGCCAATGCCCGGTGAACTTTGCGTCACCGGGCATTTTTATTTCCCGTCCCTCCGTCCACCACGCTTTTTTTCTCTTCCACTGCTGCGATAATGACTGTATGGGTACAGTGCAGCGGTGACGCACTGCCCTTGCAGAGGAAAAGACTATGGATTACGAATTTCTGCGCGATATTACCGGAGTGGTAAAGGTGCGAATGTCGATGGATCATGAGGCGATCGGCCACTGGTTCAACGAAGAGGTTAAAGATAACCTTGCCCTGCTGGACGAAGTCGAGCAGGCCGCGCGCACCGTTAAAGGCAGTGAACGTTCCTGGCAACGCGTCGGCCATGAATACACGCTATGGCTGGACGGCGAAGAAGTGATGATCCGCGCTAACCAACTGGATTTTTCCGGCGATGAGATAGAAGAGGGGATGAGCTACTATGACGAAGAAAGCCTCTCGCTATGCGGCGTGGAAGACTTTCTTCAGGTCGTCAACGCCTATCGAAAATTTGTAGGTCAATCCTGAGCAACGTTAATCATTTCCACGGCCGGACAGTTATGTCCGGCTTTTTTTTTGGCCTTAACGGCCTGGTTTGATTTTTATTAATCATTTTAAAACTGTGATCTGGCGCGTTTGTGAAGTTTATTTGATTGAATATAATCTTTATGATTTTATTTAATCACAGCATAACAACAGGCGGGAAGACCATGAACATCAAAAAGGCTATAGAACGTGTACCTGGCGGCATGATGGTTGTGCCACTGGTGATCGGCGCCATTATCAATACCTTTGCCCCGCAAGCGCTTGAGATCGGCGGGTTCACCACCGCGCTGTTTAAAAACGGCGCAGCGCCGCTGATTGGCGCCTTCCTGCTCTGTATGGGAGCGGGAATTAGCGTCAAGGCAGCGCCACAGGCTCTGTTGCAGGGCGGTACCATTACGCTGACCAAACTCCTGATCGCCATTGCGATTGGCCTCGGCGTGGAACAGCTCTTTGGCGCTGAAGGGATCTTCGGCTTAAGCGGCGTGGCGATCATCGCCGCGATGAGTAACTCGAATGGCGGGCTTTACGCCGCGCTGGTTGGCGAGTTTGGTAACGAGCGTGATGTGGGAGCGATCTCCATCCTGTCACTGAATGACGGGCCATTCTTTACGATGATCGCGCTGGGCGCGGCGGGGATGGCCAACATTCCCATTATGGCGCTGGTCGCCGTGCTGGTGCCGCTGGTGGTGGGAATGATCCTGGGTAACCTCGATCCCAACATGCGCGACTTCCTGACCAAAGGCGGCCCGCTATTGATTCCGTTCTTCGCTTTTGCGCTGGGCGCAGGGATCAACCTTGAAATGCTGCTACAGGGCGGTCTGGCGGGCATTCTGCTCGGCGTGCTGACGACCTTTATCGGCGGTTTCTTTAACATTCGTGCCGACCGTCTGGTGGGCGGAACCGGGATTGCCGGCGCGGCGGCGTCCAGTACCGCCGGAAACGCCGTGGCGACGCCGCTGGCGATTGCCCAGGCCGATCCCTCTCTGGCAGAGGTTGCCGCCGCGGCCGCGCCGCTGATTGCCGCATCGGTGATCACCACCGCGATTCTGACGCCGGTCCTCACCTCATGGGTGGCTAAGAAGCAAGCGCGTCAGGTTGCAGAGGAGAAAAAAGCATGAAAATGATCGTTATCGCCGACGACTTTACGGGTTCTAACGATACCGGCGTGCAGCTGGCAAAGAAGGGGGCGCGCACGGAAGTGATGCTAACGCCGGATCAAAAACCTTCGCGTCGCGCTGATGTGCTGGTGATCAACACCGAAAGCCGCGCGATGCCTGCAGCTGAGGCCGGGAAAGCGGTAGCGCAGGCGTTAGCGCCGTGGTGCGATGGTGATGCGCGTCCGCTGGTTTACAAGAAAATCGACTCTACTTTCCGCGGCAACGTGGGGGCTGAAGTGACGGCGGCAATGCGTGCTGCAAACCGGAAGCTGGCCGTAATTGCGGCGGCTATCCCCGCAGCCGGGCGCACCACCCGCGACGGATTATGCCTGGTCAACGGTACGCCACTGCTGGAAACCGAATTCGCCAGCGATCCGAAAACGCCCATTATCTCCTCACGCATTGCGACGTTGATCGCCCTGCAAAGCGATATCCCGGTTCATGAAGTGTCGCTCGAAGACGTTCGTCGGGGGCAATTGAGCGCCCTGTTGACGGCTTTTTCCGCCGAGGGGGAGTGCATGGTGGTGGTGGATGCCGTGGAAGATCGCGATCTGTTGCTGATTGCCCAGGCTATTTGTGAACAAAAAGAGATGCCGCTGTTGGTGGGCGCTGCCGGGCTGGCGAACGCGCTACCGGTCAGCACCTTCATGCAGGAAAAGCAGGAGCTACCGGTACTGGTGGTGGCCGGATCGATGAGCGAGGCCACGCGGCGGCAGGTTGAAAAAGCGCTCTGCCAGGCGCGCGCCAGCGTCGTGGATATTGACGCCTCGCGGCTGGCCTCGGCGCAGTACGAGCAGGAAATGGCCGCGGCGGTTGAACAGGCCTGTGCGCTGCTCAGTCGCCAGCAGCACACCATTTTACGTACCAGCCGGAGTGCGGACGATCGGCAGATGATCGACGGCCTGTGCGCTCAGGCTGGCCTGAGCCGCCAGCAGCTCGGTGAGATGCTTAGCGAACGCCTCGGGATGATTACGCTGCGCATTATCGAACAGGCTCGTATTGGCGGGCTGTTCCTGACCGGAGGAGATATCGCCACCGCGGTCGCCGCCGCGCTCGGGGCGGAAGGCTATCGCATTCAGAGTGAGGTGGCGCCCTGTATTCCCTGCGGGACGTTCGTTAACAGTGAAATCGACGATCTGCCGGTTATCACTAAAGCCGGCGGATTCGGTTCAGACAGCACCCTTTGTGATGCGCTTTATTTTATTGAGGAGATGTACAGTGGTAACTAAAACAATTGCGATTACGATGGGCGACCCGGCGGGCATCGGTCCGGAAATTATTGTCAAAGCGCTTTGTGAAGACGAGCTCAACGGCGCGCCGCTGGTGGTGGTCGGGTGTCTGAAAACCCTGAAACGTCTGCAGGACAAAGGGCTGGCGGAAGGCGTCACCTTTCGCGCGATCGCCGAGGTCGCGGAGGCGCGATTTGCTCCAGGCGTGATTCATGTCATCGACGAGCCGCTGGCCCAGCCGGACGCGCTGGAGCCGGGTAAAGTGCAGGCCCAGGCGGGCGATCTGGCCTACCGCTGCGTGAAGCGGGCGACGGCGCTGGCGATGAAAGGCGACGTACACGCCATCGCGACCGCACCGCTGAATAAAGAAGCGCTTCATCTGGCCGGGCACAATTATCCTGGTCATACCGAGCTGCTGGCGACGCTGACTGAAAGCCGTGATTACGCCATGGTGCTCTACACCGACAAGCTGAAGGTCATTCATGTCTCGACCCACATTGCGTTGCGTAAGTTCCTCGATACGCTTAATGGCCAGCGCGTGGAGACGGTCATCGGCATCGCGGATCGCTTCCTGAAACGCGTCGGCTTCACCCAGCCGCGCATTGCCGTTGCCGGGGTCAATCCCCATGCGGGCGAAAACGGTCTGTTTGGCGATGAAGAAATACGCATTGTGTCGCCGGCCATTGAAAACATGAAAGCGAAGGGAATCGATGTTTACGGGCCCTGCCCGCCGGACACCGTGTTTCTACAGGCGTACGAGGGGCAATATGACATGGTGGTGGCGATGTACCACGATCAGGGACATATTCCGCTCAAACTGCTTGGCTTCTACGATGGGGTGAATATCACCGCGGGTCTGCCGTTCATCCGCACCTCTGCCGATCACGGCACCGCGTTTGATATAGCCTGGACGGGAAAAGCAAAATCTGAGAGCATGGCCGTATCGATTAAACTGGCAATGCAACTGGCGTAATTTCCTGTTATGAAAGGACAACACCGTCTGGATAAGATTGTGGCGTATTTGAAAAATCATACGCTGGTGACCGTGGAACAGCTGGTGGATGCGGTAGAAGCATCGCCTGCAACGATACGACGTGATCTGATCAAACTGGATGAGCAGGGCGTGATCAGCCGCAGCCACGGCGGTGTTGCCCTGCGGCGCTTTGAGCCTTCTCAGCCTACCACCAATGAAAAGCAGCTACGATCGCCTGCGGAAAAGCGGGCGATTGCGCGTTTTGCCGCCTCGATGGTGCAGGCGGGCGACGCGGTGGTACTGGACGCCGGCACCACCATGCTGGAGCTGGCAAAATGCCTGACCCATCTTCCGCTCAGGGTGATCACAGTCGATCTGCATATCGCTCTGTTTTTATCCGAATTCCGCCAGATAGAAGTGACCATCGTCGGTGGCCGCATTGATGACAGCAGTCAGTCCTGTATCGGCGAGTTTGGTCGTAAGATGTTACGTAGCGTCTATCCCGATATCGCTTTTATGAGCTGTAACAGCTGGAGCGTGGAAAAGGGCGTGACGACGCCGACGGAAGAAAAAGCGGGGCTGAAGCAGGAGATCATTGCCAACGCCCAGCGTAAGATCTTACTGGCCGACAGCAGCAAATATGGCGCCCACTCGCTGTTCAACGTCGCTCCGCTGAGCCGCTTCACTGACATTATTACCGATGGGGGGTTGCCTCTTCCCGTTCAGGCTGAGCTGAAAGCGCAGTCCGTTGCCCTTACGCTGGTACAGCCTGAACGTTAAGGATACCGCCAGCCGATACGGTGTTACACGCTCGGGATATTGCGTCCGTAGTAGATTTCGCGCATCTCTTTCCAGAGCAGGTCGGTAATCACCTTACGCTCCTCTTCGCTCAAATCTTCCGGCTTCGTGTGGAACATATAGTGCTTAAGGTCGAACTCCTTAAGTAACATCTTGGTATGGAAAATATTTTCCTGATAAACGTTCACGTCCACCATGTCATACAAAGACTTAATATCCTCGGACATGAAGTTCTGAATGGAGTTAATTTCATGATCGATGAAGTGCTTCATGCCGTTCACATCGCGGGTAAAACCGCGAACGCGATAATCAATCGTGACGATATCGGATTCTAGCTGGTGAATCAGATAGTTCAGGGCCTTCAGCGGTGAAATAACCCCGCAGGTTGAGACTTCAATATCGGCGCGGAAGGTGCACAGTCCGCCTTCAGGATGGCTTTCCGGATAGGTGTGAACGCAGATATGGCTTTTATCGAGATGCGCCACCACGGTTTCCGGTAGCGGACCCGGGTGTTCTGTCTGATCGATAAGCTGCGGATCGACAGGCTCTTCGCTGACCAGGATCGTCACGCTGGCGCCCTGCGGTTCATAATCCTGGCGGGCAATGTTAAGAATATTGGCGCCGATAATCGAACAGGTCTCTGACAAAATTTCCGTCAGGCGGTTGGCGTTGTAGAGTTCGTCAATATAGGCGATGTAGCCATCGCGCTCCTCTGCCGTTTTTGCGTAGCAGATATCGTAAATGCAAAAACTCAGGCTTTTGGTCAGATTGTTAAAGCCGTGCAGCTTCAATTTTTTCAATTTAGATCACCTCCTTACTTAACGGTGGATAGCGCATCCAGTAAATACTGCGGTAAAGCAAATGCCGCCGCGTGAATGGCCGGATTGTAATAACGGCACTTCAGGTTCGACTTGTGAAAACGGGCCTGGATGATTTCACTGGAAAGATGGCGCAGCGCTTCGTTGTCCGTGGCCCATGCGAAGGTCATGATGCCGCCGTAGTAGGTGGGAATCGCCGCCTGATAGAAGCTTACGTCGCTAAAGTAATGGCTGAGCTTGCGATGGCTATCGACGGCCTCATCCTGTTGCAGGAAGCTGACGCCGTTCTGAGCGACGAAGATCCCGCCTGGGTTGAGGCAGCGCTTGCAGCCTTCATAGAAGGCGGAAGTAAACAGGCTCTCGCCGGGACCGATAGGATCGGTGCAGTCGGAGATAATGACGTCAAACGTTTGCGCCGTCTGGTTAACAAAATTGACGCCATCGTCAATCACCAGGGTAAAGCGCGGGTCGTCGTACGCACCCGCGTTATGGTTGGGGAGGTACTGGCGACAGAATGAAACCACGCCAGCGTCAATTTCTACCATGGTGATGGTTTCGACGCTGCGGTGACGGGAGACTTCGCGCAGCATGGCGCCATCGCCGCCGCCGATAATTAACACATGTTTCGCCTGGCCGTGGGCCATCAGAGGAACATGAGTCATCATTTCATGGTAGATAAACTCATCACGTTCGGTGGTTTGTACCACGCCGTCCAGCGCCATCACGCGGCCAAAGGCTGCGTTTTCGAAAATAATTAAATCCTGATGATCGGTTTTCTCATGATACAGAACGTTATCAACGCTGAAATACTGACCAAAATGGTCGTGCAGCGTTTCATGCCACAGATTGCTATCGGCCACGGGCAGATCCTCCTTTGTTAACACCTGTTACACCCATTAAAAATGAGCGCAACATCATAGCCAACTATAGAAGATGATGCACGGTGGATATTTCAGCAAATGAAGCGTGGGGCATTACCCGTTCACAAAGAGGGGAAAGCGCCTCCCCGATGGGAGGCGCCAGGATCAGGGTTTTTTAGCCTGTGGTTCTGCCGCAGTGGCGTCAACGATTCTGACGGTATATACCATGGTCGCTCCCGGCGGGATTTTAGGCGGCTTGCCTTCGCTGCCGTAGGCGAGATTGGGAGGGATCACGACCGTTATCGCTCCGTGGTTTCCCAGCCGCTTGAGTGGCCCAAGGAAGATGGGAGGATAAGATTTCAGAGGCTGGGACCAGACTTTCCCCTCCGCTTCCATATCGTTAATGACGGTTCCGTCGGTAAGCGTTTCCTTGATGGTGACGGTAACGATATCGCTGTCGAGAATCTTGCCCTTGCCGGCATAATCTATGCGACTGTAAATGCCGTCTTTCAATACCACCCCTTTTTGCTTCGCGAAGTTTTGTTGATATTTCTTTCCTTCGCTAAGGGTTTGCTGTTCGAGCTTCTTTAGGTTCTGAAAGACTTTTTTAGACACATCGAATAAGGCTTTATTGCGCGCTTTCTCATCAAGGGCGATATCCCCTGAAAAAGAATCCATAATCCCCTGTAAAACGGTATCTTTACTGGTTTTTACGCCCTGAGATGCCCGGGTAGATAAGAGCTGCAGCACCTCCTCGCCCATCGATACGCCGATAGCGTAAGCCTGCCGCAGAGGCTCTTTTGCAAAGTCGATAGCCAGCGGCTTTTTCGCCTCGGCGTCAGCAAGCCTGGCCTTTAGCCGGGTAATTTCATCGGCGCTGGCCTGCTGTAGGGCGTTGTCCTGACCGGCCTGCTGACGGCCAGCATCCGCCTGAAGGGACGTCTGCGGCGTACTGATGATAACGGCGTCCAGTTTAGCCGTGAGCGCCTGTTTTTCTACTGCCGCGGCCGCCAGCTTTGTCGTTAAATCTGTTTTTTCCGCTTCACTGGCGTTGAGCTTCGCTATCGCTGCTTTCTGCTCGGTTTGAGACGCATCCAGTTTCGTTTGCAGCGCCCGCTGTGCGGCGTCAGCCGCGGCGAGTTTTGTTAGCATTTCCTGCTGAGCTGCCTCTGCAGCAGCGAGCCTTGTTGCGAGAGCTTGCCTCTCTTTCGCCTCTGTCGTGAACTTACCGGTGAGCGCTTGTTTCTCCGCTGCGGCCGCCGCCAGCTTTAAGAGCGTATCTTGCTTTTCTGTTTCCAGCGCCGCGAGCTTCTGCTGCAGGGATTGCTTTTCGGCGGTTGCCTCAGCCAGCTGAAGCTCAACTTTTTGTTTCGCGGATTCTACTAATGCCACTCTTTTTTCCTGCTGCAGCGTTTTATTTTCTGTGGCATTACGCTGGCCCTCGATCTGTTTTATTTCAGCCGCGGCGGATAGCGCGTTATCTATTAATTGTTGTTTTTCGGCTACGGCAGTCGCTAACTTTTTCTCAAGCAGCTGAATTTTATCTTTCAGCGCTTTTTGGTTGTCTGCTTCGGCGTTCACCGTGGCCGGCTTCGCATCAAGCTGCTGCCGAAGTTGGCGGATGAGTTTATCTTTTTGAGCAATGATTGCAGCCTGACGGGAAACTTCATGGGTATTCAGGACGGTTTTTTTATTCGTTGTTTTTGTATTATTGCTTTTCTCCTCAACGGGCTTTACCGGCTCGCTGATTTTTTTCGCCTGATGCTCTTTAGCATAATTTAAAAATGCCGGGCCTGAGGCATCGCTATTTGAGCTCGCCGTGACGCTGATAAGGGCGTCTTTTTCCGCATAGGCATCCGGCGATAGCGCCAGCACAAAAACTGCTGCCAGCGATACCGGATTGAAGTTTTTGGCTATTTTCCCGTTCATGGCTGAACATTTTCACCACGTTTAACAAGGCTATCGATCAGTTCCTTTTCAATATCAGCGCACAGCTTGATTGATTTGAACTGGTACATCGAATCGATCCCCTGTTTTGTCGGTTCTGCCACTTTACTGCGCACAGAATTATATTGTGATGCCGCGCTAAGCAGGGCAGTGAACTCATTGCCGAGTTTGTCCGCCTGTTTGGGGTTCACTTCTTTCAGCGACTCCAGCGCTTTACGGCAAGTGTCTAAACGCGCTTGCTTATCGGCGATTCTCTGCTGTTCGGTTTGCTGTTGGCTTAATGTCGACTCAGATAAGGGTTTCACTAATCCGGCGGATTGCCTGGGTTGTATTGAATTACAACCCGCTAATAAAATGAGGGCCAGAGGGGCTATGCTTGTAAATAAGGATCTGTTCAAGGTTTCATTCCATTGATAAAAAGAGGTGTTATCGGGCGATAATAGTGTGCGAAAAAGAAGAATGCAATAATAGAGTTTATGATTTTTGATGGCGTACTTTTAATATTAGTTATACCCGTCATATTTCACGCTGCTTATGCGTTGGCTACGCTCGCTTACCCCTTGCCGCCTTCAAGTAACTCTAATTATTTAGGGTATATATTAATATGTTGAATGCTTAATGAATTATCATTGAATTCTATGAATTGAGATATAAATTAAGTGCTGTTGTTAATTGAATTGCTATTATTATGCGGCGTCATAGCCGTATTCGCACGGCTACCGTATTATGAAATGAAGGGGGTTATTTCACGTAAGCGAGCAGGCTAAGCGAATCGCGGGCCAGCGCTTTGCATTTTTTAGTGGTGGGAATCTGGATTCCGCTAAGGTCCCGGTAGCTATCTTCGCCGAGCGCTTTCATATTGAAGCTGTCGTAATTGCTTAAATCCCATTGATTCTGCTGAGCAAAAAAGACCAGGGCACGGCGAATCTGCGCGTTAGGCAGATTTTGATAACCGCAGTCGTTCTTCAGGAAGACGAATACTGCCGTTAAATCAGCCATATCTTCCGCTTCGGACTCGCTTAATGCATAGCTATTGGCGGAGAGAGTCAGCAGGCTGCCAAGCACTATTGTTCTGAAAAGCGTCTTCATTTTTTCTACCATTGAATCACGGACAAACAAAGTTAGCACACTTCATTACAGTGCGCCGAGCTTTATTCTTACTCTTCTGCTTGACCTTCCTGTTGGGGGAGGGTTTAAGCTCAATTATTCACCAGCAGAATAAAAAGGATGTGAAAATGCAACGTCGTGAGTTTCTTAAACTAACCGCTGCGGTCAGCGTGGCCAGCGCATTGCCGCTATGGAGCCGCTCGGTTTTTGCCGCCAGCCGCCCATCTTTGCCTGTACCCGAACTGCTTACCGCCGACGCGCGTAATCGCATCTCGTTAATCATTCAGGCTGGAAAAACGCAGTTCGGCCCTCATCTGGCGACCACCTGGGGCTATAACGGCAATCTGCTGGGCCCGGCCCTACAGCTTAAGCAGGGTGAGGAGGCGACCATCGACATTCATAACCGTCTGGCGGAGGAGACCACCGTGCACTGGCACGGTCTGGAGGTTCCCGGCGCCGTGGACGGCGGTCCCCAGGGCGTGATTGCCGCCGGAGGCTCCCGCACGGTGACCTTTACCCCAACGCAGCGGGCGGCGACCTGCTGGTTCCATCCCCATCAGCATGGTAAAACCGGCAGACAGGTCGCGATGGGGCTGGCAGGGCTGGTGCTGATTTCTGATGCAGAAAGCGAAAAGCTGCTCCTGCCAAAGCAGTGGGGAATTGATGATGTCCCGGTGATTGTGCAGGATAAAAAATTCACCTCAGCGGGAGAGATTGATTATCAGCTCGATATTATGAGCGCAGCCGTGGGCTGGTTTGGCGATACGCTGCTCACTAACGGCGCGCTGTACCCGGAGCACGCTGCGCCTCGCGGCTGGCTACGTTTACGTCTGCTGAACGGCTGTAATGCGCGTTCTTTGAATTTCGCCACCAGCGATAAGCGGCCCATGTACGTCGTGGCAAGCGATGGTGGTCTCCTGGCTGAGCCGGTGAAAGTTAACGCGCTGCCGGTGCTGATGGGCGAGCGTTTCGAAGTGCTGGTAGATACCACTGACGGGAAGCCCTTCGATTTAATTACGCTCCCGGTCAACCAGATGGGGATGGCGATCGCTCCGTTTGATCGGCCGCAGCCAGTGTTACGCGTGCAGCCGCTGACTATCCAGGCTTCCGGTAAGCTGCCGGATGTGCTGGCCGCTATGCCAGCGCTGCCCTCGCTTCAGGGCCTGACTCAGCGTACTTTGCAGCTCTCGATGGATCCGATGCTCGATATGATGGGCATGCAGGCGCTGATGCAAAAATATGGCGACCAGGCCATGTCCGGCATGGACCATGGCATGATGATGAATCACGGAGAGATGGGGAATATGAACAATATGAACCACGGTGACATGGGAAGCATGAATCATGGCGGCACGGCGCAGATGAAGCACGGTAATAAGAAGTTTGATTTCCATAATGCGAATCGGATCAACGGTAAAGCCTTTGATATGAATGTTCCCCTGTTTGCGGCGGCGAAAGGGCAGTATGAGCGGTGGGTGATTTCTGGCAAAGGCGACATGATGCTGCATCCGTTCCATATTCACGGCACTCAGTTCCGTATTTTGTCCGAAAACGGTAAAGCGCCGGCACCCCACAGGAGCGGCTGGAAAGATACCGTCAGGGTTGAAGGCGATGTCAGTGAAGTACTGGTGAAATTTGATCACGATGCGCCGAAAGAACATGCCTATATGGCGCACTGCCATCTGCTGGAGCATGAAGATACGGGAATGATGCTGGGATTTACGGTGTAGAATTCGCTTCCCGTCTAAGGGCGGGGCGTGTGACTTGCTTCGATAGAAAAGAGAGAGATGTACCATAGGGAGAAGGCCCGGAAACCGGGCCTTCTGTTTTTTACTTCGCGTCGTCCGGTAAAGCATAAGCGACGATATAGTCGCCCATCTTCGTGCCAAACGAACCGTGACCGCCCGCAGAGATGACAACGTACTGCTTGCCATTCACTTCATAGGTCATCGGCGTCGCCTGGCCGCCCGCCGGCAGACGTGCCTGCCATAATTTTTCACCGTTGCTCATATTGTACGCGCGCAGGTAGTTATCCGCGGTCGCGCCGATAAACAGCACATTGCCGGCCGTCGAAATTGGACCGCCCAGCATCGGCATACCCATTGTGAACGGGAGCTTAATCGGCATCGGGAACGGCAGGCTATCCTGCGGCGTACCGATACGTTTTTTCCACACCACTTCGTTGGTTTTCAGATCCAGCGCGGAGATATAGCCCCAGGCTGGCTGTTTGCAGGGCAGACCAAACGGTGACAGGAACGGATTAAGCGTAACGCCGTAAGGGACACCGTACTGTGGCTGAATACCGGCTTCGGTACCGGAACCCTTGGCGTCTTTTGGCTGCTCCATCGGGTTACCTGGGCCGCGAGGGATCAGTTTTGAGACAAACGGCAGCGCCATTGGGTTAGCAATCGCCACCTGGCGGTTCGGATCGACGGAGATGCCGCCCCATTCGAACATCCCCAGGTTACCCGGGAATACCAGCGTGCCTTGTTCTGACGGCGGGGTGAAAATCCCTTCGTAGCGCAGCTGATGGAAGATAACGCGGCACACCAGCTGGTCGAACATGGTGGCGCCCCACATGTCCGCGCCGGTCAGGTCTTTCTTCGGACGGAAGCTCAGGTCGGAGAACGGCTGAGTTTTCGCGACGTAGTCACCTTTCGCCGCCCCTTGCGGAACCGGTTTTTCCGGCGCCGGGACAACCAGTTCACCGTTGCGGCGATCGAGGACAAAAATATTACCGGTTTTTGCCGGAGCGTAAATCACCGGCACGGTTTTACCGTTGACGTCGATATCCGCCAGCGTCGGCTGCGACGGCATATCCATATCCCACAGATCGTGGTGAACGGTCTGGTAGCTCCACGCCAGTTTACCGGTCGTCGCGTTCAGCGCCACGATGGAGCTGGCATAGCGCTCTTGTTCAGGCGTACGGTTGCCGCCCCAGATATCCGGGGTGGTTACGCCCATAGGCAGGTAGACCAGATCCAGCTTCGCGTCATAGGCCGCAGGCGCCCAGGAGTTTGGTGAATTCAGCGTGAAATGATGTTCATCATCAGGAATCGCGTTGGGATCTTTCGCGCCCGGGTCAAAGGCCCACAGCAGTTTACCGGTATTCACATCAAAGCCGCGGATAACGCCCGACGGCTCGCGGGTGGAGAAGTTATCGGTCACGGCGCCGGCAATGACGATAGTTTTGTCGGTAATAATCGGCGGTGATGTTGGTTCATACATACCCGGCGTAGTGACAGGCATGTTGGTTTGCAGATTGAGAATGCCTTTATTAGCAAAGGACTCACACAGCTTACCGGTTTCGGCATTGAGGGCGAACAGACGACCATCGTTGACCGGAAGAATGATCCGACGCGGGCAGTCGGCAACCACATCCGCCGGCGCGTTATCCGCTTTGGCTTCATGATATGAAACGCCGCGACAGGTCACGTGCTGGAAAGAGGGGTCAGCGTTGAGCTGCGGATCGAAATGCCACTTTTCTTTACCGGTGGCCGCGTCAAGCGCGAACAGGCGCTGATGAGCGGTACACAGATAAAGCGTGTCGCCCACTTTAATCGGCGTGACTTCATTGGTGATTTCACCCGGATCGTTAGGCTGCTTGAGATCGCCCGTACGGAAGACCCAAGCTTCTTTCAGGTTCTTCACGTTATCGGCGTTGATCTGCTTCAGCGGCGAGTAGCGCTGGCCTTCCTGATTGCGGCCATACGCCGACCAGTCACCATCGGCTACGTCGGAGATGGGGGCCGCTGGCGTTGCATCAGCGCTCAGCGTACCGTTGACTTCCTGCGGGTCGTTGAAGCCGGCCCAGGTCAGGATACCGCCGCTAATCAGCAGGGCGACAACCAGCCCGGCAACCGCGCCAGAGGAGGGAATCGGCAGGCGGCGCCAGACAAACGGCAGGATAAGCCAGATGCCGAAGAAGACCAGAATGTCGCTACGCGGGGTCAGCGCCCAGAAGTCGAAACCAACTTCCCATACGCCCCAGATCATAGTGGCAAGCAGCAGCGCGGCGTACAGCCAAAGCGCAGAACGCTTTCCGCGGAACAGCATGACGGTGACGCCAAGCATGACCAGGCCTGCGACAGGGTAGTACCATGAGCCGCCAAGAGCGACCAGCCAGGCCCCGCCCGCTAAAAGATACAGGCCACAGAACGCTGCAAAAAGAGCCGTCAGCGTCACGAGTAGCCGTGATTGTTGAGATTTTGTTTCTGCCATAGAAGGACACTCGTTTGTTTGTTAATTTTTTAACTGCAATTAATTATAGGATTTAACAAGTGTGATCGGAATCACAAAATGGGCTTTATTAATCACTGCATCGCATATTTCTTTTTACTGGTATACTGCGTGGCTTGCCGGTCAACGTCGGTGCAATCGCAGCGGCTTTGATGATTTACATTAAGAATCAAATGGTTAGTTTTATGAAACATACTGTAGAAGTGATGATCCCGGAAACTGAGATCAAAGCCCGTATCGCTGAGCTCGGTCGTCAAATTAATGAACATTACAAAGATAGCGGCAGCGAAATGGTGCTGGTGGGGCTATTACGCGGTTCATTTATGTTTATGGCCGACCTGTGCCGTGAGGTTCAGGTACCCCATGAAGTGGATTTCATGACCGCCTCGAGCTACGGCAGCGGCATGTCCACCACCCGTGACGTCAAAATCCTCAAAGACCTGGATGAAGATATCCGCGGTAAAGATGTGCTGATCGTGGAAGACATCATCGACTCTGGCAATACGCTGTCAAAAGTGCGTGAAATCCTTAGCCTGCGTGAACCAAAATCGCTGGCGATTTGTACGCTGCTCGATAAGCCAAGCCGCCGCGAAGTGAAGGTGCCGGTTGAGTTTGTCGGTTTTGCGATCCCGGACGAGTTCGTGGTGGGGTACGGTATCGACTATGCTCAGCGCTATCGCCACCTGCCGTATATCGGCAAAGTGACGCTGCTGGACGAGTAATGCGGAGTGTCTATCCCGGCTTATCCGGGATAGTTAAGAGGGGCGCGTGAATTATCTGTGATTGACGTGCTTGCTTTTAAGGTTGGAAATGCCCTGGCGATAGCGCTGCTCCAGCGTTTCGCGGCTGACGGCGGTCACGTCCAGATCGCGTAACATGCCATCGTGAATGCCGTAGGCCCAGCCGTGAATTGTCACCTTCTGTCCACGCTTCCACGCCGACTGCATAATCGTTGAATGGCCAAGGTTGTAAACCTGCTCCATCACATTCAATTCACACAGCGTATCAAGGCGGCGCTCTTCGGGCATTTCCCCCAGCAGCGAGCTGTGCTTAAACCAGATATCGCGAATATGCAGCAGCCAGTTGTCGATAAGGCCAAGCTCGGTATTTTCAATCGCCGCCTGCACGCCGCCGCAGCCGTAGTGGCCGCAGATGATGATGTGTTCAACTTCCAGTACGTCGACCGCGTACTGCACGACGGAAAGACAGTTCAGATCGGTATGAATCACCAGGTTGGCGACGTTACGGTGTACAAACAGCTCGCCAGGTTCCAGGCCGGTCAAACGTTCAGCGGGGACGCGGCTATCTGAACATCCAATCCACAGAAAGCGCGGCTTCTGCGCCTGTGCCAGTTTCTCAAAGAAACCGGGGTCTTCCTCCACCAGCATTTTTGACCATAGTGCATTGTTGCTGATGAGTGTATCTATATCGTTCATGGATGTTTACGGGCCTGTAACCAAGTAAGTGCGTTGCGCTAATATAGGTTAACCTCACATTTTTTAAAACAACCCATCGCGTGTCACGACACGAGAAGAGACATTTAATGACCATTGCTCTGGAATTAAAACAGCTTAAAAAAACCTACCCCGGCGGGGTTCAGGCGCTGCGCGGAATCGATCTGCAGGTTGAGGCGGGCGATTTTTACGCGCTCCTGGGGCCAAACGGCGCGGGAAAATCCACCACTATCGGCATTATCAGTTCGCTGGTGAATAAAACCTCCGGCGAGGTCAACGTGTTTGGCTATGACCTGCAAAAGGATGTGGTGAACGCCAAGCGCCAGCTCGGCCTGGTGCCGCAGGAGTTCAACTTTAACCCGTTCGAAACCGTGCAGCAGATTGTGATTCACCAGGCGGGCTACTACGGCGTCGAGCGCAAAGAAGCGATCGCCCGTAGCGAAAAGTACCTTAAACAGCTCGATCTTTGGGAAAAACGCAACGAACGCGCGCGGATGCTCTCCGGCGGCATGAAGCGTCGCCTGATGATTGCCCGCGCGTTGATGCACGAGCCGAAGCTGCTGATTCTTGATGAACCCACGGCGGGAGTGGATATCGAGCTGCGTCGTTCGATGTGGGGCTTCCTGAAAGATCTCAACGATAAAGGCACGACGATTATCCTCACTACCCACTATCTGGAAGAGGCCGAGATGCTGTGTCGCAATATTGGCATTATTCAGAACGGTGAGCTGGTGGAAAACACCTCGATGAAGTCGCTGCTTTCCAAACTGAAATCGGAAACCTTTATTCTCGATCTGGCACCTAAGAGTCCATTACCGGTACTGGAAGGCTATCAGTATCGTCTGGTTGATACGTCGACGCTGGAGGTTGAGGTGCTGCGTGAGCAGGGGATTAACAGCGTATTTACTCAGTTAAGCGCGCAGGGCGTACAGGTATTAAGTATGCGTAACAAAGCTAACCGTCTGGAAGAGCTGTTTGTCACGCTGGTCCATGACCGGAAAGGAGAATCAGCATGATGCAGCTTTATTGGGTCGCGCTGAAAAGCATCTGGACCAAAGAGATCCACCGCTTTATGCGTATCTGGATCCAGACGCTGGTGCCGCCGGTCATAACCATGACCCTCTACTTTGTTATTTTCGGCAATCTGATCGGCTCGCGGATCGGTGAAATGCACGGTTTCACCTATATGCAGTTTATCGTGCCGGGCCTGATTATGATGGCGGTGATCACCAACGCCTACGCCAACGTGGCGTCCTCGTTCTTCAGCGCGAAATTTCAGCGCAATATTGAAGAACTGCTGGTCGCGCCGGTTCCCACCCACGTGGTTATCGCCGGCTATGTGGGCGGCGGCGTTGCCCGCGGTCTGTGCGTCGGGATTCTGGTGACGGCGATTTCGCTGTTTTTCGTACCGTTCCAGGTTCACTCATGGATATTCGTCGCCCTGACCCTGGTGCTGACCGCCGTGCTATTTTCGCTGGCCGGTCTGCTGAATGCGGTGTTTGCCAAAACCTTTGACGATATTAGCCTTATTCCGACCTTCGTGCTGACGCCGCTGACCTATCTCGGCGGGGTTTTTTATTCGCTGACCCTGCTGCCGCCGTTCTGGCAAGGGCTGTCGCATCTGAACCCGATCGTCTACATGATCAGCGGTTTCCGCTACGGTTTCCTCGGCATTAACGATGTTCCGCTCGCCACCACCTTCGGCGTGCTGGTGGTGTTTATCGTCGCGTTTTATCTCTTGTGCTGGTATCTGATCCAGCGCGGACGCGGGCTTCGCAGCTAATTTAGTCAACCACGGCGCTTCGCTGCCCCGTTCAGCGAAGCGCCGGCAAACAATTTTGATTGTCATCACCGATATTCATCTCTTCCCTTGCTACATTGTTTGCCTGCTAAGGAGGTGGGCGATGTTAGGTTGGGTGATTACCTGTCATGACGAACTGGCGCAGGAGATGCTGGATCGTCTGGAGAAAAAGTTTGGGCCGCTGACGCAGTGTCGGGCGGTCAACTACTGGCGTAATCTCAGCAGCAATATGCTGAGCCGCATGTTGTGCGACGCGCTGCATGAGACGGACGGTGGAGACGGGGTCATTTTTCTGACCGATAATACCGGCGCGGCGCCTTATCGCGTGGCGGCGCTGCTGAGCCATAAGCACACCCACTGTGAAGTGATTTCCGGGATCGACTATCCATTACTGGAAAGCATGTATTTGCTGCGCCAGAACCTGAGCAGCGAAGCCTTCCGACACGCCATTGTCAGCGCCGGAGGCCCGGCGGTGAGCAGCCTCTGGCATCAGCAGCAAAAAAATCCACCTTTTCGACTACTGCATGAGCCGTACGGGAATTAAGCGTTGGTATTGATGAGGCTTTTGTTACAATGACGGCAGTTCTTGTCTACCGGCTCGATGCGCATGTTTGCCCGAATTCTTGCTTTACTCCTCCTGTTCACGGCGCTAAGCGCCTCTGCCAGCCTGTTAAGCCAGCAGGGTGTGCCGGCACGTTATATGCAAACGACCGAAGATGCGGATATCTGGGCGCAGGTTGGCAATCAGGTGGTGAGCGTCGGCAACGTGCGGGCAGGGCAAATTCTGGCGGTAGTACCGACGGCGGCGGATTACTATGAGTTTAATTTTGGCTTTGCGACCGGCTTTATCGATAAAGGCCACCTGGGGCCGGTACAGGGTAAGCAGCGGGTGGAGGATAGCCTTGGCGATCTGCATAAGCCTCTAAGCAACCAAAATCTCATTACCTGGAAAGATACGCCAATCTATGATGCCCCCGCCGTGGGCAGCGCGCCATTTGGCACCCTGGCGAATAATTTGCGTTATCCGATTATCAGCAAACTCAAAGATCGGCTTAATCAAACCTGGTTTCAGATTCGTATCGGCAACCGCCTGGCGTGGGTGAGCAGTCTGGATGCGCAAGAAGATAACGGCATCCCAGTACTGACTTATCACCATATCCTGCGTGATGAAGAAAATACCCGCTTTCGCCATACCTCAACGACGACTTCCGTGCGCGCCTTCAGCAATCAGATGACCTGGCTACGCGACCAGGGCTACACCACGCTCAGCATGTATCAACTGGAAGGCTATCTGCGTAATAAAGTGAATCTTCCGGCGCGTGCGGTGGCGATCACCTTTGACGATGGGCTGAAGTCGGTCAACCGCTATGCCTACCCGATTCTCAAACAGTATGGCTTTCACGCCACGGCGTTTATTATCTCGTCGCGCATCAAGCGCCATCCGCAGAAATGGGCGCCGAAATCGCTGCAGTTTATGAGTATTTCCGAGCTAAAACAGATCCAGGACGTCTTTGACGTGCAGTCGCATACCCACTTCCTGCATCGGGTTGATGCTGAACGTCATCCGATCCTCCTCAGCCGCAGCTATCACAATATTCTGTTTGATTTTGCGCATTCGCGGCGGGCGCTGGCGCAGTTTAACCCCCACGTACTGTATCTCTCTTATCCGTTTGGCGGCTATAACGCTAAGGCGGTCCAGGCCGCCAACGACGCCGGTTTTCATCTGGCGGTGACTACGGTGAGAGGGAAGGTAAAGCCGGGCGATAATCCGTTCTTGTTGAAAAGGCTGTATATATTAAGAACGGATTCGCTGGAGACAATGTCGCGGCTGATAAGCAACCAGCCGCAGGGGTAGATCAGGCAACCTGCACCGGAATAGCTTTGGCCTGGCGCTTCATTTCGTTTTCGCCTTCGAAATAGGCCACTTTCGGCTGCCAGGTGCGGGCTTCTTCGTCAGGCATGGTGACGAAGCTGGCGATAATCAGAATATCGCCGACGCTCGCACAGTGTGCCGCCGCGCCGTTCACGGAGATAATTCGCGAACCGCGCTCCGCGGCGATGGCGTAGGTGGAGAAACGATTACCGTTGGTCACATTCCAGATATGAATAGCCTCGTTTTCAAGGATGCCGGACGCATCCAGGAAATCCTGATCAATAGCGCAGGAGCCTTCATAGTGCAGGTCGGCCTGCGTGACTTTTACGCGGTGGAGTTTGCCCTGCAGCATATTACGAATCATAACGTCTACCTTTAAAGCTTAACGATAACAAAGCGGACGTGACGCCCGCCTTGAGGAAATTCCAGGCAGTATTGCCCGATTTTTAACCCGTGTCTACCGAACGAGCGCCACTATCTGGTTGTCGATCAAACGCGCTTCGCCGAGCCATGCCGCCATCAGGATCACCGCGCGCTGGCTGTTTTCCGTCAGGTCGAGCAGCGTGTCGGCATCGCGGATCTGGATATCATCGGCGCGGAAGCCTTTTTCGTTCAGCTCCTGCGCGGCAATCGCGATAATCTCGTCAAGATTGCGCTCGCCGGCCGCCAGCTTCTCCGCCGCGCCATTCATCACCTTATACAGCCCCGGCGCAACTTTGCGCTGGTCTGCGCTGAGATAGCCGTTGCGCGAACTGAGCGCCAGCCCATCTTTCGCGCGCATAATCGGCACGCCGATAATCTCGATGTCGTAGCCCATATCGGCCACCATTTTGCGGATCAGCGCCAACTGCTGGAAGTCTTTTTCGCCGAAGCAGGCGACGTCCGGCTGGATCAGGTTGAACAGCTTGCTGACGATAGTGGAAACGCCGCGGAAGTGGCCTGGACGACTGGCGCCCTCGAGCATCGTCGACAGCCCCGGAACATCCACGTAAGTCTGATTTTCGATGCCGTGCGGATAGATTTCCGCCGCGGCAGGGGCAAAGACAAAATCGACCTTACGCTTGTTCAGCTTTTCGCAATCGTCCTGCAGGGTACGCGGGTAGCGCGCCAGATCCTCGGCGCGGTCGAACTGCATGGGGTTGACGAAGATACTGGCCACCACCACATCCGCGCTGGCTTTGGCGGTATCAACCAGCTTCATATGACCATCGTGCAGGTTGCCCATGGTGGGAACCAGCGCAATGCGCTTGCCTTCCTGGCGTAAACGACGGATATGCTGGCGCAGCAGCGGCAGGGTTTCAATAATCAGCACAACAACACTCCTTAATGGAAACTGTGTTCTTCGCCCGGATAGACGCCGGACTCCACTTCGGCAACATATTGCCGTACCGCGGCGCGCATGTCGCCCGCTGTGCTCAGGAAATTTTTGGCAAATTTGGGAATATGGCCGCCGGTGATGCCGAATGCGTCATGCATGACGAGGATTTGCCCGTCGGTGACGTTGCCCGCGCCGATGCCGATCACCGGAATGGTTAACGCCTCGGTGACGCGTTTCGCCAGCTCGACCGGTACGCACTCCAGCACCAGCAGCTGTGCGCCCGCCGCTTCTAGCGCCAGCGCATCATCCAGCAGAACTTGCCCGGCATCGCCGCGGCCCTGAATTTTATAGCCGCCGAAGACGTTCACCGACTGGGGCGTCAGACCGAGGTGCCCGCACACCGGCACCGCGCGCTCGGCAAGCATTTTCACCGTATCCGCCAGCCATGCGCCGCCCTCGATTTTGACCATATTGGCCCCCGCGCGCATCACGATGGCGGCGTTCTCGAAGGTCTGTTCCGGCGTGGCGTAAGCCATAAACGGCAGATCGGCGAGCAGCAGACAGTTGGGCGCTCCGCGGCGCACCGCGCGCGTGTGATAGGCAATGTCTTCTACGGTCACCGGCAGGGTGGAGTCGTGGCCCTGCACCGTCATGCCCAGCGAATCGCCGACCAGCATCACGTTGATACCCTCATCGGCAAACAGCTTTGCAAAGCTGTAGTCATAGGCGGTGATAGTGGCGAAGCGTTTCTTCTCCTGTTTGCATTTCTGCAGCAGGGCGATAGTGGTCGGTTTCATAACGTTTCCTGATGATGAAAGTCATTTTAACCGGCATTCTAGCAGCCGCATTCAGGGGGGCAATGGTTTTAGGCAACCGATTACCACGATCGCCGTAATTGCTAAAAAATGAAGGGGTATTACCAGCTCGCGGGTTTTTCCGCGCCGAGATTGGCCAGCACGTCGCGCAATGCCAAACCGTCGGGGAAACATAGCTCAGGGGCGATTTCAAACAGCGGCCACAGCATAAAGCCGCGGTTTTGCATATCGTAGTGCGGCACGGTCAGCCGCGGGGTGTTAATCACCTCATTGCCGAACAGCATGATGTCGAGGTCCAGCGTGCGCGGTCCCCAGCGTTCAGCTTTACGCGTGCGGCCCTGCTGCAGCTCAATGCGCTGAGTGTGGTCGAGCAGCGCCTCTGGGGCGAGAGACGTCTCCAGCGCCACGGCGGCGTTGAGGTAGTCAGGCTGATCCTGCGGCCCCAGCGGCGGCGTACGGTAGAAAGAGGAAACGCTTATCACCCGGCTGTCCGGTATCTCCGCCAGCGCGTTAACGGCAGCGTTGACCTGCTCCAGCGGCGAGGCCAGATTGCTGCCGATAGCGATATAAGCGAGCGTCATGCGCTGCCTTCGCGGCGCGGCGCACGTTTACGCGGACGACGGTGGCGGCGGCGCGGAGCCGGATCGTCGCCTAAATCATCCAGCATATCTTTCTGATCCGGCGGCGCGGCGACCTGGAACTCGCCCCACCATTTGGTCAGACGCTGCAGTTCGCTGCTGTTTTCGGCGCCGGCGCGCAGCTCCAGCAGATCGTAGGCGGCGCGGAATTTGGGATGCTCCATCAGCTTCCACGCGCGTTTGCCCTGACGGCGGGACATCCGCAGCTGAAGCTGCCAGATATCGCGCACCAGAGTAGTGATGCGTTTCGGGATCGCCAGCGTGCGGCAGGCTTCGTCCAGCACGTCGTTCATCGCCAGCGCGAAGGCGTCGTAGTAGGCCAGCCCGCTTTCCTGGGCGATTTTCTGCGCCGTTTCCAGCAGCGGATACCAGAACATTACCGCGAACAGGAACGCCGGGTTAACGCGCATATCGTTGCGAATGCGGTTATCGGTATTCTTCAGCACCTGGCTGATGATGCGCTCCATCGGACTATCGCCGCGCTCGGTGAAGTAGCGGGTAATGGTCGGGAACAGCGGCTGGAACAGATTATATTCGCGCAGCAGGAGATAGGTTTGATAGCCGTCGCCGGCCTGCAGCAGCTTTAACACCTCTTCAAACAGGCGCGCCGGCGGCACATCGTGCAGCAGCGTCGCCAGGCGTGGGATCGGCTCGGCGGTCTCTTCGCTGATGCTCATGCCGAGCTTCGCCGCAAAACGCACCGCGCGCAGCATGCGCACCGGATCTTCGCGATAGCGGGTTTCCGGATCGCCGATCAGCCGGATGACGCCATCCTGCAGATCTTTCATGCCGCCGACGTAGTCGCGGACGGTGAAATCCGCCACGCTGTAATAGAGGCTGTTGATGGTAAAGTCGCGACGCTGGGCGTCTTCTTCAATCGAACCGAAGATGTTGTCGCGCAGCAGCATGCCGTTCTGGCCGCGCTGGGAGGTGACGCGATCGGTGGTGTGGCCTTCATGGTGGCCGCGGAAGGTCGCGACTTCGATAATTTCCGGCCCGAACATTACGTGCGCCAGGCGGAAGCGACGGCCGACCAGACGGCAGTTGCGGAACAGCTTACGCACCTGCTCCGGCGTGGCGTTGGTGGTGACGTCAAAATCTTTGGGTTTTTTGCCCAGCAGCAGATCGCGTACGCCGCCGCCGACCAGCCACGATTCGTAGCCCGCCTTATTGAGTCTGTACATGACCTTGAGGGCATTTTCACTGATATCTTTGCGGGAAATTGCATGCTGCTCGCGCGGGATAACCGTCATATGTAGTTGTTCGACGGCGGCTTCTGCCTCGCGCTCTTCACGGCTTAGCACCTTACGGCAAAAATTAGCGACTCGGGTAAAAATGGTACACCTCGTAGTGTCAGACGGACTTCAGGACAAAAAAATAGCGGCTAATCATAGCTCAGCAGAACGCATTTGAGAATGCTGGATTTGCTCCGGCCGCCAGTTCGCTACCGCGTACTTGAGTAAATCCTCAATGCTCAGCGTCTGCCATTCCTGAATGACATCCTGATTAAGAAACGTTAGCGCCCGCACAATTTCCGGGCGCGGATCGCCTGTAGATAACGCCGGAGCGTGGTTTTGCTTCGACAGTTTATTGCCCTGCGCGTTGAGGGCCAGCGGCAAATGGATATAGTCCGGCGCCTGCCAGCCAAAATGCTGATAGAGCGAAATTTGCCGCACCGTCGGCTCGATAAGATCGGCGCCGCGGACGATTTCGCTGACGCCCTGAAAATGATCGTCCACCACCACCGCCAGATTATAGGCGAACAGCCCATCGCGACGGTGGATAATAAAATCTTCACGCGCCAGAGGTTCGTCGGCGACGATCGTACCGCGTAGCTGGTCATAAAATTCAAGGACCGGACGCGTTTGCCGCAGGCGCAGAGCGGCGTTTTCCGCGCCGAGGCGTAAATCCCGGCAGTGGCCGTCGTAAAGGCCGCCAATAGCGTGGATACGCGCGCGGGTGCAGGTGCAGTAGTAGCAGAGGCCCTGCTCGCGTAGCCAGGCCAGGCGCTCACGATAGGCTTCGTGGCGTTTTGACTGCCAGAGTACCTCTCCGTCCCAGTGCAGGCCGAAGTGCTCTAACTGACGAAGAATAGTCTCGGCGGCGCCGGGGACTTCACGCGGCGGATCGATATCTTCAATGCGCACGCGCCAGATACCGTTCTGTGCCCGAGCCTGCAGATAGCTGCCAAGCGCGGCAATCAATGAGCCGAAGTGGAGTTCGCCGGAAGGTGAGGGGGCAAAGCGCCCGATGTAGTGGGAATCTGTCATCGTATGACTAAAGCATCAGGGCGGGAGAAAGCTCCCGCCAGAGATGCGTCAGCGAAGTGATTAGCCTGCCATCTGTTTTTCGCGAATTTCCGCCAGCGTTTTGCAATCAATGCACAGGTCGGCGGTCGGACGCGCTTCCAGACGACGGATACCAATCTCAACGCCACAGGATTCACAGAAGCCGAAATCTTCGTCTTCGACTTTTTTCAGCGTTTTCTCGATCTTTTTGATCAGTTTACGTTCGCGGTCGCGGTTACGCAGCTCCAGGCTGAACTCTTCTTCCTGAGCGGCACGGTCTACCGGATCCGGGAAGTTAGCAGCTTCATCCTGCATATGCGTTACGGTGCGATCCACTTCATCCCTAAGTTGATTACGCCACGCTTCAAGAATGCGCTTGAAGTGCGCCAGCTGGGCTTCGTTCATATACTCTTCGCCCGGCTTCACTTGGTACGGCTCCACCCCAGCGATGGAGAGAATACTCAGGGACGATGTTTTACGGTTTTGCCCTTCTTGCATGTTGCTTCTCCTTAACACGCACTATCGATCCCCGTGTTGGGGGAAAAATCAGGCCGCTATAAATAGCAGATGCTTTTCCGGATAGCAATTATCTAAACGTTACACTTGACAACCCTGTGAGGAAAAGCGTATTTGCGCTCGCGACCCGAATACTATTTAGCCGTTTATTTACCGGGGGTTAACACCACGGTAATCGGCTTATTCAGAGTCATCATCTCGGTAGAAAGTTCCGCCTTGTAGGCGAGAATTTCCACCCCCTTGTTTTGCGCCTCAATCAATAGCTGTGCGTATCTGGCATCAATATGATGCGCGGGTGAGAAACGGTCTATCGCCGAGTGCAGCACGGCGAACAAAATCACCGCCCGATCGCCCGCTGCCGCCACGCTCATCAGCTCCCGCAGGTGCTTCTGACCGCGTGCGGTAACCGCATCGGGGAAGTAACCGTATTCCTTTTCCGCCAACGTAACCGATTTCACTTCAATATAGCAGTTTTGTTGGTCATCTGCTTGTAACAGAATATCAATGCGGCTGCTTTCATCACCATACTTCACTTCGCTTTTCAGCGTGTTATAGCCCAAAAGCTCGGGAATATTTCCTGCCAGAATCGCCTCTTTTGCCAACGTGTTAGCACGTAGAGTATTAACACAAATTGTCGCGCCCTCTACGGTTTCAGTTAATTCCCACGTGTGGGCATATTTACGCTTAGGATTATCTGAGGTGGAATACCAGACGGTATCGCCCGGCGCGGCGCAGCCGGTCATGGCGCCGGTGTTGGGGCAGTGCAGGGTCAGCTCGCGGCCGTCGGGGGTGACCACGTCGGCGAGAAACCGTTTGTAACGTTTAACCAGGGTGGCGGACTGCAGGGGAGGAGTGAACAGCATCAGCTTTCCTTGTCGAAGGGATAACGTTCCAGCGCCTGATAGCGGGTACGCCCGCGGCTAAAGCTGGATTCGTAGAGCACAAATTCGTTGACCGCAAACGCCCAGCTAAATCCGGGCGGTGGAATCGGCACCGCGTGGCGCGCGTCGCGCAGCAGGGTGATATGCGGATGAAACGGCTGCGGGCTCTGATAGCAGCCGCTGCGGGCGGCCTGGGCGCGCAGCATATTCGCTAATTGCAGCACCCCGCGCGGCGGCTGACGGGTGCCCAGCCACACTACCCGCGAACGCAGCCACTGCCCGGCATCGTCAAGCGTCAGGGTAAAGCCCGGCTGGCGGATCCGTCCGGCCATCGCTGACAGCGCCCGCTGCTTGTCCGCGCTCACCTCGCCAAGAAACGCCAGCGTCAGATGGAGGTTAGCCGCCGCCACCGGTCGACCCGCATCGCCGGGAAAGCTGGCGGCGCGCCAGTGCACGATCTGCTGCTGAACGTCCCCGGGAAGTTCAATGGCGAAAAACAGCCTTTTCGGCTCGGACATGATAGAGACTCGGTAATGAATTACCGGGATGCTACAATGCTTGCCCGCAAATGTTAACCTCCGGAGCGTTTCGTGTCCTCATTGCCGGTTGCCGCCGTCCTCCCTGAACTTCTCTCTGCCCTGCAGCATGCGCCGCAGGTTCTGCTTAATGCGCCAACCGGCGCCGGGAAATCCACCTGGCTGCCGCTGCAAATCCTCGCCGAAGGTAACATCAACGGACGCATAATCCTGCTGGAGCCGCGGCGGCTGGCCGCGCGTAACGTGGCGCAGCGGCTGGCGGAACTGCTGGGAGAGAAGCCCGGCGAGACCGTGGGCTATCGCATGCGCGCGGAGACCTGCGTCGGGCCGAACACGCGCCTCGAAGTGGTGACCGAAGGTATTTTAACGCGGATGATCCAGCGCGATCCGGAGCTGAGCGGCGTGGGGCTGGCGATCCTCGATGAATTCCACGAACGCAGCCTGCAGGCGGATCTGGCGCTGGCGCTGCTGCTCGACGTTCAGCAGGGACTGCGCGACGATCTCAAACTGCTGATTATGTCGGCGACGCTGGACAATGAACGCCTGCAGCGGCTGCTGCCGGAGGCGCCGGTTATCGTTTCCGAAGGGCGCGCGTTTCCGGTTGAGCGGCGTTTTCTGCCGCTGCCGGCCCATCAGCGCTTTGACGAGGCGGTGGCGGTGGCCGCCGCGGAGCTGCTGCGCAGCGAAAATGGCTCAATGCTGCTGTTTCTGCCCGGGGTGGGAGAGATTCAGCGCGTTCAGGAGCGGCTGGCGGAGCGGGTGGCGAGCGATGTGATCCTTTGCCCCCTGTACGGCGCGCTGCCGCTGAGCGAGCAGCGTAAGGCGATACTGCCCGCGCCCGCCGGGATGCGCAAAGTGGTGCTGGCGACCAATATCGCCGAGACCAGTCTGACCATCGAGGGGATTCGGCTGGTGGTGGATAGCGCCCAGGAGCGCGTCGCCCGCTTTGACGCCCGCACCGGGCTCACTCGCCTGGTGACGCAGCGCATCAGCCAGGCCTCAATGACCCAGCGCGCCGGACGCGCCGGGCGTCTGGAACCGGGGATCTGCCTGCATCTGCTGGCTAAAGAGCAGGCCGAGCGCGCGGCGGCGCAGGGCGACCCGGAAATTCTGCAAAGCGATCTGTCGTCGCTGCTGCTGGAGCTGCTGCAGTGGGGATGCCAGGACCCGGCCCAGCTCAGCTGGCTGGATCTGCCGCCTGCGACCAACCTGGCGGCGGCCCGGCGTCTGCTCACCGACCTTTCTGCGCTGGAAGGCGAGCGGCTGTCGGCGCACGGGCGCAAAATGGCGGCGTTGGGCAACGATCCGCGCCTGGCGGCGATGCTGACCGCGGCGGAGGATGCCGATAGCGCCGCCACGGCGGCTAAACTGGCGGCGATCCTTGAAGAGCCGCCGCGCGGCGGCAATAGCGATCTTAGCGCGGCGTTTGCCCGTCAGCAGGGTAACTGGCAGCAGCGGGCGCAGCAGCTGATGAAAAGGCTGGCGGTTCGCGGCGGTCAGCCCGATGCCGACAGCATCGCGGCGCTGCTGGCCTCCGCTTTTGCCGACCGTATCGCCCATCGTCGCGGCCAGGAGGGGCGCTACCAGCTGGCTAACGGGATGGGGGCGATGCTCGACGCCGACGATGCGCTGGGCCGCCACGAATGGTTGATTGCGCCGCTGCTGCTGCAGGGAAGCGCATCGCCGGACGCGCGGATCCTGCTGGCGCTGCCGGTCGATATTCACGCGTTGATTGAGCAGTGTCCGGCCCTGGCCCGGCGTTCCGATATCGTCGAGTGGGATGAGGCGTTAGGAACGCTGAAGGCCTGGCGGCGCACCTGTATCGGACGCCTGGTGATTAAGACCCAGCCGCTGGCGAAGCCGTCGGAGGAGGAGCTGCACCAGGCGATGCTCAACGGGATCCGCGAGAAGGGACTGAGCGTGCTCAGCTGGACGCCGGAGGCGGAGCAGCTGCGTCTGCGGCTACACTGCGCGGCGCGGTGGCTGCCGGAGGAGGCGTGGCCGGCCGTTGACGAGGCGTCGCTGCTGGCCTCGCTTGAACAGTGGCTGCTGCCGCAGATGGCGGGCGTCCATTCGCTGCGCGCCCTGAAGGCGCTGGACGTGCGTCAGGCGCTGCAAAACTGGCTGCCGTGGCCGCTGCGCCAGAAGCTGGACAGCGAGCTGCCCACGCACTATACGGTGCCGACCGGTAGCCGCATCGCCATTCGTTATCACGATGAAAACCCGCCGGCGCTGGCGGTGCGGATGCAGGAGATGTTTGGCGAGGCGACCACTCCGACTATCGCCCAGGGGCGCGTGCCGCTGGTGCTGGAGCTGCTTTCGCCGGCGCAGCGCCCGCTGCAGATCACCCGCGATTTAGGCGCCTTCTGGCAGGGGAGCTACCGCGAGGTGCAAAAAGAGATGAAAGGGCGCTATCCCAAGCACGTCTGGCCCGACGATCCGGCCAATACCGCCCCGACCCGGCGCACCAAAAAGTATTCGTAGCCGGAGAGTTCCCGGGTTGCGGCGTAAACGCCTTATCGGGGCTACCGGACCAGTACCGCCCGTAGCCCTGCTAAGCGCAGCGCGAGCAGGGGGGGGGCCCGGGTTGCGGCGTAAACGCCTTACCCGGGCTACCGGACCAACAGCACCCGTAGCCCCGCTAAGCGTAGCGCGAGCAGGGGATGTTTTCCCGGGTTGCGGCGTAAACGCCTTACCCGGGCTACCGGACCAACAGCACCCGTAGCCCTGCTAAGCGCAGCGCGAGCAGGGGATGTTTTCCCGGGTTGCGGCGTTAACGCCTTCCCCGGGCTACCGGACCAGTACCGCCAGTAGCCCTGCTAAGCGCAGCGCGAGCAGGGGATGTTTTATACCTGGCTCCACAAAAAGATGCCGCCGCCCGCCAGCGCCAGCCAGGGGCCGAAGGCCAGAGGTTGTTCGAGCGAACGACGGGTTACCAGGCGCTGCAGCAGCATCCAGACCAGACCGCTGGCGGAAGCCAGCAGCAGCGTCTGCGGCAGCGGCTGCCAGCCGAGCCACGCGCCGAGCGCTGCCAGCAGCTTGAAATCGCCGTAGCCCAGCGCCTCTTTACCGGTCAGCAGACGGAACACCCAGTACACCGACCACAGCGACAAATACCCGACCATCGCGCCAATGACCGCCTCCGCCAGCGGCGCGAAGGTATCGGAAAGATTGAACAGCAGCCCGGCCCACAGCAGCGGCAGCGTCAGCCTGTCAGGCAGCAGCTGCGTTTGCGCGTCGATGGCGGCGAGGATCAGCAGTACGGACACGAAAATTAGCCCGCCCAGCAGCGGCATGCCCGGAGCCATCAGGTACCCCGCGAGTACAAACAGCGCGCCGGTCGTCAGCTCCATCAGGGGATAGCGACGCGAGATCGGCTGCCCGCAGCAGCGCGCGCGCCCCCTGAGCCATAAAAAGCTCAGCAGCGGGATATTGTCCCGCCAGGCGATAGGCTGACGGCACTGCGGGCAGAACGACGCGGGGAGGCAGAGATTCACCCCCTCTGCGCGTTCCATCATCAGCGGTAAACGATGGATAACGACGTTAAAAAAGCTGCCGAACGCCAGTCCGGACAGGAATAAAAAGCCGCCCCAGATTGACGGGTATTGCGCGGCGAACTCGGGTAACAGCGCGATATTTTCCATCTCTATTTTTTCTCCCCGGAGCGCCACTGCCCCTGCCACTGCCACGGCGTGCGCCCCTGCTCATCTTTGCGGCCGTTTTGCGCGAGCAGCAGCGTCAGCAGCGCCGGAGCCGTCTGGCGGGTCTGCAGCGTACCGTTAAACGTATAGCGCCCGTTGGGCGTCAGAACGCCCTGTCCTGCGAGACTAAGCTGACGGGAGTCCTGGGTCAGGGCGACAGCCAGCGCGCCCGCCGGGGTACAGCTTAGTTTGCCGTTGACCTGGGCCAGTTCGAGCGACCCGGCGGGGGAGCTGAGAGCCGCGTCCCGCCACTGCACGGTGCCGGCGGTCATCTGTCGGCAACCGCCGGCGTTAAAGCGGGCCTCGGGCAGCGTCAGCACAACCTGACCGCGGGCCTCCAGCGGTATGCCGGATGCTAACCGCTGGCCGATCGTCCGGGCCGGCGCCGCGAGTCGTCCCTCGCGCACCACAACGTCGTTCAGACCGTGCAGCCAGGCCTGGCCGCGCAGGCCGGAGGGGTCGTTAAACGCGATATGCCAGCCGGGAAGCCACGACGAAAAGCCAAACTCCCAGCGTAAATGGGCGATGTCAAAACCGCGCCAGCTGGCCTGACGGGCTTCTCCTTGCCACAGGGTGCCCGTGGTTTCGCCGAGCCGCGCGCCGTCCGGTAGCGCCAGAGTAAGCAGCCGCGCCGGCGCGCTAAACAGCAGCCAGAAGAGATAGACCGCCGCCAGCAGCAGGGCGATAGTGAGTTTATTTTTCATCGCTGCGCTCCAGCACCAGCGTATTAATCGTCACCCAACCGGGCTGCTGCGCCACGGCGGTCACCGCCAGGGTGGCGGTGGTCATCCCCGCCTGCCCCAGCGCGTCCAGCCATGCCATCAGCGCCTGGAAATCGGCGGGCTGCACGGTAAGGCTCAGGCGGGAGCCCTGCGGCTGCAGGCGAACGATAGCGATACCGTGGCGGCCGGCTTCGCGCATAATCACCGTAGAGGGTTCTTCCGGCGCGGCAGAAGGTTTCCGCTGGTTAAGCTGCTGGAGAAGCGGGGTCTGCTGGCGCATCCACCGCAGGCTGGACTGCTCCCTGGCCAGCGTTTGCCGCCACTGCGCCTCGCGATTTTGCCAGGGCTGCCAGAAGGCGTAATAAATCAGGCCAATAAGCAGCATGACGCCCATCCCCAGCAGCAAATGCCGTTCGCGGCGCGTACGCTGTTGCCATAAGGCGAGCAGGTTATCCATCGTTCCCCTCCAGCGTCAGACGCCCTTCAATACCGTCGGCGCGCGGCTTCATCTCGCCGGTCTGCACGCGAAACCCCGCCCGCGTCCGCTGGCTGAACTGCTCCAGAGCCTGCGATGAGACGGCGGATATCTCCAGCTGCAGCGCGTTGCGCGCGGCGTCAAAGCTCAGGGCGCGCAGACGAATGCCCGGCGTTTCGGCGATGATTTGCTGCAGGGCGCCGAGCCGTGAGATGAGCGCCGGCCGGGCGCTCACGCTTTCCAGACGGCGCAGATGCTGCTGCATTTGCAGGCGTGGATTGACGAGATTTTTTTCCGCTTTGAACCACTGGCGGTAAAAATCACGGCTGGCCTGCACGGCGGCGTCGGCCTGACGCGCCAGGGCGAGATGGTCGTGGAGGCGATTTCCGCTCCACAGCAGCAGTAGCGCCAGGGTTGCGACAATCGCCGGCCGCCAGCGTCGGGGCGTCGGCGGCCGGCGTTTCGCGGCAAAATTGCCCTGGCGTAAGCAGATTTTGCGCGCCTGCGGGTTGCTCGCCGCCAGCGCCAGCAAATCCTGCGCCGGGCGAGGCTGCCACGGCGCGGCGATATCCGGCGGTGGCGAGTAGCAGGCGATGGGCGCGAGGTCAGGCCAGTGAACCAGCAGTTCGTCGAGCCATGGGGTTTCCACCGCCATACCGCTGCACGTCTCGCAGCGAAACAGCCACTGTTCGCCGCAGCGTACGGCGCTCCAGCCGGTCGGGTTCTGCGGCAGGGCAAGGGCATCCGGCGTCAGGGCCAGCACGTTCAGTCCGAGCCCCTCGCACCAGGCCTGCCATGCGCGCATCTTCTCCCGCCCGACCACCGCCACGGCACAGTCGCTTTTATCCCGGTGGAGCAGGGCAAAATGGCTTTCTTCGATCTCCGTTGCCAGCTGTTCTTCGAGTAAAAACGCCAGCGCCTGCTGCGCATTTCGGCGCGCGCCGGCGGGCAGGGTAACGCGATGAAACGCGCAGTCGCTGGCGGGCACCAGCACCCAGGCCGGATGACGCTGCGCCAGCAGGCTGAGCGTCGGGTCGCCAGCGTCAGGATGCCACTCGCCAGTCTGCGCCGCGTCGCCCGGCGCGGCCAGCCGCCATATCGCCGTCGCGGCATCGGGATTGAGGCGAATAATCAGCACGGCGGCGGAAAAAGTATGGTGGTTATTCATCGGCTACCCAATAGATTCCGTAGCGCCGCTGGACGACGCTGAAGGTTCGCCCCTGCTTTTGCAGGAGACTGCGTTGCTGATAGCGGGCGCTGCCCATCACCACGCTGAAGGTGGCGATAAAGCGCTCGCTGTGCACCGCCAGCCACGGACGCGCGGCGGCGGTATCGGTTTTTTGTAATAGCGGCTGCGACAGGAAGGCGGCGACGCTGCTCCAGCCGGTGGCCGCGCGGGCCTGCAGCAGCTGCCGGGCTTCGGCGAGGGTGAGTTCAGCGGGGAAGAGCGCCGCCAGCAGCGCGGCCTGAGCGGGCTGCAGGGTATTGACGTTTACCTGCAGCGTCTCGTCCGCCAGGGCGCAGACGTAGGGCAGCAGACGCTGATAGAGCGTGGCGTCCATCCCGGCCAGCAGACGCAGTTCGCTGACGTCCTGCAGCGGCTGATTGCCGGTCAGATAGCCGGGGGATTGCGCCATATAGACTTCGTCTTCCGCGCCGTTCAGCAGCGCCTGGCGATCGCTATCCACCCAGTCGCGCAGGGCGGCGGTCAGATGTAAGGCGCGCAGCGGCTCGCTGCCGAGGTTTTCCAGCAATCGGGTAAAAACCTGCGCGGGATAAGGGATTTCAACGCTTTCGTCGCCGCTGAGCTGGTTAATGGCGTTGAGGTTGAAGCAGGCCTGAGCGTCGGTAATCGTGGCGTAGATCTCGCCATCATTGACCGCAAATCGACGCCCCCGCTGGGCCCAGTTCTGCGCCAGATGGGTCTGGTTCGGCGAGTCGAGCGCGTCGCGTTGCAGCAGCGCCGCCGCCAGGGTTTCCGCCCCCAGCGCGTACCATTTAGCCTGCAGGTTATCGAGGGTAGTGGCGGTTTGCTGATACATCCGCGCGCTGCGTTCGGTCATGGCGCTCGCCAGCACCATCATCAGAGCGAGGATCAGCAGCACCATAAGCAGGGCGACGCCGCGCTGGCGGGTATTCATTGGCTGCCTCCCGGCGTAAGCAGAAACAGCCGGCGGATCTCGCCGGACTGCTCCAGCGTCAGGGTGACTTCCAGCCCCTGCGGCAGCGTCTGCGTCTGCTGCCATTCATCCTGCCAGCGGCCGCTGGCGTAAAAGCGCAGGCGAAACGCCTGCACGTTGCGCTGCATAACGGTCACCGTGGGCAGACTACCGGGCAGCGGGTCCTGCTGGTCGTAGCTCAGACGCTCCAGCCGATCCCCGCGCAGGCGGTAGCTGACGTTCTGAATTTCCGAGCGCGGCAGGATCCCCAAAGGATTGGGCCAGCCGTTGCGGCTAAAGGCGATCGCCCAGTCGTCGCTGCCGAGCTGAAAACGTCCGGCAAAAAAGAGGCCCGCGCTGTCGCGGCTGCGGCGGGGAATGATTTGGCTAAAGTCCGCTGCCATCTGGCTGAACGTTAGCTGTAACGCCTGCATGCGCCCGCCCTTATCGCGGGTGAGCGTATCGGCGCGCATCACGTTTTGCAGCACCGTGACCGCAGCGACGCTGAGCGCGGCGAGGATAGCCAGCGCCAGCAGCATTTCGATGAGGGTAAATCCGCGAGCGCGCTGGATCATGGCGGCGTCACGTAGGTGCGCAGCGAAGAGACGGGCATTTTATCGCTTTTGGCGCGGCGGACTTCAACGTCCAGCGCCCGCAGCTGCGGCAGGTCGGTCTCCACCCCCTGCCAGCGAATGTGCCAGCTGACGCCCGCCGCCTGCACCATAGTTTCCGACCAGCTCAGCGCGGGCCAGCGATTTTCCAGCCGGAGCTGCACCAGCTGATTATCCGCCAGCCAGCCGGCCAGGGTTTTCTCCTCCATACGACCCAGCTGGCGGGTTTGCTGGAGCGTGGCCTGCATCACCGCCAGCCCGGCGAGGGCGAAGACCGCCAGGGCGACCATCACTTCAATCAGCGTCATACCGGCCTGCTTTTTCATGGCGCCTCCTGCGGTTCGGGCAGGCTTTCGCCGCGCGCATTAAACGCGATACCCGGTCCCTCGCCGACGGTCAACCGGAACGGCGTCATCTCACCGCCGGGAAAGATCAGCACATCGGGATTGTCGCCCGGCGTCCAGGCCTCGCCCTGCGGAAAAGTGAGATGCAGCGTGTTCCCGGCGACGCTGCCCGAGGTGGCGACGCGTCCGGCGCGCAGGGGGAGCCAGCGATAGCCGTTCCAGTCGTCGCCGACCGGGGGCGGGTCGTTGCTTTCGCGGGGCTGTAAGACCAGAAACTGCCAGCGATCGGGATGCACCGAGGCGCCAAAAAACTGGCCGGTTTGCAGCCCTCGCTGCTGGACAAAGCGCAGCTGCGCCTCAAAGCGCGCCAGCGCCTGCGCCGCGCTATCGTCGCGCGAGGCGGGGAAGGCCAGCATCACCATGCCCGCGCTGACGCCGATCAGCAGCAAAATGAGCATCATCTCCAGCAACGTAAAGCCGCGCTGTCGCACTATTTCTTCCCGATTGTCCAGTTGCCGATATCGTCATTGCTCTCCGGTACGCCGTCCGGCCCGAGGCTGAAAATATCCACCTGTCCGTGCTGGCCGGGGCTCAGCAGCTGGTAATCGCTGCCCCAGGGATCCTGCGGCAGACGGCGAATATAGCCGCCTTCAGGATAGTTGCGCGCGTGCGGCTCGGCCGATGGCGCGCTGACCAGCGCCTGCAGCCCCTGCTCGGTGGTGGGATAGCGGCTGTTATCCAGTTTGTACATGTCCAGCGCCCCCTCGAGCGCCACAAGATCGCTGACCACTTTTTGCCGGTCGGCCTTTTCCTTGTTGCCCATCAGGTTGGGCACCACGAGGCTGGCGAGCACGCCGAGGATAACAATCACCACCATGATTTCCAGTAAGGTGAATCCGCGCTGTCGTTGCATATTTTTCTCCATTAGAACAATTACATACTCATCAGGGTATTGAGCTGCAGTATCGGTTGCAGGATGGCGAGGACGATAAACAGCACCATGCCGGCCATCGCCACCACCAGCAGAGGTTCAAACAGGCTGAGGGCCAGCTGAATTTGCGCGCTCAGATCCCGGTCCTGGTTATCCGCCGCGCGCTCCAGCATGCCGTTGAGCTCGCCGCTCTGTTCGCCGCTGGCGACCATGTAGCGCATCATCGGCGGGAACAGCTGGGTCATTTCGAGCGCGCGATGCAGGCTGACGCCTTCGCGAACCGCGTCGCTGGCGGCTTCCAGCTGGCGCTTCGCCCAGGCGTTGCTTAATACTTCCGCGCTGATGCGCATCGCCAGCAGCAGCGGAACGGCGCTGGCGTTGAGAATGCTCAGGGTGCGGGCGTAGCGGGCGCTGTTAACGCTGCGCGCGACCCGGCCAATCAGCGGCAGGCGCAGCAGCAGCCTGTGCCAGGCCAGCCGCTTTGCCGGCTGCCGCAGCAGGTAGCGCAGCAGCAGAGCGATGAGCATGGCGGCCAGCAGCAGCCACGGACCGGCGGCGCGCAGCACATCGCTCATCGCCATCAGCAGGCGGGTGGAAAACGGCAGCGCCTGCTTAAGGTGGATAAACTGCTCGACAACCTTCGGCACCACCGTCGACAGCAGAATGACGATCACGCTGACCGCCACCAGGGTCAGCACGATGGGGTAAATCATCGCCTGCAGCAGCCGGGCGCGCAGCTGCTGGCGCTGTTCGGTATAGTCCGCCAGCCGATTCAGCACGCCGTCGAGGTGGCCGGAGGCTTCTCCGGCGGCGACCATCGCGCAGTAGAGCGCGTCGAAGCAGCCCGGGTAGCCGCGCATCGCTTCCGCCAGCGAATGGCCTTCCAGCACTTTGCCGCGCACGCCGGCAATCAGGGTTTTCAGCTGGTTTTTTTCACACTGCTGGGCCACCGCGTCGAGCGCTTTTTCCAGCGGGATGGCGGCGGCGACCAGCGTCGCCAGCTGGCGGGTAACGAGGGCGAGATCGCGGGCGTTGGTGCGGCGAATAAAGCGCAGTTGCCCGCCGCTGCCGGCTGCCGGGGCGATGTCCAGCGCCAGCCAGCCCTTTTCCCTCAGCAGCTGGCGAGCGTGGCGGGCGGAGTCCGCCTGCTGGACGCCGCGCCGGGTTTTACCGTTTTCATCAACAGCCTGATAGCGAAAAAGCGCCATGTCACGAGGCCTCCGCGATCTGCTGTTCGCTAACCCGCAGCACCTCTTGCCAGCTGGTGATCCCCGCCAGCGCCTTGTCCCGGCCGGCGTGGCGCAGGGTGATATAGTCCGCCCCCAGCTGCTGGATCAGCGTCACCTCGTTTTCGCCGCGGTGGATTGCCATACGCACGCGATCGTCCACCAGCAGCAGTTCGTGAATGCCGGTACGTCCGCGATAGCCGGTAAAGCCGCACTCGGCGCAGCCCCGGGGCTGCCAGAGCGCCGTGCCGGGAGCGATCTCCATCTGGCGGGCGGTGTCGGCATTGGCCGGTTCCTGCTGGCGACAGAGCGGGCAGAGCCGGCGCACCAGCCGCTGCGACATCACCGCCAGCAGCGAGGTGGAGAGCAGAAAAGGCTCCACGCCCATATCCTGCAGGCGCGAGATGGCGCCCAGCGCGCTGTTGGTGTGCAGCGTTGAGAGCACCAGATGGCCGGTTAGCGAGGCCTGAACGGCGATCTGCGCCGTTTCGCCGTCGCGAATTTCGCCCACCAGCACAACGTCAGGGTCCTGGCGCAAAATGGCGCGCAGCCCGCGGGCAAAGGTCATATCGACTTTCGCGTTAACCTGGGTCTGACCGATGCCCTCCAGCTCATATTCGATAGGATCTTCAATGGTCATGATGTTGCGCTCGCGGGCATCGAGGCGGCTCAGCGCGGCGTAGAGGGTGGTGCTTTTTCCCGAACCGGTCGGCCCGGTCACCAGCACGATGCCGTGCGGGCGGGCGATCAGTCCATCCACCTGCTGAAGCAGCGCGGGCGACATGCCGAGGGTCAGCAGGTCGAGATTGACGCTGTTTTTATCGAGCAGACGCAGCACCACGCGTTCGCCGTAGCTCGACGGCAGGGTGGAGACGCGCACGTCGACGGCGCGTCCACCAATGCGCAGCGCCATGCGACCGTCCTGAGGAATGCGCTTTTCGGCGATATCAAGGCTCGCCATCACCTTAATGCGCGAGATCAGCAGCGCGGCGAGGCGGCGCTGGGGGCGCAGAATTTCGCGCAGTACGCCGTCGACGCGAAAGCGAATTTGCAGGTGGCGTTCATAGGTTTCGATATGAATATCCGACGCTTTCTCTTTGATAGCCTCGGTGAGCATAGCGTTAATCAGGCGGATAATCGGCGCGTCGTCTTCGCTATCCAGCAGGTCGTCGGTGTCCGGCAGCTCTTCGGCAAGGGTGTACAGATCCAGCTCGTTGCCGATATCCGCCATCATGCGCCGGGCCTCGGCGGAGTCGCGCTGATAGCTCAGCACCAGCAGCTTTTCGAACGCCTCCGCTTCCAGTCGCTCGAGGCTGAACGGCATCCCGGCCACCCTGCGGGCTTCCAGCAGCGCCTGCGGCGCGGTGGCGGCGAGGCAGAAAACCTCGCAGCTTTCGCCGTTGCTCAGGAGCATCACGTTGTGCGCGCGGGCGTAGCCGAAGGGGAGCAGCGGGCGTCGTTCAGCGGCGGGGGTCATAGATTGCCTCCCAGATTGAAGGCGTCGATGGCGGCGCTGACCTGGCGGAACGCGGCGGTATCCTGGCGCGGGTAGATCTCCAGCAGATCGTTACTCAGCATCGCGTCGTTGTTCTCTTTGCCGCGCTGTTTGCTCTGGGCGTCGTTAAACGCGGTGTACTGCCCGGATGAAGCCTGACGGTACTCGTCGCGGTCGCGGATCACCGTCGGGCGGATAAACAGCATCAGGTTGCGCTTGGAGACCTTTTTGCTGGTGGAGCGGAACAGCGCGCCAATCACCGGGATATCGCCGAGCAGAGGGACTTTGTCGGCGGTGTCGGAGACGCTTTTATCCAGCAGTCCGCCGACGACCACCGTTTCGCCGCTGCCGACCAGCACGGCGTTATTGACCGTACGGGTATTGAAGGTCGCGCCGAGATCCGAGCTGGTGCTGGAGGCGGCGTCCGCCACGCTGGAGACCTCCTGTTCGATCTCCAGCAGAACCGAATCGCCTTCGTTGATCTGCGGCTTCACTTTTAGCTTGATGCCGACGGTTTTGCGCTCGACGGTATTGAAGATGTTATCGCCGGAGGTAGTTTGCGAGCCGGTCAGCACCGGGACCTCCTGGCCGACGTTAAAGGTGGCTTCCATGTTGTCGAGGGTGACGATACTCGGCGTCGCGAGAATATCGTTCTTGGTGCTGCTGGAGAGGGCGGTGAGCAGCATGGCCCAGTTGCCCTGGTAGAAGCCGGCGGCAATGCCGTTGAAGGAGCTTAAGGCGCTGGCCAGCGAGCTGCTGACGGTGCCGTCTTTATTGTACTGGTTGGCCCCGGCGATAGCCGTAGATATTGGCAGACCGCTGTTGGTGAACTGGGTCATCCCGGCGTTTTTATTGGCCCACTGGATGCCGAGGTTCAGACCGTCAGCGTCCTGCACTTCGGCGATAATCGCTTCGACCAGTACCTGCGGGCGGCGGATATCCAGCTGGGCGATCACCCGCTCCAGATCGTTCATTACGTCCGGGGCGGCGGTGACAATCAGGGCGTTGGTCTGACCGTGCGCTTTGATAATGATATTTTTATCCAGCGCCGCCACCGGCTTCGCGGCCTGCTTTTCGCTCTGCATCGTGCTGCTGATGCCGGTCAGCACTTCCACCAGGTCGGAGGCTTTGGCGTATTTCAGGTAGATCACTTTGGTATTGCCCTGGGTCGCCTGCTGGCGGTCGAGCTGCTTAATCATGGCGATGATCCGCTGGCGGGAGTTCGGCTCGCCGCTGACCAGCACCGCGTTGGTGCGTTCATCGGCCACCACGTTGGCGACCATTGAGCCGGGCAGCGCCGATTTGCTGGTGTCTTTGTTGAGTTCGGTCACCAGCTTGACCACATCGGCGGCGGAGGCCCAGGCGAGGGGAACGGTCACCACGCTGCGGTCTCCGGCGTTATCGACGCGTTCGACGATGGTTAGCAGGCGCTTGATGACCGCCGCGCGGCCGGTCATCAGCAGGACGTTGGAGGGTTCATAGTGCACCACGCTGCCCGCGCCGGCGTTATCGTTAAGCTGGCGCAGCAGCGGCGCCAGATCGCGGGCCGCGACGTTGGTCAGGGGCACGACGCGGGTGACGACTTCATCGCCAATGCCCGGCGCGGCATCGCTCGCCACCGGCACCGCGGCGGTTTTCGCATCCTTCGAACGAACGACTTTCAGGACGCCGTTATTCATATTAATCACCGCGAAGCCATAGACATCGAGGACGCTGAGGAAGAATTGATAATATTGCTCTTCGTTGAGCATATCGTAGCTGCGCACGGTAATGGTGCCGCGTACGCTGGGATCGATAATGACCGTTTTATTCAGGTTTTTACTCACCGTATTGATAAATTCCTGAATATCGGTGCCCTTAAAGCTGGCGGAAAACTCTTCCGCCGCGGCCGGTTTGAATAACAGCGCGGCGAATACCAGCAGCATCAGGGAAAATGGGCGAATGACGTTGGCGATGATCAATTATTCATCCCTCAGGGCTAGATAAATATCTTGTTTCTGGCCGTCGCGTTCAACGGTAAGAGTTATTTCAGTTAATTCCGGTAGCTGGGCTAATGCCTGGCGGGACTGTTCTTTATCGCGAAGATCCAGGCCGTTCAGGGCTATCGCCAGATCGTTTTCCTTGAGACCCGCCTGGCGAAATAGCGCCGGGTCTTTGCCCGAATTCAGACGATATCCGCTGAGCTTGTCGTTAACCATGACCGGCGAAATATTGAGGTAATGAAGAATATTTTGCGGCTGCGCGCGGAGCTCCTGCGCCAATTGGCGGGCTGGCGGCGCGGCGCTATTTTTGCCGGCGGCAGGCGGGTCGTTAAACAGCGGGATAGCCTCATTTCTGCCGCGGTAATTAACAATCAGGCGGTCGGGGAAAATAGCGACGATTTTCGCCTCTCCGCCCGGCGTACTATCGCCAATCTCGAGGCTAACCTGTTGATTCCCTTTCATCATGATGGCGATGGCGCGAGAGGGATCGGTGCTGGCGAGCAGGCCGGTAACGCGCAGTTTGAGCGCCGATACGGGCGCCTGGTCGAGGTTGCCGCCGTGCGCGGAGGCGGAGGTTTTCTCCGCAAGGCCAAACAGCGTAAAGCGCGGCAGCGCCGTTTCCGGGGAGGGGGTTGCGGGCGCCGTCATATCGGCAGGGCTCAATGCGTTATCCGTAAAGTTTACCGGGAGAATTATTTTCCAGGTTAATTGGGCGAGCTGCTGGCAGATAAAAAATAATATGATGGACGTCACAATATGAGGCGCGTAATTAATTATTTTTTTATTTGATATTGTTAATCTCATCACGGAATTATGCATTTTTATTCCTTTGCTCATTCTATTTCCCTCAGCAAAAGGTACCGCCCTACCGATATTGGTGGGGCATTTTTTATTGTGAGCGTGCTTATTGCGGGAATCTGCGTAGGTCGCTGCGAATCATAAAGAGTTTGGCTATTGCGGTCGTCATTCCCTTTTTATTTTTTCTCCTCCGGCCGCCTACGCCCCCACGTAATGAGCGAATGGATGATTGAACCGGAGAGAGCAAGAATATCTAATTATCGGCGCTTTAAAGATATGCTCGTTATTTTTTTTTATGGTGCTTAAGTGCGCCAGGAATAGTTTCGCGTATATAACCCTTCATATAATTTAATCAGCATGTATAGGGACTATCGAATGCTCAGATATACCCGTAATGCCCTGGTTCTGGGATCGCTGGTTTTACTTAGCGGCTGCGATAACGGATCCTCTTCTTCCTCTGGAAATCCCGACACTCCTGGTAATCAGGATGTGGTTGTACGTTTACCTGACGTTGCCGTACCCGGCGAAGCGGCCACGGCGACAGAAAAGCAGGCGGTCATTCACCTGGTGGATATCGCCGGCATCACCAGCAGTAGCGCTGCGGACTACAGCAGTAAAAACCTCTACTTATGGAACAACGAAACCTGCGACGCGCTGAGCGCGCCGGTAGCGGACTGGAATGACGTCAGCACCACGCCGAGCGGCAGCGATAAATATGGCCCGTACTGGGTGATCCCGCTCAACAAAGAGAGCGGCTGTATTAACGTTATCGTTCGCGACGGCACCGATAAGCTGATCGATAGCGACCTGCGGGTGTCGTTTGGCGACTTTACCGATCGTACGGTATCGGTGATCGCCGGCAACAGCGCGGTCTATGACTCCCGCGCCGACGCCTTCCGCGCCGCTTTTGGCGTCGCGCTGGCCGAAGCCCACTGGGTCGATAAAAATACGCTGCTGTGGCCGGGCGGGCAGGATAAGCCCCTCGTGCGCCTCTACTACAGCCACAGCAGTAAAGTGGCGGCCGACGGCGAAGGCAAATTTACCGACCGCTATCTGAAACTGACGCCGACTACCGTCAGCCAGCAGGTCAGCATGCGCTTCCCGCACCTTTCCAGCTATGCGGCCTTTAAGCTGCCGGACAACGCCAACGTTGACGAGCTGCTGCAGGGAGAAACGGTCGCCATTGCCGCCGCAGAGGACGGGATCCTGATTTCCGCCACCCAGGTACAGACGGCGGGCGTGCTGGATGATACCTATGCCGAAGCGGCGGAAGCCCTGAGCTACGGCGCGCAGCTGGCCGACGGCGGCGTCACCTTCCGCGTCTGGGCGCCGACCGCTCAGCAGGTGGATGTGGTGGTCTACAGCGCGGACAAAAAAGTGATTGGCAGCCATCCGATGACCCGCGACAGCGCTTCCGGCGCGTGGTCGTGGCAGGGCGGTAGCGATCTGAAAGGCGCGTTCTACCGCTATGCGATGACGGTTTATCACCCGCAGTCGCGCAAGGTTGAACAGTACGAAGTCACCGACCCGTATGCGCATAGCCTGTCGACCAACTCGGAGTACAGCCAGGTGGTCGATCTCAACGACAGCGCCCTGAAGCCTGACGGCTGGGATAGCCTGACGATGCCGCATGCCCAGAAGACAAAAGCGGATTTAGCGAAGATGACGATTCATGAATCGCATATTCGCGATCTCTCCGCCTGGGACCAGACCGTTCCTGCCGAACTGCGCGGTAAATACCTTGCGTTGACCGCCGGCGACAGCAATATGGTGCAGCATCTGAAGAAGCTCTCCGCTTCAGGCGTCACGCACGTTGAACTGCTGCCGGTCTTCGATCTGGCGACGGTAAACGAGTTCAGCGACAAAGTCGCCGATATTCAGCAGCCGTTCAGCCGCCTGTGCGAAGTGAACAGCGCGGTGAAAAGCAGCGAGTTCGCCGGATACTGCGACAGCGGTTCCACCGTGGAAGAGGTGCTGAATCAGCTTAAGCAGAGCGATAGCCAGGATAATCCGCAGGTGCAGGCGCTGAATACGCTGGTGGCGCAGACCGACTCCTACAACTGGGGCTACGATCCGTTCCACTACACGGTTCCGGAAGGCTCCTACGCGACCGATCCGGAAGGCACGACGCGCATCAAAGAGTTCCGCACCATGATTCAGGCGATCAAGCAGGATCTGGGGATGAACGTCATTATGGACGTGGTATACAACCACACCAACGCCGCGGGCCCGACCGACCGCACGTCGGTGCTGGATAAGATCGTACCCTGGTACTATCAGCGTCTGAATGAAATTACCGGCAGCGTTGAATCCGCCACCTGCTGTTCCGACTCTGCGCCGGAGCATCGGATGTTCGCCAAGCTGATCGCCGATTCGTTGGCGGTGTGGACCACGGACTATAAAATCGATGGCTTCCGCTTCGATCTGATGGGCTATCACCCGAAAGCGCAAATTCTGTCGGCGTGGGAGCGCATTAAGGCCCTGAACCCGGATATCTACTTCTTCGGCGAAGGCTGGGACTCTAACCAGAGCGATCGTTTTGAAATCGCCTCGCAGATCAACCTGAAAGGTACCGGCATCGGCACGTTCTCCGATCGCCTGCGCGACTCCGTGCGCGGCGGCGGCCCGTTCGATTCCGGCGATGCTCTGCGTCAGAACCAGGGCGTCGGCAGCGGCGCGGGCGTGTTGCCAAACGAACTCGCCAGCCTGAGCGATGACCAGGTGCGTCATCTGGCCGATCTGACCCGTCTGGGCATGGCCGGTAACCTCGCTGACTTTGTGATGATCGACAAAGACGGCGCGGTGAAGAAAGGCAGCGAAATTGACTATAACGGCGCGCCTGGCGGCTATGCCGCAGACCCGACGGAAGTCGTCAACTATGTTTCGAAGCACGACAACCAGACGCTGTGGGACATGATCAGCTATAAAGCGTCCCAGGAAGCCGACCTGGCAACCCGCGTTCGCATGCAGGCCGTTTCGCTGGCGACGGTGATGCTTGGGCAGGGGATCGCTTTCGACCAGCAGGGTTCTGAACTGCTGCGCTCGAAATCCTTTACCCGCGACTCCTACGACTCCGGCGACTGGTTCAACCGCGTGGATTATTCCCTGCAGGATAACAACTACAACGTTGGGATGCCGCCCATTAGCGATGACGGCAGCAACTATGACGTGATTACTCGCGTCAAAGAGATGGTTGCCACTCCGGGCGAAGCGGAGCTGAAGCAGATGACCGCATTCTACCAGGAGCTGACCGAGCTGCGTAAATCCTCCCCGCTGTTCACCTTAGGCGACGGCAGCGCGGTGATGAAGCGCGTTGATTTCCGTAATACCGGTTCAGACCAGCAGGCCGGTCTGCTGGTTATGACCGTGGATGACGGAGTGAAAGCGGGCGCCAGCCTGGATAGCCGTCTTGACGGCCTGGTGGTGGTGATTAACGCCGCGCCGGAAAGCCGTACGCTGAATGAGTTTGCCGGTGAAACGCTGCAGCTGAGCGCGATCCAGCAGGCGGCGGGCGAAAATTCGCTGGCAAACGGCGTGCAGATTGCCGCTGACGGCACGGTCACGCTGCCGGCATGGTCGGTGGCGGTGCTGGAAATGCCGCAGGGCGATGCCCAGGGCGCCGGGCTGCCGGTCAGCAGCAAGTAAGACCTGAACCTCCCGGCCCGCGGCGTCATAACCACGGGCCGGGATGGCGTGTCTTGATTAAGGAGAAGCCCGTGCTTGTTCGTCAGCAAGAGCCGTACCCGCAGTCCGCGCCCCCGGCGGTAGTTGGAAAAATGGTGCAGATCCCCTATGTGACCGTACCGCTGTACGCCGCGCTGCTGATTGCGCTCGGCTGGTTCGGCGGCGAGCAGTGGCGGAATAAGCCCGAGCCGCAGCCGATGAGGCAGCCGGTAGCGCATGCGGCGTTAGTGCCGCTGAATCAACCGGCGGTCAAAACTGCCGTGACGGCGGTTAAAGCCAAGCCAGAAATGAAGGCTGAACCAGAAATAGCGATCGATGAAGATACTCTGCCGCCTCTGCGCTATAGCGCGCACGTCTACGCCTCGCTGGCGGAGAAACGCAGCATTGTATTAAACGGCCAGTCCTGGAAGGAGGGCGACTCGCCGTTGCCGAACCTGGTTATTGAGCAGATTCAGCAGGATCTCACCGTATTTAGCTTCAACGGTAAAACGTTTACCCTCGCGGCGCTGGATGACTGGCCGGGCGGGGCGATTGAGGAGAGTCCGCAGGCTGAATAAAATAGTGCGAGCGGAATAAAAATAAGCGCTATTTATTGCCGCGCAGGCTATCAATAAATGGCGCCAGCTGGCGATTAAACTGGCTGCATTTTGTGGCTTCCGGGGTACTGTCCTGCTGGAGCTGTTGATATAGCTGCGCGCTGCGCTGACTTAGCAGATTATCGTCAATATTCGCCCATCCGCGTTTTTTACCCACGTTTATTGCCGCACGATTAATCGCTTCATCGGCGGGCAGATCGCTGCGGTTGCATTTATTCTTTAGATAGCGCGCCCCGGCGGCGACGGAGGCGAGCTGCTCAAGCTGGGCCTGACCGCTCACGGCAGGACTGAGGGTTGTCGAACGATTTTGCTGACAGCCTGAGAGCAGGGCGACCGCCATAAGCGGGAATAGAATAAAGTTGCGCATAATATATTAATCGGAAAAATTAATTGGCTGACAGTTTAACAAATATTTGTCCGCAGTCATCAGAAAATCTGCCAAATTATCAATGTTAAGCGGCTCGCTTTTTTATCATTGTCGTCTTTTAAATTTGTTTTTCTTTCACCTGCATGATTTTTCTTTTATGGCGGAAATACTATTTTCCGGCGTTGCCGTTCCGCTTTCTTTTGGCGGCATGTAGAAGGATACGGACGGACATGTTTATGTTGTTAAAAAACATAATAATTTCCCTTTTGTTACCTGATGAGCATGTAAAATGCTGGTTAAGAATGTCGCGGTTTAGTGCTATCCTGTATCGCCTGGACAACAAGTACCGTGTCCCGAACTATTCTGTCGATGAAGCCGGTAACAATGTGATTTGTATGGTGAATTTTTAAAGTGAAAATCATGCGAGCGACATGATAACGCGTCGCGCAGTTCATAAATGGTCGCCTGAAAGCCAAAACGGTCGGGCGTCAATTTGAGAGATTTCTTCTTTCCCCCAATCGGGGAAACATTGAGAATCAGGCCTTTACGCCTGTAAGTTGCGGAGAAAAAGCATGGCGGGAGATGACCGCGAGCCGATCGGACGTAAGGGGAGACCCTCGCGCCCGGCAAAACAAAAGGTAACTCGCCGTCGGGTCCGGGAAGACGACTACGACGACGATTACGATGATGATGACTATGAGGATGAAAAACCGATGCCGCGGAAAGGAAAAGGCAAAGGCGGTAAACCCCCTCGTCGTAAACGCGCCTGGCTATGGCTGCTGATTAAGATTGGGGTCGTCTGCGCGGTGTTGATTGCCGCCTATGGCGTCTACCTCGATCAGAAAATCCGCAGCCGCATCGACGGTAAAGTCTGGGATCTGCCCGCGGCGGTTTATGGCCGGATGGTCAATCTTGAGCCGGATATGCAGATCAGCAAAAACGAAATGGTGCGCCTGCTCAACGCCACGCAGTATCGCCAGGTGAGCGCGATGACGCGCCCGGGCGAATACACGGTACAGGCCAACAGTATCGAGATGATCCGCCGTCCGTTCGATTTCCCGGACAGTAAAGAAGGGCAGGTGCGCGCGCGTCTGACCTTTAATGGCGATCGTCTGGACACCATCGAGAATATGGATAACAACCGCCAGTTCGGTTTCTTCCGTCTCGATCCGCGCCTGATCACCATGCTGCAATCGGCCAACGGCGAACAGCGTCTGTTTGTTAAGCGCAACGGCTTCCCGGATCTGCTGGTCGATACCCTGCTGGCGACGGAAGACCGCCATTTCTACGAACACGACGGCATCAGCCTCTACTCGATTGGCCGCGCGGTGCTGGCGAACCTGACCGCCGGGCGTACGGTGCAGGGCGCGAGTACGCTGACCCAGCAGCTGGTGAAGAACCTGTTCCTCTCCAGCGAACGTTCGTACTGGCGCAAGATTAATGAAGCCTATATGGCGCTGATCGTCGATGCCCGCTACAGCAAGGATCGTATCCTTGAGCTGTACATGAACGAGGTGTACCTCGGTCAGAGTGGCGATAACGAGATCCGCGGCTTCCCGCTGGCGAGCCTCTATTACTTTGGTCGTCCGGTGGAAGAGCTGAGCCTCGATCAGCAGGCGCTGCTGGTGGGGATGGTAAAAGGCGCGTCGGTCTACAACCCGTGGCGTAACCCGAAGCTGGCGCTGGAGCGACGCAACCTCGTGCTGCGTCTGCTGCAGCAGCAGCAGGTTATCGATCAGGAGCTGTATGACATGCTGAGCGCGCGTCCGCTGGGCGTACAGCCGCGCGGCGGGGTGATCTCTCCGCAGCCGGCGTTTATGCAGATGGTACGCCAGGAGCTGCAGGCGAAGCTGGGCGACAAAGTGAAAGATCTCTCCGGCGTGAAGATCTTTACCACCTTCGACTCGGTCGCGCAGGACGCGGCGGAAAAAGCGGCGACGGAAGGTATTCCGGCGCTGAAGAAACAGCGTAAGCTGCCGGATCTGGAAACCGCGATGGTGGTGGTCGACCGCTTCACCGGCGAGGTGCGGGCGATGGTCGGCGGCGCGGAGCCGCAGTTTGCCGGCTATAACCGCGCGATGCAGGCGCGCCGTTCAATTGGTTCACTGGCAAAACCGGCGACCTATCTGACCGCGCTAAGCCAGCCGAACCAGTATCGTCTCAATACCTGGATTGCCGATGCGCCTATCTCGATTCGCCTGTCCAACGGCCAGACGTGGTCGCCGCAGAACGACGATCGTCGCTACAGCGATAGCGGTAAAGTGATGCTGGTTGACGCGCTGACGCGTTCAATGAACGTGCCGACGGTGAACCTTGGGATGGCGCTGGGTCTGCCGGCGGTGGTCGATACCTGGACTAAGCTGGGCGCGCCGAAGAATCAGCTGAACGCCGTGCCGTCTATGCTGCTGGGGGCGCTGAACCTGACGCCGATTGAAGTGGCGCAGGCGTTCCAGACCATTGCCAGCGGGGGTAACCGCGCACCGCTGTCCGCGCTGCGTTCCGTTATCGCTGAAGATGGTACCGTGCTCTATCAGAGCTATCCGCAGGCGGAACGCGCGGTGCCGGCGCAGGCGGCGTATATGACGCTATGGACCATGCAGCAGGTGGTGCAGCGCGGTACCGGTCGCCAGCTGGGCGCGAAGTATCCGGGCCTGCATCTGGCGGGTAAAACCGGGACCACCAACAACAACGTTGATACCTGGTTTGCCGGTATTGACGGCGGTCAGGTGACCATTACCTGGGTGGGTCGCGATAATAACCAGCCGACCAAGCTGTACGGCGCCAGCGGCGCGATGTCAATTTATCAGCGCTACCTGGCTAACCAGACGCCGACGCCGCTGGTGCTGACTCCGCCTGAAGACGTGGTGGATATGGGCGTCGATGGCAGCGGTAACTTTGTCTGCAGCGGCGGCATGCGCTCGCTGCCGGTATGGACGACCACGCCGGACGCGCTGTGCCGCCAGGGCGAACAGATCCAACAGCAGCAGCTTGAGCAGCAGCAGGCGAATAACCCGTTCAATCAGTCCGGGCAGCAGCCGCAGCAGCAAAATCAGCAGCAGCAACCGCCGAAGCAGGAGAAGAGCGATGGCGTAGCGGGCTGGATTAAGGATATGTTCGGCAGCAATTAACCCGCCGCTGCATCCTGTAAACCGGCGCTGTGTCGGTTGAATGGAGGCGGAAATATAGGCCCTCTACTACCCCGGTAGTAGAGGGCCTTTTTATCTCTGTCATTTAATTAACAGCCGTTTAACCCCACACTTACCGTCTGGTTATTTATTCATCCTTTGATCGCTCACAGGGGGCATATTTCTTGCCTTGCCGCGCGCGTTTCGCCTATTATGTCACCCGTTATAATAATAATTCTCGTTTACGTTATCATTCACTTCTATTAGAGATATACCCATGGCGCGTCTTAAAACTGCTCAGCCAAATCACTCGCTGCGTAAAATCGCAGTTGTAGTAGCCACGGCGGTTAGCGGCATGTCTGTTTATGCACAGGCGGCAGTTGAACCGAAAGAAGAAACCATTACCGTCACCGCCGCTCCGGCCCCGCAGGAGAGCGCCTGGGGACCGGCAGCGACCATCGCGGCGAAACATTCGGCTACCGCAACAAAAACCGATACCCCCATCGAAAAAACGCCGCAGTCTATTTCCGTGGTGACCCGTCAGGAAATGGAGATGAAGCAGCCGACGACGGTGAAAGAAGCGCTGGCCTATACGCCGGGCGTATTCTCGACTCGCGGCAGCTCAACCACCTATGATGTGGTGACGATTCGTGGTTTCACCACGTCGACAACGGTGAATACCAACCAGTATCTGGATGGGATGAAGCTGCAGGGTAATAACTATTCCGAAGTATCGATGGACCCTTATTTCCTCGAACGTGTTGAGGTGATGCGCGGGCCAACGTCGGTGCTGTACGGCAACAGCAACCCTGGCGGTATCGTCAGCATGGTCAGCAAGCGTCCGACCACTGAGCCGCTGAAAGAAATCCAGTTTAAAATGGGCACCGATAATCTGTGGCAGACGGGATTTGATTTCAGCGACGCCATTGATGATGACGGCGTGTGGTCTTATCGTCTGACCGGTTTGGGCCGCAGCCAGGACGCCCAGCAGCAAATGGCGAAGTCTACCCGTTACGCGGTCGCCCCCTCCTTTAGCTGGCGTCCGGATGACAAAACGGACTTCACTTTCCTGAGTAATTTCCAGAGCGATCCGTATGCCGGATATTACGGCTGGCTGCCGCGTGAAGGGACGGTGGTGCCGTATTACGACGCCAACGGTAAGGCGCATAAGCTGCCGACGGACTTTAACGAAGGCGAGGCGGATAATAAGATGTCCCGCCGTCAGCAGATGGTGGGCTACAGCTTCTCGCATCAGTTTGATGATACTTTCACCGTACGTCAGAACCTGCGTTATGCCAACGTCCATACCCTCTATCGTTCGGTCTACGGCAACGGATATACGCCGACAGGCAAAATCAACCGTGCGTATGTTCGCTCTGATGAGAACCTTAATACGTTTACCGTTGATACTCAGCTGCAGTCTGATTTCGCTACTGGCGCGGTAGGGCACACTCTGTTAACCGGCGTGGATTATTCGCGCATGCGCAATGATGTGAACGCCGATTACGGGACGGCTTCCGCGCTTGACATGCAGAATCCGCAGTACGGCAATGCAAACGTTAGCGTTAACTTCCCCTATTCAGTGCTGAACCGTATGGAGCAGACCGGTCTCTATGCCCAGGATCAGATGGCGTGGGATAAGTGGGTGATGACGCTGGGGGGCCGCTACGACTATGCAATGGCTTCAACCCTGACGCGCCCTGCGAATACCCTCGCCAAAAATCACGATCAGCAGTTCACCTGGCGCGGCGGTATTAACTATCTGTTTGATAATGGTATCTCGCCATACTTCAGCTACAGCCAGTCTTTTGAGCCGGTTTCCGGATCGTCGCGGGATGGTAAACCCTTCGATGCTTCCCACGGCGAACAGTATGAAGCCGGGGTGAAGTACGTACCGAAGGATATGCCGGTCGTGCTGACCGCCGCGGTATATCAGCTGACCAAAGATAAAAACCTGACGGCGGATCCGAACAACGCCTCGTTCAGCATTCAGACGGGCGAAATCCGCTCTCGCGGGATTGAGCTGGAGGCGAAGGCGGCGGTTAACGCCAACGTCAACGTGACGGCTTCCTATACCTATACCGACGCCCAATACCAGCATGACACCACCTTTAACGGCAAGCGTCCGGCGGAAGTGCCGCGCAACATGGCGTCGCTGTGGGCCGACTACACCTTCCACGAAACCGCGCTGAGCGGCCTGACGGTGGGTGCCGGGGCGCGCTATGTCGGTTCAACGGTAAGCTATTACAAAAACGATACTTCGACGGGGAAAAAAGATGACGCCTTCAACGTCGCGGGCTACGCGTTAATGGATGCCACCGTGAAATATGATTTAGCGCGCTTTGGTCTGCCGGGTTCGTCGATCGGGGTCAACGTCAACAACCTGTTCGATCGCGAATACGTTTCCAGCTGCTATAGCGAGTACGCATGCTACTGGGGCGCTGAGCGCCAGGTTGTGGCGACCGCGACTTTCCGTTTCTAACCACTTAACGGGCGCGGTTCGCCGCGCCTCTGACCAGGTTCCGTTATGCAGGAAATCACTCCGCACTCCGATACGACGTTTTCACTGGACCGCGTGACCTTCCGCGTGCCCGGCAGAACGCTGCTGCATCCTCTGTCGTTAACCTTCCCGGCGGGAAAAGTCACGGGCCTGATTGGCCATAACGGCTCCGGCAAATCGACGCTGCTGAAAATGCTTGGCCGCCATCAGGCGCCCTCGGACGGGGAGGTTTTGCTCGACGGTCAGCCGCTCGACAGCTGGGGGAGTAAAGCCTTTGCCCGCAAAGTGGCTTATCTGCCGCAGCAGCTGCCGCCGGCGGAAGGCATGACGGTGCGTGAGCTGGTGGCGATCGGCCGCTACCCGTGGCACGGAGCGCTGGGGCGTTTTGGCGCGGCGGATCGGGAGAAAGTGGAAGAGGCGATTGCGCTGGTCGGGCTAAAACCGCTGGCCCACCGGCTGGTGGACAGCCTCTCCGGCGGTGAACGCCAGCGCGCGTGGATTGCCATGCTGGTGGCTCAGGATAGCCGCTGCCTGCTGCTCGATGAACCGACCTCGGCGCTGGATATCGCCCACCAGGTGGATGTGCTGGCGCTGGTCCATCGCCTCAGCCAGCAGCGCGGGCTGACGGTGATCGCCGTACTGCATGATATCAATATGGCGGCGCGCTACTGCGACTATCTGGTTGCGCTGCGCGGCGGTGAGATGATCGCTCAGGGAACGCCCGCGGAGCTGATGCGCAGCGAAACCCTGGAACAAATTTACGGCATCCCGATGGGGATTCTGCCGCATCCGGCTGGCGCAGCGCCGGTAAGTTTTGTCTATTGATGGAAAACCTCACATTCATCACGCGGCGGCGCCTGCTGACCGCAATGGCGCTGTCTCCGCTGCTGTGGCAGATGCGCGGCGCGCGGGCGGCGGAAGTGGATCCGCAGCGTATTGTCGCGCTCGAATGGCTGCCGGTAGAGCTGCTGCTGGCGCTGGGCGTCACGCCCTACGGCGTTGCCGATATCCCTAACTACCGGCTGTGGGTCAATGAACCGGCGCTACCTGATTCGGTGATTGACGTCGGGCTGCGTACCGAGCCCAATCTGGAGCTGCTGACGCAGATGAAGCCGTCGTTTCTGGTCTGGTCGGCGGGATACGGCCCGTCGGCGGAAAAGCTGGCGCGTATTGCGCCCGGACGAGGATTCACCTTCAGCGACGGCAAGCGCCCGCTGATGATGGCTCAGCAGTCGCTTAGCGAAATGGCTGATCTGATCGGCAGGCAGCGGGAAGCGAAGCGCCATCTGGCGGAATTTGACGCGCTGATGGAGAGCCTGCGTCCGCGCTTTGCCCGCCGCGGCGATCGTCCGCTGCTGATGATTACTCTGCTTGATAGCCGTCACGTGCTGGTTTTTGCGCAAAACTGCCTGTTCCAGGAGGTGCTCGACCGCTTTGCCATCAAAAATGCCTGGCAGGGCGAAACCACCTTCTGGGGCAGCGTCACCGTTGGCATTGACCGGCTGGCGGCCTACAGAGACGCCGACGTTATCTGCTTCGACCACGGCAATGCGCGGGAGATGGCGCAGCTTATGGCGACGCCGCTGTGGCGAGCGATGCCGTTTGTTCGCGCAGGGCATTTTCAGCGCGTCCCGGCGGTGTGGTTCTATGGCGCGACGCTATCGGCGATGCATTTTGCCCGCGTGCTGGCCGACGCTCAGGGAGGCCCGGCATGAGATCGCGAATTTCGCCTTTGGCGACACCACTGCTGTTGACGCTCCTTCTCGTCGCTGCTGCGCTGACGCTGTTCAACCTCAACGTGGCGCTGCCGCGAAGCGAATGGGGGCAGGCGCTTTGGCAGCCGAATATCGATAATATCGCTCAGATGCTGTTCCACTACAGCCTGCTGCCGCGGCTGGCGATATCGCTGCTGGTCGGCGCCGGGCTGGGGCTGGTGGGCGTGCTGTTCCAGCAGGTACTACGTAACCCGCTGGCGGAGCCGACGACGCTCGGCGTGGCGACCGGGGCGCAGCTGGGCATGACGGTCACCACGCTGTGGGCGATCCCTGGCGTGCTGGCGTCGCAGTTCGCCGCGCTGGCCGGGGCGTGCATTGTCGGCGCGCTGGTGTTTGGCGTGTCGTGGGGCAAACGCCTCTCGCCGGTGACGTTGATTCTGGCAGGGCTGGTGGTGAGCCTGTACTGCGGCGCGCTTAATCAACTAATGGCTATTTTCCATCACGATCGGCTGCAAAGTATGTTCCTGTGGAGTACCGGTACCCTGACGCAGACCGACTGGAGCGTGGTGCAGCGGCTGTGGCCGCAGCTGCTGGGCGGAGCGATTTTAACGCTACTGCTGCTGCGTCCGCTGACCCTGATGGGGCTGGACGACGGCGTGGCGCGCAACCTCGGACTGGCGCTCTCGCTGGCGCGGCTGGGGGCGTTGACCCTGGCGATTATCATTAGCGCCCTGTTGGTGAATGCGGTGGGGATTATTGGCTTTATCGGCCTGTTCGCGCCGCTGTTGGCGAAGATGCTGGGCGCGCGTCGCCTCCTCTCGCGCCTGCTGCTGGCGGCCCTGATTGGCGCGCTGCTGCTGTGGCTCTCCGATCAGGTTATCCTCTGGCTGGCCCGGGTGTGGATGGAGATCTCCACCGGTTCGGTGACCGCGCTGATTGGCGCGCCGCTGCTGCTATGGCTGCTGCCGCGCCTGCGCAGCATTAGCGCGCCGGTGATGAACGGTGGCGATAGCGTGCTGGCTGAACGGCAACATGTGCTGTGGTTCGCGCTGGGCGGGCTGGCGATTCTGCTGCTGGCCATCGTCGCGGCGCTGGCTTTCGGCCGCGACGCGCAGGGCTGGCACTGGGCCAGCGGTACGCTACTGGATGAGCTAATGCCCTGGCGCTGGCCGCGCATTCTGGCGGCGCTGTTCGCTGGCGTGATGCTGGCGGTGGCGGGCTGCATTATCCAGCGCTTAACCGGTAATCCGATGGCCAGTCCGGAAGTGCTCGGGATCAGCTCGGGCGCGGCGTTTGGCGTGGTGGTGATGCTGTTCTTCGTGCCGGGAAATGCCTTTGGCTGGCTGCTGCCGGCCGGTAGCCTCGGCGCGGCGGCGACGCTGCTGGTCATTCTGATTGCCGCCGGACGCGGCGGGTTCTCGCCGCATCGCATGCTGCTGGCGGGGATGGCGCTGAGCACGGCGTTTACCATGCTGCTGATGATGCTGCAGGCCAGCGGCGATCCGCGAATGGCGCAGATCCTGACGTGGATTTCCGGCTCAACCTACAGCGCCACGCCGGAGCTCGTGATGCGCAGCGGCGCGGTGATGCTTATTCTGCTGGCGCTGACGCCGCTTTGCCGACGCTGGTTGACGATTCTGCCGCTGGGCGGCGAGGCGGCGAGGGCGGTCGGGATGGCGCTGACGCCGTCACGTATCGGGCTGCTGCTGCTGGCGGCATGTCTGACCGCGGCCGCAACCCTAACGATTGGCCCGCTCAGCTTCGTGGGGTTAATGGCGCCGCATATTGCGCGTATGATGGGATTCCGGCGTACGATGCCGCATATGGCGATCTCCGGCCTGATTGGCGGAGTGCTGCTGGTGTTCGCCGACTGGTGCGGCCGGATGCTGATGTTCCCGTACCAAATCCCGGCAGGATTGCTGTCGACGTTTATCGGCGCGCCGTACTTTATCTATCTGTTGAGAAAGCAGAGCCGGTAGCGTTTCACCATCGCGATGCCCGGCGGGCGTCGCGATGTTATCCCCTTTTTTGCCCGGATTCAGTTGGGACTAACTGCGGAATTCTGCAACTGCTCTAATTCGTTTTCCGTCACGACCGCGCTGCCCCATATAGCTAAAAAACACTTTTAGCTGCTCGGCGGTAGTGTATCCCGCGTTAAGCAGAATCCCCAATTGCTCGAGCAGCAACATGAGATCCCGCTGGCGAATATGCTTTTGCAGGAGCTCCAGGATCGCAATACGCCGGTGCTGCATATCGATATGGGCCAGTAGCTGTTTAAAAATGGCGTCATGCGGTGTAGGGGACGATTGTGTTGTCATTCTGAGCAATCCTTGCGGCTGAGTTTCCGCTGAGAATCTGCTTTTGCCTGCCCATTGTCTGCCGACGATTTTGGGTTCTACGAGGCGGGATGATGACAATCTTTCGAGGCGATCGCGTTTGCATCTTGTTATGCGTGGGCCGACGCAAAATGATGCTTTTAAACAAGATGCGTATTGCCGGGGCAGGGGGCCCCGGCGTTGAGGTTACAGCTTCGCGAAGGCGTTACGCGCGGCGGCGACGGTGTTGTCGATATCTTCTTCGCTATGGGCGATGGACATAAAGCCCGCTTCAAACGCCGACGGCGCCAGGTAGACGCCCTCTTCCAGCATCAGGTGGAAGAAGCGTTTAAACCGCTCGACATCGCATTTGACCACGTCCTGGTAGCAGGTCACGGTTGGCGCGTCGGTAAAGAAAATGCCGAACATGCCGCCGACGTTATTCACCACCAGCGGAATACCGGCATCGCGCGCGGCGTCCAGCAGACCCTGGGCCAGCTGGTTAGTGAGCTCGGTTAGCGTCTCGTGCACGCCGGGCTGCGCCACTTCGGTCAGGCAAGCGAAACCTGCCGCCATCGCGATGGGGTTGCCGGAGAGGGTGCCTGCCTGGTAAACCGGGCCGGTCGGCGCCAGGGCATCCATCACCTCACGACGACCGCCGAATGCGCCAACCGGCATACCGCCGCCGATGATTTTGCCAAGGCAGGTCAGATCCGGCACAACGCCGTAGTAATCCTGCGCGCCGGCCAGCGCCACGCGGAAGCCGGTCATGACTTCATCAATAATCAGCAGCGCGCCGAACTCGTCGCACAGCGCGCGCAGGCCCGGCAGAAACTCCGGCTGCGGCGGGATGCAGTTCATATTACCGGCTACCGGCTCAACGATGATGCAGGCGATATCCTGCGGATACTGTTCGAACGCGGCGCGAACCGATGACAGATCGTTATAGGTGCAGGTCAGGGTGTGTTTGGCGAAGTCCGCCGGCACGCCCGGCGAGTTCGGCTGGCCGAGCGTCAGCGCGCCTGAGCCGGCTTTTACCAGCAGGCAGTCGGCGTGGCCGTGGTAGCAGCCTTCGAACTTGATAATTTTATCACGGCCGGTGAAGCCGCGGGCCAGGCGAATGGCGCTCATGGTGGCTTCGGTACCGGAGTTCACCATGCGGACCATATCCATGGTCGGGACCAGCTCGGTGACCAGCGCCGCCATTTTAACTTCCATCTCCGTCGGCGCGCCAAAGCTCAGGCCGCGTTCGGCGGCTTCAATGACCGCGTTGCGGATGGCCGGATGGTTATGACCCAGCACCATTGGGCCCCAGGAGCCGACATAATCGATATACGCTTTACCATCAACGTCGTAAAGGTAAGCGCCGTCGGCGCGCTCGATAAACAGCGGCGTACCGCCGACGCCGGTGAACGCACGTACCGGAGAGTTCACGCCGCCGGGAATAAGTTCACGCGCAGCGTTATACAGATTTTCAGATTTGCTCATTGCCAGGGTCCTGGTTCGTGAAAAATGTTTTGTCGACTATTCTAAGTTATTCCAGGAAGGTTATGAAAGTTTTGCCCAATTGAAACAATGGGGTCACGGCGCATTTTTTTGACGACGGAGCCTGTCCGGTTGGCTAGAATGACCTTCTTTCTATTTGTATTACTTATTATTGATAATGGCATGAAAGCAGAAAACCCCTCTTCTTCAGCACATCAGTTCGTACGCGTTCGCCGCAGCGATGCCGTGCGTCGGTTGATTCAGCGTGATAAAACGCCGCTGGCGGTGTTATTAATGGCGGCCGTTGTCGGCACGCTGGCGGGGCTGATCGGCGTCGCGTTTGAAAAAAGCGTCAACTGGGTGCAGAACCTGCGCATAGGCGCGCTGGTAGAGGTGGCGGACCACTGGTTTCTGGTCTGGCCGCTGGCCTTTATCCTCTCCGCTTTGCTGGCGATGGTGGGCTATTTTCTCGTCCGTCGTTTTGCGCCGGAAGCGGGCGGATCCGGGATCCCGGAAATTGAAGGCGCGCTGGAGGAGCTGCGTCCCGTTCGCTGGTGGCGCGTACTGCCGGTGAAGTTTATCGGCGGCATGGGGACGCTGGGTGCGGGCATGGTGCTGGGGCGCGAAGGGCCGATGGTGCAGCTTGGGGGCAATCTTGGGCGCATGGTGGTGGACGTTTTTCGCATGCGCAGTCCGGAAGCGCGCCATACGCTGCTGGCGACCGGCGCCGCGGCGGGGCTCTCCGCCGCCTTTAACGCGCCGCTGGCCGGGATTCTGTTTATTATTGAAGAGATGCGCCCGCAGTTTCGCTACAACCTGATCTCCATTAAAGCCGTGTTTACCGGCGTCATTATGGCCACCATCGTCTTCCGTATCTTCAACGGCGATAAAGCGGTTATCGAGGTCGGTAAGCTCAGCAATGCGCCGGTCAACACCCTGTGGCTGTATTTGATCCTCGGGATGATTTTTGGCTGTGTTGGCCCGCTGTTTAATACGCTGGTGCTGCGCACCCAGGATATGTTCCAGCGGCTCCACGGCGGCAACATTAAAAAATGGGTGCTGATTGGCGGCCTGATCGGCGGAAGCTGCGGCGTGCTGGGTCTGATTCAGCCGGCGGCGTCCGGCGGCGGGTTTAACCTGATTCCCATCGCCGCGGCGGGCAATTTTTCCGTCGGCCTGCTGCTGTTTATTTTTATCGCGCGGGTGATTACCACGCTGCTTTGCTTCTCTTCCGGCGCGCCCGGCGGTATCTTTGCGCCGATGCTGGCGCTGGGGACGCTGCTGGGCACGGCGTTTGGCATGGCGGCGACGCCGCTGTTTCCGGCCTATCATCTGGATGCCGGCACCTTTGCCATCGCCGGGATGGGGGCGCTGCTCGCCGCCTCGGTTCGCGCGCCGTTGACCGGCATCGTGCTGGTGCTGGAGATGACCGATAACTATCAGCTCATTTTGCCAATGATTATTACCTGTCTCGGCGCAACACTATTGGCACAATTCCTCGGCGGTAAGCCTTTATACTCGACTATTCTGCAGCGCACCCTGGCAAAACAAAAGGCGGAACAGGAAGCAAAGGCGCAGCCGGTCGGCGGGGAGAATACTTGAACGATTTACTCGGGTATTGGATAATGGCTCAAAAGGTCGGGTTATTCTTTAACCGGTCAGAAGTATCAATGGGAGCATAAAATGAGTGATGACGTAGCGTTGCCGCTGGAGTTTACCGAAGCCGCGGCGATTAAAGTAAAAGACCTGATTGCGGATGAAGACAATCCGAACCTGAAACTGCGCGTGTACATCACCGGTGGTGGCTGCAGCGGTTTCCAGTACGGCTTTACCTTCGACGATCAGGTTAACGAAGGCGATATGACTATCGAGAAGCAGGGCGTCGGCCTGGTGGTTGACCCAATGAGCCTGCAGTATCTGGTCGGCGGCGCCGTCGATTATACCGAAGGTCTGGAAGGCTCGCGTTTTATCGTGACCAACCCGAATGCGAAAAGCACCTGCGGCTGCGGCTCCTCGTTCAGCGTCTAAAGATAGTGCGTCCGGGAGCCTCTTCTCCCCAGTCCTCTCATATAGCGAGAGGGAGCAAACGCTAAAAACGGTAACGTTAAGGTTACCGTTTTGCTTTTATTACCGTCCATTCTCATCAAGCGCGAACGTTGGCAGCTTCAGGTGCCAGCGGATGGCCGCCAGCCTGATGACCAGCGTGACCACCATACCTATCATCGCCGCGTTTTCTAACGGAACCTGAAAGGTGTAGTACGCCGTCGCATGCACGATGCCGCCAACGATGCAGGCCGTCGCGTAGATTTCCGTACGCAGAATCATCGGGATTTCACGCGCCAGCACGTCGCGGATGATCCCCCCGCCGACGCCGGTGACGACCCCCATGCAGACGGCCACCAGCGGTCCGCTATGGGCAAGAAAGGCTTTGTTGACGCCAATACCGACAAATACCGCCAGACCAACGGCGTCCAGCACCGGCAGCACCCATTTGGGTAACCGGCGCGGCTGGCGTACCAGCAGGATAGTGAACATACTGGTGACCATCGCCACCACCAGATCGGTAGGGTCTTTAACCCAAAATACCGGGCCGTTAGCAAGGGCCATATCGCGAATGGTGCCACCGCCCACCGCGGTCACCACGCCTAATACCAGCACGCCGAAAGGGTCCATGCGCAGCTTTCCAGCCAGCAGAACGCCGGAGATGGCAAACACGGCGGTGCCAATGATATCCAGCCAATAGACAAGCATCGTCAGTTCCCACTTAGAGTCTATCCCATTAGGCTTTTTTATTTGCCAGTCTGGCCCCGGGCAGTGCTCACAGCCCCCACGTACCACATGTACGCTCCGGGTGTTCCGCGCCGCCCGTGTCCAAACTGGCTGCAACAATTGCGCCTGGTGGGATAGCCTTTTAGCACCTGGGTTAGCAGGTGATTATTTTATCTGCTCGAGCGCAGTACAGAGTTGTTTTGCGGCGAGAATAATACGTGGGCTCGCGCGTTCAAACCAGTCGCCATGTAGCGCAATAAAAGAAATTTTTAGCTGATTCTGCCAATAGCGCTCAACGGCGGGAAGTTGACTGGCGTCGCCGGCGATGACAATGGCCTGCGGCTGCCTTGCCAGTACCTGTTCACGGCTCACCTGCGGCCAGGGAACCCGGCTGGCGGCAAAAATGTTTTCTCCTCCGCACAGCGTCAGAACCTGATCCTGAATCGAGCCTTTGCTGGTGGTAAAGAGAGGGTTGGCGCCGAACTGTAAAAAAACGCGTTTTTTCGGCCCGCTCGCGTAGCGGGTTTTTAAGGCCTGGTACGCGTCCTGCATTTTCTGCGCCGCCTGCCGCGCCTTTTCCGGCTGCGGGCTCCACTGCGCCAGCTGGCGAAGCGTTGCGATAATCTCTTCGATGGTCGATGTTTCGACCCAGATGACTTTTATCCCGAGCGAGCTTAGCTGATTCACCTGGCGTTCAGCGTTACCGCCGCGCCACGCCAGCACCAGGTCGGGCTTAAGGGCGACGATGCGTTCCAGATTCATCCCCTGCCAGCTGGAGACCTGCTCTATCTTTGCGGCTTCCGGGGGATAATCGGAATAGCTGCTGACGCCAACCGGCGTAATACCGGCGGCAAACGCCAGTTCAGTATTGGCGGGAGAGAGCGTAATCACCCGCGGCGCGGCGAAAAGCCACGCCGGGGCAAGTAGCATCAGGACGGCAAGCGCCGCGTTGAGCGACTTAGCCACGAGCCAGGTGCTGCACCAGGTTTTCCACCATCAGGGTGGATTGCTTCGCGGCAACGGCGAGAAACTCGTCGAAGCTCAGATGCGACTGTTGGTCGGCAACATCGGAGATCGCGCGAACGACAACAAACGGTACGCCATAGTTGTGGCAGACGTGCGCGATGGCGGTGGCTTCCATTTCTACCGCGACGGCCTGCGGGAAGTTGTGGCGGATTTTGGCGAGACCAATGGAACCGTTGATGAATGCATCGCCGCTGACAATGAGTCCGCGAACCGCATTAAGATTCAGCGCGCTGATGCAGGTCTCTGCGGCGGCAATCAGCTTATCATCGGCTTTGAAACCGGCAGGGCAGCCCGGCAGCTGGCCATACTCATAGCCAAACGCGGTGACGTCCGCGTCGTGATAGCGCGTTTCGTCGGAGACAACGATATCGCCAACCTTCAGGGTCGACGCGAGGCCGCCCGCAGAACCGGTGTTAATAATCACATCCGGCTTGCAGTGCTCCATCAGCAGAGTGGCGCCCATGGCGGCGGCGACTTTGCCAATGCCCGATTTCAACAAAGCGACATCAACGCCCTGCAGCTGGCCGGTGTAGATTTCGCTGCCGCCGATAGTGATGGTCTGGCGGTTGTCGATTTTGTCGCGCAGAAGGGTAACTTCTTCTTCCATTGCGCCAATAATACCGATTTTCATAGATTTACTCGCGATGTGTGGGTTTTAGCGGCATAGTCTATCATGCGCTTAGAAGGAAACGTTATTGCTCGCTCGGGGGAGATCATGGCTAAGATCGATTTTCGCAACAAGATTAACTGGCGTCGCCGCTACCGTTCACCGCAGGGCGTTGAGACGGAGCGTGAAATCCTGCGAATTTTCGAAAGCGATCGCGGACGCATCATCAACTCGCCGGCGATCCGCCGGCTGCAGCAAAAAACCCAGGTTTTCCCGCTGGAGCGCAATGCCGCGGTGCGTACGCGGCTGACCCACTCTCTGGAAGTTCAGCAGGTGGGCCGCTACATCGCCAAAGAGGTGCTGAGTCGTCTGAAAGAGCAGAAGCTGCTGGAAAGCTACGGGCTGGATGAGCTTACCGGGCCGTTCGAGAGCATTGTTGAAATGGCCTGCCTGATGCACGATATCGGCAATCCGCCATTTGGCCATTTTGGCGAGGCGGCAATTAATGATTGGTTCAGCCAGCGGCTCTTCCCCGGCGATGCGGCCAGCCAGCCGTTAACCGACGATCGCTGCGTGGTTGCGGCGCTGCGCCTGCAGGAAGGCGATAGCCAGCTGAATGAGCTGCGGCGTAAGGTTCGCCAGGACTTATGCTGGTTTGAAGGCAATGCGCAGGGTATTCGCTTAGTGCATACGCTGATGCGCATGAATCTCACCTGGGCGCAGGTGGGCTGTATTCTAAAATATACGCGTCCGGCATGGTGGCGCGGGGAAGCGCCGGCCAGCCACAATTATTTAATGAAAAAACCTGGTTATTATTTAGCCGAAGAGGGCTATGTTGCGAGGTTGCGTAAAGAACTGGATCTGGCTCCTTACAATCGCTTCCCATTAACGTGGATTATGGAAGCCGCGGATGATATCTCATATTGCGTCGCCGACCTTGAAGATGCGGTAGAAAAACGCATCTTCAGCGTAGAGCAGCTTTATCAGCATCTCTATGAAGCCTGGGGCGTTCACGAAAAAGGCTCCTTGTTTAATCAGGTTGTCGAAAACGCCTGGGAGAAATCGCGTGCGAATTCTCTGAGCCGGAGTACTGAAGATCAGTTTTTTATGTATTTACGGGTTAATACGCTCAATAGGCTGGTACCGTATGCGGCGCGGCGGTTTATTGATAACCTGGCGAAGATTTTTAGCGGTGACTTTAACCATGCGCTGCTTGAGGACGATAGTGATTGCAGCCAGCTTCTTGAACTATATAAAAATGTCGCGGTAAAACATGTGTTTAGCCATCCGGATGTCGAGCAGCTGGAGCTGCAGGGCTATCGAGTGATCAGCGGTCTGTTAGATATATACCAGCCGCTGTTAAAATTATCGCTGGATGAGTTTAGTTTGCTGGTGGAAAAAGAGCGGGTGCGAAGTTTACCGATTGCATCACGTCTTTTTCAGAAACTTTCAACTCGTCATCGGTTAGCTTACATAGAAGCCGTAAATAAGATTTCGCGCAATAATCCGGAGTTTCCAGTGATGGAATATTATTATCGCTGTCGTCTCATTCAGGACTATATCAGCGGAATGACCGACTTGTATGCATGGGATGAATATCGACGATTGATGGCCGTAGAATAAGGGTGAGTTTTGTAAAGACGGACAATAAATTTTTACTTTTACCAAAACTTCATTCCGGAACTTCGCGCTATAAAATGACTCTGATAGTCACCAACACAGCAACTATTCGTTATCTGAAATTGAGATTGAAACCTATGAAAAAAACCACGTTAGCAATGAGTGCCCTGGCTCTGAGTTTAGGTCTGGCGTTGTCCCCTCTCTCTGCGAGCGCGGCGGAAACAGCTTCTTCTGCGACTAATGCGCAGCAGATGCCAAGCCTGGCGCCGATGCTGGAAAAAGTGATGCCGTCGGTCGTGAGCATTAACGTTGAGGGGAGCACCACCGTTAATACGCCGCGGATGCCGCGTAACTTCCAGCAGTTCTTTGGCGACAATTCGCCGTTCTGTCAGGATGGTTCTCCGTTCCAGAGCTCTCCGTTCTGTCAGGGCGGCGGGCAGGGCGGTGCGCCGGGTAGCGACGGCGGCCAGCAGCAGAAATTTATGGCCCTCGGTTCCGGGGTGATTATTGATGCCGCTAAAGGCTATGTCGTGACTAACAACCACGTCGTGGATAACGCGACTACTATCAAAGTTCAGCTCAGCGATGGCCGCAAGTTCGACGCGAAAGTGGTCGGCAAAGACCCGCGTTCTGATATTGCGCTGATTCAAATCCAGGATCCGAAAAACCTGAGCGCGATTAAGCTGGCGGACTCTGACGCCCTGCGCGTCGGCGATTACACCGTGGCGATCGGTAACCCGTTTGGCCTGGGCGAAACCGTGACCTCGGGGATCGTTTCCGCCCTGGGCCGTAGCGGCCTGAACGTTGAAAACTATGAAAACTTTATCCAGACCGATGCGGCGATCAACCGCGGTAACTCCGGCGGCGCGCTGGTTAACCTGAACGGCGAGCTGATCGGTATCAACACCGCGATTCTGGCGCCGGACGGCGGCAACATTGGTATCGGCTTCGCTATTCCGAGCAACATGGTGAAAAACCTGACCGATCAGATGGTCAAATTTGGCCAGGTTAAGCGCGGTGAGCTGGGCATCATGGGGACCGAGCTGAACTCCGAACTGGCGAAAGCGATGAAAGTTGACGCTCAGCGCGGCGCGTTCGTCAGCCAGGTGATGCCGAACTCGGCGGCCGCTAAGGCGGGGATTAAAGCCGGCGACGTGATTACCACGCTGAACGGTAAATCGATCAGCAGCTTTGCCGCGCTGCGTGCCCAGGTGGGGACCATGCCGATCGGCAGCAAAGTCGAGCTTGGCCTGCTGCGTGACGGCAAGCCGGTGACGGTGACCGTTGAGCTGCAGCAGAGCAATCAGAACCAGGTTGACTCAAGCACCATCTTCAACGGTATTGAAGGTGCGGAAATGAGCAACAAAGGTCAGGATAAAGGCGTCGTGGTGAGTAACGTGAAAGCGGGAACGCCGGCGGCGCAGATTGGCCTGAAGAAAGGCGATATTATCGTTGGCGCGAACCAGCAGCCGGTGAAAAATATTGCCGATCTGCGCAAAATTTTTGATGCCAAACCGTCGGTTCTGGCGCTGAATATCCAGCGCGGCGATACGTCGATTTATCTGCTGATGCAGTAATCCCTGACGGTTCGCAAAGCCCCTTTTCTCCTTGCGGAGGAAAGGGGCTTTTTTATTTCTGCCGCCCCTTCCATTTTTCGTTCTGTGATATCTTCCACAACTCCATATTTCTTAGCCCGGCTTTGTGCAAATGCACAATGCGGCGTGTTGCCAACTCTTTTATGCTGTTAGCCTGCTCACGGGAGGGTTACATGGCTGGCTGGCATCTTGATACCAAAATGGCTCAGGATATCGTGGCGCGTACGATGCGCATCATTGATACCAATATTAACGTAATGGATGCCCGCGGGCGCATTATCGGTAGCGGAGACCGCGAGCGAATTGGTGAATTGCACGAAGGCGCGCTATTAGTGCTTTCCCAGGGCCGCGTTGTCGATATTGATGATGCCGTTGCCCGACATCTGCACGGCGTGCGCCAGGGGATCAACCTGCCGCTGCGTCTGGAAGGGGAGATCGTCGGCGTTATCGGCCTGACCGGCGAACCGGAGTCGCTGCGTAAATACGGTGAACTGGTGTGTATGACCGCCGAGATGATGCTGGAACAATCGCGGCTGATGCATCTCCTGGCCCAGGATAGCCGTCTGCGCGAAGAGCTGGTGATGAACCTGATTCAGGCGGAAGAGAACACCCCGGCGCTGACCGAGTGGGCCCAGCGTCTGGGGATCGATCTCAACCAACCGCGCGTGGTGGCTATGATTGAAGTGGATAGCGGCCAGCTGGGCGTAGACAGCGCGATGGCGGAGCTGCAGCAGCTCCAGACCGCGTTGACCACGCCGGACCGTAATAATCTGGTGGCCATTGTCTCGCTGACCGAAATGGTGGTACTGAAGCCCGCGCTGAACGCCTTTGGCCGCTGGGATGCGGAAGATCACTGCAAACGGGTCGAGCAGCTCATTAGCAGGATGAAAGAGAACGGTCAGCTGCGTTTTCGCGTGGCGCTGGGAAACTTTTTTACCGGACCGGGCAGCATTGCTCGCTCGTATCGCACCGCCAGAACCACCATGATGGTCGGTAAACAGCGGATGCCGGAGAGCCGTAGCTATTTTTACCAGGATTTGATGCTGCCGGTACTGCTGGATAGCCTGCGCGGTGGCTGGCAGGCTAATGAGCTGGCGCGCCCGCTGGTTCGCCTGAAGGCGATGGATAACAACGGCCTGCTGCGTCGCACCTTACAGGCCTGGTTTCGTCATAACGTGCAGCCGCTGGCGACGTCGAAAGCACTGTTTATCCACCGTAATACGCTGGAATACCGTTTGAACCGTATCTCTGAGCTGACGGGGCTGGATTTGGGTAATTTTGACGATCGTCTGCTGCTGTATATTGCGCTACAGCTCGATGAGCAGCGCTAAAAACACTCCCGCCTGCGGCGGGAGCGGGGACGGCAATTACAGGCGCTGCAGTCCGCGGGCCGTGACTTGCCAGGAGACGGTATGAGGCTGTGGCCAGGCGTTACCGTTTTGTGGGTTGATAATGACGGAGCGACCGCCGGCTTCGGCATGGAAGACTTCGATGATATAGCCCTCATCAAGTATTGCCGTATCTATATAGTCGCCAAGCTGCGATGAGCCTTTAATGGACTGGCGATAAACCACCGAGCCGCGCGTATTGTAGATATTCACCGCGGCATAGGCCGTCGTAAAGTGCTTATTCGGCACCACGGGGCTGGCGGTAAAGGTGAGCGCGCCGCGGCCAATATCCATCTCCATCGTCGCAAAACGAATATTATCATTGCCAAGTAGCTGCCAGCAGAAGAGATCGCCATACAGCTCTGTAGCCTCGTCCTCAGCATCCGTAGTTTCTTTATCCTCCGGGTCTGGCACCAGCGAACAGGCCTCCAGCCCATCCTTCACTACCCGCCAGCGGTTGTGCTGCTTCAGCGTAATGGCGCGATGCGTCGTATCATTGCTGGCGCTGGAGCGGAATGGCTCATCATGGAAAACCTCAATGATCATGTTTTCAGCGAGGGCGATAGTTTCGCTGTTTGCCAGGTTGTTGGTCGCTCCGGCATAGCTGCGGTGATAAACCACCGTTTCGTCCGCCCCGGTTACCGTAATGCTGGCGTAGGTATGGGAGACATAATACGGGTGCGGCGCGCCGGTACGGGTGGTGACCGTCATGGCGTGCTGTTGATTATCGATAACGATCTGGCAAAAATCTTTGTTGCCCTGTCCTCTGAGATTGAGGGTCACGCTCTTGCCCGTCAACTCGCCCGGTTCACTATTATCCTGAGGCAGAACATCGGCATACTCTTTAAGCAGCCTGCTGCGCTGGGGCTCTTCAATATGGGAGAGCATCAGCCAGAGATCGTTTTTACATACGCTCTCTTCCTGCGCTAATAGCGAAGGCTGGTTACGCATCGCCTGAGCGTCATGCTCGAAAATAGCCAGTAAATCTTCCGCCGGATTATTATCGAGGATAAAGTTGTAAAGCCCACTCTCATCAATACGCATCAGCTGGCATTTCTCGCCCGCGATCAGCGGTAAATACTCCGGGGAGGCTTTCAGACGTCCCGGCTCGACGTGAGTAATATACAAGTGATAGTGAGGGCCGAAGGGAATAATCACCTTACCGGTGGCGCAGTTTGTGCCGTTCATATTGCGCTCAAAGACTTTTTCGCCGCTGGCGGAAAGTACGCATACGCCGGCATAGAGCGCGTCAGGGTAGTTGTTGTGCGGCGTGGCGCTGGTAATATTCAGCGTAAGCTGCTGATTTTCGAAATCGATATCCAGATATGCAAACGGCGTGTCGCCAATACCTAAAAAGCTCATTGTCACGTTACGCCCGCGGGTATCGCGTTGTCGGGTGTAGTTGATGGTAGCCGCATTCGCCCCTTCTTTTACGACGAGATAGCTGATATCCGGACGATATTTTTGTGAACGGCCTTTCGGAGGATCGATCTGGTAAACGCCGACTGGAATATCATTCAGGATCAACGTGTCATCATTAACAACCAGTGAATAATGCGTGCCACAATTATCTTTAATCGTCAGCGTTCGCCCGTAAATTTGTTCCAGCTGGTCGATATTGAACGTCAGGGATAGCGTCCCCGTTTTGCCTAATGCCACCAGTTCGCTGTTATCCACCAGCCAGACGAAGGAGTCCAGCCCCAGCTGCCGCCGCGCGCTATCCCATTCGCTTTGCGGAAGGAAAAGATATAGCGGATAGAGCGGTTTTGCCGCCAGCGCGGCGATATCTCCCTTAGTGGTAATTTCCAGCGTTAAGCCGCATAGCTCGATAAACGGCGTGACATCATACCCTGCGGCGGCGGCAATGGCGGTAGCCAACATATCGATAAGCTGATAATCGGACGGCCGGAAGCTATCGCCGTTGGCCAGTTCACGATAGTTCTGGTTAAAGGCGCTGAAGGCTTTGGTTCCTGCTTTTAGCAACATCAGCATCAGGAACTGCAGGCGCGGACGCAGGCCCCAGCTGGCGACCGGCGTTTGGTCTTTTATATAGGTCATCAGCTGGAGTTCCTGTACGGCCTGCTGACCATAGTTATAGAGCCAGCCATCCACATAGAGATGATTATCCTGGCTCAGGGTAAGCTGCTGATAGAAAGCGGCGTAAATATTGTTCCACACCTCATTGACGGGCAGAGTGGTGTCCTGCATAAATTTGCCCTGATACCCGTGCGCAATTTCATGAAGAATAACCCACTGCGTCGCAACGTTATCCAGCCAGCCTTCACCTAACGTTGATGATGTATGTGCGCACCACCAGGGGTGATAATAGGCTGCGCCGACGCCGTGTTTATCTGCCCGCACAAAGTAGCGGTTGGCGACATCCTGGTTCCACGGCGCATCCGGGCGATCGCTTAGCCCAGCCCAGTCGTTATAGCATTTGAAAAGGTGGGTGTAATAAGCGTGTAGCGAGGATAAGCCCGCTTTCATCGCATTATCGCGGTCGGCGTAGGGCAGCAGCAGGTTAATCACATCTAAATCAAGCAGCGCGAGTGCAGATTGATTTTTCTCCCAGCTGAGGAAAAATTCATCCTCAGATTGTCCTGCTTTCCAGCACGGCAGCGGTTTAGTTGCGGCAGGTTGCTGGTAGATGACGGTGAATTCGCTGGACTGGTCGGTAAACAGCGTATCGACAAAAGGAACGGTGTCGACCGTGGCGCTGACCGTTTTCCAGCCGGTGGCGATCGTGCTGGTGCTTTCTAGCGCGGTATCATTGCAAAGCAGGCGCAGAATCGAGTTGCCGTTGCTGATATCCGGTTGGCGAATGTGCAGCGGCGTATTGGCGGGCAGAATAAAGCCCAGCGGCTGGCGATCGTGCTGCCGTCCTTTTTCAAAACCGGTTTTATCCAGCCAGGGCGCAGATTGTAGGGTATAAAATTTTTGTTCAATTTCCTGTGTCATCGTATGATCTCCTTTCAGGTGGAAATTGAACATACAGCGACTTATTTTATTATGTCATTCATGTAGATAGGGATATGAGATGAAATGATATCAGAGAGGAATAGCTGATATTCGCTGATGCTGCCGGTGGGGGTAAGTGAGAAAAAAGAGGATGAGGCAGAGAGAAACAGGGCCAGCATCTGGCCCGTATCAGGCTTACTTATTGCGGGTCAGTTTTTCCAGATCGGATTCGATTTCGCTGATCTTATTCGTCACCACGCTTTCGAGGTGACGCAGATCGTCGAGGATCTTACGTTTCAGATCGATTTCGGTGCGATCGCGCTGACAGATTTGATCCAGCTCGTCGATGATATAGCGTAGATTAGGGCTAATCTCCTGGACTTCTTTATATCCCTGGCCCACGCCGTCGGCGACAACGGTTTTGCGCTGACGCGGATATTTGAACTTGACGCTCTTGGCGAAGAACTCGCCTTTATCCTTCTGAAAGTAGATTTTCAGAATGTCGTTGTTGGCTTCCTGCCGCAGGCTATAGCGATCGATTTCATCAGGATTGGTAATACCAAGACTTTTCAGATTATCGTACATAACGGTACCTTTGATATCATCGTAATCTTTGAATAATTAACGAAAAAATCCATCTTCGCCAGCTCAATATATAAAAAAAGCGGGATGCCTCCCGCTTTTCATGCTGCTTAGTCGATGGTACGCAGAAGTTCGTTGATTCCAACCTTGCCGCGGGTTTTGGCATCGACTTTTTTGACGATAACCGCGCAGTACAGGCTGTACTTGCCATCTTTTGACGGCAGGTTGCCGGAGACGACGACGGATCCCGCCGGAACGCGGCCGTAGAACACTTCACCGGTTTCGCGGTCGTAGATTTTGGTGCTCTGGCCGAGGTAGACGCCCATGGAGATAACGGAACCCTCTTCGACGATGACGCCTTCAACGACTTCCGAACGCGCGCCGATAAAGCAGTTATCTTCGATAATGGTCGGGTTCGCCTGCAGCGGCTCCAGTACGCCACCGATGCCGACGCCGCCGGACAGGTGGACGTTTTTGCCGATCTGCGCGCAGGAACCCACGGTCGCCCAGGTATCAACCATCGAACCTTCGTCAACGTAGGCGCCGATGTTCACATAGGACGGCATCAGAACCGTGTTGCGAGCGATATACGCCCCCTGACGAACGGCCGCCGGCGGAACGACGCGGAAACCTTCTTTCTGGAAACGCGCTTCATCATAATCCGCGAACTTCATTGGGACTTTATCGAAGTAGCGGCTTTCCGCACCATCGATAACCTGGTTATCGTTAATACGGAAAGAGAGCAGAACCGCTTTCTTCAGCCACTGATGGGTGACCCACTGGCCGTCAACTTTTTCAGCGACACGCAGCGCGCCGGAATCAAGCAGAGAAATCACCTGGTTAACCGCTTCGCGGGTTACGGTATCCACGTTTGCCGGCGTGATGTCGGCGCGACGCTCAAAAGCGGACTCAATAACGTTCTGTAATTGCTGCATTGTTTACTCTTTCCATTTACTTAAAAAAATACGTTACCCTTTATCGTTTGGATTGAGGGCCTCTGTCAACCGTTGTTGCACTTCTTGCTGTAGCTCATTATTAAGGGCGCGCCGGTCTGCGGTGGCGATTATAAATAAATCTTCTACTCGCTCACCAATTGTCGTAATTCGCGCGCCGTGGAGCGAAATTCCGAGGTCGGCAAACACCTGGCCGACGCGCGCTAACAGACCCGGCTGGTCGAGAGCAATCAGCTCAAGAAAGGATTTCCGGTCGGTATGCGTCGGCAGGAAATTCACCTCCGTCGGCACGGAAAAATGCCTCAGCTTCGCCGCCTGACGACGGGGCGCCGGCGGCTGCCAGCTGCGCTGGCTGATGGTCTGTTCCAGGCCCACGCGGATCATTTCGTGCCTGTCGGCGGAAAGCGGGCTGCCGTCCGGCTCAAGAACAATAAAGGTATCCATCGCCATGCCGTCGCGGGTGGTGAAGATCTGCGCATCGTGAACGCTAAGATTACGTCGATCCAGCTCGCCGCAAACGGCGGCGAAGAGGTAAGGACGATCCGGACTCCAGATGAAGATCTCGGTGCCCCCGCGCGAGGCGTGGGAACTGAGCAGGATCATCGGTTTGCTGAGATCGTGCTGCAGCAGATTACGCGCGTGCCAGGCGAGCTGGTTTGGCGTATGGCGCACAAAGTAGTTGGCGCGGCAGCGGTTCCAGATTTGGTGCAGCGCCTGTTCATTAATATTTTCCATCCGCAGCAGCGCCAGCGCCTGTAGCTGGTGGTGACGCACCCGCTCGCGCATATCCGGCGTGTTTTGCATCCCCCGGCGCAGCTGTTTTTCGGTGGCGAAATAGAGCTCGCGCAGCAGGCTCTGCTTCCAGCTGTTCCACAGGTTTTCGTTGGTGGCGCAGATATCGGCGACGGTCAGGCAAACCAGGTAGTGCAGACGGTTCTCCGTTTGCACCTCTTCGGCAAACTGCTTGATCACTTCCGGATCCTGAATATCGCGACGCTGGGCGGTGACCGACATCAGCAGATGATGACGCACCAGCCACGCCACCAGCTGGGTTTCGCGCGAGTTAAGACCGTGAAGCTCGGCGAATTTCAGCACGTCCTGCGCGCCGAGAATCGAATGGTCGCCGCCGCGTCCTTTCGCGATATCGTGGAAGAGGGCGGCGATAAGGATCAGCTCCGGATGCGTCAGGCGCGGCCACAGTTCAACGCACAGCGGATGGCGGCTGCGGGTCTCTTCTTTGGCGAAGCTCTCAAGCTTAAGCAGCACGCGGATCGTGTGTTCATCAACGGTATAGGCGTGAAATAGGTCAAATTGCATCTGACCGACAATATGCGACCATTGCGGCATATAGGCCCACAGCACGCTATGGCGGTGCATCGGCAGCAGCCCCCGGCTGACCGCGCCCTGATGGCGCAGCATGCTGAGGAACAGGGTCCGCGCTTCCGGAATATAGCAAAGCGGCTGCGTCAGATGACGGCGAGCGTGGCGCAGGTGGCGAAGCGTGGTGGAGTAGATGCCGGTAATGCTGCTGTTGCGCACCATCATAAAGAACATGCGCAGAATCGCCTGCGGTTCGCGGATGAACAGCGTGTCATCGCGCAGATCGATTAGCGTGCCGCGCAGCTGAAAATCATCGTCAATCGGCCGCGGCTTCTCATCTTCGGTGAGCGCCAGAATCGCCTCTTCGAACAGCTGGATCAGCATTTGGTTCAGCTCGCTCACCCGGCGGGTGACGCGAAAGAAATCCTTCATCATATGCTCGATCGGCTGGTTGCTTTCGCCTTCGTAACGCAGGCGACGGGCGACGCTGAACTGCCTGTCGAACAGCAGACGATTATCGTAGCGGTTGAGCTCCAGATGCAGCGCAAAGCGAATGCGCCACAGCTGATGCAGGCATTCGTTAAGCTCGTTGCGCTCGGCTTCGGTCAGGAAACCGAAGCCGACCATTTCATCAAGCGAGGTGGCGCCGAAATGGCGGCGCGCGATCCACTGCAGGGTGTGAATATCGCGCAGGCCGCCGGGGCTGCTTTTCACGTCCGGCTCGAGGTTATAGCTGGTCCCGTGATAGCGCTGATGGCGTACATTCTGCTCTTCGACTTTTGCCGCAAAGAACTTTTCCGATGGCCAGAAGCCGTCGCTGAATATGTGTTTTTGCAGTTCAAGGAACAGCGCGACGTCGCCAATAAGCAGACGCGATTCAATCAGGTTAGTGGCGACGCTGAGGTCCGACAGCCCCTCCAGCAGGCACTCTTCGAGGGTGCGCACGCTGTGGCCGACTTCCAGCTTGATATCCCACAGCAGCGTCAGCAGCTCGCCGACCTTCTGCGCCTGCTCATCGGGCAGCTTTTTACGGCTCAGGATAAGCAGATCGATATCGGAAAGCGGGTGCAGTTCGCCGCGGCCGTAACCGCCGACGGCGACCAGCGCGATGTCGTTCATCGACCCGAACCCGTACTCGACCCATAGCCGCTGAAGCAGCTGATCGATAAATTCGGTGCGCGCCTCAATCAATCTCTCTGCGGCGATGCCGTGGTCAAACGCTTCGCCCAGCCAGCGCTGAAAAGCGTCGATGTGCGCCTTGATAGCCGCGCAGTTGAAGTCGCTCTGCGGCCAGCGGCCCGGATTCGCCGGCTGGTCGGCCAGGGCAGGGGAGACAGTATCAGATAAAGAGTTGCTCATCGCGCCACCATAATAAAAAACTATCGCCCATAAAAAATCGCCGGGAGCGATTTTTAACGTCGCTTGCGGCGGCCCACAGGGTGCCCGTCATAAAAAAGCCGGCTGGCGCCGGCTTTTCATCATTCGTTGTGCGAGATTATCGCCGGGATGGTGTCATCCTTGCGTAACGTCAGTATTTCGCAGCCGCTGTCTGTCACCACAATAGTATGCTCATACTGCGCAGACAAGCTCCGGTCTTTGGTTTTTACCGTCCAGCCGTCTTTCATACTGCGGATCTCTTTTTTACCCGCGTTGACCATCGGCTCAATGGTAAAGGTCATGCCGGGTTTGAGCACCACGTTGGTTTCCGGAGAGTCGTAATGCAGCACCTGCGGTTCTTCATGGAAACCGCGGCCGATACCGTGGCCGCAGTACTCGCGCACGACGGAGAAACCTTCGGCTTCAACGTATTTCTGGATAGCCGCGCCGATAGCGCGCAGATTAACGCCCGGTTTGACCATTTTCAGGGCCAGATAGAGGCTTTCCTGGGTAATGCGGCACAGGCGCTCGCCCAGAATGGTCGGTTTACCGACGATAAACATCTTCGAGGTATCACCGTGGAAATCATCTTTAATGACGGTGACATCAATGTTGACGATATCGCCATCTTTCAGCAGCTTGCCGTCGTCCGGGATCCCGTGGCACACCACTTCATTAATAGAGATGCAGACGGATTTCGGGAAGCCGTGGTAGCCCAGGCAGGCGGATACGGCTTTTTGTTCGTTAACGATATAATCGTTGCAGATGCGATCCAGTTCGCCGGTGCTGACGCCCGGTTTTACGTAGGGTTCGATCATTTCCAGCACTTCAGCGGCCAGGCGGCCGGCAACGCGCATTTTTTCGATGTCTTCAGATGTCTTGATAGAAATAGCCATGGATTGTGTCCAGCAGTGTCGATTTTTTCGACAATAATAGATTATGTCTGAACAATGTTAACAGTCCGGGCGTCCTGCTGCCAAATTGAGAATCATTAGCAGCACGCGACGTCAACAACAGTTGGTGTCTGGTCCTGTTTTGTGGTATAAAGCGCGCCGGACTTCTGTTCCATTCTCAGATACACAAGATGGACTGAAGCGACAAATCTCACTTTGTGTAACAACACACACGTATCGGCACATATTCCGGGGTGCCCTTTGGGGTCGGTAATATGGGATACGTGGAGGCATAACCCCAACTTTTATCTATAGAGGTTTTAAACATGGCAACTGTTTCCATGCGCGACATGCTCAAGGCTGGTGTTCACTTTGGTCACCAGACCCGTTACTGGAACCCGAAAATGAAGCCTTTCATCTTCGGCGCGCGTAACAAAGTTCACATCATCAACCTTGAGAAAACTGTACCGATGTTCAACGAAGCTCTGGCTGAACTGAACAAGATCTCTTCTCGCAAAGGCAAAATCCTTTTCGTTGGTACTAAGCGCGCTGCAAGCGAAGCGGTAAAAGACGCTGCTAACAGCTGCGACCAGTTCTTCGTGAACCATCGCTGGCTGGGCGGTATGCTGACTAACTGGAAAACCGTTCGTCAGTCTATCAAACGTCTGAAAGACCTGGAAACTCAGTCCCAGGACGGTACTTTCGACAAGCTGACCAAGAAAGAAGCGCTGATGCGCACTCGTGAGCTGGACAAGCTGGAAAACAGCCTGGGCGGTATCAAAGACATGGGCGGCCTGCCGGACGCGCTGTTCGTTATCGACGCTGACCACGAGCACATCGCAATCAAAGAAGCAAACAACCTGGGTATTCCGGTATTTGCTATCGTTGATACTAACTCCGATCCGGACGGCGTTGACTTCGTTATCCCGGGTAACGACGACGCAATCCGTGCAGTTAGCCTGTACCTGAGCGCTGTTGCTGCTACCGTTCGTGAAGGCCGTTCTCAGGATCTGGCTTCTCAGGCGGAAGAAAGCTTCGTAGAAGCTGAATAATAAGGCATACCCTTATTTAGTACCGTGTATAAATAGGGGCCTCTTAGCGGCCCCTTTTTCACTTTCAAATCTGTCTGGTTCCTGGAACCGGGCCGATCACATCTCCCGAGGAATAAAGAATGGCTGAAATTACCGCATCCCTGGTAAAAGAGCTGCGCGAGCGTACTGGCGCAGGCATGATGGATTGCAAAAAAGCGCTGACTGAAGCGAACGGCGACATCGAGCTGGCAATCGAAAACATGCGTAAATCCGGTGCTATTAAAGCAGCGAAAAAAGCGGGCAACGTTGCCGCTGACGGCGTGATCATCACTAAAATCGATGGCACCTACGGCATCATTCTGGAAGTTAACTGCCAGACTGACTTCGTGGCTAAAGATGGTGGCTTCCAGGCATTTGCTAACAAAGTTCTGGATGCAGCTGTTGCAGGCAAAATCACCGACGTTGAAGTTCTGAAAGCACAGTTCGAAGAAGAACGCGTTGCGCTGGTTGCTAAAATCGGTGAGAACATCAACATCCGTCGCGTTTCTTCCCTGGAAGGCGAAGTTCTGGGCTCTTACCAGCACGGCGCGCGTATCGGTGTTCTGGTTGCCGCTAAAGGCGCGAGCGAAGAGCTGGTTAAACAGCTGGCTATGCACATCGCTGCAAGCAAGCCTGAATTCGTTAAGCCGGAAGACGTTTCCGCTGAAGTGGTGGAAAAAGAGTACCAGGTTCAGCTGGACATCGCCATGCAGTCTGGCAAGCCGAAAGAAATCGCAGAGAAAATGGTTGAAGGCCGCATGAAGAAATTCACCGGCGAAGTTTCTCTGACCGGTCAGCCGTTCGTTATGGACCCGAGCAAATCCGTTGCTCAGCTGCTGAAAGAGCACAACGCTGACGTGACTGGCTTCATCCGCTTTGAAGTGGGCGAAGGCATTGAGAAAGTTGAGACTGACTTTGCAGCAGAAGTTGCTGCGATGTCCAAGCAGTCTTAATTTTCAAAAGGAGCCGCCTGAGGGCGGCTTCTTTTTGCGCCTAATGTGTAAATTCAGCCAACCGCTATAGTGGGCACGCTGAAAAGCGACGTACAATGTCGCCAGAATTAATTCATCTCATTCGTTGACAGTCTCAGGAAAGAAACATGGCTACCAATGCAAAACCCGTCTACAAACGTATTCTGCTTAAGTTAAGTGGCGAAGCTCTGCAAGGTTCAGAAGGCTTCGGTATTGATGCGAGCATACTTGACCGCATGGCTCAGGAAATCAAAGAACTGGTTGAGCTGGGTATTCAGGTTGGCGTAGTGATTGGTGGCGGTAACCTTTTCCGTGGTGCTGGTCTGGCGAAAGCGGGTATGAACCGCGTTGTGGGCGACCACATGGGCATGCTGGCAACGGTCATGAACGGCCTTGCAATGCGTGATGCACTTCATCGCGCCTATGTGAACGCCCGCCTGATGTCAGCGATTCCGCTGAATGGCGTGTGCGATAACTACAGCTGGGCGGAAGCTATCAGCCTGCTGCGTAACAACCGCGTGGTGATTCTTTCCGCGGGTACCGGCAACCCATTCTTTACCACCGATTCCGCTGCCTGCCTGCGCGGCATTGAAATTGAAGCCGATGTGGTACTGAAAGCCACCAAAGTCGACGGTGTATTTACCGCTGACCCGGCCAAAGATCCTTCCGCAACGATGTACGATCAGCTGACCTACAGCGAAGTACTGGATAAAGAGCTGAAAGTGATGGATCTTGCGGCCTTTACCCTGGCGCGTGACCACAAACTGCCGATTCGCGTATTCAATATGAATAAGCCTGGCGCGCTGCGCCGCGTGGTGATGGGTGAAAAAGAAGGCACATTAATTACTGAGTAATTCCCGTCAGCGTCAAATACGGGTAATATTCGGCCTTACTTTTTCGGGTTTTTGACCCGATGGTTTTCAACATGCTCTGTGGACGGAATGCTGCGGCTGACCCGCAGCCTGAAAGACGCTGAGCATAAACATGACTATACTTAGCTCACTTTTGCAGTGGGTGACCGTCTGGTCTGTCTGAGACAAGTTTTCAAGGATTCGTAACGTGATTAGCGATATCAGAAAAGATGCTGAAGTACGCATGGACAAATGCGTTGAAGCGTTCAAAACCCAAATCAGCAAAATACGCACGGGTCGTGCTTCTCCCAGCCTGCTGGATGGCATTATCGTGGAATACTACGGCACGCCGACTCCGCTGCGTCAGCTGGCTAGCGTAACGGTAGAAGACTCCCGCACGCTGAAGATCAACGTCTTCGATCGTTCCATGAGCCCGGCCGTTGAAAAAGCGATTATGGCTTCCGACCTCGGTCTGAACCCAAGCTCTGCGGGCAGCGATATCCGCGTTCCGCTGCCGCCGCTGACCGAAGAGCGTCGTAAAGATCTGACCAAAATCGTGCGTGGCGAAGCTGAACAGGCGCGCGTTGCCGTACGTAACGTTCGTCGCGATGCCAACGACAAAGTCAAAGCGCTGCTGAAAGAGAAAGAGATCAGCGAAGATGACGATCGCCGCTCTCAGGAAGATGTGCAGAAAATGACTGATGCTGCTATCAAGAAAGTTGATGCGGCGCTGGCGGATAAAGAAGCGGAACTGATGCAGTTCTGATTCTCTGCCGACACGCAGGTCTGACGATCGGCCTGCGTAAAATCTGAAACGCCGTACAGGAGACCGTACGCTCAATTTTCGGGATTGCGTTTAGACGGCTGGCCTTGTAGCCTTTGGCGCCATGTCAAAGGCCTTGCGCCTCCGCTCTGTCAACCGATAATTGATGCATAAGGGTTTGCTGGCGGCGTTTTGCTTTTTATCCTGTCTTCATTATTCTGGACGCCTCATGAAGCAATTAACCATTCTTGGTTCGACCGGTTCTATCGGCTGCAGCACGCTGGATGTGGTGCGCCATAATCCTGATAGCTTTTCTATCACCGCGCTGGTCGCCGGGAAAAATGTCGACCGTATGGTTGAACAATGTCTGGAATTCTCCCCTCGTTACGCGGTAATGGACGATGCGCACAGCGCGGAGCTGCTGCGTGCGCAACTGCGCGAGCAGGGCAGCCGAACGGAAGTCATGAGCGGCCAGCAGGCGGCGGCAGAAGTGGCGGCGCTCGACGAGGTTGAGCAGGTGATGGCGGCGATTGTCGGCGCAGCAGGCCTGGTGCCGACGCTCTCAGCCATTCGTGCGGGTAAAACGGTGCTGCTGGCGAACAAAGAGTCGCTGGTGACCTGCGGCCGTCTGTTTATGGATGCCGTGCAGCAGTACGGCGCACGATTGTTGCCGGTTGATAGCGAGCATAATGCGATTTTTCAGAGTATGCCGGAAACAATTCAACATAATCTGGGATACGCTGATTTAACCCAGAACGGCGTGGCGTCGATTCTGCTCACCGGCTCCGGCGGTCCCTTCCGGGAAACGGCGATTTCTGAACTGGCGGCGATGACCCCCGATCGGGCATGCAAGCATCCAAACTGGTCGATGGGGCGCAAAATATCTGTCGATTCGGCCACCATGATGAACAAAGGGCTGGAGTATATCGAAGCCCGCTGGCTGTTCAACGCCTCGGCGCAGCAGATGGAAGTCCTGATCCATCCGCAATCGGTGATTCACTCGATGGTACGTTATCAGGATGGCAGCGTCCTGGCGCAGCTCGGCGAGCCGGATATGCGTACGCCGATTGCCCACACGATGGGCTGGCCAAAACGCCTTAATTCTGGCGTGAAACCGCTGGATTTCTGTCAGTTGAGCACTCTGAGCTTCTCGGCGCCGGATTACGGCCGTTACCCCTGTCTGAAGCTGGCCATGGAGGCTTTTGATGTCGGCCAGGCGGCGACCACGGCGCTGAATGCGGCAAATGAAGTTTCGGTCGCGGCGTTTCTGAACGGGGATATTCGCTTTACCGATATTGCGGCGATAAATCAGGCGGTGCTGGATCAACAGGCGTTAAATGAGCCGCAAAGTATTGATGAAGTGCTGGCTATTGATGCGATGGCCCGGGTAAGCGCAGGCCAGCTCCTGACGGCGTGGCGCAAATTCTGATACGCGTTGTGATATTTGTGGGCGCTGTGCTTCAGTGATATAGTCTGCGCCATCCGATCGTTGCATTTTGGTGTGAAAGATTACGGTGGCCGTGGCAAGACACGGCTTTTTTGCGTAAAGCTTTTGGTTGTTCTCTGCGATTGGCCGTAGCTCCGGCACCGGATAAAAATGCGTATCCAGCGCTGACCGGTGGCCCGTGTTTAGTAGCTTAGCTAATCCTTATTATGGACTTAAAACGCGTTATGTTGTCTGCTAATCAAACTGTCAGCGAAATGTTGCCTGCGCATGGCTGTCGTCATGTGGCCATTATTATGGATGGCAACGGGCGTTGGGCAAAACGGCAAGGAAAGATCCGCGCCTTTGGCCATAAAGCCGGCGCTAAATCTGTTCGTCGCGCCGTCTCTTTCGCGGCGAATAATGGTATTGAAGCGTTGACGTTATACGCGTTCAGCAGTGAAAACTGGAATCGCCCGGCGCAGGAAGTCAGCGCGCTGATGGAGCTGTTTGTCTGGGCGCTGGATAGCGAAGTGAAAAGTCTGCACCGGCATAATGTGCGTCTGCGTATTATCGGCGAGACCACGCGCTTCAATGCGCGTCTCCAGGAGCGTATTCGCAAAGCGGAGGCGCTGACTGAGAACAACACCGGTTTGACCCTGAATATTGCGGCGAACTACGGCGGCCGCTGGGATATCGTCCAGGGCGTTCGTCATCTGGCCAAACAGGTGCAAGACGGGGTGCTTCAGCCCGAGCAAATCACAGAAGAGATGCTGAGCCAGCAGGTCTGCATGCATGAACTGGCTCCCGTAGATTTAGTTATTAGGACCGGGGGAGAGCATCGCATTAGTAATTTTTTGATTTGGCAAATTGCCTATGCCGAACTTTACTTTACGGATGTTCTTTGGCCCGATTTCGCTGAACAGGACTTTGAAGGTGCACTCCATGCCTTTGTTAATCGAGAGCGTCGCTTCGGCGGCACTGAGCCGGGCGGCAACAATGCCTGATGGGGGTCACTTTTGCTGAAGTATCGCCTGATTTCTGCTTTCGTCTTAATACCCGTTGTTATTGCGGCGCTTTTTTTACTGCCGCCCGCGGGTTTTGCCATCGTTACGCTAGTCGTCTGTATGCTCGCCGCGTGGGAGTGGGGGCAATTTAGCGGTTTCACTTCAACTACCCAGAGAGTCTGGCTGTCAGTGCTTTGCGGTCTGCTGCTGGCGCTGATGCTATTCCTGATGCCGGAATACCATTATGACGTTCATCAACCGCTGGTTGAGGGCGCGCTATGGGCATCATTAGGCTGGTGGGTCGTCGCGCTGCTTTTAGTGCTGACTTACCCCGCTTCAGCGGCTTTCTGGCGCAATTCAAAAACGCTCCGTCTGATTTTTGGCGTCCTGACCATCGTGCCGTTTTTTTGGGGCATGCTGGCGCTTCGGGCCTGGCATTATACCGATGACCACTATAGCGGTGCGCTGTGGTTGCTGTACGTAATGATTCTGGTCTGGGGCGCGGATTCCGGCGCTTACATGTTCGGAAAAATGTTCGGTAAGCATAAGCTGGCGCCGAAGGTTTCTCCGGGTAAAACCTGGCAGGGTTTTTTCGGTGGTCTGTTAACGGCAGCGGTTATCTCCTGGGCTTACGGCTGGTGGGCCCATCTGAATGTCACGCCGATGGTGCTGCTGGTGTGTTCTATTGTCGCGGCCCTGGCTTCGGTACTCGGCGACCTGACCGAAAGCATGTTTAAACGCGAAGCTGGCATTAAAGATAGCGGAAATCTGATTCCCGGACACGGCGGTATCCTCGATCGTATCGATAGCCTGACGGCCGCGGTGCCCGTGTTTGCTTGCCTACTCTTGTTGGTTTTCAGGACGATTTGACGGAAGGTTTTATGCTGAGCGTTCTCTGGAATTTGGCTGCTTTTATTATTGCGCTGGGCGTGTTGATCACCGTCCATGAGTTTGGCCATTTCTGGGTTGCTCGCCGCTGCGGTATCCGCGTTGAGCGTTTCTCAATCGGCTTTGGCAAAGCGTTGTGGCGCCGTTTTGATAAGCAAGGAACGGAATTTATTATCGCCCTTATTCCGCTGGGCGGTTATGTCAAAATGCTCGACGAACGCGTTGAGCCCGTGGCGCCAGAGATGCGTCACTCCGCGTTTAACAACAAAACCGTCGGCCAGCGCGCCGCCGTTATTGCCGCGGGGCCAATCGCGAACTTCCTTTTTGCCATTTTTGCCTACTGGCTGGTGTTTATTATCGGCGTGCCAGGCGTGCGTCCGGTCGTTGGCGACATAACGCCCAACTCGATCGCCGCGCAAGCACAAATTGCAAAAGGAACGGAACTTAAAGCGATAGATGGCATCGAAACGCCTGATTGGGATGCAGTACGTATGGCGCTGGTGGCGAAGATAGGCGATCGGCAAACAATAGTTACGGTCGCCCCTTTCGGGACCAATCAACGTCAGGATAAAATCCTCGATCTGCAGCACTGGGCGTTTGAGCCGGATAAACAAGATCCGGTTGCCTCGTTGGGCATTCAGCCTCGCAGCGCGCAGATTGATACCGTCCTGGCTGAAGTACAATCTGACTCGGCGGCGCAGAAGGCGGGTTTGCAAGCGGGCGACAGGATCGTTAAAGTCGATGGTCAACCGTTAACGCAGTGGATGACGTTTGTTAATCTGGTGCGTGATAATCCGGGTAGGGCATTAGTTCTGGACATCGAGCGGCAGGGTAGCCCCCTGTCGGTGACCTTGACGCCGGATACGAAGTCTACCAAAGGCAAAGCGGAGGGGTTTGCAGGGGTCGTACCTAAGGTCATCCCGCTGCCTGATGAATATAAGACAGTGCGTCAGTACGGGCCGTTTGCCGCCATCGCTGAAGCCACGGATAAAACCTGGCAGCTGATGTCGTTAACGGTCCGAATGCTGGGCAAATTGATAACCGGTGATGTCAAACTGAACAACCTCAGCGGGCCGATTTCTATCGCCCAGGGGGCTGGGATGTCAGCGGAATTTGGGTTGATTTACTATCTGATGTTCCTTGCGCTGATCAGCGTGAACCTCGGCATAATCAACCTGTTCCCGCTTCCCGTTCTCGACGGGGGACATCTGCTGTTTTTGGCGATTGAAAAGCTGAAAGGCGGGCCGGTATCCGAGCGAGTTCAAGACTTTAGTTATCGCATTGGCTCAATATTGCTGGTGCTGTTAATGGGGCTTGCACTTTTCAATGATTTCTCTCGGTTGTAAGAGAGTTTGTTAGGAAGAACGCATAATAACGATGGCGATGAAAAAGTTGCTCATAGCGTCGCTGCTGTTTAGCAGCGCAACCGTATACGGTGCTGACGGGTTCGTGGTGAAGGACATTCATTTCGAAGGCCTTCAGCGAGTCGCTGTTGGTGCGGCCCTCCTCAGTATGCCAGTGCGTCCTGGCGATACCGTAACCGATGATGATATCAGTAACACCATCCGTGCTCTGTTCGCCACCGGCAACTTTGAGGACGTCCGCGTACTGCGCGATGGTGATACCCTGCTGGTGCAGGTGAAAGAGCGTCCAACGATTGCCAGCATCACTTTCTCCGGTAACAAGTCGGTGAAAGATGACATGCTCAAGCAAAACCTTGAGGCATCCGGCGTGCGCGTAGGGGAATCCCTCGATCGCACCACGCTGGCTGATATCGAAAAGGGGCTGGAGGATTTCTACTACAGCGTCGGTAAGTACAGCGCCAGCGTTAAAGCTGTCGTGACGCCGCTGCCGCGTAACCGTGTCGACCTGAAGCTGGTATTCCAGGAAGGCGTCTCGGCGAAAATCCAGCAGATTAATATCGTCGGCAACCACGCATTCAGCACCGATGAACTCATTTCTACCTTCCAGCTGCGCGATGAAGTGCCGTGGTGGAACGTGGTGGGCGATCGTAAATATCAGAAACAGAAGCTGGCGGGAGATCTTGAAACGCTGCGCAGCTACTATCTGGATCGCGGCTATGCTCGTTTCAACATTGACTCCACGCAGGTTAGCCTGACGCCGGACAAAAAAGGTATCTACATCACCATCAACATTACCGAAGGCGATCAGTACAAGCTTTCTGGGGTGCAGGTGACGGGTGATCTGGCGGGGCATTCGGCAGAAATCGAAGCGCTGACCAAAGTGGAGCCGGGCGAGCTGTATAACGGCACCAAAGTGACCAAAATGGAGAATGACATTAAGAAACTCCTCGGTCGCTACGGCTATGCCTATCCGCGCGTTCAGTCCCAGCCGGAAATCAGCGATAGCGATAAGACCGTGAAGCTGCACGTGAACGTCGATGCGGGTAACCGCTACTACGTGCGTAAAATTCGCTTCGAAGGCAACGATACCTCGAAAGATGCCGTTCTGCGTCGCGAAATGCGTCAGATGGAAGGCGCCTGGCTGGGCAGCGACCTGGTCGATCAGGGTAAAGATCGTCTGAACCGTTTAGGCTACTTTGAAACGGTTGATACCGATACGCAGCGCGTTCCGGGCAGCCCGGATCAGGTTGACGTGGTCTATAAGGTTAAAGAGCGTAACACCGGTAGCTTTAACTTCGGCGTTGGTTACGGTACGGAAAGCGGCGTCAGCTTCCAGGCCGGCGTTCAGCAGGATAACTGGCTCGGTACCGGCTATTCCGTTGGGATTAACGGCACCAAAAACGACTATCAGACCTATACTGAACTGTCGGTGACGAACCCGTACTTTACCGTGGATGGCGTCAGCCTCGGCGGTCGTGTTTTCTATAACGACTTCGACGCTAACGATGCGGACCTGTCTGACTATACCAACAAAAGCTATGGTACAGACATCACGCTGGGCTTCCCGGTTAACGAATACAATACGCTGCGCGCGGGCCTGGGCTATGTGCATAACAAGCTATCCAACATGCAGCCTCAGGTATCCATGTGGCGTTATCTGAATTCGATGGGGCAGTATCCGGACAACACTAACGACAGAAACTCGTTCAGCGCTGACGACTTCACCTTCAACTACGGCTGGACGTATAACAAGCTCGACCGTGGCTTCTTCCCGACCGAAGGCTCACGCGTCAACCTGAACGGTAAAGTGACGATTCCGGGATCGGATAACGAATACTACAAAGCGACGCTCGATACCGCGACCTATGTACCGATCGATGACGATCATAAATGGGTGATGTTGGGTCGTACCCGCTTTGGTTATGGCGATGGTCTGGGCGGTAAAGAGATGCCGTTCTATGAGAACTTCTATGCCGGTGGTTCAAGCACCGTGCGTGGCTTCCAGTCCAATACTATCGGTCCGAAAGCGGTTTATTTCCCGGCCAGCAGCCGTCATGACGACGACAGCAGCTACGATAACGAATGTAAGAGCAGCGAGTCCGCACCGTGTAAGTCTGATGATGCGGTGGGCGGTAACGCCATGGCGGTTGCCAGCCTTGAGCTGATCACCCCGACGCCGTTTATTAGCGATAAATATGCGAACTCGGTCCGTACTTCCGTCTTCTGGGATATGGGTACCGTGTGGGATACTCACTGGGATTCAGCCGCATATGGTGGTTACCCGGACTACAGCGATCCAAGCAATATCCGTATGTCTGCGGGTATCGCAGTACAGTGGATGTCGCCGTTAGGTCCGTTGGTATTCTCCTACGCTCAGCCGTTTAAAAAGTACGATGGAGACAAAGCCGAACAGTTCCAGTTTAACATCGGTAAAACCTGGTAATGGTATTGGCTACAATGGAATGTAAGTGCAGTTGCAGTATAGCGCTGACTATTGGCGATAACTGAGGTTATCGCCTGGCCACGCAAATAACGGTACCCCTGGGTACTCATGGGATGGTAAGGAGTTAATTGTGAAAAAGTGGTTATTAGCTGCAGGTCTGGGTTTAGCAATGGTAACTTCCGCTCAGGCGGCAGATAAAATTGCAATGGTTAACATGAACAGCCTCTTCCAACAGGTTGCCCAGAAAACAGGCGTTTCTAACACGCTGGAAAACGAGTTTAAAGGCCGCGCGAGCGAGCTGCAGCGTATGGAAGGCGACCTGCAGTCTAAAATGCAGCGTCTGCAGTCCATGAAAGCGGGCTCTGACCGTACCAAACTGGAAAAAGACGTGATGGCTCAGCGCCAGACTTTCTCCCAGAAAGCGCAGTCTTTCGAACAGGATCGTGCACGTCGTTCTAACGAAGAGCGCGGCAAGCTGGTGACTCGTATTCAGAGCGCCGTGCAGAGCGTGGCTAAAGATCAGAGCATCGATCTGGTTGTTGACTCTAATGCCGTTGCATACAACAGCAGCGATGTAAAAGACATCACCGCTGATGTGCTGAAACAGGTTAAATAAGTAATGCCTTCAATTCGACTGGCTGATTTAGCCCAGCAGTTGGATGCAGAATTACACGGTGATGGCGATATCGTCATCACCGGCGTTGCGTCCATGCAGTCCGCACAAGCGGGCGATATTACTTTCATGGTAAATCCTAAGTACCGTGAACACCTGGCCGCTTGCCAGGCATCTGCCGTCGTGATGACGCAGGATGATTTACCTTTTGCTCATAGCGCCGCGCTGGTAGTGCGTAATCCCTACCTGACCTACGCGCGCATGGCTCAAATTCTTGATACCACGCCGCAGCCGGCGCAGGATATCGCGCCCAGCGCGGTCATCGATGCGACGGCGAAGCTGGGTACCCACGTGGCGATTGGCCCAAACGCCGTGATTGAATCGGGCGTCATCCTCGGTGATAACGTGGTTATCGGCGCGGGCTGCTTTGTTGGGAAAAATACGAAAATAGGTGCCGGCTCGCGTTTATGGGCCAACGTCACCGTTTACCACGACATTGAGATCGGCGAGAATTGCCTGATCCAGTCCAGCACGGTGATTGGCGCAGATGGCTTCGGCTACGCGAACGATCGCGGCAACTGGGTTAAGATCCCACAGCTGGGTCGCGTAATTATTGGCGATCGCGTGGAGATTGGCGCCTGTACGACCATCGACCGTGGTGCGCTGGACGACACCGTCATCGGTAACGGCGTGATTATTGATAACCAGTGTCAAATTGCGCACAACGTGGTGATTGGCGACAACACCGCGGTTGCTGGCGGCGTCATCATGGCGGGCAGCCTGAAGATCGGCCGCTACTGCATGATTGGCGGAGCCAGCGTGATCAACGGCCATATGGAAATCTGCGATAAAGTCACCGTTACGGGGATGGGAATGGTTATGCGTCCTATCACCGAGCCAGGGGTTTACTCTTCAGGTATCCCGCTGCAGCCGAATAAGGTCTGGCGTAAGACCGCTGCGCTGGTACTGAATATTGATGATATGAGCAAGCGCCTCAAAGCCATTGAGCGCAAGGTTAATCAACAAGATTAGTGCTGCGTCCAGCCACATTAAATTTTCGGCCTGTTGCATTCATGAGATTGCCGCAGGCCGTGTTATTATTGCCTTTTAGGATATTTAGACAGGAAGAGTATTTTGACTACTGACACTCATACTCTGCACATTGAAGAGATTCTGGAACTTCTGCCTCACCGATACCCGTTCCTGCTGGTCGATCGCGTGCTGGATTTTGAAGAAGGTCGTTTTCTACGCGCAGTTAAAAATGTTTCTGTAAATGAGCCGTTTTTCCAGGGGCATTTCCCTGGTAAGCCGATTTTACCGGGCGTATTGATTCTCGAAGCTATGGCCCAGGCCACCGGCATTCTGGCATTCAAAAGCGTTGGAAAACTGGAACCGGGCGAGCTGTATTATTTTGCCGGGATTGACGAAGCGCGTTTCAAACGTCCGGTCGTGCCTGGCGATCAGATGATTATGGAAGTCACTTTTGAAAAAACCCGCCGCGGTCTGACTCGCTTTAAAGGCGTTGCAACCGTTGACGGAAAAGTGGTTTGCGAAGCAACGATGATGTGTGCCCGTAGCCGGGAGGCCTGATACGTGATTGATAAAACCGCCTTTATTCATCCTTCCGCCATTGTAGAAGAAGGCGCCGTTATTGGCGCTAACGTCCACGTTGGCCCGTTTTGTATTGTTGGTGCTAACGTCGAAATCGGCGAAGGTACCGTACTGAAATCTCACGTTGTCATCAACGGCCATACCAAAATTGGCCGCGATAACGAGATCTATCAGTTCGCTTCCATCGGCGAAGTTAACCAGGACCTGAAATATGCTGGCGAACCGACCCGCGTGGAAATTGGCGATCGCAACCGCATCCGCGAAAGCGTCACCATTCATCGTGGCACAGTACAGGGCGGTGGATTAACGAAGGTGGGCAGCGATAACCTGCTGATGATCAACGCCCACGTGGCGCACGATTGTACGCTGGGCGACCGCTGTATTCTGGCCAATAACGCGACCCTTGCGGGCCACGTTTCGCTGGATGATTTTGTTATCATCGGCGGCATGACCGCCGTGCATCAGTTCTGCATTATTGGCGCACACGTGATGGTGGGCGGCTGCTCCGGCGTAGCGCAGGACGTTCCGCCGTTCGTGATTGCGCAGGGCAACCACGCGACGCCGTTTGGCGTCAACATCGAAGGGCTGAAACGCCGCGGCTTCAGCCGTGAGGCGATCACTGCGATTCGTAACGCGTATAAGTTGCTGTACCGCAGCGGTAAAACGCTGGACGAAGCGAAAGCTGAAATTGCCGAGCTGGCGGCGCAGTATCCCGAAGTGCAGACCTTTACCGACTTTTTTGCCCGCTCCACGCGCGGCCTGATTCGTTAATGGCTGAATTGCGTCCCCTGACGATTGCCCTGGTCGCCGGAGAAACCTCCGGCGATATTCTTGGTGCCGGTCTTATCCGCGCGCTCAAAGCCCGCATACCTGATGCCCGCTTTGTCGGCGTTGCCGGGCCGTTGATGCAGGCGGAAGGCTGCGAAGCCTGGTATGAGATGGAAGAGCTGGCAGTGATGGGCATTGTGGAAGTGCTGGGTCGCCTGCGCCGTCTGCTGCATATTCGCGCCGATCTCACCCGTCGATTGACCGAGCTTAAGCCAGACGTATTCGTCGGCATTGATGCGCCTGACTTCAATATCACCCTCGAAGGTAATCTGAAGAAGCAGGGTATCAAAACCATCCATTACGTCAGCCCCTCGGTGTGGGCATGGCGGCAAAAACGCGTTTTCAAAATTGGCAGATCCACCGATCTGGTATTGGCATTTCTGCCTTTCGAAAAAGCGTTTTATGACAAATTCAACGTTCCCTGCCGGTTTATCGGCCACACGATGGCGGATGCGATGCCGCTGGACCCGGATAAAGGCGCGGCGCGCGACCGTCTGGGGATCGATCGTAACGTGCATTGCCTGGCGCTGCTGCCGGGAAGCCGCGGGGCGGAAGTTGAGATGCTCAGCGCTGATTTTCTGAAAACGGCGCAGCTCCTGCGAGACCATTATCCCGACCTGGAAGTGGTTGTTCCGCTGGTCAACGCGAAGCGGCGGGAACAGTTCGAGCGCATCAAAGCGGAAACGGCGCCTGATCTTGCCGTCCACCTGCTCGACGGCCGGGCGCGCGATGCGATGATCGCCAGCGATGCCGCGCTGCTGGCCTCCGGCACGGCTGCGCTGGAGTGTATGCTGGCTAAGTGTCCGATGGTTGTCGGCTATCGGATGAAGCCGTTTACCTTCTGGCTGGCGAAACGGCTGGTGAAGACCGACTATGTGTCGTTGCCGAATTTACTGGCCGGGCGCGAACTGGTTAAAGAACTGCTGCAGGATGAATGCCAGCCGCAGGCGCTGGCCGAGGCGCTGAAGCCGCTGCTGGCCGACGGAAAAACCAGCCACGATATGCATGAAACCTTCCGCGCGCTGCATCAGCAGATCCGCTGCAACGCTGATGAGCAGGCGGCGGATGCCGTACTGGAGTTAGCAAAATGATGGAATTCGTATATCCGCATACCCATCTGGTTGCGGGAGTCGATGAAGTCGGACGCGGCCCGCTGGTTGGCGCAGTGGTGACCGCCGCGGTTATTCTCGATCCGGCAAAGCCGATCGTCGGTCTTAACGACTCAAAAAAGCTAAGCGAAAAACGCCGCCTTGCGCTATTTGACGAGATCAAAGAAAAAGCGCTGTGCTGGAGCCTCGGTCGCGCTGAGCCGCATGAAATCGATGAGCTGAATATTTTGCACGCGACCATGCTGGCCATGCAGCGCGCCGTTGCCGGTTTGCGCGTTTCCCCTGAGTTTGTTCTTATTGATGGTAACCGCTGTCCGCCGCTGCCGATGCCGTCACTGGCGGTCGTCAAAGGCGACAGCCGAGTGGCGGAAATCAGCGCCGCGTCTATTCTGGCTAAAGTGACGCGCGATGCTGAAATGGCCGTACTGGACCGGGAGTTCCCGCAGTACGGCTTTGCGCAACATAAAGGTTATCCCACCGCTTTTCATCTGCAAAAGCTGCTGGAACATGGCGTAATCGAGCAATACCGGCGCAGCTTTGGCCCGGTGAAACGCGCGCTGGGCCTGGCGTCCTGAACCGACACGCAAGCAATTAAGTAACGCGGAATCTGAAGATGGCTGAACCACGTTTCGTACACCTGCGGGTGCACAGCGACTATTCCATGATCGATGGTCTGGCGAAAACCGGACCGTTGGTAAAAAAGGCGGCCGCGCTCGGCATGCCTGCGCTGGCGATCACTGATTTTACCAACCTCTGCGGGCTGGTGAAGTTCTACGGAGCAGGGCACGGTGCCGGAATTAAACCCATTGTAGGGGCAGATTTTCACGTTCAGAGCGATCTGCTTGGCGATGAACTGAGCCAGCTGACGGTACTGGCGGCGAACAACGCTGGCTATCAAAACCTGACGCTGCTGATCTCCAAAGCCTATCAGCGCGGCTACGGCGCGGCAGGCCCGATTATCGATCGCGACTGGCTGATCGAATTAAAAGAAGGGCTGATTTTGCTCTCCGGCGGGCGTATGGGCGACGTGGGTCGTAGCCTGCTGCGCGGAAACATGGCGCTGGTGGATCAGTGCGTTGATTTTTATGAACAACATTTCCCTGATTGCTACTTCCTTGAGCTCATTCGCACCGGCCGTCAGGATGAAGAGCCCTACCTGCATGCGGCGGTAGAACTGGCGGAAACCCGCGGCCTACCGGTGGTGGCGACCAACGATGTTCGCTTCCTTGAGCCGGGCGACTTCGACGCCCATGAAATCCGCGTGGCTATCCACGACGGCTTTACCCTCGACGATCCCAAGCGTCCGCGCAACTACTCGCCGCAGCAGTATATGCGCAGCGAAGAGGAGATGTGCGAGCTCTTTTCCGATATTCCCGAAGCGCTGCAAAACACCGTGGAGATCGCCAAACGCTGTAACGTGACCGTGCGCCTTGGCGAGTACTTCCTGCCGCAGTTCCCGACGGGGGATATGACCACCGAAGATTATCTGGTTAAGAAATCCAAAGAGGGTCTGGAAGAGCGTCTGGAATTCCTGTTCCCCGATCCGGATGAACGGGCTAAACGCCGTCCTGAATATGATGAACGCCTGGATATTGAGCTGCAGGTGATTAACCAGATGGGGTTCCCGGGCTACTTCCTGATCGTTATGGAGTTTATCCAGTGGTCGAAGGATAACGGCGTGCCGGTAGGGCCGGGACGTGGTTCCGGCGCCGGATCGCTGGTGGCCTATGCGCTGAAAATTACCGACCTCGATCCGCTGGAGTTCGACCTGCTGTTCGAACGTTTCCTTAACCCGGAACGTGTCTCCATGCCCGACTTCGACGTTGACTTCTGTATGGAGAAGCGCGACCAGGTGATTGAACACGTCGCGGACATGTACGGTCGCGATGCGGTCTCGCAGATTATTACCTTCGGCACCATGGCGGCGAAAGCGGTTATTCGCGACGTTGGCCGCGTGCTGGGCCACCCGTACGGCTTTGTGGACCGCATCTCCAAGCTGGTACCGCCCGATCCGGGCATGACGCTGGCGAAAGCGTTTGAAGCCGAGCCGCAGCTGCCGGAGATTTACGAGGCGGACGAAGAGGTTAAAGCGCTGATCGACATGGCGCGTAAGCTCGAAGGGGTCACCCGTAACGCCGGTAAACATGCGGGCGGGGTGGTGATTGCGCCCACCAAAATAACCGATTTTGCCCCTCTGTACTGCGATGAAGCGGGCCAGCATCCGGTTACCCAGTTTGATAAGAACGACGTTGAATATGCCGGGCTGGTGAAGTTCGACTTCCTCGGTCTGCGTACGCTCACCATCATTAACTGGGCGCTGGAGATGATCAACGCCCGTCGCGAGAAGAACGGCGAGGGGCCGCTGGATATTGCCGCTATCCCGCTGGACGATAAAAAAAGCTTCGACATGCTGCAGCGTTCGGAAACCACCGCCGTCTTCCAGCTTGAATCGCGCGGTATGAAGGATCTGATCAAGCGTCTGCAGCCTGACTGCTTTGAAGATATGATCGCTCTGGTGGCCCTGTTCCGACCGGGGCCGCTGCAGTCGGGAATGGTGGATAACTTTATCGACCGTAAGCACGGTCGCGAAGAGATATCGTATCCGGACGTACAGTGGCAGCACGAATGTCTGAAACCGGTACTGGAGCCAACCTATGGCATTATCCTGTACCAGGAACAGGTCATGCAGATTGCCCAGGAGCTTTCCGGCTATACCCTCGGCGGCGCGGATATGCTGCGTCGTGCGATGGGTAAGAAAAAGCCGGAAGAGATGGCCAAGCAGCGCGGCACCTTTGAAGAAGGGGCGAGAAAGCGCGGCGTTGACGGCGAACTGGCGATTAAAATCTTTGACCTGGTAGAGAAGTTCGCCGGTTATGGATTTAACAAATCGCACTCTGCCGCTTATGCTTTAGTGTCCTATCAGACGCTGTGGCTGAAGGCGCACTATCCGGCTGAATTTATGGCGGCGGTAATGACCGCGGATATGGATAACACCGAGAAGGTTGTCGGCCTGGTGGATGAGTGCTGGCGGATGGGGCTGAAAATCCTGCCGCCGGATATTAACTCCGGCCTGTACCATTTTCACGTTAACGACGATGGCGAAATCGTTTATGGTATCGGCGCCATCAAAGGCGTCGGCGAAGGTCCGATAGAAGCGATCATTGAAGCCCGTAATCAGGGCGGCTATTTCCGCGAACTGTTCGATCTCTGCGCGCGTACGGATATTAAAAAGCTCAACCGCCGGGTGCTGGAAAAACTGATTATGTCCGGGGCCTTCGATCGCCTCGGGCCGCATCGCGCGGCGTTAATGAATTCACTGGGCGATGCGCTAAAAGCCGCCGATCAGCACGCCAAAGCTGAAGCTATCGGTCAGGCGGACATGTTCGGCGTACTGGCGGAAGAGCCGGAGCAAATCGAACAGTCCTACGCCAGCTGCCAGCCGTGGCCGGAACAGGTCGTGCTGGATGGCGAAAGGGAGACCCTGGGGCTGTATCTGACCGGGCATCCGATTAACCAGTACTTGAAAGAGATCGAGCGCTACGTAGGCGGCGTACGACTCAAAGACATGCATCCGACCGATCGTGGTAAAGTGACCACGGCGGCCGGGCTCGTTATTGCCGCGCGGGTCATGGTCACCAAGCGCGGCAATCGTATCGGCATCTGCACGCTGGATGACCGTTCCGGGCGTCTGGAGGTGATGTTGTTCACCGACGCCCTGGATAAATACCAGCAGTTGCTGGAAAAAGACCGCATACTTATCGTCAGCGGACAGGTCAGCTTTGATGACTTCAGCGGGGGGCTTAAAATGACCGCTCGTGAAGTCATGGACATTGACGAAGCCCGGGAAAAATATGCTCGCGGGCTTGCTATCTCGCTGACGGACAGGCAAATTGATGACCAGCTTTTAAACCGACTCCGTCAGTCTCTGGAACCCCACCGTTCGGGAACTATTCCAGTACACCTCTATTATCAGAGGGCGGATGCACGCGCGCGGTTGCGTTTTGGCGCAACATGGCGCGTCTCTCCGAGCGATCGTTTACTTAACGATCTGCGTGGCCTTATCGGCTCGGAGCAGGTGGAACTGGAGTTTGACTAATACAGGAATACTATGAGTCTGAATTTCCTTGATTTTGAACAGCCGATTGCAGAGCTGGAAGCGAAAATCGATTCTCTGACTGCGGTTAGCCGCCAGGATGAGAAACTGGATATTAATATCGATGAAGAAGTGCATCGCCTGCGTGAAAAGAGCGTAGAGCTGACGCGCAAGATCTTCGCCGATCTTGGTGCATGGCAGGTTGCGCAACTGGCGCGCCATCCACGTCGCCCGTACACCCTGGATTATGTCCGCCTGGCTTTCGACGAATTCGACGAACTGGCCGGTGACCGTGCCTATGCTGACGATAAAGCTATCGTCGGCGGGATTGCGCGTCTGGACGGGCGTCCGGTAATGATTATCGGCCACCAGAAAGGGCGCGAAACCAAAGAGAAAATTCGCCGCAACTTCGGTATGCCGGCGCCGGAAGGCTATCGTAAGGCACTGCGCCTGATGGAAATGGCCGAACGCTTTAAAATGCCGATCATCACCTTCATCGACACCCCGGGCGCCTACCCGGGCGTCGGTGCGGAAGAGCGCGGCCAGTCTGAAGCGATTGCCCGCAACCTGCGTGAAATGTCGCGTCTGAGCGTCCCGGTTATCTGCACCGTTATCGGTGAAGGTGGTTCCGGCGGCGCGCTGGCAATCGGCGTGGGCGATAAAGTGAATATGCTGCAGTACAGCACCTATTCCGTTATCTCCCCGGAAGGCTGTGCCTCCATTTTGTGGAAAAGCGCCGATAAAGCGCCGCTGGCCGCCGAAGCGATGGGGATTGTTGCCCCGCGTCTGAAAGAGCTGAAGCTGATTGACTCCATCATTCCTGAGCCGCTGGGCGGCGCGCATCGTAATCCGGAAGTCATGGCCGCCTCTCTGAAAGCGCAGCTGCTGGCCGATCTGGCTGACCTCGATGTTCTGAGTGAAGAAGAGCTGCTGAACCGTCGCTATCAGCGTCTGATGAGCTACGGCTACGCCTGATTATCTGACTCATTTTTTATCCCTAAGGGCCGGATTTTCCGGCCCTTTTTTTATGTGTTGTTTACTGAGACGAGATGAGATGAATAAGAGCTAATGTGATTAGCCGATGATGCCGATCTCTCCTGAAACTGCAGCAACTGCCAGGGATTGCGACCCGGCAGGCCGTTAACAAGGATAAAGGAGAAATACTATGGCATTGCACAAAACCGTCGCATTAAGCGCCGTGGCCGCAGGGATCATGTTAAGCCTGGGGGCCGCACAGGCCACACCGTTGCTTGGCGCAACGGAAGCGACAACCATCAAGGCGAGTGACCTGGCCGCGAAAGAAAAAGCCTTAACCGACTTTCCGCTCATGACATCGGTAAAATCATCGATTCAAACGCTGCCGAACAGCGAAGTTGAAAAAATCGAACCGGGTCTGGCGACCAACCCGGCAAACGTGAAGCGCGTGGAGAGCATTTTGTCCGAAAAGGATTGGGAATATCTGTTCCCGATGCGCGCGGCAGAATATACCTACTCTAACTTTCTGGAAGCTATTGGTAAATTCCCTGCGGTTTGCGGGACCTATACCGACGGACGCGATAGCGATGCCATATGCCGTAAATCTCTGGCAACCATGTTTGCCCACTTTGCTCAGGAAACCGGCGGCCACGAAAGCTGGCGCGATATTCCCGAGTGGCGCCAGGCGCTGGTTTATCTCCGTGAAGTGGGCTGGGTTGAGGGTCAGAAAGGCGGCTACAACGGGGAGTGTAACCCGGATATCTGGCAGGGGCAGACCTGGCCCTGCGGTAAAGATAAAGACGGCGACTACCTGAGCTACTTTGGCCGCGGCGCAAAACAGCTCTCCTATAACTACAACTACGGCCCGTTCTCCGATGCCATGTACGATGGCGACGTTCGTCCTCTGCTGGATAAACCGGAGCGGGTGGCGGATACCTGGATGAACCTGGCGAGCGCGGTGTTCTTCTTCGTTTACCCGCAGCCGCCGAAGCCCTCTATGCTGCACGTCATCGACGGAACCTGGGTACCAAACGATCATGATAAAGCGAATGGCCTGGTTGAAGGCTTTGGGGTCACCATTCAAATTATCAACGGCGGCGTCGAGTGCGGCGGGGCGGAAGAGAACGCGCAGTCTCTGAACCGTATTGCCTACTACAAAGAGTTCGCAAACTACCTGAAAGTGCCGATTGCTGATGATGAAGTTCTCGGCTGTAAGAATATGAAGCAGTTCGATGAAGGCGGCGCGGGCGCGTTACCGATTTACTGGGAAGAGGATTGGGGATGGAGCCCGGACACCGCTGACGGCAAGACTAACGCCTGCCAGCTGGTGGGCTACCAGACGCCGTATAGCGCCTTTAAACAAGGTGACTATGCGAAGTGCGTCCAGAGCCACTTCAACGTCAATATCATCGACGATACCGGCCAGGCCGAGGATACTACCCCGGCGACGCCTGACGATACCACGCCTGCGCAGGAAACTAACGTGGCGCCGGTTGCGCGTATCGCCGGTCCGATTGGCGCTATCGAAGCGGGCGCCAGGGTTTCCCTGAGCGCGGAGGGCTCTACCGATGCGAATGGCGATAAGCTCACCTATACCTGGATGTCGCAGGACGGTCAGACTATCAGCGGACAGGATAAAGCCGTTATCACCTTTACCGCTCCGGAAAAAGATCGCGATGCGCAATATGTAGTGAGCCTGACGGTAAGCGACGGGACCTTATCCAGCACGGCAACGTACACCCTGAACGTGAAGGCTAAAGCTGCTGCTGCGGATGAAACGACCGATGGGAAAGACAGCGACACCATCAGCTATCCTTCCTGGAGCAGTACCCAGACCTGGAAAGCGGGCGATATCGTTAATAACCACGGCGCGCTGTATCAGTGTAAACCGCTACCTGAAGGGGCGTGGTGCAACGTGGCGCCGACCTACTATGAGCCCGGCGCAGGCATTGCCTGGGGCGATGCGTGGAAAGCGCTGTAATAGAGATAAATCCGCCAGTGCTTAGCGCTGGCGGGGTGATATGATGCTTTCCTTAGGTAAATTCAGGAGGAAAGCGTGAATATCATTGCGATCATGGGTCCCCACGGCGTTTATTATAAAGACGAACCGATCAAAGAACTGGAAGCCGCCCTGCAACGGCAAGGTTTCCAGACCATCTGGCCGCAAAATAGCGCCGATCTTTTGCAATTTATCGAGCATAATCCGCGGATCTGCGGGGTTATTTTTGACTGGGATGAATACAGCGTTGATCTGTGCAGCGATATTAATTGCTTAAATGAATATCTACCGCTGTACGCATTTATCAACGCCCATTCGACGATGGACGTCAGCAGCCAGGACCTGCGCATGACGCTATGGTTCTTTGAATACGCGCTGGGGCTGGCGGAAGAGATCGCTACCCGCATCGGTCAATACACCCGCGAATACCTCGACAACATAACCCCGCCGTTTACCAAAGCCTTGTTCAACTATGTGCAGGAGGGGAAATATACTTTCTGTACCCCCGGGCATATGGGCGGCTCGGCATATCAAAAAAGTCCGGTGGGCTGTCTGTTTTATGATTTCTTTGGCGGGAATACCCTAAAGGCCGACGTCTCTATTTCCGTGACGGAGCTGGGATCGCTGCTCGATCATAGCGGTCCGCATCTGGAGGCGGAAGAGTATATTGCCCGCGCATTCGGCGCCGAACAGAGCTATATGGTGACCAACGGAACCTCGACGTCAAATAAGATTGTCGGTATGTATTCCGCTCCGGCGGGCAGCACCCTGCTTATCGATCGCAACTGCCATAAATCGTTGGCTCATTTACTGATGATGAGCGACGTGGTGCCGCTGTGGCTAAAGCCGACGCGCAATGCGCTAGGGATCCTCGGCGGCATACCCAAGCGCGAATTTACCCGCGACAGTATTCAGCAAAAGGTTAATGCGACAGGCGGCGCCGGGTGGCCTGTGCATGCGGTGATCACCAACTCCACCTATGACGGACTGCTGTATAACACCACCTGGATCAAAGAGACCCTCGACGTACCGTCAATCCACTTTGATTCCGCCTGGGTGCCCTATACCCATTTTCATCCGATCTATCAGGGTAAAAGCGGGATGAGCGGCGATCGCATTGCGGGGAAAGTGATCTTTGAAACGCAGTCGACGCATAAAATGCTGGCCGCGCTATCGCAGGCTTCGCTGATTCATATTAAAGGCAGCTATGATGAGGATACCTTCAATGAAGCCTTTATGATGCACACCTCGACCTCCCCGAGCTACCCGATCGTTGCCTCCATTGAGACGGCTGCCGCCATGCTGCGCGGCAACTCCGGCAGACGACTGATTCAGCGTTCGATTGAGCGGGCGCTGGATTTTCGTAAAGAGGTGCAGCGGTTGCGCGAAGAGTCTGACGGCTGGTTTTTTGATATCTGGCAGCCGGAAGAGGTGGGGGAAGCGCAGTGCTGGCCGGTTTCACCCGGAGAAAGGTGGCATGGCTTTCAGGACGCCGATGACGACCATATGTTCCTCGATCCGGTGAAAGTCACCATTCTGACGCCCGGTATGGACGAGCAGGGCAACATGGATAGCGAAGGCATTCCGGCCGCGCTGGTGGCGAAGTTCCTTGATGAGCGCGGCGTGGTGGTAGAAAAAACCGGGCCGTACAACCTGCTGTTCCTGTTCAGTATCGGTATAGATAAAACCCGGGCGATGGGGCTGCTGCGCGGATTGACCGAGTTCAAACGCGCTTACGATCTCAATTTACGGGTGAAAAACATGCTGCCGGATCTGTACGCCGAAGATCCGGATTTTTACCGCAACATGCGTATTCAGGATCTGGCCCAGGGTATTCATCGTCTGATTCGCCAGCACCAGCTCTCGCAGCTGATGCTTAGCGCTTTCGACGTCCTGCCGGAGATGAAAATGACGCCGCATCAGGCCTGGCAGCGGCAGATTAAAGGCGAAGTGGAAACCATTGAACTGGAGAATCTGGTCGGGCGTATTTCAGCGAATATGATCCTACCGTACCCGCCTGGCGTGCCGCTGCTGATGCCCGGCGAGATGATCGCCGAAGAGAGCCGCGCGGTGCTCAATTTCCTGCTTATGCTGTGCTCCATCGGCCGCCACTATCCGGGTTTCGAAACCGATATCCACGGCGCGAAACGCGATGAAGACGGCGTGTACTGGGTTCGAGTCTTAAAAAATGACTAAGCGCTTGCGCACTCACGAACTGAACGAGTAACTTTGTTGGCTTCAACTGGAGGAGTTGTACCATGCTGGGTTTAAAACGGGTTCACCATATCGCCATCATTGCGACGGATTATGCGAAGAGTAAAGCCTTCTACTGCGACATTCTGGGGTTCACCCTGCAGGGCGAGTTCTATCGCCAGGAGCGCGATTCATGGAAGGGCGATCTGGCGCTAAATGGCGAATATGTTATTGAACTCTTTTCATTCCCGTTTCCTCCTGCGCGTCCGAGCCGCCCCGAAGCCTGCGGGCTGCGCCATCTGGCGTTTAGCGTTGATGATGTCGATGCCGCCGTTGCGCATCTTGAGGCCCACGGCGTGGCCTGTGAAGGCGTTCGTATCGACCCCTTCACCGGTAAACGATTCACCTTTTTTAACGATCCGGACGGGCTACCGCTGGAGATTTATCAGCAGTAATTCTTGTCAGAGCGTGTTCTGCCGGGTAACGTGCCGGACACGCTTTCCTCAGTTAGTACTCTCATGATGATGATCCCAGACATGGCGCAAACGCTACAGCCGCACCGCCATTTTTTAGTGGCCTTTAGCGGCGGGCTGGATTCGAGCGTGCTCCTGTATCGCCTGGTTTGCTGGCGCGAACAGGATCCTACCGTTCAGCTGCGGGCGATGCATATTCACCACGGCCTCAGCGCGAACGCCGACGATTGGGTGGCGCACTGCCGACAAATATGCCAGCAGTGGCAGGTACCGCTTTTGGTTGAACGGGTGGCGCTCGCCGATGAGGGGCTGGGGATTGAGGCCCACGCGCGTCAGGCGCGCTATCAGGCTTTCCGTTCGGCGCTGATGCCCGGCGAAGTGCTGGTGACGGCACAGCATCTTGACGACCAGTGTGAAACCTTTCTGTTGGCGCTTAAGCGGGGAAGCGGCCCAACCGGGCTTTCGGCGATGGCCGGCGAGTCCGATTTTGCCGGGACGAAACTGCTGCGTCCGCTGCTTAACGAAAGCCGCGACTCCCTGCACCGGTGGGCGATAGCCCATCAGCTCAGCTGGATTGAAGACGAAAGTAACCAGGACGACGCCTACGATCGCAATTTTCTCCGCCTGCGAATTGTTCCGCTGCTTAACGCTCGCTGGCCGCACTTCGCCGAGGCCGTAGCGCGCAGCGCCAGCCTGTGCGGCGAGCAGGAACAGCTGCTGGATGAAATGCTCGCTGCGGAGCTGGCAACGCTGGTGGCGGAGGATGGCGCGTTGACTATCGAACCGTTGGCGGCCATGAGCGCGCCGCGTCGGGCCGCGCTGCTGCGCCGCTGGCTGGCTGGGCTCAATGCGCCGATGCCTTCGCGCGAGATGCCGGAGCGTATCTGGCGTGAAGTGGCGATGGCGCGCGAGGATGCGTATCCCTGTCTGCGCCTTGGCCACTTCGCCGTTCGTCGCTATCAGCAACGGCTGCACTGGGTGAAATATCTCCCCGGACAGAGCGAGACGGTGCTGGCGTGGCGCGATATTGCCAGACCGCTGCCGTTACCCGACGGCCTTGGCGAACTGAAGCTCCTGGCCGGCGGCCCGTTACGCGGCCCGCGCCAGGATGAAGCGGTCACTATTCGTTTCCGCGCCAGCGGTAATCTGCATATCGTCGGTCGCCAGGGCGGCCGCAAGCTGAAGAAAATCTGGCAGGAGCTCAACGTTGCGCCCTGGCGGCGCGATACCACGCCGCTGCTGTTTTACGGCGAAACGCTTATCGCTGCAGCCGATGGTCTGTTTATTACCGTCGATGGGAAAGTTCAGGAAGGTGAAGGCGTGCAGATGATGTGGATGAAAACGGGCGGCTGAGCCACCCGTTTTGCTTCAGGACTCGCTGACCACTACCGTACCGATTTCCGGATGGCTGAAGCTGGCGATTTTATCCAGGCGCAGTTCGCGGACGTCACCGGCGAGCTCCACGACGAGATACTCGATATTTTTGCGCGAGATAAGATCGTTGGCCTTCGCTTGCAGCTGTTCGCCATCTTTGAGCTCCAGCGCCAGGACCAGATGGTGCTGACAGGCAAGTTCGAGGTTGTCATAATCATCGCAATTGATGGGTTGATAAGTATCATTCATTGACATAATCGCTCACCAGTAAGTTTGCCGCCGCATATGCGGCCTTTTCCCTGACTGACTCAGCAAGGGCCTGATCCGCCGCAACCTCATTCAATACTTTCAACACGCAACCTAGCGCATCCGGGATATACCCAAGGTCCCCGCTGGCTATTTCCGCATACCGCTTGCGTATTAACTCACAATATTTGTCCACATGCCCTCCTGTCAGCGTTCTGACTTAACCGTGGGATGTAAGTTTAAGCCTACGAAGATAAACTCTGTTTAGCAAGGTGACTATACCATAGTCATTTAAGCAATATCAGCAGGATGAAAGGGGATCCTGCGATTGCTGACAGCCTTTTGCCGCCAGTTTCGCTACAATGAACGCCATTTTTATCAGGAGTTTCCTCATGGCGCTGAAAGCGACGATTTATAAAGCGACGGTGAACGTGGCCGACCTGGACCGCAACCAGTTTCTGGATGCCAGTTTGACGCTTGCCCAGCATCCGTCAGAAACCCAGGAGCGCATGATGCTGCGCCTGCTGGCGTGGATGAAATACGCCGACGAGCGTCTGCAGTTTACCCGCGGTCTGTCTTCCGATGATGAAGCTGAACTCTGGCTGCTAAACGATCATCTGGGCGTTGATCTATGGATTGAACTGGGGCTGCCGGACGAACGGCGGATTAAAAAAGCCTGTTCGCGGGCGCAAGAGGTGGCGCTGTTTGCCTATAATAGCCGGGCGGCAGAAATCTGGTGGCAGCAAAATAAAAGCAAAATGGCACAGTTTTCAAAGCTAACCGTATGGTATTTAGATGATACTCAGCTGGCGCAGCTCAGTGCTTTTGCCGATCGGACAATGTCGCTACAGGCGACTATCCAGGATGGCGCTATCTGGTTATCTGACGCTAAGAATAATCTGGAAATTCATTTAACGGCCTGGCAAACATCCGCATGATTACGATTAGCCGCAGCGTGGCGATTGCGGATGACGAGGTCTCACTTTCCGGGATACGCGCCCAGGGGGCGGGCGGTCAGCATGTCAATAAAGCATCGACGGCTATCCATTTGCGCTTTGATATTAAGGCATCGAGCCTGCCCGAGTATTATAAGGAACGTCTGCTTACCTCCAGCCATCACTTAATTTCTGCCGAGGGTGTGGTTATCATTAAGGCTCAGGAATATCGCAGCCAGGAGATGAATCGCGAAGCGGCGATTGCGCGTCTGGTTGCCTTAATACAAGAATTAACCGCAGTGCAGAAGCGCCGCCGGGAGACGCGGCCGACCAGAGCGTCAAAAGAGCGCCGGCTTGCCTCAAAGGCGCAAAAATCCTCAGTTAAGGCGCTGCGTGGGAAAGTTCGTCATTAAAGGCATGGCGAACCGGTGGAATGGATAATAAGGAATTTACAGTGAAGAAAATCGTATTTTCAGTCGTGGCGGCATGCTCGCTTTTTGCCCTATTTGGCTGTAACCATCGCGCGGAGATGGACACGCTACAACCCGCGCCGATGGAAGAGCTAAAGCCGATGCAGCAGAGCTGGCGCGGCGTGCTGCCGTGTGCCGACTGCGAAGGCATCGAAACTTCGCTCTTTCTTGAGAAAGACGGCACCTGGGTGATGAACGAGCGGTATCAGGGCGTCAGTCGCGAGCCTTCCTCCTTTGCTTCCTATGGCACCTGGGCGCGCACGGCCGATAAGCTGGTGCTGACCGACAGCAAAGGCGAGAAGTCTTACTATCGGGCGAAGGGCGACAAGCTGGAAATGCTCGATCGCGACGGTAATCCCATCGAGTCTACGCTGAACTATACGCTTGAGTCAGTCAAATCCAGCCTGCCCATCACGCCAATGGCGATGCGCGGAATGTACTTCTATATGGCGGATGCCGCGACCTTTACCGATTGCGCAACCGGCAAGCGAGTGGCAGTCGCGAATAACGCGCAGCTCGAGCGTGATTATGCCGCGGCGCGCGGAACGGATACTCGCCCGGTGCTGCTGGTGGTCGAGGGGCACTTTACGCTGGAAGCGAACCCGGATTCGGGAGCGCCGGTTAAAGTTCTGGCGGTGGATTCACCAGGCAAGTTTTATCAAAAAGAAGACTGCAATTCTCGTTAGTTAATTGAGTCCTACGAGACGGCTTGTCTTGATATAAATTCCCAATTTAAGATGCCCGATATACTGCAATTGTGTTTCGGGCTTAAAGTTTGCCACGTCCCCCTCACGCATATGAAGCAGGTCTGATGGGCTAATCCAGCCCGGTTGAGCCAGGGTCAGCGGGTGTCCGGCCTTCGCGAAGGCATCGCTGACAAACTCAGAACAAAACCACATTTTTTTGTCCCCGGAAACGGCATCGCTAAGCTGCGCTTTGGCCAGGCCATTCACGCACTGCTGGCGGAAATCTTTCGAAAAGGGATTCAGGGAGCAGAGCTGTTTGGTTACCATATAGGGCACAAATTCAATGATGCCGCGATAGTTATAGCCGCTGTTTCTGTTTTTATAGGCGAAATTTTTAATGCCTGCGGCCTGTTGCGGCGTGAGGTCAGGCGCTCTTAGGGCAAACAGCTTATCGCTGTGCTGCATTGCTTGCTGGAGCGGAATAATCTGCACCCCAGCGCCGGTTGCTTCTGCAACCTGGTTATCACCGATATAGATAGCAACATGGCTAACGGACGATGTGCTAAAAGCACGAATCCCCAGGGACGTCACGCCAATGCTGGAAGAGAAAAGGAGATCGCCGGGGAGCAGGTCTTGTGCGTTAATTTCAGTCAGCGTGTTATTAGCCACCGAGCTCTGGCGCTGAAGTTTAACTGCCCATTGCTGCGATGGTGGCTTAATAGCGGAAGCGGAAGGCGCGGACCGGCTGACGTCTACCGTGCAGGCCGAAAGTAAAAACAATGCGGGAAAAAGCAGGACATAATTTGCCCGTTGTTTAGCCATGATTACAATCCTTGTAAAAAAGAGGCTCTGAAACCAGAGCCTCTTTTGGCGTTAACCTTTAATTTGTTGTACCAGGTAATTCACGATATCGCCGGTTTTAATCAGCTGCTTCTCGCCGCTGCGACGATATTTATATTCGATATCGTCGTTGTCGAGGTTACGGTCGCCCAGCACGATGGTGTGCGGAATACCGATAAGCTCCATATCGGCGAACATCACGCCCGGACGCTCTTTACGGTCGTCCATCAGCACGTCGATACCCAGCGCGCTCAGCTCTGCGTACAGCTTCTCGGCCAGCTCCTGCACGCGGTAGGATTTATGCATGTTCATCGGCAGAATCGCAACCTGGAACGGGGCGATAGCTTCCGGCCACAGAATCCCGCGATCGTCAAAGTTCTGCTCAATGGCGGCCGCCACCACGCGCGTCACACCGATACCGTAGCAGCCCATCGTCAGGATCTGGTTACGGCCATCTTCGCCCTGTACGGAGGCTTTCATCGCTTCAGAGTACTTGGTACCCAGCTGGAAGATGTGGCCCACTTCGATACCGCGTTTAATCAGCAGCGTACCTTTACCGTCCGGGCTCGGGTCACCCGCCACGACGTTACGGATATCAGCCACTTCAGGGGTGGCGACGTCGCGATCCCAGTTGATGCCGAAGTAGTGTTTCCCGTCGATGTTCGCGCCCGCGGCGAAATCGCTCATTGCGGCAACGGTACGGTCAATAATCACCGGAATGGGCATATTAACCGGGCCCAGAGAACCAGGACCCGCCTGCACCAGCGCGCGGATCTCTTCTTCGGTGGCGAAGGTCAGCGGGCTGGCGACCTGCGGCAGTTTTTCCGCTTTCACTTCGTTCAGCTCATGATCGCCGCGAACCAGCAGGGCAATCAGCGGAGACTTGCTGTCTTCTACCGCTTTGACCAGCAGGGTTTTCACCGTTTTCTCAATCGGCAGATTGAACTGCTCAACCAGCTCGGCGATGGTTTTGGCGTTCGGCGTATCGACCAGCGTCATTTCCTGAGTGGCGGCCGCGCGCGGCTCTTTCGGCGCAACGGCTTCGGCGAACTCAATATTGGCCGCGTAGTCGGAAGAGTCAGAGAAGATCACGTCATCTTCGCCGCTCTGCGCCAGCACCTGGAATTCGTGAGATGCGCTACCGCCGATAGAACCGGTGTCAGCCTGTACCGCACGGAAATCCAGGCCCATACGGCTGAAGATTTTGCTGTACGCGGCGTACATCGCGTCGTAGGTTTCCTGCAGAGATTCCTGAGAGGTATGGAAAGAGTAAGCATCTTTCATCAGGAATTCACGGGAACGCATCACGCCGAAACGCGGGCGCACTTCGTCACGGAATTTGGTCTGAATCTGATAGAAGTTCAGCGGCAGCTGTTTGTAAGAGCTCAGCTCGTTACGAATCAGGTCGGTGATCACTTCTTCATGAGTCGGGCCGAGTACGAACGGACGTTCGCCACGGTCAGCAATACGCAGCAGTTCCGGGCCGTACTGTTCCCAACGACCACTCTCTTGCCACAGCTCAGAGGGCTGAACTACCGGCATTAACACCTCGATTGCACCGGCGTTATTCATCTCTTCACGCACGATGTTTTCGACTTTTTTCAGGACGCGCACGCCGGTCGGCAGCCAGGTATATAACCCGGAGGCCAGCTTGCGGATCATCCCGGCGCGCAGCATCAGCTGATGGCTGATAACCTCGGCGTCGGCAGGTGTCTCCTTCAGAGTGGAGAGCAGGTATTGGCTAGTACGCATGTTGTTACGGTTCCATTTGGACGATCGATACAGGCTGGGAGCCAGCCTGACACAAAAAAGTGGTTTAGTTTACCAGTGTGGCAAAGATGCCAAAAGAGAGGAAAATAAAATTAGCGTGGTTCGAGAGAAAAGACTTCAAAACCGGACGAAATCACCCGCCAGCGCACGTTAAAATCCAGCAGCCAGACGGCGTAGGTCTTTCCCGGGTCTTCTTCTTTACGATATGCCGGGCGCGGATCTTGCGCCAGAACTTCGCTAATAAACACCTTAAGTCGGGGATAGCGCTTTTCCAGTTCTAAAAGCCGGGCTTCTGTTTCGGGCGTGAAGCTCACCGCCACTTCCGCCTGCGGTGCCTGCTGCGCGTAGCTCGCGCTGGCTTCCGGCAGCGCTTCGGCAAAGGGCAGGTAAGGTTTGATGTCCACGACCGGCGTACCATCCACCAGGTCCAGACTACCGAGTTCCAGAACGACGTGTTCTTTCTGGCAGCGAATACCTTTTAGCTCGACCAGCGACATACCGATTGGATTAGGACGAAAGGTCGAACGGGTGGCGAAAACGCCCATCCGCGCATTACCGCCGAGGCGGGGAGGGCGCACGGTCGGGCGCCAGCCGCCTTCCATGGTCTGATGAAACACAAACAGGATCCACAGATGGCTGAAGTTTTCCAGGCCACGTACGGCATCGGCCTGGTTATAGGGGGGCAGAAGATGTAATTCGCCGCCGCCGTTTTTAACCAGCCCAGGCTGGCGGGGGACGGCAAATTTTTCTTTATAGGGCGAGCGAATAACGCCTATCTGCGCAAACTGAAAATCACTCATTGCGCCGTAACGTTAAGCGCTGAACCAAGGCAGACGGCCTGGCGGTAGCAGCCCGGAGTTCCGCTGGTCACTTCGCAGCGGTGCAGCAGCACGGCATTGGCTTTCATTTTTGCAGCGTTAATCTGCATGCGCTTGCGCGCCGTCGGGATATTGGGCGGAGAGTCTTGATTCGAGGCCTGGCATGATTCACCGGTGACTTCGCCGAGTTCGCGGAAAGGTTTACCCACCAATTCTGTTGCATCGGTATAGATTCTTACCGGGGCCGGACGCGTCGCTTTCGGTTTTGCCGGTTCCGATTTGGCAGGCGGGGTTACGGTGCTTTGTACAGGCTCGACGGGAGATCTGCTTAGCATAGAACAACCGCTTAACATGAGTGCTAACAAACAGACCGGTAAAGCACGCATAGTATTTCCTCAATAAATAATAAAACAGGGCGCTATTGAATCAGGTGCTTGCATAAATGACAAGACGGGCATAAAGCCCGTCCTGAATGATATTACGCTGAGAAAAGATTACCAGCCTTTCACTGCACCGCCGTTAAAGATTTTGTTAGCCGCTTCGTAAACTTCATCACTCTGATAGGCTTGAACAAATTTCTTAACATTTTCCGCATCTTTGTTGTCTTCGCGAGCGACAATCAGATTCACGTACGGAGACTCTTTACCTTCCACGAAAATACCGTCTTTTGCCGGCGTTAAGCCAATCTGGCTGGCATAGGTGGTATTGATAACCGCCAGAGCGATTTGCGCATCATCCAGAGAGCGCGGCAGCTGCGGGGCTTCCAGCTCAACAATTTTCAGGTTTTTCGGGTTTTCAATAATATCCAGAGAGGTTGGCAGCAGACCAACGCCTTCTTTCAGTTTGATCAGGCCAACCTGTTGCAGCAGCAGCAGAGAGCGGCCAAGGTTGGTGGGATCGTTAGGAATCGCAACCTGAGAGCCCGGCTGCAGTTCGTCCAGCGATTTAATTTTTTTCGAATAACCCGCAATCGGGTAAACAAAAGAGTTACCTACGGAAACCAGCTTGTAGCCGCGGTCTTTGATTTGCTGGTCAAGATACGGTTTATGCTGGAAGGCGTTAACGTCGATATCGCCTTTGCTCAGCGCTTCGTTCGGCAGAACGTAGTCGTTGAAGGTAACCAGTTCGACATCAAGGCCGTATTTTTCTTTTGCTACTTTCTGCGCGACTTCCGCAACCTGCTGCTCCGCACCGACGATAACGCCGACTTTAATATGGTTAGGATCTTTTTCGTCCTGACCGCAACCCACCAGAGCCAGAGAACCGATTAACGCGCCGACTGCCGCAAAGGTTTTGAAATTAAAGGCCATGTTATTTCCTTCCTGTAAGATTCTGTATTGTGTGTAATGTTATTTGTGAGTCACAGCCCGGACGATACGATCGCCTGAGAATTGGATTAAGTACACCAGAATAACCAGCAGCACCAGTACGGTATTCATTACCGTTGCATTGTAGCCGATATAACCGTACTGATAGCCAATCTGCCCGAGACCACCGGCACCCACGGCGCCGCCCATCGCGGAATAGCCGACCAGCGTAATGAGCGTGATGGTTGCCGCATTCACCAGGCCCGGCAGCGCTTCCGGCAGCAGAACCTTACGCACGATCTGCATCGGCGTTGCGCCCATGGCGCGGGATGCTTCGATAAGGCCGGTGGGGATCTCCAGCAGGGCGTTTTCCACCATACGGGCGATAAACGGCGCGGCGCCGACCGTCAGCGGAACGATAGCCGCCTGCAGGCCAATCGACGTGCCAACGATCACGCGAGTGAATGGGATCATCCACACCAGCAGGATAATAAAAGGAATCGAGCGGAAAATATTCACCACCGCCGAAAGCGTGCGGTAGAGCTTCGCATTAGCGACAATTTGCCCCGGACGGGTGACGTACAGCAGCACGCCGACCGGCAGGCCGAGAACAAAACCGAAGAAGCCGGAGACAAACGTCATGGCCAGCGTTTCCCATACGCCGCGAACCAGCAGCCAAATCATTGGTTCAGACATATCCCAGTACCTCTACTTTTACATGGTGTTCCTGTAGCCAGGCGATTGCGGCCTGGGTATCTTCCTGCGTGCCGTGCATCTCAGTGAGCATAATGCCGAACTTCACGCCGCCCGCGTAATCCATCTGCGCGCTAATAATGTTGTTATTCACATTAAAACGACGGGCAGTCTCAGAAAGAAGCGGGGCATCAACGGAGTGACCCGTAAACTCCATGCGCAGCATGGGCACGCTATCGGGAAGCGCTTCAGGTTTAAGGCGGGCCTGATAATCATCCGGGATATCAAGGTGCAGCGTTGACTGAATAAACTGTTGCGCCAGCGGGGTTTTGGGATGAGAGAAGACCTCACTCACCGTATCCTGTTCAATCAACTGGCCGTTGCTGATAACGGCAACGCAATCGCAGATGCGTTTGACGACATCCATTTCATGGGTAATCAGCAAAATCGTCAGGCCCAGGCGACGGTTGATATCTTTCAGCAGTTCCAGAATTGAACGCGTAGTGGCCGGGTCCAGAGCGCTGGTGGCTTCGTCGCAGAGCAGGACTTTTGGATTGCTCGCCAGCGCACGGGCGATGGCCACGCGCTGTTTTTGACCGCCGGAGAGATTTGCCGGATAGCTATCGTGTTTATCCCCCAGACCGACGAGATCGAGCAGCTCGGTCACCCGGCGCTTGATTTCATCTTTCGGCGTATTATCCAGCTCCAGAGGCAACGCCACGTTGCCGAATACGGTGCGTGAGGCAAGCAGGTTAAAGTGCTGGAAGATCATGCCAATCTGGCGACGAGCGCGAGTGAGCTCTTTTTCTGACAGCGCCGTTAGTTCCTGACCGCCCACCTGTACGCTGCCCTGCGTTGGACGTTCGAGCAGGTTAACGCAGCGGATTAACGTACTTTTACCCGCGCCGGAAGCGCCGATGACGCCATAAATTTGCCCGGCGGGGACATGCAGGCTGACATCGTTCAGCGCCTGTATGCTGCGATTTCCCTGCTGGAACACTTTGGTAATATTCGAAAGTTTAATCATCAGTTATTTATTATCGTTTAGCCGTTTGCCGTGGCATTTTCTTCTGCCGTGTCCAGGCGATGCCTGTCAATGAAATGGATGTTAAGGCATCCAGACGTCTAAATCAATCTGACTCTGTATAATGAGCACTTTCTTGCGTCCGGAAACATGCGATACTACGCGCATTAGCCTTTATCAGGAGCAAACCGGTGGCAATGTCAGTACCCGCAATTTTTCTTGACCGTGATGGCACGATTAACGTCGATCACGGCTATGTCCATGAAATCGACAACTTTGAATTTATCGATGGCGTCATTGACGCAATGCGTCAATTAAAGGAGATGGGCTACGCGCTGGTGCTGGTGACCAACCAGTCCGGTATCGCCCGCGGTAAGTTTACTGAAGAGCAGTTTGAAACGCTGACGGAGTGGATGGACTGGTCGCTGGCCGATCGCGGCGTTGATCTGGATGGCATCTATTATTGTCCGCACCACCCGCAGGGAACCGTTGAAGAGTTTCGCCAGACCTGCGACTGCCGCAAGCCGCATCCGGGGATGCTGATTTCGGCGCGCGACTATCTGCATATTGATATGGCGGCTTCCTTTATGGTTGGCGATAAAGTCGAAGATATGCAGGCAGCTCTGGCGGCCAATGTCGGCACGAAAGTATTAGTGCGCACCGGCAAGCCGGTGACCCCAGAAGCCGAAAGTGCCGCTGATTGGGTACTTAATAGCCTGGCAGACCTGCCGGATGCTATCAAAAAGCAGCAAAAATAAGCGTTATGTATAAAAGGTGAGCGGTTGAAATAAAATTGCATTTTACCGCTTGTCACCGCCGAATAACTCCCTATAATGCGCTCCCACTGACACGGCAGATGTGAATCACTTCACAAACAACCGGGTCGGTTGAAGAGAAAAAATCCTGAAATAACGGGTTGACTCTGAAAGAGGAAAGCGTAATATACGCCACCTCGCAACGGTGAGCGAAAGCCGCGTTGCACTGCTCTTTAACAATTTATCAGACAATCTGTGTGGGCACTCAAAGTGACATGGATTCTTAACGTCCTCGGACGAAAAATGAATACCAAGTCTCTGAGTGAACATACGTAATTCATTACGAAGTTTAATTCACGAGCATCAAACTTAAATTGAAGAGTTTGATCATGGCTCAGATTGAACGCTGGCGGCAGGCCTAACACATGCAAGTCGAACGGTAGCACAGAGAGCTTGCTCTCGGGTGACGAGTGGCGGACGGGTGAGTAATGTCTGGGAAACTGCCTGATGGAGGGGGATAACTACTGGAAACGGTAGCTAATACCGCATAACGTCGCAAGACCAAAGAGGGGGACCTTCGGGCCTCTTGCCATCAGATGTGCCCAGATGGGATTAGCTAGTAGGTGGGGTAACGGCTCACCTAGGCGACGATCCCTAGCTGGTCTGAGAGGATGACCAGCCACACTGGAACTGAGACACGGTCCAGACTCCTACGGGAGGCAGCAGTGGGGAATATTGCACAATGGGCGCAAGCCTGATGCAGCCATGCCGCGTGTATGAAGAAGGCCTTCGGGTTGTAAAGTACTTTCAGCGGGGAGGAAGGTGTTGAGGTTAATAACCTCAGCAATTGACGTTACCCGCAGAAGAAGCACCGGCTAACTCCGTGCCAGCAGCCGCGGTAATACGGAGGGTGCAAGCGTTAATCGGAATTACTGGGCGTAAAGCGCACGCAGGCGGTCTGTCAAGTCGGATGTGAAATCCCCGGGCTCAACCTGGGAACTGCATTCGAAACTGGCAGGCTGGAGTCTTGTAGAGGGGGGTAGAATTCCAGGTGTAGCGGTGAAATGCGTAGAGATCTGGAGGAATACCGGTGGCGAAGGCGGCCCCCTGGACAAAGACTGACGCTCAGGTGCGAAAGCGTGGGGAGCAAACAGGATTAGATACCCTGGTAGTCCACGCTGTAAACGATGTCGACTTGGAGGTTGTTCCCTTGAGGAGTGGCTTCCGGAGCTAACGCGTTAAGTCGACCGCCTGGGGAGTACGGCCGCAAGGTTAAAACTCAAATGAATTGACGGGGGCCCGCACAAGCGGTGGAGCATGTGGTTTAATTCGATGCAACGCGAAGAACCTTACCTACTCTTGACATCCAGAGAACTTAGCAGAGATGCTTTGGTGCCTTCGGGAACTCTGAGACAGGTGCTGCATGGCTGTCGTCAGCTCGTGTTGTGAAATGTTGGGTTAAGTCCCGCAACGAGCGCAACCCTTATCCTTTGTTGCCAGCGATTCGGTCGGGAACTCAAAGGAGACTGCCAGTGATAAACTGGAGGAAGGTGGGGATGACGTCAAGTCATCATGGCCCTTACGAGTAGGGCTACACACGTGCTACAATGGCATATACAAAGAGAAGCGACCTCGCGAGAGCAAGCGGACCTCATAAAGTATGTCGTAGTCCGGATTGGAGTCTGCAACTCGACTCCATGAAGTCGGAATCGCTAGTAATCGTGGATCAGAATGCCACGGTGAATACGTTCCCGGGCCTTGTACACACCGCCCGTCACACCATGGGAGTGGGTTGCAAAAGAAGTAGGTAGCTTAACCTTCGGGAGGGCGCTTACCACTTTGTGATTCATGACTGGGGTGAAGTCGTAACAAGGTAACCGTAGGGGAACCTGCGGTTGGATCACCTCCTTACCTTAAAGAACCTGCCTTTGTAGTGCTCACACAGATTGTCTGATGAAAATGTAGCAGTAAAAAATCTCTGCAGGCTTGTAGCTCAGGTGGTTAGAGCGCACCCCTGATAAGGGTGAGGTCGGTGGTTCAAGTCCACTCAGGCCTACCAAATTCGCTCCCGTGCTGCGTTGTGAAATAACTCGCATACTTCAGTATGCTTCGTTCTTCCACGCCTTGCCCGGAATCGAATTACGGTAAATGAGATTAACTACGATGGGGCTATAGCTCAGCTGGGAGAGCGCCTGCTTTGCACGCAGGAGGTCTGCGGTTCGATCCCGCATAGCTCCACCATCTTTACTGCACAACACAAGAAAACTTCAGAGTGTACCTGAAAAGGTTCACTGCGAAGTTTTGCTCTTTAAAAATCTGGATCAAGCTGAAAATTGAAACGACACACTGTTTAAGTGTGTTCGAGTCTCTCAAATTTTCGCGACACGACGATGTTTTACGAAACATCTTCGGGTTGTGAGGTTAAGCGACTAAGCGTACACGGTGGATGCCCTGGCAGTCAGAGGCGATGAAGGACGTGCTAATCTGCGAAAAGCGTCGGTAAGGTGATATGAACCGTTATAGCCGGCGATGTCCGAATGGGGAAACCCAGTGCAATTCGTTGCACTATCGTTAACTGAATACATAGGTTAACGAGGCGAACCGGGGGAACTGAAACATCTAAGTACCCCGAGGAAAAGAAATCAACCGAGATTCCCCCAGTAGCGGCGAGCGAACGGGGAGCAGCCCGGAGTCTGAATCAGCTTGTGTGTTAGTGGAAGCGTCTGGAAAGTCGCAGGGTACAGGGTGATACTCCCGTACACTAAAACGCACAGGTTGTGAACTCGAAGAGTAGGGCGGGACACGTGGTATCCTGTCTGAATATGGGGGGACCATCCTCCAAGGCTAAATACTCCTGACTGACCGATAGTGAACCAGTACCGTGAGGGAAAGGCGAAAAGAACCCCGGCGAGGGGAGTGAAAAAGAACCTGAAACCGTGTACGTACAAGCAGTAGGAGCCCACTTGTTGGGTGACTGCGTACCTTTTGTATAATGGGTCAGCGACTTATATTCTGTAGCAAGGTTAACCGTATAGGGGAGCCGCAGGGAAACCGAGTCTTAACTGGGCGTTAAGTTGCAGGGTATAGACCCGAAACCCGGTGATCTAGCCATGGGCAGGTTGAAGGTTGGGTAACACTAACTGGAGGACCGAACCGACTAATGTTGAAAAATTAGCGGATGACTTGTGGCTGGGGGTGAAAGGCCAATCAAACCGGGAGATAGCTGGTTCTCCCCGAAAGCTATTTAGGTAGCGCCTCGTGAACTCATCTTCGGGGGTAGAGCACTGTTTCGGCTAGGGGGTCATCCCGACTTACCAACCCGATGCAAACTACGAATACCGAAGAATGTTATCACGGGAGACACACGGCGGGTGCTAACGTCCGTCGTGAAGAGGGAAACAACCCAGACCGCCAGCTAAGGTCCCAAAGTCATGGTTAAGTGGGAAACGATGTGGGAAGGCCCAGACAGCCAGCATGTTGGCTTAGAAGCAGCCATCATTTAAAGAAAGCGTAATAGCTCACTGGTCGAGTCGGCCTGCGCGGAAGATGTAACGGGGCTAAACCATGCACCGAAGCTGCGGCAGCGACACTATGTGTTGTTGGGTAGGGGAGCGTTCTGTAAGCCGTTGAAGGTGGCCTGTGAGGGTTGCTGGAGGTATCAGAAGTGCGAATGCTGACATAAGTAACGATAATGCGGGTGAAAAACCCGCACGCCGGAAGACCAAGGGTTCCTGTCCAACGTTAATCGGGGCAGGGTGAGTCGACCCCTAAGGCGAGGCCGAAAGGCGTAGTCGATGGGAAACAGGTTAATATTCCTGTACTCGGTGTTACTGCGAAGGGGGGACGGAGAAGGCTATGTTGGCCGGGCGACGGTTGTCCCGGTTTAAGCATGTAGGCGGATGTTCCAGGTAAATCCGGAACGTCACTAACGCTGAGGTGTGATGACGAGGCACTACGGTGCTGAAGTGACAAATGCCCTGCTTCCAGGAAAAGCCTCTAAGCATCAGGTAACATCAAATCGTACCCCAAACCGACACAGGTGGTCAGGTAGAGAATACCAAGGCGCTTGAGAGAACTCGGGTGAAGGAACTAGGCAAAATGGTGCCGTAACTTCGGGAGAAGGCACGCTGATGGTAAGTGAAGTGACTTGCTCATGGAGCTGAAATCAGTCGAAGATACCAGCTGGCTGCAACTGTTTATTAAAAACACAGCACTGTGCAAACACGAAAGTGGACGTATACGGTGTGACGCCTGCCCGGTGCCGGAAGGTTAATTGATGGGGTTATCCGTAAGGAGAAGCTCTTGATCGAAGCCCCGGTAAACGGCGGCCGTAACTATAACGGTCCTAAGGTAGCGAAATTCCTTGTCGGGTAAGTTCCGACCTGCACGAATGGCGTAATGATGGCCAGGCTGTCTCCACCCGAGACTCAGTGAAATTGAACTCGCTGTGAAGATGCAGTGTACCCGCGGCAAGACGGAAAGACCCCGTGAACCTTTACTATAGCTTGACACTGAACACTGGTCCTTGATGTGTAGGATAGGTGGGAGGCTTTGAAGTGTGGACGCCAGTCTGCATGGAGCCATCCTTGAAATACCACCCTTTAATGGCTGGTGTTCTAACGTGGGCCCCTAATCGGGGTTGCGGACAGTGTCTGGTGGGTAGTTTGACTGGGGCGGTCTCCTCCTAAAGAGTAACGGAGGAGCACGAAGGTCAGCTAATCCTGGTCGGACATCAGGAGGTTAGTGCAATGGCATAAGCTGGCTTGACTGCGAGCGTGACGGCGCGAGCAGGTGCGAAAGCAGGTCATAGTGATCCGGTGGTTCTGAATGGAAGGGCCATCGCTCAACGGATAAAAGGTACTCCGGGGATAACAGGCTGATACCGCCCAAGAGTTCATATCGACGGCGGTGTTTGGCACCTCGATGTCGGCTCATCACATCCTGGGGCTGAAGTAGGTCCCAAGGGTATGGCTGTTCGCCATTTAAAGTGGTACGCGAGCTGGGTTTAGAACGTCGTGAGACAGTTCGGTCCCTATCTGCCGTGGGCGCTGGAGAATTGAGGGGGGCTGCTCCTAGTACGAGAGGACCGGAGTGGACGCATCACTGGTGTTCGGGTTGTCATGCCAATGGCATTGCCCGGTAGCTAAATGCGGAAGAGATAAGTGCTGAAAGCATCTAAGCACGAAACTTGCCCCGAGATGAGTTCTCCCTGACTCCTTGAGAGTCCTGAAGGAACGTTGAAGACGACGACGTTGATAGGCCGGGTGTGTAAGCGCAGCGATGCGTTGAGCTAACCGGTACTAATGAACCGTGAGGCTTAACCTTACAACGCCGAAGATGTTTTGGCGATTTGAGAGATTTTCAGCTTAGATTACAGATTTTCGGGAACGAAAGATTTTACGCTGAGGCAAGGCGGCAAATGAAGGAAAGGAAGGAGCATACTGAAGTATGTGACTGACTTTACGAATGCAGCCAACGCAGCATCGGTGTAAAAGATTCGTTTCTGACAACAGAATTTGCCTGGCGGCACTAGCGCGGTGGTCCCACCTGACCCCATGCCGAACTCAGAAGTGAAACGCCGTAGCGCCGATGGTAGTGTGGGGTCTCCCCATGTGAGAGTAGGGAACTGCCAGGCATCAAATTAAGTAGTAAGCCGGTGCATAAATCCGGTGGTTACAGAAGTATTCGGTGGAGCGGTAGTTCAGTCGGTTAGAATACCTGCCTGTCACGCAGGGGGTCGCGGGTTCGAGTCCCGTCCGTTCCGCCACTTATTAAAAGCCCTGAGCATTTGCTCAGGGCTTTTTCTTTGCCTGTCGCTTTATTATTGCTTTTTTAGCAAAAATCCTCTGCGTTTAGCGCTCTTTTTCTCAATCCTCTCGTTGGTCATAATTACCCTCGTTAACCGATATGAATGAATAAAGAGGAAAATCATGACAATCCCTGCATTTGGCCTTGGGACCTTCCGTCTGAAAGATGACGTGGTTATTGCATCTGTAAAAACGGCGCTTGAGCTGGGCTATCGCACCATTGATACCGCGCAAATCTATGATAATGAAGCTGCTGTGGGTCAGGCTATTGCTGAAAGCGGCGTTGCGCGCGATGAACTGTTCATCACCACCAAGATCTGGATTGAAAATCTCAGCAAAGACAAGCTGATCGCCAGCCTGAAAGAGAGCCTGCTGAAGCTGCGGACTGACTATGTCGACCTGACGTTAATCCACTGGCCGTCGCCAAACGATGCCGTTGCCGTCGAAGAGTTTATGGCCGCGCTGCTGGAAGCGAAAAAGCAGGGGTTGACCCGTCAGATTGGTATTTCTAACTTCACCATTCCGCTGATGGAGCGGGCAATTGCCGCCGTTGGCGCAGAGAATATTGCAACCAACCAGGTTGAACTCTCTCCGTACCTGCAGAACCGCAAAGTGGTTGATTGGGCGCGTGAACACGATATTCATATCACCTCTTACATGACGCTGGCCTACGGTAAGGCGCTGAAAGATGAAGTGATTGCACGTATTGCGACGAAACATAATGCCACGCCGGCACAGGTTATCCTGGCCTGGGCAATGGGCGAAGGTTATGCGGTAATTCCGTCTTCGACGCGGCGCGAAAACCTGGCAAGCAACCTTAAAGCTCAGGATCTGCAGCTTGATGAAGACGATCGCCAGGCGATCGCCGCCCTGGACTGCAACGATCGTCTGGTTAGCCCGGACGGTCTGGCGCCTGAATGGGACTAATCTAATCCCCCTCTGTACTCTACAACCCTCTTACAGCTCCTTCGGGAGCTGTTTTACATGTTCGCTAAGAAAGTCGATAAAGGCTCTGATCCGCGTGCTTACGGCTCTGTCGCTGTAGTAAACCGCGCTAAACGGCATTTCAACCGGCAGCCGTTTATCAGCCAGCAGCTCGACAAACGCCCCTTCAGCAATTTCCTTATCCACCATATAGTCCGACAGACAGGCGATTCCGTTACCGGCCAGGCACAGCTGCTTGAGCGTTTCTCCGCTATTGGAAGATATCTCGCTTTCGATTTCCAGCAGCTGGCCATCGCAGCAGGAGACTGGCCAGGTATTCAATGAAGCAGGTTCGCTAAAACCGAGGCATTGATGATTTTTTAGCTCAGCGACGCTTTGCGGCGTTCCATGGCGAGCGAGATAGTCCGGTGAAGCGATTATTTTGCGGTAGCTATTAAACAATGGCCTGGCGCGCAGGCTGGAATCGGTCAGCGTGCCGGCGCGGATCGCGACGTCAACTTTCCGCTCAATCAGATTGATAAAGGTTTCGGACGAGACCAGAGTAAGGCTCATCTCTGGATAACGCTCACGGAAGGGTTTTATCAACGGCATCAGAAAATGCAGTATCACCGGCGTCGCGGCATCAACCCGTAATAGTCCTCTTGGCGTCGTACGACTCTCCAGAAGTTCATTTTCGGCAGCGGCCATCTCCTGAAGCACAACCTGCATGCGACGGAAATAACGCTCTCCTTCTTCGGTCAGGCTTAGCTGACGGGTCGTACGGTTAAGCAGGCTCACGCCGAGCTTTGATTCCAGCTTTTTCACCGCCCGGCTGACGGCGGAATTGGCCTGACCTAGCTGTTCCGCTGCGCGGCTAAAGCTGCCGCTCTCGACCACGGCGACAAAAATGGCGATTTCTTCTGAGGTAGCTCTCATTATTGCACCTGTGGCAAAATTCTATTGATACTTTGGCTATTTTTGTTATTAAAGCATCTCTTCATACTACGTGTCATCTTAATCATGTTGATACGGAGTACATTATGCCGCTGGCGCTACTTGCCTTAACTATCGGTGCCTTTGCTATTGGCACGACCGAATTTGTCATTGTGGGCCTGGTGCCCACCATTGCAGAACAACTCGCTATTTCGCTACCCTCTGCGGGGCTGTTGGTTTCTATCTACGCGCTCGGCGTGGCGATTGGCGCCCCGGTGCTCACCGCGCTGACCGGGCGTATGCCACGTAAGCAACTGCTGCTGGCGTTAATGGCGCTGTTTACCGCCGGTAACCTACTGGCCTGGCAGGCGCCGGGTTATGAAACTCTGGTGCTGGCACGCCTGCTGACGGGACTGGCGCACGGGGTATTCTTTTCGATCGGATCGACAATTGCGACCAGCCTGGTCCCGAAAGAGAAAGCGGCTTCGGCGATTGCGATTATGTTTGGCGGTCTGACCGTTGCGCTGGTGACCGGCGTACCATTGGGCACCTTTATCGGCCAACACTTTGGCTGGCGCGAGACGTTCCTTGCCGTGTCGATCCTTGGCGTAATCGCGTTAATGAGCAGCCTTATCCTGGTGCCGAATAACATTCCCGGTCGTGTCAGCGCCGGTTTGCGCGCCCAGCTCCAGGTTCTGACTCATCCCCGTTTACTGATAATCTATGCCATTACGGCTTTGGGATATGGCGGCGTATTCACCGCTTTTACCTTCCTGGCGCCGATGATGCAGGATCTTGCCGGATTTAGCCCGGCGGCCGTTAGCTGGATCCTCCTGGGCTACGGTGTTTCTGTAGCGGTGGGCAACGTATGGGGCGGAAAGCTGGCGGATAAGCATGGCGCCGTGCCCGCGCTGAAGCTGATTTTTGCCGCCCTGGTTGCTTTACTGCTGATCTTTCAGTTTACGGCCAGCATTCAGTATGCGGCGCTGGCGACGGTACTGGTGATGGGCATCTTCGCATTCGGTAACGTTCCGGGTCTGCAGGTATACGTTGTGCAGAAAGCGGAGCAGTATACTCCAGGCGCGGTTGACGTTGCCTCAGGCCTGAATATTGCCGCCTTTAACATCGGGATTGCCTTAGGATCGGTGATTGGTGGGCAGACGGTAGAACATTATGGTCTGGATCAGACGCCCTGGATTGGCGCGCTGATAGTTCTGGTCGCGCTGTTGCTGGTGGTTCTTAGCGGCCGGCTCGATAAGCCTCAGCGCTGTGCTACGGTTCTTTCCGTAGAAGGATAAAGGTTTCTGGCAAATTGCATTGAAAGTGTATACAAAAATCCCTATAACAGAAGGACCAGCTGCAGTCTCGGGCTGGTTTCCTGTTATCGAGGTTTGATGCCTAAATTGCGAAAGAATACCTATGCCATGCGCTACGTCGCCGGACAACCCGCGGAGAGAATCTTACCTCCGGGGTCGTTTGCTGGCATGACTCCGGCTTTTCCGGCCGGGGTACCGTTAAGTTCGGATGAGAAAATCCGCGTGCTGGTGTGGAACATCTTTAAACAGCAGCGCGCAGAGTGGAAATCCGTGCTTAATAATTTCGGTAAAGATGCGCACCTGGTGTTATTACAGGAAGCGCAAACCACGCCTGAGTTAGTGAAATTCGCCACCTCCAATTATCTGGCCGCTGACCAGGTTCCGGCACTGGTGCTTCCGCAGCATCCTTCCGGCGTGATGACGTTAGCTTCCGCCCACCCCATTTACTGCTGCCCACTGCGCGAGCGCGAGCCTATCCTGCGGCTGGCAAAGTCAGCGTTGGTCACCGTTTACCCGTTACCGGATACCCGGCTGCTGATGGTGGTAAATATCCACGCGGTCAACTTTAGTCTTGGCGTGGATGTCTACAGCAAGCAGCTGCTGCCGATTGGCGACCAGATTGCCCATCACAGCGGGCCGGTGATAATGGCGGGTGACTTTAACGCCTGGAGTCGTCCGCGAATGAACGCTTTGTATCGCTTTGCGCGTGAAATGTCGCTGCGCGAAGTCCGCTTCTCTGACGATCAGCGCCGCCGTACTTTTGGCCGCCCGCTTGATTTTGTGTTCTACCGGGGGTTAAGCGTGCACGATGCTTCCGTGCTGGTGACCCGCGCGTCCGACCACAACCCGCTACTAGTTGAATTCAGTCCCGGCAAGCCTGATTAATTAAGGTATGTCAGGCCTGCCATGGGGCAGGCCTGCGTATGCATGGTGCTGCCTTTATTACTCAAAAAACCGAAGGACAATGCAATGACAACACGCTCTCATCATGACAACGTCGAAAAACAGTTTGGCTCACAGGCCAGCGCCTACCTGAGCAGTGCCGTACACGCTTCAGGGCGCGATCTGCAGCGACTGGCCGAACGGCTGGCGGACTTCCCTCAGGCCCACGTGCTGGATATGGGATGCGGTGCCGGACACGCCAGCTTTGCGGCGGCAGGGCAGGTTGCCCAGGTAACGGCATATGATTTATCCAGCCAGATGCTGGAGGTGGTGGCTCAGGCCGCAAGGGATAAAGGTTTTGCTAATATTGCCACGCAGCAGGGCTATGCCGAATCTTTGCCTTTCGCTGATGCCAGCTTTGATGTCGCGATCAGCCGTTATTCTGCGCATCACTGGCATGATGTTGGCCAGGCATTGCGTGAAGTGAAGCGGGTGCTGAAACCGGGCGGAGTGATGATTATTATGGATGTGATGTCGCCCGGCCATCCTGTTCGTGACGTCTGGCTGCAGACGGTTGAGGCGCTGCGCGATACCTCCCATGTTCGCAACTACTCCAGCGGCGAATGGCTGACAATGGCGAGTGAGGCCGGTTTGGTGATAAATCATCTGCTGACCGATCGCCTGCCTCTGGAGTTCAGCTCCTGGGTCGCGCGGATGCGGACGCCAGAGGCGCTGACGGAAGCGATTCGTTTATACCAGGAGAGCGCATCGGCGGAGGTCAAAGCCTATTTTGCATTGCAGCAGGATGGTTCTTTCACCAGCGATACGATTATGTTTGAGGCCCATAAGGCCATCTAACGCAGAGATAAAACAAAAGGCACCGCATGGGTGCCTTTTTTAATGCCTGCTGAATCATCAGGATTCCGGTCTGTCGCTGTTTTTCACAAACAGCGTCAGCTGATCGCCAGGTTTCAGGTTGCCGGTATCGCTGTTCCAGCGCATCACATCGCGAATGTTCACGCCATGGCGTTTCGCAATGCTCGACAAAGAGTCGCCCTTACGCACGCGATAGGTAATGCTATCGCTATTGTTTGCCAGACGTTCAGCGCTGCTGCCTGCGCCAATCACCAGATTCTGACCGACCTTCAGGTTAGAACCGCGAATACCGTTCCACTGCTGCAGATCTTTCGTTGATACGCCGAGACGCGATGCAATGCCGGAGATGGTGTCACCGGAGCGCACCTGGTAGCTGCGGCTGGTCAACGGCTTGTTATCAGCCAGCAGCGTCGGCTGCACGGCGGCAATATCACCGGAGGCCAAAGACTCACGCAGTTGCGCCGCATGCTTCTGCGGTACCAGTACGTAATTCGGCCCGTTCGCGCCCAGAGTCGACCCCTTAACGCCTGCATTGAACGTTTTCAGCTTGCTGACGGGCATTCCTGCCATATCCGCTAGCTGTGAAATCTCAACCGGACTGTCGAGACGTACACGCGCCAGGGCACGGCTTTCGTCTGCTGTCGGCAACCTTACGCCATACCGCTTGCTGTTCTTGAGAATATCGCTCAGGGCCAGCATTTTTGGTACGTATATTTTGGTTTCCTGTGGTAATGACAGCGACCAGAAATCGGTGGGTTTACCCCGTGATTTGTTCGCTTTGATAGCCTTCATTACCCGACCTTCGCCGCTGTTATAGGCAGCGACGGTTAACAACCAGTCGCCGTCGAACATTTTGTTCAGACGTTGCATCATGTTTAACGCTGCCGTGGTTGAGGCAACGATGTCACGACGCGCATCGTAACTGCGGGTCTGTTTCAAACCATAATTGCGCCCGGTGCTCGGAATGATCTGCCAAATGCCTGCGGCATTGGCGCCAGACGTTGCGTGCGGGTCAAAAGCGCTCTCCACTATGGGTAGTAATACCAGTTCCATTGGCATGTTACGTTTCTTAACTTGCCCGGCTATCCAGTACATATACGGCTCTGCCCGTAAAGTTACATCGTGGAGATAGCTCTTATTTCTTAAGTACTTCTGTTTTTGTTCGCGAATCCGGACGTTTTCCGGAATTCCCATCTTTAGCTCGTCGCCTATTGAAGTCCACAGATCCTGGTCTTGCGCGTAGAAGGTTCCATCATCTAACCAGCGCGCTCGACTTGTGAACTTGCTTGCTTCCCCTTGACTCGCTGCAGAAAGGCTCTGTGCGTGCTGTTGTACGGTGCCATCGTTCTTAGACGCCTGGCACCCCACCAGCAGGACAGAGGCGAGTAAAATCGCTCGTGCCTTCATGTGTGTGTCAATAGTTGCTTAAAAGACGAGCAAGGATAACGGTGAAGTCGTCTGAAGACAAGAATTAAATATCAGAAGTCGTCTTTCTTTGACCTTAACCAGGCAAATCGCTGAATAGAGTGTTGCAAATTTGTTTCTTTGTCTATTTCTTTAATTAAATCATCATCATCCGTTCGAAGAAATAAATTAATAAGACGCTCATTTTTCAGAGTTACGGGGAGTGTTTTTTGGTTTTTTGCACGTAACTCATTAACTTTGTGGTAGTAATCGTTTATCTCCCTATCATGGGGAAGGATGCTTATTGCAAACTTCATGTTTGCTAAAGTGTACTCATGTGCGCAACATATTAATGTTTCGTCAGGAAGGGCGCTAATCTTCTTAAATGATTGATACATCTGCTCTGCGGTCCCTTCGAATAGTCTGCCGCAGCCGCCGGAAAACATTGTATCGCCACAAAATAGATAAGGTGCGCTGTAGAAACAGATGTGTCCTAAAGTGTGACCTGGCGTGGCAAAAATAGAAAATTCGCGGCCCAAAACAGTGAGGCTATCTCCGTCCTTCACGACGTGGGTTGCGCCCTTATCCTGGGTTTCTGCCGGTCCGTAAACCACCAGGTTCGGGAATTTTTCCCGCAGTTGTTTAACGCCGCCAACGTGGTCGCGGTGGTGATGCGTCAACAAGATAGCTTCCGGCTGCCAGCGGTTTTGTTCGATGGCGGCGAGCACGGGCGCGGCTTCTCCGGGATCGACTATCAGGCAGCGCCCGCTATCTTCACTAAGAACCCAGATGTAGTTGTCCTGAAATGCGGGAATACTGATAAGATTCATAAATTACCTCTAATGCGTAGCGGAAGGTTGCGATGAAGCCGGCAAGGATACCTCATACAGTTACAGCGCCAGAGCACTGGTCCAGCATGCCGTGGGGCGAATACTACCGCGAATCGCTGGAACGGCAGATGAAACCGTGGCTCGCTAAATTATATGGCTTTCATTTACTTAAGATTGGCAATCTGAGCGCGGAAATCAATACCGAAGCCTGCGCGATTTCCCATCAGGTGAATGTCTCTTTGCAGGGGAATCCTGTGCAGGTAAAGGCCGATCCGCTGCATTTGCCTTTTGCCGAAAAGTCGGTAGATGCCTGCCTGCTGGCGCATACCTTACCGTGGTGCAGCGATCCGCATCGACTGCTGCGGGAAGCGGACCGGGTGCTGATTGACGATGGCTGGATAATTTTAACCAGTTTTAATCCTGTAAGCCTGATGGGGTTACGTAAACTGGTGCCGGTGTTACGCAATAAGCCCCCCTATAACAGCCGCATGTTCACCTTAACGCGTCAGATGGACTGGCTGGGGTTGCTGAATTTTGAAGTTATGCACTACGGAGGCTATCAGGTCCTTCCCTGGTCGCGCCACGGGGGGAAAATGCTCAGCACGCATCTACCGGCGTTGGGATGTCTGCAGCTCATTGTTGCCCGTAAACGCACTATCCCATTGACGCTAAACCCGATGAAATCGGGCAAAGCAAAAAAACGGATACCGCAGGCGGTAGGCGCCACGCGTCAGTGGCGCAAGGGGCAGAATTAACTTTCTGCCTGATAACCGATGTCGTCCCGGGTTGGGTTAGATGCCGCCGCGCGCGCCAGTTCGTCGCAACGTTCGTTTTCCGGATGTCCGGCATGGCCTTTAACCCATTCCCATTTTATCTTGTGTTGACCCAGCGCGGCGTCCAGGCGCTGCCAGAGATCGACATTTTTTACCGGTTTCTTGTCGGCCGTTTTCCAGCCGCGTTTTTTCCAGTTGTGGATCCACTGCGTAATCCCCTGACGCACATACTGGCTGTCGGTACTGAGGATCACTTCACAATGTTCTTTCAGCGCTTCCAGGGCGACGATGGCGGCCATCATCTCCATGCGGTTGTTCGTTGTAAGGTTAAAGCCTTCGCTAAAAGTTTTTTCCTTCCCGCGATAGCGTAAAATCGCACCGTAGCCGCCAGGACCTGGATTTCCCAGGCAAGAACCATCGGTGAAAATTTCTACCTGTTTGAGCATCTCTGGTAGACTTCCTGTAATTGAAATCGATACGTAAAACGGTAAGTCTGACATAAATGACCGCTATGAGCACTGCAATTACGCGACAGATCGTTCTCGATACCGAAACCACCGGTATGAATCAGATTGGTGCGCACTATGAAGGGCACAAGATAATTGAAATCGGTGCGGTGGAGGTGATCAACCGCCGCCTGACCGGAAACAACTTCCACGTCTATTTAAAGCCGGACCGGCTGGTTGATCCTGAAGCGTTTGGCGTCCACGGTATTGCGGACGAATTCCTGATGGATAAGCCCGCGTTTGGTGATGTGGTCGATGAGTTTCTCGACTATATCCGCGGCGCGGAGCTGGTCATCCATAACGCATCGTTCGATATCGGCTTTATGGACTATGAATTTGCTAAGCTAAATCGCGGCATTCCGAAGACGGATACCTTTTGTAAGGTAACCGATAGCCTGGCCCTGGCGCGTAAAATGTTCCCGGGCAAGCGTAACAGCCTTGATGCCCTCTGTTCACGTTATGAAATAGACAACAGCAAGCGAACGCTGCACGGGGCGTTGCTCGATGCCCAGATTCTGGCCGACGTTTATCTGATGATGACCGGTGGCCAGACGACGATGGCTTTCTCAATGGAAGGGGAAGGGCAGCAGCAGGCCGGAGAAATGGGCATTCAACGCGTTGTGCGCGCCGCCAGCAAATTACGGGTGGTTTACGCCTCTGATGAAGAGCTGATGAACCACGAGTCGCGGCTCGATCTGGTGCAAAAGAAAGGCGGAAGCTGCCTGTGGCGGGCCTGATTTACCCATAAACGCGCTAAAAATAGTCTGTTGGGTGATTTTTGCAGCAAGCGATTCAAAAATGAAGAAAAAGCGTTGACGGAGTAGAGGGGAATCCGTAATATTCGCCTCGTTCCCAAGGGAACAGTAAGTGGAGCGGTAGTTCAGTCGGTTAGAATACCTGCCTGTCACGCAGGGGGTCGCGGGTTCGAGTCCCGTCCGTTCCGCCACTATTCAGAAAGCCTGAATCAGCAATGATTCAGGCTTTCGTCGTTTTAGCCTGCAGAACACATTCTCTTCCCCGTCTTCGCCAGCCATCCGTCGCGCCGGGCTGACAACGTTTGCCCGCGAGCCTGGCGTTAATAGCATTCATATTCTTGTTCCGCGCGGCGGGCGTTTACCTGCAGGGCCCTGCGGCGAGCGGGCGGGATAGCGCTGGTTTGAGGCATAAAAAGGGAGCCTGGGCTCCCCTGCCAGGCTGGCTTTAGCTGAGCGTGAAGGGGTCAGCGTCCTGCCAGGCCGGAAACTTCTCGCGATACTCTTTTAGCGACGTCAGCGAAAGCTCAGCATCCAGGCGAGTCGCCTGATGCGGTTCGGCCGTCGCGATAATCTCACCCTGCGGCGTGATTATCCGACTATCGCCCCGGTAATGGTGTCCGTTGCCATCGGTGCCGACGCGATTGCATCCGGCAACATAAGCCTGATTTTCGATAGCTCTGGCGACCAGCAGCGACTGCCAGTGCATTGAGCGCGGGGCGGGCCAGTTGGCAACATACAGCGCTAAATCGTAGTCGTTATGGTTGCGTGACCACACGGGGAAGCGCAGGTCGTAGCATACCAGCGGCAGAATTCTCCAGCCGCGCCAGGCAAAAATGACCCGCTCGTTACCCGCTGCGTAATGATGATGTTCATCCGCCATGCGAAACAGGTGGCGTTTGTCATAGAAATGGATTTTACCGCCGGGCTCAACCAGCAAGAAGCGGTTAACCGGACCACGGTCCGTTTGCAGCGCGGCGCTACCGGCAATCAGCGCGTTGGTTTGGTCGGCTTTAGCCTCCATCCAGGCTACCACTTCCTCTTGCGACAGCGACTGTTTTGCTGCTTCCATCGCGAAACCGGTGGTGAACATTTCGGGTAAAACAATGAGGTCACGCCCGGTAATCCCTTCCAGTTGACGATCGAAATGGCGCAGGTTGGCGGGACCGTCCATCCACACCAGCGGTTGTTGTAAAAGGGTAATTTTCAGTCCGGGCACGGTGGTGAACTCCAGTATGATGAGAGGAATTATAATGACTTTAACACCATATCAGCCGATGGACGGCTCAGGGAATATTTTGTAAAAGAATGACAGCCCTGGAAATACCTTCCGCTGAATTGTCAGAAAAAAGAGAGGCGGGGAAGTCCCCGCCTCGATCGTGATGGGTTTATTTTTTCGTTTTTAAGCCGCTTCGATCTTGCGCACTTTCTCCGGCAGCTTTACCGGGCGGGTCGCCAGTTCATCCGGGGCGAAATCGTCGACGTTAATGCTGCGCAGTCGGCTGGTTTCCGCACGGACCAGGATGTCCGCCTCGTCCTGATTGATTAGCCCTTTTGCCAGCGCGTTGCGGGCCAGTTCATCAAGACGCGTAAACGACAGATTCTTGCCCAGCTCTTTGCACAGGCGCTGGTGGATAGGGTCTGCTGCCATAACATCAAGCAGCGCTTCTTCCAGCAGGCCAACCGGATTATGCTCGCTCGGCGTCAGATACTGACCGCGGCCGATACGCGAACGCGTCGCGCTCGGAACCTGCAGGATTTTCGCTACCTTATGATCCAGCTTGTCTGAAGGCGCCAGGTAATGACGTCCGGTCGGGAAGATTGCCACGCGAAGCGCCCCAGCGACCAGACGATTCGGGAAGTTCACCAACAGATCGTCAATCGACTGCTCGGCCTGATACAGCGCATCCTGCACCCCCCAGTGAACCAGCGGTAAGTCCGCTTCGTTACGCCCCTCATCGTCATAGCGTTTCAGGACCGCCGACGCCAGGTAGAGCTGGCTCAGCACATCTCCCAGACGCGCAGAAATTCTTTCACGACGCTTCAGACTACCGCCCAGTACCGCCATTGAGACATCGGACAGCAGAGCCAGGTTGGCGCTCAGTCGGTTCATATGTTGATAGTAGCGACGAGTGGCATCGCGGGTCGGCGAGCTGCTGGTGAGACCGCGGGTCAGGCCCAGCCAGAAACTGCGTACCTTATTGCTGCCCACGTGCCCGATGTGTTTAAACAGCAGCTTATCGAAAGCGTTAACGTCGTTATTCTGCGCGGCCGCCATTTCATCCAGCACGTACGGATGGCAACGAATCGCACCCTGGCCGAAGATCATCATGCTGCGGGTCAGGATATTCGCCCCTTCAACGGTGATGGCGATCGGCGCGCCCTGATAGGCCCGCGCCAGGAAGTTTCCGGTGCCGAGCATAATGCCCTTACCGCCGGTAATATCCATTGCGTCAATAATGGAACGCTGACCACGGTGAGTACAGTGATACTTCACAATTGCCGACAGTACCGCTGGTTTTTCGCCAAGCATAATGCCGTAGGTAATCAGCGAGGCGGCGGCATCCATTACGTAGGCGTTGCCTGCGATACGCGCCAGCGGTTCTTCGATCCCTTCCATTTTACCGATAGAGATTTTGAACTGGCGGCGAATGTGCGCGTAGGCGCCGGTAGCCATGGCGACGGATTTCAGGCCGCCGGTAGCGTTTGACGGCAGGGTGATGCCGCGTCCCACGGATAAACACTCAACCAGCATCCGCCAGCCCTGGCCGGCCATCGACGGGCCGCCAATAATGTAATCGATAGGAACGAAAATATCTTTCCCCTGGGTCGGGCCGTTCTGGAACGGAACGTTCAGCGGGAAATGGCGACGCCCGATTTCAACGCCGGGGGTGCTGGTGGGGATGAGCGCGCAGGTGATGCCCAGCTCCTCTTCTCCACCCAGCAGGCGGTCTGGATCGGAGAGTTTAAACGCCAGCCCCAGTACGGTGGCGATAGGCGCAAGGGTGATATAGCGTTTGTTCCAGGTCAGGCGCATACCCAGCACCTGCTGGCCCTGCCATTCGCCCATGCAGACGACGCCGGTATCCGGAATGGCGCCGGCATCTGAACCCGCTTCCGGGCTGGTCAGCGCGAAGCACGGGATCTCCTGGCCGCGAGCCAGGCGCGGCAAATAGTGGTTTTTCTGTTCTTCTGTACCGTAATGCTGCAGCAGCTCGCCCGGGCCTAATGAGTTCGGCACGCCGACGGTAATCGCCAGGATCCCGGAGACGCCCGATAGCTTTTGCAGTACGCGAGCCTGCGCGTAGGCGGAGAATTCCAGCCCGCCGTACTCTTTCTTAATGATCATCGCGAAGAAGCGATGCTCTTTCAGATAGGCCCACAGCTCCGGCGGCAGATCGGCCATCTCGTGGGTAATTTCGAAGTCGTTCGCCATACGGCAGGCTTCTTCGACCGGGCCGTCAATAAAGGCTTGTTCTTCAGCGGTGAGGCGCGGCTGCGGATAGTTGTGCAGTTTCTGCCAGTCGGGGTTGCCGCGGAACAGATCGCCTTCCCACCAGGTTGTGCCAGCGTCAATCGCTTCTTTCTCGGTGCGCGACATCGGCGGCATGACCTTACGGAAAGCGCGGAACGCCGGGACTGAAATCATGGATTTACGCATCGGCGCAAGGTTAAACGGCAGTAAAACGATCGCCAGCGGAATCAGCAGCCAGATATTCCACAGCCCCGCAGCGCCGAGTGCGGCGGTCCAGACAAGCAAAATCGCGCTGCTCAGCAGCAGATTGATTCGGTGATAGAAGAGCGCACCGAGTAAAACAACGGTTGCAACAATACTCAAAATCATCATAGAGAAATGCTCCCTGTCTTGTAGGAGGTCTGACCACTTGTGATGATATGGTTGTAGTGGATGTAATTTGTTTTAGCAATGTGTTTACAAAATAATTACAACCTTGCTCACATTGTTGTACGGAAATGCGGCACATAAAATCAAAAGCACAGGGGATTGCATTGCGTGCTGCTTCTCGCTGCGTCGGCTATCCGGTAAACTGCCTGGGTTATCCCACAAATACTGAAGGATTATCCTCATGTACCAGGATCTTATTCGTAACGAACTGAATGAAGCCGCTGAAACGCTGGCTAACTTTCTGCAGGACGAAGCCAACATTCACGCGATTCAGCGTGCTGCGGTGCTGCTGGCGGATAGCTTTAAAGCTGGCGGCAAAGTCCTTTCCTGCGGTAACGGCGGTTCGCACTGCGATGCGATGCATTTTGCGGAAGAACTGACCGGGCGCTATCGTGAAAATCGCCCCGGCTATCCGGCCATTGCGATTTCCGACGTGAGCCATCTCTCTTGCGTCAGCAATGATTTCGGCTATGAATATGTTTTCTCTCGCTATGTAGAATCAGTGGGTCGTGCAGGCGACGTATTACTGGGGATCTCTACTTCCGGTAATTCAGGTAATGTTATCAAAGCGATTGAAGCCGCCCGCGCCCAGGGGATGAAAGTGATTACTCTGACCGGGAAAGATGGCGGTAAAATGGCGGGGTCAGCGGATGTAGAAATTCGCGTACCGCATTTTGGCTACGCCGACCGTATTCAGGAAATCCATATTAAAGTGATTCATATCCTGATTATGCTGATCGAAAAAGAGATGGTTAAAGCTTAAAAGGCTATTTTGTTAGCCATTTTGAACCCGGGCAGTGCTCAAAATCCTCACGTACATCAAGTACGCTCCGGTTTCTGCGCGCTGGCCGTGTCCAAACTGGCTGCACCAATAACGCCTTTTATGTTTCAGTAAGTGGTATGAGGTGATCTATGTGCGAATTGCTCGGGATGAGCGCGAATGTGCCCACAGATATTTGCTTCAGTTTCACCGGGCTGGTGCAGCGCGGTGGCGGAACCGGGCCACATAAAGACGGCTGGGGCATTACGTTTTATGAAGGTAAGGGCTGTCGCACATTTAAAGATCCGCAGCCTAGCTTCCAGTCGCCCATAGCAAAGCTGGTGCAGGAATATCCTATCAAGTCCTGCTCGGTCATCGCCCATATTCGCCAGGCCAACCGAGGTATCGTTGCGCTGGAAAACACTCACCCCTTTACCCGGGAGCTATGGGGGCGCAACTGGACCTACGCCCATAACGGTCAACTGGAGGGGTATGAGAGCCTCGAGACGGGAAGTCTGCATCCTATCGGGGAGACCGACAGCGAAAAGGCCTTCTGCTGGCTGCTGCACAGCATCACCGAGCGCTATCCGGAAATGCCGGGCGATATGGTTGAGGTATTCAGATTTATCGCCACGCTTGCCGGAGCGCTGCGTGAAAAAGGCGTTTTTAACATGCTGCTCTCCGACGGGCGCTACGTGATGGCGTTTTGCTCGACGAATTTATACTGGATTACGCGAAGGGCGCCGTTTGGCGTAGCCACGCTGCTGGATCAGGATGTAGAAATTGACTTTCAACGCGAGACCACACCGAATGATGTGGTCTCCGTTATCGCCACTCAGCCGCTTACCGGCAACGAAACCTGGAATAAAATTATGCCAGGCGAGTGGGCGTTATTTTGCCTCGGGGACCGAGTAGTTTGACGCGAGCTGCGGCTGCACAACTTCGTGGCTGAGCGGTTTGCTCACCACGTAGCGGCCATTGGCTACCGAAACCACCGGCGGCTTATGCGTCTGCCGGAAGTAGTCGTACCCGGGTTTCAGCTGCTGCCAGAAATCCGCGAAGTAGGAAAATTTGTGACGCGCCATGTTGGCGTCGGTCATGCGGAAAGGATAAATGCTCACCTGAACGTTGGGCTGGCCGAAGACTAACGCGCCGGTGACGAACTGGAAGATTTCATCAATGCCGGTATCGGTCATGGCGTAACAGCCAACGGATACGCAGGCACCGTGAATCATCAGATACTTTCCTTCATAGCCATGCGCGCGATCGTAGGCGTTCGGGAAACCGATATTGATCGCTTTGTAGAAACGGCTGTCGGGTTTAAGCTGATTGCGGGAAACGTTATAGAAACCTTCCGGGCTCTTGAAATCGCCCTGGCGCTGCTTTGGACCGAGCCCGCCGGAGTAGTTACAGATCCGGTAGCTGTCGAGAAGCTGGTAGGTTTCGCCCATCTTGACGTAAAGATCGAGCATGCGCTCTTCTTTGAAGATCTCAATGTAGACCGGCGAACCCATGAGCTGCTGCTTATACTCTTTGCTCATCGGCGTTGTCGAGCTGTTACTGCTAAGTAGCCCTGCGAATGAAACGCACGGCAACAGAAGCATCGCAATAAATAATGCGATTTTGCGCATACTACTTGTTCCTTGATAAAACAAATAACCACATTGCCAGGACGGCAAGAGAGACCCGAAATCAGAGTTTTCTGGTTTTAGAGCGCTCACATTAGCATCACGGCATTTTTTCGCAAGCACGACGTGCCACGTTTACGTTTTAGTTTTCCGTTATAGCGAATATTCAGGTAAAGCGCAGTCAGAACTTTGCGTAATAGCTCGCATTTTAGAACGACTTAATGGCAGTTTGTCTACAGGCGCTGCTCACGAAATGTTACACTTGCTCCGCTAAATACTCAGGGTAAGAAAGGATGCTTCTCTCCCGTCTTGTGAATCACCAGGACTACGATGTTCCTTTCTTCCTCTTATTTTCCATTAATTATGCTGGCCTCGGTCTGATACCGGGGTTTACGTAACGGATACCTGCTAACGATATGATTAAAATCACGAAAGGGCTGAATTTGCCCATAGCTGGCATGCCATCACAGCAGATTTCTTCGAAGACTGCGGTCAAGCGCGTTGCGCTGTTGGGTGAAGAGTACATCGGTATGCGCCCCTCAATGGCGGTGCGTGAAGGAGACCGGGTACAAAAAGGTCAGCTTCTGTTCGAAGATAAAAGAAATCCTGGCGTGCGATTTACTGCCCCTGCGAGTGGAACCATCAGCGCCATTCATCGCGGCGAACGGCGGGTTCTGCAATCGGTCGTTATTGACGTAGATGGCGATGATGCCGTTCACTTTCCCCGCTATGAATTAGCCGATCTTGCCGCGTTGACGCGCGAGGCCGTGCAGCAGCAACTGGTGGAGTCGGGGATGTGGACGGCGTTTCGCACCCGCCCTTTCAGCAAAATACCTGCGCCGGGCAGCGTTCCAGCGGCCATATTTGTCACCGCCATAGATACGAATCCACTGGCGGCAGACCCTCAGCCAATCATTCTGGCCCAGCGCGAGGCTTTTGACGCGGGCTTAACCCTGTTGACGCGGTTGACCGACGGTAAGGTCCACGTCTGCCAGGCCAGCGGTGGCAAGCTTGGCGGGCATCCCGTGGGCCAGGTGACCTTCAACCAGTTTGCCGGGCCGCATCCGGCCGGGCTGGTCGGGACCCACATCCATTTTCTCGAGCCGGTTAGCCTGAAAAAGCAGGTCTGGCATCTTAACTATCAGGACGTTATCGCCGTTGGCAAATTGTTCCTTGAAGGGGAGTTGTCTAGCGAACGTATCGTTGCGCTCGGCGGCCCGCAGGTGAAAGAGCCTCGTTTATTAAAGACCTGCTCTGGCGCCAGCCTTGATGAACTGCTGGCAGATGAACTTCTGGATGATGAAAACCGCGTTATTTCTGGTTCAGTCCTCAGCGGAACGCATGCTCAAGGGCCCCATGCTTTTCTTGGCCGCTTTCATTTACAGATAAGCGTCGTAAAAGAGGGGCGTGAGAAAGAGCTGTTCGGCTGGGTAATGCCCGGGAAAGATAAATTTTCCATCACCCGCACCACGCTCGGCCATTTTATGAAGCGTAAGCTATTTAATTTCTCGACGGATACCAACGGCGGCGAGCGGGCTATGGTGCCGATTGGCAACTATGAGCGAGTGATGCCGCTGGATATTCTGCCCACCATGCTGCTGCGTGATTTGCTGGCGGGGGATACCGACAGCGCGCAGGCGCTGGGCTGTCTGGAACTGGATGAAGAAGACCTGGCGCTTTGCACCTACGTATGTCCCGGCAAGTATGAATATGGCCCGGCATTGCGCAGCGTGTTAACCCAGATAGAGCAGGAAGGATAAGTGATGGGCTTAAAGCAACTGTTTGACAAAATTGAGCCGCACTTTACGCACGGCGGCAAGCTGGAAAAATACTATCCGCTGTTTGAAGCGACGGCGACGCTGTTCTACACCCCCGGGCAGGTCACGCGCGGCGCGGCGCACGTCAGAGACGCCATCGATCTCAAGCGGATGATGATTCTGGTGTGGTTCGCCGTTTTCCCGGCGATGTTCTGGGGAATGTATAACGTTGGCCTGCAGACCATTCCTGCACTGCATAAATTATACGGCGCTGAGCAGCTGCAGCAGGTTATCGCCGGGAACTGGCACTACAGCATCGCGCAGTGGTTGGGGGTGAACTTCACCGCTGACGCCGGTTGGCTCAGTATGATGACCCTGGGGGCGGTATTTTTCCTGCCTATCTACATCACCGTGTTTCTTGTCGGCGGGTTCTGGGAAGTCTTGTTTGCTATCGTGCGCAAGCACGAAATAAACGAAGGCTTCTTCGTAACGTCAATTCTGTTCGCGCTGATTGTGCCGCCATCGCTGCCGCTATGGCAGGCCGCGTTCGGGATCACCTTCGGCGTCGTCATGGCCAAGGAGATTTTTGGCGGAACCGGGCGTAACTTTCTCAACCCAGCCCTGGCGGGGCGCGCGTTTTTATTCTTTGCCTGGCCGGCGCAAATTTCCGGCGACCTGGTGTGGACTGCGGCGGATGGTTTCTCCGGCGCGACGCCGTTATCCCAGTGGGCAAGCGGCGGCGGTGAATCGCTGGTTAACGTCTCTACCGGCCAGCCGGTAAGCTGGATGGACGCCTTCCTCGGCAATATCCCGGGGTCGATTGGCGAAGTCTCGACGCTGATGATTCTCATCGGCGGCGCCATCATCATTTTTGGTCGCGTGGCCTCGTGGCGCATTGTCGCAGGGGTTTTCATCGGCATGGTGGCCACCGCGACGCTGTTTAACTTTATAGGCTCTGATACCAACCCGATGTTTGCCATGCCGTGGTACTGGCATCTGGTGCTCGGCGGTTTTGCCTTCGGCATGATGTTTATGGCGACGGACCCGGTGTCCGCGTCGTTTACGGATAAAGGTAAATGGAGCTACGGCCTGCTGATCGGCGTGATGTGCGTCCTGATCCGCGTGGTCAACCCGGCCTATCCGGAAGGGATGATGCTGGCGATCCTCTTCGCCAACCTCTTCGCGCCGCTGTTTGATTACCTGGTGGTGCGGGCCAATATTAAGCGGAGGAAATCGCGTGGCTGAGAATAAAAGTAACGATAGCATCGGCAAAACGCTGCTGGTGGTGCTGGTGCTTTGTCTGGTCTGCTCAATTGTGGTCGCCGGTTCTGCCGTGGGGCTAAAATCGCGCCAGCAGGAGCAGCGCGCTCTCGATAAACAGCGCAATATCCTGGCGGTTGCCGGTCTGATGAAGCAGGGAATGAGCGCAGATGAAGTGGCTGACATTTTTAAGGCCCATATCTCTCCGCGTTTAGTCGATTTAGCCAGCGGTGAGCTGCTGGATAAAGATCCGGGCAAGTTTAATCAGGCCCAGGCCCTGAAAGACCCTCAGCAGAGCCTACAGCTGGAGGCGAGCCAGGATCCTGCCGGTATCAAACGCCGCAGTAATATTGCCGAAATTTACCTGGTGCGCGATGAAAAGCAGCAGATTCAGGAAGTGGTACTGCCTATTTACGGTAATGGCCTGTGGTCGGTGATGTACGCTTTTGTGGCGCTGGAAACCGATGGCCGCACGGTCAAAGGGATCACCTATTACGATCACGGTGAAACGCCGGGGCTGGGCGGGGAAATTGAAAACCCCAACTGGCGCCAGCAGTTCGTCGGGAAACAGGTGCTTGATGATAAAGGGATGCCTGCGCTGAGAATCGTCAAAGGCGGCGCGCGTCCTGGCGACCTGCACGCCGTTGATGGCCTGTCGGGCGCAACGCTGACGTCAAACGGCGTGCAGCATAGCTTTGATTTCTGGATGGGCAAACTGGGCTTTGGCCCATTCCTGCAAAAGGTGCGAGAAGGGGAGCTGAATAATGGCTGATTTGGGCGACATGAAAGAAATGAAGCGCGTGCTGGTGGGGCCGCTTATCGCTAATAACCCTATCACCCTGCAGGTTCTGGGCGTCTGTTCCGCGCTGGCGGTGACTACCAAGCTGGAGACCGCTTTTGTGATGACCATCGCGGTGACGCTGGTTACGGCATTCTCCAGCATGTTTATCTCCATGATTCGCCACCATATTCCGAATAGCGTGCGCATCATTGTGCAGATGGCGATTATCGCTTCGTTGGTGATCGTCGTCGATCAGGTGCTACGCGCGTTTGCCTATGAGATCTCAAAACAGCTTTCGGTTTTCGTCGGTTTGATCATCACTAACTGTATCGTGATGGGGCGCGCCGAAGCCTATGCCATGAAATCGCCGCCGTTGGCGAGCTTTATGGACGGTATTGGCAACGGTCTGGGATACGGGGCGATCCTAATCATCGTCGGTTTCCTGAGAGAGCTGATCGGCAGTGGTAAGCTATTCGGTATTACCGTGCTGGAAACGGTGCAGAACGGCGGCTGGTACCAGCCAAATGGCCTGTTTCTTCTGGCGCCCAGTGCGTTCTTCATTATCGGTTTGTTGATTTGGGCGGTGCGCAGCTGGAAGCCTGAACAGCAGGAAAAGGAGTAACCGATTATGGCTCATTATATTAGCCTGTTTGTCCGCGCCGTGTTTGTTGAAAATATGGCGCTGGCCTTCTTTCTTGGGATGTGTACTTTCCTCGCGGTATCGAAAAAGGTCTCGACCGCTTTCGGACTCGGCGTGGCGGTAACGGTCGTACTTGGGCTGGCGGTGCCGATCAATAATCTGGTGTATAACCTGGTGCTGCGCGACGGTGCGCTGGTTGAAGGCGTCGACTTAAGCTTTCTGAACTTTATCACCTTTATTGGCGTGATTGCCGCGCTGGTGCAAATCCTGGAGATGATCCTCGATAAGTACTTCCCGACGCTCTATAACGCGCTGGGGATCTTCCTGCCGCTGATCGCCGTCAACTGTGCGATCTTTGGCGGCGTCTCCTTCATGGTGCAGCGTGACTATAACTTCACCGAATCCATCGTTTACGGCTTTGGCTCCGGCATCGGCTGGCTGCTGGCAATTGTGGCGATGGCGGGCATTCGTGAAAAAATGAAATACGCAAACGTGCCTGCGGGTCTGCGCGGGTTAGGGATCACCTTTATTACCACGGGTCTGATGGCGCTGGGCTTTATGTCATTCTCCGGTGTGCAGCTATAAGGGCGGAAAGTATGGAAATAATTCTTGGCGTAGTGATGTTCACGCTGATCGTCCTGGTACTATCGGGGCTGATACTGGCCGCGCGTTCGAAATTAGTGAATGCGGGCGACGTGGTCATTGAAATCAATAACGAAGCGGATAAACAAATTCGTACTCCGGCCGGCGACAAGCTGCTGAATACGCTCTCCAGCAACGGTATCTTTGTTTCATCCGCCTGCGGCGGCGGCGGCTCCTGCGGCCAGTGCCGGGTGACGGTGAAAGAGGGCGGCGGTGATATTCTGCCTACCGAACTGTCTCATATCACCAAGCGTGAGGCGAGAGAGGGCTGCCGTCTGGCCTGCCAGGTCGCGGTGAAGCAGAACATGAAAATTGAGCTGCCGGAGGAGATTTTTGGCGTTAAGAAGTGGGAGTGTGAAGTTATCTCGAACGATAACAAAGCCACTTTTATCAAGGAGCTGAAGCTGCGCGTGCCGGACGGTGACGCGGTTCCGTTCCGGGCCGGCGGGTATATTCAGATCGAATGCCCCTCGCACAAGGTTGCCTATGCCGATTTTGACGTTCCGGACGAGTATCGCGGCGACTGGGATAAATTTAACCTTTTCCGCTACGTCTCTGACGTGAAGGAGCCAACGCTACGCGCCTACTCCATGGCTAACTATCCGGAAGAGAAGGGTATCATCATGCTCAACGTGCGTATCGCAACGCCGCCGCCGCAGGTACCTGATGCGCCTCCGGGGATCATGTCCTCCTATATCTGGTCGCTGAAGCCGGGCGATAAAGTGACGATTTCCGGGCCGTTTGGGGAATTTTTTGCCAAAGAAACGGATGCTGAGATGGTCTTTATCGGCGGCGGAGCGGGGATGGCGCCGATGCGCTCGCATATTTTCGACCAGCTTAAGCGGCTGCACAGCAAACGTAAAATCAGCTTCTGGTACGGTGCGCGCTCTCTGCGAGAAATGTTCTATGATGACGAATTCGAGCAGCTGGCGCGGGAAAACCCGAATTTTACCTTCCACGTGGCGCTCTCCGATCCGCAGCCGGAAGATAACTGGACCGGCCATACCGGCTTTATTCATAACGTTCTGTATGAAAACTATCTGCGCGATCACCCGGCGCCGGAAGATTGTGAATTCTACATGTGCGGGCCGCCGGTGATGAACGCCGCGGTCATTAAAATGCTTAAAGATCTCGGCGTTGAGGATGAAAACATCATGCTGGACGATTTTGGAGGCTGATGATGCTGACGGTATTTGTCGCGACCTTCGTGATTTTCGCGCTGGTTATCCTGGGAATGTCGCTTGGTTATCTGATCAAGCGCAAAAGTATTCAGGGCAGCTGCGGCGGGATCTCATCGCTGGGTATGGAAAAGGTCTGCGACTGTCCCGAGCCCTGCGATGCGCGCAAAAAACGCCTGGCTCGCGAAGCGCAGCGCAAGCAGGATCGCATCCTATAAACAGCAGGCCGCACCGTGCGGCCTTTTTTGATTTACCAGGCTTTCGCTTTCGCCGGCGAGTCTACCATTACGCCGTCGGCGCCAAGCTCGCTTGCGGTACGAAAATCATCGGCACTATTAATGCCGAAGAAGACAATATGGGCTTTGCCCTGTGAGCGGAAACAATCCATAGCTTCTTTATCCCAGGTGAGCGTGGCTGGCGATACGCCTTCGCCCAGCGTGAACTTCTCCACTACTTCTACCTTGCGTTTCAGCTCCAGACCGTACCAGTATTCATTGCCCGACGCCGCGGTTGGCTGGCACTGGTGGCTAAGTGAAATATTAGCCAGCTTCGTTCGCGTTTCGCCCCGGCTGACGAAATGGGGGATTGATGCTGGCAGCGCCGCGATATAGCGGTCTTCCGTTGAATACACCCGTACGCGCGAGAGGCTATTGGTTTTTTGCAGTACTTCGCTAAGACGCGCCGCCATGATGGCCGGATCTGCATCAGGCGATTTGATATCGATGTAAAAGAAGGTCTGCGGCCACTGTTCCAGTACCGATTGCAGCGTTGGAATGGTTGCGTTTTTACCGCGCCAGGGGTGAGTTTCACCGCCCCATGTCCATCCCGCGTCCATACGGGTCAGCTCGGCAGCGCTGAAGCTTGAGATTTTCCCCGTATGGTCAGTCAGCGCGGACAGATCGCTCGGGCGATATAAGACCGGAACGCCATCCTGGCTTAATTGTACCGTTATCCAAATCGCCTCGGCCTTATTCTCCAGCGCAAGTTTTATCGCCGGAAGGGTATTTTCCGGCGCATCGCCGGTGCCTCCCCGATGCGCAATGAGCTGCGGCGCGGCGCAGGCGCTGCTGGCAATAAGCAAACCAAGCGCAGTAAGTATTGATTTCATGATTGCATTCACCTTATGTGCTCATATAACTATATGAAAAGTAACTTATATTTATTGCAATTTTATGTTGTAGCACGTTTTTCAGGATAGTGGATTTAAAAAGATTAAATTTCGCCGTATTTTGCTATACTGTATGTATGTACAGTCTAAGGTTTGGCTATGCGTAAAATCATCCACGTTGATATGGACTGCTTCTTCGCGGCGGTGGAAATGCGTGACAACCCGGCACTGCGCGACATCCCTATTGCCATTGGCGGCAGTCGGGTGCAGCGCGGTGTTATCAGTACGGCTAACTATCCGGCGCGTAAATTCGGCGTGCGCAGCGCCATGCCAACCGCCACCGCGCTCAAACTTTGCCCCCACCTGACGCTGCTTCCCGGCCGCTTTGACGCCTATAAAGAGGCGTCGAACCATATCCGGGAAATTTTTTCCCGCTATACCTCGTTAATCGAACCATTATCGCTGGATGAAGCCTATCTCGACGTTAGCGACAGCGTTCATTGTCAGGGGTCGGCGACGCTGATGGCGCAGGAGATCCGCGAGACCATTCATCGTGAGCTAAATTTGACCGCCTCCGCAGGAATTGCGCCGGTAAAATTTCTCGCAAAAATCGCCTCGGATCTGAATAAACCCAATGGTCAGTTTGTTATTGCGCCGCATCAGGTCGCGGAGTTTGTCAAAACGTTGCCGCTATCGAAGATCCCGGGTGTCGGCAAGGTTTCCGCCGCGAAGCTCGAGAGCATGGGGCTGAGGACCTGTGAAGATGTGCAGAACAGCGATCTGGCGATGCTGCTCAAGCGCTTTGGTAAATTTGGGCGGATACTGTGGGAACGCAGCCTGGGGATTGATGAACGAGGAATCAGCAGCGAGCGCCAGCGCAAATCGGTGGGCGTTGAACGAACCCTGATAGAAGATATCCACGAATGGGCGGAGTGTGAATCGATTATTGAGAACCTCTACCCGGAGCTGGAACGGCGACTGGCGAAGGTTAAACCGGATTTGCTGATTGCCCGTCAGGGGGTCAAGCTGAAGTTTAATGATTTTCAGCTCACCACCCAGGAACATGTCTGGCCCCGGCTGAATAAAGATGATTTGATTTCTACCGCGTACAAAGCCTGGCACGAGCGGCGCGGAGGTCGGGGAGTCAGGCTGGTGGGGCTGCACGTGACGCTGCTTGATCCGCAGCTGGAGCGGCAACTCGTTTTGGGATTGTAACAATGTTAACGATAAGAATGTACGAAGAGGGGGATTTTCCGGCGCTATGCGCACTATTTTTACGCGCCGTTAAAGAGACCGCTAGCGCTGACTATTCCCCCCGGCAAATTGCCGCCTGGGCGCAGGTTGATGAAGCCCGCTGGCGGCAAAAACTTGCGGCGTCACGCGTACTGGTGGCAATAAATGATGCCTCGCCGGTCGGGTTTATTACCGCCGTGGATGACTATATCGATTTACTATTTGTCTCTCCCGACTATAGCCGCCAGGGCGTCGCCAGCGCGCTGCTTAATACGCTATTGAGGCAGCTTCCTGAGCGCGCTTATACGGTAGAGGCCAGTATTACGGCAAAGCCCTTTTTTGCGCGTCACGGCTTCACCGTTATGCAGCCACAGGAAGTGACGGCGCGGGGTGAACAATTTCTTAATTATTTGATGCGGCGGCAAATCGACCCCACATACAGCGCGTGACAGGTATGCCCGGATGCGGTTACCACAATCGGCACGGCGTGCTTTCGCTCGGTCATTTTATAAAGAAAAGGCCCACTCTCTGCGGAGTGGGCCTGTGTTGTCTTACTTCGCCGGAATGGATTTCAGCAGTTCAGTCAACAGCGTCCAGTACTGGCCCACGCTTTCGATATGAACCTGCTCATCCGGGGAGTGAGGACCGGTGATGGTTGGCCCGATAGAAACCATGTCCATATCCGGATACGGTTTTTTGAACAGCCCGCACTCCAGGCCCGCGTGGATAATCTGGATGTTCGGCGTCTTGTTGAACAGACGCTGATAGGTTTCACGCACCAGATGCATCACCGGCGAGTTGGCGTCCGGCTGCCAGCCCGGGTAGGCGCCTTTCGCTTCGGTTTTCGCACCGGCCAGCTTGCCCAGCGAATCCAGCATGCTCACGACATAATCTTTGCCGCTGTCGATCAGCGAGCGAATCAGGCAGTGAATCTGCACGTTGTCGCCGGTCATGGTCACCACGCCGACGTTCAGCGAGGTTTCCACCACGCCTTTTGCCACATCAGAGTTGCGGATGACGCCGTTTGGCGTGGCGTTCAGCAGACGCACAAAGGTATCACGAGATTGGGCCGTCAGCGCAGGCTGCTCGTTAGCAACCGACTCCAGCAGCACAGTCAGGTTTTTCTCTTTGGCCGCCAGCTCGTTTTTCAGGATCGCCTGGTACTCATTAGCCAGCGCTTTCAGCGCGTCCGCTTTATCCGCGGCCACGGCGACTGTCGCGAACGCTTCACGCGGGATCGCGTTGCGCAGGGTGCCGCCGTTGAAATCGACCAGGCGCAGATCCAGCTCTTCAGCATGGCCTGCGAGGAAGCGTGCCAGCAGCTTGTTGGCATTACCTAAACCAACGTGGATCTCGCCGCCGGAGTGGCCGCCTTTGAGTCCTTTAAGGGTCAGCTTAAAGCTCTGGAAACCGGCCGGAACGGCTTCGCGGGTCAGCGCCAGGTCAGAGGTGAAGTCGATACCCCCCGCACAGCCCATGTAAATCTCACCTTCTTCTTCGGAGTCGGTGTTGATCAGGATATCCGCCTGCAGCCAGTTGGCCTGCAGGCCAAACGCGCCGTCCATACCGGCTTCTTCCGTCATGGTCAGCAGCACTTCCAGCGGGCCGTGAACCACGTTGTCGTCAGCCAGTACCGCCAGCGCGGAAGCCATGCCGATACCGTTGTCGGCGCCCAGGGTGGTGCCGCGCGCTTTGACCCACTCGCCGTCGATGTACGGCTGAATCGGGTCCTTAGCGAAGTCATGAACGGTATCGTTGTTTTTCTGCGGCACCATATCGAGGTGCGCCTGCAGCACAACCGGTTTGCGGTTTTCCATACCGGCAGTCGCGCCTTTACGAATCAGAATGTTGCCAACCTGGTCGCGTTCCGCGTGTAAGCCTTTTTCTTTTGCCCAGCCCATGATGTGCTCAGCGAGCTGTTCTTCGTGATAGGAGGGGTGAGGAATAGAGCAGATTTTGGCAAAAATATCCCACAGCGGCTGCGGGGATAATTGAGACAGTTCAGACACGATAAGTCTCCTTACAATCACCTGCAAAAGTCGTTTGCAGATCGAGGGGTTAGCAATCAAATACACTACAAGCCCGGGCTTGCGCGATGGGGTTGAGAATACCACTTTCCGTGTACTCTGGTAGTGTAAACCACGTAAAAAGAGTCGTCGTGGCCGCTTAACGCTGGTTTTTAGCGCGTCAGATCTCTATAATCTCGCGCAACCATTTTCCCCCTCGAACATTATTTAAGCCGTATTACACAGGCTGGGACACTTCACATGAGCGAAAAATACGTCGTCACCTGGGACATGTTGCAGATTCACGCCCGCAAGCTGGCAACTCGCCTGCTGCCGGTTGAACAGTGGAAAGGCATTATTGCCGTTAGCCGCGGCGGTCTGGTACCGGGAGCACTACTGGCGCGTGAACTGGGTATTCGTCATGTTGATACCGTTTGCATCTCAAGCTATGACCACGATAATCAGCGTGAACTGACCGTGCTGAAACGTGCTGAAGGCGATGGCGAAGGCTTTATCGTGATCGATGACCTCGTCGACACCGGCGGTACCGCCGTAGCCATCCGCGAAATGTATCCGAAAGCACATTTTGTCACTATCTTCGCAAAACCGGCCGGTCGCCCGCTGGTTGATGATTATGTTGTTGATATTCCCCAGGATACCTGGATTGAACAGCCGTGGGATATGGGCGTGGTGTTCGTACCGCCTATCGCAGGTCGTTAATTTCCAGCATAAATGCTAATTACCACGCCCGGTTTTGCCGGGCGTGGTTTTTTTTACCCTTGCGCAGGTTACAATAGCTTCAGTGGCAACATGATGGAGGCTGCACATGTCCCAGGCTAACCTTAGCGAAACGCTGTTTAAACCCCGATTCAAACATCCGGAAACCTCTACGCTGGTGCGTCGGTTTAATACCGGAGCGCAGCAACCGATCCAGTCTGCGCTCAGCGGTAATCACGTTGATCACTGGTATCGATTGATTAACCGCCTGATGTGGATCTGGCGTGGCGTGACGCCGCAGGAAATCCTCGACGTGCAGGCGCGCATCGTCATGAGCGATGCCGAGCGAACCGACCCGGAGCTTTACGATACGGTCGTTGGCTATCGCGGCGGCAACTGGATCTTTGAATGGGCCAAACAGGCGATGGACTGGCAGCAGAAGGCCGGTCAGGAAGAGAATCTGCTCGTGAGCGGTCGTCACTGGCTCCATGCGGCAAACCTTTACAGCATTGCCGCCTATCCGCACATCAAGGGCGATGAGCTGGCGGAACAGGCGCAGGTGCTGGCATACCGGGCTTATGAAGAAGCCGCTCAGCGCTTGCCCGGCAAGCTGCGAGAGCTGGAGTTCTCTATCCCCGGCGCCGCGCCGATCACCGGTTTCCTGCATATGCCGCCAGGCGATGGGCCGTTCCCGACGGTACTGATGTGCGGCGGGCTTGACGCGCTACAGACCGATTATTACAACCTGTATGAAAACTATTTTGCGCCGTTGGGTATCGCTATGCTGACCGTGGATATGCCTTCCATCGGTTTCTCCTCAAAATGCAAGCTGACCCAGGATACCAGTCTGCTGCACCAGTATGTGCTGCAGCATCTGGCTAATGTGCCCTGGGTCGATCATACCCGCGTGGCCGCTTTTGGTTTCCGTTTCGGCGCGAATATCGCCGTGCGGCTGGGCTATCTTGAGTCCCAGCGCCTGAAGGCGGTGGCCTGCCTGGGGCCGGTGGTACACGGCCTGCTGGTGGACCCGCTGCATCAGGGGCGGGTGCCGGAGATGTATCTTGACGTTCTGGCTTCGCGGCTGGGGATGCATGACGCTTCCGACGACGCGCTGCGCGTTGAGCTTAACCGCTATTCCCTGAAGGTTCAGGGGCTGCTGGGACGCCGCTGCCCCACGCCGATGCTCTCAGGCTTCTGGAAAGACGATCCGTTCAGCCCGGAGGAGGAGTCGCGGCTGATTACTTCATCATCATCCGACGGCAAGCTGCTGGAGATCCCGTTCAATCCGGTCTATCGCAATTTCGATCACGCGCTGCGGCAGATCGCCCGCTGGATTAGCCATAGATTTAGTTAATATATTGCTAAATTCTATCGATTTGGTAACGTCATGGCATCACTAAAGGAGATCGCAATGACGTTACCGAGTGGACACCTGAAGAGTAAGCTGATTAAGAAATTCACGGCGCTTGGCCCTTACATCCGTGAGGAGCAATGTGAAGACAACCGCTTCTTTTTCGATTGCCTGGCTGTTTGCGTCAACGTAAAACCAGCGCCTGAAAAACGCGAGTTCTGGGGATGGTGGATGGAGATGGAAGCGCAGGAATCGCGCTTCACCTATAGCTATCAGTTTGGATTGTTCGACAAAGAGGGCGTCTGGCGTCCGGTCGCGATTGACGATCCTGAAGTCACTGAAAAGCTTGAAAAGACGCTACGTGGTTTTCACGAACGAGCCGAAGCGTTACTGGCGACGTTCAGTCTTAAGCTGGAGCCCGCCGATGATTTTAGCGAACCGGTTAAGCTGAGAGCCTGAGTTCCGGTCAGCGGCTGTCATCCTGCTCGCAATAAAACCCGCGTTTCGACCAGCGCGGGTTTCCTTCCCAGGCAAACCCGCGCTAAATACCGTTTAATACCCGAAAGGGTTGACCGACGGCAATCATTCCTGCGGCCAGATCTTTGGTCACTACCGTGCCTGCCCCAACCTTGACGTTGTCACCCAGCGTGACCGCGCCAATCACCACGGCGTGGGCGCCAAATTCGACGTTATCGCCGATGCGCGGGCTATCGCCCTCACGGCCCTGACTATCGGTCACGCTGCCAATCGTGACGCCCTGGCGCAGGGTGCAGTTCTGGCCGATGACCGTTCCCCGATTAATCACGATGCAGTGCGGATGATACAGCTTCAGCCCATAGCCAATGCGCGCTCGCCACGGCAGCTCAATGCAAAATAAACACTCGTTAATCACGATATTGAGAATAACGAAGGGGATACCGCAGATCTTCCACAGAGGATTACGGCTGCGATAGAGCGTCGCCAGACGATAAAGCAGAACCGCGATTTTCGCTTTTATGCCGCCGCAGGATTTGATTTCCCGGGCGACCAGCCTTATAGCCTTAAACATGGTTATTCCTTAAGGTTAAACGAAGCCAGTGAATACCATCCATCACCGGTTTTACCTTCGTTAGCGAGTTGAATACGCGGCTGGCCCTGATAATTGGTCAGGGCCGCTTCCAGACGATATTGGCCGCCCGGGAGTCCGGCAGGCAGCGGCAGCGTAGCGCTGCTGTGATGATCGCCGGGCAGCCACTGGCGAACGTCATCCGCCGTTTTGATTTGCGTAACGGTCGTTCCGGCGTCATTGACTATCCGCCATTGCACAAGGTACGGGAGATAGGCTGGCGCGACGCCGTCGTTACGCCAGGTGACGTTTAGCGTAAGCGGCATGCCGCTGCGTACGGGCGTATCCCATTCCAGCTGACCCACCCGGTAGCGGTAGCCGATTCGCAATAACGCGCTATCAACGATATCGCGATACGCTGCCGGCACCGGACGCGATTTCAGATTCAAGGTACTGGCGTGCTGCGCTAATGCCCAGTCGAAGCTTGCCTGGACCTCTTCGCGGGTATAGTGCTGCACGCTTTCCCACTCCGCCATATAACCGCAAATTTCCAGGCTAACGGGGGCGTGCTGCCAGCTATCATTAAACCCGGACCACGCCGTCTGCGCCGCGGCCAGGCGTTGAGGATAATCATCGCGCATATGGCTCCACTCTGCGGAAAAGTTATGCCAGTCTCCCCAGCAATCCGCACGCCACCCCGCGCCTTTTTGGCTGGCCCAGACCAGCGAATTACCGCCGCTGATTAACATGATTTTGGGCGTTTTCGGGAAGCTGCTGAAGTGCATATCAATGTAGCGATTGAGCTGCTCCGGAGCGTACTTTTCCAGCAACGGCGCAACGTCAGGGAAATTGGAGTTGTGCCATTCCCCCCACGAACCCACCATGCCGATATCGACAAACCCGAGGTTCGGATTGCCGTCATAACGCGCGCCGAGGGCGTTAAGCAGCTTTTGCGCATAGGCGATAAAGGTCGGATCGCTGAGGTCCGGCACAAAGGTTTTGCCATTTTCGACCCATTGTCCCTGAATGCCTTTTTTGATAAGCCAGGCGGGGATTTTCGAGCCCGATTGCGGTTCATCGAGCGCCATGAAACGCAATCCGACGTTCATCGCCGGCTGATGCTGGGCGGCGACGCTGAAAGCACGATCGATCGGCGCAAAATCATAGACGCCTTCTTCAGGCTCCAGATCGCTCCAGTAAAAGCGATCGTATTCAAACCCGGTGTCCGGATACTCTTTCAGAGAGGGTTTCTGACCATAACCATCGTGGAAACTGGCCACGCCGATCCCTGGGTTCGTCAACAGACCGGTAAAGGCCGGCGGGGTGATAACCGTGCGTTCAGCCAGCACTGCCGCTGAGGGTATGACTCCGGCCAGCAGTAGCGCCACAAGGCGCGCGGCGCGGCGCAGCGAAAAAGAGCTCATCGTTAATTCACTTTATCGTGGAGGTTCACAAACCACGTCCAGATACCGACGTGGAAGTTTTTAAACACATCGATACCCAGCGCGGATTTCAGCATATAGAGCGCCAGCAGCACCGCAAGAATGGCGAACAGCACGGCGATGGTAATCGCCAGGGTGGAGAATATACGCCCGAGCAGCGTACTCTCTCGCGGAATTTTGCGCAGATCGCGGCCGCATAAAAAGACCACGAAATAGCGGCGATGCAGAAAAGGAAAACTATGGCGAAAATCAATGCGATGGCGCGAGGCCAGGCTCGCTCTCACCAGCGCCTGTTCAATACCGCGCTTTTGTTCCGGCGTGAGTGAGGTTTCTGTTTCCGGGTCAAGCGCGGAATAAAAGCGCTCGACGACCAGGTCGGATGTTGATTTAGTCACGGTTGACTCTTATTCATTAAACGCTGATAGACCTGAGCGGTTTTTGCCGCAATGTCCGGCCAGCGGTATTTGGGCATAAGTTGGCTGTAATCCGCGGTCTCCTCGCCGCGCCAGGACTGGAGCTTTTGCGCCAGCGCGGCGACATTGCCCGTCGGAAAATAGACCTCGGCAGGCAGGCCAATCTCGAGGTTGGCCGGAATATCGCTGACGATAACCGGCAGTGACCAGGACATGGCTTCCAGCAGGGCAATGGGCAGCCCTTCGTGATAAGACGGTAGAACAAAAAGCCCGGCCTGTGAGAACAAAGTGTGCAGCGGATCGCCGCTAATAAAACCGGTCATGATCGCTCCCGGGGTTTCGGCCGCCTGCTTCTTCAGCCGCTCGCTGTACTCATCGGGATGGTCGGCATCGCCAATCAGCACCAGCGGCAGCGAACAGTTCGAGGCTTTGTAGGCGGCAAGCAGATCGTGCAGTCCTTTTTCTTCCACAAAACGGGCGACGGCGACAACGTATTGCCCGGCTTCCAGCGAATACTGATTCAGCGTGGCCCGTCGCGTCTCTTCGGCGGGAAGCTGCGGTTGGCGCACGCCGTTATAGATCACGTTAGCGTTGGTACGGCCGTGTTTGGTCTTAATCAGCGTATTAATCACTTCCGAGATAACAATAACCTCGTTGGCATATTTCACCGCCCATTTCTCACCGAGGCGCAGCATCTCTTTCGCCATTTTGCCCCACTTCTGGCGATCGTAGTCCGGGCCGTGGTGGGTAAAAACGACGCGCTTGCCGAGCAGGCGCAGCAGCGGGACCACCAGGCCAGGGCCGACCGCGTGAACGTGAACCACATTTGAGCCGTCAAACAGGGTAGTGAAGGCGGCCAGCGTAGAGTGAATAATGGCTTCGAATTTACGGCTTTTGGGCGCCCACAGGCTTTTCAACCGCACGCCTTTATATTCGCTACGGCGATAGTCCACGTACGGTGAGCGGGCAATGACGCAGATATCGGCGTGATTCTGGTGATAGATTTCCGGATAGAGATTCTGGCAGTGGGTCTCAACGCCGCCCTGGACGTTCGGAATACCGCGGGTGCCAAGCACCGTCACTTTGAGCTTCATTTCGTTTCCCCCACGAGCTGCTGATAGAGTTCCTGCAGAACCTGCATATGCCGGGCGAGATCGTATTTCTCCTCTAAACGCTGGCGTGCGTTGATGCCCATTTCACGCGCCTGCTGCGGATTGGCGGCCAGGCTATCCATGATGCGCGCCAGCGCGTCGGCATCCCCGGGTTCCACCAGATAGCCATCAATGCCATCGCGAATTTGCTCCGGAATGCCGCCGATATTGCCGCCGACGACGGGGCGACCGAACGCCATGGCCTCCAGCACCGACATCGAGCAGTTTTCATAATATTCGGAAGGGACGATCACCGCCCGCGCGCCGCGAATCAACGCGTTGAGCGCGTCTCCGTGGCGCATATAGCCGAGAAATTCCGGACCGCTAAAGCGGGCGCGCAGGTCGCTGCCGAGAGGGCCATCGCCGACGATTTTCAGCGGCATGGACTGCTGCATTTTTTGCTGCGCCAGCGCCAGGGTGGCCACGCCTTTCTCACGGCTCAAGCGGCCGATATAGAGGAAATAATCCCCCGCCGTATCGCCCGGGATCGTGGTGCTGGCATCAATACCGTTGACGATCACATCGATCCGCGATCTGGGTAATTTACGCAGCAGCGTCTGACGCATAAATTCGCTGGGAGCGATAATGCAATCGAGCATGGCGTAATTTTGCGCGAACTTTTGCCAGTAGGCCTCAAGCGAGAGCAGCAGGCTTTTAAAGGTATCGCCCTGCTGGCAACGATGGCGAAAGGCATTGCTCACCGAACCGGTAAGACAGTCATCGCAGACGTGGCCATCGCGTAGCATGGTGTACGATGGGCAGACGATTTTATAATCGTGCGCCGTCAGTACGGTTTTGCAGCCAAAGCGCTTAGCGACGCCAATCAAGGCGGGCGTCAGCTGGTGGTAGATATTATGAAAGTGCACAATATCCGGGCGCTGCTCCAGCAGCAGGGTGTTGAGTTTATTGCAGGCCTCAGCGTTGTAGATAAAGTCGATGCCCGCTTTGAGCTTGCCCGTCAGCCCGTGGCTTTGATGATAATCCACGTTATGTACGAAGAAGCTTTCCCAGGGCGAAGGCTTATTTTCCGCATGCTGCATGCTGAAGTCGACAACCTGATAGCCCGCTTGCAGCATGGCGTCTCGCTCCTGGAAAAAAACGGTTTCCGCTCCGCCCTTAATAAAAAAGAATTTATTAACGAATAATATTTTCATGTTCTGTCTGGATATGTTTTGGGTTGGAGACGGTCACGGCGGGTTGTTTCAGCGGATCGCGAACGGAGTTAAGCAGGCCTCGCACCATACCTGCGGAAAATAACGATAAGTTGATCACGCTCTGGAGGCCGTCCCGCAGCGACTTATTTTTAATCGCCTTCAGCGCGATAAACGCCAGCAGCGGAAGCAGGGCGATAATAATCACACCGGGATTGAACGACAGGAGGCAAATAATCAATACCAGGATATACAGCGTGAATATCAGTTCGTTGCGAACAATCTTAAGCGCGGCGGGGAAATGCTTTTTCCCCCAGCAGTTGCGTAATAGCTCACCCGGCGCCCATAAAAAACCGTTCTTCCAGCGATAGGTCAACATTTTAAATGTCGGCATGGTATAGGACGCATGGCTAAAATAGGGCGCGGCGAGGCGGTGGAGTTTATAGCCCGCGGCCTGCAAGCGGATCCCCAATTCGGCTTCTTCATAACCGTGAAGGTTAAGATTGGTCAGATAGCCAATTTTCTCGATTGCCGAACGGCGGTAAAGGCCGCCGCCGCCAAGATGATCGGTATCGCCCTGCGGATAGATAAGATGCAGACGCTGCTTGCGCGATTTAAACTCATAGTTAGCGGCGTCATCCATCTCGACGCTGCCCGCCACGCCCGCATATTCGGGATGCGTTTCAAGAAACGCCACCGCGGTGTCGAGAAAACCCGGCTCCAGCTCCATATCGCCGTCCAGCAGCAGCAGATAGTCCCCTTCGCTGAATAACCAGCCCAGCTGGTGGCCCACGCCGCAGCAGCGATCTTTCGCGTTATCGAGGCAGACCACCATCGCGTCTTTGGCGACGGCCAGCTCGCGGGTATTATCGGTGGACAGGCTATCGGCGACGATAATCTGATGCGGGTAAGGCTGCAATTGCTTGCGGACGCTGTCGATCGTTTTTTCAATACCCTGCGCTTCGTTGAGGGTCTTAATGCTGACGGTAATTGATGGCGTTTTATTCATATTGGGTACCGGAGTTCAGACGGACGGAACGATGAATGACAATAAGCGCCCCGAGGGCCAGCCATAATAAAAACTGTAGCATGGGAATGATCATCAGGATCTGGCTGTAGGGAAGGCTGAGCAAACAGCCAATGGCAAAGACGTAAAACGCAGGCGCGGAGCTGAGCAGCTGTAAATCTTCCCGTTTGAGATCGTAGCGGGAAAAGGTCTCTTTGGGCCGCATGCCGATGAGAATAGCGGCAATCATGGCGATAAATAAGATCACGCCGATAATACCGACTTCCCACAGCATCATGCTCAGCGCGGTGGAGTCGAGTATCAGATGATACCAGGCGCCAATATAGCCGGGGGAGACGGTACTGCCGCTGTTGGTGGCGTTCAGACCGTAGCCAAACAGCATCCCGCCGGGGCCAAAAAGCTCGTTATGCTGGAGCCAGAAGAAAATAGTGGTAAAACGGCCGAGCTCGCCGCTTTCCATAATGTAATTGGTATCAAAGATATAGCCGAGGGAATCGATAAATACCGAGAGCGCGCTTTTGGTCGGGTCCCCGCCGAAGGCCGACGAGTAATTGGACGCCAGAATGGTGATAGCGGCAAAAATTAGCACCACCATTCCGGCGGCGATAATCATCAACGAGCGCAGGGTGACTTTGCTGATGCCGCTGACGTAAGCGGGCATAATCCACAGCAGCGCCAGTAAGAAAGGCGACAGCAGAATCACGAATTTTACCTCGCCCACCACGCAGAGGAAAAAGGCCAGCACGATATGCGCCGCCATCGACTTGAACGAGCAGATACCGTGCTTAAATTCGGACACCTTCAGCAGCATAATCAGCAGGCAGAACATCCCCATAGCCGCGGTATTGCCGCCGCCCATCGGGTCGCCGCCAAACGTGCCGACCACCGAATCCCACTTTTCATCCTCGCCGCGCAAAGCCACGCGTTTTGGCACCACCACCAGCACCTGATAGATAGCCAGCGGGAACTGGACGTAGAACAGCCAGTAAAATAGCCGGGTCAGGCGGTGCAGCTGCGACTCGCGAAACATGCCGAGCAGCATGCAAAACATCACCAGCGACAGGGCCAGTTCATTTTTGAAGCCGACGATGGCGGTAACGATGCCGGATTGTAAAACCGTGGCGCAGAGGCTAAGGATGATAAACGTCAGATACAGCGCCAGCACCACCTTCTCGCGCGCGCTAAGCGCCAGCGGCTGCGGCCGGCTTTGCATCATCAGCAGGACCACCATCACCAGCACCATGAAAAAGGGGAGCCACAGCACGGCTGCCACGCCGGTGAAATACTGAATCGTGCCGCAGAAGACGATGGTCGTCAGCGCGAATACCTCCAGATAGCGACCAGTGTTTAGCTGCATATTTTCTGCTCCTGCCGGGAGAGCTGTAGCGCCCGTTTGTTCATTTTCAGCAGGATGAACAGATAGCGAATGCTGGTCAGCACGGAGAACGTCAGGAGGGCTATCTCATAGCGCTGGCCCAATTCAGGCAGCGCGATAAAAGCGACGATAATAATCAGCAGCTGCTCGATCTGAATGCGTAAAAAATAGCGTTTAGAACCAAAGATAAGCTCAATAACGGTCAGCGGACTGACGGCCAGCGCGGCGAACAGATAGGGCAGCATATAGCGTGAGGTTGGAATGGAATTGAGCCACTCCTGACTGAAGCCCAGGCGCATGACCAGCGGATAGAAAATCCAGATCCCAAGGATACAGATCAGCGCCGCGGCCATCAGCAGCAGGCGAATCTTTTTGTACTCCGGATAGTTAAAGGTGCCGTTGCGAAAATCCATCGACCATTTTGAAAAGATGGAGTTGCGCACCGCGTTACCGACAATCATCACCGGTGATAAACAGAAGCGGCTCACCACCGAGAAATAGCCCGCGACCAGCGGTGAAAACCAGATATTTATCAACATCGTCGGCAGGTTATTGCTGGCCATCGCCAGCACTTCCGCGCTGCCGACGCGGCTGAGGTGCTGCCAGTGCTGGCGCGCAAAAAGGCCGTTCGCTCGCGGTGAAAAGTGCGCCGGCGTCAGGGTGCTGAAGCGAAACAAACGCAGCAGGCAGAGGCCGAGCAGCAGCAAAATGCCCGCCATCCAGGCAATATAGAACAGCGTGGTATTCGGCATCGCCAGCAGAGCTATCGCCACCACCAGCGACACGGCGATACGCTGGAAGGTGAGGAACTGATAGTTACCGCCGCGCAGCGAGAGGTTCTCGGCGATCAAAACCAGCGCATAGCCGAAGGTGAGCAGGTAGAGAAACGCGATATTGAGATGGAATATCAGTCCGGTGATGACCGCCCACGGCAGCGCCAGAAGCAGGCTTTGCAGCAGGCAAAACACCACGTTCTGCCCCAGCTCATGCTCTTCCTGGCGCGGGATCAGCAGCTGCGACGCAAAGGTGCAAACCTGCGCGCCAATCAGCACGTTGCTGTAGATCATCGCATAGTGCCCGACTTCCGCCATGCCGTAGCGATGGGAAATCAGCCACACGGAAAAAGCGCCGATCGCCTGCGAGAGGACCGAGGAGCTGGCGATTGAAGAAATACTCTTAATTAAGTTCATAATCGCTACTTCGGTGAAATCAGTTCGCCCATGCCGCGCTCGGGCAGGCGTTTGCCCTCCTGCGTCTCCAGGTTCTCTTCTTGCACCCGGTTAAGCATGGTGGCGACAGGCGTTGGCGCGGCGGCTTGCAGACGATGTTGCGCGTCGCGGATGCGCGACGCCTGCTCGCCTGCGTTGACCACCAGCAGGCTGATATCGACGTGCGGCGCCAGCAGCAGGGCGTCCTGGGCCAGCCCGAGCGATGGCGCATCAATAATCAGATAATCGTAGGTCTGCCGCAGCGTCGTCAGCAGCGCCGGGAGCCGCTCAGAGGTGAGCAGCAGCAGGGCTGAGTCGCTGAGTTCGCCTCGCGGCATAAAATCCAGCGTCTCGGAAAGGGGGGCCACCGCCTGGGACGCGGCGCTGCGGCCATCAAGACGCTCGCTGAACCCTGTTTTATGCTGAGGATAGCGCGCGGAGAGCCCCGCGCTTGCCAGATAATCTATATCGATGAGCAAGGTTTTGCCTGACTTAGCGGCGGACCACGCCAGCATTTCGGCAATCAGGCTGCTGCCGGCATCGGCCTGCGCCGAGGTTACCAGTATCGTCCCGCTATGAGTATTCTGGCCGAGCAGCGCCAGGCGCAGGCTGTGGAGCATATCGGCATACAGCAGGTTCTGGAACGTCAGCTTCGCGCTGTTCGCCTGAGGCAACAGCGGAAACTCACCGCTGGCATCAAGGCCCGTTTTGGCTTTGAGTTCGCTGATGCTGTTCACCGTTTTGTCGAGCGCGGTGCTGACTATCAGGTACATGATGTACAGCGCCAGCGCCATCAGGGTCGCCATCACGATAAGCAGACCGCGCTGCGGTTTAGAAGGAAGATTTGGCGGCACGGCGGCATCGTAGATCACTTCATCGGGAACCGAAAAGCTCTCGGAGAGCTTCTGCTCATTCGCCCGCTGATACAGCGATTTATACAGCTCTTCGGTTTTGTTCAGCGCGGTCATCATGGTGTTGTATTTGTCGCGCTTGGCGCCCAGCGCCTGGAAGTCGGCTTTCTGATCGTCGAGCATCTTCTGATAGTGCTGCTCATCGTCCAGCGCAATCTGATACTGCTGGCGTAAGCCGTTAAGTAGTTCCCCCAACACCTGGCCTATCTGCCCGTTGACGACCTGCAGCTGGGCCTGAGCCTGAAGATATTTCGGATGCTTAGGGCCATAGTGTTTTGCCGCTTCCGATAAGTTACGCCGCGTCTGGATCAGCGCGATACGCAGATCCTGAATCTGCGGATGACCGGAAATTTCCGGCAGCGAGATGATGGCTTCCGGCGCTTTTCCCTGCTGACGGCGCACTTTGTCCCACACCGTTTGCGCTTTCAGACGGCGCTGGGTGGCGTCGGCCAGATGGTTAATCACGATCCCCAGGCGCTCGGTCTCGTAGCCATCCATGCTGCGAAAGGTCAGCAGGCCGTTTTGTTTGAGAAAATCATCGATGTCGGCTTTCTGGCGATCGAGCTTATCGCGCAGATCGTCCATCATTTTCTCGTTCCAGCCCTGGGCCTGAAGTAAGATTTTCTGCTTCTGCGCCAGGCTGTAATCGATAAACGCCTGCGCCACGCCGTTGGCGATATCGGCGGCTTTTTGCGGCGATTTCGCCTCCATCGAAACGGATACTAGCTGCGTGGTGCGCACGCCGGAGATGGTCAGGTTTTTTTGCAGGGCGCGCAGCGCATTATTGACCCGTGCGGCCTCATCAAGATTGTCCCCGCCGTTAAATTCCGGGTCCCGATCCAGCTTTAGCGCTTTTACCGCGGCTTCCAGCACGACGCGGGAGCCCATCAGCGCGTATTTGGTTTCATAGTAATCGCTGCGGGTGGAATCATAGTTTTCCAGCCGCGGCAGGGGGGTAACATCCTGCGACTGCGCTTTAAACAGCACCGTCGCGGTTGCGGTATAGCTGGATGACATAAAGCGCGTCAGGATCCACGACGCCGCGGCAGCCACCACCACCACTACCAGGCACCAGATCAGCTTGTGCTTAATTTTGTTGAAATAAGGCGTGAAGTCGATAAAGCCTTCTTTCTTCTTTCCATTTTCAACTAATGAAATAGCCATATCAGAAGAAACTCATGCCAATGATGATGGTATCTCCGGCCTGTACGGCGGAGTCGGCGGCGACGTTTTCCAGCAGTTTACCGCTGCGAAACTGACGAATGCGGATGTCATGGCGATCGGCGCGATCGGTAAACCCGCCGGCCAGCGCAATGGCTTTTTCAGCGGTTAAGCCCGGTTCCCAGGCGTAACCGTCCGGTTTTTTGACTTCGCCTAACAGATAAATTTTACGGTATTCGGCAATGCTTACGGTCACCATTGGCGCCTGCAGATAGTTACCGCGCAGCTTATCGGCAATTTCGTTGCCGACCTGTTCAGGCGTTTTCCCTTTCAGCATCAGGGAGCCTATATAAGGATAATCAACGCTGCCGCTATTATCGATTTTTACGCGCATAGTGAGATCCTGTTCGCCGGAAACCGCGATATTGATCTCATCTCCCTGGTCCAGATGATAAACGGCATCCGGCGGCGTTCGGATTGTCTGCGGCGGCGCCGAACAGCCCGCCAGCCATAGCGCCAGAAGAGAAATCACCGCCCGTTTTCCATAGCTAAGGATCATATTTGTACCTGCGTCATAAAAATAATGGCCGAGTCGTTGTAGCCCAGCGTGCGCTCGACCTCATGGTCATAGTCCGGGCCAATATAAAAGGCATCTTTTTCTTTATTAGAATGCATCGTGTTCCATTGCAGCTTCAGCTGAAAATTAACGGATGGACGGTAGTCGTAGTTGAAGGTGAGCGAAACGAGGTTTGATCGATCTTTGCGTCCGTTGGTCTGGTGTTTGTAATCCTCTGTAATATAAGAGTAATCAACCAGAGTGGAGAACCTGTCGACCAGCCAGTGGTGCTCATAGCCCAGACCGAAATTTGATACCAGAATATAGCCGCCGGAGTCGGTGGGATCTTTTATTCGTTGTGAACTGTGTAGGTTGAGCTTTATCTGTTCAAGCGGTTTCCAGTCGGCGTTAATATCCCAGTTCAGGCCGTTGAATCCCTGCGAGTCGGGATTATGGATAAAATCTTTATACAGCCAGGCGACGTTGCCGTTGATCTCGGTCTTGCCGGAAAGACGATTTTTCATGCCGACCAGCAGATAATATTCATTACTGTCTTTTAACGGGTTGAGTTCATAGCGACGCTGGTTGGTAATAAAACTGTAGCGATAGCGCAGCGTTTTGGCTTTTTGATCAAAAAGCTCGGCGACCAGGCTGTTTTCATGCCACTCCTGATCGTGCATGTAGTAATGAAAGTCGGCGCTGGCGTCCTCAATGCTGTCGAGATTGCGAAAGCGCAGCTGCTTATGCATTAGCGCAACTTCTGCTTTACCGCGCCCTTCCGGCGCCCCGTAGCTATAGCGCAGTTCACTGTTAAAGAAGCGCGTGGCGATGGGCTTATTAATGCCAAACTCTTTAAACTGCTCGGGGAGAAACCCCTCGGTGGTATCGCGGCCGCGCTCTTCATGGCCGAACGTTTCATCGAGATCCAACGACAGCCCGTGCATGCTGCCGAAGCGCCACTTGCCGTTAAACATAAAAAAATGGTTGTCGCGGTTATCTGCGCTATCGCTGGCGTAGCGGCGGTAATCGCCGGAGTACATCAGTAAATAGCGGTCCTCGTAGCGCTCGCCGATGGCTTTGAAAATCGGCTTAACGCCTTGATAAGCGGAGCCGATTTCATTCCCGCCGTAGCGTTGCCAGGTCACGTTGTCATTGTAACCGACGTCATAACCCACCTGGCTCTCGAAATCGATGCCAGCCACACTGGTATGTGGTTTTGCCTGCAGGTCAGCCCATGCGTAAGGCATCGCCAGCAAACCTGCGAGGAAAGTGAGTTCAGAACGCATTCTTCCCCACAAATCCGCGGAAAAACGTTAAAAACACAATTTTAATGTCCAGCAGCAGCGACCACGACTGAATATATTCCAGATCGTACTGAATGCGTTTTTCCATTTTATCAATCGTGTCGGTTTCGCCGCGAAAACCGTGTATTTGCGCCAGCCCGGTAATGCCGGGCTTCACTTTATGGCGGATCATGTAATTTTCCACCAGCACGCGATACTGCTCATTATGCGCGACCGCGTGAGGGCGTGGGCCCACTATCGACATGGTTCCCTGCAGCACGTTAAAAAACTGCGGCAGTTCGTCAAGAGAGGTTTTACGTAAAAAGGCGCCGAAGCGGGTAATGCGCGGATCGTTACGCGTTGCCTGGGTCACTACCGCGCTGTTTTCCATCACGCGCATGGTTCTGAACTTCCAGACGGGGATCTGTTTACCGTTCAGGCCGTAACGGTTTTGTTTAAACAGCACCGGGCCCGGCGAAGTCAGCTTAATGCCGATCGCCACCGCCAGCATGACCGGCAGGCTGACCAGGGTAAAAAAAGCGCCAAGCACGATATCTTCGATACGCTTGAGTACCGCGCCTTCGCCTTCAAATGGTGAGGTAAAAATGCTGATCGTCTGAATATTGCCGAACATCCGCAGCTGAGAAATATGTGAGCTGTAGGAAAAGAGGTCCGGTACCAGAAACACATCTACGGTGGTGTCGGAAAATTCATTCAAGAACTGGCGAATACGCTGCTGGGCGACCATCGGCAGGGCAATATAGACTTCATCGATTTCTCCGGCTTTCGCCAGCGCCAGCAGGTCGCGCGAGTTGCCTTTTTTCTCAATGCTGAGCAGGCGACTGTCGCGCTGCACGGCGCGGTCCTCAAAGAAGGTAATGTCAATCCCGTCGTGGGTATACTCCTTAAACAGCGCCTGCTCGATGGCCAGCCCGGCTGGCGTTATGCCTAAAATAGCCACCTTGAGTCTGGATTTGAAAAAATAGCGGCTGGAGATAACGCGAATCAGAAACATACTAATAAATATGGCAATCGAGCACAGCACAATAATTTCAGCTAATCGCACCGCGTTTGTGCTGGCGTGATTGTTCAGTAATAATTCGGCGCTTACAAACAATAAAAATGATAACAAGCCGCTTATACTGACGCTGAAAAATAATTTAGTTAATTTTTTTAAATACTGGCCTTTAAACTGACCAGAATATAGCTGAAAGTGTTCATTGGCTCTGATAAAAATCAGTGAATATATTATGCCCAGGAACAGAGAGGCCGTTGAGGGTTCGACGAAAAAGTATTTTAAATAAGCGAAAATGAACAAGTTGACGGCAATAAAATCCAGTAGCTTCATCAGCTTACTATAGCGGGCGTTGTAAATTTTAATGGTGCTATCCGTCATCTTTTTGCTCGTTTTATAGTCAATAAAATGATGTCCTGTCCTTCTTTAAAGCTGAATTTATGTCTATGAATCTATTCAAAAATTAAGCTTTAGCTCGGCGTTGATTATTGTAGCCTACGATTAATCTTATGTCGAACCTGCCCCGGACTGAGAGGAGATAACTTTTCCTGACGGGCAATAATATTTTTATCATTGCCTGAAGCATAAAAATGGCGGTTACGATTAAATAGGGGCGGAGAGACCCGGGCGGCAAACGAACGGCCGTCGTGACTACATTTCCTGGCCGATCCGCACTTGAGCGTTAAAAAATTCGCGCCAGCGGGGCTGGCGCGTTTATTGGTTAAATCCCAATGCACATGTATTTGATTTCTAAGTAATCCTCGATGCCATACTTCGACCCTTCGCGGCCGAGACCGGAAGATTTCACGCCGCCGAACGGGGCGACCTCGGTGGAGATCAGGCCGGTGTTAATCCCGATAATGCCGTACTCCAGCGCTTCGCCGACGCGAAAGACGCGGCTCAGATCGCGAGCGTAGAAATAGGCCGCCAGGCCGAATTCGGTGTCGTTGGCCTGAGCAATAACATCCGCTTCATCTTTAAAGCGGAATAGCGGGGCGAGGGGGCCAAAGGTCTCTTCTTTCGCCACTTTGGCATCACCGGGGACGTCCACCAGAATCGTTGGCTGAAAGAAGTTTCCGCCGAGCTCATGAACTTTCCCGCCGGTTACTATCCGCGCGCCTTTGCCCAGCGCATCGGCGATATGCTCCTGTACTTTGGCGATCGCTTTCTCGTCAATCAGCGGCCCGATGGTGACGTTCGGCTGCAGGCCATCGCCGATTTGCAGCTTACTCACCGCCTGCTGAAGCTTTTCGGCGAAACGATCGTAGACGCCATCCTGGACATACAGGCGGTTGGCGCAGACGCAGGTCTGCCCGGCGTTGCGAAACTTGGAGGCCAGCGCGCCTTCGACGGCTTTATCCAGATCGGCGTCATCAAAAACGATAAACGGCGCGTTGCCGCCGAGCTCCAGCGAGACCTTCTTGATATCTTTCGCGCACTGTTCCATCAGCTGGCGGCCAATTTCCGTCGAGCCGGTAAACGAGAGTTTGCGCACCAGCGGGTTACCGGTGAGCTCATTGCCGACTTCGCTGGCCGATCCGGTGACCACGTTAAACACGCCCTCGGGGATCCCGGCGCGGTTGGCAAGCTCCGCCAGCGCCAGCGCGGAGAACGGGGTCTGGCTGGCGGGCTTGAGCACCATCGTGCAGCCTGCGGCCAGCGCCGGGCCCGCTTTACGGGTGATCATCGCCGCGGGAAAATTCCACGGGGTGATAGCGGCGGTCACGCCAATCGGCTGCTTAATCACCAGCAGCCGCTTGTCGGCCTGATGGCCGGGAATGGTATCGCCGTAGATGCGCTTGCCCTCTTCGGCAAACCACTCGATAAAGGAGGCGGCGTAGCTGATTTCACCTTTTGCTTCCGCCAGCGGTTTACCCTGTTCCAGCGTCATCAGGCGCGCCAAATCGTCCTGATGCTCCATCATCAGCTCAAACCAGCGGCGCAGGATAGCGGAGCGTTCTTTGGCGGTAAGGGCGCGCCATGCGGGCAGCGCGCCGGCGGCGGCATCGATAGCCTCGCGGGTTTCTGCGGCGCCCATTTTGGGCACGCTGCCCAGCTGCTGGCCGTTGGCGGGGTTCGTGACCGCGAGGGTCTCTTTGCTGCTGGCGTCGCGCCAGCGTCCGTTAATCAACGCCTGCTGGCGAAAAAGGGTAGGGTCGTTAAGTTGCATGGTTGCGTCCTGTCGTAAACTGTTTTAGCAGTGAATGCGTCCGGCTCGGCTGGGCCTGCCGTTTATAGAAGCTCCCGGCAGACGCAGCGGCATCAAACATCTGTCCCTGTTTAGTGTAGTCGAACGCGTTCAGGAAGCCGGGCGCAAGCCAGGCTGTGGCTATAATAACCATGTATAATTTACGGTTATTTGAGCTGGCAGGACGTTATTGGGCGAAAAACGCGGTATTTTTTATGCTCAATCCGCAAGAAAGGAGCGCTCTATGTCACAGCAAGAACGGTTTTGTCAGGCCTGTGGAATGCCGATGTCCGCAGAGGATGCGAAAAGCGCAAGCGACGAGTACTGCGCCTGGTGCTGCGATAGCGAGGGGAAGCTTAAATCCTGGGAGGACGCCGTCTCCGGCCTGGCCGAGTTCCTCGATTCCTGGCAGAAGGTCGGCCCCGCGGAAGCGCGCAAGCGGGCGATGCGCTACTTAACGGCCATGCCCGCGTGGGCCCATAAAGCGGAAGAGTAACCCGCAGCCCGGAGCGCAACACTCCGGGCTTTTTTAGCGCGATCAGAACTTCCAGGAGACGCTGCCGACGATACTGCGCTCTGCGCCAAAGTAGCAGTAAGAGAGCGAGTTACAGGCGGCAACGTAGCTCTTGTCGGTCAGGTTATTCACGTTCAGCTGGGCGCTGAGGCCTTTAATTCCCACCTTCGACAGGTCATAGCCGATCGCCATATCCACCAGCGTATAGGACGGCAGAGTGTGCGTATTCAGGCGGTCGCTGGTAATGCCGTTGACGTAGCGCACGCCGGAACCCAGCGTCAGGCCATCCAGCGGGCCGCTTTTCACATCATAGCTCAGCCAGGCGCTGGCCTGATTGCGCGGTGCGTAAACGGCACGCTTGCCTTGCTCTTCCGGGCTGCTTTTCTTATAGCGAATGTCGGTGTAGGTATAGGCGGCCTGCAGGCGGAAGCTATCCGTTAGCTGGCTTATCGCCTCCAGCTCCACCCCTTTCGACTCAATTTCACCAATCGAACGATACGGATCGGTCGGCTCTTCTTTGGTGGCGATATTGGTCTGATTGATGCGGAATACCGAGGCGCTGAACTGGCTGTTCATTCCTTCCGGCTCATATTTCAGCCCGGCTTCCCACTGCTTGCCTTTCATTGGATCCAGCACGTTGCCGTTTTCGTCGGCGAAGCTGGTGGGCGTAAAGGCGGTGGAGTAGCTGATGTACGGGGCAAACCCGTTATCGAACAGATACAGCAGCGCGGCGCGGGTGCTGAAGTTGTTCTTATCCAGATCGCTGCGCGTTTGATTAAGCTTATCGATGTTGGAGACGCTGACCTGGTCGTAGCGCCCGCCGAGGGTCAAACGCCAGCGCTCCCAGGACATTTGATCCTGTAAATAGTAGCCGGTCTGGCGCAGCTTGTGCTTCTCGCGGCTGTACATGGTGATGTAATCCGGCTTCGCGCCGTAGACCGGATTAAAGGCGTCGATGGCCGGGAATGCGCCATAGTAGCCGGTGGTGTCGTTGCTGCGGTCCTGATAGTCGATCCCTATCAGCAGGCGATGGTTAACGGCCCAGGTATCGACGCTGCCGTCGAGCTGGTTATCGAGGGTGATGGCGTTCATCTTTTCGTCCGAGCCGGAATAGCCGCGGTTCAGCTCGGTTTCGTTCAGCCAGCCCGCGGCATAAACCTGATTCAGCTCGACTTTGGTATGCAGGTAGCGCAGCTTCTGCCGCACCGACCAGCCGTTATCAAACAGATGCTCGAAGTTGTAGCCGACCATATTTTCGCGGCGATCGTACTTGTCGTAGTCATCTTCTCCCTCGAAGAAGGTGTTAGCGATTTTCTTGCCGTAGTGCGGCACCACGGTACCTTCATAGGGGAGGCCCGAGTGGCTGCCGCCCTCCGGGTCGCGATGCAGATAGGCCATTAAATCAAGGCGCGTCTGGTCGGTGATGCGCCAGGTCAGGCTGGGCATAATCGCGTAGCGCTGCTCTTTTAAGGTATCAAACTGCGAGTCTGCATAGCGGGTCATGCCGCTTAAGCGCGCCGCCACGCGATCGTTATCGTCCAGCGCCCCGGTAACGTCAAACGCCGCCCCGCGCTGGTTGTTATTCCCGGCAAACAGCTTAATTTCCCCGCCGGGATCGAATGAGGGTTTACGCGAGGTGAGGGCGACGATGCCGCCGGGCGAAGAGCGGCCGTACAGCACTGAGGCCGGGCCGCGCACCACTTCGATATTTTCCAGGAACCACGGATCGACCACCAGCGAGCTGTGCGAGTTGGTATCGCCCATCATTTTCAGGCCGTCGAGATAGACGTTATCCAGGCTGCCGTCGGAGAAGCCGCGCAGGACGATATAGTCAAAGCGGTTGGAGGCACCAATCTGGTTGCTGTATACCCCGGGGGTATAGCTCACGGCCTGGCGGACGCTGATCGCGCCCTGTTCTTCAAACTGCTCGCGCGTGATAATAGACACCGATTGCGGGGTCTCTATATCCGGGGTGGCAATTTTGGTCGCGCCGCTCTGCATCTGCGAAGTGACCACGATGGTTTCGTTTTTTGTTGTTTCCTGGGCCAGCAGCGGGAAGGCGACGCCGCCGGTCACCCATCCTACCAGTAGCGCCAGGCGAGTTTTCGCAAACATGAACATCTCCAAAGGCATTTCTAATTGTTAATAAGAATTATTACCTTTTTGATGCTGTCTATAGCTATGCGCAATGCCAGGATACGTATGCGCGCTGCCAAAGCCGCTGACTATTTTTCGCAAAAAGGGGAAAAATGGATTAGCCCGGCTTTTGCACATCGCAGGGCGAGATGCCGTAGCGCCGACGAAAAGCGGTAGAGAAGTTGGTGGCGTGCTGGTAGCCCGACATCCAGGCCGCCTGCTGCACGCTATAGCCCTCCAGCAGATAGCTTCTTGCCCGCGCCAGCCGGCAATCGCGCAGGTAGTCAAAAACCGAACAGCCGTAGGCCTGGCGAAACTTACTGCGCAAGCTGCTGGAGCTCATCGCCGCCCGCTGGGCCAGCTCATTGAGGGTGTAGTCGTTTTCCGGCGCCTGCTCCAGCAGGCGGCGAACTCTCTCCAGCCGCTGCTGTTCGCCGCCCGCCGGGGCGACGTGCTTCGCGCTTTCATCCTGACAGACGCTCAGCCCATGACCGAACAGCTGCAGGATAAGCCCTTCCAGCATCAGCTGTCGGGACACGCGACTCAGCGCGCTCTGCTGCGCGTACTGCAGTCCGCTCAGCAGAAAACCCGGTATCTGCCAGATAAGCGTTGGCGTCTGGCACCTTTCCCACTCGCGCATCAATGAATCGAGCAGGCCATCGCGCCAGGTGCCGTCCGGGTAGAGACCGAGGGAGAGCGTACGGAGCCGGCTGTCGGCATCGTGGCGGGCGCGCATGGCCTGATGTTCGCTAAGGCGCGAGGTGAAGGCCATCCCGGAACGCACCAGGTGCTGCTCCCCGTTGAGGGTCAGCGCGACGCAGCCTTCCAGCACCACCAGCATATAGAGCGGGCTACTGTGGCGAGAGGTGGTCTCATAAGGCTGCAATACGTGAACATCAGAATGGGTGACGCACATGCCGCAGGGCAGGGTCATCTCTTCCACTTCTCCCCGCAGCACCGGGCTGGCGTGCGGAGGCTCCGGCTTTTGCAGCAGCTGCGGGAAGCGGTAGTCGATACCGTATCGTTCACCAAACGCCATAAACTCGCTGACGGAGAAGGTTTTCCTCAGCGCCTGGCGGGCGGGTTCGTTGTGCGTCGTTGTCTTGTTCATGCGGTTGTCGGCACCGGAGAGGGGGCGTCATCGGATGACGTCACCTTATCACTGCGCGGGCAGGGCGACAATAAAGATGAGAATCATTATCAACTTTTGCGCTGCGGCACAGAAGGCGCGCGGACGGCCGCTATCCGTGCGCCAGCGGCAGGGATCAGGCGTCTGCGTTGTCCAGCGGCCAGGAGTCGAACAGGTAGCCGTCGAAGTAGATATCATCGACGTTGGAGAACTCCAGCAGGCGGCGTTTGACGTTTTCCAGATGCTGCCACATGGCAAGCTTGGCCGCCCGGGCGTCTTTTTTGATTAAGGCGGCGAGGATCCGTTTGTGATCCACCAGCCACTCCTGGCGGTAGTGGGTATCGCCGAGATGGCGGTGCAGCTGGATCCACATGGGGTTATTTTCCCGCCACTGCCATGACTGCCTGAACAGCTCGACCAGCATACTGTTGTGGGTCGCTTCGGCAATGGCCAGATGAAACTGCATATCGCCGCTTTCGGAGCCGCCCGGCGCGCTGCTGGCCAGCTCGCGCTCTTCCAGCTGCAAAGCCTGGCGCATTTTGATGATATCTTCCCGGGTTGCCTGCAGGGCGGCAAATTCGGCGATATTGCTCTCCAGCAGCTGGCGGGCCTGCAGCAGTTCAAACGGACCGGCATCATTGCAATGATTGATGTCCGCGCTCTCCGCCACGCCTTCTCCGACGGCGTTATCGAGCACGTAGATCCCGGCGCCGCGGCGCACTTCGACCAGCCCTTTAATCTCCAGCATGATCAGCGCCTCGCGGACCACGGTGCGGGTCACGTCCAGCATCTCGGCGATTTCGCGTTCCGGCGGTAAGCGATCGCCGGGGTTATAGGGCGTCTGGACGATCAGATTGCGGATCAACGCGCCGACTTCCTGATAGGGTCTGTGCTGAGAAGTTTGTGATTTCATGATGTTATGTTGTGAGATGCGATAGCCCGGTGGCTGACTATAGCATCTGGCCAGGGGGTTGGCACCTCCCCGTGCGCGGAGAGTGGGAAAACGGGTCAACCACACTGGTGTTCAGTTGACCCGTGGCAGGACAGAGCGTTACAGGCCGCCGCCGAGCGCCGCAACGCACTCGCGGGCGCCGCGTTCGCACAGCGCGTGGTAAGCCTGCGTCACCGCCGCAATAAAATCGCTATTGTCCGGCAGATCGTGGGCAAAAATTCCGCTTAACGCCAGCAGCGCGGCGACGCGTTCTGCGCCCTGAAAACGCTGGTTGATCTGTTGGATCTCCGCCAGCAGCGGGTCGACGACATCAATAGGCTGCCCCCGCTCGTCGATGCCCTGGGTATAGCGCATCCAGCCCGCCACGCCGAGCGCCAGATGGCGCCAGCTGCTGCCGTTTTGCAGATGCAGACGGATGGGATCCAGCAGGCGCTGCGGCAGCTTCTGGCTACCGTCCATGGCGATCTGCCAGGTACGGTGGCGCAGCGACGGGTTGCTGAAACGGGCAATCAGCAGCGTGGCGTAGGCCTGGAGATCGGTGCCTTCCGGCATGGAGAGCGTCGGCGCCTGCTCCTGCATCATCAGGGCGAAAGCCGCTTCACGATAGGCCGGGTTGGTCATGGTATCGGCGATGGTTTCATAGCCGCCGAGATAGCCAAGATACGCCAGGAAGGAGTGGCTGCCGTTGAGCATCCGCAGCTTCATCATTTCAAACGGCACGACGTCTTCAACAAACTGCGCGCCGACTTTATCCCACGCCGGGCGGCCGCTGACGAAGCTATCTTCAATCACCCACTGGCGGAACGGTTCGCAGGCGATGGCGCACGGATCGTAGACCCCAAGCTGGTCGGCAATCTCCTGCAGCGTTTCCGGCGTCGCCGCGGGTACGATGCGGTCAACCATGGTGCACGGGAAGGTGGCATGGGCTTCAATCCACGCCGCCAGCAGCGGGTCGCGCGCCTGGGCCAGACCAAGCACCGCCACTTTCGCCACGTGGCCATTCTCGCGGACGTTATCGCAGGACATCACCGTAAAGGCCTCAAGCCCCTGCTCACGGCGCAGGCGCAGCGCTTCGACGATATAGCCTATGGCGGATTTCGGCGTCGTCGGGTTGGCGAGGTCGTGTTGAATCAGCGGGTTGTTGAGATCGAGCTGGCCGCTGGCCGCATCGGTGCAGTAGCCTTTTTCAGTGACCGTCAGGGAGACGATTGCCGTGTGCGGACGCGTCATGGCGCGCAGAATGCCGTCACAGCCGTCGATTTCCGGATGCAGCGCCTCTTTCATCGAACCGATAATTTTCAGCGCGGTGCTGTCAGCGCCTTTTTCCGCCACCGTGTAGAGCAGCTGCTGATTTTTCAGCTGTTCAATCAGAACGCGATCGTTGCCCGGCATCAGGTTGACTTCGCAGATGCCCCAGTCGCTGTCGCTGGTTTCCAGCAGATGATGGGTATAAAGCGCCTGATGCGCGCGGTGAAATGCGCCGCAGCCCAGGTGAACGATGCGGGATTCCAGGCGAGAACGATCCCACGCGGGGCGCGTCACCGGCAGGTTGCTGTCGGCAATGGTTGCAGTCATAGCAAACTCCAGAGTGGGCCGCAAAAGGCGGCCGAAGAGGTAAAGGCGGGACGTCGGCCCCGCCAGTCAGGAATTAGCGGCTAAAAAAAGCGCGCTGAATCGCCAGCTCGACGCCGCGAACTTCAGCCAGCCCTTTCAGGCGACCAATCGCGGAATAGCCGGGGTTGGTTTTCTTTTTCAGATCGTCGAGCATCTGGTGGCCGTGGTCAGGACGCATAGGGATAAGATCCACTTTGCCTTCCGCTTTACGGCGGTGCTCTTCTTCAACAATCGCTTTCACCACTTCGTACATGTCCACGTCGCCGTGCAGGTGAGCGGCTTCGTGGAACGTTTTCGGGTTCTCTTCGCGCAGCGTAGAGCGCAGATGGGTGAAGTAAATGCGCGGGCCGAACTGCTTAATCATATCCACCAGATCGTTGTCGGCGCGGACCCCGTAGGAGCCGGTGCACATGGTAAAGCCGTTAGCCATGCTGTTCACCGTGTCGACCATCCACTGCATATCTTCAATGGTCGAGACGATGCGCGGCAGGCCGAGAATCGGGCGCGGCGGATCGTCCGGGTGTACCGCCATACGTACGCCAACCTCTTCGGCGACGGGGATAATCGCTTTCAGGAAGACGGCGAAATTCTCGCGCAGCGCGGCTTTATCAATATCTTTATAGGTGGCAAGGTGCTGGCGGAACTGGTCGAGGGTATATCCCTCTTCCGCGCCCGGCAGACCGGCGATAATGTTGCGGGTCAGGCGCGCTTTATCTTCATCGCTCATGGCGGCGAAACGCTGATTCGCCTGAGCGACCTCTTCGGCGGTGTAGTCCGCTTCCGCGCCCGGACGCTTGAGGATATGCAGTTCAAAGGCGGCGAATTCAATTTGATCGAAACGCAGGGCTTTGGAGCCATCCGGCAGGACGTATTCCAGGTCGGTACGGGTCCAGTCGAGGACCGGCATAAAGTTGTAGCACACGGTACGGATGCCGCACTGGGCCAGATTGCGCAGGCTCTGCTGGTAGTTAGCGATCCACTTCGCGTAGTTGCCGGTATGGGTTTTGATCTCTTCGTGAATCGGTACGCTTTCGACCACCGACCATACCAGCCCGGCGGCTTCCACGATGGCTTTACGCTTGAGGATTTCGTCAACCGTCCACACTTCACCGTTCGGAATATGGTGCAGGGCGGTAACCACTCCGGTCGCGCCCGCCTGACGGACGTCAGCTAAAGTGACCGGATCGTTAGGGCCATACCAGCGCCATGTCTGTTCCATGCTTAACCTCTTTCACGTTATTGACCTGCTTCAGGCCGCTGCTTTGATGGTAGCGTCGGTTCCGGTCAACCATCGTAACGGAGGGGAAACCAGACGATATGGCGTATAAATTCCTCCAATTGGTCGAACATGTCAACCATGAATGGCAAATTGGTAAACCAAAGTGTGACGGAGATGCGTGAAGGGGAGGGAACGTTAAACAGGGCGGCATTGTTAAACCGCCACGGGGCGCGGGCTGATTCTGCTGGCGTTAGTGTTAAGCATTTTTCATGTACTTCAAGAGATTACTCAGAACCGGGGAAGTGGAATTCTTCATGGGCATAGGGTCAGTGCGCGGCGGGTAGCGTCGTGTTGCGAAATGGTTAACCAATGTGCCAAACCTATCGACCAGAAGAACGGAGGCGGTCATTGATGCCGGCCGGAGCGCGTACGGACTCGCAGCAGATCACACTTTTTGATTATTACGATTTCCATATAAAAACTACGTGTTATCATTCCGCTGGTAAATACCTTTTCAACTCTCACCGAGGCTTTGATGCTGGAGAATGTCATCATCAGATAATCAGCTTCCCGACCTTTTCAGGCCGGACTGGTTATCGCTGCGCTTAAACCTTACGCGAACACCTGCGGGTGTTGGCTCGTTTTTACGCATGATGATTAACAGGTTTCTTCAGTATGAATCTATCCCGTCAGGAACAACGTACCTTACACGTTCTCGCTAAAGGTGGCCGGATCGCGCACATCCGCGATGCATCAGGCCGCGTCACCTCTGTTGAATGCTACAGCCGCGAAGGGCTCCTGCTCAGCGACTGCACGCTCGCCGTTTTCAAAAAACTCAAAACCAAAAAGCTGATTAAGTCCGTCAACGGACAGCCCTACCGCATCAATACCACCGGGCTGAATAACGTCCGCGCACAGCTGGACAATCGCTAAGGAGCCTCTGATGACAAACCACAGCTTCACTTTTCATGTCGCCTCTGAAGGCGATACCGATGACATTCTCGACGTCGAAACCCGGGCTTTCGGCTACAGCAAAGAGGCCAGGCTGGTGGCCGATTTGCTCAACGATGAGAGTGCCTGCCCGACGCTATCGCTGCTGGCCAGGCATAACGGAGAGGCGGTTGGGCATATTTTATTCACCCGGGCGACGTTCAAAGGGGAGCCGGACTCGCCGATGATGCACATCCTTGCTCCCCTGGCGGTGGTGCCGGAATACCAGGGCGTGGGCGTTGGCGGAGAGCTTATCCGGCACGGCATTGAGCAGTTGAAAGCAATGGGAAGCCAGATGGTATTTGTTCTGGGCCACGCCGCTTACTACCCCAGGCACGGGTTTGAGCCATGCGCGGGAGATAAAGGCTATCCGGCGCCTTATCCGATTCCCGAGGCGCATAAAGCCTGCTGGATGCTGCAGCCGATTTCGTCTCAGCCGCTGGGACGAACGGGCCAGATACAGTGCGCCCGGGCGTTAATGAAACCCGAGCACTGGCGCGAGTAATCAATAAGGAGATGATGATGACTATTGGCACGATTATTACAGGTTCCAGGCATATCGCGTTGTCATCCCGGGAGCGCAAAATCCCCTGGGATGAACCGGCTTTTAGCCAGCGTATGCTGGAGAACCATCTGTCGCAGGAGCACGACTGGGCCAGCCGCAGGCGGGCGGTTATCGAACAACAGGTCGCGTGGATTGTCGGACAGCTACCCGCCGGAGCGCGCATTCTGGACCTCGGCTGCGGGCCGGGCTTTTACACCCGCCTGCTGGCGGAGCGCGGCTTTTACTGTACGGGCGTGGATTTTTCGCCGGCGTCGATCGCCTGGGCCCGGCAGCAGGCGCAGGCGGCCGGGCTTGATATTGCCTATCACCAGCAGGACGTTCGCGAGTACGCGCCGGAAACCCAGTTTGATTTCATTATGATGACCTTCGGTGAACTGAACGTGTTCAGCGCGGCTGAGGCCCGCTCGCTGGTTCATCGCTGCGCGCAGTGGCTGGTTCCGTGGGGAAAGCTGCTCATCGAGGTTCATACCTATGCAGAGGTTAAACGTCAGGGAATGGCCGATCCCGGCTGGCAGCGCTGTCCGCAGGGGCTGTTTCTTGATGTTCCGCACCTGCTGCTGACGGAGCACGCCTGGGATCCGGCGGCGCAAACCAGCTCCACGCGGTTTATGGCGATTGAAGAGAGCGGCAAGGTGACGCGCTTCGGCAGCCGGATGACCGCCTGGCATGATGATGCTTATCTCGACCTGCTGCGCACGGCGGGTTTGACCACCATTACTCGCCCGGATGAGGCGGAATGGCCGGTCAGCGAAACCTTTACCGGCAAGCTGTACGCGCTGCTGGCCGAAAAAAACGTTCCCGATTCTCTTTCCGCAAAACCCATAAAAGGAATTCAACCATTGGATATTCCACGTATTTTCACCATTAGTGAAAGCGCTCACCGCATCCATAACCCGTTTACGCCGGAAAAATACGCCGCTCTTGGCCGCGCGCTGCGAATGAAGGCCGGAACCCGGATACTCGACCTTGGCAGCGGTTCGGGGGAGATGCTCTGTACCTGGGCGCGCGAACACGGCATTCGCGGCATCGGCGTCGACATGAGCGCGCTGTTCAGCGAGCAGGCTAAGCTGCGGGCAGAAGAGCTCGGCGTTGCCGACCGCGTGACGTTTATTCACCAGGACGCCGCCGGTTATGTGGCCGAGGAAAAATGCGACATCGCCGCCTGCGTGGGCGCGACCTGGATCGCCGGCGGCGTCGCCGGGACTATCGAGCTGCTGAGCAAAAGCCTCAAGCCCGGCGGTATGCTGCTGATCGGCGAACCGTACTGGCGCCAGGTACCGGCAACGGAAGAGATAGCACAGGCCTGTGGCGCCTCTTCGCTCGCCGACTTTCTGACGCTTGCCGATCTGGTCTCCTCTTACGATGCGCTTGGCTATGACCTCGTCGAAATGGTGCTGGCGGACCAGGAAGGTTGGGACCGCTACGAAGCGGCGAAATGGCTCACCATGCGCCGTTGGTTGGAGGAAAACCCCGATGATGAGTTTGTGCCAGAAGTCCGGGCGGAGCTGACGATGGCGCCAAAACGCCATACGACTTATACGCGTGAATACTTTGGCTGGGGCGTGTTTGCGTTAATCAAGCGGTAGTTGAAATACCCGGCATAGCAGGAAGGCTATGCCGGGATCAGGGGGGTTCAGAACCGCAGGAAAGGGCGTCCCTGGGTGTTCTCTTGTCAGTTTACGCATTGCCCGGGACAGCAGCCGGTTAGCGGCGAACTGGCCATATTCATTACGTTTTCAGGATAATTTCTTGGGGATTTCTGGCACTGAATGCACGTCAATTTGACTCTGCGTACTCCCTCGCTAATTATTTTTTTCCGGGCTCACAACCATCCAGACAGCAATACCTATAATGATCGCCCCGATAACAAAACCATTGTTAACGGTTTCGTTCAGTACCATGTATCCCCATAGCATGCCAAATGGAGGAATTAAAAAGGTCACTGTTAATGAACGTAAGGGGCCGATATCAGCGATAAGCCGGAAATAGAGTATGTAGGCAAATGCGGTACAGATCGCTCCTGCGGCAATGACGCTTATCCATGCCTCTTGCTGTAACCAGTTAACGGTCGGTCCACTATGGGTGCTCCATATAAAAAAGGGTAGCAAAAAAAAGGACGCACCTATCTGACTACCGAAGGCCACGATTTTAGGATCGAGTCCACCTTTATTTGAAATCCAGCTACGCGTCAGAAAACCGGCGATCGCATAGCAACTGGTCGCGATGAGGCAGGCAATAACGCCGGCAATTTGTTTCTCAGCTGACAGGGGTTCACCAATTGTGGCGATCTCGATGATCCCGACAATGCCCAGGAGCATGCCAGCCCATTTTCTGAATGTTAATTTCTCTGCAAAAAATGCAAACCCAATCACCGCCCCCATCAACGGCGTTGTTGCATTCAGAATGGCTGAATACCCAGCCGGTAACCATTTGGCAGCCAGGCAATACATCAGGAAGGGTAATCCAGAATTAATGACGCCAAGCATCACAGAGGACTTAAATTTATCTTTAAAGTCAAAAGAAGATTTAAAGATAAATAAAATAACCGCGAGTCCTGTGAAACCAAAAAAGACGCGCAAAAAAGCCGTGTTAATAGCGCCAAACTGCGGTACGGCTATACGCATAAAGAGAAAACTCGCGCCCCAGATAGCGGCGAGCAACAATAACCGAAGATAATCAGCAATGCGCATAGCGGTTCCTTTTATTTGAATGAGAAGTCACAACGCAACTGTGAAACAGGGCGGGCGTACTGACAAACAAGATTTTTGTTTATACTTAAGCTTTTCTAATTCATGAAGTCGTGTAGCCGATGAAAATGCCACCTTTACATGCGCTTATGTGTTTTGAGTCTGCGGCAAGGCTGATGAGTATGAAAGCGGCTGCCGATGAGTTATGCGTGACATCCAGCGCGGTCAGCCAACAGATTGCTAAGCTGGAAAGCATGACGAACAGCCGGTTGTTCATACGTAGTCCTCGCCGTCTCGAACTGACAACCGAAGGACGCATCTATCTGCGGGCGATAAGGCCGGCTTTCAATCAGATAGCAGAAGCAACACAGCGCTTAATGAATGAAGGAAAGGCAAACAAAGTGACGGTCAGTTGCACAAGTGGTTTTGCCATCCAATGGCTCCTGCCGCGGCTGCCTGCATTTGAAAAAGCTAACGCGGGCGTGGAAGTGCAAATCAGTACCACCAACAGGCAGGTTGATTTACTGTCTGAAGGGATTGATTTCGCCATCCGACACGGGGCTGGTGACTATCCCGGGCTGGAGTCTGAGTGCCTGATAAACGATAAACTCCTCCCGGTCTGTAGCCCCCGGTTAATCGCATCAGAGGACGAGCTCTCATCACCGGGCGATATGGCTGAATACACGCTGCTGCACGATGAACACAGGCTGGACTGGGCTCTCTGGTTTCGTGCTCTGGGTATTAGCAATTTGAAGACAGACACGGGGCCCGTTTTCATCGATTCCAACGGCGTGATTGAGGCCGCAATCGCGGGCAAAGGTATCGCGCTCGTGCGCAGTTCTCTTATTTGTGAAGAACTGAAGAGTGGTTTGCTGATTAACCCGCTAAAAATACCGGTTGATACGCCGATTGCGTACTATCTGGTGTACGACGAGTCCGCGGTCTTGCAGAAGATATGCCGGCGTTTCCGTGACTGGATAACCACGACCGCGACCAAAGAATTTCCCGCGATAGACAAGAGGGTTATATAAAGAAGCTGACCCCAGTTCTGTCCGTACTCCCTCTGAATTCCCTATGACGTGGGGGGAGAAATGGGGAGATAATCTCCTCTCCCCCTGGAAAGACATGTGTCTGGTCGTTGATTCCGGTGCGCTAAAGCGTTGAGAGGCTGCGTATTGCTGAATACAGCAGGCCTGACGGCGGCAGCCCGTTTTATCAGAATTTGACGGTCACCTGATTGCCGAGCACCCAGGCGTTTTTAATCTCTTCGCTTCCTCCCGGATGAACGAGCAGCTGCAGGTTAGGGCGCACGGTCAGCCATGGCGTCGCGCGAAAGCTATAATGCAGCTCTGCGGCATACTCGGCTCTGCGAACCGGAACATACAGAGGGTTATCATAATCATCGATCCCCCGCATCTGGTTCAGGAGCTGCGCCCGACGGGCGACTCTGTCGTTGGCGTGCATTTTACTGACGCCGAAGCTGATAAAGTCCTGCGGACGGCTGGCGAAAGGGCCTTGATAAATGGCTCCGGCCTGAATCTGATAGTCCATTGTCGCCGTATCTTTATCATTCATTGCCAGATGCCCGAAAAGGCTAAGGCCACGTTGGCGCTGGCTGCTCGAGTAGGTCAGCTGCTGGACGACATAGAGATAACCTCCGTAGCGGCCGTCGTGTCGCCGGGCGGCCTGGTGCGTGAGCACATAGGGATCGCCATTGTCATCATCCAGCACATCATTGGCGTCCGCCGTGTTATACCATCCCCCGAGTTTCCAGATGCCGGGGAGTTTTGCCGCGCCGAGAGTAGGTCGATATCCCAGTTCAAAAAGGTACATGTACCCCAGATGCCCGGTACCATCCAGCTGGAAGCTTCCGTGGCGGGTGGCGTAGGCAGGATTGTACTGAAACGCGCCGGCCTGGACGTAAAGCGCCGGGGCAGGGCTGTATTTAATACGGCCGCCCCACTGGCCTATGGGGGTGTTATACCAGACGCCGCTGCCGTGTCCGGCTAAAGAGCCGCACAGCGACAGGTTTTGAAAAAAGCAGCCGTTGTTATCAAAATCCTCTCCCGGCGGCATCAGGCCCACCTTGAGATCCAGCTTCTTATCCCACCCGGTTTTTTTGAACCAAAACTGCGTCGCGTGCCATGTTTGCCCCCGACCGTAGTTGCTCTGAACACCGGAGCCTATTACCGGCGCGCGCGGATCCTGAAGGCGATCCTGAGTCAGATCTCGCCCGTTACGATTATTCACCGACGCTTTAAATTCACCGTCGTGAATACCTAAAATCTTTTCCAGATCCATATTTACGCCGAGAATATACTGGTCGCTGTAGCGCAGGGTTTTATCGCGATCGTAACCGCCGGAGATATTCGTGGCCGTCATTGCGCTATATTCCAGCGTAAAATCATAACCATGACGGCGCAGATCCGTACGCACGCCTCCCCATTCTCCGGTCATGTTTTTTGCGGTGGGAGAAAAAAGCGTCTCGTTGGCCAGCGTCTGTAAAGGGTGTAGTAAAGCCAGCAGCATCGTGCCGCTGTGGATGAGTTTGTTCATGTTTTTACCGCCTGTTAATGATCCAGGTCTATGAATAATTCCCGGTAAGGCGCAGCTGAATCAGCCGGCTGCGCCGACCTCCCGTCAGAGGTGGCTCCGCGTTTCCCGGAGCCACAGGCCGTCTATGGCGACAGCTCTTCTAACGATTTTCCTTTGGTTTCAATGGCAAAAAGCCAGGTAATTAAGCCGCCAATCAGCGCAATGACCGCGAAAGTGATAAACACAAAGCGGATCCCGAAGCCGCTGACGATAAAACCGACCATCAGTGGGCCGATGGATGACCCCGCCCGGAGCCATGCGCTGGAATACGCGGTGCCGATAGCGCGCAGTCGGGTGGGATAAAGCTCTGCCGCGTACAGATAAAGCGAGAAAGCGATGGTCTGCAGAATGGCGTAGGTCAGGCTGCCCAGAATCAGAATTTCAACGGCGGATTTCGCGCCCAGAACGGAGAGGGCGATCAGCGGAACGACGGCCAGTAAAAAGGCCCATGTGTACCAGCGCTTGCGCCCGACGCGGTCGATCATCAAGGCGCAGATCACCGAAGCCACGACGCCGCAGGAAGAGGTGATCCAGCCGTAGGCCAGACTGGTATCGAGGGAGAGGTTAAACCAGGTTTTGTAGAGGGTTGGAAACCAGGTGATCATTCCGTTGTTGACGCTATAAACCGTCAGCCACAGTCCCCAGAGCATAAAGGTGCGGGATTTATAGATACCGCCAAAGAGGGCTTTAACCCCTTCCGGAGCCGCTTTTTGCACCGCGGGGGCTTTTATTTCCGGTTCGGGCAACGTCATCCCGCGCCTGATGACCTCTGATTCCAGCGTCGATACGATGCTGTCCGCTTCCTTCAGCCTCCCTTTTGCTGTCAACCAGCGCGGTGATTCCGGCATGAGCCAGCGCAGGGGAACGGTCAGCGCGGAGGGGACTAAGCCAATTAAAAACATGACCTTCCAGCCATAGATGGGCACCAGAAAATACCCCACCAATCCGGCAAACATCATGCCGATAGGGAAAATCACTTCATACAACAAAAAGAAACGCCCGCGCTTTTTGGCACCGACAAATTCATTGATATAGGCGCTGGCAACGGGGACTTCCGCACCGATACCCACCCCCTGTAAAAAGCGAATAACAAGAATTGACCAGCCGTTCCAGGCAAAAAGGCAGGCCGCATCCATGAGTACGAACATGATGATGGTGATACGCAATACGCCGATACGGCCTATTTTTTCCGCCAGCGAGCCGAAAAACAGGGCGCCGCACAGCTGGCCCACGTAGCTGGCCGCAATAATAAGACCGACAAACGTCGGCGTGAGACCCCACTCCTGGGTAAGCTGGGGGAGCGCAAATGCGATTGCAATAATGGTATAGGCATCGAAAAACGTCGATAAGCCGACGATAACGCGGATCGCTTTCAGCCGTCGGGTGATGGGGAGGCGTTCCAGCCTTGCCAGCAGCGCGTCTGGCGTGGACGCCGTTCCGCTGGCAACGGCGTAATCTGAAGCAATGGCCTGAGTTGACATAGTATTACCCTGTTAAACGTTGTCTGGGGCATACACGTAAGGTTCTGAATAACCACAGGGCAACGAACCCTTATTCATCGACGTGCTGCATATAATGCTGTCCTGATGTGTTTATGATAACGTTACTGCAATCGATTTCACTTGCAGCTAATCCTTTGCTGGATTCGCCGCTAAGTCAATTACGCCTGTTGTATAAATGTCGAGCAGTTCACAATCTGAAAAAACTCACGCGCAAAAAGGCGAAGCGGCGAATGCAAAGCAAAATGGATAAGAAATGTGAATTAACGACCAGCCGAATGAACCCGGCAAAGTGAAGCACCATTCCTTTTGTCCGGGCGAGGTTTGACGTAAGATCCTTTAACCCCACGGTTTGCACGATGGTATCCGTTGAACGGGCAACACGGATTTTTACCCGCATTGATGAGTTGGAGCAGCAGATGGATCAAGAAAGTGAACTGAACGATTTGCCGGAAAAAAAGCTGGCGACAATGCGGGATGTTGCTCGCGCTGCGGGCGTGAGCGTCTCGACCGTTTCGCGCGTACTCGATGAACGGTTACCCACCTCGCGCAGCGCCTCGGCAGAGAAAATTCGCCAGGTGGCCCGTGAGCTGGGCTACCGTCGGGACTATGTTGCTTCCAGCCTGCGCCGGGGCGATACCGGAACGCTTGGCGTCCTGGTGCCGAGGCTGACCGATGCCGTTACGGCGATGCTTTTCGAAGAGATAGCCAGGGCGGCGGCCAGGCGAGGCTATTTCGCGATCGTTGCGACCTGCGGTGATAGCAAGGAGCAGGAGAAAAACGCCGTGGAATCGCTGCTGGATCGCCGCGTGGATGGGTTGATCATGTCTACCTGCCGGCTGGACGATCCTTTGCCGCAAACCCTGCGTGAACGGGATGTGCCCCACGTTCTGGCGCTGCGTACCGACGGTTTTAGCCCCTCATCGGTCGGGGACGATGAGCTTGGCGGCTATCTGGCTACCCGACACCTGATTGATTTAGGCCACCGCGATATTGGCCTGATTGGCGGCCCTGATTTTGCCTCCAACGCGCGCAACCGGCGTAAGGGCTTTGAGCGGGCAATGCAGGAAGCCGGGCTCAGGATCGAAGCGGAATGGTGCTGTCATTCAGATTTTAATATCGCCTCGGGGGAGCAGCAGGGAATGAAAATTCTCAGCCAGCCTCATCGCCCGAGCGCGCTATTTGCCGTCAATGACGAACTGGCGATCGGCGTCCTCGCGGCCGCGCACCAGCAGGGGCTGGTGATTGGCGAAGATCTCTCCCTGGTCGGTTACAATGATATTCCCCTGGTGAGCAGACTGCCCGTGGCGCTGACCTCGGTCAGAACGCCGCTGGAGCATATCGCCAGCAATGCGGTTGATATGTTATTGAATCCAGAGATAAATAATAATATTCGGATTACCACGCCTTCCCTTATTCCCCGTAAGTCTACCGCGTCTCCACGTAAATAATCCCCCTGCGATCCTCCCCCGACTTTCCAGGAGAAAGCGGGGAGGGTTGAATTTTGTATAACGGATCTCATCCCGGATGCAGATCGCGGTTTAGTTTGTGATCTGCGTTGCATTTTTAACCAACATGGCGTTGACGGTTTTATTTTTGAGGTTCAATGTCAACGTTGTGAAAACGATTGCAGAAACGATTTCACTTCCGTTTCAAAGAATCGCTTAACCGTAAACAAATGCTTACTCATCAAGGGGATATTTATGATTAACATCGATCTGAGAGGTTTGACTCCGGCTCCGGTTACACCCTTCACTCGCGATGGACGCGTAGACTATGATGCCATTCAGCGCCTCGGCAGCTGGCTGGGCAGCATCGACGGGGTGAAAGGTCTGGTGGTGCTGGGACATGCAGGGGAGGGGACTTTTCTGACCCAGGAAGAGCAGGCGAATGTGATCCGCGCGTTTGTGAAGTCCGTGGATGATAAGCTTCCGATTATTGCCGGCATCACCGGGGAAGGGACGGAAGTGGCTGCGCTGGAGGCGAAGCGCGCCGTTGCCGCCGGCGCATCCGCCGGTTTGCTCTATCCTTCCCACGGCTGGCTGCGCTTTGGCTATCAGGATGGCGCGCCTCAGGATCGCTACCGCGTGGTGTACGAAGAAAGCGGCCTGCCGCTGATTCTTTTCCAGTATCCGGATGTCACTAAAGCTACCTACAACCTGAAAACGCTGCTGGATATCTCCGCGCAGCCGGGCGTATTTGCCATGAAGAATGGCGTACGTAATATGCGCCGCTGGGATACCGAAATTCCGGTTATTCGCCGCGAGCGTCCGGATCTGCAAATCTTAAGCTGCCACGATGAATATCTGCTGCATACCGCCTTTGATGTGGATGGCTTCCTGGTCGGCTACGGCAATATCGCGCCTGAGCCGTTAATTGAAATGATTAAGGCGGGTAAAGCGGGCGATTACGTTAAAGCGCGTGAGCTGCACGACCGACTGCTGCCGGTGACCAAAAGCGTCTACCACCGCGGTTCGCACATGGAAGGTACCGTGGCCCTTAAACATGCTCTGGTTGCGCGCGGGATCCTTGAACATGCCACCGTTCGCTCTCCGCTGCTGCCGCTCGAAAATGGCGCTGAAAAAGAGATCCACGACGCCATGCGCGCCGCTGAGCTGGGCCGCGTCGGTTAATTTATTCTGCGTCTGTTGTTAATCCGCAATGCAGAGATATCGCTTACTGTATTGCGGATCATCGGTTACTTCGCCCCGGTATTTTTTGCTGCTCTTCATCATAACGTCGGGGCTTTCACCTCTGTATATTGCTGGGTGATTTATGAAACTATTAAGCTTTCGCGTTAATGATAAAAACAAATATGGCCTGGCGACCGCTGACGGCGTCATCGATCTGCAGGCGCGGTTTCCTCAATATGGCAGCCTGCTGGAATTTATACCGCATCTTCATCTTGTTGATACTCTGCCGCCGTCTGCGAAACAGGCGAACTATTCTTTCGACGAGATCGCTTTCCTGCCGGTCATTACTGAACCGAAAAAAATTATCTGCGCTGGCGTGAATTATCGCGATAAAAACGCTGCCGGTGACGAGAAGCCCTCTAACCCAGTGCTATTCATCCGCTTTGCGGATTCACAGACCGGGCATCTGGCACCGCTCCTCAAGCCGGAACGCAGCAATCAGTTTGACTATGAAGGCGAAATGGCGCTGGTGATGGGCCGTGGAGGACGCAATATACCAGAGCAGGAGGCGCTGCATTATGTTGCCGGCTACAGCTGCTATATGGATGGCTCCGTGCGCGACTGGCAGCATGCCTGCTTTACCGGCGGCAAAAACTGGCCAGCGACGGGCGGCTTCGGCCCCTGGCTGGTGACCGCGGACGCTATCCCCGACCCGCAAAATCTGAATATTACCACCCGGCTGAATGGCCAGACGGTGCAGCAGGATAATACGGGCAGCATGTTGTATTCAATTGCCGAACTCATTGCGTATATCAGCACCTTCAGCGCGCTCTCTCCGGGAGATGTCATTCTGACCGGCACGCCCGGAGGCATCGGAAAAAAACGTACCCCGCCGCTCTTTATGCAGCCCGGGGACAGGGTGGAAGTCGAGATTGAGCAGATCGGATGCCTGATGAATAGCGTGCGCAGCGATGCCGCGGTAGCGCGATAAGTTATCGTTTGTATCCAAAAACAGGGTGAGAGCGCGTTTGCCCGGCGGCCAGGACTTGCAGGCCATTTAATCATGTAAAGGGTTAATGCCGGACAGGGAGCCGTGGAGGCAATATATGATATTGGTTCAGTTTCTGGTGGTGCTGCTGTTTCTGTACATCGGCATGCGGGTCGGGGGGATCGGCGTGGGGTTTGCCGGCGGCGCCGGCGTGATTGTCCTCAGCGCGCTCGGCGCCACGCCGGGTGATATGCCGATGCTGGTTATCGTATTTATCATGGTGGTGATCGTGGCGATTGCCGCCATGCAGGAGGCCGGCGGTATTGAATACCTTGTTGACCTCACCGAGCGCCTGCTGCGCCGCTATCCGCGATTGTTAGTCATCACCGCGCCGCTTTCCACCTGGCTATTAACCATGATGGCCAGCACCGGGCAGGTCTCTTTTGCCTGTATGCCGGTTATTGTCGGCGTGGCGAAAGAGAACAATATAAAACCCACCCGGGCGCTTGCTCTTTCGGTCGGCGCCTCTTTGCTGGGCATTGTGGCGTCGCCCATTTCTGCGGCGGTGATTTTCTTCTCGGGGATTCTGGAAAAGGGCCATTCTGGCTGGGGCTATATTGAGCTTATTGCGGTATCAATCCCGTCCACCTTTCTGGCGCTGCTGGTCACCTCCGTTTTTTACCTGTGCTGGGACAGGATCCGCCAGCAGGATCGGCTCAATGACAATCCGGTTCAGGTGCAGGCAAGGACTGCGCGGGCGATCCCGCCCTGTGCCGGTCGTTCGGTGCTGATTTTTATCATCGGGTTGGTTGTGGTGCTGGTTTATGCGATTGTCACCAGTCCGAAACTCGGGCTGATTGCCCATCCGGTCATGAGCAGCGGACAGGCGCGGGTAGGGGTGATGATGGGGGTTGCGCTGCTGATTGTGGTGTGCTGCCGGGTTAACGTACACAAGGTCCCGTCCGGCTCGGTGTTTAAAACCGGGATGACCTCCTGCATCTGTATTCTCGGCGTCGCCTGGCTGGGTTCAACCTTTATGGACAGTAATCAACAGTGGTTGCAAAGCGCGGTCTCGTCACACTTGCTGGATTCGCCCATGATGCTGGCCATTATTATTATGGCGGCCTCATGCTTCTTGTATTCTCAGGCGGCCTCCACAAAAATTTTATTCCCCGCCGCGCTGAGTATGGGCGTTGCCCCGGCTATTTTGGTTGCCTGCTTCCCGGCAACGGCTTCTCTTTTTATTCTGCCAAACTATCCGACGCTGCTGGCGGCGGTAGAGCTGGATGATACCGGCTCCACCAGACTGGGCCGACATATTATCGATCACCCTTTTCTGCTGCCTGGCCTGGCATCGGTCCTGCTTTCAATGCTCTTCGCCGCGGGGCTGGCTTATTGGATTCAGTGAATCGCCTGAGGCTTTTACTTTGAATACATCCGAAAACAAAACGGTTCACCGTCGGTGAACCGCTTTTTTCGATATCAGGCTGCAAGATCTTTCATTACCTGAATAAATGCCTGTGAGACAGATTCTTCTTTATGGTGATGCCCATCCTCAATCACCCAGCGTCCGCCAGTCATCACCGCGGTAATGGGATTAGATGAGCAGGCGAAGATCCAGCGGTTGAGCAGCATCTGGTCTTCTGCGCTGGCGATAAAGGGATTCTGGCTATCCAATACGACCAGATCGGCCCGATATCCTACGCTTAGCTGGCCAATGTTTTGGCCCAGCGCTCTGGCGCCGCCTCGTAGCGCCCCTTGATACAGCACGTTACCGACGTGAGGTTCGCCTGGGACGATGAGCCGGTTACGGCGCTGGGCTATCAGGCGCTGCCCGTATTCGAACCAGCGTAAATCCTCGCTGACGCTGACGCTAATGTGGCTGTCGGAACCAATTCCCCAGACGCCGTTATGCTCCAGATATTGTGGGCCAGGGAATATGCCATCGCCGAGATTGGCTTCGGTGGTCAGGCACAGGCCGGCCACCGCACCGGATGTGGCGATCTTCATCGTTTCCTGAGGCGTCAGATGAGTGGCGTGGATCAGGCACCAGCGCGAATCCACGGGGAGATGGTTGTACAGCCACTCCACCGGGCGTTCGCCGGACCAGGCCAGGCAGTCATCCACCTCTTTTTGCTGTTCAGCAATATGAATATGAATCGGCTGCTGGCCAGGATGGCAGTCCAGAATGGCGCCAATCTGCTCCGGCGTAACGGCCCGTAATGAGTGGAAGCACAGACCGGTGCGCTGCATTGGCTCGCCGGCCAGCCGCGATGTGAGCGACTCGTACATTGTCAGGTAGCTGTCGCTATCGTTGATAAAGCGGCGCTGTCCAACGGAGGGCGGCTGCGCGCCAAACCCGGCGTAACTGTACAGGACGGGCAGCAGCGTCAGGCCGATGCCGGTATGTTTCGCCGCGCTGGCGATACGCAGCGCTAATTCCGTCCGCTCTTCATAAGGCGCGCCGCTGCTGCTGTGATGCAGATAGTGGAATTCGGCGACCGAGGTGTACCCGGCTTTGAGCATTTCGATGTACAGATAGCTGGCGATGGTTTCCAGCTGTTCTGGCGTAATTTTATCTACCAGCCTGTACATCAGATCCCGCCAGGTCCAGAAGCTATCCGACGGGTTTCCCGCCACCTCCGTTAACCCGGCCATCGCCCGCTGGAAGGCATGGGAGTGCAGGTTCGGCATACCCGGCACGACGACCCCTTTGATGCGCGTCGCCTGCGGATTCGGCGCTGCGTTCTTTTCCAGCGCGGTTATGATGCCTTCTTCGGACACGGTTATGCCGACATTATTTGCCCAGCCATCAGGCAACAGCGCTTTTTCTGCCAACCAGACTGCCATTTTACCACCTTATTATCAGTGCTAATGTATATACATGTACATATATATACATCTAACAGGTCATAGAGTAAACTGACAACGTCAGCATATGAGGAATGGTTAATGGCGCGTAACGACCTGTCAAATTCGGATTCCATGGATGAGTTACTTGAACATCCCGCCCCCTTTTATGAAAGGGTAAAGGCCATGATCAAAACCAAGATCCACAGCGGGGCATGGCCCGCGAATTACCGTGTTCCTTCTGAAAGCGAACTGGTCACGCTGTTTGGCTATAGCAGAATGACGATTAACCGCGCGTTGCGAGAACTGACCGCGGAGGGCTTGCTGGTGCGGATGCAGGGGGTCGGTACTTTTGTCGCCGAAATTCGCGGCCAGTCGGCGCTGCTGGACATTAACAATATCGCTGACGAAATCGCCAGCCGTGGCCATCGCCACCACGCCAGAGTCTTCAGACTGACGGAAATCGAAGCCGATGCCCAGCAGGCGTTCAGCTTTGGCATGCAGCAGGGTTGCGGTCTGTACCATTCGCTGATTTGCCATTATGAAAATGGCGTACCGGTTATGCTGGAAGACCGACTGGTGAATATGCAGGTTGTGCCGGACTACCTGCAGCAGGATTTTACACGTATCACGCCGAACGCCTATCTCTCCTCAATTGCGCCGATTGTTGAAGGCGAACACGTTATTGAAGCGGTCAACGTCACGCGGGCCGAGTGTGTTTACCTGGAAATTGATGAACATACGCCTTGTCTGCTGGTCAATCGTCGGACGTGGACCGGCCGTCAGGAGAAGAAAATCGTCACCAGCGTGCGCCTGGTCTATCCCGGTCCGCGTTACCGCCTGGAAGGGAGCATGCGCAAATGATCCGTCTGCTCCCTGCCGGGTTGTATACGGAAATGCCCTGGAAAAACGGCCAGGGCGTGACGCGCGAAGTGGCCCGCTATCCGGAAGCGGGGGAATATGACTGGCGTATTTCCCTGGCGACCATTCGCCAGCCTGGTCCGTTCTCCGCATTTCCCGGCTACCTGCGCAATATCAGCGTGCTGGAAGGCGGCGGGATGTACCTGACAATCGATGGGCAGCGCAGCTCATTGATTGCGCCTTTCCAGGCGCTGGGGTTTAACGGCGCGAGCGGCGTATCCTGTGAGATTGTCGGCGGCCCGCTGCTGGATTTTAATGTGATTTACCGGGAAGCCGCTCTGCGGGCGACGGTGAGCTGGTGCGGGGCGGGGACGTGGTCGCATCAGGGCGGACTGCGGATATTGTTTAATGCCGGGCCCGCGTTGCGGGTGAGCATCGGCGACCAACGCTATTTACTGGAACATTACGACAGTCTGCTGGTGGATGAAGCGGTAGCGCTGGTTATCCAGGACTCTCCGGGCGCGCGTCTGGCCCGCATCACGCTGGTTCCCCTTTAATCACGCCGCAGGTTCCTCCTGCGGCGCCTGTTGTCACTCCTCTTCGCACAATGCCTGCAGCATCGCGCTGAGTTCGCCCTGATTAATCAGGGCGCGTAGCGCATGTATATCGGGGTAGAGCAGCGTATCTTTATCCCGGAACGGCACCGCCTGACGCACTCTCTCCAGCGTCGCCTCGCTGCCCACGGCGGCACGCAGCGGGCGATGGAACTCCAGCGCCTGACAGGCGCACAGCAGTTCGATGGCGACGATGTCCACGGCGTTTTCTACCGCCTTAAGCGCTTTACGTGCGGCGGCAACCCCCATGCTGACATGATCTTCCTGACCGGCGCAGGTGGATACCGTGTGGATACTGGCCGGGCCGGCCAGACTGCGGTTATCGCCCGCCAGCGCAGCGGCGACGTAGGGTGGGATCATCATCCCGGAGTACCCCGAATCCGGCGAGATAAGAAAGGCCGGCAGCCCGCTGAGATGCGTATTGGTTATTCGGTCGCAACGGGCCTGGGAAGCGGTGCTCAACTGGGCAATCGCAACGGCCAGCGCATCCAGCGCCAGCGCCGTTGGCGCACCGTGACCGTTGCCCCCTGGCATCACGATAAGCCTGTCTTCTTCTACCAGAAACAGCGGATTATCGGTCACCGAATTGAGTTCGATGGTCATAATCTGACGACAGTGGGTCAGCTGGTCGCGCACCGCGCCGTGGATCTGGGGGATACAGCGTAAACTAAGCGCGTCCTGAACCCGGTGGTCGCGATAACGCGCCAGGATCTCGCTGCCTTTCAGCAGGCGGCGCAGGTTTTGCGCGGTTTCCTGCTGTCCGGGATGAGGGCGCAGGGCGTGCAGGCGGGCATCGTAGCCGCGCGTATTGCCCCGCATGGCCTCGAGGCACATCCCGCCCGCCATATCGGCGACGGGGAGCAGACGCTGGAAATCCGCCACGGCCAGGCAGCCCAGCGCGGTGATCTCATAGGTGCCGCCGACCAACGCGTGACCCTCTCTGGGGCCGGGAACATAGGGCGGGATACCTGCCCGCGTCAGCGCCTGTTGCGCCGGCAGCAGTTCTCCCTGATACCAGCATTTGCCCTCGCCGAAGACCGCAAGGCCGATATGGGCGGTGGCAATCAGGTAACCGACGGAGCCGCCGGCGGGTGACCACGGCGTGACCTGACGGTTCAACATATCGGCGATACGCTGCGCCAGCGCCGGGGTAACGCCGCTGTATCCCTGCAGCAGGGATTTTAACGTCACCGCCATCATGGCCCGCACTTCACGCACCGTCAGGTCCGGACCGACTCCGCAGGCGTGGCTGCGCAGCATATTCAGCTGAGTATCCGTCATCCTGTCCGGGGAAAGCCGGGTGGTGACCAGATCGCCGACGCCGGTCGTCAGCCCGTAGATTACCTGGCCTTGTTCAATGGCGCGCTGGATACGGCTGCTGACCCGCGCCATATTATCCAGCGCGGCCTTCTCCAGCGCGATCGGCGCGCCGTCGGCAATCCGCACTATCTCATCCACAGTACCCGGTGCCTGCCCGAGGGTAATGCTGCCGTTCAGAGGAGTTGTCATGTCTGCGACCTTATTGGCTAAATCCGTGTTTTACCAGCCACTGATGCGCGATATCGTCGATGCTGACAAATTCGGCAATTTGCTCGTTCATGTCGATCAGATCTTCAGTCGTTAGCTGAGCAGAGACTTTGTTCAGCGTGGTGGTCACGGCGTCATTCAGCGCTTCACTGGCGACGATTGGCACAATATTTTGCGCCGCGAACAGATGTTTTGTGTCTTCCAGCACGACAAGGCTATCTTTTTTGATTGCTGGCGAGGTTGAAAGCAGATCGGCGACCTGGACCTGGTTATTTTTCATGGCGCTGAGCGTCAGCGGCCCGCCGACGTCCAGCACTTTAAAACTCTTAAAGTTCAGCCCGTACACGTCGCGCAGGCCGGAGAGCCCCTCATGGCGGGTTTTCCATTCCGCCGGGCCGCCCAGCACCAGCTGGCTGGCAACAGGCTGTAAATCGGCGATGGTTTTCAGTTTATATTTATCGGCGGTTTTCTGCGTCACGGCCAGAACGTCGATATCCTGAGCCTGGGAGATCTGCAACATTTTAACTTTCTCCGGCAGCTTAGCGGCCAGCTCTCTGGCGACGTCCTCACTACCGTGTGCCGCATTTTTCGCATCCAGATAGCTCAACAGCGCGCCGCTGTATTCCGGGATCAGCGTGATGGAACCGTCCAGCAGCGCCGGGATATACACTTCGCGGCTGCCGATGTTCAGCTTTTTCTCCACCGGGATATTTTGCGCTTCTAACGCACCCGCATAAATGGTGCCCAGCAGTTGGCTTTCCGGGAAGTCTGCAGAACCGACAATGACTTTCGGCGCGGCCCAGGCCGATGAGGTCGCCGACAGCAGCAGCGCTGAACACAGCGTCAAAATACGTTTTTTCATATTCATTGAGGTATCCTTTTGAGCAGTGGAATGAGGTTATGGGTTTTTAATACGCCGGGTAATACCGGGTGAAACGACTATTTTTTGCGAGAAAGAGAACAAGCAGTCGATCAGTAAAGCCAGTAGCGCCACCAGCATGGCGCCGGCGATCATCTGGCTGAAATCGTTCGCCGCGCGTCCGTCAATAATCAGACGTCCGAATCCCCCCAGCGAGACATAGGCTGCGATGGTGGCGGTGGAAATAATCTGCAACGTGGCGCTGCGCACGCCGGAGAGGATCAGCGGAAGCGCGCAGGGCAACTCCACCTGTAGCAGGATCTGCAGCCGCGTCATCCCCATGCCGCGAGCGGCATCAAGGACATAGGGATCGAGCGCGCGAATACCCGCATGCACACCCAGCGCAATCGGCGGGAGCGCCAGCGCCACCAGCACCAGAATACAGGGCAGAATAAAGGCCATATCGGACTCAAACTCGCCGGAAAGTAAAATCACCAGCAGAATAATCAGCCCAAATGAGGGCAGGGAGCGCAGGGCGTTGGTGGTACCGATGAGCAGGCCTTCCCCTTTACCGGTATGGCCGGTGTAGCAGCCGACGGGAAACGCGATGATAAAGGCGATCGCCAGAGCGACAGCGCTATAGCTGATGTGCTGCGCCAGAAGGGGGAAAATGCCGCCCTCACCAAACCAGTGGATGGGATCCATAAACCAGGTAAGCATAATTATCCTCTCTGAGGTTGCCAGCGGCTGAGTTGACGAGTGGCGTAAACCACCAGCATATCCAGCAGCAGCGCCAGAATGATGCTGAGCGCGATCCCGGCGATGATGGGCGTCAGAAATTGCAGCTGGAAGCCCAGGGTAAACAGCGAGCCGAGCTGCGGTGCGCCAATTAATGCCGCGACGGAAACGATACTGACGTTAGACACCACGGCAACGCGCAGGCCGGAACCAATCACCGGCACGGCCAGCGGCAGGTCGATCTGGAAAAACTGCTGAGCGGGTTTATACCCGAGCGCTGCCGCGGACTGACGGGTATCGGCCGATACGGAGTCCAGCCCGTCGCAGACGGTGCGAACCAGTAGCGCAAAGCTGTAGATGGTCAGTGCGACCACAACATTAATGGGGTCCAGAATCTGCGTGTGGAGCAGCGGGGGCAGCAGCACAAACAGCGCCAGTGACGGAATGGTATAGAGTAGGCCAAACAGGTTAACGATCGCCGACTTGACCGATGGCAGGTGGTGAATGCCCCAGCCGACAGGGATCGCCAGAATTAACCCTATCACTACCGGCACAATTGCGAGATAGCTGTGCCAGAGAAACAGGTTGAAGATTTTATCGCTCTGCGCCCATAGCCAATCGAATCTCATGCTCCCTCCTGGCGCGTGGATTTACACATGTCGAGTACTTGATCGAGGTGGATGGTCCCCAGCGGGATTTGCCGTTCATCGACGATCACGGCCCGATGGTTGGGCGAGCTCAGCGCAGCGTCCAGCAAATGGCGCAACGGGCTCCCCTGCTGGTGGAACGTCGCCCCCAGATTGATGTTGTCGTGGGTAATCGCTGTTGCCGGCTGATGGGTGTCGAACCAGCCAAACGCTTTGCCGTTTTGGGTAACCAGCAGCCAGCGGTCGATGGCCATCTCTTTGGCCTGCTCGAAGGAACAGTCCAGCTCGGCATAGGGCTCGTCGCGTAACCCGGTTTCTGTGTCGGCGGCGTGGAAACTCAGTTTGCGATAGCCTCTGTCTTTGCCGATAAAGTCCGCCACAAAGGCGTTTTGCGGCGTATTGAGCAGTTTGCCTGGGGAGGCCATCTGCGCCAGCTTGCCGCCAGGTTTAAGTACCGCGACCAGGTCGCCGAGCTTCATGGCTTCATCAATATCGTGAGTGACCATAATGATGGTTTTGCTCACCTCTTTCTGAATACGCAAAAACTCTTCCTGCAGCTGTTCGCGGACCACCGGGTCGACCGCGCTGAACGGTTCGTCCATCAACATAAACTCCGGGTCTGCCGCCAGGGCGCGGGCAACGCCCACGCGCTGCTGCTGGCCTCCGGAAAGCTGCCAGGGGAAGCGTTTGGCGATTTGCGGATCCAGACCGACGACTTCCAGTAATTCCCCGGCTCTGGCTCTGGCTTTACTTTTGGCGGCGCCGTTGAGAATCGCGGTGGTGGCAATGTTATCGATAATGTTTTTGTGGGGGAATAAACCTGCATTTTGAATGACATAGCCAATACGGCGGCGCAGTTGCACGATATCCATTTGCTCGGTGGCTTCGCCGTTAAGCAGGATCCGGCCCGATGACGGTTCCACTAACCGGTTAATCATCCGCAATGAGGTGGTTTTTCCACAGCCCGAAGGGCCGACAAATACCGTAATTTTGCCCCCCGGCGCTACCAGGCTAAGGCCATCTACTACGACCGAACCGTTGTCGTAGTGCTTAGTCACATTCTGGAAGGTAATCATCTTCACGCCTCTGATTGTTGTGTGTGGTGTTCCCGAATACAGGGGAGTCACGCGACAAAATGCTGCTATGTATAATCTTGTATGTACAACTAGCAAAACTTGTGCCACTGCCAGAGGGGTATGCAATGAAATGGTTATTTAGTGATTTTAAAACAATTGATTAGGGTGTGTTTGCGTTATCTGGTACTGCTGTCTATGGCGAGATAAGAAGTCATGACGAGGTAGAAAATGCACTGGTGTTATCTTTTTGTGATGTTTTGGTGCACAAAAATAAGGCGAAGAGCTGTATTTTTGCACCATAATGGCCCATTATCACGGTGTGTTCACGAGTGTATAGCGCAGTATGTCCTTCTGTTTTTATGTTAATTTGTTGAATTTTATTGATTTTATAAATTAATTTCTAACCTGGCATCCAATATGCTTATCATGTATATACAATTAAAATGCAAATAACAAAACTAACAATTAATTAACATATGACAGGTAACGGATAAGAAGGTAAAGCGCATGAGTAAACAAGCAACCCGTTTTCGCGATGTTGAAATCAGAGCCCCGCGAGGCACTAAGCTGAACGCAAAAAGTTGGTTCACAGAGGCGCCGCTGCGCATGCTGATGAACAACCTGGATCCTGATGTCGCCGAAAATCCAAAAGAGCTGGTGGTGTACGGCGGTATTGGCCGGGCGGCCCGCAACTGGGAATGCTACGACAAGATCGTTGAGACCCTGAAGCAGCTCAATGATGATGAAACGCTGTTGATCCAGTCCGGTAAACCGGTGGGGGTTTTCAAAACCCACGACAACGCCCCGCGGGTGCTGATCGCCAACTCCAACCTCGTACCGCACTGGGCAAACTGGGAGCACTTCAACGAGCTTGATGCACAAGGTCTGGCGATGTACGGGCAAATGACGGCCGGCTCATGGATCTACATCGGCAGCCAGGGCATTGTTCAGGGCACTTACGAAACGTTTGTGGAAGCCGGGCGCCAGCACTATAACGGTAGCCTGCGCGGACGCTGGGTGCTGACTGCGGGTCTGGGGGGCATGGGCGGCGCTCAGCCGCTGGCCGCAACCCTGGCGGGAGCCTGTTCGCTGAATATTGAATGCCAGCAGTCGCGTATCGACTTCCGTCTGCGTACCGGCTATGTCGATGAGCAGGCGAGCGACCTGGATGACGCCCTGGCCCGCATCGCCCGCTATACCGCAAAAGGAGAAGCGGTATCCATCGCGCTGCATGGCAACGCGGCGGAAATTTTACCGGAGCTGGTAAGACGCGGCGTGCGCCCGGATATGGTGACCGACCAGACCAGCGCACACGATCCCCTCAACGGTTATCTGCCGCTGGGCATGAGCTGGGAAGACTACCGCGCTCGCGCGCAGTCCCACCCGGTGGAGACGATCCACGCGGCGAAAGCCTCAATGGCCGAACACGTTAAAGCCATGCTCGCCTTCAGGCAGCAGGGCATTCCCACCTTCGATTACGGCAACAACATCCGCCAGATGGCGAAAGAGATGGGGGTGGAAAACGCTTTTGACTTCCCAGGCTTTGTTCCCGCCTATATTCGTCCGCTGTTTTGCCGGGGAATTGGCCCATTCCGCTGGGCGGCGCTTTCCGGCGATCCGCAGGATATCTACCGCACCGACGCGAAAGTTAAAGCGCTGATACCCGATGACGAACACCTTCACCACTGGCTGGATATGGCCAGAGAGCGCATCAGCTTCCAGGGGCTGCCGGCCCGGATCTGCTGGGTCGGCCTGGGACAGCGCGCCCGGCTGGGCCTGGCGTTTAACGAAATGGTCCGCAGCGGCGAGCTGTCGGCACCGATCGTGATCGGCCGCGATCATCTTGACTCCGGCTCCGTTGCCAGCCCTAACCGCGAAACGGAAGCGATGCAGGACGGCTCCGACGCGGTCTCCGACTGGCCGTTGCTGAACGCGCTGCTGAATACCGCCAGTGGCGCGACCTGGGTTTCCCTGCACCATGGCGGCGGCGTAGGGATGGGCTTCTCCCAGCACTCCGGCGTCGTCATTGTATGCGACGGCAGCGATGAAGCGGCGGAGCGCATCGCCCGGGTGCTGAGCAACGACCCGGCCACCGGTGTGATGCGCCATGCGGATGCGGGTTATGACATCGCGATTGAATGCGCCAGAGAGCAAGGACTCAACTTGCCAATGATTGCGGACTAATTTCTCCGGCGAAGGGGGCAATGTATCCCCTTCGCCTCACCGGAGTGCTGCCATGAATAATAACAACACAACATACATCGAAACACGTTCTATTGAACCCATCCCTGACGGTGAACGCCACGGTAGCATTTTTAGCCAGTTCACCCTGTGGCTGGGGGCTAACCTGCAAATCACCGCCATGGTCACTGGCGCATTAACTATTGTATTCGGCGGGGATGTTTTCTGGTCGCTGGCCGGTCTTATGCTGGGGCAGATTGCCGGTGGGATTGTGATGGCATTGCATGCCGCGCAAGGGCCGCAGCTGGGGATACCACAGATGATCAGCAGCCGGGTACAGTTCGGCGTCTACGGCGCCTGCCTGCCGATTCTGCTGGTCTGCCTGATGTACCTTGGCTTTATCGCCACCGGGGCGGTGCTGTCCGGCCAGGCGATCTCAGCGGTTTTCCATACTACGGAAACCAGCGGCATTCTGCTTTTTGCTGCCGCCACGCTGGTTATCGCCTATGTCGGCTATCGTTTGATCCACCTGTTGGGTAAGCTGGCGAGCCTGGTGGGGATTATCGCGTTTATCTACCTGCTGTGGAAAATCAGTTCCTTTCCGGCTATTGGCGACCTGCTGAGTATCCGACCCTTTAGCTGGAGTACGTTTTTAACCGCCACCGGCCTTGCGGCTTCCTGGCAGATCACCTTTGGCCCCTATGTTGCCGATTATTCCCGCTATCTACCACGCAGCACCTCTCCCGGGAAGGTCTTTTTCGCCGTCGGGAGCGGTTCGGTGATTGGCGCGCAAATCGCCATGACCGTCGGGGTGCTGGCTGCCGCTCTCTCTCAGGGAAAACTGGTCGGTCATGAGGTGGACTATATCGTCGGCCTGGGCGGCACCGGCGCGATTGCCACGCTGTTATATCTGAGCATCGCGTTTGGTAAACTGACGATCAATACCCTGAATGCCTACGGCAGCCTGATGTGCCTGGCGACGGTGTACAGCTGCGGGAAGCAGCGAGTGCGCGTAAGCCAGTCGGTACGTCTGCTGGTGCTGGCGATGATTATTACCCTGGCGACCGCTATCGCGATTATCGGGCAACACTCTTTCCTGTCGGCTTTTAAATCCTTCCTTTTGTTCCTGTTGACTTTCTTTACACCGTGGAGCGCGATTAACCTGGTGGATTACTATTTCTTCAACCATCAGGCGATAGACATGGAGGCGCTGAACGATCCGAACGGGAAATATCGGGCGTGGAATGTGACGGGGCTCGGGGTTTATCTCGTTGGAGTGGCGGTACAGACGCCGTTTATTGATAGTGGATTCTATTCCGGCCCATTCGTGAAGATGCTGGGCGGTATCGATATCTCCTGGCTTATTGGGCTGGCGCTACCGGCGGGGCTCTACTATGTCCTGCGCAAAGCGCAGTCCGCAGCGGCGGCTGGCGCCGCCATCAGTCGTTAAAGGAGAGCGCCATGTATACCCTTTGGCACAACTGCCGGATCGCCACCATGGCCGCAGGGCATTATCAGTTGCTTGACGATGGCGCGATGCTGACCGACGGCGCAGTGCTGTTATGGGTCGGGAACCGGGCAGAATTGCCGGACTTACCCGTTGCGCAGCGGGTGGATTTGCAGGGCAGAGTGGTCACGCCGGGACTGGTGGATTGTCATAGCCACGCGGTGTTTGGCGGCGACCGGGCCCGGGAATTTGAAATGCGTCTCAAGGGGGCGAGCTATGCGGAGATCGCGGCTGGCGGCGGCGGGATCGCCAGTACAGTCAACGCCACGCGACAGGCCAGCGAAAGCCAGTTGCTGGAGAGCGCGCGGCAGCGTATCCGGGAGCTGTGCCGGGACGGCGTAACGGCGCTGGAGATCAAATCCGGCTACGGCCTGGATCTGGCTAACGAACGTAAAATGCTGCGGGCGATCCGCCGTTTAGGCGACATATTGCCGCTGACCGTGCGCAGTACCTGCCTGGCGGCCCATGCGGTGCCCGTCGAGTATCAGGAGCGGGCGGATGCCTGGATTGACTATATTTGCGAACGACTGCTGCCGGAACTGCATCAGGAAGGGCTGGTGGATGCGGTGGATGCGTTCTGCGAACACCTGGCATTTTCGCCCTCGCAAGTGGAGCGGGTCTTTCAGAAGGCCCGGGAACTGGGGCTGCCAGTGAAGCTCCATGCTGAACAGCTAACGCTACAGCATGGGGCGGCGTTGGCCGCTCGCTACCATGCGCTGTCGGCGGATCATCTGGAATATTTGTGCGAAGAAGATATCGCCGCAATGGCACGCCATGGGACGGTGGCGGTGCTGCTGCCGGGCGCCTATTACTTCCTGCGTGAGAAACAGCTACCGCCGCTGGATCTGCTGCGTCAGTACCGGGTGCCGATTGCCCTCGCCAGCGATTTAAATCCCGGCACCTCGCCGGTGTTGTCCCTGCGTCTGATGATGAATATGGCCTGTACGCTATTCCGCATGACGCCGGAAGAGGCGTTGGCTGGCGTGACGCTTAACGGCGCGAAGGCGCTGGGGCTGGATACCGTTTGTGGTTCTCTGGAAGCCGGAAAAGAGGCCAGCTTCGTGGCGTGGGATATCGCTTATCCGGCGGAGCTAAGCTACTGGCTGGGAGGCTCCCTTTCGAAACAGGTGATTTATCAAGGTAAGGAGGTTTATTGTGATTAAGGCGTTTGATTTGCAGCAGGGGAACCTGCCGCTGCTGGTCAGTATGCCCCACCCGGGAACGTTATTAACCCCCGAAGTCGCCCAGGGGCTCACGCCGAGGGCGAAGCGTCTGGAAGATACCGACTGGCATATTCCCTTGCTCTATCAGACCATCGCGGACATGGGGGCCAGCACGTTATGCGCCCGCTATTCCCGCTATGTGGTGGATATCAATCGCCCGGCGGATGATAAACCGCTTTACAGCACGGCGACAACCGGGCTGTTTACCGATATCTTTTTTGACGGCGAAGCCCTGTTCGTGCCGGGCGGTGCGCCTGACGCGGCGGCGAAGGACTCGATACTAAAACAGGTCTGGCAGCCTTATCACCAGGCGCTTGCCGCTGAACTGGCACGCCTGCGTGAGAAATTTGGCTATGCGCTGTTGTGGGATGCGCACTCGATCAAGTCCGTGGTGCCGCGCTTGTTTGAAGGGCGCCTGCCGGATCTGAACTTTGGTACGGCGGACGGCGCCAGCTGTTCGACGCAGCTCAGCCAGGCGCTGCTGGCAAGCTGCAATGCGTTCCCGCAGTATAGCCGGATACTCAATGGCCGCTTTAAGGGCGGATATATCACCCGTCACTATGGCGATCCCGTCAACCATATTCATGCTGTTCAGCTAGAAATGGCCCAGTGCTGCTATATGGATGAGGAGAGTTTTGCTTATCTTCCGGAGAAAGGGCAGCAGGCGCAACAACTGCTGGAGAGGTTGATTAATACTGCGTTGCAGTGGGGACGAGAGCAGTACGGCGAGCCCGGAATGTGAACTCGTATATTGAAAAGCTGAAGACACAGGCATCCAAAAAGTCTGTAAAACAGCCGAAGGCGATAAGAAAGGTCAAATAAAGCGACGCCTTACCGCCTGCCTGGCTTCTTCTGAAGAGAGGGGGAATGCGGGCCGTTAGCGGACCCCCCTTATATCTCCGTCTTTCTGAACTGCCCCCTTCCTTGCGGAAAGGGGCTTTTCACAATACCAGGACTGAGCGGGATTCATGAACCGTCTTCTGCGGGACGTGAGGCGGTCCCACTTGCTTTCCTCATCGCCTGGCTGTACTGCCAGGTGGAAACAGAAAACCAAGAATCTTCGGTTGATTCAACTTCTGTTGGGTCATAAGAATCTGGAAAGCACAGTCCGTTATCTGGGCATTGAAGTCGATGATGCGTTAGAGATTTCTGAATCGATAGAGGTCTAAGGTTGTCAGGGCTGCAACAGCAGCTCTGTGCCAGAAGCGGACGTTTATCCTACCTTAAAATCTAAAAATGTGTGGTTAGGTCGAACTGATTAACAACCTAACCATGTCGTAAAAGTTAATTAAATAAGGACAAAAACCATTTTTCCATTCTTGCTTTTATGTACTTATGGCAAACAGCTAAATCTATCCCTGTAACGCTGCTTATCAATCCGAATATTAAGGTAATGACTATGGTAAGCCCGACTAGATTACCTTTAAATAGTTCGCTTTTGAACAAAGCTGGCTGCATTTCATCAGGAATACCTTTCACAGCTGCCAGACAAAGAGCGAAAACAAGCAATCCACTGAAAAACCAGGCTATTGATCCAGCCAGAAACGCACTCACCTTACGTATTTTGCGCTCTAGAGATTCAATTCTTACCTCCGCAACTTGTTTTTCCTGACTAATGGCCTGAAGTTGCGTAGATGCTTCTTGACGTACAGTCTCAATTTCAGAGCGACTGCGGTCTTCAAGTTCTGCCATATCACTTTGATGTTTTTCCTCATGTTTTCTCTTGATAGTATTAACAACGTCGAAAACATCTTCCTCGGAAAAATCTTCTCCTACATCAACAGAAACATCATGGACAAGTCGGAGAAGATCACTATCCCAGCGGATTTGAAGAAATTCATCCTGAGTAATATCTCCGCGTTTTTCAAGTTTCTCAAGACGACCGATGAAAGCTTCCCAGAAGCGATCATCGGTATACAATAAGCTGTAGGCTGTTGAAAGAAGCTGCTCTTGAGGCAGCCGAGCATAAATGTCCGGTTTTTTTAGCCAGAACATGGCTGTCATCCATTGTTCTGAAACGACCACAGGAATAGCCTGGCGGTTAGTTTCATGTCGGAAAAAATCATTAGCCTCCTTGACTAGGCCAGTATTGGGGGTGACAAAAACACTAAAAGACTGACTGAGGTTATTAATTATTTTACCTTCCCGCATATTGTGTACACGGGAAATGCAAACAGTATCGTGCTCTAGATTTTTATCTCGCCGAAAAGCTCTACCAATAGCACTTTGCAGTTTTGCTTCATCACATTGATACATTGCCTTAGGACTAAAACCGAGCTTAATATCGATACCAAGTTTAGAGATGTTACTTTCTAAAAGCTTAAGATCAGTATCAATACGTTCTGCGTCATAACCTTGCGCCCTCAACCATTCTAACGTTTTCGTATTAAAACGTTCATAACGTTTCCGTGAAATGTCATTTTTCCAGGCGTAAAGCAGACCCTCGATTTCACTAAGCGTGCGGTCAAAAATAACAATTTCAATTCCTAGTGATTTCAAAAGGTTCAAAAAGTCTGTATATGCTTCTTTGGCTTGGCGTCCGCTGTATCCTAGCATTCCTATGACTATAGGAGAGTCAAGGTAAACGGTAATTCCTTTATAGGATTTCTTGTCTGTAGCTTTATCCGCATAAAATAGATAATTAGCTAGTAACATTCCTTTGACACACCGACTGAAATGCTCAAGCACTCCAGGCTGATTGCGATGAATGTGACTTATAAAAGATGCGATAACATGGTTAGTGTTTTTAATGCGATCAGCAAGTTCCATTCTTTGATAAGCTCTGTGGCTAATCACGCTGCTGACATTCACTTCAATAAACTCGGTAATTAGTTTTTCAGCTTCACTGCCAGAGAGTTTTTTCGAAAAGTTGGTCTCCGTAAAACGGATAAATTCTTGTTTGAGACTTGCAAGGGATGTTTCCACATCTTCTTTTTTATGCTCGAAGCCATTTTTCCATTCAGTTATTTTATCGTGAACAGGAATAAAAGCATAATTTTCGCGGATTAGAAGTCCTCTTTTTTTAGCTCGTGTCATCAAGACCTTCACCGCGGCCAATGGAGGCTTAAACCCAAAACTCTGCTGGAGCTTATCCTGTATATCACTCTCATTTATAACTGACTTGCCAATTTCTGATGCAGTTACTGCAATAAAGGGTAGAAACAAATCTATTTCATCTTTTATATCGTCTCGCTTTAGCGTTTCAAGCAAAGCGAGATGAAGCAGCGGACTATTTATTTCAAATTCTGTCATTTTGTTCAACTACCCCAAGAGGTTGGCATAAGAAAAATTTCATTATCCCCTTTTGCATTCAAATCTGCCACTCCCATACATAGTGAAAAATCAGTGAGTTCAGTGTATGCGACAACGTCCGATCTTCGCTCAAAGCTGCCTGTCAATAGCAGGGTATTGGATGCATTTTTTTGTTAGAGATGACCAAGTAAAACGTAAGTGGGTAGTCAAGGGAATGCAAATACCCAACTGGACGACTAAACGTGTTTGAATGTATGTTCTTGTAGGAACATCCTTTCGCCCCATCCGTGCAGGCCGTGAGCTGGCCTGACAACATCCGTAACCAGAAGCCATCAAAGTAGTAATATTGCTCAAAACACAAGATAGAGGGGAGCTTCAAGGTAAGACATGCTGTTAGCATACCCTTGCATTGGGCCACAAACAATCTCACTGTACCTGCCACAATTTTGCCACACTCACAACGCGCAAAAATGCACATTCGTGTTAAAAAACAAAAAATAAACAGTAACCAGATGATTTTACTAGAAAAGATGGTGCCGATAATAGGAGTCGAACCTACGACCTTCGCATTACGAATGCGCTGCTCTACCAACTGAGCTATATCGGCCCTGCAAGACGTGCTGACGAGCGTAAGCACGGGATAGAAGGTTAAAACTAAGTGGGTGATGCGTCAATGCCCTTGCGAATCAAACGGCTACTTTTGCATCACCCAATTAGCATTAAGCACGAATGGTATCGTCGCCGAAACCAATCCACTTATAGGTCGTCAGGGCTTCCAGGCCCATCGGGCCGCGCGCGTGCAGCTTCTGGGTGCTGACCGCCACTTCCGCGCCGAGGCCAAACTGGCCGCCGTCGGTAAAGCGGGTAGAGGCGTTGACGTACACCGCAGAGGAATCCACCTCGTTGATAAAGCGGTTCGCGTTGCCCAGGGTGCGCGTCAGGATGGCGTCAGAATGCTGGGTGCCGTGCTCGCGAATATGCGCTACCGCTTCATCCTGATCGGCCACCACCTTCACGTTCAGATCCAGCGACAGATACTCATTGTCATACTGCTCCGCTTTCACCGGCTCTACCCTGGCCGGGCCGTTTTGCAGCGCGGGCAGGGAGGCCGCATCGGCGTGCAGGCTGACGCCGCTTTCCGCCATCTGCTTGCTCAGCGCGGGCAGGAAGCGTTCGGCGATATCCTGATGCACCAGCAGCGTTTCGACCGAGTTACAGGCGCTCGGGCGCTGCACTTTGGCGTTAACGATAACCTTCAGCGCTTCGGCAACGTCGGCGGAGTGGTCGATATAAATATGGCAGACGCCGATACCGCCGGTGATCACCGGGATCGTCGACTGCTCGCGGCACAGCTTATGCAAACCTGCGCCGCCGCGCGGGATCAGCATATCGATATACTTATCCATCTTCAGCATCTCGCCGACCAGCGCGCGATCCGGGCTCTCAATCGCCTGCACGGTGGCCGCCGGTAAGCCGCACTCCTGCAGCGCCTGCTGAATCACTTTCACCGTGGCGGCGTTGGTGCGCCAGGTCTCTTTACCGCCGCGCAGAATCGCCGCGTTGCCGGTTTTCAGGCACAAAGAGGCGACGTCGACGGTCACGTTCGGACGGGCTTCATAAATTACGCCCACCACGCCCAGCGGCACGCGGCGACGCTCAATGCGCAGGCCGCTGTCCAGCAGACCGCCGTCGATCACCTGACCGACCGGGTCCGCCAGGCTGCAGACCTGACGAACATCGTTAGCAATTCCGCTCAGGCGCGCCGGGTTAAGCGCCAGGCGGTCAAGCAGCGCCTCGCTCAAACCGTTGGCGCGCGCTTCCGCCAGATCCTCAGCGTTAGCCCGCAGGATCGCGTCGGTCTGCGCTTCAAGATAGTCGGCAATCTTTTCCAGCACCCGGTTCTTTTCGCGGCTGGAAAGCTGCGCGAGTTTGTACGAGGCCGCTTTGGCAGCAATGCCCATTTGTTCCAGCATTTTCAGCTCCTTAACGGATAATCATGTCGTCACGGTGGACGGCGACCGGGCCGTATTCATAGCCCAGAATGGCATCGATCTGCTGCGAGTGCTGCCCGGCAATGCGGCGCAGCGCATCGCTGTTATAGCGGCTGACGCCGTGGGCAATATCGCGGCCTTCAAGGCTGCGAATGCGGATCACTTCACCGCGCGAGAAGTTGCCGGTGATGGTTTTAATCCCTTTCGGCAGCAGGGAGCTGCCGCGTTCGAGAATTGCCTGGGTCGCGCCGGCGTCCACGGTAATTTCGCCCGCCGGCGGCGCGCCGAAAATCCAGCGCTTACGGTTTTCCAGCGGCGACTCCTGGGCGTGGAAGCGAGTCCCGACGGAGATGCCCTCCATCACGTCGCCAATCACCCCCGGACGGCTACCGGCGGCGATGATGGTATCGATGCCCGCGCGGCAGGCGACGTCGGCGGCCTGCAGTTTGGTGCCCATACCGCCGGTACCTAAACCGGACACGCTATCGCCCGCGACGGCGCGCAGTGCGTCATCAATGCCGTAAACGTCTTTAATCAGCTCGGCCTGCGGGTTATTGCGCGGGTCGGCGGTGAACAGGCCTTGCTGATCGGTCAGCAGCAGCAGTTTATCGGCGCCGGCGAGAATCGCCGCCAGCGCCGAAAGATTATCGTTATCGCCGACTTTAATCTCGGCGGTCGCCACGGCGTCATTTTCATTAATGACCGGCACGATATTGTTATCCAGCAGCGCGCGCAGGGTATCGCGGGCGTTGAGAAAACGCTCGCGGTCTTCCATATCGGCGCGGGTCAGCAGCATCTGGCCGACGTGAATACCATAAATAGAAAACAGCTGTTCCCACAGCTGGATAAGACGGCTCTGGCCGACCGCCGCCAGCAGCTGTTTCGACGCAATGGTCGCGGGCAGTTCCGGGTAGCCGAGGTGCTCACGTCCGGCGGCGATCGCCCCGGAGGTGACTATCACAATTCGATGACCCATCGCGTGCAGCTGCGCGCACTGGCGCACTAATTCAACGATATGGGCGCGGTTCAGGCGGCGGGATCCGCCCGTTAAAACACTGGTGCCCAGTTTTACCACCAGCGTCTGGCTATCACTCATGATTCTCTGCCGTTCAAAAAGGAGTTTCGATATCGAGTTGATGTTGTAACAGGAGTCAGCCCGCTTGCCAACACCTGGCGTGGTGGACGAACCACTTCATTGCGCGGATCGGGCATTCTGGCGGGGAAGTGTGACACATTCATGACGGAAATAATTTAATACCCTTTTTTAGAAAAAGTTCCATATTGTCATAAATTTTTAATATTAGAGCGTTAAAAAACCTGCAGTTTTTGACGGGGCTTCCGCCCGGAATTGATTAGCGCGTATAAATAAATCACCAGGACTGAATAATGAAAAAGAGCTCACTGGCATTAATGATGATGGGTCTTATTGCTTCTTCGGCTACGCAGGCGGCAGAAGTTTATAATAAAAACGGCAATAAACTGGACGTCTACGGCAAAGTCAAAGCGATGCACTATATGAGCGACTATGACAGCAAAGATGGCGACCAGACCTACGTTCGTTTCGGCATCAAAGGCGAAACGCAGATTAACGACGATCTGACCGGCTACGGCCGCTGGGAATCGGAGTTCTCCGGCAACAAAACTGAAAGCGACTCTTCGCAGAAAACGCGTCTGGCGTTCGCCGGCGTGAAAGTCAAAAACTACGGTTCATTTGACTATGGTCGTAACCTCGGCGCGCTGTACGACGTCGAAGCCTGGACCGATATGTTCCCGGAATTCGGCGGCGACTCTTCCGCGCAGACCGATAACTTTATGACCAAACGCGCCAGCGGCCTGGCAACCTACCGCAATACCGACTTCTTCGGCGTGGTGGATGGCCTGGACCTGACTCTGCAATATCAGGGTAAAAACGAAGGCCGTGAAGCCAAGAAACAGAACGGCGACGGCTTCGGTACCGCCTTAAGCTACGACTTCGGCGGCAGCGACTTCGCCGTCAGCGCGGCCTACACCAGCTCCGATCGCACGAACGATCAGAACCTGCTGGCCCGCGGCACGGGTAAAAAAGCGGAAGCCTGGGCGACCGGCCTGAAATATGACGCCAATAATATCTACCTGGCGACCATGTACTCCGAAACCCGCAAAATGACGCCAATCAGCGGCGGTTTTGCCAATAAAGCGCAGAACTTTGAAGCCGTGGCGCAGTACCAGTTCGATTTCGGCCTGCGTCCGTCCCTGGGCTACGTGCTGTCAAAAGGCAAGGATATTGAGGGCGTGGGGAGCGAAGACCTGGTCAACTACATTGACGTTGGCGTGACCTATTACTTCAACAAAAACATGAACGCCTTTGTGGATTACAAAATCAACCAGCTGAAGAGCGATAATAAGCTCGGGATCAACGATGACGATATCGTCGCTGTCGGTATGACCTACCAGTTCTAAGCCGTCGCCGGTAAAAAACAATAAAGCCGCCGTGGTGACAGGGCGGCTTTATTCTTGCTGATTAACGGTTTTTCGCCAGATGCAGATTATCGTTATTCATCGTGATCTGCGCGTTATATTCCTTCGGCAGGCGGCGCGCCTGATAAAATACCGATTGCCAGTACGGATTATCCAGCGAAGAGCGCATCACGCCCTGGCTGGTGGAGGCATGGAGGAAATTACGGTCGGTATCATAGAAGCCGACGTGCATGCCGCCTTTAATACGGAAGAAAACCAAATCTCCCGGCCGCAGCTGCCGCGGGCTCACGCGTTCTCCCATATGCAGCAGTTCGCGGGTGGTGATGCGCTCCATCGGCAGGTTGAAGCGATCTTTGAGCGTACGCCAGACAAACCCGGAGCAGTCGACCCCGCTTTGCTCCGTCCCGCCCCATTCGTAGGGCGTTCCCTCCCAGGTATGCATCTGATCGTGCAGCGCGGCGATCACCGGGATCAGATCGTCAGAACCTCCGTCGATGGTCGCGTGGCTACTCTGGGCGGCGGTTTTATGCGGTTTCGATGAGGATGAACATCCTGCCAAAAGCAAAAAAGGAACAAATAATAGCGCGTGAGAGAGTCTGGGCTTCATATCATTGTTTTTCGTCACTGAAAACGGGCCGTGATATTTTATAGCCGATTCGCTACGGCCTCAGAATGACCAAAAGCAAAATTTACGAAACCTTACGTAAAAAATATAGGTCGGATACGCGGTGAACATCGGCGGTCTTTATTTTCGCCGGGAGCGGCTCATTGTCCATTAATAAATTTTTTCTCTGTGAAACAATATTTCACAAATATCCGCGTGTCGCGCATCTGTTCCGCTTCAGCGCAAGGTGAAAGATCCTCATCATCCCGCCATTGCGCCGCCAGGCTGCCCTCCAGTACTTTTGTACCCTAAAAGAGAGAGTGGGGCGGGCTAATGCATCTGGATTTTCGCCAACTGCGCAACTTTGTCGCGTTAGTTGAATACGGCAGTTTTAATCGCGCGGCGGAGGCGGTGTGCCTGTCGCAGTCGGCGTTCAGCCGCAGCATTCAGGCGCTGGAGCAGAGCGTCGGCCATCCGTTATTCGATCGCCAGAGCAAGCTACCGACGCTCACCCTGCACGGGCAAAAGCTGCTGCCCTACGCCCGCCGCTTTCAGGAGCTGAACGTGGAGCTCAGCAGCCAGCTGCGCGAAGCGGACGATGCGCAAAACGGCGAGGTTGCTTTTGGCTGCGGGCCGGCCCCTGCCGCAAGGCTGATTCCGGCCGCCGTCGGCGAGTTTCATCGCCTTTTGCCGCAGGCGAGGGTGCGCTTTCAGATTGATAACTGGCTGGCGCTGCATCAGGCGCTGACCTCTCAGCTCTACCCTTTTGTGGTTGCCGACAGCTGGCAGGCCGAGCTCGACCCGCAGCTGCGCGTGCAGCCGCTCAGCCCGCAGCGCTGCTTTTTCGTCTGCCATGCCGATCATCCGCTGGCCAAACAGGGGCCGGTCTCTATCCAGGCGATGCTGCGCTACCCCTTTGCCGCCCCCTATCTGCCGCCGGGCGTGCGCAAGGTGCTGGCGACCCTCAGCCAGCAGCAGGACTTTACCCCGGCGATTCAGTGCGATCATATCTACGCGCTGCTTGCCACCCTCGCGCAGACCAACGCGATTAGCTTCGCCAGCGAGGACGGCTTCGCGCTATGCCAGCACAGCCATCGGCTGGTTAAGCTGGAGCTCAGCGATCTGCCTGAGGAGTGGCGGCTGATGCAGACCCGGTTTGCCATTATCTCTCCGGTTCACGCGGCCCAGCCGCCGCTGGTGGAGAAGCTGATTGAGATTATCCTTCATACCGATCGTCAGCATCAGCTTCAGCTGCTGGCGCAGGAGGAGAGGGGTTAACCGGCGTTTTTCGCCTGGCCTTTGGCATCGTACTGCGGCCAGCGGTTTTCCAGCCCCTGGGCTTTCAGCGCCTGCTCGACAAACTGGCCGTCTACCCACTGGCTGACGTCAAAAGCGCTGCGGATTAGCCGCCCGGATTTAGCCTGTTCGACGCTATTGCTAAAGCTGTCGGTCAGGAACGGATCGATACGCGGCGAGGTGGTAAAGTTCAGATCCTGCGGCTGCAGCTCTTCGAGAAACAGCGCCTGCGGGATCTGGCTCTGCTGCGCCATCTCGGCGGACCAGGCGTCGCGATTGGCCGGGTCGCTGATTTCCGCGGCGTTCTTCACCAGCACGTTAACGATCTGCTGGGTCGCCTGCGGCCAGGCGTCAATAAACGCCTGCGTCCCGAGGAACCCCGCCTGAGTTGTGTTCTGGCGGCCGGAGTCACCGCTTTTGACGACCACATCAATCTTATCGCCGCGCAGCGCCAGCAGCGAAACGCCGCCCCACACCGCATCGACGCGACCGGCCGCCAGCGCCGCTTTGCCGGCGTTCCAGTCAAGGTTGATCGTCTGCAAACTGCGCTCATTGAGGCCGACGGTTTGCAGCGCCCGGTCAAAGGCCAGCTGGTCCGCCGTGCCGCGATATACCGCGACCCGTTTGCCTTTCAGATCGGCCAGCGTTTTAATCCCCGAGGCTTTGGTGACCGCGAGCCAGGATTCCGAGCCGCGGCTGCCCAGCAGCAGGCGCGTCGGCAGCCCGTTGGCTTTACCGATGATCGCCGCCAGATCGCCGAGGTAGACAAAATCCAGCTGGCGGTTGGCTAAGGCTTCATTTACCGCCGGGCCCGCGCCTTTGAAAAACTGCCACTGCACTTCCACACCCTGCGGTTTAAACGCCTCTTCCAGCTGATGGCGGATAAACGCCATGCCGACCGGCCCCTCAATAAACGGCTTGCTGCCCGCGCTTTGGTCCGGCACGCCGATGCGAATGGTACGCAGCGCTTCGGCCTGCGCGCTGGCCGCCAGGCCGATAACCGCCACCAGCGCCAGCACGGTGCGGCTAAAAAATGCTTTCATCATAACGTGTTGCTCTCCTGAGTTTTTTCTCACCCTAAAGAGCCAACGGGCTGCGTGTTAAATGCTTTTATTCGCCAAGCTTGGGTGAAAAAAAGCTAAATCAAACGCCGCGCGCCCGGCAGGCTGAAATGCATTCGATGCATCGGGATTATTCGCCTTACGCAATGGCGGCGAAGGAGAAGTCACGTTTTGATAGCGGCATAACTTGCCGAAAAGTGGACCGATATGTCGCAGATGATCTTAAGAACCGATGCCCCAGGCAGGCCGGGCTTCAGGCTTAACGGCTGGCCGTGGCTGCTGCCTGCGTTACTGCTGCTGCTGTGGTACATCGCCGCCCGCGAACGATGGATGCCGGAGCAAATTTTGCCCGCGCCGTCGGTGGTTGCCGATACCGCGCTATCGCTGCTGAGCGGGGATCTGCTGGCGCAGTGGGGATTCAGCCTTCAGCATCTGGCGCTTGGCCTGCTGCTGGGCGCCATTGCTGGGACGCTGCTCGGCGCGCTGTTCGGCCTGGTGCCGGCCGCCGCGCAGCGGGTGGAACCGCTGTTCTACGCGCTGGCGCAAATCCCGACGCTCGGCTGGATCCCGCTGTTTATGGTGCTGTTCGGGATTGATAACGGCCTCAAGCTGGCGGTTATCATCAAAACCACCGTAGTGCCGATGACCATTAACACGCAGCAGGCGGTGGCCGGCGTGCCGCTGACCCTGAGCGAAGCCGCAAAGGTGATGAACTTTTCCCGCTGGCAGCGGCTGCGCTGGCTGGTGATCCCCGCAAGCCTGCCGGGCTGGTTTACCGGCCTGCGTCTGGCGCTGTCCCAGGCCTGGGTGTCGCTTATCGTCGTCGAACTGCTGGCTTCTTCGGAAGGCATTGGCTACCTGATGGTCTGGGGTCGCCAGCTGTTTCAGCTGGATATCGTCTTCGTCACCATTGCGGTCGTGGGGCTGAGCGGCATGCTGATGGAGTGGGCGGCGAACCGCGCCTGTGCCCGTCTGGTGTTCTGGCCGCAGCCTGCCGCCGGACGCCTGGCGTGGAAACCGCAGGCCAGCTGGCGGGCGCTGCAGCTGCCGCTGGTCCTGCTGGCGCTGTGGCAGCTGGCAAGCTCGTGGGGCTGGATCGATGGTGCGCTGTTCTCTTCGCCGCTGGCGGTGGCGACGCGTTTTATTCAGGGCGCCCTGAGCGGGGAGCTGACCGCGGCGATGCTGGCAAGCCTCGGGCGAGCCTTTGTCGGGGGCGCGCTGGGGATTGCGGGGGGCCTGCTCTGCGGACTGCTGCTGGCGCTGCGCCCGCGCGCCGGGCAAATCTTCACGCCCACGCTCAACGTGCTGCGCCATATCGCCCTGTTTGCCTGGCTGCCGCTGCTGACCGCATGGGTGGGCAACGATAACGGCGGCAAAATCGTTTTTATCGCGCTGGCGTCGTTCTTTCCGATGTTCTTCAGCACCCTGCAGGCCGTGCTTCAGCGTAACCCGCAGCTCGACGAAGTCGCCAGGGTACTGCGCCTGGGCGAGTTAGCGCGCCTGCGCAGGGTTATTCTTCCCGGCGCGGCGCCGGGGATCTTCGCCGGTCTGCGGCTGGCGCTGATTTACGCCTGGCTTGGCAATATCGGCGCGGAATATTTCATGTCCTCCGGCGTCGGCATCGGCAGCCTGATGATCAATGCCCAGCAGCTGCTGGATATGCCCACCATTCTCTGCGGCATGGTGCTGGTCGGTATTACCGGCGCGGCGCTGGATAAAGCCGGACGTTTACTGGAAATGCGCGCCACCCGCTGGCGTCAACAGGAGCAGCTATGACCTCTTCAACCCTGGTCTCTTTTCGCCACGTGCGTAAATCCTGGCAACAGGTGACGGCGCTACAGAATTTCAGCCTGGATATCGCCGCCGGTGAACTGGTGGCGCTGGTGGGCAGCAGCGGCTGCGGTAAATCGACGCTGCTGCGGATGCTGGTAGGCCTTGAATCAGCGACCCAGGGCGATATTTGCATTAACGGCGAGCCGGTCACCGGCGTGGGCAAAGAGCGCGGCATTGTGTTTCAGGAGCCGCGCCTGTTTCCCTGGCTTAACGTGCTCGACAACGTGATGCTCGGCCTGGCGGATGAAAAGCTCAGCCGGGCGGCGAAGCGCCAGCGGGCGCTGGAAATGCTGGAGCGCGTGCAGCTCAGCGAATTCGTCAACGCGCTGCCCTCGCAGCTCTCCGGCGGCATGGCCCAGCGGGTGGCTATTGCCCGCGGCCTGGTGGCCCGTCCGCAGATCCTGATGCTCGACGAGCCTTTCGGCGCGCTGGATGCCCTGACGCGCCACACCCTGCAGCAGGAACTTTTACAGATCCACCAGCGCGCGGGAACCACCACGCTGCTGGTGACGCACGATGTGGAAGAAGCCGTCGCCCTGGCCGATCGCGTCGTCGTGCTTTCGCCGCGTCCGGGGCGGATACGGGAAGTGGTAAGCCTGGCGCTGCCCCATTCGCGCCAGCGCGATGATGCCGCGTTTATCGCAGCCTGCCGCCAGATTCGCAACCTGATTACTTCTGCCTGATTCTATTATTTAAGGAGCAACATATGGGACATCCTTCCGTCTACCCGACCGGCGCCACCCTCTACGATCCGCAGCGCGCCTGGAGCGGCTATACCCTTTTCCAGGCCACCGAACACGGCGCGGTGCTGGTGGACATGAACGGCCGCGTGGTGCGCGAATGGCCTGAACTGCACGGGTTTCCCAATAAAATCCTGCCCGGCGGCGCAATCCTTGGCCACAGCGGCGAGCGCGACCCGCGCTACGGCATGCAGGATATGCTCGATCTGATCCAGGTGGACTGGGAAGGCAACGTCACCTGGAAATTCGACCGCTACGAGCAGGTGAGCGATCCCGGCAACGCCACGCGCTGGATGGCGCGCGCGCATCATGACTATCAGCGGGCGGGCAACCCGGTGGGCTATTACGCGCCGGGGCTGGAGCCGCAGGTGGATGGCGGCAATACCCTGATCCTTGCCCACACCAATCTGGTGAATGAAGCGATCTCCGACAAGCTGCTGCTGGACGACACCATTATTGAAGTCGACTGGCAAGGTAACGTGGTATGGGAGTGGCGCTGCAGCGACCATTTTCACGAGCTGGGCTTCGACGATGCGGCGCGCACCGCGCTCTACAACAACCCGAATATGCGCGCCAGCGGCGGCGGAATGGGCGACTGGATGCATATCAACTCGATGTCGGCGCTGGGGCCGAATAAGTGGTACGACGCCGGCGATACGCGTTTTCATCCCGACAACATTATCTGGGACGCCCGCGAATCCAACATTATTGCCATTATCGACAAACAGAGCGGCAAGATCGTCTGGCAGCTGGGCCCGGACTACAGCAAACCGGAGCTGAAGCACATCGGCTGGATCATCGGCCAGCACCATGCGCATATGATCCCGCAGGGGCTGCCGGGCGCGGGCAATATCCTGATTTTCGATAACGGCGGCTGGGCCGGATACGGCGCGCCGAATCCGGCGTCGGCGGACGGGGTGAAAAACGCATGGCGCGATTATTCACGGATCCTGGAGATCAACCCGCTGACCCTCGATATCGAATGGCGCTACTCGCCCTATGAAGCGGATCTGCCGCAGCCAACCGATTCGTACCGCTTTTACAGCCCCTACATCAGCAATATGCAGCGCCTGGAAAACGGCAATACCCTGATTAACGAAGGATCGAACGGGCGCATTTTTGAAGTGACCCGCGACCACGAAATTGTCTGGGAATATATTTCGCCGTTCTGGGGCAAGACCCTGAACAACAATATGGTCTATCGCGCCTACCGCATTCCCTACGGCTGGATCCCGCAGCTGGCGCAGCCGCAGGAGACGCCCATTGCGGCGGTGGACGTGCGTACTCTGCGCCAGCCCGGCGCGGCGGCGGCCGGTCCGGCGCAGAGCGTGGTGCGGGTGGCGGGCGTACAGCCGTACAGTAAAAGCGCTGATGCGCTGTGCGTGGCGACCGATAACGATACCCTGCGCCGCAGTCCGAAGCTGTTCCGCGTCGCGGAAAGCGCGTTCACGCCGATAAGCGCGGCGGGCGAGCTGGAGAGCGAACGGCCCGTGCTGCTGTTCGTCGGCGCGGAACGCTGCGTGCACTGCCGCAAGCTCTGGCAGCTGCTGGCGCATGAAAAGCTCAGCCCGCGGCTTGCTCAGCTGGATACGCGCTATCTGGATGCCGACCGGCATCAGGATCTGGCGGGCGACCTCGGCGTGCGCGGCCTGCCGACGCTGCTGCTGATTAAACCGGGGCAGCCAGCATCGCGCGCGCCTGCGCAGCTCTCGGTGGACGCGCTGCTCGACTGGCTCCATCGCGCAGCCGGGTAATCCGCGACTACGGCGGGCTGGCGTGTGCCGGTCCGCCGTTTATCTGGCGGATAAACGCCATCGGCGAATAGCCCATCGCTTTGCGGAACATCGCGGTAAAGGCGGCCGGATACTCATAGCCCAGACTGAGCGCGACTTCGGTAACCGAACGCCCCTCACGCAGCGCCGTCATGGCGTACATCAGGCATGCCTGCTGGCGCCAGTCGCAAAACGCCATCCCGGTCTCCCGGCGAAACAGACGATTAAACGTGCGTACGCTTTTACTCAGTTTTTGCGCCCACTGCTGCGGCGTACTGCGGATGCTCGGCTGGCGCTGAAAATCGCCGCATAGCGCCGCGAGGTGGCTGTTCTGCGGAAGCGGCGTAAACATCGGCAGCGGCGCGGCGGCGCGCAGTTCATGGAGCAGCAGCGCAATCAGGGCGGCATCGCGCCCGCTCTCGTCATACAGCAGCGGTAGCTGACAGGCGGCCAGCAGCAGCTGATGGGTCAGCGGAGAAACCTGTAAGACTTCGCAGCGTTCGCTTTCCCGCGGGGCGTCCCGCGCGTCAATATACAGGCTGTGGGTGCTGACGCCGGGCATCCAGACGCGATGCGGTTTCGTCGCCGGGATCCAGACCCCGCTGAACGGCGGCACCAGCCACTGGCCGTCGTCCGTTTCGACCTTCATTAATCCGTGCATGGCGTACAGAAACTGCGCCCGGCGGTGGCTATGTCGCTCCAGAAGCGTGTTGGGCGGATAGTCGCTGCCCAGCGCCAGCACCCGGCGAGGAAGATGGTCGACGTCATTAATCGCAACGTTGCGCATGAAGATAGCCCTGGCTGAAATTCGTAATAGATTGGCTTTAAAGCGTAAGCCGGCCACGGCGTTATTCTATATCGTTACCTCCTTTTGTGGAGGAGTGCGAATGAGCGACTGGCTTTTTCTGTGCGGCATACTATCGGGCGTGACCACCTGGCTCTTTGGCTTCGGCGGCGGTTTCGTTACCGTCCCGCTGCTCTATTTCCTGGTGACCGGCGCGTGGGGCGCGCAAAGCGTCGTCGGGCAACAGGCGATGCACATCGCCGTCGCCACCTCGGCGCTGGTCATGCTTTGCTCCGCGCTGCTGGCGAGCTGGCGACACGCGCGTACCGGTACCCTCCGCTGGCGCCGCTTATGGGCCATGCTCATCGGCATTGCCGTTGGCGGAACGGCGGGCGCGCTGCTGGCGCTTGAGGCGAGCGGGGCGTGGATCCGCTGGCTGTTCGTTATCTACCTGCTGGCAACCGTTGCCGATTGCTACCTTCGCGCCGGATTTATGACCCCGCCATCCCGCCGGGTGATACCGACGGTGCCGCATGAGCTAACGGTAGGGGGGATCATTGGCCTGATCGCCTCTTTTCTCGGCGTGGGTGGAAGCGTGATGACCGTCCCTCTGATGCGCCGTCGCGGCGTGCTGATGGCTGAAGCGGCGGGGATGGCCAACGTGCTAACGCTGCCGCTGGCGGCAACGGCGACGCTAACCTGGCTGTTGATGGGCTGGCTGTCGCCGGTGGCGTTACCGAATGGGTTTGTCGGCAACATCTGGCTGTCGGCGGCGGCGCAGCTGGTGGCGGGAAGCTGGCTGGGGTTAAAAATCGCCTCCCGCTGGCTGGCGCGTTTACCGGACCGCTGGCATGTGCGAATTTATCCGCTATTGCTGATTGCCGTGCTGCTGGTGATGAGCGTGTGGGGATAATGAGGGACGCGGCGCTGCGCATCCATCCGAGAGTAGTCCGGGTCATTCTGCTGTCATTTTTCTTGCGCATGCTCTCGCCAGACGCCGTGGCCGATAAAGGAAAATAAACGATGGGTAAAACGCTGACCATTTTCGATCTGGATAATACGTTAATTAAGGGCGACAGCAGTACGCTGTGGAGCCGCTTTATGGTGCGCGAAGGCTGGGTAAACGATCCCGATTACCTGGCGCGGGAAGCGATGCTGATGGACGACTACGACCGCGGCGAAATGAATATCGCCGATTATGTGGCTCTGATTCAGGCGCCGCTGATTGGCGTCGCAAAGCGGGACGTGGACGCGCTGCTGGCGCGCTGCGTGCGCGACGAAATTATGCCGCGCGTGTATCCCCAGGCGTGGGATCTGATTCGGACTTTACAGGCTAAAGGCGAGCAGATGCTGGTGATCTCGGCCTCGGTCAGCCTGCTGGTGCAGGCGGTGGCGGCGCAGCTGGGTATCGAACAGGCGCTGGGGATTGACGTTGAGATGGCCGACGGCGGCTATAGCGGCGTGATTGCCGGTACGCCGAGCTATCAGCAGGGGAAGGTGGTGCGCCTGGCGCAGTGGCAACAGGCGCATCCTGAATACTCGGGGGAGGTGACCTTCTACACCGACTCGATCAACGACCTGCCGCTGTGCCTGCATGCCGATCGCGTACGGCTGGTCAATCCGTGCCCGCAGCTGGCGGCGGCGAACGCGCAGCACCAGTGGCCGGTGCTGGCGTGGCGGCTGTGATTTTTCCCCCGGGTCACGGCGTAAACGCCTTACCCGGGCTACTTTTTCGTGCCGTTTGGGTAGCCCGGACAGGTGCGCAGCACCGCCTCCCGGGAAAAACTAATCAGCTTTAAACAGCGGCACCACGCTGCCGCCGATATAGCGGCGGCGCAGCCAGGCGGACAGCGTATCCATCGCCATCACCACCGCCACCAGCAGCAGGGTAATAAACATCACTACGTCCCAGTTCCACAGACGCATATTTTCCGCATAAATCAGGCCAATGCCTCCCGCGCCGACAAAGCCGAGCACCGCGGCGGAACGGGTATTCGATTCAATCTGATACAGGCTCAGCGCCAGGAACGTCGGGAAAGACTGGGTAAAAATGCTGAAACGGTGCTTCTGCAAACCGTTCGCCCCCACCGCCGTCAGGCCGCGTCCCGGCGAGCGGTCAACCGCCTCGTGTCCCTCTGCGTACAGTCGGCCCAGCAGCCCGGTATCCTGCATAATTATCGCCAGCACCCCGGCCAGCGGCCCGAGCCCCACGGCGCGGACAAAAATCAGCCCCCAGATAGCCATATCGATACCGCGCAGCACGTCGAACAACCGGCGCATCAGCAGGGCGATCGTTCCCGGAATCACGCCGCGCATAATATTCCGCGCCGCCAGAAACGAGAGCAGCAGGGCGATGACCGTCGCGGTAAGCGTCCCGGCGAAAACAATCGCCAGGGTAATGGCGATTTGCGTGAAGTAATAGCGAAACGGCCAGTTGAAAAAATCGTGCCAGACGAACATCCGTAGCAGATAGCGGCTGATTTGCTGCAGCCCCGTGGCGAGCTGCTCGCCGCTGATGCCGAACTGCATAAAGAACCAGACATAGTAGAGGGCGCTGGACAGCGCAAGCAGGCCGACGTAGCGCAGATAGCGCCCCTGGGCCTGGTATAAATGCCGATGCTGGCGACGGCTGGCGGCGATATCCGGTTGATTTTGCCACTGACTCATTTTTTCCCCTCCAGAACCCACTGCCGCAGGCGGCCGGATAGCATATCCAGCAGCGATACCACGATAATAATCAACAGCAGCGTGATGCTGACCTGATCGTACCGGTCCAGTTTGATATTGGTCATCAGCTCCTGGCCGATGCCGCCCGCGCCCACCAGCCCGAGGATCGTTGAGGAGCGGAAGTTAATTTCGAGGCGCATAAAGCCGTAGGAGAGAAAGATGGGTTTCACCTGCGGCCACAGGGCAAAGCGGATACGCTGCAGATGCGACGCGCCGCAGGCGGCCAGGCCGCGTACCGGTTTATCCTGGGCGCTCTCTACCGCTTCATAGAACAGCTTGGTCAGGCTGCCGATGGTGTGGAGCATTAATGCCAGAAAGCCGGGGATCGCCCCGATACCAAAAGCCATCACGAAGATCACCGCCCACGCCAGCTCCGGCATGGTGCGCAGAAAAGCCACCAGCACGCGGACGGCAAAACGCAGCGGGGCAGGGGACCATGCGTTGTTGGCCGCAACGAACGCCAGCAGGGTGGCAATCGCCACCGCCACCAGCGTGGACGCCAGCGCCAGCTGCAGCGTTTCCCAGATAAGCGGCAGCTGAATGGGCAGACGATAGCCCCAGTAAGCCAGAGAGCCTTTAGTGTGCGAATCGGCAAACAGGTCGGCGACGTGCAGCGTCGGCAGCGTCTCAAACATGTAATCGAGAAAATTGGGCAGCGAGTGCCAGATAGTAAAGAGATTAAACTCGGCCATACTGCCGGCGGCAAAATAGAGCGCCAGCAGCAGCAGGGACCAGCTAAAGGTGTCGCGCTTTTGTCGCGAGCGGACCTGCTGGTAATAGCGTTCGAATTCGGTATGGGTATTATTCATGCGTCGCTGTGTCTTCAACGAGTCGCCGCCGCCCGCGAGACTGGCCGGGCGACGGCGTCAGGGCGGGATTAACGCGCGGTAACCAGTTCGCGTTTCATATCAATGATCTGCTGGAAATCGGCTACGCTGCCCGGGCCGATATGCTGCGTGCCGCCCATCGCTTTGATAAAGCAGGCGTGATCGTCGGTATCCAGCTTTTTAATCGCGGTGACGACTTTGGCCTTAAAGTCAGCAGGCAGGGAATTGCTGACCAGGATTGGGCCGTTCGGGATCAGCGGCGATTGCCAAATAATGCGGATTTGCTTCATCAAATCCGGGTGATCCATGCGAATCAGTCGGTTGAAGGCGCCGACGCTGTAGCCGCTATTATAATCACCCACCATCGAGGTCCAGGTCACCGCGCCGGCAAACTGACCGTTCAGCACGCCCAGAATATCCTGCTCGTGGCCGCCGGAGAAGGTCACGCTGGAGAAGAAGTTATTATATTTATTATCCGAGGTGCCGCCGAACTGCTGTTTAAAGGCGTGGTTGGGAATTAAAAAGCCGGAAGTGGAGTCCGGATCGGCGAAGCCAAACGCTTTGCCTTTCAGATCTTCTAACTTTTTATATGGACTGTCGGCTTTGACAATCACCACCGAGTGATAGCCGCGGGACTGATCTTTATCATCTACGGCAATCCCGACAATATCGACGGCTTTAGGGTTGTTAATATAAACGGAAGCGTATGATGACGGCGACATACTTAAGACCACGTCAACTTTTCCGCCCAGCAATCCCTGAATCACGCCGGAATAGTCGGAAGAGTTACGTAATTTTGTATCGACCTTCAGCTCCTTATCAAGAAACTGTTTAACGCACTGGTTATCACCAATTTGTTGGGTTGCGTTCTGACCGCCAAGGATGCCCAGATTTAATTCCTTCGGCTGTTCAGCAGCGCTTGCCTGCCACGCCATCATAATGCCTGCAACCGCTGCGGATAAACGAACTGCGCCAGTGATGTACTTTTTCATTATTTTGCCCGTGTGAGTGAAATTTAATGCAATTGGCTAATTTCATCGCCGTACAGCCGATGCAGAATATCCTGATTCAGCTGCGTGGGATGATCGTCAAAAATAATCTTGCCCTTGGCTACGCCGATGACCCGCGTGCAATATTCACGCACCAGCTCCACCGAATGCAGGTTTACCATCACGCTGATACCCTGTTCGCTAATTTCGCGCAGGACATTCATAATCCGCTGCGTATTTTTCGGGTCGAGGGAAGCGACCGGTTCATCGGCCAGCAAAATACCCGGGTTTTGCATCAGCGCCCGGCAAATCGCCACGCGCTGCATCTGCCCGCCGGAGAGGTTTTCCGCCCGCTGTAGCGCATGCGGCAGCATATTCATCCATTCCAGCAGGGAGATGGCGCGGGCGCGGTCCGCGTCGGGGAAAACTTTGAATAATGATTTCAGGGTGGAGGTCTGGCTCAGGCGACCCAGCAGCACGTTGGTCAAAACGTCGAGACGCGGGACCAGGCAGAAATCCTGAAAGATCATGCCGCACTGGCTGCGCCAGGCGTTTAGCGCGCGGCCCGACAGCTTTGATACGTCCTGCGGCGTACCCACTTCCGGATAGCTGAGGATCTCGCCGTCGCTGGCGCTGTGGGTACCGTTCAGTACGTGCAGAAGCGTTGACTTTCCGGCACCGGAGCGGCCAATGACGCCAACCAGCTCGCCCGCATGAAGATCGAAACTGATGCCGTCCAGTACGGTTTGCTGCGCGCTGTAGGATTTGCTCAGGTTGCGTACGCTCAGGACCTTACGCTGCCTGTCGATAAAGGGCGGCGTAAACGGTTGATAATCGGTTTCTGCCACCGCAGCCAGGGAACTGTTCATAAATGCGTCCAGGTTCGTCAGTAAACTGGGCACTATTAATGGTGTTTTATATGACTGCCGGATGACAGTAAGGCGAACAAATAGTGAACGGATGCGAAAGCTGGCCTATTTGTTGGAAAAAAAATTCGTCATGGATCACACTTTTGCATTAGCAATCGGGCATCTGAGAATACTCTGCCTACCTTTAATACGCGATAGCGCATGAGATTAATAATGATACGTATTTCATCTGATAAAGATGATGCGTTTTATGCGACATTAGCCGGGTAATGCTATCGCCGCGGGTACAACGGGACGACTCTGGACGCTCGTGCAATTCTTATATCTGAGTCGGTTTAACCGAGTAGATAATCTTCAGGTACTGGATTACGATTCGCGGCGGAAAATTTTTAGTCGGTGACTATCCCTTTTGTGCGGCGTGTAATTCCATTATTTACGCTAATTAATGAAATTAACCACTGATTTTGTGTTGTTTATTGGTTTTATATTCTTATTTTTTGAATTTGTTCGGTTTTTTCGCTTTTTTAAATAAAAGTGCGATTAAGAATAGTCTTAACAACTAATGGCTAAGATCCTGGAACATATAATATTCACTTAAGAATCTACGCATATCCCACCAATAACCGTATGAAAACCAATGGTTTTTGTGTTTAACTCAATATCCTTATTTTTATTCTTCTGACTTAAATTGACCTGGTCGGTAATTAGCCCTTTGCGCACTTATTGACACACATGGAGAAAAATCCTAAATTTGGTAACACAAGAAACAAGCAAGTCATTTAGTGCTCTTTATCTCTAGCAATACTATTTTGAATTTTGATTGAATATATTAAAGAGGGAATTTGCTGACTTAGACTTTGCAGGCCTGGGCTATCAGCAGTGTTGTGATACGTTCAAGATTTCCAGGACTATGGGGTTTAACTTTATATGGATTATAAATATTCTTTGGACCAGTGCATCTGGCCAGCGCATGACAGCTATTTTTTAAAAGGACTCGCTGAGCTAATTATTGATATTGATGACCTGATTTACCTGTCGCTTGAAAAGGTACGCCGGGAGTTTGTATTTATTAATCTTAGCGCCAGTTCGCTGAACTATTTTATCCGCCGCGATAGCGAGTGGCTGGCTGAAATGAAAGGCAAGCAAATTGTATTAATTGCCGCGAGGCGCTCGGAAGCGCTGGCCAACTACTGGTATTACAATGGTGCTATTCGTGGCGTGGTCTATGTGGACTTAGCCAAGGATATTCGTCAGGAGCTGGCATACGTTATCAACGGCCGTTTTCTACGTAAAGATATAAAGAAAGACAAAATTACCAACAGGGAAATGCAAATAATTCGGATGACGGCACAGGGAATGCACCCGAAATCTATTGCCAAGATTGAAAATTGTAGTGTGAAAACGGTTTATACCCATCGGCGAAATGCCGAGGCCAAACTGTATTCAAAGATATATAAGTTAGCGCTGTAATTAGTAATAAACGTTGTTTTTAAAATTGTGCACCAGGTCGTAACGCCCAAAATAATTTGCGTCGCAGATAATAATGATGCGGCCTGAACTATGGCGGGAATGCACACAGACGTGGGACATCAGGTCCCTTAATAAACTCAGGATGAAAAAGCTATGAAAAAAAAGGTTCTTGCAATTGCTCTGGTAACCGCGTTTGCCGGTATGGGTGTCGCTCAGGCAGCTGACGTTACTGCTCAGGCAGTCGCTACCTGGTCCGCAACCGCCAAAAAAGACACTACCAGCAAGCTGGTGGTGACTCCGCTGGGCAGCCTGGCTTTCCAGTATGCCGAAGGGGTTAAAGGCTTTAACTCACAGAAAGGCCTGTTTGATGTGGCTATCGAAGGTGACGCCACCGCGACCGCATTCAAGCTGACCTCTCGTCTGATCACCAACACCTTGACTCAGCTGGATACCTCTGGTTCCACCCTGAGCGTGGGCGTTGACTACAACGGCGCTGCGGTCGAAAAAACGGCTGACACCACCATGATCGACACCGCGGCGGGCACCCTGGGCGGCAACCTCAGCGCGCTGTCTAACGGCTATAACGTCGCCGGTCGCACCACCGCTCAGGACGGCTTCACGTTCTCCATCATCAGCGGCACCACCGATGGCACCACTGCCGTTACTGACTACAGCACGCTGCCGGAAGGTATCTGGAGCGGCGACGTCAGCGTACAGTTCGACGCGACCTGGACCAGCTGATCCTCTCGTAGCACCAGGCAGGGGGGCTCCCCCTGCCTTATTTCACGGATTGAATTCATATGAAAAAACACATTCTGGCCATCGGCCTGTTGCTCAGCACAATGACGCCAGCCCTGGCGCTGGATGTGGGCGATATCTCTTCATTTATGAACAGCGGCAGCAGCACGCTGAGCAAAGAGATCAAGAACACGACCGACAGCGGTCGCTTAATTAACATCCATATGGAACGCCTCTCTTCGCCGCTGGACGGTGGCAAGGTGATCCCGATGGATAAGCAGGACGAGATTTTACTGACCCCCGCCAGTCTGCTGCTGCCCGCGAAGGCCAGCGACGTGATCCGCTTTTTCTACAAAGGCCCGGCGGACGATAAAGAACGCTATTACCGCATTGTCTGGTTCGATCAGGCGCTCAGCGATGCTCAGCGCAATGGCTCGACCCGCAGCGCGGTAGCGACGGCCTCGGCGCGGATCGGCACCATCCTGGTGGTCGCGCCAAGAAAAGCCAACTTCCGCTATCAGTACGCCAACGGCACGCTGGTCAATACCGGTAACGCGACGTTGCGCATTCTTGCCTACGGCCCGTGTCTGAAGCCGGCTGACGGTAAAGAGTGCAAGGAAAATTATTTCCTGATGCCGGGAAAAGAACGGCGCTTCACGCGCGTGAATGTGGCGGATAAAAAAGGACGGGTCGCGCTCTGGCAGGGCGAGCAGTTTGTTCCCGTGAAATAGACATTTCTTCTGACGGATCAACATTATGGCTCTACCAGGGAACGCTCCAGGATTAAAAACACTCCTTGCCTCCGGCATGGTCATTTTGCTGGTTCCGTTTAGCGTCACTGCCGCCACCGACAAAGTACAGCAAATCGGCGGCGTGATTATCCCTCAGGCCTTCAGCCAGGCGCTGCAGGACGGAATGAGCATCCCACTGTTTATTCATCTTGAAGGCAGCACCGGTACCCAGGACGATCAGCGGATCGGCAATGCCTTTATCTGGCTGGATAATGGCGTTCTGCGCGTTCGGCAGATTCAGCTGGAAGAAAACGATAATAACGCCACCGTCAGCGAGCAGACCCGCAAACAGCTGACCGCGCTGGCCAATGAAGCTTTCAGCAAAGATCTTAACATTAGCCTGACGGATGACGCCCGGCTACAGCTCAGCCTGCGCCAGCTGCTTCTGCAGCTGGTGGTAAAAAAAGAGGCGCTGGGTACGGTGCTGCGCTCGCGCAGCGAAGATATCGGTCAGTCCAGCGTCAACACCCTTAGCAGCACCCTGAACTATAACCTCGGGGTCTATAACAACCAGATGCGCAACGGCGGCAATAATACCTCCAGCTATCTGTCGCTGAACAACGTTACCGCGCTGCGCGAGCACCACGTGGTGCTGGACGGCTCGCTTTACGGTATTGGCTCCGGCAATCAGGACAGCGACGTCTATAAAGCGATGTATGAACGCGACTTTGCCGGTCACCGCTTTGCGGGCGGGATGCTGGATACCTGGAATTTACAGTCCCTTGGCCCGATGACCGCCGTTTCGGCAGGGAAGATCTACGGCGCTTCCTGGGGCAACCAGGCCAGTTCGACGGTGTTCGATAACACCCAGTCGGCTACGCCGGTGGTCGCCTTTTTACCCGCCGCCGGGGAAGTCCATCTGACCCGCGACGGACGCCTGATGAGCGTGCAGAACTTTGCCATGGGTAACCATGAAGTCGACACCCGCGGCCTGCCGTACGGGATTTATGATGTCGATGTTGAAGTGATTGTGAACGGCCGGGTGGTCAGCAAACGCACCCAGCGGGTCAATAAATTGTTCAGCCGCGGACGCGGCGCCGGCGCGCCGCTGGCCTGGCAATTCTGGGGCGGCAGCTTCCATATGGATCGCTGGTCCGAAAGCGGTAAAAAAACGCTTCCGGCAAAAGATAGCTGGCTGGCGGGGGCCTCGGCCTCCGGGTCGTTCAGTACCTTAAGCTGGGCGGCCACCGGCTACGGCTATGATAACAACGCCGTCGCCGAGACGCGCCTGACCCTGCCGATCGCCGAGTCCATTAACGTGAACCTGCAGAATATGCTGGCCAGCGACAGCTCCTGGAGCAGCATCGGCAGCATCAGCGCCACGCTGCCCGGCGGCTTTAGTTCGGTGTGGGTCAACCAGGAAAAAACGCAGATTGGCGACCGGATACGGCGCAGTAATGCCGACAACCGGGCCATCGGCGGCACGCTGAACCTCAATTCACTCTGGTCAAAGCTGGGTACCTTCAGCATCAGCTATAACGACGACCGCCGCTATAACAGCCATTACTACACGGCGGATTACTACCAGACGCTTTACACCGGCTCATGGGGATCGCTGGGCCTGCGCGCGGGCGTACAGCGCTTTAATAACGGCGACAGCAGCGCCAGCACCGGGAAATATATTGCGCTCGATTTCTCGCTGCCGCTCGGCAACTGGTTCAGCGCCGGGATGACGCACCAGAACGGTTACACCATGGCCAACCTGTCGGCGCGTAAACAGTTTGATGAAGGCAGTATTCGCACCATCGGCGCGAACGTTTCGCGCGCCATTTCCGGCGATACCGGCGATGACAAAACCCTCAGCGGCGGCGCGTATGCTCAGTTTGATACCCGCTACTCCACCGGCACGCTGAATGTGAACAGCGGCGTGGATGGCTATGTGAACACCAACCTGACCGCCAACGGCAGCGTGGGCTGGCAGGGGAAAAATATCGCCGCCAGCGGCCGCACCGACGGCAACGCCGGGGTGATTTTCAAAACCGGCCTTGAGGATGACGGCAAGCTCAGCGCCAAGGTTAACGGCCGTATTGTGCAGCTCTCCGGCAACCGTAATTACCTGCCGCTGTCGCCGTACAGCCGTTATGAAGTGGAGCTGCAGAACAGTAAAAACTCGCTCGATAGCTACGATATCGTGACCGGGCGTAAGAGCCAGTTGACCCTTTATCCGGGCAACGTGGCGGTGATTGAGCCGGAAGTGAAGCAGATGGTGACGGTCTCCGGGCGTATCCGCGCGGAAGACGGCACGCTGCTGGCTAACGCGCGGATTAATAACCATATCGGTCGTACCCGCACCGATGAGAACGGTGAGTTTGTGATGGACGTGGATAAAAAATATCCCACCATCGATTTCAGTTACGGTAAAAACCAGAGCTGCGAAGTGGCGCTGGAGCTGAGCCAGGCGCGCGGCGCGGTGTGGGTGGGCGATGTGGTCTGTAGCGGCCTCTCCACCTATGCCCGCACGCAGCAGACAGGAGAAGGTAATGAAAGCTAAATGGCTGGCATGTTTAGTGATGTTCACGGCGGCGCTGTGCGTGACGCGGGTCAACGCCGCGGTCACCAAAACCACCTGGCCGGATGCGGCGGCCATGCAGTTTGTTTTCGTGGAAAACAACTCGGACGATAACTTCTTTGTCACCCCGGGCGGCGCGCTGGACCCGCGAATGACCGGGGCTAACCGCTGGACCGGGCTGAAATATAACGGCTCGGGCACCATTTATCAGCAGAGCCTGGGCTATATCGACAATGGCTATAACACCGGTCTGTACGCCAACTGGTTCTTCGATATGTGGCTGGATAACTCTCCCGCATCTCATCCGTTACAGGGGCTGCGCTGTATCAACTGGTATGCGGGCTGCGATATGGCCACCAGCCTGATTCTGCCGCAAACCAGCGATGCCAGCGGCTTCTACGGCGCGACGGTGACCTCCGGCGGACAAAAGTGGATGCACGGCATGATGTCCGACGCTTTCTACCAGTATCTGCAGCAGATGTCGGTGGGCAGCAGCTTCTCGATGACCATCAACTCCTGCATGACGTCGGTGAGCTACGACGCCAGCAGCGGAGCGCGCTGTAAAGATCAGGCTTCAGGTTACTGGTACGTGCGCAAAGTCACCCATACTAAAGCGGCAAACCTGAAGCTGATTAACACCCATGCGCTGGCGGAAGTCTTTATCAACAGCGACGGGGTCCCGACGCTGGGCGAGGGGAACGCCGACTGCCGCACCCAGACTATCGGCTCCCGTTCCGGTCTGAGCTGCAAAATGGTGAACTACAATTTGCAGCACAATGGCCTGAGTAATACCTCAATTCATATTTTTCCGGCGATCAGCAACTCGGCGCTGGCTTCCGCGGTCGGAAGTTATGATATGCAGTTCAGCCTGGATGGGAATTCATGGAAGCCGGTGAGCGGCATCTCCCAGTACTATACGTTTAATGAGATGAAATCATCTGACTCGGTTTACGTCTTTTTCTCGAGCAACTTTTTTAAGCAGATGGTCACGCTGGGCATCAGCGACGTGAACACTAAAGATCTGTTTAATTTCCGTTTCTATAACACCACCTCGCCGGAGTCAGGCTGGTACGAGTTTTCGACCTCCAACACCCTGATTATTAAACCGCGCGACTTCAGCATCAGCATTATTTCCGATGAGTACATTTCGGCGCCGACGCGCGAAGGCTACGTGGGCAGCGGCGAGCCGTCGCTGGACTTTGGCTATATTGTCACCACCAGCGGCAAAACCGCCGCCGATGAAGTGCTCATTAAAGTGACCGGGCCAACGCAGGCGATCGGCGGACGTTCATACTGTATTTTTAGTTCACCCGACGGCACGTCGAGAGTACCGTTCCCGGCGACGCTGGCGTTTACCACCCAGACCGGGACCATCAAAACCTACGATGCCGGATGCGATGATACCTGGCGCGATATGACCGACGCCCTGTGGTTAACCACGCCGTGGACGGATATTTCCGGCGACGTCGGGCAGATGGACAAAACGACGGTGACGTTTTCCATTCCGATGGATAACCCGATATCGCTGCGCACGGTGGAAGATAACGGCTGGTTTGGTGAAGTGAGTGCTTCAGGAGAAATTCATGTTCAGGCGACGTGGCGTAACATTAACTAATTTGCTGCGGATGCTTATCTGCCTGCTGTCGCTCGGCTTCGCGACCGCGGCGCAGGCCATCTCGGTGGGTAATTTAACCTTCTCGCTGGCGGCGGAAGATAACTTCGCGTCTAAACGGGTGATTAATAACAATAAAAGCGCCCGGTTGTATCGGGTTTCTATTGTCGCTATCGACCGCCCCGGCGGCAAAGAGGTGCGTTCTCGCCCGGCGGACGGCGAGCTGCTGTTTGCCCCGCGTCAGCTTACCCTGCAGGCGGGGGAGAGCGAGTATTTTAAGTTTTATTACCACGGCCCGAAAGATGACCGTGAGCGCTATTACCGGGTCTCCTTTCGTGAAATACCCACCCGCAATTACGTGATGCGTAATAAAAGCGGTACCGAGGTGAGTATGGATCCGGTGGTGGTGATGGACACGATTCTGGTTGTGCGCCCGCGCGAGGTACGGTTCAAGTGGGCCTACGATCGGGCGGCGGGCACCGTCAGCAATACCGGGAATACCTGGTTTAAGCTGCTGATCAAGCCCGGGTGCGATACGACGGAAGAGGAAGGGGATGCATGGTATTTACGGCCCGGGGACGTTGTTCGCCAGGCCTCGCTGCGCCAACCGGGGAACCACTACATCATCTATAACGATAAATTTATAAAAATGACCAAAGACTGCCCGGTGAACTAACCGGGCAGCTTTTTTCGCGCTTCGTCGCTAAACCGTACGCCCGGCATAGCGGCGGTTCGCCAGCAGGCTCAGGCCGCAGCACAGCAGATAATAAACCGCGCCGGTAAAGACAAATATCGCCAGCGGGTAAATCTGCACCCGGTTATTGACCTGCCCGGCGACGGTGGTCAGTTCCGGCACGTTGACGATAAACGCCAGCGACGTGTCTTTGAGCAGCCCGATAAATATCCCTACCAGCGAGGGCTGAACGTTGCGCAGAGCCTGCGGCAGCAGAATAAGGCGCAGCGTCTGTCCGGGGGCAAAACCCTGAGTCAGCGCCGCTTCGTACTGCCCGCGGGGCAGCGATTGCAGGCCCGCCAGCACCGAGTGCATCACCGACGCGGCGGTAAACCACGCCAGCGCCACCGTGACGGTGACCGCGCCCGGCAGGTCGCTGCCGGTGAGCATGGGGAGCAGATACCACAGCCAGAAAATGACGAAGATCAGCGGGATGCCGCGAATAATCTCCGCCCACAGGAAGAGCAGCCGCCGCACGATCCCGTCGTAGCGCCAGGCGATGGCCGCCAGCAGCACGCCCCCCGGCAGCGCCAGCGCGGCGGCGCCGACTGCCATCAGCAGCGTCAGCACCACGCCGCCGGGAATACCGTCCGCCAGCCGTCCCCACAGCAGATAATCGAGGTTATCAACGATAACCGCCAGGTTAGCGTTCATAGCCGGCTCTCCTTTGCTGATCCCTTCCCGGACCGAGACGCGTCAGCGCCACGCCCATGAGCACCCCAAGCGCCAGATACAGCGCGGTGCCGACGGCAAACGCCTCCAGCGCATGCGCGTTGTAGCTCTCGATTTGCCGCACCTGATAGGTCAGTTCGGCGAAGCCGATACCGCTCGCCAGCGAGGAGAGCTTCATCAGGTTCAGATACTGGCCGATAATCGGCTGCCAGGCGTTAGCCAGCCCCTGCGGCAGCAGAATGTGGCGCAGCTCCTGCCACGGCGTAAACCCCTGCGACAGCGCCGCTTCCCGCTGGCCGTGGCTAACGGCGCGCAGCCCGGAGGCGATCTCTTCGATCAGAAACGCCGAAGTAAAGACCCCGAGTCCCCACATTGAGCAGAGAAACTCCGGCGTCAGCCACCAGACGTTGCCCGGCAGAATCGACCAGCTGTGGTCGTCGTTGATAAAATCTCGCGCCCCCAGCGGCAGCAGATTCCAGGCGGCAAAATACCAGAACAGCAGCTGGACCAGCAGCGGCGTATTGCGGAACAGTGAAACCCAGGCCGCCACCAGCCATCGGCCGGGCCTTCCGCCCCCGAGACGCAGCGCCAGCAGCAGGACGGCCAGCACGGTCGCCAGAATCATCCCCGCGACGCTGACCCAGACGGTGGTGAGAAAACCGGAGATGATCCACTGCAGCGGCTGCCCGCTCAGCACGCCATGCCAGTCGAGATGTGGGATCACGCCTCACTCTCCTGGTGCAGCGGATCGAGCACCTTCTGCAGGAAACGGCGGGTGCGGGCGTGCTGCGGCCGGGCGAAAAACTCGGCCGGCGGCGCGACTTCGAGAATATCGCCGCCATCGATAAACACCACCCGATCGGCAATCTCGCGGGCGAACTGCATCTCGTGGGTCACCACCACCATGGTGATCCCGCTGTGGGCGAGGGTTTTCATGACCTGCAGCACTTCGCCGATCATCTCCGGGTCCAGCGCCGACGTGGGTTCATCGAACAGAATGATTTGCGGCGAGGAGGCGAGGGCGCGGGCGATCGCCACCCGCTGCTGCTGACCGCCCGAGAGCTGGGCAGGCATCTGCCGGGCTTTATCCGCCAGGCCAACCTGGCTGAGCAGCGCCAGAGAGCGCTCGCGGGCGGCGCTTTTGCTCCAGCCGTGAACGCGTTCCAGCGCGAGGGTAATATTCTCCTGCGCCGTCAGGTGGGCGTAGAGATTAAACTGCTGAAAAACGAAGCCGACCCGGCTGCGCAGCTGGCGCAGGGCGCTGCCGGTAAGCTGGCGCGTCGGTTTGCCGTCGATCAGAATCTCGCCGCCGCTAAGGGATTCCAGCTGATTGATCAGGCGGATCAGGGTTGATTTGCCCGATCCCGAAGGGCCGAGGATCGCCACTACTTCGCCGGGTTCAACCTGTAAATTTACGCCGTTCAGCACCCGATGGTCGCCGTAGCTTTTGGCGACATCGCGAAACTCAATGCTGGCGCGCTGCAGATGCGAAAAATCCGCGGACGATGCCGCGGAGCGTGAAAATAGAGCCGATAACATCATCTTTCTCTGCTTATTTCGCTTCGATAGTAAAGGCGCGCGGCTGCGGGGTTTTGGTGCTCGGGCCAAACCAGACGTCGTAAATTTTGGCCGCTTCACCGGATTTCTCCAGCTTGACCAGCTCGTCATTGACCGCTTTCAGCAGGGCCGGTTCGCCTTTCTTCACGCCGACGCCAATCTCTTCTTTGCTCAGCAGGTCGGGGATGATTTTGAAGTTCGCCTTGTCCGGCGCTTCCGCCAGCAGTCCGGCGAGGATGGTGCTGTCCTGGGTGATGGCCTGCACGTTGCCGTTGCGCAGGGCGGTCAGCGCCAGCGGAATATCGTCATAAGAGAGCACGCGCGACTGCGGGAAACGCTGATGCAGCGCCTGTTCGCCGGTGGTGCCTTTTACCGCGCCGATGCGCGCTTTGCTGTAATCATCGAGCTTATCCGGCGATTTTGCCGGGACGAGGAACTGCTGGCCGGTCACGAAGTAAGACGTTGAGAAATCAATCACCTGGGCGCGTTCCGGGGTGATGGTAATATCGGCTACGATCAGGTCGGCCTTACCGGACTGCAGCAGCGGAATGCGGTTGGCCGGGTTGGTGGCGACCAGCTCCAGCTTGACGCCGAGCGATTTTGCCAGCGCTTCGGCGAAGTCCACGTCGTAGCCGACGATTTTATGCGTTTTCGGGTCTACCGAGCCGAACGGCGGGTTGGCGTCGAAGGTGGCGACTTTGACCACGCCGGCGGCTTTGATATCGGCTAGTTGATCGGCCTGAGCCTGCGCGGCGAGCACCAGCATGCCCAGCGCCAGCGCGATTTTTGTTTTTGCAATGCGCATTGTTATTCCCCTGAATCCCTGTTTTGTTTTGTGTTTATCACGCTCCCACAAATCGCCCGTCGGCGGCAAAGAAGAAAAAGTTCTTATCTATAACGAAAAAGAACTTAACAAAGTTGTGGATATTGTTTACCCGGCTCTGTGCTACCAAACTGGGGAGACATTCCGTCAGCTATTGGTATCTTTCTGAAACCACAAGACTCGCAGCGATGCCCTGGTGCCCGCTGAAATCGGCGAACCGGAGGTCGGAAGACAAGGGCTGGCCGCCAGGGATGGCGGCCAGAGGCGAATCGAGACAGCGATGTCGAGTTGAGCCGACCGCAGGCTGAGGACCGGGAGGTGAGCGCAGTGCGCAGCACCGATTTCTTTGCGGGACCGCGGGGATTGTAAAGGGGGAGACGGTTTTCTCCCCCTTTACCCGTTCACGGGTAGCGGTGAGGCATTTTCTGCAGATTGCGAGTGAACGGAACCCTTACGCATAGAATTACAAATCAGGCTTCGGCAAACGCTGCGGGTCCTTCCCAGCCTGCGCTGCGCTTGGCTGGGCTACGGGGCCTGGGGAGACATTCCGTCAGCTATTGGTATCTTTCTGAAACCACAAGACTCGCAGCGATGCCCTGGTGCCCGCTGAAATCGGCGAACCGGAGGTCGGAAGACAAGGGCTGGCCGCCAGGGATGGCGGCCAGAGGCGAATCGAGACAGTGATGTCGAGTTGAGCCGACCGCAGGCTGAGGACCGGGAGGTGAGCGCAGTGCGCAGCACCGATTTCTTTGCGGGACCGCGGGGATTGTAAAGGGGGAGACGGTTTTCTCCCCCCTTTACCCGTTCACGGGTAGCGGTGAGGCATTTTCTGCAGATTGCGAGTGAACGGAACCCTTAGGCATAGAATTACAAATCAGGCTTCGGCAAACGCTGCGGGTCCTTCCCAGCCTGCGCTGCGCTTGGCTGGGCTACGGGGCCTCAGTCGTCTGGGGTCGTGTAGCCCGGATAAGACGTTTACGTCGCAATCCGGGAAAGGCCCCAATATGCATCCCACAGAATTACAAATCCGGAATTGATATTTCCCGCCCGCCGTCAACTGTGGTTGAAATAGACACAGGCAAAAATGCTTCCCGACGGAGGAGAAAAATGAAAGTGGCGCTGTGGCAACGCATAACGGGCTGGCTGGCTTCTTTATCTGGATCCGGCGGTGAAGCCGGTCAGCAGGATACCCAACGCATCATGGAGGCAATATTACCGGTCGCCAGTCTCTACGGAATTGAGCTTGGCAACGTTGAAACAAGGTGGTTTCGCCATGATAAAACATACTGAGCGGCGCAGGACGCGTGAAGCCTACTGGAACGAGGTGTGCTTTGTGTAGCGCGAGGCTGTTTGCGGTTGCGGCGACGCAGGAAGCGAAGCCGCAGCCCTGAACAGCTTTATCCCCCCAGATACATCCGTTTGATTTCCGGATTCGCCAGCACCTCCGGCGCCGGACCAGAGAGCATAATCTTCCCATTCTCCAGCACATAGGCGCGATCGGCGATGGTCAACGCCGCCGTGGCGTTCTGCTCTACCAGCAGCACGGTAATATTCTCTTCCCGCAGCTGCTTAATCGTCGCAAACAGCTCCCCGACAATTTTCGGCGCCAGGCCGAGGCTTGGCTCATCGAGCATCAGCAGTACCGGCTCGCTCATCAACGCTCTGGCGATCGCCAGCATCTGCTGCTCGCCGCCGCTCATGGTTCCCGCCATCTGGCCGCGCCGCTCTTTCAGCCGGGGAAACAGGCTGTACATGCGATCGCGCAGGCGGGTAAAGCCGGCGAGATTGTTGTAGGCCCCCATGCGCAGATTCTCTTCGATGGTCAGGTTGGTAAAGATGCGCCGTCCTTCAGGCACCAGCGCCAGCCCCTTACGCACAATCTGATGCGTCTGGCTGCGGGAAATATCCTCGTTGAGAAAATTGACCCGCCCCGTGGAGCGCACCAGGTTGACGATCCCGTTGAGGGTGGAGGTTTTCCCCGCACCGTTGCTGCCGATAAGGGTCACAATCTCCCGGTCGTGAATATCAATGTCCACCCCTTTCAGCCCCTGAATCACGCCGTAAAACACTTTTAACTCGCGCGCGCTAAGCATAACGAACGTCCCCCAGGTAGGCGGAAATCACGTCCGGATCCTGAATGGCTTCGGACATCAGGCCGCTAAACAGCGGTTTGCCGTACTCCAGCACCATCACCCGCTCGCACAGCTTGTTGACGAACGGCATATCGTGCTCGATCAGCAGTACGCTGAGCTGATAGTCGTTACGCATGCGGAAGATCAGATCCGCCAGATCCTCCGTCTCTTTCGGGTTCATCCCGGCGGCGGGCTCGTCGAGCAGCAGCAATTTTGGCGACGTCGCCAGCGCGCGGGCGATCTCCACCTTGCGCTGGTTGCCGTAGCTGAGGTTGGTGGCCTGCACGTCGGCGAAATGGGCGATACCGATATCGTCCAGAATCGCCATCGCTTTGGCCTTTGCCGCCCGCTCGGCGGGGAAGTAGCGGCCAATATGCAGCGCCGCTTCCAGCAGCGAATAGCGGCTGGCGCTGTCGAGGCCGACCATCACGTTTTCTAATACCGTCATCGAGTTGAACAGGCGGATATTCTGAAAGGTGCGGGCGATCCCGGCGTTGACCACCCGGTTCGGCTTCAGCCCCTTCAGCGATTTTCCCGCCAGGGTCACGCTGCCGCTGGTCGGCTTATAGTTGGCGGTGATGACGTTGAACATCGTGGTTTTGCCCGCGCCGTTGGGGCCAATCAGGCCAAAAATTTCCGCTTCGTCGACGTGGAAACTGACGCTGTCGATGGCCCGCAGGCCGCCGAACTGCATGGTCACGTCCTGCACCTGTAAAATGACCTTATTTTGCGCCATAGCCGCGGCCCCTTTTGCCCACTTGCCAAATCTCTTTTTTGCCCAGCAGACCTTCGCGGGCGAACAGCATGATGATCAGCAGCAGCAGCGAGAACACCACCATCCGCAGGCCCGGATACGCGCCGAGATCGTGACCGAAGAACTGGAGCGGCTGGTCGAGAAAGCGCAGCCACTCGCCGCTGCCGACCACCAGTACGGTGCCGAGCAGCGCGCCGGTGGTGCTGCCCAGGCCGCCGAGCACGATAATAATCAGCAGCTGGAAGGTGAGCATAAAGTCGAACAGGCCCGGCGAGATGGTGGTCAGCAGCGAGGCCAGCAGGCCGCCGCCGATCCCTTCGAAGAAGGCGCTGGTGGCGAAGGCGCAGGTTTTAATGCGAAACGTGTTCACGCCCATGGCGATAGCGGCGTCTTCGTCGTCGCGCACCGCTTTCATCATTCGCCCGTACTTCGACCACACCAGTTGCAAAATCATCCCGGTCGCCAGCAGGGCGAACAGCCCGCACCAGAACAGGAGATGCGGCTGCTGCGGAATATCGTTGAGGCCAATGGCGCCGTTGGTGATCTGCGGATTGTTGATAGCGAGGATTTTAATGATAAAGCCGAAGCCGAGGGTCACAATCGCCAGGTAGTCGCCGCGCACGCGGAAGACCGGCAGGGCAAGGCAAACCGCCAGCGCCGCCGCGCACAGGCCGCTAATGAGCAGCGCGGGCAGGAACCCGGCGTGCAGCACGAGGATCCACGGGCTGGGCGCGGCCATCTCAAACATATCCAGCTTGCTGTCGCTGGGGAGGATCAGCAGGGCGGTGACGTAAGCGCCGACCGCCACAAAGCCGTTGGGCTCCAGCGACAGCTGGCCGGTCACGCCGTTGATCAGGTTGTAGCTGACCGCGAGGATCATAAAGACGAAAATGGTGCTGATGACGCGAATAATGTAGTCGTTGAAGACGACGTTGATCCCGGCCAGCAGCGCGACGCAGAGAGCAATAATGACCAGGTTGCGCAGCTGCGCCCCGGCGGTAGTCGTAGCGTTGAGCATCAGAAACGGCTCCTTTCCAGACGTTCATCGCCCATAATGCCAACCGGGCGGAACAAGAGGACCAGAATCAAGAACATAAAGGCAAAGGCGTCTTTGTAACCGCCCAGCTCGGGAAACAGAGCGACCGCCACCACCTCGGTAAAGCCGAGAATAAAGCCGCCGAGCACCGCGCCGGTGACGCTGCCGATTCCGCCGAGCACCGCGGCGGCGAAGGCCTTCAGGCCGATCAGCACGCCCATCAGCGGGTCGATGGTCGGGTAGCTGATGGAGTAGAACACCCCGCCCAGCGCCGCGAGGCTGCTGCCGAGGGCGAACACCAGCGAGATAATGCGGTTGGCGTCGATGCCCATCAGGCGCACGGTATTAACGTCGAAGGCCACCGCGCGGATCGCCATCCCGTAGCGGGTGCGGTACAGCAGCCAGAGGATCGCCAGCAGCAGCAGGACGGTGATCAGCGGCACGATCCACGCCACGTTGGTGATAATCACGTCACCAAAGGCGCGGGTGTTGTTGAAAAATTCCGGTGCGGAAAAGAAGCGCGAGCTGCCGCCAAACAGCACGTTGAACAGGTTTTCGAGGAAGAAGCTGACGCCGATGGCGGTGATCAGCATGGAGATTTTTGATGCCTGACGCAGCGGGCGATAGGCCACCCGGTCGATCAGCATGCCGAACAGGCCGCACAGCGCGAGGGTCAGGAAAACGGCTACCCCGAAGGGTAGCCCAATGGAAGAAAACAAAAACAGGGTGGTAAACGCCCCGACCATCATTACGTCCGCATGGGCGAAGTTGATCAGGCGCAGCACCCCATAAACCATCGTATAACCGATGGCAATCAGGGCGTACATGCCCCCAAGGCTCATTCCATTGACCACTTGCTGGAGAAAAATGGCACCATCCATCTGATATCCCTTATAAAACCTTAAGGATTAACCACGGTACGAAACGCCAGCTTGCCATCCTTCACTTCGTTGATGACCGCGCTGCGGATAGCGTCGCCGTTTTGTAACGTCAGCGTGCCGGTTACGCCCTGGAAGTCCTTAGTGGCGCGAATTTTTTCGTTAACGCAAACCCGGTCGTGCGGGTCGCTGCACTGGTTCATGGCGTTGATAATGACGTTATAGGCGTCCGCCGCCATCGCGCCCCAGGTGTGGGTCGGCTGCTGGTATTTGGCTTCCCAGGCTTTGATAAACACCTCGCCCGCCGGCGTTTGCTCTTTGGCGTTCGGCGAGTAGTAGTCGGTGGTCATATAGCCGTTGACCGCGTCTTTGCCGACGTCAAAAAAGACCTGATCCGCCGCCAGCCCGTCGCCGCCGACCACCGGCTTGCTCAGCCCCAGCTGCTTCGCCTGTACGGCGATCAGCGCCCCTTCGGTGTAGTAGATCGGCATATAGATCATGTCGACGTTCTTCGCCTTCACGCTGGCCAGCTGGGCCTTAAAGTCTTTGCTGCCGCCGGGAGCCTGAACTTCGATAGGAATGGTGCCGCCGTTTTTCAGGAACTGCGTGCGAAAGGCCTTCGCCAGGCCGACGGAGTAGTCGTTGCTGCTGTCGAAGACGATGGCGGCGGTTTTGGCTTTCAGATCGCGCGAGGCGAGGTTAGCGCCGACCACGCCCTGGAAGCTGTCGGAGAAGCAGACCCGGCTGACGTATGGGTGGTTGCGGGTAACGCGGTCGTTGGTCGCGGTTGAGGAGACCAGCGGCGTTTTGCTGTCGTCGGCGATTTTGGTCATCGCCAGGGTATTGGAGGAGGTGACTTCGCCGATCACCGCATCGACTTTATCGCTGGAAACCAGGCGCTGCATGGCGTTAGCGGCTTCGACCTTATCGCTCTTATCGTCGATCACGATAAGCTTCACGGTGTCGCCGTTTTTTAACGTCGGCGTAATGCTCTGGATAATATCCAGCCCTTTTTGCGAAGGCTGACCGTAGCCGCTCAGCGCGCCGCTCAGCGGTAAGACCACGCCGATTTTAATTTCAGCCGCCTGCGCGCTGCTGGCACCGACCCACGCGGCAACCAGCGTGGCCATTAAAGACGCTTTCCCGGAAAACTTGTTCATTGTTACCTCACCGTCGGTCGATTATTTATCTTTAACCATCAATGACTGCATAACATTGAGACATAATTCGCCAGCGTATCCGGCGAATTATTGGCTGTTATGTTGAATAGATAACGAGATATATTTGGTATGCGGATTTACCTTACAACGTCCGTTTCGTTTTTACTCATGCAATATTCTTATTACCTCCAGGAGAGGGCATAAGGCTGATGAAAATACTGTTTTTGGTACGGTTAACGCATTTTGCCAGGTGGCGGCTGACGCCTTGCCCGGCCTGGAAAACCCGCAATTTTAGCGCGCACCTGAATATAATATTCAGGTGCGCCCGATAATATTAAAAATCTATTCTGCTGCCTGCGTGACTTATTATTTTAACTGGCTCAAAGGTTTTATTTTTCCATGCAGCGCCGGATTATCGCTTTCGTCTTTCAGGCGCACTCCGGTAAGCCGCCGCAAAAAGGCCTGCTCGAGTAGCCAGGCCAGTTTAAATGCGGCGGCATCAAAGCTCAGTCCTTCCGGACGGATATTAGAAATACAGTTGCGCTCCGACTCCAGCCGCTGACGATGCGGCTGCCAGGTTAAATACACCCCGAGGCTGTCCGGCGAGGAGAGCCCGGGCCTTTCGCCAATCAATATCGCCACCGCTCTGGCCTTCAGCGTTTCGCCTATATCATCGCCCAGCGCGACCCGCGACTGGTGCGCCAGCACCACCGGGGCCAGGCTCAGGCCGAGGGGTTTCAGATAGGGCAGCAGGGCGCGAATCAGCGGCACCGCCTGGCGCTGCACGGCGTATGACGACAGCCCGTCGCCAATCACCAGCAGTAGGTCGGCGGGGCGCGCGCCGCTGGCGGCGAGGTCGGCGCGGCTCTCTTCGTTCAGCTGTCGCCCCAGATCCGGGCGATTCAGATAGACATGGCGATCGCTGGCGGCGCTGCGGACGGTCAGCGTCGACAGCCCCAGCTCCGCCAGCGGCTGGACTAACTGGTCGCTGGCGAAAGGCTGGTGAATGGCATCGCGCGCCCGGGCGTGGGCGAGGCCGAAATTCAGCACTTCGCGGGTCGGCAGGCTGGCGCCGCTGCGCCCCAGCGCAATCCGCGCATCGGTAAACTCACGCAGCGGATTCCAGGCGTCGGGAGGATTCATACCGGTTCTCCTTGCGGCAGGACGGAAAGCAGCGGATGGCGGGCATCGGTCAGACGCAGCGCGCCGTGACGGTCAATAATTTGCATCTTCGTCAGCCAGTCGGCGAACTCAGGCGCATGCTGTAAACCCAGCAGTCGGCGGGCGTAAAGGGCATCGTGGAACGAGGTGCTTTGGTAGTTGAGCATAATATCGTCAGCCCCCGGAACGCCGATCAAAAAGGTCAGCCCGGCCGCGCAGAGCAGCGTCAGCAGGGTATCCATATCGTCCTGATCCGCTTCGGCGTGATTGGTGTAGCAAACGTCGCAGCCGATGGGCAGCCCCATCAGCTTGCCGCAGAAGTGATCTTCCAGCCCGGCGCGGATAATCTGCTTACCATCGTACAGATACTCCGGGCCGATAAAGCCCACCACCGTATTGACCAGCAGCGGCTCAAAATGGCGGGCGACGGCATAGGCCCGGGCTTCGCAGGTCTGCTGATCAACGCCGTGGTGGGCGTTGGCGGAAAGACAGCTGCCCTGGCCGGTTTCAAAATACATCACGTTGTTGCCCAGCGTGCCGCGGTTCAGGCTAAGCGCCGCTTCCCGCGCTTCCTGCAGCAGCGCCAGATTAATGCCGAAACCGCTGTTGGCGGCTTCGGTACCGGCCACCGACTGGAACACCAGATCCACCGGCGCGCCGCGCTCAATCAGCTGCAGGGTGTTGGTGACGTGGGTCAAAATGCACGACTGGGTGGGGATGGCGAAGCGCTGAATAATATCGTCAAGCATATGGTTCAGCTGCGCCAGCACCGGCAGGCTGTCGCTGGCCGGATTGATGCCGATCACCGCGTCCCCGGCGCCGTACAGCAGGCCGTCGAGCATGCTGGCGGCGATGCCTTTCATATCATCGGTCGGGTGATTGGGCTGCAGGCGCACGCTCAGGCGCCCCGGCAGGCCGATGGTATTGCGAAAACGGGTGATGACCCGGCATTTGCTGGCGGCGAGGATCAGATCCTGATTGCGCATCAGCTTGCTGACCGCGGCGGCCATCTCCGGGGTTATCGCGCGGGCGACCTGGCGCAGCGCCGCTTCATCGGTGGCGTCGTCGAGCAGCCAGTCGCGAAAATCGCCGACCGTAAGATGGCTAATCGCCGCGAAGCCCCGGGCGTCGTGGGTATCGAGGATCAGCCGGGTCACCTCATCCTGCTCGTAGGGAATCAGCGGATTATCGAGAATCTCCGTGAGGGGAACCTCCGCCAGCGCCATTTTTGCCGCCATCCGCTCTTCGGCGGAGCCGGCGATAACGCCCGCCAGCGCGTCGCCGGAACGCGCAGGAGAGGCCTTCGCCATCAAGGTTTTCAGACTATCAAAGCGCCATACCTGGCCCGATAGCGTAGTTTTATACATGTGTCGCCTCCTCAGGAGACCGTACGCAGCTGCGGATCCACCGCCGCGCGCTGGCGGGCCGCTGCGGTCTTGCGAAACCACAGGTAGCCGCCGAGCATCATGGCGGCGAAAATCAGCGCCAGCAGGGTGTTGTACCAGACCATCGTCACCAGGCAGAGTACCGCCATGGCCAGCGCGAAGGCCGGCGCCCACGGATAGAGCGGTGCGCGGAACGGTCGAATCAGCTTCGGCTCGCTGCGGCGCAGTTTAAACAGCGCCGCCATCGAGGTGATATACATAACAATAGCGCCAAATACCGACATCGTGACGATACAGGCGGTCAGCGGCATCCCGCTAATGGTGATCAGCGAATCGGAGAAAATGGCGGCGATGCCCACCACGCCCCCGGCGAGGATCGCCAGATGCGGCGTGCGGGTGCGGCGGTTCAGCGTCGCCAGGCTGGCGGGGAGATAGCCCGCGCGCGCCAGCGAGTAAATCTGCCGCGAGTAGCCCATGATAATTCCGTGGAACGAGGCCACCAGGCCGAAGAGCCCCAGCCACACCAGCATATGCAGCCAGCCGCTGCTGTTGCCGACCACCATTTTCATCGCCTGCGGCAGCGGGTCGTTAATATTGGCCAGGGTTCGCCAGTCGCCCACGCCGCCGGCAAAAATCATCACGCCAATCGCCAGCACGGTCAGGGTCAGGATGCCGCCGCCCAGCGCCCGGGGAATGGTGCGCTGCGGATCCTTCGCCTCTTCGGCGGCCATCGATGCGCCTTCAATCGCCAGAAAGAACCAGATAGCGAACGGGATGGCGGCAAACATCCCCGGCAGCGCCAGGCCGCTGAAGCTCTCCGCGCCCGCCCAGCCGTTAGCGGTAAAGTGGCTCCAGGAGAAGCCCGGCGCGACAACGCCCATAAACACCAGCAGTTCGAAAATCGCTAATAACGTCACCACCAGCTCAAAGGTCGCGGCGATACCCACGCCGAGAATATTCAGCGTCATAAAGATGATGTAGGCGCCGCAGGCCACCCATTTGGGGTCGAGCGCCGGAAACTGCACGTTAAGATAGGCGCCGATGGCCATGGCGATGGCGGGCGGGGCGAAGACGAATTCAATCAGGGTTGCGAAGCCGGCGATAAACCCGCCGGTCGGGCCAAAGGCGCGGTAGGCGTAGGCAAAAGGCCCGCCCGCATGCGGAATGGCGGTGGTCAGCTCGGTAAAGCTAAAAATAAAGGCGCAGTACATCGCGGCGATGGCCAGCGCGACGATCATAAAGCCCAGCGTCCCGGCCTGGGACCAGCCGTAGCTCCAGCCAAAATACTCTCCGGAAATAACCAGCCCAACGGCGATCCCCCATAAGCGGAAACTGCCGAGCGTTCTTTTTAGCGTTGTGGTTTGCTCTGTCATGTTCGTTGCCTCGCCAGATAAAGATATCGGGAGGGTTGCAAAGAGAATGCCAGGGCATACCACCGATAAACGTGGCGGTTTACGTCAACGAGGATCAAAAAAGGTGCAGACCGCGCCTGGCGGAAGAGTCGCGGTGGTGCAGCTGCCCGCAAATGTGGCGTTACTGGTGCACGATGGCGCCAGCGTCTTTTTTGCGCCATCGCGCCAGGCCGCTTTGCAATTTAGCAGTGGTCGCGGTATAAGGAATCTCTTATCTGGATGTTTAGATGTCTATACGCCCATGAGGTCAAATGCAAACAACACAACAACAAGGTGGGCAGCTTAAGCGCACCATGAAGACCCGCCACCTGATTATGCTGTCGCTGGGTGGCGTTATTGGCACAGGGCTATTTTTTAATACCGGCTATATCATCTCCACCACCGGAGCGGCGGGTACGCTGCTGGCCTATCTGATTGGCGCGCTGGCGGTCTGGCTGGTGATGCAGTGTCTGGGCGAACTCTCGGTGGCGATGCCGGAAACCGGGGCGTTTCACGTCTACGCCGCCCGCTATCTCGGCCCGGCGACCGGGTACACCGTCGCCTGGCTCTACTGGCTAACCTGGACCGTCGCGCTTGGCTCAAGCTTCACCGCCGCCGGATTCTGCATGCAGTACTGGTTCCCGCAGGTGCCGGTATGGGTCTGGTGCGTGGTGTTCTGCGCGGTGATTTTCGCCCTCAACGTTATCTCCACCCGCTTCTTTGCCGAAGGTGAATTCTGGTTCTCGCTGGTGAAGGTGGTCACCATTATTGCCTTTATTATTCTCGGCGGGGCGGCGATCTTCGGCATCATTCCGATGCAGGATGGCTCCCCGGCGCCGGGGCTGCGCAATCTCACCGCCGAAGGCTGGTTCCCGCACGGCGGTCTGCCGATCCTGATGACCATGGTGGCGGTTAACTTCGCTTTCTCCGGCACCGAGCTTATCGGCATCGCGGCGGGGGAAACGGAGAATCCGCACAAAGTCATTCCGGTGGCCATTCGTACCACCATCGCCCGGCTGATTATCTTTTTTATCGGCACCGTCTTCGTGCTGGCGGCGCTGATCCCGATGCAGCAGGCGGGAGTCGAGAAAAGCCCGTTTGTGCTGGTGTTCGAAAAGGTGGGGATCCCTTACGCGGCGGATATCTTTAACTTTGTGATCCTGACGGCGATTCTGTCGGCGGCCAACTCTGGCCTTTACGCCTCCGGGCGGATGCTGTGGTCGCTCTCCAATGAAAAAACGCTGCCGGCCTGTTTTACTAAATTAACCAAAAACGGCGTGCCGCTGACGGCGATTTCGGTGAGCATGCTCGGCGGCGTGCTGGCGCTCTTCTCCAGCGTCGTGGCCCCGGATACGGTGTTTGTCGCGCTGTCGGCGATTTCCGGCTTCGCGGTGGTGGCGGTATGGCTGAGCATCTGCGCCTCGCACTTTATGTTCCGCCGCCGCCATCTGCAGCAGGGGAAGGCGCTAAGCGAACTGCACTACCGCGCGCCGTGGTATCCGCTGGTGCCGGCGCTGGGATTTGCGCTTTGCCTGGTGGCCTGCGTGGGTCTGGCGTTTGACCCGAGTCAGAGGATTGCGCTGTGGTGCGGGATCCCGTTCGTGGCACTGTGTTATGGTGCGTATTATCTGACTCGTTCACGGAAACTCACCCAGGAGCCTCAACATGTCGCAGAATAATCCGTTAACCGCCCTCCTTGACGCAAAGCCCTTTATCCTGCTGGACGGCGCGATGGCGACGGAGCTGGAAGCGCGCGGCTGCAATCTTGCCGACAGCCTGTGGTCGGCGAAAGTGCTGGTCGACAACCCGGAGCTTATCCGCGAAGTTCACCTCGACTATTTCCGCGCCGGCGCGCAGGTGGCGATCACCGCCAGCTATCAGGCGACGCCGGCGGGCTTTGCCGCCCGTGGCCTCGATGAAGCGCAGTCGAAAGCGCTGATCGGCAAAAGCGTTGAGCTGGCCCGCAAGGCGCGGGAGGCGTATCTGGCGGAAAACCCGCAGGCGGGCGCGCTGCTGGTTGCCGGTTCGGTCGGGCCGTACGGCGCCTTCCTGGCGGACGGTTCGGAGTATCGCGGCGATTATGTCCGCAGCCGTGAGGAATTTCAGGCGTTTCATAGTCCGCGCGTGGAAGCGCTGCTCGACGCCGGGGCCGATCTGCTGGCCTGCGAAACGATGCCGAATTTCGCCGAGATGAAGGCGCTGGCGGAGCTGCTGATCGCCTATCCGCGCGCGCGGGCGTGGTTCTCGTTTACCCTGCGTGATGCGCAGCATCTCAGCGACGGCACGCCGCTGCGGGAAGTGGTTGGGGTGCTGGCAAACTATCCGCAGGTGGTGGCGCTGGGCATTAACTGTATCGCGCTGGAGAACACCACCGCCGCGCTGGCGCATCTGCATAGCCTGACGGCGCTGCCGCTGGTGGTTTATCCTAATTCCGGTGAGCACTATGACCCGGTATCCAAGACCTGGCATCACCACGGCGAAGCCTGTGCAACGCTGGCGGAATATTTACCCCAGTGGCTGGCGGCGGGGGCGAAGCTGATTGGCGGCTGCTGCCGCACGACGCCGAAGGATATTGCCGAACTGAACGCCCGGCGTTGAGTTTGCGCCGGGTGGCGGCTGATGCCTTACCCGGCCGACAACGTGCACGAATCGTAGGCCGGGTAAGCGTAAGCGCTACCCGGCATCAATCATCCGGCATCCGCTAACACAAACATCCCGTACGGGTGGATTTCGAGATAGTAATGCTCGCCGACGTCCGGCTGCAGTCGCGTCGCGTTCACCTGCAGCAAAATTTCCTGCCCGTGCCACTCCACCGTCACCTCGTACTGCGGCCCCATATAGGCCACGTGACGGATCGTGCAGCGCTGGCTCTCCTCGCCGCGATCGCTCAGGGTGATCGCCTCCGGGCGGACGCCGACGCTGCCCTCGCCGTGGGCGGCAAAATGCAGCGGCCTCGGCAGCCGATAGCCATAAATATCGACGAATCCCTCGCTGAAGGCGGCCGGGAACAGGTTGGCATCGCCCATAAAGCTCGCCATAAAGCGCGACGCGGGCTGGCGGTAAAGATCCTGCGGCGAGCCGATCTGCATGATATGCCCCTTATTCATCACCAGCACGGTATCGGAAACCGCAAAGGCTTCACTCTGATCGTGGGTCACGTACAGCGAGGTGATATCAAACTGCTTTTGCAGTTCGCGGATCTTATCGCGCATGCTGCGCCGCAGGTTGGCGTCGAGGTTACTTAACGGCTCATCAAACAGCAGCACCTTTGGCTTGAGGATCAGGGCGCGCGCCAGCGCTACGCGCTGCTGCTGGCCGCCGGAGATCTGATCAACATAGCGGTCTTCGAAGCCCTCCAGATCCACCATCGCCAGCGCCTCCTTCACCCGCGCTTTCACATCGCTGCGCGACGCGCCGAGCATCTTCAGACCGTAGCCGACGTTGTCCCCCAGCGACATATGCGGAAACAGGGCGTAAGACTGAAACACCATACAGATGTCGCGCTGCTGAATGGAGCGATGGGTCACGTCTTCGCCATCGATGAAAATCTGCCCTTCGCTCGGTTTTTCCAGCCCGGCGACCAGGCGCAGAATGGTGGTCTTACCGCAGCCGGAAGGGCCGAGCAGGGTCACCATTTGCCCCTGCGGGATGGTGAGATTGATATTGTCGATAACCGTGTTGCTGCCGAATCGCTTGGTGACGTTGCGCAGTTCAACAAAATTTTTCTGACTCATAGTGCGCTCCATTACGCCTGGTTTTTGGCTTTTGACCGGGAGATACGCGCTTCCCCGATCAGCCAGTCAAAGATAAAAATAATCGCCAGCATCACTACGATCAGAATCGATCCGTAGGCGATCGCCACGCCGTATTCGCCGTCTTCCACCCGGTTGAGGATATAGGCGGTAGCGACGCGGGTGTCCGGCGTCACGAGGAACACAATGGCGCTGACGGTGGTAATGGCGCGCACAAAGCTGTAGATCAGCGCCGAGAGGATCGCCGGGCGCAGCAGCGGCAGCAGGATATGCGTAATGGTGCGCAGGGAACCCGCGCGCAGGCTGAGCGACGCTTCGTCCAGCGATTTGTCGATCTGGCCTAAACCGGCAATGCCCGCCCGGATGCCCACCGGCACGTTACGCATCACCATCGAGATAATCACAATCGCCGCCGTTCCGGTGAGGTACACCGGCGCGCTGTTAAAGGCGAGAATATAGGAGACGCCCGCCACGGTGCCCGGTACCGCGAAGCACAGCATGGTGGTGAACTCGATGGTCTTTTTGCCTTTAAACTGCTGACGCACCACGATCCAGGCGATCAGCAGGCCGAAGGCGGCGGTGATCGGCGCGGCGATCCCGGCGTAGAGCAGGGTATCGAGCAGCGAAGGCCAGGCGCCGTCGCTCATCCCCTGGCCGAACAGCTTGATAAAGTTATCCAGCGTCAGGGTGTAGTCCACGCCCCAGTTAACGGTAAAGCTGCCGTAGAAAATGCTGCCGTAGAGCAGGGCGTTGAAGGCGATCCACACCGCCAGAATGGCGATCACGCTCCACACCAGGGTCACCGGCAGCGGCTGCACGTCGCCGCGATAGGACTTACCGGAAACCGTGACGTACGAGCGCTTGCCGATCCACATATACTGAATGCAGAACACCAGCAGCGAGAACAGCAGCAGGAACGCGCCCAGGGTACTGGCGGCCTGATAATCGAGCTGCGAACCGGTGATATAGAAGTAGATTTGCGTCGCCAGCACGTCGAAGTTGCCGCCGAGCACCAGCGGGTTGCTGAAGTCGGCCAGCGACTGGACGATGACAATTAAAAACGCGTTCGCCAGCGCCGGTTTCAGCAGCGGGACGAAGACGCCGTTAAAGGTTTGCCAGCGGCTGGCGCGCAGGGTGTACGACGCCTCCTCCAGCGACGGATGAATGGTTTTAATCGCGCCGTCGAGGATCATAAACGCCATCGGAGTGAACGCCAGCACCTGCGCCAGCCAGATGCCGGTAAACCCGTACAGCCAGTTGGTGTTGGTTAAGCCGAACCAGTCGACCATCAGCTCGGTGACGTAGCCGGAACGGCCCATCATCAGGGTAACGCCGAGGCCGACGACAAACGGCGGGGTGACGATCGGCAGAATCGAGAAAATGCGGCCAATAATCGCGCTGCGCTTTGCGATGCGGGTGGTGTAAATCGCCAGCACCAGGCCAAAGAAGGTGCAGCCGATGCCTACCGCAATCGACAGGGCGATGGAGTTGAGGATCACCTGGACAATATGCGCCTGCGACAGCACGGCCATAAACGCCAGCGGGGCAAACTCGCCGGCGTCGTTGGTGAACATCGGGATGAAAATGGCGATGCTCGGCCAGACGATAAAGACGCCGATTAACGCCACGATGGTGACCAGCGAACCAATCACAAAGCGGTCGCCGCCCAGCCATTCCAGGCGGGTGAGCGCCAGGGTCATGATGGCGCCCAGCGCGACAAACAGCACGAGGGTGGCGTAGCCTAACCCGCGGCCTTCCACGGTGGCGCTGACGACGATAAACGCCATACAGAGGAGCGCCCAGCCGGCGTCGAGGTAGTGGCGGCTGCGCTGCTCCCGGCTGGCTTCCTGCCATGGACGAATCAGCAGCAGGCTCGGCAGGAGATACCACAGCCAGCTGATATTGAACTGTGACCAGCCGTAGGCCGCGAGAATTTCATCGCGCGTGGACTCCAGCAGACCGTAATCCAGGCTCCAGCTCGGCAGCAGGGCGAACGCCAGCCAGCCGAATAAAACCCAAAGGAATATCGCATCCCGCTTTTTCACGGGATGGAGTGCAAGTGTGTGTGACATAAGTTTTCCGGTGTCGTAGGCCGGGTAGGGCGTGGATGCCGCCACCCGGCAAATGAACGCAGTGCGGGCTTATTTACCCATCTTCACTTCGCTAACCCATTTATTGATGAGCGCTTTACGCACGTCCGTTGAGCCGTATTTATCCATGTCGTAGTTGATAAGCTTCAGGTCGTCGAGCTTCAGCGAGTTCGGCGAAGTTTCGGCGCTGGTGTTGGTCAGGATCTGATAGGACTTGCCTTTCTTCCACGCCAGCTCCTGGGCCTCTTTCGACAGCACCCAGTCGACGAACAGTTTGGCGTTGTCGAGGTTGCGCGCGCCCTTCAGAATGCTCACGCCGCCAATTTCGTAGCCGGTGCCTTCGCACGGCGAGATCAGCTCCAGCGGCGCGCCCTGTTCTTTTTCCAGCGAATAGTCGTGCAGGAAGCCGATGCCGATGGCCGTTTCACCGCGGGCGGCGTTGCGCGCCGGGGCGATACCGGACTTCGTGTACTGGGAGACGTTAGCGTTGAGCTGTTTAAGATAATCGAAAGCCTGATCGTCTCCCCACAGCTGGGCGAAGGTCGCCAGCGCGGTGTAGGCGGTGCCGGAGCTCTGCGGGTCGGCAATCTGGATTTCGCCTTTGTATTCCGGTTTGGTCAGATCCTTCCAGCATTTTGGCACCGGCAGGTTTTTCTCTTTCAGGCGCTGGGTGTTCACGCCGAAGCCGAGAATGCCGACGTACACCGCCGAGGAGTAGTTGCCTTTCAGCTTCGCCGGATCGCGGAACTGCTCCATCACCTGCGTAAGATTCGGCGATTTATAGGGCTGCAGCAGGCCCATTTCGCCGGCCTGGGACTGCGGGTCGAGGGTGCCGCCGTACCAGACATCCGCCTGCGGGTTTTTCTTCTCGGCATCGACCTTCGCCAGCGTGCTGCCGGAGCCGTTGCGAATAAACGAGGTTTTTACGTCATATTTTTCGCCGAAGGCTTTAGTTTCCGCCTCACACATTTCGTTGGTGGCGCTGCAATAGACCACCAGACGACCTTTGGCGTGCGCCGCGCCGCTTAACGTCGCCAGCGCAATGCCGGAAGCAATCAGGGTAGTGACCAGCGTTTTTTTCATTATTTTATCCTTTGAGCAGCAGAGGTAGTAATGCTCGCCATCAGCAGCGGCATCAGCAATAAACCCATCAGAACTGCGGCGACCGAGAGTAAACTGAACATCCCCGACCAGCCGTAGCGTTCAATGACCAGCGACAGAGGCCAGCCCGCCAGCGCTGCCCCCAGATAGGCGAACAGGCCGAGAAATCCGCTGATGGAACCGGCCGCCGCTTTGTGTCCGCACTCCACCGCCGCGAGGCCAATCAGCATTTGCGGGCCAAAAACGAAGAAGCCCACCGTAAAGAAACAAACCGCCAGCAGCGCGTAGTGGTGTACCGGCGCCAGCCAGAGCGCGGCGACGGAGACCATCAGCCCCAGCGTGAACAGTAAAATCATCGGCGCCCGCTGGCCGCTGAACAGCAGATCCGAGCCCCATCCGGCGAACAGCGCGCCGAGCAGGCCGCCCGCTTCAAACAGCATCACCGTGGCGTTGGCGCTGAGTAGATTGACGCCGTGGCTCTCCGTCAGCCAGATGTTGCCCCAGTCGTTGAGCGCGATGCGGATCAGGTAGACCAGCACATAAGAGACGCCCAGCAGCCAGATCATCGGGTTCTTCAGCATCGTGGTGCGCAGCATCTGCCACAGCCCCATCGGCGGGCTTTGCCGCTCCTGGCGCAGCTCCAGCGGGTCGTTACGCCAGGCGCCCACCGACGGCAATCCCTCTTCGCGGGGCGTTCCTTTCAGGTGCAGCGTTAACCAGATGCCTGATGCCATGCTGATCGTCCCCGGCGCCAGCATCGCCGCCTGCCAGCCCCACCAGTGGGCGGCAAAGGCGCTAATCAGCGGGATAATAGCCCCGCCGATGTTGATCGACATATTCCAGCAGCCCCACCAGAAGCCGCGTTCGTTGCGCGAGTACCAGTGGGTTAGCAGGCGGGCGCAGGGAGGCCAGCCCCAGCCCTGAAAAAATCCGTTCAGCGTCCAGACCGCCAGCAGCAGCGTCAGCGACTCGCCGAAGGCGAACACCACGTTCAGCAGACCGGTGGCGAACAGGCCCGCGCCCATAAACCAGCGCTGCCCGTGGCTGTCGTGCCACAGCCCGGCGGTAAACTTCGACAGGCCGTAGGTCAGGTAAAACAGCGACCCCAGCAGGCCAATATCGCCTTTATCCAGGCCCAGATCCGTTTGCAGCGCCGGCAGAACGTAGTTGACGCTTTTGCGCGTCAGGTAAAACGCCGCATACCCGATGACCATGTACATCAGCAGCTGCGGACGCAGCGTCCTGTAACGTTGATTAATGTCGGTTGCTGAGCGCATAGCCGTCTCCGTTTTGCTGACTATATGAAAGTGAAATCGAAAGGGGATGAGAGAAAGTCCGGAGTGACTAAGACTTTTTCCTGGTTAGCCGGCTGTTTGTTGCAAATTTGTGGGCAAGTTAACAATTACGCGTGTGCCGCGCTGCGACTCCAGCGTCAGCTCTCCGCCCAGGGCGCTGACCCGCTCACGCATGCCCTGAATGCCGAAGCCGGCCATTTTGTCGGGGCTGATGCCGATACCGTTGTCCTTCACCTCCAGGCGCAGCAGCGTCCCCTGCTGATACAGGGCAATGGCGACCTCGCTGGCGTCGGCGTGCTTACAGACGTTATTAAGCAGTTCCTGTAGCAGCCGATAGAGGGTGAAGCGCACCGTTTCGCTCTCCGGCGTGGCGATGAGCCGGTAGTCAAAGCGACAGCGGATACCGCGCTCGGCAAAGGCAAACTCATTGAGCAAATGGTGTAGCGCCTCTTTAAACGACAGCTCATCGAGGGCCGGCGGGCGTAGCTGGCGCAGCAGCTGGCGGGTGGAGTGGTGAATACGCCGGGCGAGATCGTTAATCTGGCTGGCGGCGGCCTGGGTTTGCGCCGGATCGCGCGCCCGCTTCACCAGCTGCGACTGGATCTGAATGGCGGTAATATTCTGGCCGATTTCGTCGTGCAGCTCGCGCGCCAGGCTTTTGCGCGTATCCTCTTCGGTATGGATCAGCTTTTCGGCCAGCGCCCGCCGGGCCGCCAGCTCCGCCTCCAGCCGCTGGCGATAGTGGTGCAGGTTTTGCGCCAGGTGCTGCTGGCGACTGATGGCAATCCCCAGCCCGATACCGAGGAGCGCCTGGGTCGCCAGAAAAATCTCCAGCTCCACCAGGTTGCTGAATCCGACGCCAACCTGGCGGGCGATGGTGATCATCATGCTGCCCAGCAGACCGGAGAGAACGCCGCCCTGCCAGCCGAACTTCCACGCCATCACCACGTTGGGCAGAAACACCACAATTAACAGCAGACGCTCGATTTCCGGCGACAGAACCATCTGGGTGCCGATGCCGATAATAAAGAACAGGCTGCACCAGATGATCAATGAGGTGCGCAGCGGCGGATTATTGGTATCCAGCCCCAGCAGGTGGTAGCGGTGCTGCTGGCGCAGGAATTCAAAAATCAGATAGACAAACGGCGTCAGCAGCACCCCGCCGGTAAACGAGGCCAGGCCGAGCATCATCGCCGGGCTTTTCACAAACGGCGAGAGCAGGGCGGTGTTGAGCAGCGCGCTGGCGGTAACCGTGGCCAGCAGCAGCGTCAGCCGCTGCCAGTAAAGGGGAAAGCGGTGCCAGAACTGTTGGGCGATGCCGGCGGGAAGCAGGCCGATCAACGGCGCGGCCAGCAGAATATAGCCGTTCAGCAGCTGTTCGCCGTGCAGCCAGAGCAGCATCAGCACCGGAGGCAGCACCAGCGCGGGCCAGTAGCGGCGCGAAAGCAGGATCAGCAGCGCCAGATAGACGCCGTGCGGCAGGAACAGCGCCGCCTGCTGGCCGTTATGGGTCAGGTAAAATCCGAGCGTCCACAGCATCAGCCAGCCGCTTCCCCAGGCCAGCACGATGAACAGCGAGATGACGCTGTGGCGAAGGCTGCGCGACATTAATGACCCGCCAGCAGCTGGTGGTCGAGGGCGAAATGGACCAGATCAATGGTGCTGTGACACTGTAGTTTGCCCAGCACGTTGGCGCGATGGACGTGAACCGTTTTGTGGCTGAGTTCGAGCTTAAAGGCGATCTCCTTGACGCTGTCGCCTTTAACCAGCAAATCAAATACTTCGCGTTCACGCGGGGTGAGCACTTCCAGCACCTGCGCCGGTTGCTCTCCGCCGCGCAGCGCCCGCAGCGCATCGGCGCACAGGTAGTGTCCGCCCATACCGACGGAACGCACCGCCTGGACCAACTCTTCCGGGCCGCAGCGTTTGGTCAAATAGCCGCTGGCGCCGGCATCAAGCGCGCTCTGCACGAAGGTGGGGGTGTCGTAAATACTGAGAATAATGGCGCGGAACTGCGGCTTTTGCGCGCGCAGGCGCTTTAGCAGGCTCAGGCCGTTCTCATCCGGCATGGCGATATCCATGACCGCCACGTCGACGTCGTCGCGCAGCAGCGCCGGCCAGGCTTCCGCCGCGCGGCTGAACTGGCCAACCACCTCGAGATCTTCTTCGAGGCTGAGTAACTGCGCAAAGCCTGAACGCACCACCACATGGTCATCGACCAGCACCACTCGAATCATGTTTCTTCTCTCTCAGCGCATCATGGTTCTATGATGCCTGCCGCCGCTGCGCTGGCAATCAATCAGGCGCAGTTATGCAATGAATGTAACAAAATCGCAATACACTTCATCCTTCAAGCTGCCTCTTTGTTGGCTTCGTTTGCCCGCCCCGGTCACTGACTTATGTCAGCTCCCGGGGACGAACAACCTTGCCGCCTCGATGCAGCATGAATGATTTTGTGTATAAGCATTGCCGATTTTTTTCTAAAAACGCTTTGTTCTTAGCAAGAATTTTTAATTACTTCATCAAACGCATCGCGCCGGAAATACTGCACCCATAACACACATACCCCTAAATAATTCGAGTAGCAGGAAGGCGGCAAACTCGGGCGATCCTGGAGCATAGATAACTATGTGACAGGGAAGAACGAGTGCAGCCAACGCACATGCTACTCGAAGTATGACGGGGATAAGGGAAGCAGACACTATGGCACTATCATCGCGTATCACACTCATTGCCGCGCTGGCGCTGGCGGCGTTCCAGGCCCAGGCGGTCAACGTTACCGTGGCGTATCAGACCTCCGCCGAGCCGGCGAAAGTCGCCCAGGCGGACAACACTTTCGCCAAAGCGAGCGGGGCGACCGTCGACTGGCGCAAGTTTGACAGCGGCGCGAGCATCGTGCGGGCGCTGGCTTCCGGCGACGTGCAGATCGGCAACCTCGGCTCCAGCCCGCTGGCGGTCGCCGCCACCCAGCAGGTGCCGATTGAAGTCTTTCTGCTGGCCTCAAAGCTCGGTAACTCCGAAGCGCTGGTAGTGAAGAAGAGCATCACCAAACCGCAGGACCTGATCGGCAAACGCATCGCCGTGCCATTTATCTCCACCACCCACTACAGCCTGCTGTCGGCGCTGAAGCACTGGGGGATTAAACCGGGGCAGGTGCAGATCCTCAACCTGCAGCCGCCGGCGATTATTGCCGCCTGGCAGCGTGGCGACATTGACGGCGCCTACGTCTGGGCGCCGGCGGTTAACGCGCTGGAAAAAGACGGCACGGTTCTCACCGACTCGTCGCAGGTGGGCGAGTGGGGCGCGCCGACGCTGGACGTGTGGGTGGTACGCAAAGACTTTGCCGAAAAGCATCCTGACATCGTCAAAGCCTTCGCCAAAAGCGCCATTGACGCGCAGCAGCCCTATATCGCCAACCCGGATGAGTGGCTGAAGCAGCCGGAGAACATCAGCAAGCTGGCGCGCTTAAGCGGCGTACCGGAAGCCGACGTCCCGGGGCTGGTGAAAGGCAATACCTACCTGACCGCCGCCCAGCAGGCGCAGGAGCTGAACGGACCGGTGAATAAAGCCATCATCGACACCGCTAAATTCCTGAAAGAGCAGGGCAAAGTGCCCGCCGCCGGTAGCGACTACAGCCAGTACGTCACCGACCGTTTTGTGAAGTAAAGGAGGTCATGATGCTGCAAATCTCGCATCTTTCCGCCGATTACGGCGGTAAACCGGCGCAGGCGGATATCAACCTGACGCTGGACAGCGGCGAACTGCTGGTGGTCCTGGGGCCCTCCGGCTGCGGTAAAACCACGCTGCTGAACCTGATTGCCGGATTCGTGCCTTATCAGCACGGCAGCATCACCCTTGAAGGCCAGCGGGTTGAAGGGCCGGGCGCCGATCGCGGCGTGGTGTTTCAGCACGAAGGGCTGCTGCCGTGGCGCAACGTGCAGGATAACGTTGCGCTCGGGCTGCAGCTGGCCGGGGTCGACAAAACGCAGCGCCGGGCAACCGCCGCGCAGATGCTAAAAAAAGTGGGCCTTGAGGGAGCGGAAAAGCGCTTTGTCTGGCAGCTCTCCGGCGGCCAGCGCCAGCGGGTAGGGATTGCCCGCGCGCTGGCGGCCAACCCGCAGCTGCTGCTGCTCGACGAGCCGTTTGGCGCGCTGGATGCCTTTACCCGCGAGCAGATGCAAACCCTGTTGCTCAGCCTGTGGCATGAGACCGGTAAGAAGGTGCTGCTGATTACCCACGATATCGAAGAGGCGGTGTTTATGGCCACCGAACTGGTACTACTCTCGCCGGGGCCGGGCCGGGTGCTCGAACGGCTGCCGCTCGATTTTGGCCGCCGCTTCGTCGCCGGTGAATCCTGCCGCAGCATTAAATCGGACCCGCGGTTTATCGAACAGCGCGAATACGTCCTCAGCCGGGTATTTGAACAACGGGAGGCTTTCTCATGAGCGTGGTCATCAATGACAAACCGCGTCAGCGGGGGCTGAAGTGGCGCTGGCCGCTCTCGCGTCAGCTCAGCCTGAGCGTGGCGACCCTGGCGGTACTGCTGGCTATCTGGTGGGCCGTTGCCGCCCTGCAGCTGATTAGTCCGCTGTTTCTGCCGCCCCCGGGACAGGTATTGCAGAAACTTATCACTATTGCCGGTCCGCAGGGTTTTATGGACGCCACCCTCTGGCAGCACCTGGCGGCGAGCCTGACGCGTATCGTTATCGCGCTGCTGGCGGCGGTACTGCTCGGCGTGCCGGTGGGGATCGCCATGGGGCTGAGCCCCACGGTACGCGGGATCCTCGACCCGCTGATCGAGCTTTATCGCCCGGTGCCGCCGCTGGCCTATTTACCGCTGATGGTGATCTGGTTCGGCATCGGCGAGACCTCGAAGATCCTGCTGATCTACCTGGCGATATTCGCGCCGGTGGCGATGTCGGCGCTGGCGGGGGTTAAGAGCGCCCAGCAGGTGCGCATTCGCGCCGCGCAATCTTTAGGAGCCAGCCGGGCGCAGGTGCTGTGGCTGGTGATCCTGCCCGGCGCGCTGCCGGAGATCCTCACCGGCCTGCGCATTGGGCTCGGCGTGGGCTGGTCGACGCTGGTGGCCGCGGAGCTGATTGCCGCCACCCGCGGGTTAGGTTTTATGGTGCAGTCCGCCGGTGAGTTCCTCGCCACCGACGTGGTGCTGGCCGGGATCGCGGTGATTGCCATCATCGCCTTTTTACTGGAACTGGGGCTGCGCGCGTTGCAGCGTCGCCTGACGCCCTGGCATGGAGAAGTACAATGAGCGAACGTTTAAGCATTACCCCGCTGGGGCCGTATATTGGTGCGCAGGTATCCGGTGTCGACATCACTCGCCCGCTGAGCGACAACCAGTTTGAGCAGCTGTATCACGCGGTGCTGCGTCACCAGGTGGTGTTCCTGCGTGAGCAAAACATCACTCCCGAGCAGCAGCGGGATCTCGCCCTGCGCTTTGGCGACCTGCATATTCATCCGGTCTATCCGCACGCGCCCGGCGTGGATGAGATTATCGTGCTTGATACCCATGACGATAATCCGCCGGATAATGATAACTGGCACACCGATGTCACCTTTATTGAGACGCCGCCCGCCGGGGCGATCCTCGCGGCAAAAGAGCTGCCGTCAACCGGCGGCGACACCCTGTGGACCAGCGGCATTGCGGCCTATGAGGCGCTCTCCGCGCCTTTGCGCCAGCTGTTAAGCGGCCTGCGCGCGGAGCATGATTTTCGCAAATCGTTTCAGGAGTACAAATACCGCAAAAGCGAAGAGGAGCATCAGCGCTGGCTGGAGGCGGTCGCGAAAAATCCGCCGCTGCTGCATCCGGTGGTGCGCACCCATCCGGTGACCGGGAAGCAGGCGCTGTTTGTCAATGAGGGCTTTACCACCCGCATCGTCGACGTCACGGAGAAAGAGAGCGAGGCGCTGCTCGGCTTCCTGTTTGCTCACGTTACTAAACCGGACTTCCAGGTGCGCTGGCGCTGGCAGCCGAACGACGTGGCCATTTGGGATAACCGCGTCACCCAGCACTACGCCAATGCCGATTACCTGCCGCAGCGGCGCATTATGCACCGGGCGACGATTCTCGGGGATAAACCCTATTATCGGGCGGGGTAATGCTTGTAGCCCAGCCGCGCGCCGTGGAGAACATCGGAAGCGGTATTGTACGTGGCTTCCCGGAGGCGGCGCTTAACGCGCCTTGTCCGGGCTACCGGTCCGCAGAAAGCGGTAAACCCGTAGCCCGGCTAAGGCGCAATGCGCCGCAAGCCGGGAAACAACCTACGATAAACGCGCCGCCTCCGGGAAAAGGCTTTTATGCCGATTTTTGCGCGTCCAGATGTACCCCAATATAGCGCTGATAGCGGTTCGCCTTCAGGTAGGTCAAGTCCACCAGCACCAGACCATCCACGCAGTTGTTGAAATCCGGGTCGCTGCCGAAATCGATAAACTGTACGCCGCCCGGCTCGCAAACTTCCGAGTACTGCTTATACAGCGGCGGGATCGCGCAGCCGAGATTGCCGAGCAGGGACTTCAGCCGCGCCAGATCGTCGTTGTAATCTTCTCCGCCAAACTGCGCCAGCACATCGGGCAGCGAGGCCGGATAAGGGCGACGCGACTCCGCCAGCGGATGCGTCGCCGGGAACCACAGTCGATAGAACGCGACCAGCAGATCGCGCGCCGACGGCGGCAGCCCGCCGGAAATCGACACCGGGCCGAACAGATAGCGATAGTGCGGATAGCGCGCCAGATACGCGCCGATGCCGGACCACAGGTAGTCCAGTCCGCGGCGGCCCCAGTAGCGCGGCTGGATAAAGCTGCGCCCCAGCTCAATCCCGTGCTGCAGAATATCGTCCATGCGCGCGTCGTAATGGAACAGGCTGTAGCTATAGACGCCGTTCAGGCCGCGCTTTTCCAGCTGCATCGCGGTCGGCATAAAGCGGTAAGCGCCGACGATTTCCAGGTCTTCTTCATCCCACAGAATCAGATGCAGATAGTCGTCGTCGTAACCGTCAACGTCGCGACGTTTGCCGCTGCCTTCGCCCACCGCGCGGAAGGCGATTTCCCGCAGGCGGCCCAGTTCGCGCAGCACTGGCGCATCTTCCTGGCCGCGGCGCTGCCAGAGATAAATCACTTTGCCATCCGCCGTGCGCCCCAGCGTTTCCGCCCGTCCCAGTTCGCGCTTGAGCAGGGCGCGGTCTTCGGGTCGGGCGATAGCGCTTTCGCTTTTAAATACGCCGGGCTGCCCTTTTGCCAGCAGCTCCAGGTGGCGATAGCAGCGTTCGGTCAGCTCGCGAACAGAGCGCTGAGGATCGAACCAGCTTGACCAGGCAATCTGTTGGCCGAAATTAACCGGCAGGCTACCGTTGCGGCGGCGAAACATTTGCTGCATCAGCAGCAGCAGCGGCAGGCTATCGGAAATCAGCGTGCTGGCGTAAAACAGCGCGCTGTTGCGCGCGCGGATCCACGCCGGCAGCAGCGGGGCGCGGTATTTCGCCGCCAGCTTAATAAATCCGGAGTGCCATTTTTTATCGCGAATACCGCGCCGGGTGAGGCGTGAAACTTCACCCGCCGGGAAGAAAATCAGCACGCCGCCGTTTTGCAACTGCTGGTCCATCTGCTGCAGCGCCGCTTTGGCGGTTCGGCCGTTGATATTATCGACCGGAATAAACAGCGAGCTCAGCGGTTCAAGGTGGGTCAGCATGCGGTTGGTGACCACTTTGACGTCGCGACGCACGCGGGACACCGCGTAGAGCAGGGCCAGGCCGTCAAGCGTACCGGTGGGGTGGTTGGCGATAATGACCAGCGGGCCATGTTCGGGGATTTGTTCGAGATCGTGCGCCGGGATAGCGCAGCGGATATTAAGATGTTCGAGCACCTGTTCGACCGTATCCAGTCCTTTCAGGTGATGATGACGCGCGGCAAACTGCTGAAACTCTTCCTCATGCAGGAGCTTTTTCAGCACCTTTTTCTGCCAGAGCGCTGGCTTTGCCTGAGGCCACAGGTCATCGATGACATTGTCGAGACTAAACATAGCGGCACCTCCTCCGTCCTGCCCAGACAGTAGAAGGCGCAGATGTCGCTCAGATTACAGTTGAGTGAAGATTTGGGATATTTCCCCGGGTTGCGGCTGGCGCCTTACCCGGCCTACCGGAGCAGATCGTAGCCCCGGTAAGCGTAGCGCGACCGGGGGGTTACTGGCGTTCGCCGCACAAAAAATCGTGAATTTCGCCACCCCAATTATCGGGATATAACCCGCGGCGTACATCCCGGTGAAAGGTTGAAAAAGGCCAATCACAAACCTGTCGTACCCAACCGTGTTTTACAGGATTAATGTAGGTGTAATCGATATGCCGGCGGTAGTCTTCTTCATCGCGGATTGCATGTTCCCAGAAACGCGGTTGCCAGACATTTTCTTGTTTTAATGCTTTGCTAAAGCAACCTTTTATGTCCCGCCATCTGGCGGAGAAATCGCTATCGTCTCCGGGTAATGTCCAGATGCAATGAAGATGTTCAGGAAGGATAACCCATGCATCAATGTAAAAGGGTTTTCGCCGTTTGATGGTGAGGATGGCGTGACGTAAAGTACCGATGTGCTCGGTCAGAAGTCTGCTTTTTCGGTTTCGCAAATTAACTGTAAAAAACCAGGTTCCACCCTTCAGGTAATAACGACGGTAGGCCACCATGCAGCGCTCCTTTGCAAAAGATAGCGTCTTAAGCGGCAGGGTAGAGTCGGGGTAACAGTCTGGCAAGAATCCAAAGATAATGGTGGAAAGAGTCTCGCAACTTTTTGCAGCAGAGAAATTCCCCGGGTTGCGGCTGACGCCTTACCCGGGCTACCGGAGCAGGTTTGTAGCCCCGGTAAGCGTAGCGCGACCGGGGAACGGTAATAGCCGAATTAACGCAGGATTTTCTTTTCGGCGAGATCGAGGGCGAAGTAGCTGAAGATCAGATCCGCGCCGGCGCGCTTGATTGCGCCGAGGCTTTCCAGCACCACTTTCTCTTCATCGATAGCGCCGGCCTGGGCGGCGAACTTAATCATCGCGTATTCACCGCTCACCTGGTACGCGCCGAGCGGCAGGTTGGTGCGCTCGCGCAGATCGCGCAGGATATCGAGATAGGGACCGGCCGGTTTGACCATCAGGCAGTCGGCGCCCTGGGCTTCGTCCAGCAGCGATTCGCGAATCGCTTCGCGGCGGTTCATAGGGCTCATCTGATAGGTTTTACGATCGCCTTTCAGCGCGGTACCCGCGGCTTCGCGGAACGGACCATAGAACGATGAAGCGAACTTAGTGGAGTAGGACATAATCGCCGTATCGGTAAATCCGGCGGCGTCCAGCGCCTGGCGAATGGCCTGCACCTGGCCGTCCATCGCGGCGGACGGGGCGATAAAATCCGCGCCTGCGGCAGCGGCGACCACCGCCTGCTTACCGAGGTTGGTAAGGGTTAAATCGTTATCGACACCGTGGTCGCACAGCACGCCGCAGTGGCCGTGGGAGGTGTATTCGCAGAAACAGGTGTCGGACATCACGATCATCTCCGGCACCGCCTCTTTACAGATGCGGGACATGCGCGCCACCAGGCCGTTTTCGTTCCAGGTATCGCTGCCAACGGCATCGGTATGATGGGAAATCCCGAAGGTCATCACCGAACGGATACCGGCGTTGGCGATGCGCTCGATTTCGCGCGCCAGGTGTCTTTCCGGAATACGCATCACGCCGGGCATCGCTTCGATGGCTTTGTAATCGTCGATTTCTTCTTCAACAAAGATCGGCAACACCAGGTCGTTCAAACTCAGTGTTGTCTCTTCAAACATGGCACGTAGCGAAGCGGACTTGCGCAGTCGGCGCGGGCGAGTGATTAAATCTGTCATGGTTTGCCTGATTTTGTGAAATGAAAAAAGCGAGTTTACCTCAATTGGCGGCGGGATGTTTCGCCAAAACGATCCTTATCTATCGTCGGCAAAACATCCCAACAGGTTACTGGCTGGCGGTCTCAATCCCGGGGCGGTCGCCGCTTAATTCGCTGACCAGCTCGTTGACGCCATCGCTCATGTTGTTGAAACGCGTCAATGAAGAGCGGGTGACCACCACGAAGGCGCCGACGTTAGCCTGCGGGTTCATCGCCATGTAGGTGATAAAACCGCCGCCGCCGCCGGTCTTCTGAATAATGCCCGGCTGGCCGTTTTTCGGCTTCATGTAGACCCAGCCGAGACCCAGCGCATCGGCTTTGCCCGGCACGTCCATCCCGATCACCCTCGTCAGCTGGCTGCGTTGATAAATGAGCGTCTGCATCCGGTCCGCCTGCTGCCCGCGGGTGAAGAAATCGGAAGAGAGGAACTGCTGCATCCAGCGCATCATATCGCCAGGCGTGGAGTAAACGCCGCCGCTGCCGATGGCCGCCAGCGTATTGTTGCACGGGCTGGCCCCTTTCTCCGGGATCATCAGGCGCCGGCACTGATCGGGCGAAGGCGTAAAGGTGGTGTCTTTCATCCCCAGCGGACGGGTAATCTGCTCTTCAAACAGCTGCGGCCAGGGCTTGCCCGCGGCGGTAGAGAGCGCATCGGCCAGTAAATCGAACGCCAGATTGGAATAGGCGGCCTGGGAACCCGGCGCGGCTTTTAACGTGGCCGTGGAGAGCCAGTTCCAGCGCTGCTGGCGCGTCGGCCAGACGAACACCGGACGATGCGCCGCGCCGCCGGGCTGCTCGCGCGGCAGGGCGCTGGTATGGGTCGCCAGATTCACCAGCGTAATGGGCGCTCCCTGATATGTCGGCACGCGCGCGCCCGGCGGGGCGTATTTGCTCAGCGGATCGTTGAGCTTCACCACGCCCTGGTCGAGAAGTTTGACCAGCATTTCGCTGGTCATCAGCTTGCTCAGGGAGGCGATGCGAATCACCGAATCGAGCTGCGGGTGCTCATTATTGCCCGGGCGCGTCTCGCCGAAGCTGCGGAATACGCGCTGGTTACCATCGATAACCACCAGCGCCATGCCGATCGCGCCGCTGCCGTAGTAGATATGGTTAGCGTAACGGTCGACAACATCCGCAGCGAATTCCGGGTCGACGCTCGGCTGCGCGGCCTGGACCGATGTCAACGACGCCGCGCACAGCGCAGCAAAAATGAGCAGACTACGTTTCAACGGGGGCATCCATCATGGTGAAGAAAAATATAGAGCGTATTTATACTACGAAGCGCCGTCGAGCAAAGCGCTAATAACGCCATTCTGTGCGGAAAAACGTAACCTGGCGTAAAAAATCCTTTTTTTGCTTTCGGATAGCGGCTTTCGCCTGCGGGCGCGTATGATATTCGTTTTGGCTAAACATGGGTGGCAAGAGACGATGGCGGCGAAACGGGTAGTGATGGTAGTGGATATGCAAAACGGCGTTTTCGCGACGCCGCGTATTGAACGCGAGCGCTGCGCGGCGCAAATTAACCGCCTGATAAACGCCGCGGATACCGTTATCTTCATTCAGCACTGCGAAGAGGGCGGTCTGGAAGAGGGGAGCGAAGGTTTTGCTTTGCTGCCTGAACTGCACCAGCCGGCAGGCGCGTTGTTCGTGACCAAGACCGCCTGCGACGCCTTTTACCGCACCCGCCTGGAAGAGGTGCTGCGCGAACATCACATCACGCAGTTTGTGATTTGCGGCTGCGCCACCGACTACTGCGTAGATACCACCATCAAAAACGGCGCCAGCCGGGGCTATGCGATTACCGTCGCTGAAGATGCCCATACCACAGCCAACCGCCCGGCGGCGCAGGCCGTCACGCTGATCGCCCACTACAACGAGGTGTGGCGTACGCTGACCGTTCCGGGCAATCCTTTACAGGTGAAATCGACAGAAACAATTCTGAACGGATGGTCGGCGAACTAAGCTGCTGATATCCGGTCTCATCATCCGCCCACTTTGCTTCGCTGCGACGGCTTTGCGGCGGGCGTCTTTGTGGTACACAGCACAGCAAAACGAAAAAGAAGTTAGCAGGAGAGCATGATGTTTAAATCCTTTTTCCCCAAACCGGGGCCGTTTTTTATTTCTGCCTTTATCTGGTCGCTGCTGGCGGTGATCTTTTGGCAGGCGGGCGGCGGCGACTGGCTGCTGCGGGTCACTGGCGCATCCCAGGATGTGGCGATTAGCGCGGCGCGCTTTTGGTCGCTCAATTACCTGGTGTTCTACGCGTTCTACGTATTCTGCGTGGGCGTTTTCGCCCTCTTTTGGTTTATTTACAGCCCCCACCGCTGGCAGTACTGGTCGATCCTCGGCACCTCGCTTATTATTTTCGTCACCTGGTTTCTGGTCGAGGTCGGGGTGGCGATAAACGCCTGGTACGCCCCGTTCTACGATCTTATTCAGGCCGCGCTGGCGACGCCGCATAAGGTCAGCATTAACCAGTTTTATCAGGAGATTGGCATCTTTCTCGGCATCGCGCTTATCGCGGTGGTCATCGGGGTGATGAACAACTTCTTCGTCAGCCACTACGTTTTCCGCTGGCGTACCGCCATGAACGAACACTATATGGCGCACTGGCAGCATCTGCGCCATATCGAAGGCGCCGCGCAGCGTGTGCAGGAAGATACCATGCGCTTTGCTTCCACCCTGGAGAGCATGGGCGTCAGCTTCCTTAACGCGGTGATGACCCTTATCGCCTTCCTGCCGGTGCTGGTGACGCTCTCCGCGCACGTCCCGGATTTACCGATTGTCGGCCACCTGCCTTACGGCCTGGTGATTGCCGCCATCATCTGGTCGTTAATGGGTACCGGCCTGCTGGCGGTGGTGGGGATCAAGCTGCCCGGCCTGGAGTTCAAAAACCAGCGCGTTGAGGCCGCCTATCGTAAAGAGCTGGTGTACGGCGAAGATGACGCCAACCGCGCGACGCCGCCGACGGTGCGTGAGCTCTTTGGCGCCGTGCGCCGCAACTATTTCCGCCTCTATTTCCACTACATGTATTTCAATATCGCCCGTATTCTGTATCTGCAGGTGGATAACGTTTTCGGTTTGTTCCTGCTGTTTCCGTCGATTGTTGCCGGTACGATTACGCTGGGCCTGATGACCCAGATCACCAACGTCTTTGGCCAGGTTCGCGGTTCGTTCCAGTATCTGATTAGCTCATGGACTACACTGGTTGAGCTGATGTCTATCTACAAACGTCTGCGCAGCTTCGAGCGCGAGCTGGATGGCAAAGAGCTGCAGACCGTGACGCAAACATTAAGTTGATCAACGCAAGGATGAACCATGCCGGTAGCGCAATCCAGAATCACTTCTCTCACCCTGACGCTACTGGCAGGGATTGTCCTAAGCGCCTGCTCCAGCAAGCCGGAGCCGGAGCTGAAAAAGGGCGAAAAGGCGATTGATGTTGCCGCGGTGGTGCGGCAGAAAATGCCCGCCAGCGTGAAAGATCGCGAGGCATGGGCGCAGGCCATCGCCAAAACCTTTGCCAGCCAGAAGCTGGCGCCGACGGAAGAGAACGTCTGTTCGGTGCTGGCGGTGGCGCAGCAGGAGTCCAACTATCAGGCCGACCCGGCGGTGCCGGGGCTGAATAAAATCGCCTGGCAGGAGATTGACCGCCGGGCGGAGAAAATGCATATCCCGGTTTTTCTGGTGCATACCGCGCTGAAAATCAAATCGCCCAACGGCAAAAGCTATAGCGAACGCCTCGATAGCGTGAAAACCGAAAAGCAGCTGAGCGCGATTTTCGATGATTTTATCGGCATGGTGCCGATGGGGCAGAAGCTGTTCGGCTCGCTGAACCCGGTGCATACCGGCGGCCCGATGCAGGTCAGCATCGCCTTCGCCGAGCAGCATACCGACGGCTACCCGTGGAAAATCGACGGTACCGTGCGCCAGGAGGTGTTCAGCCTGCGCGGCGGTCTGTGGTTCGGCACCTATCATCTGTTGAACTATCCGGCGAACTACAGCGTGCCGCTGTACCGTTTTGCTGATTTCAACGCCGGATGGTACGCCAGCCGTAACGCCGCCTTCCAGAACGCCGTCTCTAAAGCGACGGGCGTGAAGCTGGCGCTGGATGGCGATTTGATTCGCTACGATAGCGATGAGGCCGGAACCACTGAACTGGCGGTGCGCCGGTTATCCTCACAGCTGGCAATGAGCGATGATGATATCCATCGTCAGTTAAAGAAGGGCGACACCCTGGCGTTTGAAGAGAGCGATCTCTATAAGCAGGTGTTTCGCATTGCCGATAAGAAAGCCGGCAAAACGCTCCCGCGGGAGGTGCTGCCGGGCATTCAGCTTGAGAGCCCGAAAATCACCCGTAACCTGACGACCGCCTGGTTTGCCAAACGCGTTGACGACCGGCGGGCCAGCTGTATGGCGCGCCGTTAGCGGCGGCTGCGCCAGCGGAATATCAGCCCAGGAATACCAATGAGCACGCAGCCCGCCAGGAAGGGAATCAGGCCGAACAGGGTACCGACCACCAGGCTAATCTCGACCCGCGGGCGGCTGCTGTCCTGCATTTGAATCAGATGCTCAAAAACGCCGGGCGCGTGGATCAGCATACTCAGCATTTGCGCACCGGCCCAGAAGCAAAACAGCACAAACAGAGCGTAAGCGATGTTGCTGCCGGTGAGAGAGCCCCTCTTTTTGCCGCCGTTGACGGTCTTTGCAAAAGTGAACTCTGCCATCTTGACCTCCGTACTTCACTTTCTTGCCGTTTTTTCCACGGCGACGTAGAGGGTAATTCTGGCAACGAAGGGGGGATTTCAGTATCAGATTGCTGGTAATTTCCGCCCAGGAATATTCCTGATTTCATCGGGTTGTGAGTTTGCTACAAATTTGTGAAATTTAGACCGATATCGCAATGTGCGACAATTCTCAACGCCGCTACAGACCCGCGGTGGCGGCTATGCGAAGATGCTTTTTTTGTTGTCGGAGTGGTTATGAAACTCACGGAAAAAATCCGCCGCGATTGGCACTACTACGCGGTAGCGCTGGGGTTAATTTTTATTATGAATGGCGTGGTCGGGCTGCTCGGATATGAAACCGAAGGCTGGCGTTCTTACGCGGTTGGGCTGGTGACGTGGGTCATTAGCTTCTGGATTGCCGGGTTTATTATTCGCCGCCGCCCGGCAGAGGAAGCGTGAACCGGAGGTGGTGAACCCGTAGCCCGGCTAAGCGCAGCGCGAGCCGGGAAGATGCCGGGCTGATACATCAACCCCGGCGCACTCCCCGGGTCGCGGCCTAAACGCTTACCCGGGCTTAATTCATCGATGTTTTCAGCGCCCGATCGGCGGCGTGACGCTCAAGCGCCAGCTCAATCAGGCGGCTAATCAGGCTGGTATAGTCCAGACCGCTGGCCTGCCATAGCTTCGGATACATGCTGATGTTGGTGAAGCCCGGCAGCGTATTGATTTCGTTAATCACCACGTCGTTATCGGCGGTCAGGAACACATCGACGCGCGCCATCCCGCAGCAGCCGAGGGTCTGATAGGCGCGAACGGCGATATCGCGAATTTTATCGTTTACATCGCTGTCGATGGCCGCCGGAACCACCACCTTCGCGCCCTGATCGTCAATGTACTTGGTGTCATAGGCGTAGAATTCGCTGTTGAGGACGATTTCACCGCAGGTGCTGGCCTGGGGATTATCGTTGCCCAATACCGCGCACTCGATCTCACGCCCTTTAATCCCCTGTTCAACCACCACTTTATGGTCAAATTCGAAGGCCAGGGCGACGGCCTGCTGATACTGCTCTTCGCTGTTGACCTTGCTGACGCCCACCGAGGAGCCCTGGTTCGCCGGTTTGACGAACAGCGGCATGCCCAGCTTCGCCTGCACTTCGGCAAAGCTCACCTGATGACGGTTGGCGCGGGTCAGGGTAATAAAAGGCGCAATCGACAGCCCGGCATCGCGCAGCAGACGCTTGGTCACGTCTTTGTCCATGCAGGCGGCGGAGCCGAGGACGTCGGAGCCGACGAAGGGCAGGTTAGCCATCCGCAGCATACCCTGCAGAGAACCATCTTCCCCAAGGGTGCCGTGAACAATCGGGAAAATGACGTCGATGGCCGCCAGCGGCTGGCCGCTATCGGCGTTAATCAGCTGCTGCGCTTCGCGTCCGGGAATTTGCGCCAGGGTAATATCGGATGGGCGCAGGGCAATATGGGCGGGGTCCTGCGGATTGAGCAGATAGTTGCTGGCGTCGTTGATATGCCACTGCCCCTGCTTATCAATCCCCAGCAAAACGACGTCGAAGCGCGTTTTGTCGATGGCTTCCACGATATTTTTCGCTGACTGTAGCGATACTTCATGTTCTGCCGACTTACCGCCGAAAACGATCCCAACCCTCATCTTAGCCATTTCAACTTCCATCATGATTACATCAAAGGGCATAACATAGCATGTGAAACGGCCGCCTGGCTGCCATAATATTCACCGGGTAAAGCATTGGGAGGCAGCGCGTGAAAGGAAAAGGGCTTATCGTTCTGTTGGCGCTGCTGGCGGCCGGATATTACGGCTATCGTTATCTTCCCGCGCACTATAACCCGCTGGCGCCGCTGCGTCTGGAGGATCCGCCGGGGTTCATCACCCACTATAAGCTGCGGCGATTGACGCCCGGACAGTGCGCCAACCTGCTGAAGGAAGCGAATCAGCGAAATCTCATCACCAGCCGGGCAGTGGCCGATAGCGGGGGAGAGTGCCCCCTGCAAAACGTGGTTCGGGTACGCGATTTTGGCGCGGTAAAGCTCAGCAGCAGCTTCCTCGCCAGCTGCCCGCTGGCGTTAAGCAGCGCGCTGTATCTGCAACAGCAGGCGAAACCGCTGACTCGGCGGATGCTGGGGCAAGAGCTCCGCCAGGTCGACCATTTTGGCAGCTATGCCTGCCGTAATATTTACCATCGTCAGAACGCGCGGCGCAGCGAGCACGCTACCGCGGAGGCGCTGGATATCAGCGGCTTTCGTTTGGCCGATGGCCGACGCATCAGCGTGCTGAAAGGGTGGCCCGATGCGCAGTATCACCCCTGGCTACAGGCGTTACTGGCCGGCGGTTGCAGCTATTACGGCAACGCTTTAGGGCCGGACTATAACGCGGCCCATGCGAACCATTTTCACCTCGGTATGCGCGGCCAGGGGTTCTGTTTCTGAGCATAACTCGCTGTATACCACGCTTTTCACCATGAAATTATTCGCAATAGGGCAATCTGGTGTCATAAAACACTAAACTCGCCGTCAGCGCATCTCTGGTAGTACGTCGGACAGGGGAAATTGCTAAGCTAGTTAATAATTGCCAAAAAATTAATGAATACGCGTAGTTATGGAATCCTGGAAGGTTAATCTTATCTCCGTCTGGTTTGGCTGTTTTTTTACCGGCCTGGCCATCAGCCAAATTCTTCCCTTTTTGCCGCTGTACGTTTCCCAACTGGGCGTGACCTCGCATGAAGCGTTATCCATGTGGTCGGGCCTGACGTTTAGCGTCACTTTTCTGGTGTCGGCGATTGTCTCGCCGATGTGGGGGAGCCTCGCCGACCGCAAAGGGCGCAAGCTGATGCTGCTGCGCGCCTCGCTGGGGATGGCCATCGCCATTTTACTTCAGGCGTTCGCCACCAACGTCTGGCAGCTGTTTATCCTGCGCGCGGTGATGGGACTGACTTCCGGCTATATTCCCAACGCCATGGCGCTGGTGGCGTCTCAGGTTCCGCGCGAGCGTAGCGGCTGGGCGCTGAGCACGCTGTCGACGGCGCAGATCAGCGGCGTGATTGGCGGGCCGCTGCTCGGCGGTTTCCTGGCCGACCACGTCGGTTTGCGCGCCGTATTTATCATCACCGCGATTTTGCTGACCGTAAGCTTCCTGGTGACGCTGTTTCTGATTAAAGAGGGAGCCCGGCCGCAGGTCACCAGGGCGGAACGGCTGAGCGGCAAGGCGGTATTTGCCTCGCTGCCCTATCCGGGGCTGGTGATCAGCCTGTTTTTCACCACTCTGGTGATCCAACTGTGCAACGGCTCAATCGGCCCGATTCTGGCGCTGTTTATCAAGTCGATGGCGCCGGATAGCAATAACATCGCCTTTCTCGCCGGCATGATCGCCGCCGTGCCGGGCGTGTCGGCGCTGATTTCGGCTCCCCGTCTGGGGAAACTGGGCGACAGGATCGGCACCTCGCGGATCCTGCTGGCGACGCTGTGCTGCGCGGTGGTGATGTTCTTTGCCATGTCGTTCGTTACGACCCCATTCCAGCTTGGCGTCCTGCGGTTCCTGCTCGGTTTTGCCGATGGGGCGATGCTGCCGGCGGTGCAAACGCTTCTGCTCAAATACTGCAGCGACAGCGTCACCGGGCGTATTTTCGGCTATAACCAGTCGTTTATGTATCTTGGCAACGTGGCCGGGCCGCTGATTGGCGCGTCGGTCTCGGCCATGGCCGGCTTCCGCTGGGTGTTTATCGCCACGGCGGTTATTGTCCTGATCAATATCTGGCAGCTGGCCATCATGCTGCGCCGCAGCCGCCGTCCTGCGGCTTAATTCCGCTCTTTCTCCTCGGCCGCGATGGATGCGACAGCGTCAGTAGCGGCCTCGGTGTTCCTGAAGCTCTAAATGTATCACCGATCACAAAACGATCATTTTCCCCTCTCATCCTCTTCTATTCCTGACTGTTACGCGTATACAGTTACGCGTAACAGTTATTGAAAAAGAGGTTTTATGCGAAATTTATTTGATTTGTCAGGGAAGCGCGCGCTGATCACCGGATCCGCTCAGGGGATTGGCCATCTGCTGGCCGGCGGCCTGGCGGAGTACGGCGCGGAGATCATCATCAACGACCGCACCCAGGCGCGCGCGGACCAGGCGGCGCAGGCGCTGGTGGCGCAGGGTTTTCATGCGGTAGGGGTCGCCTTTGATGTCACCCGGGCGGCGCAGGTCGAGCAGGCGATAGCCCGCATCGAAGAGGAGATCGGCGCCATTGATATTTTAATTAATAACGCCGGAATCCAGCGGCGTTTCCCTTTTACCGAATTTCCGGAGGAGGAGTGGGATAACGTTATTGAGGTCAATCAGAAGGGCGTTTTCCTGGTTTCACAGCAGGTGGCGAAATATATGATGGGCCGCCGCGCGGGGAAAATAATTAATATTTGCTCAATGCAGAGCGAGCTGGGGCGTAAAACCATTACGCCTTATGCGGCCTCGAAAGGGGCGGTTAAAATGCTGACTCGCGGCATGTGCGTTGAGCTGGCCGAATATAATATTCAGGTTAACGGTATCGCGCCGGGATATTTTGCCACCGACATGACGGCCGCCCTGGTCAACGATGAGGCGTTTTCCGCCTGGCTGTACCAGCGTACCCCGGCGGCGCGCTGGGGAAAACCGGAAGAACTGATTGGTGCCGCGGTATATCTGGCCTCGTCGGCGGCAAACTTTGTTAACGGTCATTTGCTGTTTGTGGACGGCGGAATGCTTGCCGCTGTCTGAATCACTTCGCGTCCTTCGGGCAGCAGCGTGCCCGCACTACCTGAAGGACAGAGTATTAAACCCGTGTGATGATATTGATATCTGAGGAGTGCTTATGCACATGCTCGCGAAATTACCCGCGCGTCGCTGGTGGTATTTAATGCCGATTATATTTATTACCTATAGTCTGGCCTACCTTGACCGTGCGAATTATGGTTTTGCCGCTGCGGCGGGAATTGAAAGCGATTTGGGTATTACCAAAGGAACGGCATCGCTTATTGGCGCGCTATTTTTTCTCGGCTATTTCTTTTTCCAGGTACCCGGCGCGATATATGCGGTAAAACGCAGCGTGCGAAAAATGATTTTCTTTAGCCTGATTTTATGGGGATTCTGCGCGGCGGCGACCGGGTTCGTCAGCAATATTCCGATGCTGATGGCGATTCGCTTTACCCTTGGTGTGGTTGAGGCGGCGGTGATGCCGGCGATGCTGATTTATATCAGCAACTGGTTTACGAAAACCGAGCGTTCGCGCGCCAACACGTTCCTGATCCTCGGAAACCCGGTAACGGTGCTGTGGATGTCCATCGTTTCCGGCTACCTGATTCAGGCGTGGGGCTGGCGCGAAATGTTTATCATCGAAGGCATTCCGGCGGTACTGTGGGCGGTATGCTGGTGGATACTGGTGCGCGATAAACCGTCCGAGGTTTCCTGGCTGAACGAGCAGGAAAAAGAGACCCTGCAGAAGGTGATGGACAGCGAGCAGAGTCATATCAAGCCGGTGCGCAACTACGGTGAAGCGCAGCGCTCGCGCAATGTGATCATGCTCTGCGCCGTGCACGCGCTGTGGAGCATCGGCGTGTACGGCTTCATGATGTGGATGCCGTCGATTCTGAAGAACGCCGCGCAGATGGATATCGTGGCGGTGGGCTGGCTGGCGGCGGTGCCGTACCTGGCGGCAATTATCCTGATGCTGACGGTCTCCTGGCTGTCGGATAAGTTCCAGAATCGTAAACTGTTTATTTGGCCGTTATTGCTGATTGCCGCTATCGCTTTCTTTGGCTCCTGGCTGGTGGGCAACCAGGCGTTCTGGCTCTCCTATGCGCTACTGGTCATTGCCGCGGCCTGCATGTATGCGCCGTATGGGCCGTTCTTCGCGCTTATTCCTGAACTGCTGCCGCGCAACGTTTCCGGCGTATCGATGGGCTTAATCAACAGCTTTGGCGCGCTCGGCGCTTTCCTCGGCGCGTGGCTGGTGGGGTACCTCAACGGGATTACCGGCGGGCCGGGGGTTTCCTATACCTTTATGGCTGTCGCGCTGCTGTCCTCCGTCGTGCTGATGTACAACGTGCGCGCTAACCCGCAACCCGTTTCCCCGGTGACGGCAAAAAAGGTTGCCGGCTAACATAAACCGCCGCTGCTGTGGTAAGGTTCTCTGCGAGCATAAAAGTCGCTTGTCGTAGAGAACCTGATGAAAAACAACCGGATGACATTGCAGGATATCGCCAACCTGGCGGGGCTGAATAAAATGACGGTCAGCCGTTATTTACGTGACCCCGGCCAGGTTTCTGAGCGCAGCCGTGAGCTGATTTCAAAGGTCATGGAAGAGAATAACTATATCCCTAACCGCGCCCCGGAAATCCTGCTTAACGCCCGGAGTAAAACGATTGGCGTGCTTATTCCCTCCTTCCGCAACCAGATTTTTGCCGATGTGCTGGCCGGCATTGAGTCGGTGACCTCCGCGCACCAGTATCAGACCCTGATTGCCAACTACGAATATGACCCGCAGCGCGAAGAGCGCGAAGTGCTCAATCTGCTCTCTTATAATATCGATGGGCTGATTTTGACCGGGAAGCAGCACAGCGATCGCATGGTGCAGTACGTGCGCGCCAGCGGTATCCCCGTCGCTGAACTGATGGACTACGGCGGCCAGCAGCTGGATATCCAGGTGGGGTTCGATAACGAAAAGGCGGCGTGGGATATGACCCATGCTTTTCTTGAGAGCGGCAAACGGGCGATCGCCTTTTTTGGTTCAATGGACGATCCCCGCGATTTAAGCCGCTTCCGCGGCACCGAGCTGGCGCTGGCGGAGCACGGCCTGAAGGCGTATCACATGGCGCCGCGGACCATCTCCTCGGTTGCGCTTGGCCGGCAGATGTTCCTGCAGATGCAGCAGACGCGCCCGGATATTGACGCCATTTTTTGTACCAACGACGATCTGGCGGTGGGGGTGCTGCTCGAGTGCCAGGCGCAGGGGAAAGCCGTTCCGCAGGAGATCGCCATCGCCGGTTTTCACGGGCTGGAAATTGGCCGTGCGCGGCTGCAAAAAATAGCCAGCGTCATTACCCCACGTTATGAAATCGGTAAAACGGCGAGCGAAATACTTATTGCGCGCCTGGCCGGTAAAGACGCGCCGGACAGCGTGAATCTGGCCTACCAGATATATTATGGCGATACGTTATAGTTATCGATAGAATAGCGATATTCCATTTTATTCTTATTTGTTAAAGTTGGTTATGATGCTTATTAATCCGCATTGAGTAAATTCCTGGCGGGTGGCATGCAAAGAGCAAAACGTTTCGCTTGTTATTCACCGGCGTGGCCAACTTTTTTAAAAAATAATAGTGGCAACCGACGGCTAATGTATGACATAAATAGCAGACTACGGACCTCGCATAAGGATAAAGTGCTGTGAAGAATCTCATTGCTGAGCTACTGGTAAAACTCGCCCAAAAGGAAGAAGAATCGAAGGAGCTGACGGCCCAGGTTGAGGCGCTGGAAGTGGTGGTGACCGCTCTGCTACGTCATATGGAGCAGGACGCCCAGCAGGCGCTCATCACCGATATTGAGCAGGCCATCGATGAGGCCAGCCCCGGCCCGCTGGTGGATGACCGCGATACCCAGCTACTGCAGCAATATATAAAGAAGCTGTTACGGCATCCTCGTAGTTAGTTTTGTGACAGGGTATGGATGCTGTCATTTTACTGTCACATCGCTTTTATACAGTCTCCCTCGTTTTGTTTTTTAAAGTATTTTTTACATGGAGACGATAAAAGTGAAATTAAGCGCCCTGTTTATTGCCCTGCTGCCTCTGCTGGGCTCCCCGATTATTCACGCAGAAACAACAACCGCACCGGTTCTGGAAAATCGTGCCGCGCAGGGCGATATCACCACGCCGGGCGGCGCGCGTCGTTTAAGCGGTGACCAGACCGAGGCGCTGCGCGCTTCGTTAATCAATAAACCGGCTAAAAATATTATTTTGCTGATTGGCGACGGAATGGGCGATTCTGAAATCACCGCCGCGCGAAATTATGCAGAAGGGGCGGGCGGCTTCTTTAAAGGCATTGACGCGCTGCCGCTGACCGGCCAGTACACCCATTATTCTCTGGATAAGAAAACCGGCAAGCCGGATTATGTCACCGACTCCGCCGCTTCCGCAACGGCCTGGACCACCGGCGTGAAAAGCTATAACGGCGCGCTGGGCGTGGATATCCATGAAAAAGATCATCAGACCATCCTTGAGCTGGCGAAAGCGGCGGGCTTAGCCACCGGTAACGTCTCCACGGCGGAACTGCAGGACGCCACTCCCGCTGCGCTGGTGGCGCATGTGACGTCGCGTAAATGCTACGGCCCGAGCGTGACCAGCGAAAAATGCGCCAGCAACGCGCTGGAAAAGGGCGGTAAAGGTTCGATTACCGAACAGCTGCTGAACGCCCGTCCCGACGTAACACTGGGCGGCGGCGCGAAAACCTTCGCGGAAAGCGCGACGGCCGGTGAATGGCAGGGCAAAACGCTGCACGATCAGGCGGTAGCCCGCGGCTACCAGATCGTCACCGACGCCAGCTCGCTGGCCGCCATTAGCCAGGCCAATCAGGACAAACCGCTGCTCGGTCTCTTCGCGGAAGGCAATATGCCGGTGCGTTGGGAAGGCCCAAAGGCGTCTTATCACGGCAATATCGATAAGGCGGCGGTGACCTGTACGCCGAACCCGAAACGCGATGCATCGGTGCCGACGCTGGCGCAGATGACCGAAAAAGCCATCGATCTGCTGAGCAGCAATGAGAAGGGGTTCTTCCTGCAGGTGGAAGGCGCTTCTATCGATAAACAGGATCACGCGGCGAATCCGTGCGGTCAGATTGGCGAGACCGTCGATCTGGACGAAGCGGTACAGAAGGCGCTGGAATTTGCCAAAAAAGAGGGCAATACCCTGGTTATCGTCACCGCCGACCACGCTCACGCCAGCCAGATTATCCCGGCAGATACCAAAGCGCCGGGCCTGACGCAGGCGCTGAACACCAAAGATGGTTCGGTGATGGTGATGAGCTACGGCAACTCTGAAGAAGAGTCGATGGAACATACCGGCACCCAGCTGCGTATTGCCGCCTACGGCCCGCACGCCGCCAACGTGGTGGGTTTAACCGACCAGACGGACCTGTTCTACACCATGAAAGCCGCACTTAATCTGAAATAACCGGGCGCCGGTGATGAATTTTCGTTACCGGCTGGTTTTTTCTCCATCAGCGACCAGACTTACAGAGATCCACTCATAGAGGATGGTGCGATGAAAATAACATTACTTGTGACCCTACTTTTTGGCCTGGTATTTATGACAGCGGTGAGTGCCGCGGAAAAAGAGTTGACCCCTCAGCAGCAAAAGATGAGCGTCTGCAATAAAGAAGCGTCATCGAAGTCGCTGAAAGGGGATGAGCGTAAAACGTTTATGAGTAGCTGCCTGAAGAAAGATGGCGCCGCGCAGGACGGTAAGGGGCTAACGCCTCAGCAGCAGAAAATGCGCGAGTGTAACGCTCAGGCGACCCAGCAGTCCCTGAAAGGGGACGATCGCAGCAAATTTATGAGCGCCTGCCTGAAAAAACAGGTGTAAGAAATGGGCGGGTGAGGGAAACCTCACCCGCTATTCGCTATTGCAATCAGGAACGGCTCAGCTTCTCTGATTTCTCCATGCATTTCACCATCGCTTCGATGACGGCGGAACGGAAGCCTTTCTCTTCCAGCACGCGCACGGCTTCGATGGTGGTGCCGCCGGGCGAACACACCATATCCTTCAGCGTTCCCGGATGCTCGCCGCTTTCGAGTACCATTTTGGCCGAGCCCATCACCGCCTGCGCCGCGAATTTATAAGCCTGCGCGCGGGGCATTCCGCCAAGCACAGCGGCGTCGGCCATCGCTTCGATAAACATAAAGACGTAAGCCGGCGCGGAGCCGCTGACGCCGACCGCCGGATGAATCATCGGCTCAGCAATGATTTCCGCCTGACCAAAGCAGCGGAATATGGTCAGGATCTCCGCGGTTTCTTCGGCGCTGACCAGCGCATTCGGCGTGACCGACGTCATCCCCGCGTTGACCAGCGAAGGCGTGTTGGGCATCGCGCGGACTATTTTGCGGTCATGGCCTAAGGCGCGCGCCAGCTGGTCGAGCGTCACGCCCGCGGCGATAGAAACCACCAGAGAGTCTTTATTCAGGCTGGAGGCGACGTCGCTGAGCACTTTTACCATCACGCCCGGCTTTACGGCGCCAAAAACGATATCCGCCACCTGAGCCACTTCCTGCGCGCTTTGCGCCGCATTAATGCCGTATTGGTCGTGCAGGGCCGCCACTTTATCCGGCGACGGGGTATAGACCCAGATTTGACCCGGCTGCACCTGCCCGCTAGCGATCAGGCCGCCCAGGATGGCCTTGCCCATGTTGCCGCAGCCGATAAAGCCGATTTTCTTCTCCATCACCAATCCCCTTTGTTTGTTTTATCGTTAGCGATATAGCTTAACATCTTGTTGCTTTCGCGGAAGGCAAAAGCAGGCGACAATACGGCATCTCTTTTTCATCGACAGGAGCCGCAATGGCTATTTGGGTTGATGCGGACGCGTGTCCGAACGTCATTAAAGATATTTTGTTCCGCGCCGCCGAGCGCGCGCAAATCTCGTTGACGCTGGTTGCTAACCAGCCTCTGCGCGTCCCGCCGTCGCGCTTTATCCGCACGCTGCGCGTGGCGCAGGGGTTTGACGTGGCGGATAACGAAATCGTACGTTTATGCGAGCCGGGAGATCTGGTGATTACCGCCGATATCCCGCTGGCGGCGGAAGTGCTGGAGAAAGGCGGGGCGGCGCTGAATCCACGCGGTGAACGCTACAGCGAGGCGACCATTCGCGAACGCCTGACGATGCGCGACTTTATGGAAACGATGCGGGCCAGCGGCGTGCAGACCGGCGGCCCGGATAGCTTATCCCAGCGCGATCGGCAGCAGTTTGCCGCCGCGCTGGAGAAATGGCTGTTAGACGTTAAGCGCCAGCAGGGTTAAACCCAGCTGTCATCGTCGCTGCCGAAATCATCATTGCCGAAACCGGCGTCAAAGTCGGCGTCATAATCGTTGTTGTCGGCGAGGAACTGCCCGTCATCCTGGCGGAAGGTATCGTCAGCGACGCTATTGTCCTGCGCCTGGCTGAGATCCGGCTGCGGTTTCTCTTCGATGATATTGACGATCTCCTGCGGATGCGAGCCGCTAAACATATTGGTCAACATGTTTCCCAGCACCACGCCGCCCGCGACGCCTGCCGCCGTTTGCAGCGCGCCGGCCATAAAACCGCCGCCGCTGCGCGACGCCTGAGGGGCGTAGTTCTGCTGCTGCGCCTGCGGAGCATACTGAGGCTGGGCGCCGGCCTGCGGTCGGCCATACTGCTCGGCGCCAGGAATCGGGTCGGAACCGCGCGACTGACCGCCGCCAAACAGGCCTGAGAGAAACCCGCCGCTGCTCGGCTTCGCGGCCTGAAGCTGGGTCACCTGGCTCTCCAGCGCCTGAATGCGGTCGTTGAGCTGTTTGATCGCCGCTTCCTGAATCAGAATCGTTTGCGCCATATAGTAAGGGGCGAACGGCTGCTCTTTAATGTGCCCGGCAATCCGCTCCTCAGCGCTGGTATCCCGTGATGCGCTGTGGCTCTCGGCCTCTTTTAATCGGGAAAACAGTCCATCGATAAGGCGTTGCTCTTCAGATTGCATACTACATACCTCTGTCATACTGATTGATTAGCTTCAGATTCGCTCCGAAGCACGCATCTTGTAAATATGCGGCAGCGTAAAGCTGTGCAGAAATGTGTTACTGTTTACGCCAGACTGCGAACAAAAAATAACTTCTGTACAAAAGTAAAGCTGGCATAACACCAAATGCAATGATAAGTTTACATTAAATGTCCTTTCTAATACTAAGGTGAAAGGGTTTGTAGATGGTGTGTAACGTTTATTTTACGATTTGCGTCGGGTAAGTTTGCGGTACCATTGTTTCTCTTTTCGCTTTCATTTATCCGCAAAATGCGGAACCAAGGGGTCTTCGGTAATGACACAGCTAATATTTCTTGTCGGGCCTCGCGGCTGCGGTAAAACGACCATCGGACACGCGCTGGCGAAAGCTCGCAGCTTTAAGTTCGCCGACACGGACCATGAGCTGCAGGAGCATGAGCAGCGCACGGTAGCGGCTATCGTCCAGCAGGAAGGCTGGGAACGCTTTCGTGCGCTGGAAACGCAGGCTTTAGAACGCGTCGCTCAACCCGCGACGATCATCGCCACCGGCGGCGGCATTATCCTCAGCGAATACAACCGACAGTTTATGCGGGAAAATGGCATCGTTATCTATCTCGAAGCCTCGGTTTCCGCGCTGATTGACCGCCTTGAAGCCTATCCGAAGGCGGAACAGCGCCCGACGCTGACCGGAAAGCCCATCCGCGATGAAGTGGGTGAGGTGCTGGCGCAGAGGGAAGCGCTGTATCGCGCGGCCGCGCATCATATTATTAATGCGACCGCCACGCCGGATGAGGTCGTAGAACAGATTATGACCACCGTCTGCGGCGAGACCTATACCAGTTAAGACTTTGCCTGGGGTAAACGGATCGGCAGCGCCTATACTTTAAAGCTCTTAAGGTAAAAAAAGGAAACGCTATGCCGACCAGACCTCCATATCCAAGGGAAGCGCGTGTTGTCGCCGTTGAAAAGGGCCCGCAGGGCCAAACGGTCACCTGGTATGAACTGCGCGCCGATCACCCGACGCCAAACTCACTCATCAGCGAACATCCTACAGAACAGGAAGCGCTGGACGCCAAACGGCGTTACGAAGATCCTGATAAGTCTTAATTCCTCTTAAATGTCCGGGATTCGTTCTGAAAAGATCGCTACCGGACATGTATCACATTTTTAATCTATTAACGGTACTAATGATTACCTAAGGTACGGATTTTCAGGAGCGTTTTTGACGCTTCTGGAATCTTTACATTCCATATCAGCCGTAACCTGCTACGCTTCTCGACGGTTGCTTTGGGTCACCAGGGGGCAAAAGTTGTAAATAAAAGCCTGTTTTGAAACAGCGGTTGTGAAAAGGTAAACGATATGAGTAGTGCATCGATGGCAATCTTGACCATTGGGGTCGTACCCGTGGCGGAGATGCTGCCGCTTTTAACTGAACATATCAGGGAAGACGATATCGCCCACATTAGCCTGCTCGGCAAAATGACGCGCGAAGACGTTATGCGGGACTACAGCATAGAGCCCGGCGATGAGATGCTATTGACCTTGCTTAACGATAATCAAATTGCGCAGGTCTCACGGCAGAAGGTTGAGCGTGATTTACGTAGCGTCATTGCGATGCTCGATAAACAAAATTATGACCTTATTTTACTCATGAGCACTCATCCCTTTAGCGGATTTACGGCGAATAATGCGATCCTGCTTGAGCCGCAAAGAATTATTCCGCCGCTGGTCGCGTCGATTGTCGACGGCCATCAGGTGGGGGTGATTGTTCCGGTTGAAGAGATTTTGCCGCTGCAGCGGAATAAATGGCAGGTATTAGAAAATACTCCGTTTTACGCCATTTCCAATCCGGTGAGCGGCGGTAAAGAGGAGTTAATCGCCGCGGGCAGGGAGTTGATTGAACAGGGCGCAGACGTATTAATGCTGGATTGCCTTTGCTACCACCAGCAGCATCGCGACATATTACAAAAGGCGCTGGATATTCCGGTTCTGTTGTCAAATGTGCTGGTTTCACGGCTGGCGGCAGAACTATTAGTTTAACCTGATGTAACGCGTTAATTTTACGTGACAGGGGCAAGGAGCGCCCCCTATATTGTGCCTTCAACACAAGATCATAAGGGCGAGTTTATGCTTCAAAGCAATGAATACTTTGACGGAAAAGTAAAATCTATCGGCTTCACCAGCAGCAGCACCGGTCGTGCGAGCGTGGGCGTGATGGCGGAAGGGGAATATACCTTTGGTACCGCGCAGCCGGAAGAGATGACCGTAGTCAGCGGCGCGCTGAACGTACTTCTGCCGGGAGAGACCGAGTGGAAAGTCTATGCCGCCGGGGAAGTATTCAACGTTCCGGGAAATAGCGAGTTTAATCTGCAGGTGGCTGAGCCGACCTCTTATCTGTGCCGCTACCTGTAATGTTCGTTTCCTTCCTGCGCTGGCAGGAAGGAATTCACGAGATTAGCGCTGCGCTTCGCCGCCTAACCCTTCCACCAGATTCTGAATCAGCGCGGCCAGCTCGCCGGTCATCAGAATAAAGTCCGCGTCAAAACGCTGGGCGAAATCTTCCCGATCGATATCTTCATTCTGATCGCGCAGTTCGTCGCAGAACTTCAGGCGTTTAATCGAACCATCATCGCACATTAAGAACTGAATACGCTGCTGCCAGTCGAGCGCCAGCTTGGTGACGACCTTACCGGCTTCAATGTGCACGGCGATCTCGTCGCTCACCAGATCCTGTTTTTTCGCGCGGATCACGCCGCCGTCTTCCAGCATCGCTTTCAGCTCGGCTTCATCCAGCAGCTGGAAGCCCTGAGCCACGGTACCGGAACGCACCCACTCGGTCAGCGTCAGTTCGATCGGGGTTTCCAGCGCCAGCGGAACAACCGGCAGCGAGCCCAGGGTTTTACGCAGCAGCGCCAGCGTATCTTCCGCTTTTTTGGCGCTGGCGCAGTCCACCATGATCAGTCCGTTGACGGTATCGATCCACATCATGGTCTGGCTGAAGCGGCTGAAGGCGCGCGGCAGCAGGGAATGCAGCACTTCATCCTTCAGAGAATCTTTTTCGGTTTTTTTCAGCTTACGGCCCTGCTCGGCTTCCAGCTTGAAGATCTTTGCTTCCAGCGCCTGTTTGATCACCGGAGACGGCAGGATCTTCTCTTCTTTACGCGCGCAGATAACGATCTGGCCATTTGCCGTATGCGTCAGCGCATCGCTGTGCGATCCCATCGGCGGTACCCAACCGGTTTTGGCCATATCCTGGCTGCCGCAAGGGGTAAAGGTCAGCTCGGCCAGCTGTTTTTCCATCTCCTCGGCGCGCAGGGAAATGTCGCGGCTGAGACGATAAACCATTAAATTTTTGAACCACAGCATGATAATTTCCACGGCTTAGTCGTTAAATCCAGCGGGCATGATAGCGAATTGTCGCTATGCTTGCATTGTTAATCGGGAGAGGAATTCACAGTGCGCATTGGCATTGATTTAGGCGGAACCAAAACGGAAGTCATCGCGCTGAGCGACCAGGGAGCGCAGCTATTTCGTCATCGCCTACCTACGCCAGGGGGCGATTATCGCCAGACGATAGAGACGATAGCCTCGCTGGTCGAGATGGCCGAGCAGGCTACCGGGCAGAGCGGCACGGTCGGCATCGGCATCCCCGGGTCGATTTCGCCCTATACCGGCGTGGTCAAAAACGCTAACTCAACCTGGCTCAACGGTCAGCCGTTTGATAAAGACCTTAGCCAGCGTCTGCAACGGGAAGTGCGTCTGGCCAACGATGCCAACTGCCTCGCGGTGTCGGAAGCGGTAGACGGCGCGGCGGCCGGGGCGCAAACGGTATTTGCGGTGATTATCGGCACCGGCTGCGGTTCAGGCGTGGCGCTTAACGGACGCGCCCATATTGGCGGCAACGGTACGGCGGGCGAGTGGGGGCACAACCCGCTGCCGTGGATGGATGAAGATGAACTTTGCTATCGCGCTGAAGTACCGTGCTACTGCGGCAAGCAGGGCTGTATTGAAACCTTTATCTCCGGTACCGGCTTTGCGACCGATTACCGGCGGTTAAGCGGTCATTCGCTAAAAGGCAGCGAGATTATGCAGCGCGTGGGCGAGCGGGATCCGGTGGCGGAGCTGGCGCTGAGCCGCTATGAGATGCGGCTGGCGAAGTCGTTGGCTCACGTGGTTAACATCCTCGATCCGGACGTTATTGTACTTGGCGGCGGAATGAGCAACGTTGACCGTCTCTACCAGACGGTGCCGAATCTGCTAAAACCATGGGTATTCGGCGGTGAATGCGAGACGCCGATTCGCCGGGCGGCGCACGGGGACTCCAGCGGCGTGCGCGGCGCGGCCTGGCTGTGGCCGCTGTAGTCATCAATCCGCTGCGCGGCCTGAACGGCGCAGCGGGTACCCCGCGGATTACCGGTCCGGGATCTCCTCCAGGCTGTAGTAAATCGACAGCCCCCTTTTTTTGCCCTCCTCAATATCCAGGTCCGCTCCGCGGGATTCGCCCGGCATGCGCAATATAGCGTCGCAGCGGCTAATGACACGGTGAGCGACCGGATAGAGATATTCCTCGCTAATCGCATCGCCAATTTCCGTTGAACCCGCAGCTTTGGCGATGGGCAGAGCCAGCCATTCGCCGACCACGGGGATATGCCCTTTCTGATAAACGCGTAGCGCAACCTGGGCCATATTGTTCAGGTTAGCGTCGATAAGTTCCGCGCGATTGTGGGTGCCGCTGCGTACCGGGCCGGCAATCAAAATAAGTAAGCTTTTCATGGTTAAGACCTTCTTAAATGGGCCAGAGGGGATGGGACGATGCTGCCGGAGGCTGCTGCACGCCCGTCAGAAAAAGTCATTAATGCGCGTTTTTGCACGAAATAATGTGATTAAGATACTGGGCTCGTTTTTTATGCATGATTTCGCCTGTTGTTCATCGGTTAAGCAATAGATTTAAACTTATCATGCAAATTCGTGCAATATCAAGATTTATCGTGAATGCTGAGCCCGGGCAACAACGCGACCTCTCCCGTGGGGGAGAGGCTTGAAGACAGGTGCGGAGGGGGAAATTTATTCGACGGCGAAAGCTTTATCGAGACGGCTATAGCCCAGCCCGTTGATTTTTTTAACTTTAATTTGCACAGGAATGCGCTCTTTCATCGCCTCAACGTGGCTGATGACGCCGATAATCTTGCCGCTGGCATTGAGCGCGTCCAGCGCATCCAGCGCGGTATCCAGGGTTTCGCTGTCCAGAGTGCCGAAGCCCTCATCGAGAAACAGCGAGTCTATCCGCGTTTTATGGCTCACCAGATCGGAGAGCGCCAGCGCCAGCGCGAGGCTCACGAGGAAGCTCTCGCCGCCGGACAGCGTCCGGGTGTCGCGCACCGCGTCCGCCTGCCAGGTATCGACCACTTCCAGCTCCAGGGCGTCGCTGGCTTTTCGTTGCAGCAGATAGCGGCCGTGCAGGCGGTTGAGCTGATGGTTGGCCAGCCACACCAGGTTATCCAGCGTCAGGCCTTGCGCAAACTTACGGAATTTATCGCCCTCTCTGGAGCCGATAAGCGCGTTCAGCCATCCCCAGTCTTCCACTTCCTGCGCAGCGCGTTCCATCTGCTGGCGTAACGACTGCTGACGCTGCTGGTTTTCTGCATTCTGCTTCAGCTGCTGGCGAATCTCTCCCTGACGGGCGCTGTTTTCCCGCAGCAGCGTCGTCAGCTGCTGAAGCTGTTCCTGTACCCGCTCAAGAGGCTGGCTGATATCCGTTTCCGCCGGCGGCTGCTGGCGGTGGTTATCCAGCGCCTCGCGGGCCCGCATCGCCAGCGCCTGATTCTGCTGTAGCGTACTTTCCAGCGTCTGCTTCAGGCGTTCAAGGCGCCGGCGCGTCTCCTCATCGAGCAGCGCGGCGAGAAACGCCTGCTGGTCAGCGAACGGGCTGGCGGCCAGCGCCGCGCTGAACTGTGCTTCGCTCTCTTTCAGCTGAGCCTGCTGCTGGCTCTCCTGCTGCCCCAGGGTTTGCCACTGGCTCTGAAGCGCGAGGCAGTCGTCGTGCACCTGGCGCCAGCCGTCCAGCGGCGCGGGTTCCGCCGCTAAGTCCGTTTCCGGCAAGGACTCCAGCAGCGGGGTCAGCTGCTGAAGCTGTTCCTGCAGGGCGATCAGTTCGTTCTGTTTGGCCTGCCAGCTACGGGTCTCGTCTTCCCGCTGCGCCAGCCAGCCTGCGGCCTGCTCCGCTGCCGGTAAACTCAGCGCAAATGCGGCCAGTTCAGCCGCCAGCGCGGCGCTGCGCTGCGCTTGTTCCTGCTGGAGCTGCTGGAGCTGCTGCTGGCACTCCTGCTGCTGGGCCTGCCAGGCCAGACGCTGCTGATGCTGATACAGCCGCTGTTCATGCTCCTGCTGCGCGTTTAGCCAGCCGGGAATGTCATCCTTTGGCGTCAGGTCGATATTTAATCCGGCGATCGTCGCCTGCCAGCGTGAGGTAAGCGCTTGCTCCTGCTGCAGAAGCGATGCTTTCTCGGTGGCCTCTTTTTGCTGCTGCTTAAGCAGGGCGTCCAGCTCGCCGCGCACCAGGGCGCCGGCCTCCGCCAGCTGTTTGACTTCGCGCTCAAGCGCATCGCGCCGCGCCTGATTTACGCCGGGAACCAGCGCCTGATACTCGGCGACGGCCGGATGCTGCGCGGAACCGCAGAGCGGACAGGGGGAACCGGGCTGCAGGCGGGCTCGCTCGGCCTCCAGGCCGGCAATGCGCGCTTCCATTTCGCACAGGGCTTTGACATCGCTAAACTGCTGATTCTTCTCTTTATAGGCCTGACGGCGCTGGGCCAGGGTGGTTTCCAGCCGCTCCTGCTCCTGCTTACTGGCCTGCCCGGCGGCATGAAGCTGGGATAATCGCTGGCTCAGCGGCTGCAGCTGGCCATGCAGGGCCGCGAGCTGCTGGCGCAGAGCGCGCGCCGCGGCGTGCTGCGCGAGGCCGGCGCTGACCTGCTCAGCATCCAGCGCCAGCCCGTCGGGCGGCAGTTCGCCCAGCCGGCGGCTGGTTTCCGCCAGACGCTGCTGCAGAGCGGCTTGCTGCTGCGTATCGCGGGCCTGCTGCTGGAAAGCGGCCCGCCAGCCCGCCAGCGCATTGCCCCATCGCTGGTAGCGGTCGTGCTCTTTTAGCCATGCGGCGAGCGTTTGCTGGTGGTTCTGCAGGAGTTCAGACTGCTGCCGGGCGGCGAGGCGAATCCCCGCCCGCAGCCGCAGTCGTTCATGTAAGCGAGTATTTACTTCTTCTCTCAGATTGCGGGTTTGCGCCAGCGCGGCGGTTTGCTCCTGTTGACGCGCCCACTGCGGGCGTAGCTGCTCCGCGGGCTGGGCATTCAGCAATACGGTAAGCTGCGGTTGCGCCTGCTCCAGCGCAGCCTGCGCTTCGCGTAGCGCGGTTTGAGCCTGCCGATCTTCTGCCGTCAGCTCTGCGCCGCGTACCAGCCACTGACGGGCATTTTGCAGGCGGGTTTGTTCGCTAACCTGCTGTTTTTCTTCATCAGTAAGCGCTTGCAAACTTTGTTGGAGCGCCTGCTGCTGTTCGTCGCTCAGCAGCAGCACGCCGGAGGCCTGGGCCTGAATTTTCTCCAGCTCGACGCGGGCCTGCTTATGCTTTTCAAAGACCTGTGCCGAAATCTGGCCGTAAATCTCGGTGCCGGTCAGCTCCTCCAGCAGCTCGGCGCGCTCTTTCGGTTTCGCATTCAGGAAGGCGGCGAACTGCCCCTGCGACAGCAGCATCGAGCGGGTGAAGCGGCCATAGTCCAGGCCGGTGAGCGAGGCGGTCAGTTCCAGCTTATCTTTGACCTTATCGGCGAGGATCTTGCCGTCCTCGCAGCGCGCCAGCTCGACGCGCGGAACCTGCAGGTTGCCGTCCGGCTGGTTTCGCGCCCGGTTCTGGCTCCAGAAGGCGCGGTAGGCGATGCCTTTTACCTCAAACTCCACTTCCGCCAGGCATTCGGCGGTGTCGCGGGTCATCAGATCGTTCTGCGATTGCGACACGCTGCTCAGGCGCGGGGTTTCGTGATACAGCGCCAGACAGATTGCATCCAGCAGGGTGGTTTTTCCGGCTCCGGTTGGCCCGGTAATCGCGAACAGTCCGTTGCTGGCGAAGGGCTCAGCGGTGAAATCAATTTTCCATTCGCCTTTGAGTGAGTTGAGGTTTTTCAGGCGTAAGCTGAGTATTTTCACAGGCGATCCTCACCGTTCAGACTATGCAGCGTTTCATTAAAGAGCTGTTCCAGGCGCTGCTGCTGCGTTGCTTCCAGCGTTTCCAGCGCCAGACGGCGGGCGAAGACGTCCTCCACCTGCAGTTCGCTGAGGGTCTCGCGCTGAGCGCCGGCCAGAATGCGATCGCGCTGGGCGCGGCTGCGGCGCACCAGCAGCACTTCTACCGGCAGCGTTTCGGTCTGCGCCTGGATTTTACGTTGGATATCATGCATATATTCGTCGCTGGTGACTTCGATATCCAGCCACGCTGAGGGCTGCTGGTCGTTATTCTGCCATTGGTTTAGCTGTGCGCTAATGCTGGCGAAATCGCCCTTCAGGACCGCCAGCGGCTGGGTGACGGGGACGATAAGCGGCGTGACGTCCGTCAGGCAGCCGTTAGCGAAAGTGACCAGATTGACGCTCTTATTTTTCCCGGTTTCGTCAAAGCTCAGCGGGATGGGCGAACCGCTGTAGCGGATATGTTCGCAGCCGCCGACCACCTGCGCCCGGTGAATGTGGCCGAGCGCGATATAGTCGGCGGGCGGAAAACGGCTCGCCGGGAAGGCGTCCAGCGTACCGATATAGATTTCGCGAACCGCGTCGCTTTTGCTGGCGCCGACGGTGGTTAAATGGCCGCTGGCGATAATCGGCAGCGCCCGGTCGCCGCGCAGTTCGCAGGCCAGCTGGTACTGCTGCTGGTAGTAGTCGCTGATGGCGCTGAGCAGCAGCTGCTGCTTTTCGCCGCCAGAGTGCCCGGCCTGGCTGGTCACCAGCTCACGCGGGCGCAGGAACGGTACCGGACAAAAAATCGCCCCCGGCGTACCGTCGCGCAGCGGCAGGATAAAAGGGGCGTGGCCGGCATTGGCCACCACCGTCGTATTCAGGAAGGCGAGAATGTCTCGCGACTCGTTGAGGGTGGCAACCGAATCGTGGTTTCCCGCCAGCACCACCAGCCGGCAGCGGGTCTGCTGCAGCTGAACGACAAAGCGGTTATACAGCTCGCGCGCGTAGCTCGGCGGTGAGCCGGTATCAAAAATATCGCCCGCAACAATAATGGCATCGACATCATGTTCCTGCGCGCTGGCCAGCAGCCAGTCGAGAAACGCCTGATGTTCGGCGGCGCGACTTTTGCTGTAAAAATTTTGCCCAAGGTGCCAGTCAGAGGTGTGAAGGATGCGCATAGTTGTTCCCTGGAGAAAAAGCGTAAGCGGCATTATATACCCGTCATCCTTCAAGTTGCTTATGCGTTGGCTACGTCCAGCCACCTGGTTACCTGTACTTGTGGGGAGTGAAACCTGAATTATTGAGGGGATAACGCTGCTTTTGGGTGAGTTAAGTCCGTGTCACAATTCGAAATCCGCGTTCATCTGGCGGTCATTTTTTTCATAAATCTGTCATAAATCTGACGCATAATGGCCGCGCACTTCTATACTGATGGCTAAAAAATACAGGGTAAATAATGGCGAGAAGAATTCTGGTCGTTGAAGATGAAGCTCCAATCCGCGAAATGGTTTGCTTTGTTCTGGAGCAAAACGGCTTTCAGCCCGTCGAGGCGGAAGATTTTGACAGCGCGGTCAATCAGCTCAATGAACCCTGGCCTGATTTGATCCTCCTTGACTGGATGCTGCCGGGCGGGTCGGGTCTGCAGTTTATTAAACAGCTCAAGCGTGAAGCGATGACCCGTGATATTCCGGTGGTGATGCTGACCGCCCGCGGCGAAGAGGAAGATCGCGTCCGCGGCCTGGAGACCGGCGCCGATGACTACATCACTAAGCCGTTTTCCCCGAAAGAGCTGGTGGCGCGAATTAAAGCCGTGATGCGGCGCATTTCGCCGATGGCGGTGGAGGAGGTGATTGAAATGCAGGGGCTGAGCCTCGACCCCTCTTCGCATCGCGTCATGACCGGCGAAAATCCGCTGGATATGGGGCCTACGGAGTTTAAATTACTCCACTTCTTCATGACGCACCCGGAGCGAGTCTATAGCCGCGAACAGCTGCTGAATCACGTCTGGGGAACCAACGTTTATGTCGAAGACAGAACGGTAGACGTGCATATTCGCCGTCTGCGCAAAGCGCTGGAACATAGCGGCCATGACCGGATGGTACAAACGGTTCGCGGTACGGGATATCGTTTCTCCGCCCGTTTCTGAATGCTGACAGGAGTGTGAACCGTGCTGGAACGGCTGTCATGGAAAAGGCTGGCGCTTGAGCTTTTCTTGTGTTGTATCCCGGCCCTGATCCTCGGGGCGTTTTTAGGTTACCTGCCGTGGTTTTTATTGGCGGCAGTGACCGGTCTTCTTGTCTGGCATTTCTGGAATCTGATGCGCCTGTCGTGGTGGCTGTGGGTTGATCGCAGCATGACGCCGCCGCCGGGCAGCGGCAGCTGGGAGCCGCTGCTTTACGGACTGCACCAGATGCAGATGCGTAATAAAAAGCGCCGCCGTGAGCTGGGAAGCCTGATTAAGCGCTTTCGCAGCGGGGCGGAGTCTCTGCCGGATGCGGTGGTGCTGACCACCGAAGAAGGGGTGATGTTCTGGTGCAACGGTCTGGCCCAGCAGATCCTGAATCTGCGCTGGCCTGACGATAACGGGCAGAACATCCTTAACCTCTTGCGCTACCCTGAATTTGCCAATTATCTGAAATACCGCGATTTTTCCAAACCGCTCAATCTGGTGCTGAATAACGGCCGTCATCTTGAAATTCGCGTGATGCCCTATAGCGATAAACAGCTGCTGATGGTGGCGCGCGATGTCACGCAGATGCACCAGCTGGAAGGGGCGCGGCGAAACTTTTTCGCCAACGTCAGCCACGAACTGCGCACGCCGTTGACGGTGCTGCAGGGGTATCTGGAGATGATGCAGGAGCAGGTGATGGAAGGGGGAACGCGCGAAAAAGCATTGCACACCATGCGTGAACAAACCCAGCGCATGGAAGGCCTGGTTAAGCAACTGCTGACGCTGTCGCGAATCGAAGCCGCGCCGGTACTGGCGATGAACGATAAAATCGATGTGCCGATGATGCTGCGGGTGGTCGAGCGCGAGGCGCAAACGCTAAGCCAGCAGAGGCAGGTGCTGCATTTTTCGGTCGATGAATCGCTGAAAGTACTGGGTAATGAAGAACAGCTGCGCAGCGCCATTTCCAACCTGGTCTATAACGCGGTCAACCATACGCCGCCGGGAACGGACATTACCGTAAGCTGGCAGCGCGCGCCGCACGGAGCGTTGTTCAGCGTCGAAGATAACGGGCCGGGCATCGCGCCGGAACATATTCCGCGTCTGACCGAGCGTTTCTACCGGGTGGATAAAGCGCGTTCAAGACAGACCGGCGGCAGCGGTCTGGGGCTGGCGATCGTCAAACACGCCGTCAGCCATCACGATAGCCGCCTCGAAATTGAGAGTACGCTGGGGAAAGGCACCCGCTTTAGCTTCCTGTTACCGGAACGTTTAATTGCCAAAAATTGAGCCCGAGCGGCCGGGTGTCAGAATAACTTGCCAATGACCAGCTTCGGCTGGTCATTTTCCTTTGCAGCGCAATCACAGCTGCGTAATTAACGAACGCTCGCTGCTTTTTTGTTCGCATGATAAGCCAGATGTTTTCTATCCATCAGGTAAATAATTCTACGCATCAAAATAGAGTTAGCATAATCATCTGCTTTTGCGATCCCTCCTTGCTTTAAAACGTTATAAGCGTTTAAATTGCCCCCCTACGGTCGCAGACAGACTGTTTTTGCGTGGTAATTCAAAAAACAATTCTTTTCCACGCCGCTTTGGGAGCATATCCCGCTGAGTTTACTGACAATGGCCGCTGTATCATCCCCAGGGGAAAGGCGCGGTATTTATCCGTTTTTACAACACCACATCCACAGGCTGTAATGAATTTATGACCCATCAGTTAAAATCTCGCGACATCATAGCGTTGGGCTTTATGACCTTCGCGCTGTTTGTCGGCGCAGGCAATATTATCTTCCCCCCAATGGTTGGCTTACAGGCCGGCGAACACGTCTGGAGCGCGGCCATTGGCTTTCTGATTACCGCCGTGGGTCTGCCGGTGCTAACGGTCGTGGCGCTGGCAAAAGTCGGCGGCGGCGTAGAGAGCCTGAGCACGCCGATTGGTAAAGTCGCCGGTATCCTGCTGGCGGTCGTCTGCTATCTGGCCGTAGGGCCGCTGTTCGCGACCCCGCGTACCGCGACCGTCTCTTTTGAGGTGGGGATTGCGCCGCTGACCGGCGACGGCCCGCTGCCGCTGCTGATTTACAGCATTATCTATTTTGCGCTGGTGATCCTCGTTTCGCTCTACCCGGGCAAGCTGCTGGACACCGTGGGGAATTTCCTCGCGCCGCTGAAAATTATCGCCCTGATTATTCTCGCCGTGGCGGCAATCGTCTGGCCTGCCGGTCCGCTGAGCCACGCGATGGAAGCCTACCGCACCGCGCCGTTCTCTAACGGCTTCGTCAACGGCTATCTGACCATGGACACCCTCGGGGCAATGGTCTTTGGTATCGTGATTGTCAACGCCGCGCGTTCTCGCGGCGTGACCGAAGCCCGCCTGCTGACCCGCTACACCGTCTGGGCTGGCCTGATGGCCGGCGTGGGCCTGACGCTGCTGTACCTGGCGTTGTTCCGTTTAGGTTCCGATAGCGGCACGCTGGTGGAGCAGTCCGCTAACGGCGCGGCGATTCTGCATGCTTACGTCCAGCACACCTTCGGCGGCGCGGGAAGCTTCCTGCTGGCGGCGCTGATCTTTATCGCCTGTCTGGTGACGGCGGTGGGCTTGACCTGCGCCTGCGCGGAGTTCTTTGCCCAGTACCTGCCGTTCTCCTACCGTACGCTGGTGTTTATCCTCGGCCTGTTTTCGATGGCGGTCTCCAACCTCGGCCTGAGCCACCTGATTCAGATTTCGATTCCGGTGCTGACGGCTATCTATCCGCCGTGTATCGCACTGGTTGTATTAAGCTTTACCCGCGGTTGGTGGCATAATTCGTCCCGCGTTATCGCCCCGGCAATGTTTATCAGCCTGATGTTTGGTATCATTGACGGCATTAAAGCGTCGGCGTTTGCAGAGATGATGCCGTCCTGGACCGCGCGTCTGCCGCTGGCGGAGCAGGGCCTGGCCTGGCTGATGCCAACCGCCGTTATGGTGGTGCTGGCGGTTATCTGGGATCGCGCAGCGGGACGTCAGGTGACATCCAGCGCGCACTAACCGACGCTTTACACAGGTGTTTAACCACGGGACTTCAGGTCCCGTGGTTTTTTGTTTTTTTGGTCACCCTCCTTTGTTCTTTGCCCCCGCGAAGGCCAGAGGAGAAAAACGGCATGGAACACGATGGAAAGTAGTAACAAGCTTAAGCGCGGGCTAAGTACCCGGCATATTCGCTTTATGGCGCTGGGGTCGGCAATCGGTACCGGCCTTTTCTATGGTTCGGCTGACGCGATTAAAATGGCGGGGCCGAGCGTTCTGTTGGCTTATATTATCGGCGGCGCCGCGGCCTACATTATCATGCGCGCGCTGGGCGAGATGTCGGTGCATAACCCGGCCGCCAGTTCATTCTCGCGCTACGCGCAGGATTATCTTGGCCCGCTGGCGGGCTATATCACCGGCTGGACCTACTGTTTCGAAATTCTGATTGTCGCCATCGCCGACGTCACGGCCTTCGGTATCTATATGGGCGTCTGGTTCCCGGCGGTACCGCACTGGATCTGGGTACTCAGCGTGGTGCTGATTATCTGCGCCGTCAACCTGATGAGCGTGAAGGTCTTCGGCGAGCTGGAGTTCTGGTTCTCCTTCTTCAAAGTCGCCACGATTATCATCATGATCCTCGCCGGTTTCGGCATCATTATCTGGGGTATTGGCAACGGCGGGCAGCCGACGGGTATCCACAACCTCTGGAGCAACGGCGGCTTCTTCAGCAACGGCTGGCTGGGGATGGTGATGTCGCTGCAGATGGTAATGTTCGCCTACGGCGGGATCGAAATCATCGGTATCACCGCCGGCGAAGCGAAAGATCCGGAGAAATCCATTCCGCGCGCCATTAACTCGGTGCCGATGCGTATCCTGGTGTTTTACGTCGGGACGCTGTTTGTGATTATGTCTATCTATCCGTGGAACCAGGTGGGGACCAACGGCAGCCCGTTCGTACTGACCTTCCAGCATCTCGGCATCACTTTTGCCGCCAGCATCCTGAACTTTGTGGTGCTGACCGCTTCGCTGTCGGCGATTAACTCCGACGTCTTTGGCGTGGGGCGTATGCTGCACGGGATGGCGGAACAGGGCAGCGCGCCGAAGATGTTCGCGAAAACCTCCCGTCGCGGGGTGCCGTGGGTGACGGTGACGGTGATGACGATTGCCCTGCTGTTCGCGGTCTATCTTAACTACATTATGCCGGAGAACGTCTTCCTGGTGATCGCCTCGCTGGCAACCTTCGCCACCGTCTGGGTGTGGATTATGATCCTGCTGTCGCAGATCGCCTTCCGTCGCCGCCTGCCGCCGGAAGAGGCGAAGGCGCTGAAGTTCAGGGTGCCTGGCGGGGTCGCGACCACGGTGATTGGCCTGCTGTTCCTGGTCTTTATTATCGGTCTGATCGGCTACCATCCTGATACCCGCATCTCGCTGTACGTTGGCTTTGCGTGGATTCTCCTGCTGCTGATTGGCTGGCAGTTTAAAACCCGCCGCGAGCGAAAACTGGCGAAAGCCTAGTCATTTTCGTTCTCTTCTTGCCGGATACGCACGGGCTATCCGGCAAGCTATCCCTCCACCCCCGCCATCCTCCCCCAATAATTCTGCCGATGATGAGTCATACGCCAGTACGCTGTGGCAAGGTGTGCCCATTCTGCAAAGAGAGGAATAATGATGTTGAAGGCATGGCACCTCCCGGTTGCTCCGTTTATTAAGGAACAGCAGGAACGACTGATTATTACGCTATGGTTAAGCGGGGACGATCTGCCGCCGCGGGTCACGCTGCGCGCGGAAGAGGATAACGAAGAGCTGTCGCTGCCGATGCACCGCCTGCGGCAGGAGCCGCATCCGGGCGTGGTGGCGTGGCGCGGGGAAATCAGCCTCGTTAACGGGCAGCCGCGTCGCCGCTACAGCTTCAAGCTGCTGTGGGCCGACCGCCAGCTGTGGTTCACGCCGCAGGGGTTCAACCGCTTTCCGCCGGCGAGGCTGGAGCAGTTTGCGGTCGATCTGCCGGACAGCGGACCGCAGTGGGTAGCCGATCAGGTATTTTATCAAATCTTCCCTGACCGTTTTGCCCGCAGCGAGTCTCGCGAAGCGGGACAGGATGCGATTTATTACCATCACGCCGCCGGTCACGACATCGTACGCAAAGCGTGGGATGAACCGCTAACCGCCGAGGCGGGCGGCTCCACCTTTTACGGCGGCGATCTCGATGGTATCAGCGAGCGGCTGCCGTACCTGAAGCAGCTTGGCGTAACGGCGCTGTACCTGAATCCGGTATTTGTCGCCCCCAGCGTGCATAAATATGATACCGAGGATTATCGTCGCGTTGATCCGCAGTTTGGCGGCGATGCGGCGCTGCTGCGCCTGCGCCACCATACGCAAAAAGAGGGAATGCGTCTGATCCTCGATGGCGTGTTCAACCATAGCGGCGATTCGCATGCCTGGTTCGACCGCCACCAGCGCGGTAGCGGCGGCGCCTGCCATAACGCCGATTCGCCGTGGCGCGACTGGTATAATTTTTCCCCCGAGGGCGTTGCCCACGACTGGTTGGGATACGCCAGCTTGCCTAAGCTGGACTACCGGTCGTCGACGCTGATCGATGAAATCTATGGCGGGGAAGATAGTATCGTGCGCCACTGGCTGAAAGCGCCATGGAGCATGGACGGCTGGCGCCTGGATGTGGTGCATATGCTGGGCGAAGAGGGCGGGGCGCGCAATAACCTGCGCCATATCGCCGGCATTACCCAGGCGGCGAAGCTGGAGCGGCCGGACGCTTTCGTGTTCGGTGAGCATTTCGGCGACGCGCGCCAGTGGCTACAGGCCGACGTTGAAGACTCGGCGATGAACTACCGCGGCTTTACCTTTCCGCTGTGGGGCTTTCTCGCGAACACCGATATCTCCTACGATCCTCAGAAAATCGATGCGCAGACCTGTATGGCGTGGATGGATAACTATCGTGCCGGACTGTCGCACCAGCAGCAGCTGCGGATGTTTAACCAGCTGGATAGCCACGATACCGCGCGCTTTAAGTCTCTGCTCGGCAAAGATGTTGCCCGCCTGCCGCTGGCGGTAGTGTGGCTATTTAGCTGGCCGGGCGTGCCGTGCATTTACTACGGCGATGAAGTGGGCGTGGATGGCAATAACGATCCGTTCTGCCGTAAGCCGTTCCCGTGGGATCCGGCTTTGCAGGATGGCGCTCTGCTCGAACTGTACAAGCGGATGAGCAAGCTGCGTAAGGCCAATCAGGCGCTGCGCTACGGCGGCTGTCAGGTGATTTATGCCGAAGATAACGTGGTGGTGTTCGTGCGCGTCTATAAACAGCAGCGCGTGCTGGTGGCGATCAACCGCGGCGAAGCCTGCGAGGTGGTGGTGGAGGATTCGCCGCTGCTCGATGTCAACGGCTGGCAGCTGAAAGAGGGCGCCGGGGCGCTACACGACGGCGTGCTGACGCTACCGGCGATCTCCGCCAGCGTCTGGTTTAGCCGCTAGTCGTAGAGCTGGCTCAGGCTTTCACTTTGCAAAATGGCCTCGCGCCACCAGCGCTGGGCCAGCCCGTCGTTGCCGCTGCGCCAGGCCATATAGGTGATATCTTTCTCGCGGCAGGAGATGACGGCCTTTTCGACCAGCTCGCCTTTTTCCAGCCACGGCCGGGCAATGTGGCGCGGTAAAAAGCCGCAGCCCAGCCCGGCGCGCAAGAGTTCGACTTTACTGGCGAAATCATCGACGCGGATTTGCGGCTGCTCGTCGAGCAGGTTGCTGTTGAGCGGATGGCAGTAGCGGGCGCTGTCGCTGATAACCACCGCGCGATGCAGGCTGAGCTGCTTATTGGTCAGCGGTTGGGTTGTTTCCGCCAGCGGATGCCCTGGCGCGATGACGAAAATATTGTCCATGGCGCCGAGCATTTTCCACGACCATTCGGCGGAGGTCGGCGGTTCATTGATCGCCCCGAGAATAATATCCGCGCCGTTGTGGGTGAGCTCTTCCCACGAGCCCGCAAGAGTATGGTGGGTAAAGTTAAGGCGGGTTTGCGGATGCTGGGCGTAGAACGCGTCGATCAGCGGCAGCAGCGCGCTAAACGGGAAAGAGTCATCCAGGGCGATTGCCAGATCCCGTTCCCAACCGGCGCTGAGCTGCACCGCCTGCTTTTCCAGATCTTTGGCGGCATTCAGCAGCAATCGGCCTTTCTCCAGCATCATTCTGCCCGTATCGGTAAATTTTGCCCGGTGCCCGGAGCGATCCAACAGAGTGATATTCAGATCGTTTTCCAGCTTTTGAATCATGTAGCTCAGCGCGGCAGGGGTTTTAAATAGCGATTCTGCGGCGGTGGCAAAAGAGCCATGTTTGTCCAGCGCGTCGAGAATCAACAGGACATCAAGGTTCAGGCGCATGCGTCAGCTTCCGGTAAAAAAGAGTGCCCCCGTTTTACCGGAGCGCCCTGTTCAATTCCAGTGAATAATTTAGAACGGTTAACCGTAAAAATTTGATAAACATAATTTCGCCCATCTTGTAATGGTTAATCGAATAGTCATAACTTTCGCTTTGGAAATAAATCAGAAAAAAATCTTTAATAACTCGTTAGAAATTACTGACTATACTCACCATGCTTTATCAGTCAGGATCCAGACAGCACAACGGAAACGGTAGTATCTTTTTAACTCATTGATTAACAGGATATGTTATGTCTATTCGTGAACTGATCGATCCCTCAAACTCAGCGCTTATTTTTATTGACCACCAGCCGCAAATGTCTTTTGGCGTGGCCAATATTGACCGTCAGACCCTGAAAAATAATACGGTGGCCTTAGCCAAAGCGGGCAAAATTTTTAATGTTCCGGTGATTTATACCTCAGTAGAAACCAAAAGCTTCAGCGGCTATATCTGGCCGGAACTGCTGGCCGTACATCCTGATGTGAAACCTATTGAACGTACCTCAATGAATTCCTGGGAAGACGCGGCTTTTGTTGAAGCGGTAAAGGCGACCGGACGCAAGAAACTGATTATTTCCGCACTGTGGACGGAAGTCTGCCTGACTTTCCCGGCGCTGATGGCGCTGGATGCGGGCTATGAAGTTTACGTGGTGACCGATACCTCCGGCGGCACCTCGGTTGATGCCCACGAACGCTCCATTGACCGTATGGTGCAGGCCGGCGCGGTGCCGGTAACCTGGCAGCAGGTGCTGCTGGAGTACCAGCGCGACTGGTCGCGTAAAGAGACGTATGACGCGGTGATGGACCTGGTGCGCGAGCACAGCGGCGCCTACGGGATGGGCGTGGATTACGCTTATACCATGGTGCACGGCGCGCCAGAGCGTAAAGCTTAAATACACTTCATCCTTCAAGCTGCCTCTTTGTTGGCTTCGTTTGCCCGCCCCGGTCACTGACTCATGTCAGCTCCCGGGGACGAACAACCTTGCCGCCTCGACGCAGCATGAATGATTTTTTGTATGGTCATGTATAGCGAATGGCGGCGGACAACCCGCCATTCCCTGAAGCAAGGAACTCTTAATGGCGCAACAGAAATCGGTGACCCTGGTGATCAGCCATGTGCTCGACCCGGAGCATGGCCAGCGGTATGAAGCGTGGCTGGGCAAAATTATGCCGATTGCGGCAGAGTTTCCCGGCCATCTTGGCGCAAACGTCATTCGTCCGGCCCCCGGGCAGAATTTATGGAGCGTGATTATTCGCTTCGACACCATTGAGCATCTTTACGCCTGGACCCAGTCGGAGACCCGCCGCCAGCTGGTGGCGGAAATTGCGCCGCTGCTGAGCGAAGGCGATCGTACCGAAGTCCGGACTGAACCGGCCTTCTGGTTTACGCCGCCCGCGGCGAACGTGCGTCAACCGCGACGCTGGAAGCAATTTTTAATCACCCTGCTGGTGATTTTCCCCAGTACAAACCTGGTGCCGTCAATAACCGGAATACTGTTGCCCTCGCTGAAGGGAAGCCTGTTGCTGCATCTGATCAATGATGCCTGTGTGGTCGCGCTGGTGGTCTGGTTCTGGATGCCCATCGTGACCCGTCTGTTTGCTGGCTGGTTAAAGAAAAACTGAGCCAGTCTCCTGAAGGAGTGCGTTATGTCGCAAACTGCCACACTGATCCTGACCCACGGTCGGGTTCATACTCTCGATCGTCAAAATCCCCTGGCCGATGCGGTGGCGATCGCTGACGGTAAAATTCTCGCCGTCGGTAGCCACGATCGGATCATGAGCTTTGCCGCGGACGGGACGCAAATTATCGATCTCAAAGGCCATACGGCGATCCCCGGCCTGAACGACTCCCACCTGCACCTGATCCGCGGCGGCCTGAACTACAATCTGGAGCTGCGCTGGGAGGGGGTTCCCTCGCTGGCGGACGCGCTGCGGATGCTAAAAGATCAGGCCGACCGCACGCCGTCGCCGCAGTGGGTGCGGGTGGTCGGCGGCTGGAGCGAGTTCCAGTTCGCCGAACGGCGGATGCCGACGCTGGAGGAGCTTAACGATGCGGCGCCGGATACGCCGGTATTTGTCCTGCATCTGTACGATCGCGCATTGCTAAACCGCGCGGCGCTGAAGGCGGTGGGCTACACCAAAGAGACCCCGGATCCGGCGGGCGGCGAGATCGTTCGCGACGGTAACGGCAACCCGACCGGGATGCTGATCGCCAAACCCAATGCGATGATCCTCTACTCGACGCTGGCCAAAGGGCCGAAGCTGCCGCTGGAACTTCAGGTCAACTCAACGCGGCAGTTTATGCGCGAGCTTAATCGTCTGGGGCTGACCAGCGCTATTGATGCCGGGGGCGGTTTCCAGAACTACCCGGAAGATTATGAAATTATTGAACAGCTGCACGCCAAAGAGCAGATGACCGTACGTATCGCCTATAACCTGTTTACCCAGCGGCCTAAGCAGGAGCTGGAAGATTTTGAGCGCTGGACCGATATGCTCAAGCCGGGACAGGGCACCGATTTTTACCGCGCCAACGGCGCCGGGGAGATGCTGGTTTTCTCGGCGGCGGATTTCGAAGACTTCCTCCAGCCGCGTCCGGATCTGCCGGAAGGGATGGAAGATGAGCTGGAGCGGGTGGTGCGCCATCTCGTTGAACACCGCTGGCCGTTCCGCCTGCACGCCACCTATGATGAATCCATCAGCCGGATGCTCGACGTCTTCGAGAAGGTGAATCGCGATATTCCGTTCAACGGGCTGCACTGGTTCTTCGATCATGCGGAAACCATCACCGAGCGCAATATCGAACGCGTTAAAGCGCTGGGCGGCGGCATTGCCGTACAGCACCGTATGGCTTTCCAGGGCGAATATTTTGTCGACCGCTACGGTAAAGACGCGGTCAAACATACACCGCCGGTCGCGAAAATGCTCGAACTGGAGGTTCCGGTGGGTCTGGGGACGGATGCCACCCGCGTGGCGAGCTACAATCCGTGGACCGCGCTTTACTGGCTGGTATCAGGGCGTACCGTCGGCGGGATGGCGATGTACGACGACAGCAACCGCCTGCCGCGCGACGTGGCGCTGGAGCTGTGGACGGCGGGAAGCGCGTGGTTTTCCAGCGAGCAGGGCAAGAAAGGGCGCATTGAGCAAGGCCAGCTTGCCGACCTGGTGGTGCTGTCGAAAGACTACTTCAGCGTCGCGGAAGAGGAAATCAAGGGGATCGAGTCGGTGCTGACGGTGGTGGACGGCAAGGTGGTGTACGCGGCAGGACACTTTTCGCCGCTGGCGCCGCCGCCCATTCCGGTGCTGCCCGAGTGGTCGCCGGTGGTGAAAGTTCCGGGCCATTACCGTTCCGCGCCGCCGACGGCCGCGAATATCGGCGCGATAGTTCAGATGCACCAGTGCTGCGGCAGCTGCGGCGTACATGGGCATCAGCATGATATTGCGCGCAAATCGGCGATTCCGGTTGCCGATGAGCAGGCGTTCTGGGGCGTACTCGGCTGCTCCTGCTTTGCTTTTTAGCGCGACGGACGCTTATTAGTACCGGTAGGCCAATGAGAGCATCCACGCCCTCATTGGCCTTTTTTCATTTTCTCGGATAGCGCTGATAAGACAATGTGTGTCATTCTGCTCCCTCTTCAAACAGTGAAGGTGAGAACATGGATGATCTACTGATCTTTGGCGCTGTGATTTTATTCTGTGGGCTGGTGGTTGGGCCGCTCGTGGCGATTGCCGCGCTCAGGCGCAGCGCGGCGGTCCGTGTGGAACTGGCGGCTTTGCAGCGTCGGGTTGAGGAGCTTGAGCTGCGCGGCGTTGCGCAGGCACCGGTGGCGGAGGCAAGTGGCGTCGTGCCGACTGCTCCGGAAGTCGTTGCCTCTGTTGACGCAACAGCGCTGGTAGAACACGAGCCATCACCGGCGCCCGTGGCGGAAGCCGTTGACCCATGGCTTTCGCAGCCGAAGCCAACGCCGAAGCCGGAGCAGATGGCGAAATCGGCTCCTGAAACCGAACAACCTTCCGCGTTTGGCGGGATGGTATCGTCATTGGTTCGTTGGTTTATGCAGGGTAACCCGCTGGCGAAGCTCGGGATCCTGCTGCTGTTTCTTGGCCTCTCCTTTCTGCTGCGCTATACCGTGGAACACGCTCTTTTCCCCCTCGAGTTGCGTCTGGTCGCGGCGTCGTTGTTCGCCATTGTCCTGCTGGCTGTCGGATGGCGGTTGCGGCATAAGCAACCGATGTACGCCCTGATCTTACAGGGTGGGGCAACGGGGGCGCTCTATCTCACCGTTTTTGGCGCCTTTCGCCTGTGGCAGATGCTGCCGATGACCCTGGCGTTTGCGCTGCTGGTGGTGATTTGCGCGGCGAGCGTAGGGCTGGCGATTGTGCAAAAAGCGCTCAGTCTGGCCATGCTGGCGAGTCTTGGCGGTTATCTTGCGCCGCTGCTGCTCTCTACCGGCGGCGGCAGTCATGTGGCGTTGTTCTCATTCTATCTTCTGCTGTCGGTGGGCATTCTTGCCATCAGCATCCGCCAGCACTGGCGGGAGCTTAATCTGCTTGGCCTGCTGTTTACCTTTGGCGTCGGTGGCCTGTGGGGGCTGAATGATTATCGGCCAGAGTATTACCTGAGCTGCCAGCTGTTCTTAATCGCCAATACGCTTATTTTTGGCGTGTTAAGCGTGGCGCTGTCGCTGCGGGCGCAGGAAAAGGGTAAGCAGATTATTGACGGCGTTCTGCTGTTTGCACCGCCGCTGGTCGGCTTTGGTATGCAGTACGCTATCACCCGGCATATGGAATACGGTCCGGCGCTCAGCGCGCTGGGCTACGGTGGCTTCTATCTGGCTTTAGCCTGGCTGGCACTGCGTCGCTACCCCTCTTTAGGGAAGCCGCTGGTACTGGCCGCGCTGGCGCTCGGCGGCGCATTTACCACCCTTGCTATTCCCCTTGCGCTTTCGGCTCGCTGGACCGCGATGGCCTGGTCGCTGGAGGGGCTTGGGATCCTCTGGCTGGGCGTGCAACAGCAGCAGCGGCGCATGAGCTATAGTGGGACTGCGCTACTCTTTTTGGCGGTTGGCAGCGCGCTCTGGGCGCAGGCAAATGACGCCACGCCGCTTTCTTTGCTGCTGATTTTCGCTGTACTCAGTCTTAGCTGGCTGGTCGCCGCCTGGCTGTGGCGAAGCATTGAAGTGCACGCCAGTGGAGGACTGCTTTTGGGCGGGCTACTGTTCTGGGTGGTGGCGCTTGTCGGCGCATCGCAGCTGGCGTTGAGTAAAGACTCGCAGATTATATTTGGCGTGCTGTCGACGCTGGCCGCGTCGGTATGGTGCTGGCGCGCGGTCGCTGCGCGTTTAGTCTGGCAAGAGCTGGATGCCAGCAAATGGTTGTTGTGGCCAATGATGCTGATAGTGCTGTTTTATCAGCTATCCCAACGGCAGATTTTCGCTGCTGGCTGGCAAAATCTGGCCTGGTGCGCGGCGCTGCCCGCGGCGGTGGCGCTGCTCTGGCGTGATGGGCCTTCGCTCCCGCCGCGCATAAACAGGCTCGCCCACCTGTCGCTGTTCTGGATGGTGTTGCTGGCGCTGGCGATGGAGCTGTTTTGGTTTACCCGGGATTTGCCGTGGGGGATGTCGGCCTGGGCGAGTGGATTAATGATGGCGGCAGGCGGGGGGCTGATCTTCCTTGTCTCTGAAGCCGTTCATCGGCAAATATGGCCATTCCGGGTATGGCCTGGGCTGTATGCCTCTCAGGCCATGATACCTGTGGCGGTTGCGCTGGGATGCCTGCTAACGCTGACGAACGTGCAGGATGGTACGGTCTACGGTCAGACCTATTTGCCGTTGATTAACCCGCTGGAAGAGGGCGCCGCTTTCGCGCTGCTTGGGCTGACGATATTTTATCGCGTTTCGCGGCGTTATTTTCCGCTGCAGCTATCGGTATGCCGCCCCTGGCCCGCGGTCGCGCTGCTGGCGCTCGGCTTCTGGTGGCTGAATGGCCTGCTGCTGCGCGCCCTGGCCTGGTACGGCGAGGTGGCCTGGAATATAGAGGCGCTGTGGCATTCGCGCTTAATTCAGACCACTTTCGCTCTGGTCTGGACGCTGGCGGCGCTGGCGGTCATGCTGCGTGCGACGCGGCGACACTCCCGCCGCGAATGGCTGTGCGGCGCGGCGTTGTTAGGCGTTGTCATTGTGAAACTCATGCTGGTGGACAGCGCGCGCGGCGGCGGGCTGGCGCGCGCTGTCGCGTTTATCGGCGTGGCTATTTTGGTGCTGATCGTCGGGTATTTTTCCCCGTTACCGCCCAAAGCAGGAGAAGAAAAATGAAATGGATGAAAGCGGTGTTATGCAGCGTGCTGCTGGGCGTGACGGGCGCGGCTGTCAGCGGCGATGAAGCGCGAGAAAAACCACTGGACTATATGCAGGGGGTGATGCTGGAAACCACCGGCGCGTCGCCCTGGTATCGCGTCGAGCTTTCCCCGCTGCTCTATCAGGGGACGGCGTGGCCTGACCTGCGCGATGTGCGGGTATTTAACCATCAGGGAGAGACCGTACCGTTCGCGCTGCAGGTGCAGAAGGCGCAGCCCGTTACGCCTGAAGCGATGACGCTGCGGCTTTTCCCTCTGGAGATGTCGCCGGTTCCGCCGCGCGAAGAGGGGCGACGCGGCGGAGAATCGCTGGTCCTGCGTTCAACAACGGGGATCGAAATTCATCTGGAAACCGATGATGCGAAGGCGCTCGGGCAGAGCTACTTACTGACGCTGCCAACGGAGAAAACGGACGCGTTTGCGCTGGCTCAGCTGCGGCTGAACTGGGCGGCGCTGGCGGGCAGCTGGCAGGGGAAAGCGTCGGTCTATTCCAGTCGGGATTTAAAGTACTGGCGCCCTGTCCAGGAGGATGCGCCCCTTATGGATCTGGCGCGCGATAGCGATCGTTTGAAAATGGATACCATAAGCGCTGACCTGACGCTCTCCGCGGACGGGAATCGTTACCTGCTGGTGCTCCTCGATTCGCAAAGCAAGGCGGTCGTGTTAAATAGCGTGACGGCCCTGGCCGAACGCAGAGAGCCCGAGTCTACGCGCATTGAGCTTGATGCGCAGGCGAACAAGATTTCAGATGAGGAAGCCGTTTGGCGCTGGGCCCGGCCTCAGCCGCTGACTTCGCTCAGGATATCGATGGCCAGCGAAGGGGTTCTACCGGTCGCGCTCTCCTGGCGCAGCGGCGAAAAAGAAGCCTGGCAGCCGCTGACCAAAACCGTGCTGTATCGACTGGACGGCAAGCGTTCGGAGGATATTCAACTTTCAGGCCAGCCGGTTGAAGCGGTGCGGATCACAACGATTAACGCCCGATTACCGACGTCGCTGCCCGCGATAAGCGGTGCGCGAGACAAATACCAGCTGATTTTTAATACCCAGGGAAAAGGGCCTTATATGCTGGCCTGGGGCAACCGGGCGGCGCCAAAGGCAGATGTCGCCATGGACATGCTGATACCGGCGTCGCTGCGCAAAACGCAGGCTGTAAGCGATCTACCGCTGGCCGTCGCGCAGGAGAGCGTCACCCTCGGCGGTGAAGCGCGGTTGACGGCGACGTCGGCTACCGAGCAGCAGAGCGGCTGGAAAACGCTGCTGGTGTGGGGAGCGCTAATAGTGGGCGTCCTGGTGCTGGCGCTGATGGCGTGGCGAATCTGGCGCGAAGTGAAAAAAAGCGGCTCCGTATAAAACAAAAAAGGCTCGCATCTGCGAGCCTTTTGCCGAACGTACGCCGATTACAGGCTGGATACGTTCTCGGTCAGGTATTTAGCGACGCCTTCCGGAGAAGCGGCCATACCTTCTTTTCCTTTTTCCCACTGCGCCGGACAAACTTCGCCGTGCTCTTCGTGGAACTGCAGCGCGTCAACCATACGCAGCATTTCGTCGATGTTACGGCCCAGCGGCAGGTCGTTAACCACCTGGTGACGAACAACGCCGTTGGCGTCGATCAGGAAGGAACCACGCAGGGCAACGCCTTCGTCCGGGTGCTCAATACCGTACGCTTTCTGGATTTCGCGTTTGATGTCAGCAACCATGGCGTATTTAACCGGGCCGATGCCGCCCTGGTCTACCGGGGTGTTACGCCACGCGTTGTGGACGAACTCGGAGTCAAAAGAAACGCCAACCACTTCTACGCCGCGTTTCTGGAATTCTTCGTAGCGCTTGTCGAACGCGATCAGTTCAGACGGGCAAACGAAGGTGAAGTCCATCGGCCAGAAGAACAGAACGGTGGCTTTACCGCTGGTGTGCTGTTTGAAGTTGAATTTCTCAACGATTTCGCCGTTACCTAAAACCGCTGCCGCGGTGAAGTCCGGAGCCTGACGAGTAACCAGAACCATATGATTCTCCTGTTAATACTAAGGTTAATTGGAACGCAACGCGGGCAAGTATAGGGAGAGGCGCCGGCGAACTCAACGTGACGCTGACAATCGATGAGATAGGTTTTGCCTATCAATCGTTATTTGAAACGGCTATTCAGAATAGTCTTTTGCCAAAAAAGCGCAATCTTTTACAGTTCACCTTTTTTCGCCTGCGCCATCATCTGCGGGTAGAAGCGCCAGAACTGATGCTCAAGACGATCGTAATGGGTATCCAGATCCTGCCAGGAGTCGCGCAGGGCGTCCAGCCGCGGACGGCGGCTGGCCATACCGTTCAGAACCCGCTGAATAAACGCCATATCCCGATAGCGTTCAAGCCAGCGCTCTGACCACAGGTATTCGTTGAGATTGACAAAACGCGGCGGGGAATCGGGCAAAATAAACGTGACCTGGGCGTGGGCGTAGCGGACAAACTCCGGCAGCGGCAGCTCGGGCGACAGCTGCGTCCAGTGGCGTGACAAGAAATGGTCCCACATCACATCCAGCGTAATCGGCGCAACCCGGCGCGTTTCGGGACGAAACCACCCTTTGGCTTCGGTGACTTCGGGCAGGTTATCCGTCAGTACATCGATCCGGCGGTGCATAAAAATGCCCTCCACGACGTCAGCGGGCCACTCGCCGGCGGGGTCGCCGCGAACGAAATCGGCCAGTAAATTACCGGAAAGGGAGCTGTCAGCGAGATGGGCGAGGTGCAGGTGTGCGAGAAAATTCATGCGATTCGTTATCCGGATACGGCTAGTTGTTGCAGCGAAGAGGTGTGAGCACTAGACTAAGCCGCCTGTTTTTAAGTCATGAGTATATGCCATGCGCGTCGCCGATTTCTCCTTTGAATTACCCGAATCCCTGATTGCCCACTATCCCATGCCCGAGCGCAGCAGCTGCCGCTTGCTGTCATTAGACGGGCCGACGGGCGCGCTGACGCACGGTACTTTCACCGATTTACTCGACAAGCTCAACCCTGGCGATCTGCTGGTTTTTAATAATACCCGCGTGATCCCGGCCCGCCTGTTTGGCCGTAAAGCCAGCGGCGGCAAGATTGAGGTGCTGGTCGAGCGCATGCTCGATGATAAACGTATTCTGGCACATATTCGCGCGTCTAAAGCGCCGAAACCGGGCGCGGCGCTGCTGCTCGGCGACGATGAAAGCATTAAAGCGACCATGGTTGCGCGCCACGACGCGCTGTTTGAAGTTGAGTTCGACGACGCGCGCAGCGTGCTGGACATTCTCAACGCTATCGGCCATATGCCGCTGCCGCCGTACATCGATCGTCCTGACGAAGACGCCGACCGCGAGCTGTATCAGACCGTATACAGCGAAAAACCGGGCGCCGTTGCGGCGCCAACCGCCGGCCTGCACTTTGATGAGCCGATGCTGGCGAAGCTTCGCGAAAAGGGCGTTGAGATGGCGTTCGTCACGCTGCACGTGGGGGCAGGAACCTTCCAGCCGGTACGCGTAGACAGCATTGAAGAGCATATTATGCACTCTGAATATGCGGAAGTGCCGCAGGAGGTGGTCGATGCGGTGCTGGCGGCAAAAGCGCGCGGCAGCCGGGTGATTGCGGTGGGCACGACCTCGGTGCGTTCGCTGGAAAGCGCGGCGCAGGCGGCGAAAAACGACCTGATTGAGCCTTTCTTCGGCGATACGCAGATTTTCATCTACCCGGGCTATCAGTACAAAGTCATTGATGCGCTGGTGACCAACTTCCATCTGCCTGAATCCACGCTGATTATGCTGGTTTCCGCATTTGCCGGCTATCAGCACACCATGAACGCCTATAAGGCTGCGGTAGAACAAAAATATCGCTTTTTTAGCTACGGGGACGCGATGTTTATCACGTACAATCCGCAGGCTATTTTTGAGCGCCCATAAGAAGGCTGTCGCGCTGGCTATTTTGACGCCTTCAGGAATTTATTAGCTATGGAATCATTCCGTAGCGAGTCGTTAAACGTCAGACTGTTTTTCTGACGCGGGAGTGATAATGAAATTTGAGTTAGATACCACCGATGGTCGCGCGCGCCGCGGCCGTCTTGTGTTTGAGCGCGGCGTCGTTGAAACGCCAGCCTTTATGCCGGTTGGCACCTATGGCACCGTGAAAGGGATGACGCCGGAAGAAGTTGAAGCGACCGGCGCGCAAATCATCCTCGGCAACACCTTCCATCTGTGGCTGCGTCCTGGTCAGGAGATCATGAAGCTGCACGGCGATCTGCACGACTTTATGCAGTGGAAAGGACCGATCCTCACCGACTCCGGCGGCTTCCAGGTCTTCAGCCTCGGCGATATTCGCAAAATCACCGAGCAGGGCGTGCACTTCCGCAACCCGATCAACGGCGATCCGATTTTCCTCGATCCGGAAAAATCCATGGAGATTCAGTACGATCTCGGTTCCGATATTGTGATGATCTTTGACGAATGTACGCCGTATCCGGCGGACTGGGATTACGCTAAGCGCTCGATGGAAATGTCCCTGCGCTGGGCGAAGCGCAGCCGCGATCGGTTTGACGGTCTGGGCAACAAAAACGCGCTGTTTGGCATCATTCAGGGCAGCGTTTACGAAGATTTACGTGATATCTCTGTTAAAGGTCTGGTAGAGATTGGCTTTGATGGCTACGCTGTCGGCGGTTTGGCTGTCGGCGAGCCGAAGGAAGATATGCACCGTATTCTGGAGCACGTCTGCCCGCAGATCCCGGCCGACAAGCCGCGATACCTGATGGGCGTCGGTAAGCCGGAAGATCTGGTTGAAGGGGTGCGTCGCGGGATCGATATGTTCGACTGCGTCATGCCGACGCGCAATGCGCGCAACGGCCACCTGTTCGTCACCGACGGCGTGGTGAAAATCCGTAACGCGAAGCACAAGAGCGATACTTCGCCGCTGGATGCAGAATGTGATTGCTACACCTGTCGCAACTATTCACGCGCTTACTTGCATCATCTTGACCGTTGCAACGAAATATTGGGCGCGCGACTCAATACCATTCATAACCTGCGATACTATCAGCGCTTAATGGCTGGTTTACGCAAGGCTATTGAAGAGGGTAAATTAGAGAGCTTCGTGACCGATTTTTACCAACGTCAGGGTCGAACCGTTCCACCTTTGAACGTTGACTAATTTTAATAATGAGGGAATTTCAATGAGCTTTTTTATTTCTGATGCGGTAGCAGCAACCGGTGGCGCGGCGCAGGGCAGCCCGATGTCTCTGATCCTGATGCTGGTGGTGTTTGGTCTGATTTTTTACTTCATGATCCTGCGCCCACAGCAGAAACGCACCAAGGAACATAAAAACCTGATGAACTCCATTGCCAAAGGCGATGAAGTACTGACCAACGGTGGCCTGGTTGGGCGCGTCACTAAAGTCGCGGAAAGCGGCTACATCGCTATCGCGCTGAACGATACCACTGAAGTGGTTATCAAACGTGACTTCGTAGCTGCCGTTCTGCCGAAAGGCACCATGAAGGCGCTGTAATTACCCATTTTCCCTAAGGGAACTGCCGTGTTAAACCGTTATCCTTTGTGGAAGTACGTCATGCTGGTCGTCGTCATTGTCGTCGGCTTAGTGTATGCGCTTCCCAACCTGTATGGTGAGGATCCGGCCGTTCAAATCACTGGCGCGCGCGGCGTCGCCGCCAGTGAGCAAACGCTGATCCAGGTCCAGAAAACACTACAAGAAGAAAAAATTACCGCGAAGTCTGTGGCACTGGAAGAGGGCGCAATTCTTGCGCGCTTCGACACCACTGATATCCAGCTGCGCGCGCGCGAAGCGCTGATGGGCGTGCTGGGTGACAAATACGTCGTGGCGCTTAACCTTGCTCCGGCAACCCCGCGCTGGCTGGCGGCCCTGTATGCCGAGCCGATGAAGCTGGGTCTTGATCTGCGCGGCGGCGTGCACTTCCTGATGGAAGTCGACATGGATACCGCGCTGGGCAAACTGCAGGAACAAAATATCGACAGCCTGCGCAGCGAACTGCGTGATAAAGGCATTCCTTACGCGACCGTGCGTAAAGAAGACAACTACGGCCTGAGCATCGCTTTCCGCGACAGCGCCGCGCGCGACCAGGCTATCTCATACCTTAGCCCTCGTCACCGCGATCTGGTTATCTCCACTCAGGGCAGCACTGGCCTGAAAGCCGTGATGACCGACGACCGTCTGAAAGAAGCCCGCGAATATGCCGTTCAGCAGAACATCAATATCCTGCGTAACCGTGTAAACCAGCTGGGCGTTGCCGAACCTCTGGTTCAGCGTCAGGGCGCCGACCGTATTGTGGTTGAACTGCCGGGTATCCAGGACACCGCGCGTGCGAAAGAGATCCTCGGCGCGACCGCGACCCTGGAATTCCGTCTGGTTAACACTAACGTTGATAGCGCCGCGGCGGCCGCCGGTCGCGTTCCGGGCGACTCTGAAGTGAAATATACCCGCGAAGGCCAGCCGGTTGTGCTGTACAAGCGCGTCATCCTCACCGGTGACCACATCACCGACTCGACGTCGAGCATGGATGAGTACAACCAGGCGCAGGTTAACATCTCCCTGGATAGCGCTGGCGGCAACATCATGTCTAACTTCACCAAGGACAACATCGGTAAACCGATGGCGACCCTGTTTGTGGAGTACAAAGACAGCGGGAAGAAAGATGCCAACGGGCGCGCGATTCTGGCGAAAGAGGAAGAGGTGATTAACATCGCCAACATCCAGTCTCGTCTGGGTAACAGCTTCCGTATTACCGGCATCAGCAACCCGACCGAAGCGCGCCAGCTCTCCCTGCTGCTGCGTGCAGGCGCGCTGATTGCGCCGATTCAGATTGTTGAAGAACGGACCATCGGTCCAACCCTCGGTATGCAGAACATCAAGCAGGGCCTGGAAGCGTGTCTGGCCGGTCTGGTGGTCTCCATCCTGTTTATGATCTTCTTCTACAAGAAGTTCGGCCTGATTGCGACCTCTGCGCTGGTGGCTAACCTGGTGCTGATTGTCGGCATTATGTCCCTGATTCCGGGGGCGACGCTGACCATGCCGGGGATTGCGGGGATCGTGTTAACCCTTGCGGTGGCGGTCGATGCGAACGTTCTGATTAACGAACGTATTAAAGAAGAGCTGAGCAACGGGCGCTCCGTGCAGCAGGCGATTGACGAAGGTTATCGCGGCGCGTTCAGCTCCATCTTTGATGCCAACATTACGACGCTTATCAAAGTCATTATCCTGTACGCGGTCGGTACCGGTGCCATTAAAGGGTTTGCGATTACCACCGGTATCGGTATTGCGACCTCAATGTTTACCGCTATCGTCGGCACCCGTGCCATCGTGAACCTGCTGTACGGCGGCAAGCGCGTTAAAAAGCTGTCTATCTGAGGAGTGCGTTGTGGCACAGGAATATACTGTTGAACAATTGAACCACGGCCGTAAAGTCTGGGACTTTATGCGCTGGGACTACTGGGCTTTCGGCATTTCAGGTTTTCTGCTGATTTTGTCCATCGCTATTATTGGCGTGCGCGGGTTTAACTGGGGTCTGGATTTCACCGGCGGTACGGTGATTGAGATCACCCTCGAAAAACCTGTCGATATGGACCAGGTGCGTCAGTCGCTGCAGAAGGCGGGCTTTGAAGAGCCGCAGCTGCAAAACTTCGGCAGCAGCCGCGACATCATGGTGCGTATGCCGCCGGTGCATGACGCCAACGGCAGCCAGGAGCTGGGCAGCAAGGTCGTTAGCGTGATTAACGACTCGACCAGCCAGAACGCGACGGTCAAACGTATTGAGTTTGTGGGGCCGAGCGTTGGCGCGGACCTTGCGCAGACCGGCGCGCTGGCGCTGATAGCCGCGCTGGTATGTATCCTGATCTACGTCGGCTTCCGCTTTGAGTGGCGTCTGGCGGCAGGGGTGGTTATCGCGCTGGCGCACGACGTGGTGATCACCATGGGCGTGCTGTCGCTACTGCATATCGAGATCGACCTGACCATTGTGGCCTCGTTGATGTCGGTTATCGGCTACTCGCTGAACGACAGTATCGTGGTATCCGACCGTATTCGTGAAAACTTCCGCAAGATTCGCCGCGGTACGCCGTACGAAATCTTTAACGTGTCGTTGACGCAAACGCTGCACCGTACCTTGATCACCTCCGGGACAACCTTGATGGTTATCCTGATGCTGTACCTCTTCGGCGGTCCGATTCTGGAAGGCTTCTCGCTGACCATGCTCATCGGTGTCTCCATCGGTACGGCTTCTTCTATCTACGTCGCGTCCGCGCTGGCGCTGAAGCTGGGCATGAAGCGCGAGCACATGCTGCAGCAGAAAGTCGAGAAAGAAGGGGCGGATCAGCCGTCAATTCTGCCGTAAGGCAATCGCGTAGCGATAAAACGAATCCCGGTCGCAAGGCCGGGATTTTTTTATTACAGCCGCCCGGATTTTGGTTACTCTCCCGTATCAGCACGCAATGACATGGAGAAATGCCGATGGCTGTTGTAACGCTTTCCACCGTTCCTCAACCCCCGCTCTGGCACGATGTGCCTTCCGTTACGCTTAACGACGACACGCTGCGGCTGCGCAAGTCCAGGGTGCTGGCAAATATGCGTCAGTCCGGCGTAGACACGCTTATCGTCTATGCCGACAAAGAGCACGGCGGCAACTTTGAGTATCTCACCGGCTTTATTCCCCGTTTCGAAGAGGCGCTGCTGGTGCTGCATCGGGACGGTGAAGCGGTGCTGGTGCTGGGTAACGAGAATCTCAAGCTGGCAGGCCATGCCCGGCTGGAAAACCGTGTGATTCACGCCCCGTGGTTTTCGCTGCCCAATCAGCCGATGGAAACCGGTAAAACGCTGGCTCAGCGGCTTCAGGAGGCAGGCGTTGCGGCGGAAAACCGAATTGGCCTGGCGGGCTGGAAGCTCTTTACCGGCGCGGCGGATGACCGCGCGCAGATGTTCGATCTGCCTGCCTTTATCGTGGACGCTATTCGCCAGGCCGCCGGCCCGCAGGCAAGATTAACTAACGCCACCGGCATTTTTATCGACCCGGCAAGCGGAGCGCGAGTCACCAATAATGCCAACGAGCTGGCGCACTATGAGTACGGCGCAAATCTGGCTTCCACCGCGATTCTCACCGCGCTTAACGCCGTTGCGCCGGGTAAAACGGAAAAGCAAATCGGCGCGCTGCTGGCGGCGGAAGGGCAGCCTAATAGCGTGGTGATGATTGCCGCTACCGGCGAGCGCTTCGCCTGGGCGAATCTTTATCCGGGCGATAAGGTGATTCAGCGCGGAGATAAATTCTCGCTGACCACCGGCTTCAAAGGCGGCCTGAGCAGCCGCGCCGCCTACGTGGTGGCCGGTGAGAGCGAACTGGCGCCCGAGGTGGCTGATTACCTTGAGGTCGTGGCGAAGCCCTATTTCAACGCGGTGGTGAACTGGCTGGAAAATCTGCGCATCGGCATGCGCGGCGGCGATATGTATGCGCTGATAGAGCAGGCGTTGCCGAAGGCGGAATATCACTGGCACCTGAATCCGGGGCATCTGGTCGCGGATGAGGAGTGGCTCTGTTCGCCCATTGGCCCCCATTCAACCGCCTGCCTGCAAAGCGGGATGATACTGCAAATCGACATCATTCCTTCCCGCCCGGGCTACGGCGGCGCAAGCATTGAAGATACCGTGGCGCTTGCCGATAGCGCGTTGCGTCGGGAGCTGGCGCAGCGCTATCCCGAACTCTGGCAGCGTATCGTCGCCCGGCGCTTGTATATCGGCGAGCAGCTTGGCATTGTGCTTCCTGAAGAGGTGCTGCCATTTTCCAGTACCGTGGGATACCTGCGTCCGTGGCTGCTGAGTCCCGAGCGCGCGCTGGTGTGCGCACCATACTGACACAATGCTGTCAGTAGGCCTGTCTTACACTCCTCCTGAACCCAAACAATGGACAGGAGGATGTATGAACAACGTAATTAACTGGTTTGAGATCCCGGTTGCGGAGATGGATCGTGCCGTGGCGTTTTACGAGCCGGTGATGCAGGTGACGCTGCGTCGGGAAAAAATGGATTGCATCGAGATGGCCGTTTTCCCGCATGAGGATCCGGCTCCCGGCGGCGCGCTGGCAAAGTTCGAAGGCGTTAAGCCCTCCGATCAGGGATGTATTCTCTATCTGCATACTGACAATCTGGCGGCCACGCTCGATCGCGTCAACTCGGCGGGCGGAAGCTGCGTGTTTGGCCCCCTTGAACTGGCGGACGATATCGGCACGATTGCCCTGTTTATTGACAGTGAGGGTAATCGGATTGGCCTTCACCAACCCGCGTAAATGAGACAACAGAAATGAGCCGACGCGCCGACCGCCTTTTTCAAATCGTCCAGATCCTGCGCGGGAGGAGATTAACCACCGCCGGGCTGCTGGCCGAGCGGCTCGGCGTGTCAGAGCGCACCATCTACCGCGACATTCGCGACCTCTCGCTCTCCGGCGTCCCGGTTGAGGGGGAAGCCGGGAGCGGCTACCGGCTGCTGGCAGGCTATGACCTACCGCCGCTGATGCTGACAACTCAGGAATCGGAAGCGCTGATGGCCGCTATACGGCTGCTGCAAACCTGGGGCGGCGCCTCGCTGTCCCAGGCGCTGGAGTCGGCGCAGGAAAAAGTGCTGGCTATTTTGCCTGCCGAGAGCCGGCGTAAGGCGGAGCAGTCGCGGGTGTTCGCACCGGACTTTGGTGCGCAGGGCTATAGTAAAGATCAGTTTGATATAGTGCATCGGGCAGTCTCCGCCCAGCAGGCGCTGGGGCTGCGCTATCGCGATGAAGCGGGAAACGTGTCGCAGCGGGACGTACTGCCGCTGGGGCTTTTTTTCTGGGGCGAGCGCTGGCTGCTGGTGACCTGGTGCGAACTGCGGGAAGATTATCGCTGTTTTCGCCTTGACCGCTGCCTGGAGATTTCCGCCACCGGGCGTCATTTCAGCGAACGAGCCGATCGCTCATTGAGTGATTTCTTGCGTAAGGTGAGATGCGAAGAGCGTTAGCTTTTATGATCCCCGGCGTAGTTGCCGGGGATCATCGAGCCGATTAGAAGTTGTAGCCGACCACGAAGTAACCACCCCAGCCGGTAGAGCGGACGTTAAAGTCGCCGTCGCCGAAGTTCAGCTTCGCGTCATCCGCCCACTGGCCGCCGTTGTGGAAGTAACGCGCCACGACGGAGTAGTGCCAGTGATCGTAGTTCAGCGCCAGGATATGGCTGGACGCGATGGAGTTGCTGGTGCGTGAATGCTTACCGTTCAAATCATAAGCGTTGTCATCGCCCAGATCGGAGCCCCAGTCAAAGTTGGTGAAGCCGATATAGCTCAGTGAACCGCCCCACAGGTCGGTCAGCGGCACGAAGTATTTCACTTTGAAGCGGTAGCCGTCCCACTCGTTCTCGTTTGATGCGCCATAGTTTTGCCACTGATATTTCGCATAGACGTTGAGCGAGAGGCTCATCGGCAGGCCGGTATCGATATCGGTACCCAGACCCATATACCAGGTGCTCTGACGACCGGACTTGTTGCGGCCCATGTCGTAGATATAGTTGTTAGCGAAATACCACTCTTTGAACGGGCCGAAGCTGAGGTCGGTACCGGTCAGTTTGTCGATGGAGAAGCGCGGCTCAATTTCCATAAACAGCGGGGAACCGTGGTTCCAGATACCTTTCGCGTTGGTGTTACCACCGAAGAATACCGGCGCATCCATATAGCCATAGAAATCAAACCAGTCTTTCTTGGCGAACGCTTCATATTCCAGATAAGTATCGTTACGGATCTGCGGCCCAAAACGAGTGTGGTAGCTGCCCACCACGTTTACACTCTGGTGCCACCAATCAGACAGGTATTGCGGTTTGTCGTTTTCTGCCGCGCTGGCAGAGAAAGATGCGGAGAGCGCCAGAGCTGCGCCGGCTGCCAGTAATGTTTTTTTCATAATGATGCCACTGTTTAAATTAAGCCTGAAGGCGTTAAAAGAAGCGCCGAAGCGTTTCTAAATATTTCGTATTTCTGTGGCGTCTATTATAGGAATCATTGCTCACAAAAATATGTGTTGTTTCACATAACGAACACATGCGTAATCGATTGCGTTCACGATTTTATGCATTTCTTGCGGGAATGCCACCGAAATTCATAAATTCTGGCAATTTTTAGTGAACTGAATGGAAAATCTGTAAGTGGATTAGCATGAGGGGAGGGGAGCCGGATGTTCAGGGCATCCGGCTGAGGGCGTTACGGCGTGTTTGCGGGCTGGATATCGTGGATGCGCACAAAGCCAACCTGCTCGGGCGTTACGCCATTCAGGCGTAGCGGAATATCGACGTCGCTCGGCGCCAGAACGCTTGCCGGCGCGCTAATCAGCTGATTTTGTACGTTAACTTCCTGATAGCTATCGGTGGTACCGCTGATCTGCCCGGAGGCGACCGTCGCGCTAAAGGCCGGCAGCGGATCGTTTGATTCACCCTGGATACGCAGGGTCAGGCGGGTACCGTCGCCATCCGGCGCGATATTGAGCAGCGACATGCGCAGCGTACCAATCTGACTTTTGAGACGGGCCGGTGTTTTCGCCTCCGGCAACAGGTATACGCCGCTGCTCGATTTCGCATTCAGTACGTTTTGCTGGGTAATTTTGACCGTTTGCTGATTGAGCTGGGTCATCTCTTTGCTCAGGGTGCTCACGCTCTGGTTCATCTGGCGGATTTCGCTTTGCTGCGCGCAGGCGCTGAGGGTGAAAATGCTACCCACAATGGCCAGCTTTAAATAACGTCTTGTCATAGTTGGGATTCCGTTAACAGAGGATGCTTAATGGTAGACCGATCGGATAATCGCACTATAGATCCTTTGTCTCAAAAGCTCTTTCTTTGTTGTCGGGTCACTTCGCGGTAAACTACCCGTTAGTTTAACTACATGTCAGGACGCGCCATGCATTGCCCTTTCTGTTTCGCCGTAGATACCAAAGTTATCGACTCTCGTCTGGTGGGCGAGGGCTCTTCCGTGCGTCGTCGTCGTCAGTGTCTGGTCTGTAATGAACGTTTTACGACGTTTGAAGTGGCGGAACTGGTGATGCCGCGAGTCGTAAAAAGCAACGACGTGCGCGAGCCTTTTAATGAGGACAAACTGCGCAGCGGTATGCTGAAAGCGCTGGAGAAGCGCCCGGTCAGCTCAGACGATGTCGAAATGGCGGTTAACCATATAAAAACCCACCTGCGCGGGACCGGCGAGCGGGAAGTGCCGAGCAAAATGATCGGCAACCTGGTGATGGAACAGCTGAAAAAGCTCGATAAAGTCGCCTACATCCGCTTTGCTTCCGTCTATCGCAGCTTCGAAGATATCAAAGAGTTTGGCGAAGAGATCGCCCGCTTACAGGACTGAGCCCATGCAGGATGAAATATACATGGCGCGAGCGCTGAAGCTGGCCGCGCGCGGACGCTTCACCACGCACCCAAACCCGAATGTCGGCTGCGTGATCGTTAAAGATGGCCAGATCGTCGGCGAAGGTTTTCACTATCGCGCCGGTGAACCGCACGCGGAAGTGCACGCGCTGCGCATGGCGGGCGAAAAAGCGAAAGGCGCGACGGCGTACGTCACGCTGGAGCCCTGTAGCCATCACGGGCGCACGCCGCCGTGCTGCGAGGCGCTGATTGCCGCAGGGGTGTCCCGCGTGGTTGCGGCGATGCAGGACCCGAACCCGCAGGTCGCGGGTCGCGGTTTGTACCGTTTGCAGCAGGAAGGGGTTGACGTCAGTCACGGGCTGATGATGAACGAAGCCGAGGCGCTGAATAAAGGTTTTCTTAAGCGGATGCGCACCGGTTTTCCCTGGATTCAGTTAAAAATGGGCGCATCGCTGGATGGGCGCACGGCGATGGCCAGCGGAGAGAGCCAGTGGATCACCTCACCGCAGGCGCGGCGCGATGTGCAGCGCCTGCGCGCGCAAAGCCACGCCATCCTGACCAGCAGCGCGACGGTGCTGGCGGATGACCCGGCGCTAACCGTACGCTGGGATGAGCTCAACGCCGACACCCAGGCGCTGTATCCGCAGGAAAACCTGCGTCAGCCTTTGCGCATCGTTATCGATAGTCAGAATCGCGTCACGCCGCAGCATCGTATCGTGGAGCAGGCGGGTGAAACGCTATTTGCCCGTACCCGTGCAGATGAACGCCAGTGGCCGGAGAACGTACGCACGCTGCTGGTGCCGGAGCATAACGGTCGCCTGGATCTGGTGGTCCTGATGATGCTGCTGGGCAAACAGCAAATTAACTCGATCTGGGTGGAAGCAGGCCCCACCCTTGCCGGCGCGCTGCTGGAGGCCGGGCTGGTGGACGAGCTTATCGTCTATATTGCGCCTAAACTGTTAGGCAGCGATGCGCGCGGATTATGTGTACTGCCGGGGCTTGAGAAACTTGAGCAAGCACCCCATTTCAAATTCAATGAGATACGTCATGTAGGCCCGGATATTTGCCTGCATTTAGTGAACGCTTGATTTCCCCAGACAAAAGGGAAAGCAGTGCGCCGATTATTATGATAGAATCCGCCCCCCTTGCGGGGCCAAATGAACTGAACCCGAAGGAAGAGTATGAACATTATTGAAGCTAACGTTGCTACCCCGGACGCTCGCGTCGCCATCACCATCGCGCGTTTCAACAACTTTATCAACGACAGCCTGCTGGATGGCGCGATTGACGCCCTGAAGCGTATTGGCCAGGTCAAAGATGAAAACATTACCGTGGTTTGGGTTCCAGGCGCGTATGAGCTGCCGCTGGCGGCTGATGCACTGGCGAAAACCGGTAAGTATGACGCAGTGATCGCGCTGGGTACCGTTATCCGTGGCGGCACCGCGCACTTTGAATATGTGGCTGGCGGTGCAAGCAATGGCCTGGCGCACGTCGCTCAGGACAGCGGAATCCCGGTAGCCTTCGGTGTTCTGACCACAGAAAGTATTGAACAAGCCATCGAACGCGCTGGCACCAAAGCCGGTAACAAAGGCGCTGAAGCCGCGTTGACCGCGCTGGAAATGATTAACGTATTGAAAGCCATCAAGGCCTGATTTTTGTAAGGGGAATTCCGTGAAACCTGCTGCTCGTCGCCGCGCCCGTGAGTGTGCTGTCCAGGCGCTTTACTCCTGGCAGTTGTCCAAAAACGACATCGCTGATGTCGAATACCAGTTCCTGGCGGAACAGGATGTGAAAGATGTAGACGTTCTGTATTTCCGCGAACTGCTGTCCGGAGTGGCGACTAACAGCGCGTATCTCGACGGCCTGATGAAGCCGTATCTTTCTCGTCTGCTGGACGAGCTGGGTCAGGTGGAAAAAGCGGTGCTGCGTATCGCACTGTTTGAGCTGTCAAAGCGTAGCGATGTACCGTACAAAGTTGCGATTAACGAAGCCATCGAACTGGCGAAAACCTTTGGCGCTGAAGATAGCCATAAGTTTGTCAACGGCGTGCTGGACAAAGCTGCCCCGGTAATTCGTCCCAACAAAAAGTAAATTCCAGGGCCGGTTTTTGCAGAGTCTCACTTCTGCAAACCGGCCTTATTCTTTTCTTTTTCTGAGGCATAACGTATGGCATGCGGCGAATTTTCCCTGATTGCCCGTTATTTTGATCGCGTAAAAAGCGCACGTCTTGATGTTGAAACCGGCATTGGCGACGACTGCGCGCTCCTGAACATCCCCGAGAAAAAAACGCTGGCAATCAGCACCGACACCCTGGTGGCGGGAAACCATTTTTTACCCGATATCGACCCTGCCGACCTCGCCTATAAAGCGCTGGCGGTCAACCTGAGCGACCTGGCGGCTATGGGCGCTGAACCGGCGTGGCTAACCCTGGCCCTGACCCTGCCGGAAGCGGACGAAGCCTGGCTTGAGGCCTTTAGCGACAGCCTGTTCGTGCAGCTTAATTATTACGATATGCAGCTCATTGGCGGCGATACCACGCGCGGACCGCTGTCGATGACGCTGGGTATTCACGGCTATGTGCCGACGGGACGCGCTTTGAAGCGCTCCGGGGCAAAGCATGGCGACTGGATTTACGTCACCGGCACGCCGGGAGACAGCGCAGCGGGTCTGGCGATTTTGCAGGATCGGCTGCAGGTTGAAGATGACGCCGACGCGGATTATCTCCTGGCGCGCCATCTGCGTCCGCTGCCGCGGGTTCTGCAGGGGCAGGCGCTGCGCGATTTGGCGAACGCCGCCATCGATCTCTCCGACGGCCTGATTTCTGACCTGGGGCATATTCTCAAGGCCAGCGGCTGCGGCGCGCGCGTCGATCTTGATGCGATGCCGTTCTCGGATGCGATGCTGCGCCAGGTTGAGCCTGAGCAGGCGCTGCGCTGGGCGCTCTCCGGCGGTGAAGATTACGAGCTGTGCTTTACCGTACCTGAACTCAATCGCGGGGCGCTGGACGTGGCCCTTGCCAACCTCGGCGCGCGTTTTACCTGCATTGGGCAGATCCTGCCGGAATCGGAAGGTCTGCAGTTCACACGCGAAGGTAAGCCCGTCACGTTCGATTTTAAGGGATACGATCATTTTGGCGCGTAGTAGAGATGTGGCGAAAAGCCGCCTGAAGATGAGCAACCCCTGGCATCTGCTGGCAACGGGATTTGGCAGCGGCCTTAGCCCCGTGGTTCCCGGCACTATGGGATCGCTGGCGTCGATCCCCTTCTGGTATTTGCTGACCTTACTCCCCTGGCAGCTCTATTCGCTGGCGGTGATGATGAGCATCTGCATTGGCGTCTATATTTGCCACCGTACGGCGAAAGATATGGGTACCCACGATCATGGCAGCATTGTCTGGGATGAGTTTGTCGGGATGTGGATCACCCTGATGGCTCTACCGACGATGGACTGGCAGTGGGTCGCCGCTGGATTTGTGATTTTCCGCCTCTTTGATATGTGGAAGCCGTGGCCCATCCGCTGGTTCGACCGCAATATCCACGGCGGGATGGGGATCATGGTGGACGATATTGTCGCCGGGGTGATTTCCGCCGGGGTGCTGTACGTGATTGGCCACCACTGGCCGATTGGTCTTTTCTAAACCCGGTCCGGCGCGGCTGGCCTGGCGCCTCTGGGAAATCGAGCTGGCAGGCTTTTCCCGGAGGCGGTGGTGAACTCGTCGTCAGCAGATGCTGGTGAACCTGTAGCCCGGCTAAGCGCAGCGCGAGCCGGGAATCGGCAGGGAACCGCGCGTTACTTGAACCCCACAATCGGGTGCGGTTTATACGGCGTCTCCAGCTTTTCAATCTGATCCGGCGTCAGCGTTAAATCGACCGCATGCAGCAGCTCATCCAGCTGCTCCTGCCTTGAGGCGCCGATAATCGGCGCGGCCACGCCCGGCTTGCTCAATAGCCAGGCCAGCGCCACCTGCGCGCGGTTGGCGTCAAGCTCTTCCGCGACTGCGGCCAGGTTTGTCGCAATCAGTTCATCATTCTCATCAGTGGCATTGTAGAGCGCCTTACCGACTTCATCGGATACCAGACGGGCGGTGGTTTCCCCCCACTGACGGGTCAGGCGACCGCGCGCCAGCGGACTCCACGGCATCACCGCGACGCCTTCACGGCTGCAAAGCGGCAGCATTTCGTTTTCTTCTTCACGATAAATCAGATTGTAGTGATCCTGCATGGTGACGAAGCGGGCCCAGTTATTCTGCCGCTGTAGCGCTAACGCCTGGGCAAACTGGCGGGCATGCATTGACGATGCGCCGATATAGCGGGCTTTACCCGCCTTGACGACGTCGTTTAGCGCTTCGAGAGTTTCTTCAATGGGCGTGGTGTAATCCCAGCGATGAATTTGCAGCAGATCGACATACTCCATGCCGAGGCGGCGCAGGCTGTCGTCAATGGAGCGCAGGATCTGCGCGCGCGACAGTCCCTGCGGCAGATCGCCCACCTGATGGTAAACCTTGGTGGCGACGATCACGGAATCGCGACGGGCATACTCACGCAGCGCGCGCCCGAGGATCTCTTCGCTGCTGCCGTCAGAGTAGTTATTCGAGGTGTCGAAGAAGTTAATGCCGCCCTCGAGGGCGTATTTTATCAGCGGGCGGCTGCTCTCTTCCGGTAAGGTCCATGCATGGTTACCGCGGTCCGGTTCGCCAAAGGTCATACAGCCGAGGCAGAGTCGGGAAACGCGGAGATCGGTATCGCCAAGAGGGATATAGTGCATAGTGCGCTCCTGCTACGGGTAAAGGGTATCCTTTAAGCATAGCAGGAGCGGTGGCGGCAATTATGCCAGCCAGGCGTGGATTTTGGCTTCTATTCCGGCGGCGTCCAGGCCGAGGTCGGCGTGCGCTTCTTCCTGGGTTCCCTGCGGGATAAAGAAATCAGGCAGGCCGAGATTGAGCACAGGAATCGCGCGGCGGCGGGACATCAGCAGCTCATTCACGCCGCTGCCCGCACCGCCCATAATGGCATTCTCTTCCAGGGTGACCAGCACTTCGTGTTCTGCGGCCAGCTGTAGCACCAGCGCTTCATCCAGCGGTTTGGCAAAGCGCATATCCACCAGGGTGGCGTTAAGCTTTTCCGCGACTTTTGCCGCCTGCGGCAGCAGCGTGCCGAAGTTCAGAATCGCGATTTTTTCACCTTCGCGTTTCACTACGCCTTTACCGATAGGCAGCGAGGCTAGCGGTTCAAAGGCCGCGCCGGTACCGGAGCCGCGCGGATAGCGCACCGTGCTCGGGCCGTCGTTGTAGTGATAACCGGTATACAGCATCTGGCGGCACTCGTTCTCATCGCTGGGGGTCATGATGACCATGTCAGGAATGCAGCGCAGGAAGGAGATATCAAACGCGCCCTGATGGGTTTGCCCATCGGCGCCGACGATACCCGCACGGTCGATAGCGAACAGCACCGGCAGCTTCTGGATGGCGACATCGTGAATCACCTGATCGTAGGCGCGCTGCAGGAAGGTGGAGTAGATCGCCACCACCGGCTTATAGCCGCCGATCGCCAGGCCGGCGGCAAAGGTCACCGCGTGCTGCTCGGCAATGGCCACGTCGAAATACTGGTCGGGGTATTTTTTCGAGAACTCGACCATCCCGGAACCTTCGCGCATCGCTGGCGTGACGGCCATCAGCTTGTCATCTTTCGCGGCGGTTTCGCACAGCCAGTCGCCAAAGATTTTCGAGTAAGAGGGCAGGCCGCCGCTGCTTTTCGGCAGCACGCCGCTGGTGTGATCGAATTTTGGCACCGCGTGGAAGGTGATCGGGTCTTTTTCGGCGGGCTCATAGCCGCGGCCTTTTTTGGTCATAATATGCAGGAACTGCGGCCCTTTCAGGTCGCGCATATTCTTCAGCGTATTTACCAGACCGATAACATCATGACCGTCCACCGGCCCAATGTAGTTAAAGCCCAGCTCTTCAAACAGGGTCCCCGGAACCACCATCCCTTTGATATGTTCCTCGGTGCGTTTGAGCAGCTCTTTAATCGGCGGCACGCCAGAGAAGACCTTTTTGCCGCCTTCGCGCAGCGTGGAGTAGAGTTTGCCGGAGAGCAGCTGCGCCAGATGATTGTTTAGCGCACCGACGTTCTCGGAGATCGACATTTCGTTGTCGTTGAGCACCACCAGCAGATCGGGTTTGATATCGCCAGCGTGGTTCATCGCTTCAAACGCCATCCCGGCGGTTATCGCCCCGTCGCCGATTACGCAAACCGCGCGGCGCTGCTTATCCTCTTTGGCTGCGGCGATAGCTATGCCGATTCCGGCAGAGATGGAGGTCGACGAGTGGCCGACGCTCAGGACGTCATACTCGCTTTCTCCGCGCCACGGGAAGGGGTGCAGCCCGCCTTTCTGGCGGATGGTGCCGATCCGATCGCGGCGTCCGGTCAGAATTTTATGCGGGTAAGCCTGGTGGCCGACGTCCCAGATTAGGCGATCGAAAGGCGTGTTGTAGACGTAGTGCAGCGCCACGGTTAGTTCTACCGTACCGAGCCCGGAGGCAAAGTGTCCGCTGGAGCGGCTGACGCTGTCCAGCAGATAACGCCGCAGTTCGTCGCACAGTTTCGGCAGGCTATCTTTCGGCAACAAACGCAACTCCTGGGTGGAATCCACCAGCGCCAGGGTCGGGTATTTGGCAATATCAAAACTCATCAGAGACTCATTTATTGTTTATTTATCACGCTGAATTATGTAATTCGCGAGCGCTTCCAGTGCCGTGGTATCCAGAGATTGCGCGGCCAGCTCAGTTAACGACCGGCGGGCGTCGGTAATCAGGTCAAAGGCCTTTTTCCGGGCTTGCTCGAGTCCCAAAAGGGCGGGGTAGGTACTTTTGCCCAGCTGCTGGTCGGCTCCCTGACGTTTGCCAAGCGTGGCAGTATCCCCTACCACGTCGAGAATGTCATCCTGGACCTGGAAGGCGAGACCGATGTTCTCGGCGTATCGATCGAGAGCGGGTAGCGCCCTGCGTCCGGCTTCACCTGCGCTCAGCGCGCCCATTCGTACCGCGGCGCGAATCAACGCGCCGGTCTTATGGCGGTGAATTCGCTCCAGCGACGTCAGATCAACCTGATGGCCTTCCGCTTCCAGATCCAGCGCCTGACCGCCGCACATACCCGCGATGCCGCTGGCCTGGGCCAGCTCAGAAATCATCGCCAGGCGATCGCGATCCGGCACTTCCGGCATCGGCGCATCACTCAGTATAGAAAACGCCAGCGTTTGTAGGGCGTCTCCGGCAAGAATTGCGTTCGCTTCGCCGAATTTTATATGGCAGGTCGGCTGGCCGCGGCGTAAATCGTCATCGTCCATCGCCGGGAGATCATCGTGCATCAGCGAATAGGCATGGATGCATTCGACGGCGGCGGCAGGGGCATCCAGCGTAGCGCGGCTAACGCCAAACATATCGCCGGTCGCGTAAACCAGGAACGGGCGCAGGCGTTTGCCGCCTAATAGTGCGCCATACTGCATGGCTTCGACCAGCGGAGTGTTCTGAAAGGGCTGCGGAGCGATAAAACGGCGCAGCGCTTCGTTAGCCTGCTCGACGCACGCCTGTAGCTGTTGCGGGAAGTCCATTTATTCAGCGTCCGGCGTAAAAGGGGTAAGCGGCGCGTCTTCGCTATCCGCCAGCAGAATTTGTACGCGCTGTTCGGCCTGCTGCAGCTTTGCCTGCCCCTGGCGCGCCAGCTGGATCCCGCGCTCGAATTCGCCGAGCGCTTCTTCTAACGGCAGCGAGCCGCTTTCCAGACGATTAACAATTTGCTCCAGCTCGCCCAGGGCGGTTTCAAAGCTGGCCGGGGCCTCATTTTTCTTTGGCATAGTGAATATAGACTCTTGTAATGTCTCGATGGCTATCAATATGGTAACGAAGTCGCGCGGTTAATCAAATAACGCGCAATGCCAGGTGAAAAGCGTCCAATAGTGGTATACTCCGCGCCCTGGATGCAGACGCCAGTCGCGCCTGTACAACTTTTTATGCTTAAAGCCCCGTCGGGCTAGCCAACGACGGGCTTGCCAACGAATAGTGTCGCCATGAAGTTTATCATTAAATTGTTCCCGGAAATCACCATCAAAAGCCAATCTGTGCGATTGCGCTTCATTAAAATTTTAACCGGGAACATTCGTAACGTTCTCAAAAACTATGATGAGACGCTTGCCGTCGTTCGTCACTGGGATCATATCGAGGTCCGGGCGAAGGATGAAAACCAGCGTCCGGCTATTCGCGATGCCCTGACCCGTATCCCCGGTATCCACCATATTCTGGAAGTCGAAGACGTTCCTTATACCTCTCTGCACGATATTTTCGAGCAGACGCTGCCGCTGTGGCGTGACGCGCTGGAAGGTAAAACGTTCTGCGTGCGCGTTAAGCGTCGCGGTAAGCATGAGTTTACCTCAATCGAAGTGGAGCGCTACGTCGGCGGCGGTTTGAACCAGCATATTGAAACGGCGCGAGTGAAGCTGACCGACCCTGATGTGACGGTTAACCTCGAGATCGAAAACGATCGCCTGCTGCTGGTTAAAGGGCGCTACGAAGGTATCGGCGGTTTCCCGATCGGCACCCAGGAAGACGTGCTGTCGCTCATTTCCGGCGGTTTCGACTCCGGCGTTTCCAGCTATATGCTGATGCGCCGCGGCTGCCGCGTGCATTACTGCTTCTTTAACCTCGGCGGCGCGGCCCATGAAATCGGCGTGCGTCAGGTCGCGCACTATCTGTGGAACCGCTTCGGCAGCTCACACCGCGTGCGCTTCGTGGCGATTAACTTCGAGCCGGTGGTGGGTGAGATCCTTGAGAAAGTCGACGACGGTCAGATGGGCGTGGTGCTCAAGCGCATGATGGTGCGCGCGGCGTCAAAAGTCGCCGAGCGCTACGGCGTCCAGGCGCTGGTCACCGGCGAGGCGTTAGGCCAGGTTTCCAGCCAGACGCTGACCAACCTGCGCCTGATCGACAACGTCTCGGATACGCTGATTCTGCGTCCGCTGATTTCGCACGATAAAGAGCACATTATTGACCTCGCGCGTGAAATCGGCACTGAAGATTTTGCCCGCACCATGCCGGAATACTGCGGCGTTATCTCGAAGAGCCCCACCGTGAAAGCGGTGAAGGCGAAGATCGAGGCGGAAGAAGAGCACTTCGATTTCAGCATCCTCGAGAAAGTGGTGGCGGAAGCGAGCAACATTGATATCCGCGATATCGCTCAGCAGACCGAGCAGGATGTAGTGGAAGTGGAAACCGTCAGCGGTTTTGGCCCTGACGACGCGATCCTCGATATCCGCTCTATCGACGAGCAGGACGATAAGCCGCTGAAGGTGGAAGGCGTGGACGTGGTTTCTCTGCCGTTCTATAAGCTGAGCACCAAATTTGGCGATCTCGACCAGAGTAAAACCTGGCTGCTGTGGTGCGAGCGTGGGGTGATGAGCCGCCTGCAGGCGCTGTATCTGCGCGAGCAGGGCTTTGAAAACGTGAAGGTATATCGCCCCTAGTTCTTCAGGAGCAAGGCGTAATCATGAAAACGGCAACCCTGGGTTGCCGTTTTGCGTTTATTCGTAGTAGTTATAAATTCCTGCCGCCATCACCAGCTGTGAAGCGACTTCGTGCGCTTTTTCGCGTCCAACCAGCAGGTCGATCATCTTCAAGGCGAAATCAATTGAGGTTCCCGGCCCCTGGCTGGTGAGCAGCTTAACGCGAGCGTCCCAGACGACGCGCTTATCCTGCCACTGCTCGGCGGGAATGCGTTCTTTCAGCGCCGGAAAGCCGGTCATATTGCCGATGGGGAAAAGGTTGTGCGGCACCAGCACGGTCGGCGCCGCGGCGCAAATCGCCGCAACGATGCGCCCGGAAAGATGGAATTGACGTACTGTTTCAACCAGCAGCGGGCTGTCGCGAAAGCACTCCGCACCCTTAATGCCGCCGGGCAGAACAAGGATATCGAAATCGCCATCGGCCACTTCGACCAGCGGCGCATCGGCCAGTAGCTTAACGCCGCGCGAGCAGACAATGGTCAGGCTGCCATCGCTGGCAACGCTGGCGGTCGTGACCTTTACTCCTCCGCGAACGAGTAAATCAATGGTGGTGACCGCTTCGGTCTCTTCGCTACCAGGGGCGAGGCAAATCAGTGCCGACGCGCTCATATTCATTCTCCTTACGCTTTACCAGTTCAAACAGGCGGGTATTCTCAGGTACGGCGATACCGTGGGCTCGGGCGCGTTTTAACAGATAACCGGTGATATAGTCGATTTCCGTATGGCGCTGGGCGAGAATATCCTGCAGCATGGAGGAGGTATTTTCTGCCGTACTTTCAATAACCTGATGTACATAGAATAACAGGTTTTCCGGCGAGGTATGCATCCCCTCGCGATCCATCACCGCCGCAACTTCATAACAAATTGCGGCGACCTCCTGCGGGTATTCGCGTAAATCGCCGTTCTGACAGTTTTTTAACGCCGTCAGCGGGTTAATCACACAGTTTACCGCCAGCTTGCTCCAGGTCGCGGGGTAGATATTGTTATGCCAGGCGACGTCGGGCAGCACGCTCTGCAGTACATCGGCGAGATAGCTATAATCCTCAGGGTAGGCTTTCGCTGGGCCAATATGGCTGGTGCCGTTGGCGACGTGGACGATTACGTTGCCGTCGCGGCGGGCCGCCTGCGTTGTCGAAGCCAGAAGCAGCGGCTGTTTGAGGCTCTTAAGCTCGTCAACGGTACCCATACCGTTGTGCATGAGCAGAACAGGTACTGACGACGGCAGGATGGCGCTCAGGTTTTTTACCGCGTTAGAGACCTGCCAGGCTTTGAGGGTGACCAGCAGCAGGTCGCTGCTGGCGAGAAAATCAGGATCGTTAGCGGTAAACGATTCATTAAACACGCTGCCGTCGGTTTCAATCACATTGACGCTACAGAATGGCTGTGGGACGCGTAACCAGCCCTGGACTTCATGTCCGTGTTTGTACAGCGCAGTTAGCCATAACTGTCCCAGTGCACCGCATCCGAGTACGGTTACTTTCATTATTCCTCCTCACCTGTGAGTGCTGCATCAGGTGCTCATGGCTAAAGTATAGCGTTATCAGTTATCCTTTCGGGATAACAAGTTGAGTTATGTCGCGTTGCGGGTATTATGCAACGCAAAAGAAACTGAAGGAGAGGAAAAGATGCCATCTTTCGATATTGTCTCTGAAGTCGATCTTCAGGAAGTTCGAAACGCCGTAGAGAACGCGACCCGCGAAGTTGAATCGCGTTTTGATTTCCGTAACGTCGAAGCGAGCTTTGAGCTGAACGAAAAAAACGAGACCATCAAGGTCCTCAGCGAGTCTGATTTCCAGATTAACCAGCTGTTGGATATTCTGCGCGCCAAGCTGCTGAAACGCGGAATTGAGGGCAGTTCTATCGAAGTGCCGGACGAGTTCGTGCACAGCGGTAAAACCTGGTTTGTCGATGCGAAGCTGAAGCAGGGCATTGAGAGCGCGACGCAGAAAAAAATCGTCAAGCTGATTAAAGACAGCAAGCTGAAAGTACAGGCGCAGATCCAGGGCGAAGAGATTCGCGTTACCGGTAAATCTCGCGACGACCTGCAGGCGGTTATGGCGCTGGTGCGCGGCGGTGATTTAGGCCAGCCGTTCCAGTTCAAAAACTTCCGCGATTAAAAGAGTCCCGTCTGTCGGCCGGGCACGGCGTTAGCCGCCGCCCGGCAGGACACAAAGCTCCGCTCAGAACCGTTTTTGCCTGCCTGAACAAAGGTGCTCGTTTTTATATCCCTTTGATTGCCTGCTCAATTTCAAAGCGGTTAGTGATCTTGCTGTCGATTTTGATATACACCGAACGCTCTTCGCTAATCACCAGCACCTCTTTGACGCCCTCTTTAGCCCGTAAGCGCGCTTCGAGCATTTTGTCCGCGGCGATATCCTCCGGGATCTCGACCCGCAGGCTGCTAACGTACGGCGGCTCGCTCATGGTGCTGGCCACCAGCAGCCACAGCATCGCCAGCAGGGCGCCGAGCAGGAAGACGGTTTGCGAATCAAAAAAGCCATCCACCCAGCCGCCGAGCGCTCCGCCGATGGCCACGCCAAGGAACTGGCTGGTGGAGTAAATGCCCATCGCGGTGCCTTTATATCCGGCCGGTGATTCTTTACTGATTAACGACGGCAGCAGCGCTTCCAGCAGGTTAAACGCGAGGAAAAATAGCTGAACGCCGGCGACCAGCTCCCAGAAATAGCCTCCGGCACCCCAGAGTACGATTTCAGCAATCAGCAGGATGGCGACGCACAGCAGAAAGACGCGCTTCATTTTGCGCTTCACTTCGGCGTAGATAATAAACGGCACCACCGCGACAAATGAGACCAGCATGGTGACCAGATAGATTTTCCAGTGCTCGGCGGCGGGGAAACCGGCGGCCTCAAGCTGGCCCGGCAGAGCGACAAACGTGGACATCAGCATGATATGCAGGCACATAATGCCGAAATTGAGCTTCAGGAGTTTTGGCTCAGCAAGAACTTTGCTGAAGCAGCCTTTCACCATACCGGACTCGCGGTTCAGCACGTGATTCTGGCTGTTCGGCACCACCCATAGCGTCAGCAGGATGCCGAGCGTCGCCAGAACAGCAATCATCCAGAACAGGGCGTGCAGGCCGAGCTGGTGGGTAACGACAGGCCCGAGAACCATGGCGATAGCAAAGGTGACGCCAAAGCTGACGCCGATAAACGCCATGGCTTTAGTGCGGTTTTGCTCGCGGGTTAAATCGGAAAGCAGCGCCATGACCGCGGCGGCAATCGCCCCGGAGCCCTGCAGCGCGCGGCCAAGAATAATGCCCCAGATAGAGTCAGAAAGCGCGGCGATAACGCTGCCGACAACGAAGATTAACAGGCCGCCGACGATCAGCGGCTTACGGCCAATGCGGTCAGAAAGCAGCCCGAAAGGTATCTGGAATAGCGCCTGGGCCAGCCCGTAAATACCAATTGCCAGTCCGATAAGGGCTTCGCTTGCGCCCTGTAACGCCATGCCGTAAGTGGTCAGAACCGGCAGGACCATAAACATGCCGAGCATGCGCAAAGAGAATACGGTCCCCAAACCCCAGGTCGCACGCAGTTCGCCTGGCGTCATTTTATTATCGTTCATTACCACCTCAATATAAAAACTGCGCATAGTGTAGTGGGGGGAAACAGAAGCGTAAATAAATGTTTGTTTAACAGATATTACGACTGTGTTGCATGATGAGGTGAGTACGGTAGAAAGAAAAAACCAGTGGAGGGGCCTCCACTGGTGTTCAGCGGTTATTGGCAGTTAAAGTCAACCCACTGGCCGCCTGCGTCGGCGGATTTGACGCACTGCTCAACCCAGTAAACGCCGTGAAGACCGGCTTCGACGTCCGGATACCAGAAGGTCTCCAGGAACGCCTGGTCCCCGCGATCCATCGCGTCAATGGCGATAGCGTAGCGGCGATAGAGGTTGGCCCACGCCTCGAACAGCCCTTCAGGGTGACCGCCGCCAATGCGGTCGTCCGCCAGCGCCTGCTGGCTGAGATAGGGCATCCCGCGCTCGAGGACGCGAGCCGGTTCGCCCTGTACCTCATAGCTGAGCTGATTTGGACGCTCATCCCACCATTCGATGCTGGCTTTTTCGCCAATGACGCGGACTTTTTGCGAGTGCATCGCGCCGCTGTTGACCGCGCTGGTCCACAGTGAGCCAACGGCGCCGTTGTTATATTCCATCAGCACAAAGGCGTTATCTTCCAGCGGCGCGCGAGATTTGACGAAGCTTTGACGCGCGCACATCAGGCGGGTGATGTTCAGGTTAGGCACCATCGTCTCGGCAATAAATAGCGGATGGGTCGCCAGATCCCCCAGCACATAGCTAGGGCCGGCATATTTGGGCGTTACCCGCCAGCGGGTGGATTCAGCCTGTAGCTCAACGGCTTCATTATGAAAACCGTGGGCGAACTGCATATTAATAATGCGGATCTCGCCGAGCATCCCTTCCGCTATCATCTGCCGCGCCTGCTGGATCATCTGGTGCCCGGCATAGCCGTACGTGACGCCGATAATTTTATTCTGCTTTTTGCTTAGCGCCAGCAGCTCGCGCGCTTCGTCGGCGGTAAAGCACAGCGGTTTTTCGCAAATAACGTGCAGCCCGGCTTCAAGCGCCGCTTTAGTGATAGCGAAGTGAGTATTGTTCGGCGTCGTTACCGATACGGCTTCAATGCCGTCAGGACGTTTGGCCTCCTCCGCGAACAGCGTTTGGTAATCGGCGTAGCAGCGTTCAGGAGCGATGCCGAGCTGCTCGCCGAATTGACGACCGCGCTCGGCATCGATATCAAGCGCGCCGGCGAGCAGAGTAAAGACGTTGTCGCGAAGCGCCGCACAGCGGTGGCTGTAGCCAATCTGGCTGGTGCCGCCGCCGCCGACCATGCCCCAGCGCAGGGAGCGGGATAAGGGTTTCATGCCGTTTAACATGATGGTGCACTCCTCAATGATAGAGATCCTACGGATTTCAGATGTTCTTCTGTGTACCCGCGCTCGCCGAGCGCGGGCCTGGTTCTAAGGTTTTACATCTCGCCACGGGCTTCGCGTTCTTTCAGGTCATGCATGATCTGCGGGTATTGCTTATCCAGGCGATAAAACAGCAGGGTGATAATGACCACGATCCACAGGAAGAAAGAGCCGTAGAGATAAACGTGGTTAATCATGTCGATAGCGCTTTGCGGCTGAACGCCGGAGCCGCTGCTGGAGCTGACGTAACCCGCCATGCTCAGCAGGCCGGAGATAACCGCGGCGGCAATACCTGCGCCGAGTTTCGTCCCAACGGAACCGGCGGAGAAGATCATCCCTTCCTGTCTGACGCGCGTTTTCCACTGGCCGAATTCGACGGCATCGCCGCAGAATCCGAACAGCACGGCGTTCAGCGGGGCGAAGCCAATACCGCGAATAATCGCGTTTGCCAGCGCCCAGTGGTAATCATCAGAGTTAAACATAAACAGCACCTGGCCGATGGTCGCCAGCACGATGCCGCAGAGGGCAACGTTGCGTTTACCGTATTTGCGGATGGGCACGGAGCTCAGGAAGGTGAAAATAATAATGCAGGCGGTTTCGGCAACGAAAATGGAGCTATAGAAGGTATCGTCACCGAGCACGTAGCGGCAGTAGTAAGGCAGCGCGATCCCTACCACGGTGTAGTACACGCTTTGCGCGGTCCACAGGATGGCGCTGGCCCAGAAGTACTGGTTACGAAAAAGCGCGGAAAGCTGGGTTTTTACCGGTACGTTTCCCTGTTTCTCTCGCGCTTTGATGACCACCTTCTCTTCGCATTTATAAAAGCAAAACAGCAGCAACAGCAGCGCCAGAAAAGCCCAAATAGACATGGTTTTGATCCACGCCGCCTGATCGTCGCCAAAGTACTTCACCAGCGGCAAAGTGCAGGCAACGGCGAGAATACGACCAAAAGGCGACATCGACATTCGGGTGATGCTGAGCATATCCCTTTCCCAGGAGGCGCGGGTCATCATCGCAGAGAGGCTGCCGTAGGGGAGGTTGATGGCGGTATAGCACACGGTGGTGCAGAAATTATAGGCGACCAGCAGATAGAGAAACTGCAGCGTGCCGGTGGTCTGCGGGACGGTGAACAGTAAAATTGCCGATACGGCGTAGGGCACGCTCATCCACAGCAGCCAGGGGCGTGATTTACCCCAGCGAGAGTTCGTGCGTTCCACCATCAGGCCCATGATGACATCGGAAACGCCGTCAAACAGACGTGAGATCAGCATCACCAGGCCAACGGTGGCGATGCTGATGCCGACATAGTCGGTATAAAACAGGGTTAAAACCGTGCCGATCATGCCGAACACGACGTTACAGGCGGTATCGCCGCCGCCGTAAGCGATTCGGGTAGCCCAGCTTAGCTTATCGCCGCGTGCTGCCGCGGGAGAGAGAAGAATCTGCTGTTCACTCATGGTCAATTCCTTTGTCTGGAAGGACAAGTCAGGACCTCTGCGCCAGTTCCACCGGCACGACCTTATCCTGAATATCAGCCAGAACATAAGGAAATATTTATTTCATTTCAATGTTTGTTTGGAATTTAATTTCTGTATATGCGAGGCGGATCGAAAAACCGTAAAAATTGAGCCGTAATTTTTCTGGCTACAGCTATCAAGCCATTCTGATTGATAAGGTTATTAAGTGTTTTTCTGAACGATGTTTTATTTTTTTCATGTATGTATTTAATGATTTTGCGCTGTGGTTTTGTGAAGTGAATCGATACTGCATGGCATTTTTCTTTTTCATTATTCATTTAAATGAAATTAATTTTTCTTTTTTGGGCAGGCGTGTTTTTGAAACACGCCTGCCTTAGCGTCAACGTTTAAAATGTACTTCTGACGGGCGCGATTGACGCGGTGGCCCTTGCCGACGGGCCAGCCGCGAAAATACCTTTGGCCGCCAGCCCGGCGACGGTTATCGCGGCGGGAATGCCAAGGATCAGGAAAACGCTTTCGAAGCTGATATTCAGCGCCAGCATCTCCGCCCCGGCAAAGGCGCTCAGGATCGCGCCCATGCGGCCAACGCCGTGCATCCAGCTGGAGCCGGTAGCCCGTGCTTCGGTAGGATAGTAGCGGGCGGAGAGCGCGTTCATGCCGGTATTGGCGCCGTTTAAGCAGGCTCCGCTGATAAACGCCAGCAGGCAGATGAGCGCAAAGCTTGCCGCGGCATAGCCCATCGCCATCGTAAACAGGCCGCCAACCGCGTAAATCAGCCCGAGCGCCCGATGTGGGTTGATCCGGTCCATTAGCCAGCCCGCAAACAGCGAGCCAAGGGTTCCCCCAGCCTGGTACATTGCGGTCATTACCGCCGCCTGGCCGACCGTTAAGCCCACCTCTTTTACCAGCGTCGGTAGCCAGCTGCCGAGGAGGTAAACCAAAAAAAGCCCCATAAAGTAAACCAGCCAGAGCATCATCGAACCGAAGCGATACTGGCGGGAGAGAACGATGCGCATGGCATTTGCCTGGACGGGCTGGGCCGGGAGGCTGAACTCGGCCTCATCGGGGATTTGTCCCGGATAGAGGCGTTGCATAATCCGCCGAATACGTTCGGCAGGCGCGCGCTTAACGACCAGAAAACGCACCGATTCCGGTAACAGCCAGATCAGGACCGGAGCGAACAGCAGCGGGAGGATCCCGCCAAGCAGCATCAGCGAGTGCCAGCCAAACTGCGGGATTAGCCAGGATGCGGAGAAACCGCCCGCCGCCGCGCCAAAGGTGAAGCCGCAAAAAATAATCGTAATCAGGAACGAGCGCTGGCGCTCCGGCGCATACTCTGACACCAGGGTGCCGATATTCGGCATGGCGGCGCCTAATCCCAGCCCGGTCAGGAAGCGGAAAACCATCATCTGCTCAATATTTTGTGAAAGGGCGGTGGCGATGGTCCAGAAGCCGAAGAAGAAGACGCTATTAATGATAATTTTTTTCCGTCCCAGCCAGTCGGCGAGCGGCCCGGAGAAAATGGCCCCCAGCGCCAGGCCTATCAGCGCGGCGCTGATGACAAAACCGAGTTGGTGATTGCTTACTCCCCATTCCTGCTTCAGCGTCGGGGCGATAAATCCCATGATGGCGATATCAAAGCCGTCCAGCGCGATAACGCAGAAGCCTAAAAACACCACCAGCTTCTGAAAGCGGCTTAGCGGATTGGCGTTGATTAACTCCCTGACGTCCAGGCGTTGAGTCTGTGTCATGGGACTCTCCTTATGCGCAAGGGCGCAGGTAGGACTGCGCGGCGTTAAACAGCAGCTGAGCGCGAGCGAGCGGCGGCAGCGCACCCCGATCGCCGCTTAGCGGGACCTCGATGGATACCGGCAGCGTGGCCGGAAGCGCCGCCATCAGACCGTGCAGGTCGAGTCCGCCTTCGCCGGGGACCTGGCGCGCGGCGCGGGCCTGGTAAATCAGCTCCTGCTCGTCAGCGGGGGGTTGCGGTGAGGCATCGCAAAGCTGCATATAGTTGAGGCAATTTTGCGGTAGCGCCGCGATCGTGGACAGGGATTCGCCGGCCCGCCAGAAGTGAATAGCGTCAATCAAAATACCGATATCGCTGCGGCCGCTGGCGGTGATGAGCGCCCGGGCTTCGGCAATGGTGCGCAGGTGGGTCCAGGGCATGGGCTCCAGGTTCATGGTTAATCCATGCTCCTGGCCGGCTTCGGCAAGCCGGGCGAGATTTCCCGCGCTGCGCGCGCGGTTATCATCGTTTCCTGCCACTAAAACCTGCTTTGCGCCAAGGCGCGCGGCGGTAGTAAGAAAAAGCTGCAAACGAGCGTCCACTGAAAAATCGGGCGTCAGGCGGACGATCTCAACGTCCGAAACGCGAACGCCGGTTTCCATCAGCGCCGCCAGGGTATCGCGTACGGCGGCGGTGTCGCCGAGCATGTCGTAATCCGGATCTGACGGGGTTGCGGGAAGCAGGCGCAGACCAACGTGGGTGAATCCGGTCTGGGCCGCAATGCGTACCTGTTCCGGCGGCGGAACGTCGAGGAGGGTAAGCGCGGCGAGTGAGAGGGTTCGCATGTTCATAAAGGACTCCAGTACAGTTGCAGGTGATTGTTGTTATGCGTATTGCCGTCCCTGGTGGAATGCTTTTACTGCGTTGTTTTATTGAGATTTTCTGCCAGGTTTTTTCCGACCAGATAGCCAAAAGTCATGGCCGGACCCAGCGTGATACCGCCGCTGGGATAGAATCCCCGCATCACGCTCGACATATCGTTGCCGATGGCGAAAAGCCCCTGGATCGGCTGCCGCTGCGCGTTGAGAACACGGGCATTTTCATCGGTGATTAGTCCACTGAAGGAACCCAGCGAGCCGGGCAATATACGTACCGCATAAAAAGGCCCATGGCTGAGTTTCCCGAGCGTGGGGTGGGGCGAGCGGCTGGCGTCACCCTGCGCGCGGTTATAGGCCGAGGCGCCGCGCTGAAAATCCTTATCCTCTCCCTGGTCTACAAAGCCGTTAAACCGGGCGATCGTTTCCGTTAGCTGCTGCGGATTGATGGCGCATGTTTTCGCCAGCGCTTCCGGCGTCTCACCGACGTACAGATAGCCGGTCCGTCGCCAGGCCTCGGGGGTAAACGGGAAGGGGCGAGCATGGCCCAATCCGTAGCGCCGCAGCGCACGGCCGTCGGCAATTAGCCACGCCTGCGGCGTTTCGCCCGACGGCGTCGCGTCCAGCAGCGCGGCAATAAAATCATGATAAGAGTCGGCTTCATTGGTGAAGCGTTTACCGTTAGGCAACACGGCAATAAAGCCGGGCTTAGCGCGCTCAACCAGATGCGGGAACGGCAACTGCAGTCCGCTGGCGAGGGTAACGCGCGACACCGGCGCCCAGGCCATGGCGTGCCTGAGTGAGGTATCAAACTGGCCGCCGACCGCTTCGCCGAGCCGAATGCCATCCCCCTGATTGCCCGGGGGCGCGGCGGAGAAGTGGCCGTAGCCGCTGGCGGCGTGCGGCACATTTTCGGCCAGACGCTGCCTGTCGTGAGGAAAGCCTCCGCAGGCGAGGATCACCGCGCCGGCGCGAACCTCCAGCGCGCCGCCGTCGCTGCGTAATATCGCGCCTGCAACGCCGTTGTTGTCGGCAAGCAGACGTTCTACCGGCGCGTTAAGCTGAAAATTAACCCCCGCATCCAGCGCCGAACGCAGCAGGCGGGCGACCAGCGCGTTGCCGTTAACCAGATGCTGTCCGCGACCGGCGCGCAGCCGCTGCCAGCCGTGACGCAGCAGGCGGCGGGTCGCATACAGCGCCGAGCCCGGTGAGCGGGTCGCGTTGAAAAAGTGCGCCATGTCCGTGCCGCCGGCAATGCCCATACCCGCAAGGCTGATGGTCTCCAGCGGAGGCCGCAGGCGATGCAGCCAGTCGCCCAGCAGCCGTCCGTCAAAAGGCTGCGCCGTGACCGAGCGGCCGCCCAGCGCAGCGCCCGGTGAAGCGTGAAAATCGGGCATTTTGCTGCCGGAAAGAAACTGCACGGCGGTACGGCGGCGGAAAAAGTCGATCATCTCCGGTCCGTACTGTAAGAAGGCAAGCAGACGCGCATCGGCAGGCTCACCGTCCATTTCATGGCGTAAATAAGCGAGCGGCGCGCCCGGCTCTTCTTCAATCCCTTCTTCACGAGCCAGCGGGTTACGCGGGATCCACAGCCAGCCGCCGGACCAGGCGCTGGTGCCGCCAATGACCGACTCTTTCTCCGCAACCAGTACGCTGGCGCCGCCGAGCGCGGCGGTGACGGCGGCAGAGAGCCCCGCCGCGCCGGAGCCGACGACCAGAACATCCACGTTCATCTGCCCGCTCATGACCCTCTCCTTATTGCAGTGGTGAAAAATCAGTGGGGCGCAGAAGCACCGACTCCAGACGCTCGACGGCGGCCAGCTCGCGGTTTTTGCGCGAGAACGTCAGCCAGCGTTCGTCCTGCGCCATGCGCGCCCGACGCGCCAGGCGATCGTCCAGACTTTCATAGGCCCAGATATGCACCACCTGATTGACCACGCCAATTTCGGTAAAAAAGAAGCCGATGAGCTTACCGAGGTGCTCGGTTTGCACGGCGTAAGCATCGCTTTTGTACAGCGCCAGCCAGTCGGCCATTTTCAGCGGATTGATGGTGTAGGTGCGTTTTTCATAGATCATGATTTTCTCCTGTTTATAGTGCGTGTTGTTGCGCCATATGGCTGGCTGAGAGATAGCCGAAGGTGAGCGCCGGGCCGAGCGTAATACCTGGGCCGGGGTAGGTTCCGGCCATCATCGAATCCATATCATTACCCACGGCATAGAGGCCTTTAATCGGTTCACCGTGCTGGTTAATGACCTGAGCATCGGCGGTAGTGACCAGGCCGCGCGAGGTACCGAGATCGCCGGTATAGAGGGTGACGGCATAAAACGGCGCGCGGGTCAGCGGAGCGTTACAGGCGTTTGGCCGGTGGCCGGGGTCGCCCATCGCGCGGTTATAGCTGTTGCCGCCTTTGGTGAACGCCGGGTCGAGGCCCTGAGCGGCGTCGCGGTTGTAGCGAGCCACCGTGTCAGCGAGCGTCTGCGGATCCAGGCCGAGCCGCTGCGCCAGTTCAGGCAGCGTATCGGCCTTATGCAGATAGCCCGCTTTCACCAGCGCGTCATTATTGACCGGGGCAGGGCGCGCCAGGCCGAGGCCGTAGCGCTTCATGGCCAGGGCGTCGCAAATCAGAAAGCAGGGCGCATTTTCTGCCCGGCTTTGCATGGCGCTGGCGAAGTGGTGATAAGAGTTAGATTCGTTCACGAAGCGCACCGCGCGCTGGTTGACGGCAATCACTCCAGGTTTGGCGCGATCGGTGACCAGATGAGGGAAGCGCTCTTGCGTGCCGTCGGGATGCTGTAAAACCGAGACCGGCGCCCAGAAAAAGTTAGACGGCAGGTCAGCCCCTTCCCGGGCATTGACCGCGGCGGCAAGGCGCAGCGCGGCGCCGTCGTTGGCGGCGGGGGACATGGTGTAGTGCTCGCGGGTCTGGGGGCGATAGCGTTCAGCCAGCCTGCCTGCGGCAAAACCACCCGCCGCCAGTACCACCCCGCAGCGGGCTTCAAGGGCCTGCTTTTGTCCCTCGTGCTCAATTTCTACGCCGGTCACCTCGCCATTGCGTTCGCTCAGCGAAAGCACGTTGACGTTGAGCCTGAGCTGCATACCTTTGCGAAAGGCGAGCGTCGCCATGCGGGCGATCAGCGCGTTGCCCATCGCCAGGCGGGTACCGCGAGGGTACCGCAGGCGATCGCGACCGAAGCGCAGCAACAGTCTGCCGCAGTGCGCGAACGAGCGCGGGGAGCGGCGCATATCGAGAAAGTGCTGGATATCAACCCGGTTAACCATCATCCCGCCAAACAGCAGCATTCCCGGTGGGGGAGAGCGGAGGTCGCGAAAATGCGCACCCAGTTCCCGTCCGTCAAACTCCACCACCTCGAGCGCCCGCCCGACATCGACGGCGCCGGGCTCATCCGGGTAATAATCCGGAGAGAGCGGGCGCAGGCTATATTTCACCGCGCCCTCTTTTTCAAGAAACGCCAGCGCCTCGCGCCCTGAAGCGATAAAGGCATCCACCAGATCCTGACGATAATGAGGCTCACCGATAATCGTCCGCAGATAGGTTTCGATGGCCTGCGGGCTGCCGCCCACGGCCATTTTCCGCGCCTGATCGCTATCGTGGATCCACACCGCGCCGCCGGAAATGGCGGAGGTGCCGCCAAACTGCGGGGCTTTTTCCAGCATCAGCACCGACAGTCCCTTACAGCTGGCGGTCACCGCCGCGGCAAAACCTGCGGCGCCGCTGCCGATAACGATGACATCCCAGCTTTTCATGCCGCCGCTCCTTGTTCCTGCGCGATGGCGCCGATGAATTGCCCCATCAGTTTCATCTGCGCCAGCGCCATCTCCGGCCCGGTCTGGATCGCGCAGCCGCGATCCCGGGCGAAGGCGAGGAGCGGGGTGATGATCGGGGCGGTCACCACGTCGGCGACATGCGTGGATAGCGGAAGGGTTTCCAGCAGCGTCTGCGGCAGCGGCAACGGCTCGAAACCGGCCATTCCCGCCGGGGAACCATTCACCAGCAAATCCAGGCCGGCAAGCGTAGCGGGCAGGTCGACGAGATGAACGTGCGGAAAATGGGTGGCCAGCCGGTTATGCAGCAGCTGAAGGGTGGCGGGATTCTGATCATAAAGGGCCAGCTGGCGGATACCCGCTTCGCAAAGCCCCCACGCGATAGCGCTGCCCACACCGCCGCAGCCGGAGAGCAGCCCCTTTTTACCGGCGGCGCTAAAGCCGTGCGCCTCTGCGGCAAGCTGAAAACCGACGCCGTCTAGCATATCGCCCTGTAAACGGCCATCGGCCAGCTTACGGATGACGTTAATGGCATTGAGGTGCTGAGCTCGCGGGGTTAACTCGTCGACCAGGGCGGCGGCCCGCTGTTTGTGCGGAACGGTGACCAGGACGCCGCTCATGTTGTGCCAGCCGCGCAGGGCCTGCAGAAAGTCAGCAACGGCTTCGGGGGCGATATCAACCGGGATCATCACGCTGTCCAACTGCTGGTCAGCAAAGAAGCGGTTGAAATTCTCCGGCGACTTAACCTGGGTAATCGGGTGGCCGATGACGGCGACGACCTGAGTGAATCCACTGACCATTTCAAACCTCATTTTGTTAAATGAATGTTGTGAAAGTATTTCAGCGGAAGCTGAGAGCGACAACGCAGAATTCGGCCATACTGGTTGTTAATCGCACTACCACTGCGATAATCGCGCTAAACTGATTGTATTGTTGCGAAAGTGTGAACAAGTATGCAAAACCAGATTCATACCCGCGATCTGATCGTCGGCCTGCAAAAAGGGCTGGCGCTGATCCAGCTATTTTCAAAAGAGTTCCCCCGGCTCACCGTGCCGCAGGCGGCGAAAATGAGCGGCCTGACGCAAAGCGCCGCGCGGCGCTTTTTCCTTACCCTGCTGCACGAGCGCTATCTGCAAACCGACGGACGTCATTACTGGCTAACGCCTAAAGCGTTAAGGTTGGGGCAGGCGTATGTCGATTCGGCGCAGTTCCCACGCATGGTACGACCGATCGTGGAGTACATCGCCAGTCGGACGGAAGAGCACGCTTCGGTCGGCGTGATAGATGATGACGAGCTGGTGTATATCGCCCGCAGTAAACACACGCCGTTTAACTCGACTTCAGTGCGTCTGGGGGAGAGAGTGCCGATTTACTGTACCGCCGGAGGGCGACTATGGCTGGCTTCCTTAGCGGAAACCGAGTGTGAAACCGTTTTGCAGCGGATCCGCCGCGAGCAGCGTACGCCCTATACGGTGACGGACGTGGCGGCGTTAATGGAAAAGATCGCTCAGGTTCGTCGCCAGGGATACGCCGCGATTGAGCAGGAGTTTGAAATTGGCATGCTGGTCCTGGCCGTGCCGCTGTCAGATCGGGAAGGGCTCTACTGGGGAGCGCTGAGTTTAACCAGCCATCAGTCAAGAACCTCGATTGAGGCACTATGCCGCGATCATCTGGATTTGCTCTATAGCGCTCAGGCGATGCTGGTGGGTTAAAACCAAAGGCGCAGACGATTCACTCATCCTCGTGCCGAGAGAGCTTACGGTAGGCAAAAAAAAGGGCAGGAAGAATCCTGCCCTGAGAATGACGAACCGATATTAGGCGGTGACGCTGTTAGTGAAAGTGTTCCACTCGCCCGACAGGTCGTGCACAGAATTGCTCCAGTTTTCGTTGCTTGAGGCAACGAAATCCTGCCACGTAGATGTGCCGCTCAGGTAATCACCGAACGCAATGGTATCGTTAACGATGGCATTGGCGATGGTAGCACCTGCGGAGGTAATAAAATCGCTCAGATGGCTTGCTGTATTATTAATAATGCTGGAAATGCTGTTAGCAATGCTGCCGAACACATTAAAACCACCAGAAATAGATTCCATTTCGCCAATAGTTAATTCTTTCATTGGTATTCCTTGTTAAGTTTGATTAATTTTTATTAGTGGGTCTCTTACCCACGGAAGAAATACTAACACTCTTAAATTATGTTAATCCAGAGTATTAATATGTGAAATATTCAATTTCATACAAATTTAATAAAATGAAGTTTTCTTCAGAGATAACGGCGTAAGCCATGAGTATGAATTTTTTATTCGGCACATCTGGCTTTAATGTGAAATTGCATGAGGGCCTTATAAAGAAAAACGCGCTGAAAGTGGTTGCAGGCGGAAATAAGACGGACAGCTTTTTTTTCATTGAAAACTTTACTATTGTTCAATAGAGATGCTATATGAACCGGAGAGAAAAATATTCATGGCAAAAGACCGCCTGTTCGTGCGGAGGAGGGGAGGGCAAGAGAACATCACCCTGGCACCATACCTCACGTTAATATGTTAATTTTCGATTTCACATTCGCCCACCGGGAATGAAGGAAGCGCAGCCCGCTGAATGAACGAGAGCCTGTCTATGGTTTGCTAACCCGAATGACGTCAGCGTTCGACGAAACAAAAATTTCGCGATATATCTCTTATACTATTTTGCGCACAATAAATTTATTTACCGTATATATGCAGCTAAACCACTCGGCGCCGTACGGGGTAGCGCGGCGGCGGGATTCATATCTCAAAGATACCATTGCCGACCGCAGTGGGAAAACCGTGCTTAGCGATGATTCGTTAAACAACGGAATCATTAGCCGGTATATAGTGCTCATTTTATTGACAGTACCAGCGTTAAAACCAATTTTAATTCATCTAAATAAACGATGGCTGCAGGATAATGAATTGCTGCTGATGAATCTGATGCGGCTATTTGTCGAAACGAATTGGCAGTACTGCGTGACTATTATCGCATCAGTATGGCTAAACGCGTTCCGGCAGTAAGCGGAGAAAGGCATGTACGGGGGGCGTCTTTGATCGAGGACGCTGAAGCGGAATTTAGCCAGGGGCAGAGAAAGCGTTGAGAGGGTTGAGGGCACAATCTCAGAATAATAGGGTGGGGAGAATGATTTACAACCATCGGCGATGCGAGATTAACAGGGGGAAATAAGTAATGGCGTATCGTGCGATACGCCATTGAGAGACACTATCTGACCATGGTCAGCAGGTTGTGTGAATCCGGCACCATAAAGTCGACGGACATCATCACCGACAGCGCGGTAATGGCTACGATGGAAAAGACGAACAGCTTACGCGCCCAGACTTTATCATCCGCCACTTTATAACCGCGCAGCGCCATTCCGAGCCACCAGACGCTCACCGCCGCAGCGACAACCAGATATTTATATCCAGCGTAGCCGCCCAGGGAGAGCATCAGCGTGGCAACGGCGAAAGCGATGATGTAAACGGTGATATGGTTTTTCGCTACCGAAATGCCTTTCACTACCGGCAGTACCGGAATGTTCGCTGCCTGATAATCCTTGAAGCGGAAAATCGCGATAGCGTAAGAGTGAGGCATCTGCCACAGGCTGAAAATCGCCAGCAGAATCGCGGCACCGCTGTCAAAATCACCGGTAACCGCGCAGTAGCCAATCACCGGCGGCGCAGCGCCGGAGAGAGAACCAATCAGCGTGCCGTAGACGGAGTGGCGCTTCATGTACAGGCTGTAAACGCCGACATAAACCACGAACCCCATCACCCCCAGCCAGCAGGCCAGGGGATTCGCGCCAAACCACAGGAGCATGAAGCCAGCAATACCCAGCAGGGTGGCGTATACCAGCGAAGCTTCTGGCGAGATCAGCCCTTTGACCAGCACCCGGTTTTTCGTCCGTTCCATCTTACGATCGATATCACGGTCGATATAGTTGTTGAAAACACAACCCGAGGCGACCACCAGGGATACTCCGAGGAGTGTCCAGATAAAAAGCGGATAGTCGATGTGGCCCTTGGAGGCCAGCAGGAAACCGCCAATCACGGAGATCAGGTTGCCAAAAATAATGCCTGGTTTCGTTACTTGCAGGTATTGCTTAAACATACTCGCCGCTCTTAGTGCATCATCATGTTGTAGTTCAGGTTCCACATAATCCAGATGGAGCCGACAACTACGATAGCAATGATGATTACGGTGAAGATAAATGCGGTCAGGTTCCAACCTTCGTCCGATTTACTGTTCATGTGCAGGAAGTACACGAGGTGTACCACAATCTGCACAACCGCAGTGACCAGGATGGTTCCCAGAATAGCCGCATGCGATGCAGATCCACTCATCACCATTGCAAACGGGATAACCGTCAGAATGATCGACAGGATGAAACCTGTCATGTAGCTCTTCACGCTGCCGTGAGAAGCGCCGCTATGATCGGTAGAATGACTCATTACATCGCCCCCATCAGATAAACAACAGAGAACACGCAGATCCACACGACGTCAAGGAAGTGCCAGAACAGGCTCAGGCACATGATACGGGTGCGGTTAGTGCTGGTCAGGCCGCGACGAGAAACCTGAACCATCAGCACCGCCATCCAGATCAGACCAGAGGTCACGTGCAGACCGTGGGTGCCGACCAGCGCGAAGAACGCTGACAGGAAGCCGCTGCGATCCGGGCCCATACCTTCAACAATCAGGTGATGGAATTCATAGAGTTCCATCGCGATGAAGCCTGCCCCGAAGAGGAAGGTCAGCGCCAGCCAGGAAACCACCTGGCTCTTGTTGTTTTTGTACATGGCGATAGCCGCCATGCCGTAGGTGATGGAGCTGAACAGCAGCAGCGCGGTTTCAACCAGAACGAACGGCAGTTCAAAAATATCTTTACCGGTCGGACCGCCCGCCGTGCCGTTCACCAGAACGGCATAGGTAGCGAACAGAGTGGCGAAGATAATGCAGTCGCTCATCAGGTAGATCCAGAAACCGAATACCTTCATCGGTCCTGTATCATGGTGCCCGTGTTCGTGCGCGTGGGCGTTATGCGCAAGAGTATCAGTTGCCATTTTTCAGCCCTGCTTTGTTAATCTCATCGAAATGCTGATTTTCCAGTTTTTCGACTACTGCAACCGGCACGTAGTAATCCACGTCCTCGTCAAAGCTCTTAATAATCCAGGTCACCAGGATACCGACGAAGCTTGCAATCGCCATCCACCAGATATGCCAGATCATTGCGAAACCAAACACCGTTGCGAAAGCAGCAATCATGATGCCCGCGCCGCTGTTTTTCGGCATATGAATCTCTTCATAGCCAGCCGGTTTCTTATACGCGTCGCCTTTTTCTTTCATTTCCCAGAACGCGTCACGCTCGTGAACGACAGGAACGATAGCAAAGTTGTAGAACGGCGGAGGAGAAGAGGTTGCCCACTCCAGCGTACGGCCGCCCCAAGGGTCGCCGGTCAGGTCACGGTTCTGCTCGCGATCGCGGATAGACACGTAGAACTGAATCAGCTGGCAGAGAATACCGCAAGCGATCAGCGCCGCACCGCAGGCTGCAACAACCAGCATCGGGTGGAACTGCGGGTCAATCTGCTGGCTCAGGCGACGGGTCATGCCCATGAAGCCCAGTACGTACAGCGGCATAAACGCGACGAAGAAGCCGATGATCCAGAACCAGAAAGCGCGTTTGCCCCAGGTTTCGTTCAGGGTGAAGCCAAAGGCTTTCGGCCACCAGTAGGTCAGACCTGCGAAGCAACCGAATACCACGCCGCCGATGATGACGTTATGGAAGTGCGCGATCAGGAACAGGCTGTTGTGCAGCACGAAGTCTGCGCCCGGTACCGCCAGCAGTACGCCGGTCATACCCCCTACGGAGAAGGTCACGATAAAGCCAATCGTCCACAGCATTGCTGAGTTGAAGACGATACGGCCCTGGTACATGGTAAACAGCCAGTTGAAGATCTTAACCCCGGTCGGGATAGCGATGATCATGGTCGTAATACCGAAGAAGGCGTTTACGTTCGCGCCCGCACCCATAGTAAAGAAGTGGTGCAGCCAAACGATGAACGACAGAACGGTAATACACACTGTTGCCCATACCAGCGAGGTATAGCCAAACAGACGCTTACGTGAGAAGGTTGCGGCGATTTCGGAGAAGACACCGAATACCGGCAGAACCAGAATGTACACTTCCGGGTGACCCCAGGCCCAAATCAGGTTGATGTACATCATCATGTTGCCACCCATATCGTTGGTAAAGAAATGGGTGCCCAGGTAGCGGTCCAGGGTCAGCAGCGCGACGGTGACGGTCAGAATTGGGAAGGAGGCGATAATCAGGATGTTGGCGCACAGAGATGCCCAGCTAAACACCGGCATCTTGAACATGGTCATGCCAGGGGCACGCATCTTGATAATCGTTACGAAGAAGTTAATACCGGTGAGCGTTGTACCAATACCGGATAGCTGGAGAGCCCAGATCCAGTAATCGACCCCGACGCCCGGACTGTACTCAATTCCCGAGAGCGGCGGATAGGCCAGCCAACCGGTCTGCGCGAATTCACCGACGCCCAGAGAGAGGTTAACCAGAATCACGCCCACAACGGTGAACCAGAAGCTCAGGTTGTTAAGGAATGGGAAGGCAACGTCGCGCGCGCCGATCTGCAGCGGAACCACCAGGTTCATCAGACCGATAACAAACGGCATCGCTACGAAGAAGATCATGATAACGCCGTGGGCGGTAAAGATCTGATCGTAGTGGTGAGGCGGCAGGAAGCCTGCTTCCCCGGCCGAGGCCAGCACCTGCTGGCTACGCATCATAACGGCGTCAGCGAAGCCACGCAGCAACATGACGATTGCTACGATAACGTACATGATACCGAGACGTTTGTGGTCAACCGAAGTCAGCCACTCATTCCAAAGGTAGGACCACTTACCGAAGTAAGTGATGGCCGCCAGAAGCGCCAGTCCCCCAATGATAATTGCAGCCACCGTAACCACAATAATGGGTTCATGGTAGGGCACTGCATCCAGTGTAAGTTTTCCGAACATCGTTTTCTTCCTCGGCCCCTTAGTGAGCGGTTTCCGCGTGGCTCATGTCCATGCCTTCCATTCCTTCGTGCGCTGCGTGCTCGCCCTCAGGTTGGGTCATATCCATGCTCTTACCGTGAGACATAAATTTGTTAACAACATCTTTAAACAAATCTGGTTTCACGTTAGAGAAGTATTCCACTTTGTTGTATTCGCTAGGCGCAGCCAGTTTGTCGAACGTTTCCATGGAGTCCATGGCGTTCGCAGACTGTTTGGCTTTCGCTACCCACTGATCGAAGGTTGCACGATCCGGCGTGGCGATAGCTTTGAACTTCATTCCTGAGAAGCCCGGGCCGCTATAGCTGGCGGAGATACCGTCGTAAGTACCAGCTTCGTTCGCGATGAGGTGCAGCTGAGTCTGCATCCCGGCCATTGCGTAAATCTGGCTACCTAAACGTGGGATAAAGAACGAGTTCATCACGGAGTTGGAGGTCACTTTGAAGTGTACCGGTACGTTCGCCGGGAAGGCGATTTCGTTGACGGTAGCAATGCCTTGTTCCGGATAGATGAAGAACCATTTCCAGTCCATCGAAACGACTTCGATAGTGATAGGTTTTTCATCGTGAGCAAGCGGTTTGCTCGGCTCTAATGCGTGAGTGGTTTTCCAGGTCAGAACGGCCAGGAACAGGATGATCAGGATAGGAACCGTCCAGACCACAGCTTCCACTTTGTTGGAGTGTGACCAGTTCGGGCTATACTTCGCATCTTTATTGCTCGCACGATACTTCCAGGCAAATCCTACTGCCATCAAGACGGCTGGAATAACGACGATCATCATCAGGCCGAAGGCCGTCAGAATCAGAGAGCGTTGCTCCAGTCCAATCTGTCCTTTTGGGTCGAGGAGTGCAGAATCACAACCACTGAGTAATACAGTGCCTGCGATTAATGACATCCATCCCAAACTTTTATTGTATTTCCTAAGTCTCATTGAACGACCTCAATTCCACGGAATCTGGTGGCGCTTAAAGTGTACGGGCATTTTACGGGAAGGTTGCATTACTGTAAACATAGTTGGAGCTGTGTCTGCTCTATGTTAGCGGCTTCTGCTTGCCCTGTCACATATGTTACGGAGTGTGACATTATCGCTTGCAAACCTTGATTTAGGCGGGATTGATAACGAAAGGGATAAGAACGAAAGGCTTTATAAGAGAATGAGCATAACTACCCGCAAAACAACACAAATAATTAACAATTAATTATCAAATAAAAGACATCGTAAAAGCGGAAAATAAAACCTGCAGAGCTGAATCGGTTAAATTATTTAAAGATTCGCATGAAAATTGTCAATAATTTCCAGAAATCTAAAACGCACAAAACAACAAATCGGCTACGATGAATATAAAATCGTTAATAAGACGTTATAATTACGTTTAGTAATTACAACGTCCACGTACGTTTCTGCGCTGATTTAAATCAGCTCGGTTTTACGTAATGCCAGATAGTCAAGGAAGGCGCCGAGTAAAATACCCGCGACGGCGGTGAGTACGGCGATCTCAAGCAGGCCGGCAAGGAAGGAGAAGTTGGTGTAATCCAGCGCGTTGAGCGCCAGCAGCAGCAGCCAAATCGCCAGCATCAGGCAGCCAGCAGCCAGAATAATTAATGCCAGCCCGTAGGTCTGCGGAAAGCGCGTGCGCGGCATAAAGCTTTCTGAGCGCTGAGTGTGTTCCAGCGTACGCCGGCAAATTAACAGCAGCAAAATCCCCGGCACCGCGGCGACGACGGAAAAGAGATAGAAGGTAGGCCAGCCGTGGGCTTCAACAAACCAGCCGGCGATAGGCCCAACGTACACGCGCCCAACGGCAGAGAGCGCTGAGAGCAGGGCAAACTGGGTGGCTGAAAACGATTTATTGCACAGCGTCATCAGCAGCGCGACGAACGCCGCGGTGCCCATCCCGCCGCACAGATTTTCGAAAAACACCGCCGTCGCCATGGAGAAAAGGTGTTTATCGGTAATTGAGAGCAGCCAATATCCGGCGTTGGATACCCCCTGCAGCAGGCCGAAAATCAGCAGCGCGCGGAACAACGTCAGGCGCTGCATGAGCACGCCGCCGTAAAGCGCGCCGATAATCGTGGCGAACAGGCCGAGCGTTTTATTCACCATTCCCACTTCACCCGCATCGAAACCGACGCCGCGAATCAGGAACGTGGTGGTCAGGCTCATGGCAAACGCGTCGCCAAGCTTATAAAGGACGATCAGCAGCAGAATAAGCCAGGCATTATTGCGGCCGAAGAAGTCGCGCAGCGGTGCGGCGACGGCCTGCTCCAGCGTCTTCGGCACCGGAATAACGTCGCTGGGTTCCGGCGCCAGCAGCGTGGCGATAATGCAGGGGATCAGCAGCGCGGCCATCAGCCAGTACATCCCCTGCCAACCCAGCCAGCGATCGGCCAGCCAGAGCGCCAGCCCGCCGGAGACCAGCATCCCCAGACGATAGCCCAGCACGCTGATTGCCGCTCCGGTGCCTCGCTCTTCCGCGGCCAGCACGTCAGTTTTCCACGCGTCAAATACGATATCCTGAGAGGCGGAACAAAAGGCGATGACCACCGCCAGCGCCGCCATCCAGCGCAGCTGCGTGGACGGTTCAAGGAAACCCATCGCCGCAATGGCGATAAGGAGCAGAAACTGGGTCGCCAGCAGCCAGCCGCGACGACGGCCGAGAAACGGCGGCGTATAGCGGTCCATCACCGGCGACCAGAGGAACTTAAAGACGTAGGCCTGGCCGACGAGCGAGAAAAAACCGATAGTTTTCAGATCGATGTTTTCAACGGTCATCCACGCCTGCAGCGTGCCGGAGGTGAGGGCGAGCGGTAATCCCGAGGCAAAACCGAGGATCAGCAGGATAGCTGATTTTGGCTGCGTGAAAATGCGTAAGTAATGATTAGACATGGCATGTCGTGCAGACCCGGCGCGAAGCCGGGTCTGCGACTTAAATTAACGCGCGTTTTGCTTGATGAAATCGTGAATGCTGGTGTCCTGCGCCATATCGCTAATGGTATCGGTCATGACGCTATTAACCGCATCGGCGATATTTTTATTCGAGGCCTGGAAGGCGCCTTCAACAGAGTAGCTGGCACGATAGTTTTTCGTCATCTTATTGCCGTTGGCGGCAGTGGCAACGATCGCAATATCGGCTTTGGTCGCAATGTTGTAACGCACGTTGCCCTGAGAAACGTCGGCGTACAGTTTATTCACAATGATTTGCAGATCCACGGCGCCGTTCGGGCCAATCATATAGCCACGCGAGGTCATCTGTTTCTCGAGCACTTCCTGCAACAGGAAGCGCAGGTCGCGGGAGGCGGTGAGCGTAACCTGTTGGTTATCGCGGGTGACTTTCGCCAGCGCCTGATCCGGACGCTGATCGGCGCCGTTAATGCTGACGGTCACGCCCATCAGGCTGGGATCCTGCTGTGGCAGGGTGATTTTCGGTGAAACATCAATGGTGGTCGGCGGAGTGGCGCATCCGGCCAGCATAAACAGCGCGACCAAAGGAAAAAGAATTTTCTTAAACATGTTCAGGGTCTCAACGCATGGTGGAGTGGTAATGAGGAAAATTCCCGCCATCATAACATCGCCAACGGCAAGGGGAAGTGGCAACGCATGTAAATTCATCGCCTTGTGCGTTTTCTGTCCTGACTGCATCTCTTATCGCAACGCAGGCAGGGCTTTCAGGACACCGAACCACTAAAGCCGATACTTTTGCATGAAAATATCAGAGGAATGCTAATTTTTTGTTGTTTTCGCCCAATGGAAGCGGTAAAAGCGGCTAACATTTAAAGGGAATGGCGGCAATACAGCGTTGTCGGAGGAGAAAATTCATGATGATACGTGAACAGATCGAAGCAAAACTTAGGGCAGCGTTCGACCCGGTGTATCTTGAAGTCGTGGATGAAAGCTATCGCCACAACGTTCCTGCGGGCTCTGAAAGTCATTTTAAAGTGGTGTTGGTGAGCGATCGCTTCCTTGGCGAGCGTTTTCTTAATCGTCACCGTATGATTTACGGAACGTTGACTGAGGAACTATCAAGCACCGTGCACGCTCTGGCGTTGCATACCTATACAATCAAAGAGTGGGAAGGGCTACAGGATACCGTCTTTGCTTCTCCTCCTTGTCGCGGGGCTGGAAGTATCGCGTAGAAATCGCATTTGCAACCGCTGGAGCTTTTCCAGTATGTTGCGTGAAGATTTATGAGAAAACGGCCTGCGGGCCGTTTTGTTTTGCCTGAAAAATGTGCAATTCACGCATATTTACAGGCAAATTTGCTCGGGAAATGTGAAAAAAGCCGCAGCAGTGGGCGACAACCGTTCTCGACTCACAAAAGTGATGCCGCTATAATGCCGCGTCTTTTATTATGAATGTCTTCGGGATGATTCTGACGACAGGGAATGTGTTTCTGATTTGAAGAGGGCATCCCGGTTCTGCGAAGCAACCTGTTCGCGCTTCCAGAGTTGACCGAGCACTGTGATTTTTTTGAGGTAACAAGATGCAAGTTTCAGTTGAAACCACTCAGGGCCTTGGGCGCCGTGTAACGATTACTATCGCCGCTGACAGCATCGAGAATGCTGTCAAAAGCGAGCTGGTCAACGTAGCGAAAAAAGTTCGCATTGACGGCTTCCGTAAAGGCAAAGTGCCGATGAATGTTGTTGCTCAGCGTTATGGCGCATCTGTTCGCCAGGACGTGCTGGGTGACCTGATGAGCCGTAACTTCGTTGACGCGATCATCAAAGAAAAAATTAATCCGGCCGGCGCGCCGAACTACGTTCCGGGCGAATACAAGCTGGGTGAAGACTTCACCTACGCGGTAGAGTTCGAAGTTTATCCGGAAGTTGAACTGCAGGGTCTGGAAGCGATCGAAGTTGAAAAACCGGTTGTTGAAGTGACCGATGCTGACGTTGACACCATGCTGGATACTCTGCGTAAGCAGCAGGCGAACTGGAAAGACAAAGACGGCGCTGTTGATGCAGAAGATCGCGTTACCGTTGATTTCACCGGTTCCGTTGACGGCGAAGAGTTCGAAGGCGGCAAAGCCTCTGACTTCGTACTGGCGATGGGCCAGGGTCGTATGATTCCGGGCTTTGAAGACGGTATCAAAGGTCACAAGGCTGGCGAAGAGTTCACCATCGACGTGACCTTCCCGGAAGAGTACCACGCTGAAAACCTGAAAGGTAAAGCGGCCAAGTTCGTAATCAACCTGAAGAAAGTTGAAGAACGTGAACTGCCAGAGCTGACTGAAGAGTTCATCAAACGTTTCGGCGTTGAAGATGGTTCCGTAGCCGGTCTGCGCGCTGAAGTGCGTAAAAACATGGAGCGCGAGCTGAAAGGCGCCGTGCGTAACCGCGTTAAATCTCAGGCTATCGAAGGTCTGGTTAAAGCTAACGATATCGACGTTCCGGCTGCGCTGATCGACAGCGAAATCGACGTTCTGCGTCGTCAGGCTGCTCAGCGTTTCGGCGGTAACGAGAAACAGGCTCTGGAGCTGCCGCGTGAGCTGTTCGAAGAGCAGGCTAAACGCCGCGTTGTTGTTGGCCTGCTGCTGGGCGAAGTGATTCGTACCAACGAGCTGAAAGCTGACGAAGATCGCGTTAAAGGCCTGATCGAAGAGATGGCTTCCGCTTACGAAGATCCGAAAGAAGTGGTTGAGTTCTACAGCAAAAACAAAGAGCTGATGGACAACATGCGCAACGTCGCGCTGGAAGAGCAGGCCGTTGAAGCCGTGCTGGCGAAAGCTAAAGTGTCTGAAAAAGCCACTTCCTTCAGCGAACTGATGAACCAGCAGGCGTAATTTCGCCCCAAGGTTTAAGGTTTGAGCAAAAACCCGTTGCCGAAAGGCTGCGGGTTTTTTTATTGCAATGATAGCCTTAGGATGAGTGCGAAAAGGCGATTTCAGTGATAGCGTTACGACAAAAGATTGTTATGCTTGAATTATGGCGACGTCATCCCCATAACCGGGAGACGTAACTGCATTGGCATAATCATGCGCCGTAATGAAGCGTGCATCTATGCACTTCTGCCCGACGGCAGAAATTCTGGCTGATAATCCGTCCGTAAGGTTACAATCAGTGCAGCGGTTTTTTTCAAATTAATCCAGGAGACGGAAATGTCATACAGTGGCGAACGAGACAACTTTGCACCCCATATGGCCCTGGTGCCGATGGTCATTGAACAGACCTCACGCGGCGAACGTTCATTTGATATTTACTCCCGTCTGCTCAAGGAGCGCGTCATTTTTCTGACCGGCCAGGTAGAAGACCACATGGCTAACCTGATCGTGGCGCAGATGCTGTTTCTGGAAGCGGAAAACCCGGAAAAAGATATCTATCTGTACATTAACTCTCCGGGCGGGGTGATTACCGCCGGGATGTCTATCTATGACACCATGCAGTTCATCAAGCCTGATGTGAGCACCATTTGTATGGGCCAGGCGGCCTCAATGGGCGCGTTCCTGCTGACCGCCGGGGCGAAAGGCAAGCGTTTCTGCCTGCCGAACTCCCGCGTGATGATTCACCAGCCGCTGGGCGGCTACCAGGGCCAGGCGACGGATATCGAAATCCACGCCCGCGAAATCCTGAAAGTGAAAGGTCGCATGAATGAACTGATGGCACATCATACGGGTCAATCCCTTGAGCAGATCGAGCGCGATACCGAGCGCGATCGCTTCCTGTCTGCCTCAGAAGCAGTGGAATACGGCCTCGTTGACTCTATTTTGACTCATCGTAATTGATGCCCCAGGCGCAAGGGTGCCGCTATACTTGTTTGAAAGAGGGCGGCACAACGCTTCACAGCGGTTTGCGCCTGAGAATGGCATTTGCGTCGTCGTGTGCGGCACAAAGAACTTAATAAGAGGTTTGGACTCATGACAGATAAACGCAAAGATGGTTCGGGCAAACTGTTGTACTGCTCTTTTTGCGGCAAAAGCCAGCATGAAGTGCGTAAGCTAATCGCCGGGCCATCCGTGTATATCTGCGACGAATGCGTTGATTTATGTAACGACATCATTCGCGAAGAAATTAAAGAAGTCGCGCCGCATCGCGAGCGCAGCGCGCTGCCGACGCCGCACGAAATTCGCCACCATCTGGACGATTACGTTATCGGCCAGGAGCCGGCGAAAAAAGTGCTGGCGGTGGCGGTATACAATCACTACAAACGTCTGCGCAATGGCGACACCAGCAACGGCGTTGAACTGGGCAAAAGTAACATTCTGCTAATCGGGCCGACCGGTTCCGGTAAAACGCTGCTGGCGGAAACGCTCGCGCGCCTGCTGGATGTGCCTTTCACCATGGCGGATGCCACCACCCTGACCGAAGCCGGCTACGTGGGTGAAGACGTTGAGAACATCATCCAGAAGCTGCTGCAGAAGTGCGACTACGACGTACAGAAAGCCCAGCGCGGTATCGTCTACATTGATGAAATCGACAAAATTTCCCGTAAATCGGATAACCCGTCGATCACTCGCGATGTTTCCGGCGAAGGCGTGCAGCAGGCGCTGCTGAAGCTTATTGAAGGTACCGTTGCCGCGGTTCCGCCGCAGGGCGGGCGTAAGCATCCGCAGCAGGAGTTCCTGCAGGTTGATACCTCTAAGATCCTGTTCATCTGCGGCGGCGCCTTTGCCGGTCTGGATAAGGTCATTTCCCACCGTGTTGAAACCGGTTCAGGTATTGGTTTCGGCGCGACGGTCAAGGCGAAGTCTGACAAAGCCAGCGAAGGCGAGCTGCTGTCTCAGGTTGAGCCGGAAGATCTGATCAAGTTTGGCCTGATTCCTGAGTTCATCGGTCGTCTGCCGGTTGTGGCGACCCTGAGCGAGCTGAGCGAAGAAGCGCTGATTCAGATCCTCAAAGAGCCGAAAAACGCCCTGACCAAGCAGTATCAGGCGCTGTTCAGCCTGGAAGGCGCTGAGCTGGAATTCCGCGACGAAGCGCTGGACGCTATCGCTAAGAAAGCGATGGCGCGTAAAACCGGGGCTCGCGGTCTGCGTTCTATCGTTGAAGCCGCGCTGCTCGATACCATGTACGATCTTCCGTCAATGGAAGACGTAGAAAAAGTGGTCATCGACGCTTCAGTTATCGATGGCCAGAGCAAGCCGCTGCTGATTTACGGCAAACCGGAAGCGCAGCAGGCATCTGGTGAATAATTAACCATTTTGCTCAAGCAGTTAACAAAAAGGGGGGATTTTATCTCCCCTTTTATTTTTCCTGCATTCCCGCCGTTGAATGTATGGAATACATCCCCATATACTGGTTTACATATTAACGGCGACGCGTCGTTGAGTTGCGTCGTCGGCTACCTGGCGGACTTTAAACTAAGAGAGAGCTCTATGAATCCTGAGCGTTCTGAACGCATTGAAATCCCCGTATTGCCGTTGCGCGATGTGGTGGTTTATCCGCACATGGTCATACCCCTGTTTGTAGGGCGGGAAAAATCTATCCGTTGCCTCGAAGCAGCCATGGATCATGATAAAAAAATCATGCTGGTTGCGCAGAAAGAAGCCTCGACGGATGAGCCGGGTGTAAACGATCTTTTCACCGTCGGGACCGTGGCGTCTATTTTGCAAATGCTGAAGCTACCGGACGGTACTGTCAAAGTGCTGGTCGAAGGTTTGCAGCGCGCGCGCATCTCTGCGCTGTCTGATAATGGCGAGCATTTTTCGGCGAAGGCTGAATATCTTGAATCGCCGGCCATTGACGAACGCGAGCAGGAAGTGCTGGTTCGTACGGCCATCAGCCAGTTTGAAGGCTACATCAAGCTGAACAAGAAAATCCCACCGGAAGTGCTGACGTCGCTGAATAGCATTGACGATCCGGCGCGCCTGGCGGATACCATCGCTGCGCATATGCCGCTGAAGCTGGCGGACAAACAGTCCGTGCTGGAGATGTCCGACGTTAACGAACGTCTGGAATATCTGATGGCGATGATGGAGTCGGAAATCGATCTGCTGCAGGTTGAGAAGCGCATTCGCAACCGCGTGAAAAAACAGATGGAGAAATCTCAGCGCGAGTACTATCTGAATGAGCAAATGAAAGCCATTCAAAAAGAGCTCGGCGAGATGGACGACGCCCCGGACGAGAACGAAGCGCTGAAGCGTAAGATCGACGCGGCGAAAATGCCGAAAGAGGCAAAAGAGAAAACCGAAGCGGAACTGCAGAAGCTGAAAATGATGTCCCCGATGTCGGCGGAAGCGACCGTCGTTCGCGGCTACATCGACTGGATGGTGCAGGTACCGTGGAACGCCCGCAGCAAGGTCAAAAAAGACCTGCGTCAGGCTCAGGAGATCCTCGACACCGACCACTACGGCCTCGAGCGCGTGAAGGATCGTATTCTTGAGTACCTCGCGGTGCAGAGCCGTGTTAACAAGCTCAAAGGGCCGATCCTGTGCCTGGTTGGGCCTCCGGGGGTCGGTAAAACCTCTCTCGGCCAGTCCATCGCCAAAGCCACCGGACGTAAGTACGTGCGTATGGCGCTGGGCGGCGTGCGCGATGAAGCGGAAATCCGCGGTCACCGTCGTACCTATATTGGCTCAATGCCGGGCAAACTGATCCAGAAAATGGCCAAAGTGGGCGTTAAAAACCCGCTGTTCTTACTGGATGAGATCGACAAGATGTCTTCGGACATGCGAGGCGATCCGGCCTCGGCGCTGCTGGAGGTGTTGGATCCGGAACAGAACGTGGCCTTTAACGATCACTATCTGGAAGTGGATTACGATCTCAGCGACGTGATGTTTGTCGCGACCTCCAACTCCATGAACATTCCGGCGCCGCTGCTGGATCGTATGGAAGTGATCCGTCTTTCCGGCTACACCGAAGATGAGAAGCTGAACATCGCCAAACGCCACCTGCTGTCAAAACAGATTGAGCGTAACGCGCTCAAAAAAGGCGAGCTGACGGTGGATGACAGCGCGATTATCGGCATTATCCGCTACTACACGCGTGAAGCGGGCGTGCGTGGTCTGGAGCGCGAAATCTCGAAACTGTGCCGTAAGGCGGTAAAACAGCTGCTGCTGGATAAATCGCTGAAGCACATCGAGATTAACGGCGACAACCTGCATGACTTCCTTGGCGTGCAGCGCTATGACTATGGCCGGGCGGATAGCGAAAACCGCGTGGGTCAGGTGACGGGTCTGGCATGGACGGAAGTGGGCGGCGATCTGCTGACCATTGAAACCGCCTGCGTTCCGGGCAAAGGCAAGCTGACCTATACCGGTTCACTGGGTGAGGTGATGCAGGAGTCCATCCAGGCTGCGCTGACCGTGGTGCGTTCGCGTGCGGATAAGCTGGGTATCAACTCAGACTTTTACGAAAAACGCGATATTCACGTGCACGTACCGGAAGGCGCTACGCCGAAAGATGGCCCAAGCGCAGGTATCGCGATGTGTACCGCGCTGGTTTCCTGTCTGACGGGCAATCCGGTGCGCGCCGATGTGGCGATGACCGGGGAAATTACCCTCCGTGGCCAGGTGTTGCCAATCGGTGGTCTGAAGGAAAAACTGCTGGCCGCGCACCGCGGCGGCATTAAGACTGTTCTGATTCCTGATGAAAACAAACGTGACCTTGAAGAAATTCCAGATAACGTTATCGCCGATTTAGATATCCATCCGGTGAAACGAATCGAGGAAGTTCTGGCACTTGCACTGCAGAACGAGCCGTTTGGTATGGAAGTCGTCACGGCAAAATAGTGATTTCGCGCAAATTGCGCTAAGAAAAATAGGGCTGGTAAGTAAATTCGTACTTGCCAGCCTTTTTTTGTGTAGCTAACTTAGATCGCTGGCAGGGGGGTCAATTACAACTCTGTTGTAAGGGCATGACAGTCCTGATATAACTGCTGCGCGGTCGCGCCACGAAGGATTCTGGTGCGATATAAATTATAAAGAGAGGAAGAGAACAGTGAATAAATCTCAACTGATTGACAAAATTGCTGCCGGTGCGGACATTTCTAAAGCCGCAGCTGGACGTGCGTTAGATGCTTTAATCGCTTCTGTTACTGAATCTCTGCAGGCTGGGGATGACGTTGCGCTGGTAGGGTTTGGTACTTTTGCTGTTAAAGAGCGCGCTGCCCGTACCGGTCGCAATCCGCAAACAGGCAAAGAAATCACCATTGCTGCTGCTAAAGTACCGGGTTTCCGTGCAGGTAAAGCGCTGAAAGACGCGGTAAACTGATCGACTTCCCCACTGGGGTCTGTGACGAAGTACAAGGGCGCATCGTAAGATGTGCCTTTTTTATTTGCCAGAATGAGACTTAATGTGACTTTATACGCACTTGTGGGCTGACAATCACCCCGTTTTCTTGTCAAAATACGTCCTCACGCGCGGCGGCCATCACATGCTATGCTGCGCGAGCTAAAGTCATCTACAGCGGAGCGTTGTTACACCATGATGGACAACCTACGCACGGCCGCCAACAGCGTCGTGCTCAAGATTATTTTCGGTATCATTATCGTCTCGTTCATTTTGACCGGGGTGAGTGGTTACCTGATTGGCGGTGGTAACAACTATGCCGCAAAAGTTAATGACCAGGAGATTGGTCGCGCACAGTTTGAAAATGCCGTTGCCAGCGAGCGTAATCGCATGCAGCAGCAGCTTGGCGACCAGTTCTCAGAACTGGCGGCCAATGAAAATTACATGAAGACCATGCGTCAGCAGGTGCTGAACCGTCTGATTGACGAGGCGCTGCTCGATCAGTATGCCCGCGAGCTGGGTCTCAACATCAGCGACGACCAGGTGAAGCAGGCTATCTTCCAGACCCAGGCTTTCCAGGCGGATGGCAAATTTGATAACGAGCGCTTCAGCCGTATTGTTAATCAGATGGGGATGACGACGGATCAGTACGCGCAGGCGCTTCGTAATCAGCTGACGACTCAGCAACTGATCAACGCCGTAGCCGGTACCGACTTTATGCTGCCGGGCGAATCCGACCAGCTGGCGGCGCTGGTTTCTCAACAGCGCGTCGTCCGTGAAGCCACTCTCGACGTGAACGCGCTGGCGGCGAAGCAAACCGCAACCGACGATGAAATCAACGCGTTCTACCAGCAGAACCAGGCGCGTTTTATGGCGCCTGAGCAGTTCCGCGTCAGCTACATCAAGCTGGACGCTGCCAGCATGCAGGAAAACGTCTCTGACGAAGAAATTCAGTCATGGTACGACCAGCATCAGGATCAGTTCACTCAGCCGCAGCGTAACCGCTACAGCATCATCCAGACCAAAACCGAAGCGGATGCGCAGGCGGTGCTTGATGAGCTGAAGAAAGGTGCTGACTTCGCCACGCTGGCCAAAGAAAAATCAACCGACATTATCTCTGCCCGCAACGGCGGTGATATGGGGTGGCTGGAAGATGCGGCGACTGTGCCAGAGCTGAAAGAGGCCGGTCTGAAAGAAAAAGGCCAGCTTTCTGGCGTAATTAAATCCTCCGTTGGGTTCCTGGTTGCCCGCCTGGACGATGTTCAGGCAGCACAGGTTAAACCACTGGCTGAGGTTCGCGACGATATTGCGGCGAAAGTGAAGCAGGAAAAAGCCCTGGATGCGTACTATGCCCTGCAGCAGAAAGTGAGCGACGCGGCGAGCAACGATAACGAGTCGCTGGCGGGCGCAGCCCAGGTTGCCGGCCTCAAAGTGGTTGAAACCGGCTGGTTTGGCCGCGACAGCCTGCCGCAAGAGCTGAATTTCAAGCCGGTCTCTGAAGCTATCTTCAACGGCGGCCTGGTGGGCGAAAACGGCACGCCGGGAAGCAACTCCGATATCATCACCGTCGACGGCGATCGCGCGTTTGTTCTGCGCATCAGCGAGCATAAACCGGAAGCGGTGAAACCGCTGGCGGATGTTAAAGCGCAGGTGAGCGATATTGTTAAGCACACGAAAGCGGAACAGCAGGCGAAGCTGGATGCCGACAAGCTGCTGACGGCCCTGAAAGAGGGCAAAGGCGATGAAGCGATGAAAGCCGCAGGCCTGAGCTTTGGTGCGCCGCAGACGCTGTCACGCACCGGTCAGGAAGCGCTGAGCCAGTCTGTCTTTGCACTTCCGCTGCCGCAGGCGGGTAAGCCAAGCTACGGCGTGGGCTCCGATCTGCAGGGCAACGTGGTGCTGCTGGCGCTGGACGAAGTGAAAGCGGGTACGATGCCGGAAGAGCAGAAAAAAGCGATGATTCAGGGGATCACCCAGAATAACGCCCAGATCGCTTTCGAAGCGCTGATGAGCAACCTGCGTAAAGCGGCGAAAATTAAGCTCGGCGACATTATCGATCAGCAACAATAATTACGTGCTGCTTCGCAAAAGCAAGTAACGTGATGTCATTCTCAAAGGCCGCTTTCGCGGCCTTTTCCATTTCTGCATTTTGCCTTTTGTACTCTTTTCCCTTCGTCGCTATCGTGACCTTGCTGTCTACAAACAAGGAGATAACAGCATGAAACGAGGAATGAAAACGCTTATTGCCGCCGTACTGGTTTGCGCGGCGGGGAGTCAGATAGCGCAGGCGGCGCCTTCTGCCGGCAAAGCGTCGGCGCCGGTAAAGGAAAGCGTGCAGTCGCCGCAGGCAAAAGCGCCGGATGCGTTAAATGCGCCGGATAGTGAAGGCACCAGGGTGAGTATCAATAACGCCAGCGCGGAAGAGCTGGCTAAGGCGCTGAATGGCGTCGGCCTGAAGAAAGCGCAGGCTATAGTGAGCTATCGCGAAGAGTACGGGCCATTTAAAACCGTTGACGATCTTAAGCAGGTGCCGGGAATGGGCAACTCGCTGGTAGAGAGAAATCTGTCACATCTGAAGCTGTAAATTTTCAGCGAAAGTTTGCACAGTCGTCATTATTTGCCAGACTGAAGAGGTCACACTAGTGGTGTGACCTCTGACCTCAAAACAACAATTAAAGATAAGGCATTTGCGCTATGCAGACACAAATCAAAGTTCGCGGCTATCATCTGGATGTCTATCAGCACGTTAACAATGCGCGTTATCTGGAGTTTCTCGAAGAAGCGCGTTGGGATGGCCTGGAAAGCAGCCCGGCCTTCCACTGGATGACCGCTCGCAACATCGCCTTTGTGGTGGTCAATATCAATATCAACTACCGCCGACCGGCGGTACTGGGCGATGTGTTAACCGTCACCAGCAAGCTCGAACAGCTGAACGGAAAAAGCGGGACGCTAAGCCAGGTGGTCACCCTCAATCCTAACGGCGAAGTGGTCGCCGATGCGCTTATCACTTTTGTCTGTATCGATCTAAAAACGCAGAAAGCGCTGCCGCTTGAGGGCGAACTGCGGGAGAAGCTGGAGCAGCTTGAGCCTCGCTAACAGGCCAGCCGGAGGGGGATGTCCCGGAGGCGGTGCTGCGCACCTGTCCGGGCTACGTTTCCTCAGCTGTCTGCGATCCGGTAGCGCGGGCAGGCGCACAGAAAGTGGCAGAACTTCCCCGAAGGCGCTGCTGCGTATCTGACCGGGCTATGCATCGTGAGCCGCCTGCGATCCCGCCACGCCGCCGGGAAGTAACTGGTTACTGGAGCCCGGTTTTCTGCTTCATCACCGTCATCACCCCAACTTTATCGCCCAGATACTGGCTCAGCCCGTTGGCGCGAAGATTACAGGCGGCGCACTGCCCGCAGCCGTCGCCTTTAATGCCGTTATAGCAGGTAAGGGTTTCATGGCGCACCAGGTCGAGCTGGCCCCAGTAATCGGCCAGGGCCCATGTTTCGGCTTTATTAAGCCACATTAGCGGCGTCTCAAAGCGAATATCTTTCGCCATACCGAGGCTGACGGCATGGTGCAGCGCTTTCACGAACTCGTCGCGGCAGTCCGGGTAGCCCGAAAAGTCGGTCTCGCAAACGCCGGTGATAATAGCTTCCGCCTTCACCTGATACGCGTAAATGGCCGTCAGGGTTAAAAACAGAATGTTGCGCCCGGGTACGAAGGTATTCGGAATGCCGCTGGCGTCCGGTTCATAATCCGGAACCGGAATGCTATCGCGGGTCAGGCTGCTGACCGCCAGTTCGTTAAGCAGGGTGACATCAAGGACTTTATGGGCCACGGCCCCCAGCTTTAGCGCCAGTTCGCGAGCAACGTCAATCTCCGCGCGATGACGTTGGCCATAATCAAAAGTGACGCAATGCACTTCATCATACTGTTGCAGAGCCTGCACCAGGCAGGTCGTCGAATCTTGTCCTCCGCTGAAGACAACTACGGCGCGTTTCATGGTAATTCCTGACAATCGAAGTGAGGCGCATATGGTAGCGCCTGATGAACGTGACCACCAGCCCCGTCACGGCGCAGAGGCCGGTAGCCAGGCGCTGGCGAAATCAAACCAGCCGCGCGCGTTCAGCCGTAGTCCGTTGACCCCCGGCGGCGCGCTGATGCGATAATTATAATTGAACAGCGGCGTCATGATGGCATCGTCCATCAGACTGTTAAAGACGTTGCGCAACGCTTCGCTACGGCTGCGTTCGTCCGGTAAGGCCTGAACGGCATCCAGCGTCGCCTGGAGATGCGCATATTGCGCCCCGGTCAGCAAATTAGGCCACAGCACGTCGCAGCGTAGCCACTGCTCCAGCGCATAGACCGGCGCTTCGCCAATCAGGCGGTCGCCCATCATCAGGTCCGCCTGTGCAAACTGCTGGCAGCCATCCCAGTTTTTCGCATCATGGAAAATAATCGTCAGCTCACAGCCCAGTTCCGCCAGCCGTTGACGAAGCCGATCCGCCATGGCGTGTAGCTCTACGGGGAGGTGATAGAGCAGCGTAAGCCGTTCGGGCAGAGGGGTATCATGATTTTCAGGCCACTGCGGAATAGACCAGCCCGGCAATACTTCGTTGCTGGGCGCGATCAGATCCTCATCCAGCGGCAGGGTTTCTAACAGGGTGGAGCGATGAATCAGCGAGACCAGCCTTTGCGCCTGCGCTTTGTTAAGACGAGGGCTCTGGCGCAGCGTCAGATAGCAAAAGCCGAGGCTAATACTGTTGCTGACCTGACGTAGTCTGGTCAGTTCGTCAGGATCGCCAATGGTTATCTGTACCGGATGACGACAGCTGGTGCCCAGATCCTGCTCGAACAACTGCGGCGTGATCCAGTATTCCACGGCCTGCAGCAGCGGGTGAGTGAGATGATAGCGCTGATGGTTTTCCAGCCGCACCAGGTCCGCAGTAAATCGCTTCAGGCGAAACGGTCCGCTGCCGATCGCCGGATCGTCAGGATGCGCCAGCACGCTGCAGTAGCTGGCAAGGCGGAACGGCAGCCAGTAATCGGCGCGATGCAGGGTGATAGTCAGACACTGGGAGTGGGTGACGCTAATTTCGCTGATACTGGCGAACAGCGTGCGCAGCGCGGGCAGCTGCAGCAGCATCAGGAGCCGCTGCTGCAGCTGTGAGGTTTTAATCGGATCGCCGTTGTGCCAGAACAGGGTAGAACGAATATAAAAGTGCCAGCGCAGGCCGTCAGGCGACACCTCCCAGTGATGGGCTAAATCGCCTATAGGACAGGTACTCTGCGCATCAAATCGGGTCAGACCGGAAAATATCTCCCCGGCCAGGTGCTGCTCCGCGCGTCCCGGCATAAAACCCGGGCGCAGCGGCTCCAGCGGACGGTAGTAAGGAATACGCAGGGTCGGCGTATTGTTCTGCCATTGGCCGCCGAGAAAGGGGGAAAGCAGCGCTTTAAGCTCCACCGGCGCCAGCTGGGCCAGTTCGAGGGCATTTTGCTGCTGCCCTTTATTCAGCGCCTGCTCCATCATCTCATTGCGCAGCGCTTCCGGCGCTTTATAAAACTGGAGTAGCCCGCGCTTTCCGCGACCGGAGCTGGCCTGCCAGCTTAGCCAGCCTGACTCTTGCGCCTGGCGCAGCAGGGTTCGAATGTGGCGTTCGCTGCAAAAGCAGCGTTCGGCCAGCTCGCCGACGGTTACCTGCTGCGGCTCTCCGGCGGAGGGCTGCCAGAGTCGCTGGTACTGATGCAGACGGTTTAATAGCCTCATCGCTGTGTAATCCTGCGTAGATTGGTAAACCCGGAACAATAAAATTTATCTATTCACTATTACTTCCGTATATCTCAGGCAATACTGCAACACAAGCAAAATCCACCACGATTTGGGGAGCAGAAGATGGCAAGACTGGCTGCATTCGATATGGACGGTACGCTACTGATGCCGGACCATCGTCTGGGAGAAAAAACGCTTTCGACGCTCAAACGTCTGCGCGATCGCGATATCACCCTGACTTTCGCCACCGGTCGTCATGCTCTGGAAATGCGCCACGTTATCGGCGAGTTCTCTCTGGATGCGTTTTTAATCACCGGCAACGGGACGCGCATTCACTCTCTGGAAGGTGAGGAGCTGTATCGCCGCGATCTGGCTCCCGATGTGGCGGAAGAGGTGCTGCACAGCGCCTGGGAAACCACGGCCAGTATGCATTTCTTTAACGACGGCGGCTGGTACACCGGGCAGGCGATCCCGGAATTACTGAAAGCGCACGTCTTTAGCGGTTTTCGTTATCAGCTGTACGATCCAAAGCGAATACCGGCGCATCAGGTCACTAAAATCTGCTTCTGCGGCGATCATGACGATTTGCGGCGGCTAAGGCTTCAACTGAGTGAAGCGCTGGGCGGCCGAGCGGATCTCTGTTTTTCGGCGATGGATTGCCTTGAAGTGTTGCCTGGCGGCTGTAACAAAGGCGCGGCGCTGGCGGTATTAAGCCAGCATCTGGGGCTGACGATGCAGGATTGTATGGCGTTCGGTGACGCCATGAACGACCTGGAAATGCTCGGCAGCGTCGGGCGCGGCGTGATTATGGGCAATGCGATGAATCAGCTGAAAGCGGAACTCCCACATCTACCGGTTATTGGCGACTGCCGTCATCAGGCCGTCTCCCACTTTTTGACTCATTGGCTGGATAATCCCGATCTTCCTTATTCCCCCGAATAAAGAGACCCTGCCAGCAAGCCAGATATCCTGTGATATCTGGCTTCTTTTATTTTGCCTGCAGCAGGTCGGCGATTTGTGCCTGCCATGAGGAGATATCGCCAATATTGGCCGCTACCCACTGCGGGTTGTAGTAGGTTTCCAGATAACGTTCACCGCTGTCGCACAGCAGCGTGACGAGAGAGCCGGTGCGCCCCTCTTCGCGCATCCGCACGGCCAGCTGCAGTACGCCCCACATGTTGGTGCCGGTGGAGGCGCCGACCTTACGTCCGAGCAGCGTTTCCAGCCATAGCGCGGTGGCGACGCTGGCGGCATCCGGTACCCGCAGCATCTCATCGACCACGTCGGGAATAAACGACGGTTCGACGCGCGGGCGGCCGATGCCCTCAATTTTACTGCCGACCGGGCTGCGCAGGCTGGCGTCGCGGCTCTGCCAGTAGTCCATAAACACCGAGTTTTGTGGGTCAACCACCAGCAGCTGTGTATCGTAGCCCTGACAGCGAATGTAGCGTCCGATAGTGGCAGAGGTGCCCCCGGTGCCCGCGCTCATCACGATATACGACGGCTGCGGATGCGGCTCGTGGTTCATCTGACGGAAGATACTGTCGGCGATATTATTGTTTCCCCGCCAGTCGGTCGCCCGTTCGGCATAGGTAAACTGATCCATATAATGGCCGTTCAGCTCGCGGGCCAGGGTTTCGGAGGCGGCATAGATTTCGCAGGCGCTATCGACGAAATGGCAGCGGCCGCCGTAGAACTCAATTTGTTCAATTTTACGTTTTGCCGTACAGGAAGGCATCACGGCGATAAACGGCAGGCCTAAGAGACGGGCGAAGTAGGCTTCAGAGACGGCGGTCGAACCGGAAGAGGATTCGATAATCGTTGTCCCTTCTTTAATCCAGCCGTTGCACAGACCATAGAGAAACAGCGAGCGGGCCAGGCGGTGCTTCAGGCTACCGGTTGGATGGGTGCTTTCATCCTTCAGGTAGAGCTGGATCCCCGGGAACCCCGGAAGCGCCAGACGAATAAGGTGCGTGTCGGCGGAACGCTGATAATCGGCATTAATTTCACTAATCGCGTGTTTAACCCAGGCGCTGTTCATCTCAAATTCCTGTTTGTCATTTTGTGCCCAGCTTAGCGGAAATCGAAGGAAAAATTGTTGCCATTTAGCCTTTCAATTACAATGAATGGAGTAAATTTTTCTCCCAAGGTGCCCTATGTTAGATAAAATTGACCGTAAGCTGCTTTCTTTACTGCAAACCGACTGCACCCTCTCTTTGCAGGCGCTGGCCGATGCCGTTAATCTGACCACCACGCCCTGCTGGAAGCGCCTGAAGCGGCTGGAAGATGAAGGTATTCTGCGTGGACGCGTTGCGCTGCTGGATGCGGAAAAGGTCGGGCTTGGGCTGACGGCGTTTGTGCTGATTAAGACTCAGCATCACAGTAGCGACTGGTATTGCCGCTTCGTCAGCGAAGTCACGCAGATGGCGGAGGTTCTCGGTTTCTGGCGTATGGCGGGGGAGTATGACTACCTGCTGCGGGTCCAGGTGGCGGATATGAAGAACTACGACGATTTTTATAAACGCCTGGTTAACAGCGTGCCGGGGCTCTCGGATGTCACTTCGAGTTTTGCCATGGAACAGATAAAATACACCACTGCCTTACCGATTGATTAACGGCATCAGCCGCTACGAATTACACACTCAGGATTTAACTGCTTGCGATTATTTGCCCAACTTAGCTGGTATTTCCGCCGGGAGTGGCGTCGTTACCTCGGCGCTATTGCTCTGCTGATCGTGATTGCCATTCTGCAACTGGTGCCGCCAAAGGTGGTGGGTATCGTGGTTGACGGCGTAACAAAACAACATTACACCGCGGAAAAGGTGTGGATGTGGATCGGCCTGCTGGTCGTTATTGCGGTGATGGTCTATCTGCTGCGCTACGTCTGGCGCGTATTGCTTTTCGGCGCCTCTTATCAGCTGGCCGTCGAACTGCGCGAGGATTTCTATCGCCAGCTCAGCCGCCAGCATCCGGCCTTTTACCTGCGCCATCGTACCGGCGATCTGATCGCTCGCGCCACCAACGATGTGGATCGGGTGGTGTTCGCCGCCGGCGAGGGGGTATTAACCCTGGTTGACTCGCTGGTCATGGGCTGCGCGGTGCTGATTGTCATGTCGACGCAAATCAGCTGGCAGTTAACTCTGCTGGCGCTGCTGCCCATGCCGCTGATGGCGCTGGCGATTAAGCGTAACGGCGATGCATTACACGAACGCTTTCGCGTCGCGCAGGCGGCCTTCTCCAGCCTCAACGACCGCACCCAGGAGAGCCTGACCAGCATCCGCATGATCAAAGCCTTTGGCCTCGAAGACCGACAGTCGGCGCTGTTTGCCGCCGACGCCGCGGATACCGGGGCGAAAAACATGCGCGTGGCGCGTATCGACGCCCGCTTTGACCCGACGATTTATATCGCTATCGGGACCGCTAACCTGCTGGCCATCGGCGGCGGCAGCTGGATGGTGATCCAGGGCAGCCTGACTCTGGGTCAGCTCACCAGCTTTGTGATGTACCTCGGCCTGATGATCTGGCCAATGCTGGCGCTGGCGTGGATGTTTAACATCGTGGAGCGCGGTAGCGCGGCCTATGCGCGCATTCGCACCATGCTTGAGGAGGCGCCGGTGGTGAACGACGGCAACGAGCCGACGCCGGAAGGGCGCGGTACGCTTAGCGTCGCCGTGCGCGAGTTTATCTACCCGCAGGCGAACAAGGTCTCGCTGGAAAAGGTCAACTTTACGCTCCAGCCCGGGCAGATGCTGGGGATTTGCGGGCCGACCGGCTCCGGCAAGAGCACCATTCTGGCGCTGATTCAGCGTCATTTTGACGTCACCGAGGGCGATATCCGCTTCCACGACGTTCCCCTGACCCGGCTACAGCTGGATAGCTGGCGCGCCCGGCTGGCGGTCGTCAATCAGACACCGTTCCTGTTCTCCGATACCGTCGCCAGCAACATTGCCCTCGGTAAACCGGACGCCACGCAGGAGCAAATCGAGCACGTTGCGCGGCTTGCCAGCGTGCATGAGGATATCCTGCGCCTGCCGCAGGGGTATAACACCGAAGTCGGCGAGCGCGGCGTGATGCTTTCCGGTGGGCAAAAACAGCGTATTTCCATCGCCCGCGCGCTGCTGCTGGAGGCGGAGATCCTGATCCTTGATGATGCGCTGTCGGCGGTGGACGGCAGAACGGAGCACCAGATTTTGCATAACCTGCGGCAGTGGGGAGAGGGGCGGACGGTGATCATTAGCGCCCATCGCCTGTCGGCGTTGACCGAGGCCAGCGAAATTCTGGTGATGCAGCACGGGCATATTTCCCAGCGCGGTCGCCATGAGGCGCTGGCGGCGCAGCCGGGCTGGTATCGGGATATGTACCGTTATCAGCAGCTGGAAGCGGCGCTGGATGATGTCCCGCAGGAAGATAAGGAGGTCGCCGGTGCGTAGTTTCACTGAACTCTGGCCGACCTTAAAGCGCCTGCTGGCCTACGGCTCCCCGTGGCGTAAACCGCTGATGATAGCGGTTGCCATGATGTGGGTTGCGGCGGTGGCGGAAGTCAGCGGCCCGCTGCTGATCAGCTACTTTATCGACAATATGGTGGCGAAGCACTCGCTGCCGTTGAAGCTGGTCTGCGGTCTCGCCGTGGCCTATATCGGCCTGCAACTTCTTGCCGCTGGCCTGCATTATTGCCAGGCGCTGCTGTTTAATCGCGCGGCGGTCGGCGTGGTGCAGCAACTGCGCAGCGATGTGATGGACGCCGCGCTGCGTCAGCCGCTCAGCGAGTTTGATACGCAGCCGGTCGGGCAGCTCATCTCGCGGGTTACCAACGATACCGAAGTGATTCGCGATCTCTACGTGACCGTGGTGGCGACCGTGCTGCGTAGCGCCGCTTTGATTGGCGCGATGCTGGTGGCGATGTTCAGCCTTGACTGGCGGATGGCGCTGGTGGCTATCGCTATTTTCCCGGCGGTGCTGATCGTGATGATGATTTATCAGCGCTACAGCACGCCCATCGTCAGGCGGGTGCGCGCCTGGCTGGCGGACATCAACGACGGTTTTAATGAAGTGATTAACGGCATGGGCGTCATCCAGCAGTTCCGCCAGCAGGCGCGGTTCGGCGAGCGGATGCGCGAGGCCAGCTACGCCCACTATCTGGCGCGTATGCAAACCCTGCGTCTTGATGGCTTCCTGCTGCGCCCACTGCTGAGCCTGTTCTCTTCATTAATTCTCTGCGGCCTGCTGATGCTGTTTGGTTTCAGCAGCAGCGGAGCGATCGAAGTCGGGGTGCTATACGCCTTTATTAGCTATCTTGGGCGACTGAACGAGCCGCTGATCGAGCTGACCACCCAGCAGTCAATGCTGCAGCAGGCGGTCGTGGCGGGCGAGCGCGTCTTCGAGCTCATGGACAAACCGCGTCAGGCGTGGGGTGAAGATAGCGAGCCGCTGCGCAGCGGGGCGATGAGTATCGATCATGTCTCTTTTGCCTACCGCGACGATAGCCTGGTGTTGCAGGATATTAATCTCGATATCCCGTCCCGCAGCTTTGTGGCGCTGGTTGGTCATACCGGGAGCGGTAAAAGCACCCTGGCCAGCCTGATGATGGGCTACTACCCGTTAACCCAGGGAGAGATTCGCATCGACGGTCGTCCGCTTTCTTCCTTAAGCCACAGCGCGCTGCGTCAGGGGATTGCAATGGTGCAGCAGGATCCGGTGGTGCTGGCTGACACCTTCTATGCCAACGTCACCCTCGGTCGCGACATCAGCGAAGAGCAGGTGTGGGAAGCGCTGGAAGCGGTACAGCTGGCGGCGCTGGCCCGTGAAATGGAAAACGGTATTTATACGCTGCTGGGCGAGCAGGGGAATAATCTCTCCGTTGGCCAGAAACAGCTGCTGGCGCTGGCGCGGGTGCTGGTCGATACGCCGCAGGTGCTGATTCTTGATGAGGCGACGGCCAATATCGATTCCGGTACCGAGCAGGCGATTCAGCAGGCTCTGGCTCGGGTGCGCGAGCACACCACGCTGGTGGTGATTGCGCACCGCTTATCGACCATCGTCGAGGCCGATACGATCCTGGTACTGCACCGCGGTCAGGCCGTTGAGCGCGGAAGTCACCAGCAGCTGCTGGTGGCCAGAGGCCGCTACTGGCAGATGTATCAGCTGCAGCTGGCTGGCGAAGAGCTGGCGGCCAGCGCGCAGGAAGAGTCGCTTATCGCCTGATGCACCATAAACAGGCAGCGGCGCCGCCGCGGCCTGAGGTGGTGCAAAATCGTCACAAGCTGCGCACTGAAATGGTGCAGTTTCAGGCAAAAGAGGCATTTTGCCGCTTCGTTTCCGCCGAATTATTCTCCTTCCTCCTCCAAAAGGGCCGCCTGGCGGTCCTTTTTCATTTCTGGCATAGCCCTTGCTTTATTAGAGACGTGTTAGCTGCGGCCATTACCGAATTCTGACTGGAGGGGACTTATGAAGCTGGTTACCGTGGTAATCAAACCATTCAAACTGGAAGACGTGCGTGAAGCATTATCTTCAATGGGTATTCAGGGCCTGACGGTCACTGAAGTTAAAGGGTTCGGCCGTCAGAAAGGCCACGCGGAGCTCTATCGCGGCGCGGAATATAGCGTCAATTTTCTGCCGAAAGTGAAGATTGACGTCGCGATTGCCGACGATCAGCTGGACGAAGTCGTCGATGTCATCAGTAAAGCGGCTTACACCGGAAAGATTGGCGACGGCAAAATCTTTGTCGCCGAGCTGCAGCGCGTGATTCGCATCCGTACCGGCGAATCAGACGAAGCGGCACTGTAACTTTCAGACCACACAGTGATGGGGAACGAAACAATGAAGATAGCAACAATGAAAACAGGTCTGGGAGCGTTGGCTCTTCTTCCGGGGCTGGCGATGGCCGCACCGGCGGTCGCGGACAAAGCCGACAACGCTTTTATGATGATTTGCACCGCGCTGGTGCTGTTTATGACGATTCCGGGCATCGCGCTGTTCTACGGCGGGCTGATCCGCGGTAAAAATGTTCTCTCCATGCTGACGCAGGTCATTGTGACGTTTGCGCTGGTCTGCGTACTGTGGGTGGTTTATGGCTACACGCTGGCCTTCGGCGCTGGCGGCAGCTTCTTCGGCAACTTCGACTGGGTACTGCTGAAAAATATTGAACTGAAAGCGCTGATGGGGAGCTTCAATCAGTACATCCACGTTGCTTTCCAGGGCTCCTTTGCCTGTATTACCGTTGGCCTGATCGTCGGTGCGCTGGCGGAACGTATTCGCTTCTCGGCGGTACTGATATTCGTTGTGGTATGGATGACGCTCTCTTATGTGCCGATTGCGCACATGGTATGGGGCGGCGGTCTGTTGGCTACGCACGGCGCGCTTGATTTCGCCGGCGGTACGGTTGTTCACATCAACGCCGCGGTCGCGGGGCTGGTGGGCGCCTACATGATGGGCAAACGCGTCGGCTTTGGTAAAGAAGCGTTCAAACCGCATAACCTGCCGATGGTTTTCACCGGTACCGCCATCCTCTACGTTGGCTGGTTTGGCTTTAACGCCGGTTCAGCAAGCGCGGCGAACGAAATTGCCGGTCTGGCGTTCGTTAACACCGTGGTTGCAACGGCGGCGGCTATCCTGGCATGGACCTTCGGCGAGTGGGCAACCCGCGGCAAGCCGTCACTGCTGGGCGCCTGTTCAGGGGCGATTGCCGGTCTGGTCGGCATCACTCCGGCCTGTGGCTACATTGGCGTCGGCGGCTCGCTGATTGTGGGTATCGCTGCGGGCCTTGCGGGTCTGTGGGGCGTCACCGTTCTGAAACGCTGGCTGCGCGTTGATGACCCGTGCGATGTGTTTGGCGTCCACGGCGTCTGCGGTATCGTAGGTTGCATCCTGACCGGTATCTTCGCCGCGACTTCTCTGGGCGGTGTGGGCTACGCGGAAGGCGTCACCATGGGCCATCAGGTTCTGGTACAGCTGGAAAGCATCGGTATCACCATCGTCTGGTCAGGCGTCGTCGCCTTTATCGGTTACAAGGTTGCCGATATGACCGTTGGCCTGCGCGTACCGGAAGATCAAGAGCGTGAAGGGCTGGACGTAAACAGCCACGGCGAAAACGCCTACAACGCCTGATAAAACGAGTTATCTCCTGAAGCTGCAGAGCCTCCCCTCGGGGAGGCTCTGCTTTTTTATGCGTTGCGATTACGCATGACGCCTTCCTGCACCGTGGAAGCCACCAGCGTACCGTCCTGAGTGTAGAACTCGCCGCGGACAAAACCGCGCGCGCTGGAGGCGGAGGTGCTCTCAACGCTGTACAGAAGCCAGTCGTTGATGTTGAACGGGCGGTGGAACCACATTGAGTGATCGATGGTGGCAACCTGCATGCCCGGCTCCAGAAAACCGACGCCGTGAGGCTGCAGGGCAACGGGAAGGAAGTTAAAATCCGAAGCGTAGCCCAGCAGAGACTGATGGGTGCGGAGATCTTCCGGCACTGCGCCGTTGGCGCGGATCCAGACCTGACGCGTTGGTTCTGCAACGTGTCCTTTCAGAGGGTTATGGAATTCGACCGGGCGAATCTCCAGCGGTTTATCGCAGAGAAATTTCTCTTTGACCTGCGGCGGCAGCAGGTGGGCCAGCTTGCGGGCAATATCCGTTTCGGAGGGAAGCGCGTCCGGAGCGGGTGCCGCTGGCATAGTTTTCTGATGTTCATAGCCGGGTTCTGGCGCCTGGAAAGAGGCGGTCATATAGAAAATGGGCTTCCCGTTTTGAATCGCCGCCACCCGGCGGGCGCTGAAGCTATTGCCATCGCGCAGGACTTCAACATCATAGATGATAGGTTTCAGGCTATCGCCGGGACGCAGGAAGTAGCTGTGAAACGAGTGAATCAGGCGTTCTGAGGGCACCGTCTCTTTTGCCGCATACAGCGCCTGACCCACTACCTGGCCGCCAAAGACCTGTCGCAATCCCAGATCTTCGCTCTGTCCGCGGAACAATCCCTCTTCAATTTTTTCCAGATTTAACAATGCCAGCAAATGGGTTAGTGCCTGACTCATAGTTATCCTCAATCAATGATGACTGCCTGGCGCAGCGCGTTATTGAGGCAAAGTATAACCTGGAATCGCAAGTGGTCCGATGGGTTCAATAATCTGAATATGGGCTCTTTTCCAGGAAGAGATCTGAGATCTGTGCCACACTTATTCACGATACTAATGTCCTGTCCCCGATTGTGGCTGGATGTACTCCTGTTAAAGAAGGGATGAAAAGGAGAAAAGAATGAAATTTGCCTATATGTTAAGTGCTTTAGCCGTAGCGGCTACGCTGTCTGCCTGTGCGAACAACCACAACAGCAATGCAGCGAACCAGGCGGCGCCCGATCCTTATGGCATTGCCTCACTAAGCTCCTCGCAGCAGCAGCCTAACGTATCCGGGACCATCAATATTCGACAGCGCGTGGCGTTACCGCCGGACGCGGTATTGACCGTAACCCTGTCGGATGCGTCTCTGGCCGATGCGCCAGCGCACGTGCTGTCGCAAAAAGCGGTAAGGACCGAAGGGAAGCAGGCGCCGTTTAACTTTGTCCTGCCCTATAACCAGGCGCAAATTCAGCCTAATGCCCGCATTCTTCTCAGCGCGGCGATTACCGTTAACGGTCAGCTGATGTTTATTACCGATACCGTGCAGACGGTGATTAACCAGGGCGGTAACCGGGCCGATCTGGTGCTGGTGCCGGTTCAGCAAACGGCGGTGCCGGTGGCGAACAACAGCGCTCCTGCTGCCCAGTAACTCCCCACCATGCCCCTTTACAGGGGCATTTTTTTGCCTTCAATAAATCCAGCGGTAGTGCTGGAGATCAATATGTCCGCTGCCTGAAACCTGGACGCCCTCCGCCAGTAGCGCCTGGCGTTGGCGCTGCAGATCTGGTCCGGTAAGGGAGATATCGCCGTGGCGGTTGACGACCCGATGCCAGGGGAGAGTCGATCCTTCCGGCAGGCGCTTTAATACTCCGCCCACCTGGCGAGCCGCTCGCGGTGAACCCGCCAGATGAGCAATGTCGCCGTAGGTGGCAACGTATCCCTCTGGAATCGAGGCTACTATCTGCCAGACCCGCTGCGGAAAAGTATCGTGAGAATCCATAGTACGTCCTGTTGCCGGAAAAGGCTCAGGATAAGCGTTGTATGACGGGCTGTACAGATAGCGGGTCAGGCCGATTTAACGATGGTAAATTCCAGCGCCAGACCCAGCACCTGCATGCCATGAACATTTTCATTCGCCGTATTGCTCAGCAGTGTTTCAAGAAACTTCAGGCGTTTTGACTGGGCGTTAATCACCAGCTTTGCGCGCATTGCCGGAAGCTTAAGCGTTGATATCGGATACACCACGCGACCGCTGACGTCGATGGGGAGTTTACGTAATTCAATGTGCTGAAGGACGCCGACGGTAGAGTAGAGCAGCGCGACCGGGGTGACGGCGAGCAGCTGATTATTGCTAATCGTCACAAAATCGAGGATGACCTCCGGACGCAGAAAGTTTAAACCGCGGAAGGAAACGGTCACTTCGGCGATGGCCGGCATCGCCAGGGTAGTGATTAAACGCGGTGATTCACTCATTCATATACCATTGAGACAGTGCGTTGATTAAAAAAGACGGTAGATAAGCCTCATTATGGCCGCTGGCGAGGATTTCCGCTGAGAGTGTGCTCGCAATCTCATAAGGGGATCGGGGCCATTTTACGGTGAGAAGCCGCTGTAGACGCGACTTTGCGCAATAAACCAGCACCCAATCGCCGGCGGCTTGCAATTCAGGGGTTCAGCAGGGATAATGCGCCAGCGCGTTAGGTAACTAACGCTCTCAATGGGGGCTCTGTTGGTTCTCCCGCAACGCTACTCTGTTTACCAGGTCAGGTCCGGAAGGAAGCAGCCAGAGCAGACGACGTGTGTGCCGGGATGTAGCTGGCAGGGCCCCCACCCATTTCAGGGTACCCTCTCGCTATTCGCATTCATTCCATGGTTTCCCTCAGCCTTCATATTTAATATCCACAAATATATTGTGAGTATTTTTGGTTTCTAAACCCTCTATTTTTTATGCCAAAAAATTCACTACGTCATAAATTTGAAATTTAACTGAAATATTATTGTCATCTTTATGTCATATATAACGTGCAGATTATTCATGGGAAAATGTTGTTTGATATAAGCTAAAAATATATCTCTGGATCAGCATGTTAACTTCGTGTATTAATTATATGATGATTTTATTTCACGGGAAGCGTGACTATGACCACTGTGGTTCTGAACGTAAAAATTGATGGCGAGTTAAAAGAAAAGCTGCGTCAGTATGCGGAAGAAAATAACGAAAATTTAGGAACAGCTACGGAGAAACTGCTGCTGCTGGCCTTTCAGGTAGCGGAATCAGCAGACGAGGCGGGGGTTTCGGAAGAAGATATCGATAGCCAGCATACCGAAGAGGAAGCGTCTCCATTAACCCCTAAAGAAATCAAAGCATTACGTAAAATTCTGAAGAAGAAAAAATGAAACAACAACTCTCTACAGCCAGCAACTATAGCGAAGCCTGCGATATGCTGCGTTCCGGATACGTTAAGCACGTACGCCTGAACTGGAATATCGGTAGCGATGAGTTCTTTCGCATTGCCTCCGACTGGTGTGACACAGGGGCAAAAATAAAAAAAGATGAAGACGGCTTTATTATTTCTCTGAAAGGGTTTCCGATCCCGCGTCAGCATTAATGAAACTATTGCAATTTTGTCATCGGGCTGACACGTCAGAAAGACAAAATTGAAGCGCAATTTTATAAAAACATCTCATATGCGTCATGGATGATGGTTTTTGACGGGCTGGCTCCAGCCCGTCGATATTTTCTTAAATGATTTTCCTCAGGCGGAAACTCTCTTTCTGCTCAGTCAGACTATGCCACAACGGCTGCAATGTCGTAAACGCGCTGCGCAGTTCGTCATCCGAAAGGGTAAAGGGCAAACGCAAATAGCGATCAAACGCGCCGGCCAGGCCAAAGCGAGTTCCCGTCCCGATGTGAATTCCCCGGCTTTCAGCGCGAACGGAAAAGAGCGTCGCCAGCATTCCCGGTAATTCCACCCAAAAAGAGAGTCCTCCTTCCGGCGGCGTGAAGTGCCAGTGGGGAAAATATTCCGCCATCAGCGCGCCGCACATATCCCGGCGAGTCGCCAGCATGGCGCGCCGTGACGGTAGCAGCCTGTGCTCATTCTCAAGTAACCAGCAGCAGGCCAGCTGTTCCAGCAGCGGGGAGCCGAGATCGAGAGAGTCGCGGGCCTGAACTAGCGAAGCAATGGTTCGCGAAGAAGCGCGGATCCAACCTATGCGCAGGCCGCCCCAGAAGCTTTTTCCCGCTGAACCGATGGTTATCACCGGGGCATCAGGATTAAATGCCGCTAAAGGCGGCGGCGGCGGGGCGTCATACCATAAATCCACCATCGTTTCGTCTGCCACCAGCGTGGTGCGGGTTTGTGCGGCGATGTCCGCTACCCGCTGGCGCGTTGCGCTATCCATACAGCGGCCGGTGGGATTATGAAAATCCGGCATCAGCCAGGCCAGACGCGGAGCCGTTTGGGCAATCGTTGCCGCCAGACCGTCGCAATCCCATCCCTGCTGCGGTAACGCCACGCTAACCGGACGACATGATGCGCCCTGTATCGCGCTAAGCGCCATGGGGTAAGTTGGCGCATCTACCACCACCCGATCGCCGGGCCCGGTGAATAAACGCAGTACCAGCGCAAAGCCGCTAAGCGCCCCGTTGACGATCATCACTTCATCGCTGCGGGTTGGCAGCCCGCGTTCGCTATAGCGGCGGGCGATGGCTTCGCGCAGAAGCGGGAGCCCTTGTTGATCGTAACCGGTGTTGGATAAATGTTCAGGCATGATCTTTAAGGCCTGGCTGTAGGCCTGATGGATCTCGGGGCCGGCGCTAAGGGCGGCAACGGCCAGATTCACCGATAGCGGGTCCGTTTGTTTGGCCGCCGCCTCTACCGGACGCTCCGGCAAGGCGATCCGCGAACCGCTTCCCTGACGGCTGTAGAGATAGCCTTCTTCCCGAAGCTGACCGAGCGCGCTGGCAACCGTGGTGCGGCTGATATTCAGGGCAGCCGCCAGTTCACGTTCCCCAGGCAGTCGCGTTTCCAGCGCCAGGCGGCCATCGAGGATGAGCAGGCGCAGCGCTTCTGCAAGCTGACGCCAGATAGGCGTGCGAGAAGTGGACTCCTGCCAGTGACCGAGCAGCCGTACCAGCGATTGTGCACCAAAGCGACGAGATAACATAGCAATCCACTTTTTAAAAACTGGCCATTAATTATCAATCCATTTTTACTGATGATAAGGGAAATCGCAATTGCCCTGAGGTGAAAAATGGTACGTCGCTTGTTGCAACTTTACATTGGTCTGGTCCTGTACGGCGTGTCGACCGCGTTATTTGTGCATGCCAATCTGGGGGCCGATCCGTGGGATGTTTTTCATCTGGGGATCGGTAAGCAGTTTAATCTGGATTTTGGTACGGTCATGATCCTGACGGGAGCGGCAGTGCTGCTGCTGTGGATCCCGCTACGGCAAATGCCGGGGCTGGGTACGGTGAGCAACGTGATTGTACTGGGGCTGGCGGCAAACGCGACCTTAGCCGTGCTGCCGCCGTTGGATTCGCTGGTGGCGCGTAGCCTGCTGCTGGCGGGCGCTATCGTACTGAATGCGCTGGCGACGGGGATGTATATTGGCGCGGGCTTTGGTCCCGGGCCGCGCGATGGGCTGATGACCGGTCTGCATGCTCGTACGGGGTGGTCGCTGCGCGGTATCCGCACCGCGATTGAAGTTTCGGTCCTGCTGATTGGCTGGATGATGGGCGGCAAGTTTGGCGTGGGAACCGTACTCTATGCGTTAACTATCGGCCCGCTAATCCAGCTGTGTCTGCCGTGGTTTCATCAGCCAGCCGCGCGGAAGGCTCTGGCGAAACCCGGTGAGGCTATCTCCTGATTTTACGCTGCCATCAGACCTGGAGACTAAACTTATCAATTCAGATACGGCCGGATTCTCCGGCCGTACTGTTCACTTCGGAGAGCAGACTCATGAAGTACGTTGATGGTTTTGTCGTTGCCGTACCGGCGGAAAATAAGGAGGCATACCGCGAGATGGCAGCAAAGGCCGCGCCATTATTTAAAGAGTTTGGCGCACTCCGCGTGGTCGAGTGCTGGGCGGATGATGTCCCGGATGGCAAGCTGACCGATTTTCGCCTGGCGGTGAAAGCGGAGGAGAGTGAAGAGGTGGTGTTCAGCTGGATTGAGTATCCCTCTAAAGAGGTTCGCGATGCCGCGAATGCCAAAATGATGGCCGACCCGCGGATGAAAGAGTTTGGCGAATCGATGCCCTTTGATGGAAAACGAATGATATACGGCGGCTTTGCCCCGCTTCTGGATGAGTAATTCATCTTTGCCATCCCCATAGCTTTTGGGGATGGCGATAGACGCGCTACAGATGACTCCAGCCATGCAGCAGCATATAAAAACCCACCACCATAATCAGGGTGCCGGAAATCCACGGCGCTTTGCGCGAGAGATCGTTCAGCCCGGGCCAGCGGTTTGCCACGTGCTTCAGGCTGAGGGCGGCAATTGCGCCGGAAGCCACCAGGGTGATCGCCAGCCCAACGCTAAACCCCAGTACCAGGGTTGCCCCCAGCGAGAACTTTTTCAACTGCAGGCAAATGAGCAGTACGGTAATGGATGCCGGGCAGGGAATGAGTCCCCCCGTCAGTCCGAACAAGACGATCTGCCCGGTGGTGACCCGCTGGCCGTTAAAGCGGCGATTGATCGCTTGCGCATGAGCGCGCTGATGGGCGTCCTGCCAGTCATCGGCGGCAACCCGCGAAGGTTGGTGAGCGTGAGGATGATGTTGATGCGCAAGGTGGCGATCGTGATGATGTTCATGTTCATGTTCATGTTCATGTTCATGTTCATGTTCATGTTCATGGGTATGGTCATGGGTATGGTCATGGGTATGGGTATGTGAACGCGATTCGCGCCAGGTACGCGCCAGCATCCAGCAGGCAATCAATACGATAAGGCCCCCTGAGATCAGCTGAAACCAGGGTTCCGACGTTTGCGCATTCCAGCCGCGGCCGAGCCACAGACCTGCCATGGCCACCAGCCAGACCACCGCCGTATGCGATACCGTCGCCGCCAGCCCCAGCAGCACCGCCTGCTTTAATGTTCCGCGCACCGCCACGATAAATGCCGCCATCATGGTTTTTGAGTGCCCGGGCTCAAGGCCGTGCAGCGCGCCCAGCAGAATCGCGCTGGGAATAAATAGCCAGGCGTTGCCCTGCTGCAGGAGTGAAGCGAAATCGTTCATAACGTGATCCCTAACTAAAAAGTGCTTGTATGCTACTCCCCCCCAGTACATAAATACTACCCCCCAGTAGAAAAATACTCCGGGGGAGTAGGGCATGTTATGCTGTTCTGATTGCATACAAGGGTCGTTAGTGGAAACGATCGATTAATCAAATAGTGGATCGCGAAATGTCACATACCGTTCGTCACAAGAAGATGTTATTGACCCGATTGAAGAAAATTCAGGGGCAAAGCGCCGCGCTGGAAAAAATGCTTAACCGCGAGCATGAATGCGCAGAGGTTCTACAGCAGCTGGCTGCCATTCGCGGTGCGGTAAACGGCATGATGATGCAGGTTATCCAGGGGCATTTAACGGATCATGTCGTGAAGGAGCCGGAAGAAGGTCAGCGTGAGGCTGACCTTGATGTGGTGATGCAGGTGATAAAATCCTATCTGAAATAGGCTCAGTCATCATGTGTTCCGGACGGCGATGAATACGCCTTAAGGTTATTCTCGGCCCACAGAATAAATTTCTCTTTTGGCAGCGCCTTACTATAAAGCCAGCCCTGGGCATACAGCACGCCATGCATGCGCAGCCAGTCGCGTTGGCTTTCGGTTTCGACGCCTTCTGCGACGGTCGCCAGATTGAGCGCTTTCGCCATTTCAATGATGTGCGGCGTCAGCGATTCACACTCCAGCGTATCGACAAATGCTTTATCGATTTTTAGGGTATCAACGTCCAGCTTTTGTAAATAGCTCAGGCTGGAATAGCCGGTGCCGAAGTCATCGATGGAGATACGGTGTCCTGCCTGACGATAGCCGGCGATGACTGGCAGAGTGGTTTGCGGGTCGACAAAACCGCGCTCGGTGATTTCCAGAATGATCTGCTGAGCGCTGATGCCCCAGCGCTGAAGCTGATCTTGTAACAGCATCGGCAGCCTTGGCGAACGCAAATCATCAACCGACAGGTTTATCGAGATGTGTATCTCCGGGCGCTGCCGCAGCCAGGTACCGAGATCGGTAAAAATTTTTCGTACAATATCTTCGGTTAAGCGGGTAATCAGCCCGGTTTGTTCGGCAAGCGGAATAAAAATATCCGGCGATAAGAAACTGCCATCGGGCTGCCTCCAGCGAGCAAGCGCCTCCGCGCCGACGATCTTTCCACTCTGCAGCGAAATAATGGGCTGGTAATAAACCTGGATGGCATGAGAATTCAGCGCGTCCAGCATCCCATTACGCGGTGAGCGCAGCCTCCGCAGCAGGCGAAGCAGCAGAAATGAGGCCAGAAGGCTGGTGAACAGACCAATCGGCAGCCACAGCATCAGCTGCTGATGTAGCTTTTTCTGCAGCGGCACCGTCGAGGACCAGGTGGCAATGGCCAGCCCCAGCTCCGGGAGACGATGAAGACGATAAACGGTGCTATCGAGGGTTAGGGTCCTGGCATACTGATGCTTAATTTTCTCCCAGACGGCAGCGTTGAGCGGTTTACTGCTAATGATGATTTGATCGCGCTGCGTGCCGAACAAGAGCGTGTGAATCTCTTCATGGCCTAATGGAATGACATCGATAAACGACACGGGATCGATCATCACCACGTGATGCTCGCTGCCCATGGCCGTCATTTTATGTTTCAGACCCAGGTCGTTAACTGAGGTAAGCCAGGTACGATAGCCATCGGCCGTGATATGGTCGGGAGCAGGAAAGGTAACCGAAACCTGATGATCTTCGAGGGAAGAGCACTGCGGAATACCCTCATGTAACCACAGCACTTCCTGAACGTAGCGATGGGTATAGGCGATCCGTCGCATCGTGAGCAAATGCTGCGGACTGCAGGTGGTAGCCGCATGCGCATCAGCTTCGTTCAGCGCCTCTCTTGCCTGATCGGCAACCTGCTGAACGCGGGCCAGTACGCGGACGGAAAAGTTGTCCAGTTCGCTATAAAATTGCTCTTTGGCCTGCTGCATTGCCAGCCAGATGCTCAGCGCGACCGGCAGGATAATGGCGAGTATCAATACCCCTGTAACCAGACTCACCTGATGCCGGGTCGTCATGAGTATTTCCTTATTTTATTGAGGGGTTCGATGAGTATACGCGAAAGATAAAAGAGGGTTCAGCACGGGGTAGAAAAAGGCCCGAACCGCAAGATAGCAACGAATTCGGGCTAACAGTGGATGAACCGCGACGCCCAAGGCCTGGAGCGTCGCGGAGAAAAACGAGGGCTGGTATGCTGGCAATAAGCGTTGTCAGCACAGATTCATATTCTAAAGCGCAATCATGACAGTCATATGTTGCGCTTAATGGGCGTCCGGCGCAGCGATGTCAGCGCTAATCCGCTGGTCGTTTTCGTCGAAGACCATGCAGTAGCGATCGTCAAACGCGACCCTTATCTTCTGCCATGGACGGAAATGAACGTCGCCGGGCAGCAGAATTTTGACGTTATCGTGGCCGTAGCACTGGCCGAACAGATAGGTGTTGTTACCCAGTCTCTCCACGACTTCACATTGAAACTCAACTACGGTACCGATATTCACATCAGTTGAGAGATGTTCAGGGCGAATACCGAGGGTAACGGCAGCGCCGGGCTGCAGCGGCGATGTGGTGATATTGAGCGTCAGATTATGATCTTGCGCCATTTTCACGCTAAGCTGGCCCGGCTGCCATGCGGTGACCGTCGCGGGCAGGAAGTTCATTTTCGGCGAACCGATAAATCCCGCAACGAACTTATTGACCGGGTTGTAATACAGCGACATCGGCGAACCCATCTGCTCAACTTTGCCGTAGTTCATCACCACGATTTTATCGGCCAGCGTCATCGCTTCAACCTGATCGTGGGTGACATAAACCATGGTGGTTTTGAGTTCATGATGCAGTTTAGCAATATGCAGGCGCATCTCAACGCGCAGCTCGGCATCCAGGTTGGAGAGGGGTTCATCAAACATAAACACCCGTGGATTACGCACGATGGCGCGACCGATCGCCACGCGCTGGCGCTGGCCGCCGGAAAGCTGCTTAGGTTTGCGATCCAGCAGATGAGAGAGCTGCAGCGTTTTCGCCACCATTTCAACCTGGCGGCGAATTTCATCTTTTGGCACTTTATTCACCTTCAGGCCATAGCCCATATTTTCCGCTACCGTCATATGCGGGTAGAGCGCATAGGACTGGAATACCATGGCGACGCCGCGATGGGCAGGAACGACATCATTCATCACCTCATCGCCAATAAGCACTTCACCTTCGCTGACCTCTTCGAGACCGGCAATCATTCGCAGTAGCGTCGATTTGCCGCAGCCTGACGGACCGACGAAAACCGCAAACTCGCCATCTTCAATATCAAGATTTACCTGATGCAGCGTCACTGTACTGCCGAACCGTTTGGTGACATTCCTCAGTCGTATATTGGACATCAACACTCCCCGGGTTAGTAGCCGTTTTTGCCGTTGGGATTTGGGCTGTGACGCATTATTTGTATAACGTGTAACAATTCAGCCGGGCGATGCTCAACGACACTAAAATCATGCAGTGACTATAACTTCCAGAGTTTTAGCGCCCTATATCGATGTTTCATTTCTGCAATCACGATCACACAACTGGCAGCTTTCAGTAGTTTTGTCAGCATTCAAAGCGTACCGTATAACAAATCAGGAATAACGGCATATTTGTTTATGAATCACCGTTTATCAGTTAACTGAAAGATTCTCGGAAGTCACATCGCCCAATAAAAACCATTAAATTGTTATACCTTCACATGAGGTTGATAATGAAAAAGAACACTCTTGCTGCACTGATCCTTACTACTCTGGCTGCCGGGCAGCTGGTTAGCCTGCAGGCGCACGCGGCCGGACAGCTCAACGTCTGGGAAGACATCAAAAAATCCGACGGCATTAAGGCCGCGGTAAGCGATTTTGAAAAGCAGTTCAACGTTAAGGTGAACGTGCAGGAAATGCCGTACGCCCAGCAGCTGGAAAAGCTACGCCTTGATGGCCCGGCGGGCATTGGCCCGGACGTGCTGGTGATCCCTAATGACCAGCTAGGCGGTGCGGTCGTCCAGGGACTGCTGTCTCCCCTGACGCTGGACCAGGCGAAGCAGGAGGCCTTTACGCCGGCATCAATCAACGCGTTCCATATGGATAACGTGCTTTACGGCGTACCGAAAGCGGTGGAAACCCTGGTGTTGATTTACAACAAAGACCTGATCGATAAGCCGCTGGATAGCCTGCAGGACTGGTTCGACTATTCGAAGAAGCAGCGCGAAGAGGGTAAGTACGGCCTGCTGGCGAAGTTTGACCAGATCTATTACAGCTGGGGCGCTATTGGCCCAATGGGCGGCTATATCTTTGGCAAAAACGACAAAGGCGGCTTCAACCCGCAGGATGTCGGCCTGAATAAGCCAGGCGCGGTGGAAGCGGTGACTTTCCTGAAAAAATTCTACACCGACAAGGTATTCCCGGCGGGGATCCTCGGCGATAACGGGCTGAACGCCATCGACTCGCTGTTCACCGAGAAGAAAGCGGCTGCGGTGATTAACGGCCCGTGGGCCTTCCAGCCGTATGAAGCGGCAGGCATTCATTATGGCGTCGCGCCTTTGCCGACGCTGCCGGATGGCAAACCGATGAGCTCCTTCCTCGGCGTGAAGGGCTATGTCGTCTCGACGTGGAGTAAAGATAAAGCGCTGGCGCAGCAGTTTATCGAGTTCATCAACCAGCCGCAGTACGTGAAAGCGCGTTATGTCGCCACCGGAGAAATCCCGCCGCTGAAGGCCATGATTGACGATCCGCTGATTAAGAATGACGAAAAGGCCAGCGCGGTGGCGGTGCAGTCAGCGCGGGCGACGGCGATGCCCGGGATCCCGGAAATGGGTGAGGTATGGGGCCCGGCGAACGCCGCGCTCGAGCTTAGCCTGACCGGTAAACAGGAGCCGAAAGCGGCGCTCGATAACGCTGAAAAGCAGATCAAGATGCAGATCGAAGCCATGCAGGCCAGCAATCAATAATTCGGTGATGTAACAGAACGGGAGGGCCGACCTCCCGTTTTCAGAAGGAGTCGTGTGTGATTATCAATCCCAGCGAAAATATTGCCGAAGCGCGCGGCGCAGGACGCCATGCGTGGTGCGGCCTGTTGCTGGCTATCGTGCCGGGTTTTGGGCAGTTTTATCACCGCCAGTGGCTGAAGGGGATTGTCTTCCTGGTGCTGCTGAGCAGTTTTATGAGCATTTTCTATGACTTTCTCAGCGAAGGCCTGTGGGGGTTATATACCTTAGGCGAGGAAGTCCCGCGGGATAACTCTATTTTCCTGCTGGCGGAAGGGATAATCAGCGTACTGATTACCGCATTCGGTTTGTTGGTCTATTTCCTCTCGCTGCGCGATGCCTGGGTTAACGGCAAAAAGCGCGATGAAGGCATGGCGCTGAATAGCGTACGCAAGCAGTATCAGATGCTGCTCAGCGAGGGTTTCCCGTATCTGATGATCACGCCCGGCTTCATACTGCTGGTGTTTGTGGTCATCTTCCCGATCCTGTTTGGTTTTGCTATCGCCTTTACTAACTACAACCTTTATCACACGCCGCCGGCGAAGCTGGTGGATTGGGTGGGATTCAAAAACTTCATCAATATCTTCACATTATCCATCTGGCGCTCGACCTTCTTTGACGTACTGCAGTGGACGGTGGTGTGGACGCTGCTGGCGACGACCCTGCAATGTACCGTCGGCGTGCTGCTGGCGATTCTGGTCAACCAGAAAGATCTGCGCTTTAAGCCGATGATCCGCACAATTTTCATTCTGCCGTGGGCGGTGCCGGGCTTCGTGACGATTCTGGTTTTTGCCGGCATGTTCAATGATTCATTCGGGGTGATTAACAACGCCATTTTGTCCTTCTTTGGCATCACGCCGAAGGCCTGGCTGACCGACCCGTTCTGGACTAAAACGGCGCTGATCATGATGCAAACCTGGCTGGGCTTTCCGTTTGTTTTCGCCATGACCACCGGCGTCCTGCAGGCGATCCCGGACGATCTGTATGAAGCGGCCACCATGGATGGCGCCAGCGCGTTTACCCGCCTGCGGACCATTACTCTGCCGCTGGTGCTCTACTCCATTGCGCCGATCATCATCACTCAGTACACCTTCAATTTTAACAACTTCAATATCATCTACCTGTTCAATAACGGCGGACCGGCGGTAGCCGGGTCGAATGCCGGCGGTACGGATATTCTGGTGTCGTGGATCTACAAATTAACGATGTCGTCTTCGCAATACGCCATCGCGGCCACCATCACGATTCTGCTGTCGATTTTTGTCGTCGGCCTGGCGTTGTGGCAGTTCCGCGCCACGAAATCCTTCAAAAACGACGACATGGCGTAAGGGAAGCAACATGGCTAAATCACCGAGTATTAAACGCGAAAAGTGGATTCGCCTGTCTCTCACCTGGCTGGTGGTCCTCTTCGTATCGACGATCATTATATATCCGCTGGTCTGGACGGTAGGGGCGTCTCTGAACGCCGGGAACAGTCTGCTGAGTACGTCGATTATTCCTGAAAACCTGTCGTTCCAGCATTACGCGGATCTGTTTAACGGCAATGTGAATTATCTCACCTGGTACTGGAACTCGATGAAAATCAGCTTCATGACCATGGTGTTGACCTTAATCAGCGTGAGCTTCACGGCCTATGCGTTCTCCCGGTTTCGTTTCAAAGGGCGGCAGAACGGGCTGATGCTGTTTCTGCTGCTGCAGATGATCCCGCAGTTCTCAGCGCTGATTGCGATCTTTGTTCTCTCTCAGCTGCTGGGGTTGATCAACAGCCATCTGGCGCTGGTGCTGATCTACGTTGGCGGCATGATCCCGATGAATACCTGGCTCATGAAGGGGTATCTGGACGCGATCCCCAAAGATCTGGATGAATCCGCGCGGATGGATGGCGCCAGCAGCTTCCGCATCTTTATCGAAATCATTATGCCGCTGTCGAAGCCGATTCTGGCGGTGGTGGCGCTGTTTTCATTTACCGGCCCGCTGGGGGATTTCATCCTCTCCAGCACCATTTTGCGTACCCCGGATAAATACACGCTGCCGATTGGCCTGTATAACCTGGTGGCGCAGAAAATGGGCGCCAGCTATACCACCTACGCGGCGGGCGCGGTGCTGATTGCCGTCCCGGTGGCAATTCTCTATCTGGCGCTACAAAAATACTTTGTTTCCGGCCTCACCTCAGGCAGTACAAAAGGATAACCCCATGAAAAGATTAACACCCGCGTGGCTTGCTGTTTCTCTGGCATGCTGTTTTTCCGCCGGTACGCTGGCGGCAGATGCGCTGCAAACGAAGGCGTTTAGCAATATGCCCGCTGATTTTATTAAAGGCGCGGATATCTCTACGCTGCTGGATGCGGAAAAGCACGGCGCGAAGTTCTTTAACCACAACAATCAGCCGCAGGATCCGATCGCGATTCTGAAGGCCGACGGCGTGAACTATGTTCGCCTGCGCCTGTGGGTGGATCCAAAAGACGCCCAGGGTCAGCGCTACGGCGGCGGCGATAACGATCTGGCGGCGACGCTGGCGCTGGCGAAGCGCGCAAAAGCGCAGGGTATGAAGCTGCTGCTTGATTTTCACTACAGCGATTTCTGGACCGATCCGGGCAAGCAGTTCAAGCCGAAGGCCTGGGAGAAAATGGATTATCCGCAGCTGAAAACCACGATCCACGACTACACCCGCGACACGATTGCCCGCTTTAAGCAGGAGGGGGTGCTGCCGGATATGGTCCAGATCGGCAACGAGATCAACGGCGGTATGCTGTGGCCGGAGGGCAAAAGCTGGGGGCAGGGCGGCGGCGAGTTCGATCGCCTGGCGGGGCTGCTTAACGCCGCCATTGACGGCCTGAAGGAAAACCTCACCGGCGGCGAGCAGATTAAAATTATGCTTCATCTGGCCGAAGGCACGAAAAACGACACCTTCCGCTGGTGGTTTGATGAAATCAGCAAGCGCAACGTGCCTTACGACATCATTGGTCTGTCGATGTACACCTACTGGAATGGTCCGATTAGCGCGCTGAAAGCCAATATGGACGATATCAGCAAGCGCTATAACAAAGACGTGATAGTGGTGGAAGCCGCTTACGCCTATACCCTGGAAAACTGCGACAACGCCGAAAATAGTTTCCAGGCGAAAGAGGAAAAGGATGGCGGTTATCCTGCCACCGTACAGGGGCAATATAATTATATTCACGACTTAATGCAGGCCGTTGCGGACGTACCGGACCACCGCGGTAAAGGTATTTTTTATTGGGAGCCGACGTGGATTGCCGTACCGGGAAATACCTGGGCGACGCCTGCCGGAATGAAATATATCCATGATGAATGGAAAGAGGGGAATGCCCGGGAAAATCAGGCGCTGTTTGATTGCCAGGGAAAAGCATTACCGTCGATGAAGGTATTCAATTAATTATTCAGCTTTACACTTCAGGATGTTTATTATGAAAAAATTTGCGCCTTTGAGTCCGAAGGTCAATGCGCTATTGCATGGCGCCGACTATAACCCGGAGCAGTGGGAGAACTATCCCGATATTATCGATAAAGATATTGCCATGATGCAGCAGGCAAAATGTAATGTCATGTCGGTAGGGATATTTAGCTGGGCGAAACTTGAACCTCAGGAAGGCGTATTTGAGTTTGGCTGGTTGGACAGTATTCTGGATAAACTCTATGCCGCCGGCATTCATGTCTTTCTCGCGACCCCAAGCGGCGCGCGCCCGGCCTGGATGTCGCAGAAATATCCTCAGGTCCTGCGCGTCGGTCGCGATCGGGTGCCTGCGCTACACGGTGGACGTCATAATCACTGTATGTCGTCGCCGGTCTACCGTGATAAAACCCTGAAAATAAATTCCCTGCTGGCGGAGCGCTACTCGCAGCATCCGGCGGTGCTGGGCTGGCATATCTCCAATGAATACGGAGGAGAGTGCCACTGTAGCCTGTGCCAGGAGCGTTTCCGCGACTGGCTGAAAGCGCGCTATGAAACGCTGGATAACCTCAATCACGCCTGGTGGAGCACCTTCTGGAGCCACACCTACAGCGACTGGTCGCAGATCGAATCTCCGGCCCCGCAGGGGGAAGTCTCCATTCATGGTCTGAACCTGGACTGGCATCGCTTTAATACCGCTCAGGTGACGGACTTCTGCCGCCACGAAATTGCGCCGCTGAAAGCGGCAAATGCTGCGCTGCCGGTAACAACCAACTTTATGGAGTATTTCTACGATTACGACTACTGGCAGCTGGCGCAGGTGCTGGACTTTATCTCATGGGACAGCTACCCCATGTGGCACCGTGATAAAGATGAAACCACGCTGGCCTGCTACACCGCTATGTATCATGACATGATGCGCAGCCTGAAGGGCGGCAAACCGTTTGTGTTAATGGAATCCACCCCGAGCGCGACCAACTGGCAGCTGACCAGTAAGCTGAAGAAACCGGGAATGCATATTCTCTCTTCTCTGCAGGCGGTGGCGCACGGCGCGGATTCGGTGCAGTACTTCCAGTGGCGTAAGAGCCGCGGTTCGGTTGAGAAGTTTCATGGCGCGATTATCGATCATGTCGGTCATCTGGATACGCGCGTGGGTCGTGAAGTGACGGCGCTCGGCGAGATGTTAAGCCAGCTGCCGGGCGTCGTGGGCTGCCGGACGGATGCGAAAGTGGCGATTATCTTCGACCAGCAAAACCGCTGGGCGCTGGATGATGCACAGGGGCCGCGAAATCTCGGCATGGAGTATGAAAATACCGTCAACGAACATTACCGTCCGTTCTGGGAGCAGGGGATTGCGGTTGATGTTATCGATGCTGACGTTGACCTGAGCGCTTATCAACTGGTCATTGCGCCAATGCTGTATATGGTTCGTGAGGGATTTGCCGAACGCGCCGAAGCGTTTGTGGCTAACGGTGGTCATTTAGTTACAACATACTGGACGGGTATTGTTAACGAATCCGACCTTTGCCATCTCGGCGGTTTCCCGGGCCCGCTGCGTAAACTGCTGGGCATTTGGGCGGAAGAGATTGACTGCCTGAACGACGGCGAACGCAACCTGGTACAGGGGCTGGCGGGCAATGAAGGGGGCCTGCAGGGACCGTATCAGGTACGCCATCTGTGTGAACTGATCCATGCCGAAACGGCGCAGCCGCTGGCGACCTACCGCGATGATTTTTACGCGGGAAGACCGGCGGTTACCGTCAATCACGTGGGTAAAGGTAAGGCCTGGCACGTCGCTTCGCGCAACGATCTGGCTTTCCAGCGGGACTTCTTCACCGCCATAAGTAAAGAGCTGTCGCTGCCGCGTGCGGTGGCAGCCGATTTCCCGCCGGGCGTGGTGGCGACCGCACGGACGGACGGTGAGACCACCTACGTGTTCCTGCAAAACTACAGCGCGCAGCAGCAGCAGGTGACCTTACCGCAGGGCTATCAGGACAGCCTCACCGGCGCGGCACTGAACGCGCCGTTGACCTTAAAAGCGTGGGATTGCCGCATTCTCAGCCGTCACGCGTAATTTTTCTCTATCCACGCCTGCTCGCAAGAGCAGGCGTTTTTTTATCTGCTTATCAGGAGTCTATTATGGTGAGTTTAAAATCCTTTCTGAATTATTTCTCCCAGTCTCGTCCGGCGGTAACGTTAAGCCCGGCGGAACAACAACAGATTGAACGTTTAATTCAGGCTTTTGGCGGCGAGGCGAATATTGTCAACGTTGACGCCTGTATCACCCGCTTACGCGTCACGGTGAATAATCTGTCGATTGTTGACTCTCAGGCGCTACAGCAGCAGGGAGCGCTTGGCGTTATTATTCTTGGGCAGCAGGTGCATGCTATTTTCGGTAAACAGTCGGATGCTTTGCGTCAATTACTTGACGAACACTTTGCCAGCCGTAAATAAAATAAAACGGGATAACGCAATAATGAGTTATCCCGAAAAGAAAACAAAGCATTCAATGGCAATAATGATTACCGGAGGGTAATTAACGACCTTACAGCTGGAGATAAAACAGTTAAATGACGACTACCACCAGGCCTCGACCTGTACACCAAAGTTCCACGTATTATTGGCAGTTTGATCTTCGAACGGTTTACCGTTTTCAGAGTCATTCAGATACGAAGCGAAAATGCGCAGTTCCGGGCGAGACATAAAGTCAGGGCCATCGGCCAGGCCCAGCGCGATGGTATATTTCTCACCGGCCTGCTTATAATCAGTATTGTTCTTGTAGCTATCTTTTTGGTAAAAGCCACCCACTTCGCCAATCAGGCGCACGTATTCGGTGAACTGATACTGCCCGCGAGCCACCAGCGACAGCATGCGCGTTTTATCCGTGTAATCGGTGATGTTGTCCGCGGAGCCCCAGGTGAGAACGTGGTTAATGGAGAACTTTTCGGTAATCGGAATTAAACCGGTATTAATCACGCGGTATCCGGTGGCGTCATTGACGTAGTTCCACATGTCGTACCAGCCGCCGCCCTGGGAAACCATGTTCTGCGCCAGCCCTTTGTTTGCGTACTGCAGCACCGTTTTGTTGTAACCACCCAGCATATCCTGGCTGATTTCACCGGTTAGCATGACGCCGTTTTCAGCATCGTATAGACCACCGTAGGAGTCCTGCTTTTTAGTGGTATTCGGCATCGCGTAGTCGATACCAAATTCGGTCCACGAACCGGCCCACGGCTTCCAGCCTGCGTAGCGCAGGTCGAGGTAGTTAATGTTGACGTTGCTATCGCCATCGACGCGGTAGTCGACGTCATTGGCATCTCCGCGGATCCAGGCAAATGAAACGGCCCCCGGGCCGAGCGTATAGTTTTCGATCCCGGCACCGGATCCGGAAATGTTCCAGTATTTGGTATCAATGATGTGGAGATCGTGGCGCTGGTAGTAGCGTTTACCGCCCCAAATGACCGCGTTCGGATCGCCGGGGACCAGCCCTTTGATTTGCAGGTTGAGCTGGCGCAGGCCGAATTGGGCATCATCATCGAGCGTGGTTTCGTTATCGTTAGAACCGTCAGAGACCATGCTGACCATGCTATCAAGATAGAAGCTAACGTCATTCTTCTTATAGACCTCTGATCCCAGCTCCAGCTCGCCGTAGGTATCGGACTCATTACCCAGACGGCCAATTTTGTTTTTTTGCCATTCGGCCTGACTACCGTCGCCGGAGACCCCAACCCCGGCGCGCATATAGCCATGAAAATCGATACCCGGAAGCGTGGCGGAAGCAGCAAACACGGATGGTGAAATCAGCGCAGCGGCCAACGCAGCGGAGAGTGTGCGCAGCGTAGTGTTCATGTCTATCCTCTTATTGTTTTGTATTACGTTCACATAACCGATGTCATAAAATGCCTAAACCCGAATTCAGGCAATTGAATGATCGCTATAGTGTGATTAACTGCAAATAAATTGGCGGGTTTTGTTACGACTAGTGAGTCCATTCACAATTTGTTGTATTGTGAGCGTAATACTTTTTGTGATGATTGTGGTTCGGGGGACGCGGCGATGAGCGTTTTTTCACATTGCCCCTGTTACAATCCAGGGATAACAACATAAGGAACCGGACTATGAAGTCTAAAAGCGCGACCTTAGAAGACGTTGCTCGCCATGCGGGCGTCTCCTATCAGACCGTGTCCAGGGTACTCAATAAATCTGCTAATGTATCCAAAGCCACACGCAGCAAGGTGGAGAAATCCATCGAGGAGCTGCGCTATGTCCCAAACCGCCTGGCGCAGCAGCTAGTAGGAAAGCAAAGCCGCACCGTGGGCCTGGTCACCATCTCCCTCGCATTGCACGCGCCTTCTCAGGTGGCTGCTGCGGTAAAACGCTATGCGAATGTAGAAGGCTATCAGGTGCTCATCTCTATGATTGATGAGAGCGTCAACCAAAGTATTCAAGATTCCATTAATGAACTTAAGTCTCAGCTGGTAGATAAGGTCATCATCAACGTGCCGCTGGAGACTGAACTGGCTCAAAAAATTGCCGCTGATAACGATGATATCGTCTGTCTTTTTTTAGATGTTGACCCCTACAGCTCCGTGTTTAACGTTTCGTTTAACCCGGCTGACGGCACCCGGGCCAGCGTCAAATATCTCTATGAAATGGGGCATCGGGAGATCGCGCTGCTAGCCGGCCCGGAAAGCTCGGTATCGGCCAAACTGCGTCTTAAAAGCTGGATTGAGACCCTTGAGGGATATGGCCTGCAGCCGGTCACGGTGATTCGCGGTAACTGGGATGCGCAGAGCGGCTATGCCGGCGCGCTGCAAATGCTGCGGGAGACGCCAAACTTTACCGCCGTTCTGGTGGGTAACGATCAGATGGCGCTGGGCGTACTGAGCGCGTTTCACCAACATCAGGTGCCGATTCCGGGGGAAAAATCGGTTATTGGTTATGATGACACCTATGAGAGTTCGTTCTTTTACCCGGCGCTCACCACCGTTTCGCTGGATCTTGATTTACAAGGAAAAGAGGCCGTCCGGCGCCTTCTCGATAGCGGCGATCGCGAGACATCTCATACTTCTTCTATCCTTCCGGCTCGTCTGGTCGTGCGCCACTCTACCGGGCCAAAAACGGAGCCGGGTAAAAACCTGCAGTCTATTGCCGAACAGCTCAGAGCGCTGGCGCATCAGCTTAATCCTTAATCCTTAATCCGCAACGGGCGGCCTGCGCCGCCCTTTAGCCCCTTCCATTCTCAGGGTTGATCTTTGTATTCACCGGGCGTACCATGATGTTATGTTATAACGTAATGATTGAGGTCGCTATGAAACCCAATATTCATCCGCATTATCGTACGGTGGTTTTTCACGATACCAGCGCCAATGAATACTTCAAAGTCGGATCAACGATCCGTACCGAGCGCGAAATTGAGCTGGAAGGCGAGACGTATCCCTACGTAACGCTCGATGTCTCCTCCAAATCGCATCCGTATTACACCGGCAAACAGAAGGCCTTCAACAATGAAGGCAGCACCGCACGTTTCCGCCAGCGCTTCGGCGGTTTTATTGATGCGAAAAGGAGTAAATAATGCAGGTACTCAACTCATTGCGTAGCGCGAAACAGCGCCACCCGGATTGCCAGATCGTCAAGCGTAAAGGGCGGCTGTACGTTATCTGCAAAAGTAATCCTCGCTTTAAGGCCGTCCAGGGGCGCAAGAAGAGACGTTAACGGAAGCTCTCCAGCGTTCGTAACTGCCGGCCGTCGGCGCTAAAGTTGTCGGCGGCCAGCCACTGCTGCATTGCCTTGTCAATCTGCGGCCACTCGGAATCGATAATCGAAAACCAGTCGGTATCGCGGTTGTGGCCCTTTATCACCAGCGCCTGACGAAAACGCCCCTCATACTGAAATCCCAGCCGCAGCGCCGCCCGGCGTGAAGGCTCGTTCAAACTGTTGCATTTCCACTCGTAGCGACGATAGCCGAGCGTTGCAAAAATATAATGCATCAGCAGCCATTGGGCCTCGGTGGCCATCGCCGTCCGGCTTAGTAAAGGCGAGAAGTGAACGTGGCCGACTTCAACAACGCCATTTTTAGCATCGATTCTCATCAGCGCCAGTGAGCCGACGGGCTGGTCTGTCCGTTGATCTATCACGGCAAAGTGAATGGCATCGGCCTGCCCGGAAACGTGCTCTATCCACGCGCGGTATTCCTCTACGCTGTTATCCGGCTCACGCAGCAGCCACGTCCAGCTTCGGGTGTCCGGGGCCAGCCGATGGGCGTCAAACAGCGCACCGGCGTGCGTGGAGCGCAATGGCTCAAGGCGGCAAAGGCGGCCCTGCAGATTCAACCTTTCAGGATGCGGACGGGGCAGCCAGTCGGGCAGGGCTGCGCCAACGGGTTGATCGAATTGATTAAGATGGCTCATGAGGTTTTCCTTTGGCAGGTGAATGCTGCGAGATTAGGCGCTTGTTGGTTCCATAAAAAGAGCCACAGGAGTATGTTTTTAGGGTGCCACGAGGAGCGATGATGAATATTCCGGATGATGCTTTTTTTGCTTTACTGGAGCAGGCCCTGCGCGGCAGGGGAGGTGGAACCCTGCAGCGTACGCTCTATCAGACACTACGCGAGGCGATTTTGCAGGGGGCGCTGGCAGGTGATAGCCGTTTACCCGGCTCGCGCACCATGGCCCAGCGTCTGGGACTGTCGCGCAACACCGTCAACGGCGCGCTGGAGCAACTGGCGATAGAGGGGTATTTATTACGTAGCCGCCAGGGGACGTCCGTCGCGCCTTTAGGAACTCAGGGAGAGGGGGACGTTGAGGCGCGCCATATTGTGCTCCCTGAATACTTACAGGGATTACCAGCGGCAATCCATCGTGATTCACCCACGCTGCTCTTTACGCCGGGAATGCCTGCGGTTAACTACTTTCCGCTTTCCATCTGGCGCCGGCTCCTGGATCGCGTACTGCGTGAAGAGGGAAGCGCATTATTGGGCTACGGCGATGCGCAGGGAGAGCTCGTACTGCGAAAAGCCATTGCCCGCCACCTTGCGCTCTCGCGGGGGATCCGCTGTGAAGCCAGCCAGATTGTGATTACGGAAGGTGCGCTGGAAGGCGTCGATTTATGCACGCATTTGCTGAGCGTCGCTGGCGATACGGCATGGGTAGAAGAACCCGGCTATCCGGGAGCAAAAAGCATCTTTCTCAAATCCGGACTTCATATAGAGGGCGTGCCGGTTGATCATGAAGGGATGCGTTTTGATAGTCATAATGATAGTGAAGCGCCGCGATTGATCTTTACTTCACCTTCCCATCAATATCCCTGCGGAGCAGTGATGAGCGCCGGGAGGCGACTGGCGCTACTGGAGTATACCCGCCGGCATGATTCATGGATTATTGAAGATGATTACGACAGTGAGTTTCGCTACAGCGGTGAGCCCATTCCGGCCATGCTGGGGATGGCCAGGCAGGCGCCGGTGGTTTATCTGGGGACATTCAGCAAAACGCTATTTCCGTCGCTGCGCATTGGCTTTATGGTGATGCCTCCCGCGCTGGCGGAGGCCGCACGTGGCGCCATTGGTTCGCTATTACGCGGCGGCCATCGGGCCGAACAGAGGGCGCTGGCGTTGTTCATTGAAGAGGGGCACTACGCACGTCATTTAGCCGCCATGCGCCGTTTATACCGTAAACGTCAGCAGCAGCTGCGGGAGATTCTGGCTCAAGAGCTCAGGCATCCTTATGAACTGTTTGGCGGCGAGGGGGGCCTGCACCTGACCGTTGCTATCGACAACGTGGATGACCTGGCGATTGTGCAGCAGGCCCGGCGGTTTCAGCTGGCACCCGGGGCGTTAAGCCGTTTTTACCTGGATGTAAACACGGCGCGAAGCGGCTTTGTTCTGGGCTACGGTAATACGTCCGCCTCGCATTTTATGGCTGCGGTACGGACGCTGAGCCGTCTTATTGCGCTGGACCGACGCGGGTAAGAGAAAACACATCGTAAAAGGAGAGTTCGCCTTTGGTGGCGATCATTTTTTGTAGCTGAGCCTTTTGTTCGCCGCCGACGCGTGGCGATTGCAGGATGCGTTCAAGCAGCTGCTCAGGGACAAATCGGGTGTTGTACCACTCACCGTTGTAGCACACGCGGAAATCAAGAACGTCAATATCTTCATAACGATAGCGCGGGTAGACGTCGAAGAAAAAGAAACCGTTTAGCAGAACAAATAACACAATTAACAGCCAGACAGAATCTACCAGCGTTTCGGAACGTAGCATCACAATAAGCGTGGCCAGGAAAGCCGCGTACATGGCGACAAAAAGCCATGGATGGTTGCGAATAAAGCTAATGCTAAAGCGCGGACGGTTGTCGCGCTTCTCTTTCACATTTAGCTCATCAATTGTGCTCTTCAGCAGCAGCTGTATTTCTGTCATCTTATTCCCCAAATTCTGCCATGAGCCCGTATCCAGGCGTGACAAACCGGGCTCAGCCTGAAGGCTATTTTATGTTGCGTAAATCCATGGGGAAAGTAACAGATTGGTTGCAGAAAAGCATAACAGTTACCGTTTTTCGCTCTCCAGCATTTTGATTATCCGTGCCGGGTTTCCGCCGACGACGGCGTTGGCCGGCACATTTTTTACTACGACGGCCCCCGACGCCACCACGGCATTATCGCCGATAGTGACGCCTGGATTAATCACTGCCCGGCCGCCAAGCCACACATTGTGGCCAATGGTGACGGGTTTTCCGTACTCTTGACCACTATTGCGGTCGACAGGGTCAAGGGGATGCGTAGCGGTATAAATATGCACGCCCGGCGCCAGCATGCAGTTATCGCCAATATGAATTGGACAGACGTCAAGCATGACGCAATCAAAGTTAGCGTAGAAATTTTTGCCGAGGAAGATATTGTAGCCATAGTCACAGCGAAATGTGGGTTCGATATACGCGTCACTCGCGTGCCCAAGCAGTTCAGAAAGTAATGCGTTTCTTAATTCACGTTCTTCAGGCGCCGAATGATTGTAGCGGTGCAGCAGCTGTCTGGCCCGCAGACGATCGGCTTTCAACGTGGCGTCACCTGCCAGATACAGTTCGCCGGCAATCATTTTTTGTTTCTCTTCGCTCATGGAGGCTTTCCTTATTTCCTTATCGTTAGGCCGCCATAGTATAAAAAAGAAACCGGTTTCATATCCGCATTGAGCCAACATCTGTGAGCACTGTCACACTTATTATCATCACGAGAGAGGGGCGTTTTCGGCACGAGATGTATGACTTTCATTTGAAATAAACTAGCGGATAAATTTCCAGACTGAAGGGGGGATCTTGTCATACAGTTTATTCATCGTCAGCTCAGCAAGACGATGGTCGGCCGCTGAGTAAAATACCGCCAGTTCATTATCGGAAAGTTCATATTTATTTTTTTCAATTACGCGCTCCAGCGTATCAATTGTCTGACAGCGTCGTAAACGCATCAAATAGTCTATTTTGGTTAATGTTTTATCAGACATAAATTCACCTTTTGATTGTAATAATACTAACAAGAAAGACTGGCCGGGTTTTCCCGACAGGCGTTGACAAAGCAGCGGAATAACCGATTGCCAGATTTACGCCATTTCTGCAGATCTGCGCTGTTAATGCCGTAGTTGCTGAACAAGACGAAAGTGTCATCCAGATATTCGTCAATCTGGGTAATCAGCTTATTATCCTCTGCATACTTAATTTTATAATTAAGTGCGAACGCGGCAATGTGCTCGATCAATTCATTAAGTTGAAGATTGACAGCCGAGGTCGGGTCATTAACCCAGCCGTGGTTGCTCTCTTCCAGGTTTGCAAGACAGTCATGATACAGGGTTTCGCAGAGAAATTTAAGCTGCGCAATATCATGTCTTTTTGGCGAGTATTCGTCCATAACGCATCCCCTTTTGAGTGGTTTAAACGACGATTATCGACACCGTTGTGGGATGAACACGACTAACAGACCTGACACATACATTGTAATCTTGCTGTTTAACTATAATCCACTCTTAAAAAGATTTCATCGTGCTATTACGAAAAATTACAATTATCAGCGTCCTTTTATCTTCAATGCCTCGGACTTTATTATATCGTGCCGTTACCCCGATCGGAAAAAACGAATACTGACCTTATATTTCATCAGGTTAGCCGACGCGTTTAGCCGTTATAGAGAGACAACCATACATAAAATCAGTGATTAAGAATATTCTGAGTTAGGGGCGCGGGAAAGAAATTGTGGAAAAAAAATGGAGATAAGCACCGCGACTCATCATTAAATATTATATCTCAGCTTATAAATTAGACAATAACAATCCGTGCGTTTTAACGAGGAACAAAAGAAAAGGGCCGCAAATGCGGCCCTGAGAGGAGAGAGATTAATGATGCTCAACCGGATGGCTGTGCTCAATATCCTCATTTTTCTTACTAAAGCGGCGGCGAACCACCACGAAGAACACCGGCACGAAGAAAATCGCCAGCACCGTCGCGGTCACCATCCCACCCATTACGCCAGTACCGACGGCGTTCTGCGCGCCGGAGCCTGCGCCGGAGCTGATAACCAGCGGCATGACCCCAAGGATGAACGCCAGCGAGGTCATCAGAATCGGACGCAGACGCATACGAACGGCTTCCAGCGTGGCTTCGATCAGGCCTTTGCCCTCTTTATCCATCAGGTCCTTGGCGAATTCAACGATAAGTATCGCGTTCTTCGCCGACAGGCCGATGGTGGTCAGCAGACCAACCTGGAAGTAGACGTCGTTGGTTAATCCACGGAAGGTAGCCGCCAGCAGCGCACCCACAACCCCCAGCGGAACAACCAGCATGACCGAGAACGGAATCGACCAGCTTTCATACAGCGCCGCCAGGCACAGGAAGACGACAATCAGCGAGATAGCGTACAGCGCTGGTGCCTGGTTGCCTGACAACCGTTCCTGATAAGACATACCGGTCCAGTCATAGCCAATACCCGCAGGCAGTTTACCCGCCAGCTCTTCCATCAGGTTCATCGCTTCACCGGTACTCTTGCCCGGTGTCGCCTGGCCGAGGATTTCCATTGATGGCAGACCGTTGTAACGCTCCAGACGCGGCGAGCCGTATTCCCAGCGTGAAGTCGAGAAGGCGGAGAAGGGCACCATCTGTCCATCGCTGCCGCGTACGTACCAGTTGCCGATATCTTCCGGCAGCATACGGTATTTCGCTTCAGACATGATATACACTTTCTTCACGCGACCGCGGTCAATGAAGTCGTTGACGTAGCTACCACCCCATGCTGCGCCAAGCGTCGTGTTAATGTCGCTGATAGACACGCCGAGAGCCTGCGCTTTTTCCTGATCGATATCCACTTTAAACTGCGGAGTATCTTCCAGTCCGTTTGGACGCACGCCGGTTAAGACGTCAGGATGCTGCGCGACCATACCAAAGAGCTGGTTACGTGCCTGGGTCAGTTTTTCATGGCCCAGTCCCGCCTGGTCGATAAGCTGGAAGTCAAAGCCCGTTGCGGTACCCAGTTCAACAATTGCCGGCAGGTTAAAGGCGAAGACCATTGCGTCTTTAATCTGCGAGAAATACCCCATTGCGCGACCGGTAATCGCCTCAACTTTGTTCTCTTCGCCCGGACGCTGGCTCCAGTCCTTCAGAGAAACGAACGCGATACCGGTGTTTTGCCCACGACCCGCGAAACCAAAGCCGTTTACGGCGAATACCGATTCAACGTTGTTTTTCTCTTTGGTGAGATAGTAGTCGGTCATCTCATCCAGAACTTTCTGGGTACGCTCCTGAGTTGCGCCAGCAGGCAGCTGCGCCATGCTCAGGAAGACGCCCTGGTCTTCGTCCGGCAGGAACGAACTTGGCAGACGAACGAACAGCCAGGCCATGCCTACCACGATGATCAGGTACAGCACCAGATAACGACCGGTACTGCGCAGGATGTTGCCTACGCTATCGGTGTAGTGATGCGTGCTCTTATCGAACATGCGGTTAAACCAACCGAAGAAGCCGGTGGTGGCGCCATGGCTGCCTTTCTGGATGGGTTTCAGCATCGTGGCGCAGAGCGCTGGGGTCAGAATCAGTGCCACCAGTACCGACAGCGCCATCGCGGAAACGATAGTGATCGAGAACTGACGGTAAATCGCACCGGTAGAACCGCCGAAGAAGGCCATCGGGATAAATACCGCGGAAAGCACCATCGCGATACCCACCAGCGCGCCCTGAATCTGGCCCATTGATTTACGCGTAGCTTCCTTCGGCGGTAGCCCTTCTTCGGCCATTACACGCTCGACGTTTTCTACCACAACGATGGCATCATCCACGAGCAGGCCTATGGCGAGCACCATACCAAACATGGTGAGGGTGTTTATCGAGAAGCCGAACAGCGCGAGGATAGCGAACGTCCCCAGCAGTACGACCGGCACGGCGATAGTCGGAATCAGCGTTGCGCGGAAGTTCTGCAGGAACAGGTACATCACCAGGAACACCAGAATGATGGCTTCAACCAGCGTTTTCACCACTTCGTGAATGGAGATCTGCACGAAGGGGGTGGTGTCATACGGGTAAACAATCTTCAGGCCTGACGGGAAGAAAGGTTCCATTTTCTTCAGTTCGGCACGAATGGCGTTGGCGGTATCCAGCGCGTTCGCGCCGGTCGCGAGCTTAATACCCAGACCGGACGCGGGCTGACCGTTAAACTTCGCAACGACGTCGTAGCTTTCGCCACCCAGCTCAATCTTCGCGACATCGCGCAGACGCACCTGGGAACCATCCTGGTTAACCTTCAGCAGAATGTTGCCGAACTCTTCAGTATTGGTCAGACGGGTCTGCGCCACGATGGAGGCGTTCAGCTGCTGACCTTTCACCGGTGGAGTACCGCCTAACTGTCCGGCTGCGACCTGGGCGTTCTGCGCTTTCAGGGCGCTGATCACGTCAACCGGCGTCAGCTGGAAGTTATTAAGCTTGTTCGGATCCATCCAGATACGCATCGCGTACTGGGAACCGAACAGCTGTACGTCACCGACGCCGCTGGTACGGCTAATCGAATCCTTCATGTTGGCGGCAACATAGTCAGAAATGTCATCCTGATTCATGGTGCCGTTGGTATTGATAACGCCGACAACCATCAGGAAGCTGCTGGATGCCTTTTCAACGCTAATACCCTGCTGCTGAACTTCTTGCGGCAGCAGCGGCGTTGCCAGCGCCAGCTTGTTCTGAACCTGTACCTGGGCGATATCCGGATCGGTACCGGATTCAAAGGTGAGGGTGATGGTTGCTGTACCGGTGGAGTCGCCATTAGAAGACATGTACATCAGGTGATCGATACCGTTCATGTTCTGTTCGATAACCTGGGTCACGGTGTTCTGCACGGTTTCAGCATCGGCACCGGGGTACATGGCTGTAATGGAAATTGCCGGCGGCGCAATCGTCGGATATTGCGCTATCGGCAACTTGAGGATCGATAACCCCCCAGCCAGCATGATGATAATGGCGATCACCCACGCAAATATGGGGCGATCGATAAAGAAATTAGGCATGTCTTAACGGCTCCTGTTTAAGTTAAGACTTGGGTTGTTCTGACTGAGCGTTGCCTGCGGCTTGCTGTTTATCGTCAGAAACGACTTCCTGCGCTTTTACCTGCACGCCTGGTCTGACTTTTTGCAGACCGGTGATGATGACGCGATCGCCCGTTTTCAGCCCTTCGGTGACCAGCCATTTATCACCAATAGCCTGAGTGGCGGTAATCTGGCGAACTTCGACTTTATCACCTTCGCCGACGACCATCGCGCTGGCATCGCCGCGCGGGGTGCGGGTTACGCCCTGCTGAGGAACCAGCAGTGCATCCGGGTTTACGCCTTCTTCCAGACGCGCGCGGACGAACATCCCCGGCAGCAGAGTGTGATCCGGGTTCGGGAAAATGGCGCGCAGCGTGATAGAACCGGTGGTCTGATCAACGGTGACGTCAGAAAACTCCAGCGTACCGTTCTGCGGGTATTTCAGACCGTCGTTCGTCACCAGCTCAACCTTCGCTTTACCGTTTTCCTGCTGCAGCTTGCCGTTGGCCAGCTCTTGTTTCAGACGCAGGAAATCGTTGCTCGATTGCGTCACGTCAACATAGATAGGATCCAGCTGTTGCACGGTCGCCAGGGCGGTGGTTTGGCCGTTTTGCACCAGAGCACCTTCCGTGACCGCGGATTTACCAATGCGGCCTGAGATTGGCGAGGTGACTTTGGTGTAGGCCAGATTAATGCGCGCGGTTTCAACCGCTGCTTTGGCGGCAACCACGGCGGCGTTGCTCTGTTGCGCGGTCGCGACGGCAGTATCGTAATCCTGTTGACTGATGTACTTAGTGCCTAACAGTTTCTGATAACGTTTAACCGTCAGCTGATCCATATTTGCCGCGGCCTGCGCTTTGGCTAAATCGCCTTTCGCGCTTTCATAAGTGGCCTGATAGGTCGCCGGATCGATTTGATAAAGAGACACCCCTGCCTGGATATCGCTCCCTTCGGTGAAGTTACGTTTAAGAATAATGCCACTGACCTGAGGACGAACTTCCGCAACGCGATAGGCGCTGGTACGGCCTGGCAGTTCGGTAGTAATTTGTAGAGGAGCGGATTTGAGCGTCACAATACCGACTTCCGGCATTTGTTGGGCTCCTTGCTGAGCCGGTTTGTCGTCACATCCTGTTAGCGCTAAGCTGCCTGAGAGCATCAGAACGACCGCCAGAGGCGTTAACCCTCTGTTTTTGTTCATATGTAAACCTCGAGTGTCCAATTTCAAATTGTTCAGTGGCTCAATCGACCACAAACCCACTGCTGTGTTTCTATTATGGTCATGCTATGGTACATACATTCACAAATGTATGTAAACGTAACCTCTGTAAACTCATCGACCTATGGCACGAAAAACCAAACAACAGGCGCTTGAGACCCGGCAACATATTCTGGATGTTGCTCTGCGTCTGTTTTCGCAGCAAGGCGTATCATCCACCTCGCTGGCCGCAATTGCAAAAGAGGCCGGTGTGACGAGGGGCGCTATCTATTGGCATTTCAAAAATAAATCAGATTTATTTAATGAAATATGGGTGCTTTCAGAAGCCAACATCAACGATCTCGAAGTTGAGTATCGGGCAAAATTCCCCAACGATCCACTGTCAGTTGTCAGAGAGATCTTAGTGTATATCCTTGAAGCAACGGTGACAGAAAAACGCAGGCGCTTGATGATGGAAATCATTTTCCATAAATGCGAGTTCGTCGGAGAGATGGTCACGCTGCAAGAAGCGCAGCGAAGTTTATGCCTTGAGAGCTACGATCGTATCGAGCAGACATTAAACGAGTGCATTGCGGCGAAGATGCTGCCCGCCAATTTACTCACCCGGCGGGCGGCGATTTTAATGCGCAGCTATCTTTCTGGCCTGATGGAGAACTGGCTGCTGGCGCCCAACGCTTTCGATCTGCAGCATGAAGCGCGGGCATATGTCGAAACGCTGCTTGAAATGTATCAATTGTGCCCCTCTCTGCGCAGTTCTGAAGGCGCAGAAGCTTAAGTATCCTCGCGGACAAAAGGGGTATTTTTCCTGCTGTCCGCCGCTATTCGCGCGATAACAGAAGTGCTATTCTTCGCGCTGCGACGATCCCCGGTATTCTCCGGCTTTTGCAATCACTCATGTTAACACTATGCTGCATACTATCCGTTGGCGAAACGCCATATCCGCTTTTGTTCTTACCCTGATGTTTTTTATCGGCTGTATTAGCGTTAACACGGCGCTGGCGGCTGACTTACCCGAACGTTCCGAGGTGCAAAGCCAGCTCACGACGCTGAATAAGCAAAAAGAGCTGACTCCGCAGGACAAGCTGGTTCAGCAGGACCTGACCCAGACCCTGGAAACCCTCGATAAAATCGAACGCATTAAGTCGGAAACGACGCAGCTGCGTCAGCAGGTGGCTCAGGCGCCAGCGAAAATGAATCAGGCTATCGATAGCCTCAACGCGCTAAGCGATGTTCCCGATGATGAGGCGACGCGTAAAACGTTGAGCACGTTATCGCTACGTCAGCTGGAATCGCGCGTCTCTCAGACGCTGGACGATTTGCAAAACGCGCAGAACGATCTGGCAACCTATAACAGCCAGTTAGTCTCCCTACAAACCCAGCCGGAACGTGTGCAGAATGCGATGTACTCCGCTTCGCAGCAGCTGCAGCAGATCCGTAACCGCCTGAATGGCACCTCGACGGGCGAGGAGACGCTGCGTCCTACCCAGCAGAGTTTGCTGCTGGCTCAGCAGGCTCTGCTGAATGCGCAGATAGACCAGCAGCGCAAAAGCCTGGAAGGTAACACGGTCCTGCAGGATACCCTGCAAAAGCAGCGTGATTACATCACCGCCTACAGCAACCGTCTTGAACACCAGCTTCAGTTATTGCAGGAAGCGGTGAATAGCAAGCGCCTGACGCTGACGGAAAAGACGGCTCAGGAAGCGGTTTCCCCGGACGAAACGGCGCGTATTCAGGCAAACCCGCTGGTGAAGCAGGAGCTGGAGATTAACCACCAGCTTAGCGAAAGACTGATTTCGGCGACGGAAAATGGTAATCAGCTGGTTCAGCGCAACATCAAAGTGAAGACCTGGCTCGATCGCGCTTTGCAATCCGAGCGTGACATAAAAGAGCAGATTTCCGTGCTGAAAGGCAGCCTGCTGCTGTCGCGTATCCTTTATCAGCAGCAGCAAACGCTGCCCTCTGCGGAGGAGTTGAGCGATATGACGAACCGCATCGCCGACCTGCGCCTCGAACAGTTTGAGGTTAACCAGCAGCGCGATGCGTTGTTCCAGAGCGATGCGTACGTCGCGAAGCTGGAGGAAGGGCACAGCAGCGATGTCAATGCCGAAGTGCATAGCGCGCTTCTCGAAATCGTTGATATGCGCCGGGAGCTGCTCGATCAGTTCAACAAACAGCTGGGTAACCAGCTGATGATGGCCATTAACCTGCAGATCAATCAGCAGCAGTTAATGAGCGTGTCGACCAACCTGAAAGCCATTCTGACGCAGCAGATTTTTTGGGTAAACAGTAACCGTCCGATGGACTGGGAGTGGGTTAAAGCCTTCCCGGAAGCGCTGAAAGGGCAGTTTAAGGCGATGAAAATCACCGTAAACTGGGAAAAAGCCTGGCCTGCGGTATTTATCGCTTTCCTTGCCGGCCTGCCGTTGCTGCTGATTGCCGGTCTGATTCGCTGGCGCCTTAACTGGCTGAAAGCGTATCAGGCGAAGCTGGCTTCACAGGTGGGGCAACTGCGCAATGACACTCAGCTTCATACGCCGAAAGCGATTCTTATCGATCTGATCCGCGCGCTGCCTGTGGTGCTGGTGATTCTGGCCATTGGCCTGATTCTGCTGACCATGCAGCTGAATATCAGCGATTTGCTGTGGGCCTATAGTAAGAAGCTGGCGCTGTTCTGGCTGGTGTTTGGCCTGTGCTGGAAGGTGCTGGAAAAAGACGGCGTGGCGGTGCGCCACTTTAATATGCCGTCGCAGTTGACCAGCCACTGGCGGCGGCAGATTGTCCGCGTCAGCCTTGCGCTGCTGCCGCTCAATTTCTGGTCGGTGATGTCGGAGCTGTCGCCGCTGCACCTGATGGATGACGTGCTCGGGCAGTTTGTTATTTTCCTCAACCTGCTGCTGATTGCGGTGCTTGTTTTGCCGATGTGCCGCGAGAGCTGGCGTGATAAAGAGTCCCACAGCCTGCGCCTTATCACCGTCACCGTGCTATCGATTGTGCCCATCGCCCTGATGGTGCTGACGGCAACCGGCTACTTCTACACGACGCTGCGTCTGGCCGGCCGCTGGATTGAAACCGTTTACCTGGTGATGCTGTGGAACCTGCTGTACCAGACCGTTCTGCGCGGCCTGAGCGTGGCCGCCCGGCGTATTGCCTGGCGCCGTGCGCTGGCGCGTCGTCAGCATTTGGTTAAAGAGGGCGCTGAAGGGGCCGAACCCCAGGAAGAGCCGACGATTGCCCTGGAGCAGGTTAACCAGCAAACGCTGCGTATTACGATGCTGGTGATGATTGCGCTGTTTGCCGTGCTGTTCTGGGCGATTTGGTCCGATCTGATCACCGTGTTCGCCTATCTCGACAGTATTACGCTGTGGCATTACAACGGTACGGAAGCCGGCGTCAGCGCCGTGAAAAGCGTCACCATGGGCAGCCTGCTGTTCGCGATTGTCGCGTCGATGGTCGCCTGGGCGTTAATCCGCAACCTGCCGGGCCTGCTGGAAGTGCTGGTGCTATCGAGACTCAATATGCGCCAGGGGGCGTCGTATGCAATTACGACCATCCTTAATTACGCCATTATTGTTATTGGCGCGATGACGGTATTTGGCTCGTTGGGCGTTTCATGGGACAAACTTCAGTGGCTGGCGGCCGCCCTGTCGGTTGGTTTAGGGTTTGGCTTACAGGAAATCTTCGGTAACTTTGTTTCCGGTCTGATTATTCTCTTTGAGCGCCCGGTGCGTATTGGCGATACGGTGACCATTGGTACCTTCTCCGGTACCGTCAGCAAAATCCGCATTCGCGCCACGACGATCACCGATTTTGACCGTAAAGAGGTCATTATCCCGAATAAGGCCTTCGTGACGGAACGCTTGATCAACTGGTCGCTCTCCGACACCGTCACCCGCGTGGTCATCCGCCTTGGCGTGGCCTATGGTTCCGACCTGGATAAGGTTAAAGAAGTGCTGCTCCAGGCCGCGCATGAGCATCCGAAAGTGATGCAAGAGCCCGCGCCCTCGGTCTTCTTTACCACCTTCGGCGCCAGCACGCTCGATCATGAACTGCGCCTGTACGTGCGTGAACTTCGCGATCGCAGCTATGCGGTGGATGAGCTTAACCGCGCTATCGATCGTTTGTGCCGCGAGAACAATATTGACATCGCCTTTAACCAGCTGGAGGTGCATCTGCGCAATGAGAAGGGCGATGAAGTGACAGAGGTGAAGCGGGATAAGGGCGACGATGCCTCCCCGGCGATAAGCTAAGCATAACGGGGCGGTGGGTATCCGCCCCGCAGATGTTAATGGCTGAGCGAGGAGAGTTCTTCCTGGCTCAGACCGGTCAGTTCCATCACCATCTTCGGCTCCAGCCCGCAGGCGAGCATTTTCAGGGCAATGCTGCGCGAGATTTCTCTACGGCCCTCCTGCAAACCTTCCTGCAAACCTTCCTGTCTGCCTTCTTTTCTACCTTTTTTACGGCCTTTCTCTTCCAGCCATTCGGCAATTGTCATCAGTAGCTCCTTGTGCCTGGGCGACTGCTTCGCCAGCTCGCGAATCAGGGGCCCGGGTTTTTCCGAGGTTCCCGCCTGCAGCATATAGCTGATGAGGATATTGATCTGGTTTTCCGTCAGATATCCTTGCGCCAGCAGCGTAATCAGCATCGGTTGCAGTTCGGCCAGATCGCGCTGGCGGATATGCTTTTGCAACAGTTCCAGCATCGCCATACGCTGGTGGCGGAGGATATGATTATCTGGCATAACGGTCAGGTCCACCAGCGGAAAATCTCCGCCGTACAGCGCGCCGGCAAGCTCAGGATAGTCAAAAAGCTGGAGCCAGTTGAGCGTATGTGGCCAGGGGCTGACGGTGCCGTGATAAAACAGAATCGGGACCACCAGCGGCAGCGTATTGTGGCCGGCATCCAGGTGGCGCTGCATGGCGGCCAGCGTATAGCGCATCAGGCGAAAAGCCATCAGCTTATCCGGCGAGCTTTGATGTTCAATCAGCGCGTAGATATATCCCGCGCCGTGCTGCGTTTGTAGGGAGTAGAGAATGTCGGAGTAGCTGGATCGCAGGTCTTCCTCGATAAAGCTGCCGGAAGCCAGCTGCAGCGTATTGAGATCGCAGATACTTAAAAACTGCGCGGGAAGATAAAGCTGTAAAAAATCGCGAGCGACCTCTTTCTGGGCCAGCATTTGACGAAAAATAGCATCGTGCGGCGTACGTGAGAATCTTTCCATGAGCATCTATCCGTTGTGGTAAGGGGCAGGCGACAACTCTGCCACCCCCAAAGATCCGCCAACAGACTACTCCTGTGCGTTTTGCGAGGCCTCTTCCGCACTTTTTACTTTGTTTTCATAGTCTCGACGGATAATTTCCAGCGCAGCTAGCACGGTTTGCGCAGGAACTTTATTCTCCTCAAGCAGCATAATTAAATCGACGGCCAGCTTGACTTCGTCAGGGGCATTTTCCAGCGACATACTTCTTCCTCCCGTTAGCGCGTTAAGCGGGCCAGTCTGTTTTCAATTTTTTCCAGCGCGTCGCGACAGCGGGCCAGGCGCCCGGTATAGGCTTCAACTTCCTTTGCCAGCCGCTGCTGGTCATCAAGGCTAATGGCTTGCGCCAGTCGTCTTTGTCGGTCGCTGCGCATGGCCAGCAGGCGCCGTTCATACTCCTGATGCTGTAGACGTCGGCGCTGCCAGTGGCTAAGCGTTGGCGACGCGCTATCCCAGGCGCGTAATGGCCAGGTCGCCGTTTCCCGATTAATCGCGGCGATTTGAGCAACGAGACGTTCCGCCAGCCAGGCGACCTGCGCAAGCTGCTGGCGTTCGGCCGCCTGTTTTAACGCCGTTAAGCCGTCTCTGGCCTCATTGAGATAAGCCTGCATCTGCGTGCTGCGGGTACGGAACAGCTGACGATCGAAGCGCGGGCTGAGGGTCGCGTGATTGGCCATGGGCGCCACCTGAGCGGCCAGCTCCGCAAGCTGGTTTTCCAGTGAATGTAAAAGCCGGGCGGTTTTCAAATAACTCCTCCATCCCCTGATAAGCAACTGTGCTACATTAGCGTTATCTTCGTGATAACGATTCGCATTATGCCACGTATTATTTTGATCATCATTGGCTGGCTGGCGGTAGCGCTGGGAACGCTGGGCGTGTTTTTACCGCTACTGCCGACGACGCCGTTTATCCTGCTTGCCGCCTGGTGCTTTGCGCGCTCGTCGCCGCGCTTTCACCACTGGCTTTTGTATCGCTCATGGTTTGGCGGCTACCTGCGTCACTGGCAGAAATTCCGCGCCATGCCGCCGGGCGCGAAGCCGCGGGCGGTCGCGATGATTTTGCTGACCTTTGCCATTTCGCTGTGGCTGGTTAATCTTACCTGGGTGCGCATCTTGCTGCTGATCATTCTGACCTGTCTGCTGATATTTATGTGGCGCATTCCGGTGGTTGATGCAAAGCAACAAAAGCACTGATGCGCAATAATGATGGTTGCAATTGTCGCTGACAGCCAGTAAATTCTGGCGTTTTCGAGCGCGGGTAAGCCTGGTCAAAGGTTAAACAAAAGTTTCTTTGGCCCATTTGGCATGCCCGTGAGTAACACCGTTTTAATCAGGCATACACTTATGACCGCAACAGCACAGCAGCTTGAATATCTGAAGAACAGCATCCAAAGCATCCAGGACTATCCGAAACCTGGCATCCTTTTCCGTGATGTCACCAGCTTGCTGGAAGACCCGAAGGCCTACGCGCTCAGCATTGAGCTGCTGGCCGAGCGTTATAAAGACGCGGGGATTACCAAAGTGGTGGGCACCGAGGCGCGTGGCTTCTTATTTGGCGCACCGGTTGCGCTGGCGCTGGGCGTAGGCTTTGTTCCGGTACGCAAGCCGCGTAAGCTGCCGCGTGAAACTATCGCAGAAAGCTACGAGCTTGAGTACGGCACCGATCAGCTGGAAATCCATGTCGATGCGATCAAAGAAGGCGATAAAGTCCTGGTGGTTGACGATCTGCTGGCAACCGGCGGCACCATTGACGCCACCGTGAAGCTTATTCGTCGCCTGGGCGGTGAAGTGCACGATGCGGCCTTTATTATTAATCTGTTCGATCTGGGCGGCGAGCAGCGCCTGGAAAAACTGGGAATCAACTGCTATAGCCTGGTCCCTTTCCCGGGCCACTAAGCAAATCCCGCCACATAGCCTCGCTGATTGAGCGGGGCTGTGATAGCATGACCCCTCGTGATTTCACCTTCCAGCGTTTCAGAGCCAGCCCATGAGTTATCAGGTCTTAGCCCGTAAATGGCGCCCACAAACCTTTGCTGACGTCGTCGGCCAGGAACATGTGCTGACCGCACTGGCGAACGGCTTGTCGTTAGGGCGCATTCACCACGCATATCTTTTTTCCGGTACCCGCGGAGTCGGTAAAACCTCTATCGCGCGCCTGTTGGCAAAAGGATTAAACTGCGAAACCGGCATTACCGCCACGCCGTGCGGCGTCTGCGATAACTGCCGTGAAATAGAACAGGGGCGCTTTGTCGATCTGATTGAGATCGATGCCGCCTCGCGCACCAAAGTCGAAGATACCCGCGATCTGCTGGATAACGTCCAGTACGCGCCGGCCCGCGGTCGCTTCAAGGTCTATCTGATCGATGAAGTCCATATGCTTTCGCGCCACAGCTTCAATGCGTTGTTAAAAACGCTGGAGGAGCCCCCGGCGCACGTTAAATTTCTGCTGGCGACGACCGATCCGCAGAAGCTGCCGGTGACTATTCTTTCCCGCTGCCTGCAGTTCCATCTTAAGGCGCTGGACGTCGAACAGATTCGCCATCAGCTGGAGCATATTCTCGGCGCCGAGCAGATCGCTTTTGAACCGCGCGCGCTGCAGCTGCTGTCGCGCGCGGCGGACGGTAGCCTGCGCGATGCGTTAAGCCTGACCGATCAGGCCATTGCCAGCGGCGACGGTCGCCTGACGGCTGAATCCGTCAGCACCATGCTCGGCACCCTTGACGACGATCAGGCGCTTTCGCTGATTGAGGCGCTGGTGGCTGCCGACGGCGAGCGGGTCATGGCCGGCGTCAATGAGGCTGCCGCCCGCGGCGTGGAGTGGGAGGCCTTGCTGGTGGAAATGCAAAGCCTGCTGCACCGTATTGCGATGGTTCAGCTCTCGCCGTCGGCGCTGGGAACGGATATGGCCGCGATTGAGCTGCGCATGCGCGAGCTGGCGCGGACGGTGCCGCCAACCGATGTTCAGCTGTACTATCAAACGCTACTGATTGGCCGCAAAGAGCTCCCGTACGCCCCGGACAGACGAATGGGCGTCGAGATGACGCTTCTGCGTGCGCTGGCTTTCCATCCGCGTATGCCGCTGCCGGAACCGGAGGCGCCGCCGGTGCAGGCTATTCAGGCCGCACCGGCCCAGCAGGCTGCCCCGGCATCCGCGCCGCCGTCGCCGCCGCCGAATTTGCCGCAGACCACCAGCCAGGTGCTGGCGGCCCGCAGCCAGCTGCAGCGTAGCCAGGGAGCGCCCACCCCAAAAAAGAGTGAACCGGCAGCCGCTTCCCGCGCGCGGCCGGTGAATAACGCTGCGCTGGAACGACTGAGTTCAATTACCGAACGCGTACAGGCGCGTCCGGCGGCGGCTGCGCTGGAGAAAGCGCCGGCGAAAAAGGAAGCCTATCGCTGGAAATCGACGACGGTTGTTGAAGCCGTAAAAGAAGAAGTGGCGACGCCGAAGGCGCTGAAAAAAGCGCTGGAGCATGAAAAAACGCCGGAACTGGCGGCAAAGCTGGCAGTCGAAGCGGCCGAGCGCGATAGCTGGGCGGCGGAAGTCAGCCGGCTTGCGGTACCCAAACTGGTGGAGCAGGTCGCCCTGAACGCCTGGAAAGAGCAGGAGGGCAATCGCGTCTGCCTGCATCTGCGTCCGAGCCAGCGTCACCTGAATTCGGCGGGCGCGCAGCAAAAGCTGGCGGAAGCGCTCGGTATTTTGTACGGTACGCCGGTTGAATTGACCATCGTGGAAGATGATAATCCCGCGATGCGCACGCCGCTTGAGTGGCGGCAGGCAATTTATGAAGAAAAGCTCGCGCAGGCGCGTGAAGCGATTATTGCGGATAATAACATTCAGACGCTGCGTCGATTCTTCGATGCGGACCTGGATGAAGAGAGTATTCGCCCCATTTGATTGCAAGTCTGACTTGCGGTCAGCATCCTTAACGATGACTTACTGAGAGAGAAGCCTATGTTTGGTGGAAAAGGCGGTCTGGGTAACCTGATGAAGCAGGCCCAGCAGATGCAAGAAAAAATGCAGCAAATGCAGGAAGAAGTGGCCCGGCTGGAAGTGACCGGTGAATCCGGCGCAGGCCTGGTAAAAGTCACCATCAACGGCGCGCACAACTGCCGTCGCGTTGAGATCGACCCGAGCCTGCTGGAAGACGACAAAGAGATGCTGGAAGATCTGGTGGCTGCCGCGTTTAACGACGCCGCCCGCCGCATTGAAGAGACGCAGAAAGAAAAAATGGCGTCCGTGTCCGCCGGTATGCAGCTGCCGCCAGGCTTTAAGATGCCGTTCTGATGCAGACCAGTCCGCTGTTAACGCAGCTTATGGAAGCACTGCGCTGCCTGCCGGGCGTCGGCCCGAAGTCGGCGCAGCGCATGGCGTTTACCCTGCTGCAGCGCGACCGCAGCGGCGGAATGCGCCTGGCGCAGGCGCTAACGCGCGCCATGTCGGAAATCGGCCACTGCGCCGATTGCCGTACCTTCACCGAGCAGGAGGTGTGCAATATTTGCAGCAACCCTCGGCGCAAGGAAAACGGCCAGATCTGCGTGGTAGAGAGCCCAGCGGATATCTACGCTATCGAGCAGACCGGGCAGTTTTCCGGTCGCTACTTTGTGCTGATGGGCCACCTGTCGCCGCTTGACGGTATCGGGCCGGATGACATTGGGCTCGATCGTCTGGAACAGCGTCTGCGTGACGAATCGATGCAGGAAGTGATCCTCGCGACCAACCCAACGGTAGAAGGGGAGGCGACGGCCAATTATATCGCCGAGCTCTGCGCGCAGTATGGCGTAGACGCGAGTCGTATCGCCCATGGCGTACCGGTCGGCGGCGAGCTGGAGATGGTTGACGGCACGACGCTATCCCACTCGCTAGCCGGGCGGCATAAGATTCGTTTTTAATCAAACGGAGGCGCTTTTCGGGGCCTCCGCTTGAAAACTTCTCCCTCTGTCCCCATCTCACCCTCAACGGTTTTTTTACCATTAACAATGGCATTGTTGAGGTTGATTTAGATGAAAGGACAAGAAACTCGTGGTTTTCAGTCAGAGGTCAAGCAGCTTCTGCACCTGATGATCCATTCTCTTTATTCCAATAAAGAAATTTTCCTGCGTGAGCTGATTTCCAACGCCTCCGATGCGGCCGACAAGCTGCGCTTCCGCGCGCTGTCCCAGCCGGATCTGTACGAAGGCGACGGCGAGCTGCGCGTGCGTGTTTCATTTGATAAAGACAACCGCACCCTGACCATCGCCGATAACGGCATTGGTATGAATCGCGATGAGGTCATCGACCATCTCGGCACCATCGCCAAGTCCGGCACCAAAGCGTTCCTTGAGTCCATGGGCTCTGACCAGGCGAAAGACAGCCAGCTGATTGGCCAGTTCGGCGTGGGCTTCTATTCGGCGTTTATTGTTGCCGATAAAGTTACCGTCCGTACCCGCGCGGCGGGCGACAGCGCCGAAAACGGCGTCTTCTGGGAATCCGCTGGCGAAGGCGAATATACCGTTGCCGACATTAACAAAGCCGATCGCGGTACCGAGATCACGCTGCACCTGCGCGAAGGCGAGGACGATTTCCTCAACGACTGGCGCGTGCGTTCGATCATCAGCAAATACTCCGATCACATCGCGCTGCCGGTGGAAATTGAAAAACGCGAAGACGTTGACGGCGAAACCGTCATTAGCTGGGAGAAAATTAACAAAGCCCAGGCGCTGTGGACGCGCAATAAGTCGGAAATCAAAGACGACGAGTACAACGAGTTTTATAAGCACATTGCCCACGATTACAGCGATCCGCTGACCTGGAGCCACAACCGCGTTGAAGGTAAGCAGGAGTACACCAGCCTGCTGTATATCCCGTCGCAGGCGCCGTGGGATATGTGGAATCGCGATCATAAACACGGCCTGAAGCTGTACGTGCAGCGCGTCTTCATCATGGATGACGCCGAGCAGTTTATGCCGAACTACCTGCGTTTCGTCCGCGGCCTGGTCGACTCTAACGATCTGCCGCTGAACGTGTCGCGTGAAATCCTTCAGGACAGCAGCGTCACCCGCAATCTGCGTACCGCGCTGAGCAAACGCGCCCTGCAGATGCTGGAAAAACTGGCGAAAGACGACGCGGAAAAATATCAGACCTTCTGGCAGCAGTTTGGCCTCGTGCTGAAAGAGGGGCCGGCGGAAGATCAGGCCAACCAGCAGGCCATCGCCAAACTGCTGCGTTTCGCCAGCACCCATACCGACTCCGCCGCGCAGACCGTGTCGCTGGAAGAGTACGTCTCCCGCATGAAAGAAGGGCAGGAGAAGATTTACTACATTACCGCCGACAGCTACGCCGCCGCGAAAAGCAGCCCGCATCTGGAACTGCTGCGTAAGAAAGGCATTGAAGTGCTGCTGCTTTCCGATCGCATCGACGAGTGGATGATGAGCTATCTGACCGAGTTCGACGGTAAGCCGTTCCAGTCGGTGGCGAAAGCCGATGAGTCGCTGGATAAGCTGACGGACGAAGTGGATGAAACCACTAAAGAAGCCGAGAAGGCGCTGGAGCCGTTCGTTGAGCGTGCCAAAACGCTGCTTGGCGACCGGGTGAAAGAGGTTCGTCTGACCCATCGTCTGACCGATACGCCGGCCATCGTCACCACCGACGCGGATGAAATGAGCACCCAGATGGCAAAACTGTTTGCCGCTGCGGGCCAGGCCGCGCCGGAAGTGAAGTACATCTTTGAACTGAACCCGCTGCATCCGCTGGTAAAACGCGCGGCGGATACCCAGGATGATGCGCAGTTCGGCGAGTGGGTTGAGCTGCTGCTCGATCAGGCGCTGCTGGCCGAGCGCGGTACGCTGGAAGATCCGAACCAGTTTATCCGCCGCATGAACCAGCTGCTGGCGTCGTAATCTTTACCCTCACTCTACCCCTCTCCCGCTGGGAGAGGGCCGGGGTGAGGGCATCAAACCGCACTCTACGTAAAATATCTCACCATTAACCGTTTCAGCCGCCCCGCCTTCCTTGAGCCATCCGCGTTCTGGTGGTATGGTTTAGCGTTTTTTGAAAAATTGAATCAACTTTTGAGGGGATTTTCGTAATGCGTATTATTCTGCTTGGCGCTCCGGGCGCGGGTAAAGGAACTCAGGCTCAGTTCATCATGGAGAAATACGGTATTCCGCAAATCTCCACCGGCGACATGCTGCGTGCCGCGGTGAAGTCAGGCTCCGAGCTGGGCAAACAGGCGAAAGATATTATGGACGCCGGTAAGCTGGTCACCGACGAACTGGTTATCGCCCTGGTCAAAGAGCGTATTACTCAGGAAGATTGCCGCAACGGTTTTCTGCTGGACGGCTTCCCGCGCACCATTCCGCAGGCTGACGCCATGAAAGAAGCGGGTATCACCGTGGATTACGTGCTGGAATTCGATGTTCCTGACGAACTGATCGTTGACCGCATCATCGGGCGTCGCGTTCACGCAGCTTCCGGCCGCGTTTACCACATCAAATTTAATCCGCCGAAAGTTGAAGGCAAAGACGACGTGACCGGCGAAGAGCTGACCACCCGTAAAGACGACCAGGAAGAGACCGTGCGTAAGCGTCTGGTTGAGTATCATCAGATGACGGCTCCGCTGATCGGCTACTATCAGAAAGAAGCCGAAGCGGGCAATACCCAGTACGCGAAAGTCGATGGCACCAAAGCGGTGGCCGACGTTCGCGTTGAACTGGAAAAAATCCTCGGTTAATTCCGTTAGTTCTCACCCCGCCGCGGCGGGGTGAGAACTCCTCTCATTTTACCTTTTTCTATGATTGGTTCCGTTTAGCGCCATTTCAGCTACAATTGTCAGCGATTCAAATGGTTAAGAGGCGGTAATGCATCAGACGAAAACAGGTATCTTATTAGCCAATTTAGGCACTCCCGATGCGCCCACGCCCGACGCGGTAAAGCGCTATCTACGACAGTTTCTTAGCGATCGGCGCGTGGTGGATACCTCCCGTCTACTGTGGTGGCCGCTGCTGCGCGGCGTGATACTGCCCCTGCGAGCGCCCCGGGTCGCTAAGCTCTATCAGTCCATCTGGATGGAAGACGGCTCGCCGCTGATGGTCTATAGCCAGCAGCAGCGGCAGGCGCTGGCCGCGCGGCTTCCGGATACGCCGGTGGCGCTGGGGATGAGCTACGGTTCGCCGTCGCTGGAGAGCGCGGTTGATGAACTGCTGGAGCAGGGCGTGGATCACATCGTGGTGCTACCGCTCTATCCGCAGTACTCCTGCTCCACCGTGGCGGCGGTCTGGGATGAACTAGGGCGTATCCTTGCCAAAAAGCGCGCCATCCCCGGCATCTCTTTTATTCGCGACTACGCCGATGACGTGGACTATATTCACGCGCTGGCCGCCAGCGTGCGCGCGTCCTTTGCGGTGAACGGTGAGCCAGATTTACTGCTGCTCTCCTATCATGGCATCCCTCAGCGGTACGCCCAGCAAGGGGATACCTATCCTCAGCGCTGCCGCGATACCACCCGTGAGCTGGTTTCAGCCCTGGGGCTGCCGCCTGACCGGGTGATGATGACGTTCCAGTCGCGCTTTGGTCGTGAGCCCTGGCTGACGCCCTACACCGACGAAACGCTGAAAATGCTCGGTGAGAAAGGGGTGAAGCATATTCAGGTTATCTGCCCCGGCTTTTCCGCCGATTGCCTGGAGACGCTGGAGGAGATCGCGGTGCAGAACCGGGAAATCTTCCTCGAAGCCGGCGGCCAGCAATATGAGTACATTCCGGCGCTTAATGCGGACACCGCGCATATTGAAATGATGGTCAACCTGACGGCGAAATATCGCTGATCGCGCGTGCGGCGGGGAGTATGCTACTATTCCCCGCTTGTTCACTGTCAATAAATCGCCACTATGAAATTTCCCGGTAAACGCAAATCCAAACACTATTTTCCCGTCAACGCTCGCGATCCGCTGCTGCAGCAAATTCAGCCGGACAATGAGTCTAACGTCGCCTGGGTGGTCGGCATCGATCAAACCCTGGTCGATATCGAAGCGAAAGTGGATGAGGCGTTTATCGTACGCTACGGCCTGAGCGCCGGGCATTCGCTGGTGATTGAAGACGATGTCGCCGAAGCGCTGTATCAGGAACTGGTTCGCAATGACCTGATTACCCACCAGTTTGCCGGCGGCACCATCGGTAACACCATGCACAACTACTCGGTGCTGGCGGATGACCGTTCGGTTCTGCTTGGCGTCATGTGCAGCAATATTGAAATCGGCGGCTACGCCTACCGCTACCTGTGCAACACCTCCAGCCGTACCGATCTGAACTACCTGCAGGGGGTGGATGGGGCGATTGGGCGCTGCTTTACGCTGATTAGCGACTCCGGCGAGCGCACCTTTGCGATCAGCCCCGGGCATATGAACAAGCTCCGTCCGGAAAGCATTCCGGAAAGCGTCATCGCCGGCGCCTCCGCGCTGGTGCTGACCTCCTATCTCGTGCGCTGCAAGCCGGGCGAGCCGATGCCGGACGCGACGATGCAGGCCATCGCATATGCGAAAAAGCACGATGTACCGGTGGTCCTGACTCTGGGGACCAAATACGTTATCGCCGATAATCCGGCGTGGTGGCAGGCGTTCCTCAAGGAGCACGTCTCTATTCTGGCGATGAACGAAGAGGAGGCGGAAGCGCTGACCGGACTATCCGATCCGCTGCTGGCTTCCGACAAGGCGCTGGAGTGGGTTGACCTGGTACTGTGCACCGCCGGGCCTGCCGGGCTGTATATGGCCAGTTTTACCGAGGATGAGGCTAAGCGCAAAACGCAGCATCCGCTGCTGCCGGGCGCGATTGCCGAGTTTAACCAGTATGAATTCAGCCGCGCGATGCGCCATCAGGATTGCGAAAATCCGCTGCGTATTTATTCGCATATCGCACCCTATATGGGCGGGCCGGAGAAGATCATGAATACCAACGGCGCGGGCGACGGCGCGCTGGCGGCGCTGCTGCACGATATCACCGCCAATAACTATCATCGCAACAACGTGCCGAACTCCAGCAAGCACAAGTGCAAGTGGCTGACCTATTCCTCGCTGGCGCAGGTGTGTAAATACGCTAACCGCGTGAGCTATCAGGTGCTGAACCAGCACTCGCCGCGTCTGACCCGCGGCCTGCCGGAGCGTGAAGATAGCCTGGAAGAGGCTTACTGGGATCGCTAAGCCGGTAAGTAAAGCCGGCCCCGAGAAGTCGGGGCCGGAAGCATTAACCGGTAATAAGCTCGCCTGCTGGCGGCGTTTCGAGCAGCTGCAGCATGGCGCGGGCGATTTCCCGCTCGCCCATCACCACCTGGTTGGCGCCGCGTTCAACGATATACTCCACTTCATCGTCGTAGTGGGCGCGCGCGATGATCTCGATATTCGGGCACTTCTCGCGCGCGGAAGCCACGATTTCCCCGGCTTCATAGCCGTTAGGGATGGTCAGCAGCAGCCAGCGGGCGCAGTCAAGATGCGCCAGATTCATAATCTCTTCATTGGCGGCGTTGCCTAATACCGCGCGAATACCGCGTGCGCGCAGTTCGTCAACGCGGGTACGCGAGGTTTCGATAACCACCAGCGGCACGCCCTGCGCCATCAGTTTTTCACCGAGCAGGCTCCCGACGCGACCGAAACCGACCAGCAGCGCGTGGTTACAGATATCGACGGGGATCTGTTTCTCATCTTCAAGCACTTCTTCCAGCGTCTGTTCGTCCAGCGTCTCCGTTTTATCGAGATATTTTTCCAGCAGGGTAAACAGGACCGGGTTGAGCATGATGGAGATAATGGCGCCGGCAAGCACCAGGTTTTGCCCGGCCTGAGGCAGCAGATCCAGCGCCATTCCTAGCCCGGCGAGAATAAAAGCAAATTCACCGATTTGCGCCAGGCTGGCGGCAATGGTCAGCGCGGTGCGCGGCGAGTGGCCGAACATTCGTACCAGGAAGAAAGCGGCAGCCGATTTACCGAAAATAATGATGACCAGCGTCGCCAGCACCGCCAGCGGCTGATCGAGCAGGATCATCGGGTCAAACAGCATTCCCACGGAAACAAAGAACAGTACGGCGAAGGCGTCGCGCAGTGGCAGCGTATCGTGGGCCGCGCGATGGCTGAGCTCGGATTCATTGAGCACCATACCGGCGAAAAAGGCGCCGAGGGCGAAGGAGACGTCAAACAGCTCAACGGCGCCGAAGGCGATGCCGAGCGCTAACGCCAGCACCGACAGCGTAAACAGCTCGCGCGAGCCGGTTGCCGCGCTGCGTGACATAATCCACGGCACCAGGCGGCGGCCGACCAGCATCATAATGGCGATAAAGGCAACGACTTTACCGATGGTAATGCCCATATCGAGGGCCAGGGTAGCCAGGCCAACGTCGCCTTTCTCCGTCATGCCGGCGACCGCCGGCAGCAGCACCAGCGTCAGCACCATCACCAGATCTTCCACAATCAGCCAGCCGATAGCGATTTGCCCCCGCTGGCTATCAATAAGCTGTCGTTCTTCCAGCGCGCGCAGCAGCACCACGGTACTGGCGGTAGAAAGACACAGACCAAAAACGATCCCGGTCATTAACGACCAGCCCAGCATGGCAGAGAGCGCCATACCCAACAGCGTTGCCACGGCGATCTGGGCGATAGCCCCTGGAATAGCGATGGCCTTGACCGCCATCAAATCTTTTAAGGAGAAATGCAGACCCACGCCGAACATCAGCAGGATCACGCCAAGCTCGGCCAGCTCCGGCGCCAGCTTGGTATCAGCAACGAAACCTGGGGTAAAAGGTCCGGCCAGCACGCCCGCTAATAAATATCCCACCAGAGGAGAAATACGTAGCTTATTGGCAATCATGCCGAGAATAAAGGCGAGCACAAGGCCGCCGACAATGGTGGTGATTAGCGGTGTTGCGTGGTGCATTCCGTCTCCTTGCAGTGGTGAGCTGATCCATTTTCGGCATATACCCGTCATACTTCAATTTGCATGGGCGTTGGCTTTCCTCGCTCACCCCAGTCACTTACTTCAGTAAGCTCCAGGGGATTCCCTGCGTCGCCGCCTTCCTGCAACTTGAATTATTTAGGGTATAAAACCAAAAAACCGAATAATAGTTTATGACAATTTCAGCGGTTTTGTTTATGAATAATCGTTGAATTTTGCAGAAAGATGGAATTGGCATGCAAAAAAGCACGGACCGCAAAATGGCAGCAGCTTATGCGGGGTAATGCTGGTGGAGTAAGGGATTGCGGCAGCCAAAGTTACACTTTGGCTGCCGAAGAATCAGGACTTTTGGTGGTTGTTAGGCAGAAATATCGTCAAGATGCCAATCAGTGGCAAGAAAGCGCAGATTTTATAGACCAGCTCGATACTGGTATGGTCAGCTAATAGCCCCAGCACCGCGGCGCCAAGGCCACCCATGCCAAAAGCAAATCCGAAGAACAAACCAGAAACCATGCCGATCCGCCCCGGCAACAGCTCCTGAGCGTAGACCAGAATGGCGGAAAAAGCCGACGCGAGGATAAAACCAATTATCACCGTTAAAATGCCGGTCCATTCCAGCGATGCGTAGGGTAAAACAAGAGTAAACGGCGCTACGCCAAGGATAGACCCCCAAATAACATATTTGCGCCCAATCTTATCGCCTACAGGCCCGCCAATCACCGTTCCCGCTGCGACGGCAAAAAGGAAAGCAAACAGATGAAACTGCGCGTTTTGCACCGATAATCCAAACTTTTGCATCAGATAAAAGGTGTAATAGCTGCTGATGCTCGCCATATAGAAGTATTTTGAGAAAATCAGCAGCAAAAGAATGCTAACCGCCAGAATGACTTTGTTTTTCGGCAATGGATTGACAATGACCGCTTTGAGTTTACCTTTGTTCATACGGTGCTGAGCGGCATACCAGCGGCTGATCTGCGCCAGCACGACGATCGCCAGCAGCGCCGCCAGGACAAACCAGCCAACGTTACCTTTGCCGTAGGGCGCGATAATCAGGGCCGCAAGCAGCGGGCCTAACGAACTGCCAAAGTTGCCGCCGACCTGGAATATCGACTGCGCCAGGCCATGGCGACCGCCGGAGGCCATTCGCGCCACGCGTGAAGACTCCGGGTGAAAGACCGAAGAGCCGGTACCGACCAGCGCGGCAGCCAGCAGAACCATCCCGAAGCTCCCGGAAATCGCCAGCAGCACCAGACCGCTTAAGGTAAAGCACATGCCTATCGGTAGCGACCACGGCATCGGGTGTTTGTCGGTCAGATAGCCGACGACCGGCTGCAGCAGCGATGAGGCCAGCTGGAAGGTGAGGGTAATCATCCCTATCTGCACAAAGGTCAGCGAAAACTCGGCCTGCAGCAGCGGGTAGATAGCCAGAATAAGCGATTGGATCATATCGTTTAGCAAATGCGAGAGGCTGATAGCGCCGAGAATGCGAAACGAGGTGCGTGCTTTTTGCGGCGCAGCAGCAGGGCCGGATAAGGGTTGTGCGGTCTGATTCATTGCCATAGGTTCGCTTAAATATTTTTTATAGAGGATGCAGGTGGAATTATTATCTGCCTAACATACCTGCCCCTAAGGTTTGAAGGAAGTCGCAATTCTGAAAACATATTTGTCTAATCGGCTAACTCGCTATACTTTCGGCACTTGTCATTTCGTCAGGGAGAGAAATATGCACTTTATGAAGCAAGGCGTTGCGCTGGCGCTATTCACGGCGTTATCGCTGGGGAGCCTGTCTGCGCAGGCTTATGAGCAGGATAAAACCTATAAAATTACCATCCTGCATACTAACGATCATCATGGCCACTTCTGGCGCAGCGACTACGGCGAATACGGGCTGTCGGCACAAAAAACGCTGGTGGACGGCATTCGCAAAGAGGTGGCGGCAGAGGGCGGCAGCGTGCTGCTGTTATCCGGCGGCGATATCAACACCGGCGTGCCGGAATCCGACTTACAGGACGCGGAACCCGATTTTCGCGGGATGAACCTGATTGGCTATGATGCGATGGCGGTAGGCAATCACGAGTTTGATAATCCCCTTAGCGTACTGCGTCAGCAGGAAAAATGGGCGAAGTTCCCGTTCCTCTCCGCCAATATTTACCAGAAAAGCACCGGCGAGCGTCTGTTTAAGCCGTGGGCGCTGTTCAAACGCGGCGGGCTGAATATTGCGGTTATCGGCCTGACGACCGACGATACGGCCAAAATTGGTAACCCTGAGTTCTTTACGGATATCGAGTTCCGCAAACCGGCGGAAGAGGCCAAACTCGTTATCCAGGAGCTGCAGCAGAATGAAAAACCGGACGTCATTCTGGCCACCACCCACATGGGCCATTATGACAACGGCGCCCACGGCTCGAATGCGCCGGGCGACGTCGAGATGGCGCGCAGCCTGCCGGCAGGTTCGCTGGCGATGATCGTCGGCGGTCACTCGCAGGACCCGGTATGCATGGCCTCTGAGAATAAAAAACAGGTGGATTACGTTCCGGGCAGCCCGTGCGCGCCGGACAAGCAGAACGGTATCTGGATCGTCCAGGCCCATGAGTGGGGCAAATATGTGGGCCGCGCCGACTTCGAATTCCGCAACGGCGAAATGAAGCTGGTGCACTATCAGCTGATCCCGGTCAACCTGAAGAAAAAGGTCACTTACGACAACGGCGAGAGCGAGCGCGTGCTCTATACGCCGCAAATCGCCGAAAATCCGCAGATGCTCTCCCTGCTGACGCCGTTCCAGAATAAGGGCAAAGCGCAGCTGCAGGTCAAAATCGGTAGCGTAAACGCGCACCTGGAGGGCGATCGCAGCAAAGTGCGTTTTGTGCAAACCAATATGGGACGTCTGCTGCTGGCGGCGCAGATGGCGCGCAGCAATGCCGATTTCGCGGTGATGAGCGGCGGCGGCGTGCGTGATTCGATTGAAGCGGGCGATATCACCTATAAAGACGTGATGAAGGTACAGCCTTTCGGCAACGTGCTGGTGTATGTCGATATGAGCGGTAAGGAAGTGACGGAGTATCTGACCGCCGTGGCGCAGATGAAGCCCGATTCTGGCGCCTATCCGCAGTTTGCCAACGTCGGTTTTGTGGCCAAAGACGGTAAGCTTAATAATTTGACTATCAAAGGCGAACCGGTCGATCCGGCGAAGACCTACCGTATGGCGACCCTGAGCTTTAACGCCACCGGCGGCGATGGCTACCCGCATATTGATACCAGGCCCGGCTATGTGAATACCGGCTTCATCGACGCGGAGGTGCTGAAAGAGTATATCCAGAAAAACTCACCGCTGGACGCGGCAGCTTATGAACCGAAAGGCGAGGTAAGCTGGCAGTAACGTCAGAGCAGCGCCCCGGTGGCGCTGCGCTTACCGGGGCGACAGGTCTGAGCGGTTTTGGATTTTGTAGCCCGGACAAGGCGCGTCAGCGCCGCCTCCGGGAGTGTTCCCTGACGAAAAACCGTCAATTAATCGCGACGCGCGATATCGGCGAATTTTGCCTCAAGGATCTTCGCCAGATCGCTGGCCGCCAGCTCAATATCCAGCCCGCGTTTGCCGCCGGAAATATAGATGGTGGCAAACGACTGGGCCGGCGCGTCAATCACCGTCGGCAGGCGTTTTTTCTGCCCAAGCGGGCTGATACCCCCCACCAGATAGCCGGTAACCCGCTGCGCGACCATCGGGTCTGCCATATCCACTTTTTTTGCGCCTAAGGCCTTCGCCACTTTTTTCAGATCCAACTGACCCGCAACCGGGGTCACTGCAACGGCCAGATGCTTCATGTCGCCGTTAACGGCAACCAGCAGCGTTTTGTAGACCTGGTCGGCGTTCAATCCCAGCTTACGCACCACTTCGTCACCAAAATTGGTTTCGTTCGGATCGTGCTCGTAGCTGTGGATTTGAAAACTAATTTTGTTTTTTTCGAGTAATTTTACGGCGGGAGTCATCGTTATCCTTCTTACCAACCGATTAAATGTGACATAAGCATACGCCCGACGGCTGTCTAAAAAATAGTATCATCTTGCGCAATAGTATTGGCAGTGATGGTCACTTTGAGCGACAATCAGACGATCCGGGGCGCGAACCCCGGAATAATAATAATGATGAAATTCCTCTTTGACGGGCCAATAGCAATATTGGCCATTTTTTTACGTCAGCATGTCCGGCAGATTTCCTTCCCCGTACAAATGAAGCGCCCCTACGGCAACCACGTAGCGCCCCGGCGGCAGCGCCAGCAGCGTTTCGCGCCAGGCGAGATTGCGCTGATGCATCAGCACATCATACAGCGACTGGCTAAACGTTGTCGGCAGCGAGGTTGCGCCCGTTGACGGCGGCTGCTCCAGCCACCAGCCGATCATCACCTGCAGCAGACGCGCATTCGTGCGCCAGTGGGTGAGGGTATCCTCCAGCAGCGCCAGGCCGCCGTCGGGCAGATCCCGCAGCAGCGCTATCTGGCTGTCGGCTCCCTCCAGCTCCATCACGCGGATATTGCTCTCGCGCGCCGCCATCAGCAGTTGATAATCAATGCCGTAATCCGCCCTTAGGCCCAGTTTTTGCGCCTGAGTCGCCTGCAATACCATCGCCACCTGCCACAGCGGCTGGCTGTCGAACAGCGCGATGGACAGCCCCATTTCTCCCGCCCGCTCTTGCAGTTCAGCAAGCAGGGAGGCGCTCAGGCGTTCCGCCAGCGGCGGACAGGAGGGGAGGTTGCTGAACGGCGTTTCGCTGCCGCTAATATCCGCTTCCACAATCAGCGCATCGGCCTGGCGGATCTTTTTTAATAACCTGGCGGGCGGCGGCGACATGTCGCGGGTGCCCATATGAATACTGCCGACCAGGTGCAGATAGCGCTCGCCGGGAAGCGTGATATCCAGCGCGGGCCAGGAATAAGACGAGCCGACGGCGGCTTGCCACAGCATTTTTATTCGGTTTAACAGGCCCATACGTGCTCCGTAGTGTGAGGAAGCCATGCTAGCGCGCGGGGGGCTGGGGCGCAAGGGGACTCAACGTGCGCGACGGAAGAGGCGTTTTGCAATGTCACGAAAATAACAAAAAAATTTGATGTTCTCTTTTTCGTCATTTCTGTAATGGCGTTTTGAAATTAATTATCACTTAAAAAACAATGGAATGGCTATTTATAACGTGAATGACTATGGTGTTTTTTTCTCAAATATTCCTCTGTTGTGATAATAAAATAAAAAATCTGTAACAAAAAATAAACAAAACGCTTCTATATTGGCCCCTTCAATTTTTGGGGGGAGTGACATGCGTAACTGGAGTGAGCCTAAAAAGAATAAAGCCCATATCGAGCTGATCCCGATGATCGATGTGATGATGTTTCTACTGGTTTTCTTTGTCCTGATTAGCCTGAATGTGATCCCGGCTCTGGGCTTGAAAACGCAGCTGCCGTCGGCCGGCAGCGCCCAACAGCTTAAACCGCAAAAAAAAGCCATTATCACCCTCGGCGCCGGCGACCAGCTGCAGCTTGATGGCCAGCCGCTGCCCCTGAATGCGCTGGTCAATACCCTGAAGCAACAGCAGCAGGAAAACCAAACCACCACCATTATCGTGAACAGCGATAAAGAGGTTGCGGTGGAACGCCTGATCGCCGTGATGGATACCCTGCGTCAGGGTGGTTTCTTCTCCATTTCCATTGCCACACGGAAGCAGTGATATGTATCTGCTTTATCGCTCACGTCACGTTGTTAGCTGGCTACCCGCCCTTGTCGTCGCCGGATGTTTACTGTTTGTCAGCCAGCAGGCAGTGCTGCAGGTCAAACCGCATTACGACGATACGGTCATGGAACTGTCGCTGGCTGAACCCGAACCGCCGCAGCCGGAGCCTGTCCCGGAACCGCAGCCGGAAATACCGCCGCAAATTCAACCTGAGCCGGAACCGGAGGCGGTCGCTGAACCCGTCGTTCCTGCGCCAGAACCCATTATCCAGGCCAAACCGGTTGTTAAACCGAAAGCCAAACCCAGGCCCAAACCGGTTGTGAAGGAAAAAGCGCCGAAACCGCAGGCGATCGCGGCTCCGCAGCCCGCCGCCGTTCGTAGTCCGGTGAGTAAACCAGCCGCGCCGCCTTCTCCCCCGGCGCCGAAGGCGAACGCGCAGGCGGTGGAAAACGGCTATCTGCAGGCGCTGCGCCGGGAGCTGGAGCAGCGCAAGCGCTACCCGAGCGGCCGTCAGGCTTCGCTGGAGCGCCCGCAGGGCAACGTGGAGGTCTGGCTGGAGGTTGACCGCAGCGGCAGAGTGCTGGCTTCCGGTATTGCCAGCAGGGCGCCGAACATGCTGCTCAATCGCGCTGCGCTTAGTTCCCTGCAAAGCATCAGCCAGCTGAAGCCCTTTCCTGAAGAGGCTTTTGCCGGACAAAGCAGCAAAAAATTTACCGCGACGTTTAATTACCAGGCGCCATAAGCCTAATTAATCATTTGTTTTTACAGGAAAAGAAATGAAAAACTTTAATTATTCTGGGATTGCGTTAGCCGTGGTGTCGGCCCTGTTATCGGGGTCCTCGCTGGCGGCGGAAAGCAGCGACGTGGGGGAGATTAACGTTAAGGGGCAATCGCTCGGCGGCGGTCTGATGGTGCAGGAAGACAGCGGCAAAGCGCGTTCCACCCTGACCAAAGAGGCGATGGAAAAAGCCCCCGGCGCCAGCAACGCTATCGACATGCTGAAATATACGCCGGGAATGAACGTCAACAGCAATGACGCCAGCGGCCTGAGCGGTATCGACTACACCATGCGCGGGATGAACTCGGATCAGATCGGCCTGTCGATGGACGGCATCCCGATTAACGACTCGGGCAACTATGCGGTCTACCCCAACCTGCTGGGCGACGCGGAAAACCTTGAGCAGATCTTTGTCACCCAGGGCTCTTCCGAGGCTGACGGCCCGCATATTGGTTCCAGCGGCGGTAATATTGGCCTTGTGACAAAGCGTCCCTCAAAGGAGTTTGGCGGCTTCGTTAAACAAACGCTCGGCAGCCATAACCTCAGCAAAACTTTCGCTCGTCTGGAGACCGGGGAGTACAACGGTTTTAGCAACTGGCTCTCGTACTCGCATACTGAAGCCAAAAAATGGCGCGGGGAGGGGCGTAATTATTCCGATAAGTTCGAAATGAACTCGCTGTACGAGGATGGCAACGGCAACAGCAGCAACCTGATCATGAAGTATAACCGTCAGGATAACAGCAACTATAACACCCTGAGTAAAGCGCAGTTCGAAGAAGACCCGCGTCAGGACTACTCGACCACCCCGGTCTACAACAGCAAAGGTCAACTGAGCAAATATTACAAGCTGAACCGTAATCCGTTTGAAACCTTCACCCTCTCTTTTGCCCAGCGCTTACAGCTGCGCGATAACCTCGCGTTGACCGTTCAGCCCTATTACTACTGGGGTAACGGCGGCAGCTTTACCGGACAAACGGCCTCGGTGCTGTCCAATACGTCTGATACCGCCGGACAGTACGATCTCAGCAACCTGACTTCCAATACCTACTACCGGCCTTCGTGGACCCAGACCTGGCGGCCGGGCGTTACCACGAAATTGAAGTGGGATATCAACGACGAGCACAGCCTGGATATTGGCTACTGGTACGAGCGCGCGCGTCAGTCGCAGACCCAGCCGTTTATTAGCATTCAGGACGATGGCAACCCGGCGAACGTTTCCGGCAAACCGGGCGGTTCCGATCAGGTTAAAGATGCGAACGGCAATACGGTACAGGGGCGTAACCAGTACACGGTGACTCCTGCGCACAAAGTATGGCTTCAGGACAGCTGGTTCGTGACGCCGGACTGGACGCTGGTGGGCGGGCTGGCTTATCAGTATGTTGAACGTAAAGGCGATAATAAAGGCAGCCTGTATAGCGCTGCGGAAAAACGCCAGGCGACCTACCATGAATTCCTGCCGAACTTTAGCATCAGCTATAAGCCGGATAGCGAAAATCAGCTGTTCTATAACCTGACGCGCAACATGCGTACGCCACCCAACTACGTACTCTACAACGTCGGCGATTCGATCAGCACCAAACCTGAGCTGAGCTGGAACCACGAGCTGGGCTGGCGTTTTCAGCGCGAAGATATGCTGCTGAGCGCGACGCTCTTCTATATGCGCTATACCGACCGGCAGATTTCGACCACCAATGCGGATGGTGACTACGAAATGATGAACATCGGCAGCGTGGAGAGTAAAGGTCTGGAGCTGGAGTGGAGCGGTAAGCTGCCGTACAACTTCAACTACTACACCTCTTATACCTACACCCATTCCGAACAAAAAGACGACATTGTGAGCAACGGCGGACATCCGCTGCCAACTGCGGGCAAAACGGTGCCAAACGTACCGAAAAACATGCTTAACGCGTCGCTGGGCTATGACGATGGTCTCTACTACGGCAGCTTCGGCGGCAAATACGTCAGTTCGTTCTACGGCGATTTGACCAACGACGAAAAAATCGGCGGGCGCACGGTCTTTGATGTCGCCGCGGGCGTGCATCTGCCGGTGGATAAAAAGATTGTCAAAAGCGCCACCCTGCGCTTTGGCATCGATAACCTGTTCGATAAACAGTACCTGACCTCCGTCCGCTCGACGACTTTTAACGCGGCGGCTTACGACGGCGTGAAGGCCAGTACCCCGTACTACAACGTTGGCGAAGAGCGCACCTTTAGCGTCTCGCTGGAAGCAACCTTTTAATTAACCGGAGGGCACTCTGATGGATGCCAATCTGATTCACGATATTATTTTCTACGTTATGTACGCCGCGCTGGCGATCGCCGTGGTGATACTGGTTGAACGCGGCCTCTATTTTTCGTGGGCCCAGCGTCAGGCTTTGCGCTTTGAAAAGGCGCTGACGCCGGACGTTCGTCGCGCGTCGGATCTGCCGGAATCGCTGACCGGCCGCAGTAGCCTCCCGCTGACCCTCATTCTGCCGGTGCTGGAGAAAAAGCAGACGGCGGAAGACCGTGAGGCGATGAGCGATCTGATCGACGCTCAGTATCTGCTCAGCAAACCGCAGATGTCGCGTGGGCTGTGGATGCTTGAAACCGTTGTCACCGCCGCGCCGCTGCTGGGCCTGCTGGGGACGATCCTCGGTATTATGGATACCTTTAAGGCCCTTTCCGCCTCAGGCGTCTCCGATGCCAGCATGGTTTCTGCGGGTATGGGGACCGCCCTGTATGCCACCGGCCTGGGCATTGCTATTGCGCTGCTGTGCCTGGTGGGCAATAACTATTTGCAAAGCCGCATGGAGCGAATCAACGAACTGCTGAAGGTGCTGCTGATCCGCGCCGGCAGCCCGGTCAGCCGTCCGGAGCAGGGCGGCAAACGCTGGGAAGGCCACGAGGCGCAGCGCTATGCCTGAACATGGTCAATGCGGGTGGCCGGCAGGCCGCCTGATGAGCGCGCTGGCGGGGAGCTGGATGCTGTTAAGCCAGCCGGTATGGGCGGCGTTCTCTATACCCGGCTACGAGCTGGTGTATAACGCGCCGCAGGAAACCACCTTACAGGATAACGATTTACGTCATGCCGCCGAAGTCTGGCAGCAGATGTTCGATGCGGCGCGCAGCCATATCGATCTGGCGCAGTTTTATGTGGCGAATGAAAAAGGCTCTCTGCTGGATGGGGTTCTGGCACGTCTGCGGGCCGCCGGGGAGCGTGGAGTAAAAATTCGTTTTCTGATGGAGGAGAAGGGCGTGGGCCTTTCAACGCCGGAAACGCTGACGGCCCTGAAAGCGATCCCCAACCTGGAGCTGCGGGTGATTCCGTTCCATCGGCTGACCGGCGGTATTGTTCACGCCAAGTATCTGCTGGTGGATGGCAAAGAGGCTTTTGTCGGTAGCCAGAATTTTGACTGGCGCGCGCTGGAACAGATCCAGGAGACCGGTCTGCGCATCAGCGATCCGCAAACGGTGCAGCAGATTCAGGCTATTTTCGATCAGGACTGGCAGGCGCAAGCTCTGCTGGCGGAGAGTAAGCCGGTACCGAAGCCGGCGAGGCAGGCGGTAGCGTCGGCCCCGCAGGGCAATTATCTGGTTGCCAGCCCGCGCGATTATAACCCGGGCGGGGTGATTGATTCGCAGGTGGCGCTGCCGCGGCTGCTGGCGAGCGCCAAATCGCGGATCCGGGTGCAGGTGATGGACTATGCGCCGCTGGCGTGGGGAGAAAAGGGGAGCCGGCCCTTTTATGCGCCCATTGATAACGCCCTGCGCAGCGCGGCGGCCCGCGGCGTACAGGTGGAGCTGATGGTGGCGAACTGGAACCTGAAAAAGCCGGAGGTATTCTGGCTGAAGAGTCTCTCTCTGGTGCCAAACGTTCAGCTAAAAGTGGTGACCATACCTCCCGCCAGCCGAGGGTTTATCCCCTTTGCCAGGGTGGTACACAGTAAGCTGATGACCATCGACGGTACGACGGCGTGGGTCGGAACCAGCAACTGGAGCGGAGGCTATTTCGATAACTCACGCAACCTTGAGCTGGTGCTGAATAATGCGTCGATGGCCGCGCGCGTGGACGCGCTTTACAGCCAGCTGTGGAATAGCCGCTATGCGGCGCCGATCAAGGTTGATTTTGATTATCCGGTTCCGCATCCTGGCCGCGAGTTCGAATAGATAAATCGGCTGAGGCTTCCCCTCTCCCGAAGGGGGCGAGGGGAAGCCTGTTTTCGCCCTCGCCAGAGGCTGCCTTATGCTTTGGGCTTATAGCGCAGCAGGCGGTTGGCGTTGCTCACAACGGTAATCGAAGAGAGCGCCATGGCCGCGCCCGCCACCACCGGGTTGAGCAGCGTGCCGGTCAGCGGCCACAGGATCCCGGCAGCAATCGGAATGCCCAGCGAGTTATAAACAAATGCCCCCAGCAGGTTCTGCTTCATATTACGCAGCGTGGCTTTGGCGATGTCCAGCGCATCGGCAACGCCGTTCAGGCTATGGCGCATCAGGGTAATCGCCGCCGTCTCAATGGCGACATCGCTGCCGCCGCCCATGGCGATCCCCACATCGGCCTGCGCCAGCGCGGGCGCATCGTTGATACCGTCGCCGATCATCGCCACCTGATGCCCTTCGCTTTGCAGGCGCTTAATCGCATCGGCTTTTCCGTCCGGCAGCACCCCGGCAATCACCTCATCAATGCCCGCCTCTTTGGCGATAGCTTTGGCGGTGGTGGGGTTATCTCCGGTCAGCATCACCAGACGATAGCCCTGGCGGTGCAGCCTGGCTAATGCCGCCACGCTATCTTCGCGCAGCGGATCGCGGATGGCGAACAGCGCCGCCGCCTGACCATCTACCGCCAGCAGCACCGGCGTGGCACCCTGTGACGCCTGGGCGGTCATGTCGTCTTCTATTTCAGCCGTTGCAATCTTGTGCTCATTAAGCAGCGCCTGGTTGCCGAGCAGCAGACGGCGGCCTTCGGCTTCGCCGCTGACCCCCAGCCCGCGCAGCGTGCGGAAGTTTTCTACCGCAGGCAGGCGTTGGTCCGCGGCTTTGTCGAGAATGGCTCGCGCCAGCGGGTGGCTGGAACCTTGCTCCAGAGACGCCGCCAGACGTAGAGCGGTGGACTCATCCATGGCGGTAAAGGTTTTTATCGCCACCACCTGCGGTTTACCCTCGGTCAGGGTACCGGTTTTATCAAAGACCAGCGTATCGAGAGTGCTGGCGCGCTGCAGCGCATCGGCGTCGCGCACCAGTACGCCGTACTCCGCCGCGCGGCCCACGCCGGAGATAATCGACATCGGCGTTGCCAGCCCCAGGGCGCACGGACAGGCGATAATCAGCACCGTAGTGGCGATCACCAGGGTATAGACAATTTGCGGCGCCGGGCCAAAAAAGTACCAGATCGCGGCGCTGAACAGGGCTATCGCCACAACCGCCGGGACGAACACGGCGGAGATTTTGTCCGCCAGCTGGCCGATTTCAGGTTTACTGCTCTGCGCCTGGCGCACCATGCGGATAATGCGCGCCAGGGTGGTTTGACTGCCGACGGCGCTGGCGGTAAACAGTACGCTGCCGTCCTGCACTACGGTCCCGGCATGAACGGCGTCACCGTCGCCTTTTTGCTGCGGCACCGGCTCGCCGGTGAGCATCGCTTCATCGAACCAGGCTTCGCCCTGGCTAATGACGCCGTCGACCGGTACGCGATCGCCGGTGGTCAGACGCAGGATCATTCCCGCCTGAACCTCAGCCAGCGGCAGATCTTTTTCGCCTTCGTCGGTGACCACCCTCGCTGACGGCGGGGTTAAATCGAGCAGTTTTTCCAGCGCTTTCGAAGAGCGCTGGCGCGCGCGGGCTTCCAGCATATGGCCCAGGTTAATCAGACCGATAATCATCGCGCTGGCTTCATAATAAAGGTGGCGGGCTTCCATCGGAAACCACTGCGGCCACAGGTTGACGCTCATTGAATAGAGCCAGGCGACGCCGGTACCCAGCGCCACCAGCGTATCCATGGTCGCGGTGCCGTTTTTCAGGCTTTTCCACGCGCTGCGGTAGAAATGGCCGCCGGCAAAGACCATCACCGCCAGGGTGACAACACCGATAGCCAGCCACAGGGCGCGGTTATCATCGCTGACCATCATATTGTCGCCGATCATTCCCCAGCCCATGACCGGGATACCTACCAGCAGGGCGACGATAGCCTGCCAGCGGAAGCGCTTCATTGTGGCGACGGCGGTTTCCTGCTGGCGCTCGCGGCGTTCGAGGTCGTCTTCGATAGCTTCCGCGCCGTAGCCCGCTTTCTCTACGGCCTGGACTAATTCTGCGGCGGACGCGCTGCCCATCACCAGCGCAGTGCGTTCCGCCAGGTTGACCCGCGCCTGCGAGACGCCCGGCACCGCGGCGAGCGCGTGTTGTACCCGGGATACGCAGCTGGCGCAGCTCATGCCGTTGATTAACAGCTGCTGGCTGTCATCTTCGTCACGGGCTGCCGGAAGCTCAGAGGTGGCCGCTGTCAGCGCTTCCGGCGGGATTGATGATTCTGCCAGCGGTTTAGCCTTTGGGTGGCTGAGCTCCGCGCCGTATCCGGCCTGTTTAATGGTCTCAATCAGCGCTTCCGCGCTGGCGCTGCCCGTGACGTGGGCTTCGGTAACGGTGACTTCCGCCTGCTCAACGTCGGGACGCTGCTCCAGACTCTCTTTCACCCGTTTAACGCAGTGGCCGCAGGAGAGGCCATCAAGCGCGAGGTCGATAGTGGTAGACATACATAACTCCTGAATAAATTTCCGGTTAATGATTGACCGAACACACTCTTTCATCGAGTATTAACAAGGTTAAACCTTCCAGCAAGGGGAAGGTCAAGGGGGAAAGATGAATATTAGCGATGTGGCGAAAAAGACCGGCTTAACCAGCAAAGCGATCCGTTTTTACGAGGAGAAGGGGCTGGTGACGCCGCCGCTGCGTAGCGAAAACGGCTACCGCAGCTACAGCCAGCAGCATCTGGATGAACTGACCCTGCTGCGCCAGGCGCGCCAGGTGGGGTTTAATCTGGAAGAGTGTCGCGAGCTGATATTCCTGTTCAACGATCCCTCGCGGCACAGCGCCGACGTGAAACGCCGGACGCTGGAGAAAGTCGCGGAAATTGAGCGGCATATCAGCGAGCTGCAGGGCATGCGTACGCAGCTGCTGGCGCTGGCGGACTCCTGCCCCGGCGATGACAGCGCGGACTGCCCGATCATCGATAATCTCTCAGGCTGCTGTCACCGCAAGGTGCAGGCCTAGCGGCCGTTAGGGAGCTCCCTGATCCGCAGCGTAATCCCCTCGACGGAGACCACTTCAACCTTGCTGCCCGCCGCGAGGTCGTCATCGGCAATAACAGGCCATGAACTGTCGCCCACGCGGACGTGTCCGCGGCCGTTAACCAGCGCCGTTTCCAGCGTAAAGCGGCGGCCAAGCAGCTGCTGCCCGCGCTGATTAAGCTGAGCGTCCGCCGGCTTCTGGCGCTTAACGCGGTTACGTAGCCAGCGCGACCACAGCCAGGCCGCCAGCAGAGTCAGGACGGCAAACAGCGTACCCTGCCACTCCCAGCTCAACGGCAGCATCCAGACCAGCAGCCCGGTTACGACGCCGGCAATGCCGCTCCACAGCAGATAACCGTTGCCGCCGAGCATTTCCGCCGCCAGCAGCAGCCCGCCGAGGCTGAGCCAGAAAATATGCGGGTGGGCGAGAATCAGCGCGATCATGATTTTTTCTGCGCGCCAGCGCCTTCTTTAAGCAGCTCGCCGATCCCGGCGATGGAGCCCATCAGGCTGCTGGCATCGAGCGGCATCAGCACCACTTTGCTGTTGTTGGCCGCGCCAATTTGCTGCAGCGCATCGGTATATTTCTGCGCGACAAAGTAGTTGATGGCCTGAATGTCGCCGGAAGCGATAGCGGATGAGACCATCTGCGTAGCGCGCGCTTCCGCTTCCGCGGAACGTTCGCGCGCCTCTGCCTGTAAAAACGCCGACTGACGCTCGCCTTCGGCTTTGAGGATCTGCGACTGCTTCTCGCCCTCGGCTTTTAAAATTTCCGCCTGACGTATCCCTTCGGCCTCAAGAATATAGGCGCGCTTGGTGCGCTCGGCTTTCATCTGGGCGTTCATTGAGGCGATAAGCTCCGCCGGCGGGCGTACGTCGCGGATCTCAACGCGGGTGATTTTGATGCCCCACGGGTTGGTCGCTTCATCGACAATATGCAGCAGGCGGGTGTTGATGCTGTCGCGCTGGGAGAGCATTTCGTCCAGCTCCATGGAGCCCAGCACGGTACGAATGTTGGTCATGGTCAGGTTGATAATCGCCAGCTCGAGGTTGCTGACTTCATAGGCGGCTTTCGGCGCGTCGATAACCTGAATAAAGCACACCGCATCAATGGTGACGTTGGCGTTATCGCGCGAAATCACCTCCTGCGAAGGGATATCGAGCACCTGCTCCATCATATTAATTTTGCGCCCGATACGATCCATAAAGGGCACCACCAGGCTCATCCCCGGCTGCAGCGTTTGCGTATAGCGGCCAAAGCGCTCTACCGTCCACTGGTAGCCCTGAGGAACGATTTTTACCGCCGCTCCGACGATAACCAGCGCGACGAAAATAAGAATGGGGATAAAAATCAGCATCAAAAACCTCCTGTCTTGTTGCCTGTTGATGCGCCGGGAGAGTGGCGCGCGTTTAACCAGAGTATATCTTTCCGCGCATCCGGGTGAAAGAAAAGTGGAGTAAACTAGAGGCGTTGTCGAAAAACTGGGAATAATAATGACCGAAAGTAACGCTATTTTGCGCCTGGACAATGTGGGTTTTCAGGCCGATGGAGTGACCATCCTTAATGAGATGAGTTTTCAGCTCAGGGCAGGGGAATTTAAGCTGATTACCGGCCCTTCCGGCTGCGGAAAAAGCACGTTATTAAAAATAATCGCTTCGCTGCTGAGCCCCACCGCGGGAAGCATTTTCTTCGCCGGTAAAAACATTAATGACTTAACGCCGGAAACCTATCGTCAGCAGGTTTCCTACTGCGCGCAAACCCCGGCGCTGTTCGGCGATTCAGTGTATGACAACCTGGTCTTCCCGTGGCAGATCCGTCATCAACAGCCGGATCCCAACGCGCTGGTCGCCGATCTGCTGCGCTTCGGGCTGGCGGAGAATACGCTGGAAAAGTCAATCAATGAACTTTCGGGCGGGGAAAAGCAGCGAGTTTCGTTGATTCGCAATCTGCAGTTTTTACCGCAGGTGCTGCTGCTCGATGAAATTACCAGCGCGCTGGACGAGAGCAATAAAAAAAACGTGAATGAGATTATCCATCGCTACACGACCGAAAAAAATATCGCCGTTCTGTGGGTCACTCACGATAGCAATGAAATTGCCCATGCGGATGAAGTGATTACCCTAAAGCCTGCCGGCGGAAAAGCGCAGGAGGAGAAAAAAAATGAACGGGCATAATATTACTAACGAATCGCTGGCGCTCTCCATGGTTCTGGTGCTGGTGGCGATCGTGGTCAGCTACCGGGAAAAGCTGGCGCTGGAAAAAGATATTATCTGGAGTATCTGCCGGGCGATTGTGCAACTGATTATCGTCGGCTATGTGCTGAAATATATCTTTAACGTTAATCACGCCGTGCTGACGCTGCTGATGGTGCTGTTTATCTGCTTTAACGCGGCGTGGAATGCGAAAAAGCGCAGCAAATATATCGATAAAGCCTTTGTTTCTTCGTTTATCGCGATAACCACCGGCGCCGGATTAACCCTGGCGGTGCTGGTTTTTTCCGGATCGATTGCGTTTGTGCCGATGCAGGTGATTCCGATTGCCGGGATGGTGGCCGGTAACGCGATGGTGGCGGTCGGGCTGTGCTACAACAACATGGGGCAGCGTTTCAGCAGCGAGCAGCAGCAGATCCAGGAGAAGCTGAGCCTGGGCGCGACGCCGAAGATGGCTTCCGCAAGGCTTATCCGCGATAGCATTCGCGCCGCGCTGATCCCGACGGTAGATTCGGCGAAAACGGTGGGGCTGGTGAGCCTGCCGGGGATGATGTCGGGGCTGATTTTCGCCGGGATTGATCCGGTAAAAGCGATTAAGTACCAGATTATGGTGACGTTTATGCTGCTGTCGACTGCCAGCCTGTCAACGATTATCGCCGGGTATCTGACCTACCTGAAGTTCTTTAATGCTCGCCATCAGCTGGTGGTGACGCAGCTGAAAAAACGCGCGTAAGTTTTTTCCCCGGAGGCGGCGCTGAACGCGCCTGTCCGGGCTACCGTCCCGCAGACGGCGGGGAATCTGTAGCCCGGCTAAGCGCAGCGCGAGCCGGGTTTTTTACGATTAATAAAGCAGAGAGTAGAGCTGGCGGCGGTACTTCGCGGCCAGCGCGTCGCCGGTGCCGAGGGCGGAGAGGATCTCCTGCAGCAGCTTGCGAACCTCGCCGTTTCCGGCGCCTAAATCTTTTTGCAGATGGCTGAACAGCAGCGCCAGCGCCTCTTCGTTACGCCCAACCTGATGCAGCTGTAATGCCAGCTGGGAGGCCAGCGCCGCGTCTTCCAGGTTCTGCTCTACCTGCTGCTGCAGTTGCTGAATTTCCGGCGTGTCGGCGGCTTTTTTCAGCAGCTCGATCTGCGCCACCAGTCCCTGATAGCGGGTATCCTGATCCTGCAGCGGCACGGTTTTCAGCACCGTTTCCGCTTCATCGGAACGGTGCAGGGCAATCAGCGTTTCCGCCAGCAGCAGGCCAATCTGGCTCTCCTGGTTCGACAGCTGCCAGGCGTCTTTCAGCAGCGGCAGCGCTTCGGCGTAGTTCTCTTCCTCCATCAGCGCCAGCGCCTGCTGCGCTTTGAGCTCCTCTTCGCGCGGCAGGAACTTATCCAGCAGCGCGCGCACCGCTTCTTCCGGCTGCGGGCCTTCGAAGCCGTCGACCGGCTGACCGTTCTGGAACAGGTAAACCGTAGGGATTGCGCGCAGGCCAAACTGCGAAGCCAGCATTTGTTCGGCATCGCAGTCAACTTTAGCGAGGGTAAACAGGCCGTTGTACTGGGCGGCGAGGCTCTCCAGTACCGGCGTCAGCTGCTCGCAATGTTGGCTGCGCGCGGACCAGAAATAGAACAGCACCGGCGTTGTCGCGGACTGCTGTAGCGTCTGGTGTAGGTTAGCTTCGGTAATATTGACAATATTCTGTGCGGACATGAGCAAGTCTCTTTAATCGATATTTGTATAGATATATGGGGGCGACGGCAGGCGCTTCAACTTAGCCCTGGATAATTTTGTCCATCGCGCGGGTCGGCAGCAGGCGTTTCAGCAGGGCGACCGCATGCGCCACCAGAGTGACCCGGTAGCGCAGCTTCGGTTTATCGCTGACAAAAGCATGGCGCACTTTTTCCACCACCGCTTCCGGCCCGAGAGTAAAGCGGGCGGCGATGCCGGGGTTTTCCACCGGCTTATCGGTCTGGGTCTGGTTGACGTTGTTGGTGAAGCGGGTGTGGATCGGGCCCGGCTCAATCAGGATGACCTTAATTCCGCTGTGGCGCAGCTCCATGCGCAGCGCGTCTGACCAGGCTTCCAGCGCGAATTTGCTGGCGGCATAGGCGCCGCGGCCGGGGCTGGAGATAATTCCCATCACCGATGAGGTCATCACAATACGCCCTTCGCCGTGCGGCTCCATCGCCGGAAGCAGCAGCATCGTTAGCTGATGGACGCCGAAAAAGTTGGCGGAAAACTGCTGCTCCATCTGCTGGCGGCTGATGGTCGGCAGCGGGCCGTAGACGCCGTAGCCCGCGTTGTTAAACAGGCCGTACAGGCGGTTGTCGGTCAGGGCAATCACCTCGGCGGCGGCGCGTTCAACGCTCTGCGGATCGTCAAGATCCAGCAACACACCGGTCAGCCCCAGCTCCTGCATCCGTGCGACATCTTCCGCTTTGCGGCAGGCGGCCAGCACGTTAAAGCCCTGGCGCTTTAAATCAAGGGCGCTTTCAAGACCAATTCCGCTGGAACATCCTGTAACTAAAACCGATTTTTGCATAACTTTACCTGTAAATGACTCGCTGTTATCAGGAGTCATGATTAACTAAGGGAGCCAAACGCGTCGCCATCCAGTCGGCGATAAACGGCTGGGCGTCGCGATTAGGGTGAATTCCATCGTCCTGCATCCACTGCGGTTTCAGATAAACCTCTTCCATAAAAAAGGGCAGCAGAGGAATATCAAACTCTTTGGCCAGTGCCGGATAAATTGCGCTAAAGGCTTCATTATAACGGCGGCCATAGTTGGCGGGCAGGCGAATTTGCATCAGCAGCGGCTGGGCGTTCGCCGCTTTGATATGCTCAATAATGGTACGCAGCGCCTGCTCCGTCTGCTGCGGCGGGAAACCGCGCAGCCCGTCGTTACCGCCCAGCTCTACCAGCACCCAGCGCGGCTGATGCTGCTTAAGCAGAGCCGGCAGCCTTGCCAGCCCCTGCTGCGAGGTATCGCCGCTGATGCTGGCGTTAACCACCGGCGTTTTGGTCTGCCACTTATCGTTAAGCAGCGCAGGCCAGGCGGTATTGCCCGCCATGCGATAACCGGCGCTCAGACTGTCGCCGAGAACCAACAGCGTGTCGGCCGCCATCGCGCGGCAGGTAAACAGGACCAGAAACAGGAAAGGCAAATGCCAGCGGAAAACATACTTGAAGTTCATCATCTTAAGAAATCCGTCGGTCAGGGTGAGCATCAGCTTTCCATCCTTACCGGAGTTGAGCTGGTTGTCAAACAGGGGCAGACCATCGCCCTGATTGGCGAGTCGGGGTCCGGTAAATCGACGCTGCTGGCGATCCTCGCCGGGCTGGACGACGGCAGCAGCGGGGAGGTTTCGCTGCTCGGACAGCCGCTGCACCAGATGGACGAAGAGGCGCGGGCGAAGCTGCGCGCTAAGCACGTCGGCTTTGTGTTTCAATCTTTTATGCTGATACCCACCCTCAATGCGCTGGAAAACGTTGAGCTTCCGGCCCTGCTGCGCGGCGAAAGCGATAGCCAGAGCCGCGGCAGCGCCCGGGCGCTGCTGGAGCAGCTGGGGCTGGGCAAACGCCTGCATCACCTGCCGGTACAGCTCTCCGGCGGCGAGCAGCAGCGGGTCGCGCTGGCGCGCGCGTTTAACGGCCGCCCGGAGCTGCTGTTCGCCGATGAACCCACCGGCAACCTCGACCGTCACACCGGGGATAAAATCGCCGACCTGCTGTTCTCGCTGAACCGCGAGCACGGCACCACGCTGATCCTCGTCACCCACGACCCGCTGCTGGCGGCGCGCTGCGACCGACGGCTGAGGCTGGTGGATGGCCAGCTGCGGGAGGAAGCATGATCGCCCGCTGGTTCTGGCGCGAATGGCGCTCGCCGTCGCTGCTGATCGTCTGGCTGGCGCTGAGCCTGGCGGTGGCCTGCGTGCTGGCGCTGGGCTCGATAAGCGACCGCATGGAGAAAGGACTCAGCCAGCAGAGCCGGGAATTTATGGCCGGCGACCGCACGCTGCGCAGCTCGCGCGAAGTCCCAGGCGCATGGATTGACGAAGCGCGTCGCCTTGGTTTAACCGTCGGCGAACAGCTGAGCTTCGCCACTATGACGTTTTCCGGCGATACGCCGCAGCTGGCGGACGTCAAAGCGGTTGACGACACCTATCCGCTATATGGTCAGTTGCAGACCCAGCCGCCGGGGCTGAAGCCGCACGCCGGCACCGTGCTGCTGGCGCCGCGATTAATGGCGCTGCTGAATCTGAAAACCGGCGACACCATCGACGTGGGCGACGCCACGCTGCGCATTGCCGGCGAGGTGATACAGGAGCCGGATGCCGGATTTAACCCCTTCCAGATGGCGCCGCGGCTGATGATGAATACCGCAGACGTGGCGAAAACCGGCGCGGTGCAGCCCGGGAGCCGCGTCTCCTGGCGCTATAAGTATGCCGGAACCCCGCAGCAGCTGGCGGACTACGAAAAGTGGCTGCTGCCGAAGCTGGGGCCTGAACATCGCTGGATCGGCCTGGAGCAGGACGACAGCGCGCTGGGTAAATCGCTGGAGCGCTCGCAGCAGTTTTTGCTGCTGTCGGCGCTGTTAACGCTGCTGCTGGCGGTCGCCGCGGTGGCGGTGGCGATGAGTCATTACTGCCGCAGTCGTTACGATCTGGTGGCGATCCTTAAAACCCTCGGCGCCGGGCGGGCGCAGCTGCGCAAGCTGATTGTCGGCCAGTGGCTGATGCTGCTGGCGCTGGCGGTGGTTGCCGGCGGGGCGATGGGCGTCGGGCTGGAGCATATTCTGCTGCTGATGCTTAAGCCGGTGCTCCCGGCGGCGCTGCCGGCGGCGAGCGGCTGGCCGTGGCTGTGGGCGATCGGCGCGATGGTGGTGATTTCCCTGCTGGTCGGGCTGCGTCCTTATAGACTGCTGCTGGCGACGCTGCCGCTGCGGGTGCTGCGCCAGGATGTCGTCGCCAACGTCTGGCCGCTGACGATCTATATTCCAGTGGTGTGCGCGGTGGTGGTAGCCCTGCTGGCGCTGCTGATGGGCGGCAGCCCCCTGCTATGGGCGGTGCTGGCGGGCGCCGTGGTGCTGGCGCTGCTGTGCGGCCTGGCGGGATGGGGCGTTCTGTGGCTACTGAAGCGTTTGACGTTAAAAGCGCTGCCGCTGCGCCTGGCGGTGAACCGTCTGCTGCGCCAGCCGTGGTCGACCCTGAGCCAGCTGGCGGCCTTTTCGCTGTCGTTTATGCTGCTGGCGCTGCTGCTGGTGCTGCGCGGCGATCTGCTTGACCGCTGGCAGCAGCAGCTGCCGCCGGAAAGTCCTAACTATTTCCTGATTAACATTGCGCCGGAGCAGGTGGTGCCGGTGAAAACCTTCCTCGCCGAACATCAGACCCGCGCCACCGAGTTCTACCCCATCGTGCGCGCCCGCCTGACGCAAATTAACGGTCAGGTGACGGAGGGCAATAAAGATGAAGCCCTGAACCGGGAGCTTAACCTCACCTGGAGCCGCGAGCGTCCGGATCATAATCCGCTGGTTGCCGGTAGCTGGCCGCCGAAGTCGGGCGAGGTGTCGATTGAAGAGGGGCTGGCGCAGCGTCTGGGCGTCAAGCTCGGCGATAGCGTGACCTTTACCGGGGATACTCAGGATTTTAGCGCGAAGGTGTCCAGCGTGCGTAAAGTCGACTGGGAGAGCCTGCGGCCGAACTACTTCTTTATCTTCCCGCAGGGGGCGCTCGACGGCCAGCCGCAAAGCTGGCTGACCAGCTTCCGCTGGGATAACGGCAACGGGATGCTGACGCAGCTCAACCGCGAATTCCCCACCGTCAGCCTGCTGGATATCGGCGCGATTTTGCAGCAGATTGGCCAGGTGCTGACCCAGGTAAGCCGCGCGCTTGAGGTAATGGTGATTCTGGTCACCGCCTGCGGCGTTTTGCTGCTGCTGGCGCAGGTACAGGTCGGGATGCGTCAGCGTTATCAGGAGCTGGTGCTCTGGCGCACGCTGGGGGCCGGGAAGTCTCTGCTGCGCACCACGCTGTGGGCGGAGTTCGCGCTGCTGGGCGTGGTGTCCGGCGTCGTGGCGGCGATTGGCGCTGAGGTGGCGCTGGCGCTGCTGCAAAGCAAAATCTTTGACTTCCCGTGGTCTCCGGACTGGCGGCTGTGGGTGATGCTGCCGCTGTGCGGGGCGATACTGCTGTCGCTGTGCGGCGGCTGGCTGGGGCTGCGTCTGCTGAAAGGTAAGGCGCTGTTCCGCCAGTTTAGTCAGGGATAGGGTTAGCTATGTAGCCCGGGTAAGGCGTCAGCCGCAACCCGGGGGGTTACCCGGTACGGATGCGCGTTGCTATTGCAGATGACCGTGGTTTAGCGCGGTGAGCGGCTCATTAACATCGAAAATTTTGCAGATAACCTCGTTTACGCCGAGAGATTTCAGACGCGCGGTGTGCTTGTTGAGATAAGCGAGCGCGGTTTCTTCATTCGCAAAAAGATAGATCCCGCCCGCCTCCTGATTTTTTTCGCTTTCCGTCCAGACCTTCCAGATAAAACCCGGCTCCTGATTGATGGACTCGGCCAGCTCCACGAGCTGACGGGACATCTCGTTGCCGAAGGGACCGTTAAAGGCAAAGTGCAGCTGCAGTAGTTTTTTCGACATACTTCCTCCATGGATGATGTTTGCGCGGTAATAGACCATTTTAATGACATGGCGATGAAAAGATAACCACAGTTTTTTTAACGGCACAAAATGGTAAGTCACTGATTTTTAACCGCACGAAACATTAAAAACTCAACAACACGCCATACTCGATCGCAGTTAATATTCAACTGGCAAATATAAGGTTGCTTATTAATCAAGGAAAAAGTATGGCACATAAAATAAAAGCGCTGGCGATAACGATCGGCGCAGCCCTGGCGTTAACCTCTTTTGCATCCCAGGCGGAAATTACGCTTTTAAAACAAGATCCGCAGGCGGGCGATCCGTTAAGCCGGCTTAATTTCACCGTCGGCGGGAGCATCCGTCCCCAGTTCAACATGATGTCCGGCGACGGAGACAAAGGCTCTTATAAACGTAACGGCTTCGATGGCGGTACCCGTTTCCGCTTCGCCGCCGACTACTATCTGTTCGATGATATTAGCTGGATCAGCTACTACGAGCTGGGCGTCAATATTCCGGCGCTTTTCGACTGGGATAACCACTACGCCGAAGGCGCGAATAACACCAGCCGCCGTATGCTCTATACCGGCCTGAAAAGCGATACCTGGGGGACGTTAACCTACGGTCAGCAGAACAGCGTTTATTACGACGTGGTCGGGGTAAAAACCGATATCTGGGATTACGACATGATAGGCCAGGCGCCGGGTAACGGCATCAACGGCGACTACGATGGCTCCTACCGCTCACGCAATATGCTGAAATATAAGAAAACCGTTGGCGATGTCGATCTTTACGCCTCTTATCTGTTTGAGGACAGCGAATATCTGCCGGGCAACGGCCTGCGCTACAAGCGTAAAGGCGGCGGCTCCATCGGCGCCGATTACCACATCATGAAGGATTTGACCTGGGGCGCAGCGTGGAACTATACCCGCGCCGATATGCGTAACCCCTCCAGTTCAGACAGCAAATCATACGATCAGAATATCGTCGGTACCGCGCTAAGCTGGACGCCGGATAACTGGACCTTCTCCTTCGGCGGCGGCTGGTATCAGAACTTCCTGACCACCAAAAAAACCGATGTTCATAACTACTTCGCGGGCGATGCCTGGGGTATTGAGTACTTTGCCGGTTATAAATTCCCGATTGGTCAGTATGCGGTGAAATCCATTCAGCCGTACTTTATGGGCGACCGCCTGCAGTACGTGAACGGCCGCAACTATCAGCGGATTGATAACGGCGTCGGCGTGAGCTTCCAGCTGGATTATGGTTTCCGCGTTGACTATGAACACGTCTTCACGTCGAGCACCGACAACCTGGGCGATATGAACCTGGTGCGTCTGCGCTACGACTTCTAAGCGCTGACACTTCCCCGGTGACGCTGCGCTTAGCGGGGCTACAGGTTCACCGCCGTCTGCGGACCCGTAGCCCGGCTAAGGCATTTACGCCGCAAGCCGGGACAAGAGAGGATGTGATTACTCCGCCAGCCAGGCGGCGACGTCCTGCCAGCTGCCGCGAAAAATAATCTTCTCCGCTTTTTTGCCGAGCTGGTAGCGGTACATCGGATCGTAATACTCGTTCAGCAGGGGAACCAGCCAGCTGAAGTGGGCTTCGGTGCTGGCGGTTCGCTGCTGCTCAAGCAGGGCTTCATCAAGCCGGGCGGTGAGCTGGGCAAAACGCTGTAACCCGAGGCGGCGGCGGATTGCGAACAGACCATGATGCAGATATTCGCTATACGCCTGCCAGCCTTGCTCTTCGCCGTAGGCCGCCAGGAAATCATGATGCATGCGCGCAAAATACTCTTCCCGCAGCCGTTCAAGACGGACAGCGAACGGATCTTCCACCACCGCCAGCGGCGACTGCGCCATGCGAAGACGCATGCACTCCGGCAGGTGATTGGCGCCAATCATATGCCCTTCATCCTCCAGCACCCAGCGCGTCTGCTGCCCTGACTTTTTGAGCATTGCCACGGCCAGGTGATTTTCAAAGGTTGCCTGCTGATGCTGCTCCTGCAGGGTTCGGCCAAATGAAGAGCCGCGGTGATGGGCGAGCCCTTCGAGATCGATACCGTCCGGTTGAGCGCCGACCAGCTGGGTTTTACCGTTACCGGTACAGCCGCCGATCAGCACGATAGGGCGCTGCACCAGCTCTTCGGTAAGCTGTATCGCCGCCTGGCGCAGCGCTTTGTAGCCGCCGACGATCAGCGGGTAATCCACGCCCGCTTCCTTCAGCCACTGCTGGACGATATGCGAACGCTGGCCGCCGCGAGCGCAGCACAGGTAGCCCTCGGGATAGCGCGCGCAGGCCTCTTTCCAGGCGGCGAGGCGGCGGGCGCGAATCTCGCCGTTGACCAGCTGATGGCCCAGCGCGAGGGCGGCGTCCGGCCCCTGACGCTTATAGCAGGTGCCGACGGCGGCACGCTCGTCATCGTTCATCAGCGGCAGGTTGATCGCCGCGGGCATGGCGCTTTGCCTGAATTCAACCGGGGCGCGTACGTCAATCAGCGGCGTATCGCTGGCGAGAATCTGCCGAATATTCTGTGGTACTAATTCCATCATTTAAACCGTTAAGCCATTCAGACGCGTCGCTCGACGCGATAATTCCTCTATTGTACGCGGTGAGCGCCCTGCTGAATTGATTTTTCACGGTGTATCGCTGAATAGCGTCAGGAATGGCTGGATTTAAGCATCCGTGGGGCTGGCAAGTTGGGTAGCCCGGCTAAGGCGCAGCGCGCCGCAAGCCGGGATAAAGGAGAGAGATTACGCCAGCTGCGCCTGCGCCCAGAAGATACCGCTGGCATATTCCGGCGGCAGCAGCGGCTTCAGCGCTTCCAGCGTCGCGCTCAGGCGGTCGGTATCGCTGTCGGTCAGGTTCAGGTGGCCGACTTTACGACCCGGACGTACCTCTTTGTCGTACCAGTGCAGATGCACCAGCGGCAGCTTCAGCCAGTCATAGTTCAGATCGGTACCGATCAGGTTGATCATCACCGACGGGCTGTTTACCACCGGCGGCGGCAGCGGCAGATCGGTAATCGCCCGCAGATGCAGCTCGAACTGGCTAATGGAGGCGCCGTTTTGCGTCCAGTGGCCGCTGTTGTGCACGCGCGGCGCCAGTTCGTTAATCAGCAGGCCATCAGCGGTGACGAAACATTCCATCGCCATCACGCCAACGTAGCCCAGCTCATGCATGATCGCCGACAGCATCTGCTCCGCCTGCGCCTGCTGGCGGGCATTGGCCTGCGGAAAGGCGACGCTGGCGCGTAAAATACCGTCCTGATGCAGGTTGCGGGTCAGAGGATAGAAGACCGTGCTGCCGTCCCGGGCGCGAGCGCCGACCAGCGATACCTCGGCGGAGAAGTTAATGCCCTGCTCAACGATACACTCGCCGTAGTTATCCTCCGGCAGCTGCGCGGTTTCATTTTCCCGCAAACGCCACTGGCCGCGGCCATCGTAGCCGCCGACGCGGCGCTTAACGATAGCCAGCTCCCCGAGGCGGGCGAATACCGCAGGCCATTCGCTTTTATCCGCCAGAAGCTGCCACGGCGCGGTGGCGAGCGCCAGCTTATCGAACAGCTGCTTTTGCGTCAGGCGGTCGGCGATTATCGGGAAAACGTCGCGGTTAACGAAGGCGGAATGACGCGCCAGCTCGCGGGTCAGCGCTGTTTCCGGCCAGCGTTCAATCTCTGCGGTAATCACGCTTTGCTGTACCGGCACCGCTTCCGGGTCGGCTTCCAGACCGACCGGCCAGACCGCAATACCCAGCGGCTCGCCGGCCTGGCGCAGCATCCGGCCTAGCTGACCGTTGCCGAGAACGCAAACCTGCTTCATGCCGCACCCCGCGGATCCGGGTTATCCAGCACTTCATCGGTTTGCGCCTGACGCCAGGCGCTGAGGCGCTGGTGCAGTTCCGCATCGTGCTGGGCGAGGATCTGCGCCGCCAGCAGGGCGGCGTTGGCGGCCCCGGCTTTGCCGATGGCCAGCGTACCCACCGGGATGCCGCGCGGCATCTGGACGATGGAGTAGAGGCTGTCTACGCCGCTCAGTGCCGCGCTCTGAACCGGCACGCCTAACACCGGCACCAGCGTTTTCGCCGCAATCATGCCCGGCAGGTGCGCCGCGCCGCCGGCACCGGCAATAATCACCTGAAAACCGTTTTCTTCCGCGCCTTCGGCGAAGCTGAACAGTTTATCGGGCGTGCGGTGGGCGGAGACCACTTCGACATGGTACGGAACGTTCAGGGCATCAAGGATTTCTGCGGTAAACTGCATGGTAGCCCAGTCGCTTTTGGACCCCATCACGATGGCGATACGCGCCGAATTATTGCGGGAAGACATGCGTCTTAAAACTCCTGTGGGTGTGTTTCACACTGCTTTAGAGGCCACAGAGAATAGCATGAACTCCCGGCAAGGAAAACGGTTGCGTGCGCATGGCCAGCCGCCTTTGTGTTGTCGGTATTCGATGAAACGCTCCGGTTATGAGCGGGCAAAAAGTAAAACCAGCCCCCGTCCCCGGGTCAGCATAAGAATGCCCATCACCAGCAGGTAGATTTGCACAACGCGCTCATCGTGCGGCCCGGATAAATCGCGGAAAATAAAGAATCAGCCCTTGCCGGGGGCTAGAAAGGAAAATGAATCAGCTCAACGTCTTCTGGCGTCACTTTGACCATAGAGCCCTGGCTATGCCAGGCGCCGAGCACCACGCGGTACGCGGTCTGGCCGTTGGCTTCTAGCGGGTGGACGGCGGGGCGGTGCGTATGCCCGTGAATCAGCCACTGAACGCGATGTTTCTCCATGACGTCAACGACCGCCTGGGGATTCACATCCATAATTTCCATCGACTTGCTGCTGTTGGCCGCTTTGCTGTCGGCGCGCATTCTGGCGGCGATACGGCGGCGGATAAACAGCGGCAGGGCCAGAAACAGGCGCTGGATCCAGGGATTGTGAACTTTCGCGCGAAACGCCAGATAGCCTGCATCGTCGGTGCAGAGGGTGTCGCCGTGCATAATCAGCACCTTGCGCCCGTAGAGGTCGAGAAGCTTCTCTTCCGGCAGCAGGGTCATCGCGCTTTCGCGGGCAAAGCGCTTGCCGACGAGAAAGTCGCGGTTGCCGTGAAGGAAGTAGCAGGGGACGCCGGAATCGGCCAGCGCTTTGAGCGCTGCGGCGATTTGCCGATGCAGCGGGTTAGGATCGTCATCGCCGATCCAGGCTTCAAAGAGATCGCCGAGGATATACAGGGCGTCCGCCCTGCGGGCTTCCCCCTGTAAAAAGCGCAGAAAACCGGCGGTAATCGCCGGTTCTTCCGTTTGCAGATGCAAATCCGCAATAAAAAGTGTCGCCACGAATTATTCGCTAACGGTGACGCTTTTGATCACAACATCTTCTTTCGGCACATCCTGGTGCATGCCGCTGCGGCCGGTGGCGACCGCTTTGATTTTGTCGACCACGTCCATCCCTTCAACGACTTCTGCGAATACGCAGTAGCCCCAACCCTGCAGGCTTTCGCCGGAGAAGTTCAGGAAGTCGTTATCGGCGACGTTGATGAAGAACTGCGCGGTGGCGGAGTGGGGCGCCTGAGTACGGGCCATCGCCAGCGTACCGCGGGTGTTTTTCAGACCGTTGTTCGCTTCGTTCTGAATAGGAGATTTGGTGGTTTTCTGATTCATGCCCGGCTCAAAACCGCCGCCCTGAATCATAAAGCCGTTGATTACACGGTGGAAAATAGTGTTGTCGTAGAAACCTTCACGACAGTAGTCCAGGAAGTTTTTAACTGTTTCCGGCGCTTTGTCGTCAAACGTCTTGATTACGATATCGCCATGATTGGTGTGGAAAGTAACCATTTTTGCATCCTGTTCCGATGATTGTGGTGCCTGCACCCGGAGTCGGGTGAGATATAGGGGGCTGTTATAGCATAACCGCGGGGTTGGATCACCTTGCAATGTGTGCTGCTTCGGGGTTGAATTAAGGTTAGAATACGCGACTTATATCCACACACGTCTACACGGAATCTTCGATGTTAAAAATTTTTAATACACTGACGCGCCAAAAAGAAGAATTTAAACCTATCCATGCCGGGGAAGTTGGCATGTACGTGTGTGGTATTACCGTTTATGACCTCTGTCACATCGGCCATGGCCGTACCTTCGTCTCATTCGATGTGGTCGCGCGCTACCTGCGTTTCCTGGGCTACAAGCTAAAGTACGTGCGCAATATCACCGATATCGACGACAAAATCATTAAGCGTGCTAATGAAAACGGCGAAAGCTTTGTTGCGCTGGTGGATCGCATGATTGCCGAGATGCACAAAGACTTCGACGCGCTGAATATCCTGCGCCCGGATATGGAGCCGCGGGCCACCCACCATATCGCGGAAATCATTGAGATTACCGAGCAGCTGATCGCCAAAGGCCACGCGTATGTCGCCGACAACGGCGACGTCATGTTCGATGTGCCGACCGACCCGAACTACGGTCAGCTGTCGCGTCAGGATCTCGATCAGCTGCAGGCCGGCGCGCGGGTTGATGTCGTTGACGTCAAGCATAACCCGATGGACTTTGTGCTGTGGAAGATGTCGAAAGAGGGCGAGCCAAGCTGGCCGTCGCCGTGGGGCGCGGGCCGTCCTGGCTGGCACATTGAGTGTTCAGCGATGAACTGCAAACAGCTGGGCAACCATTTTGATATTCACGGCGGCGGTTCGGATCTGATGTTCCCGCACCATGAAAACGAAATCGCCCAGTCCACCTGCGCCCACGACGGCGAGTACGTCAATTACTGGATGCACTCCGGGATGGTGATGGTTGACCGCGAGAAGATGTCAAAATCGCTGGGCAACTTCTTTACCGTGCGCGACGTGCTGAAGTTCTACGACGCGGAAACCATTCGCTACTTCCTGATGTCCGGCCACTATCGCAGCCAGCTGAACTACAGCGAAGAGAACTTAAAGCAGGCGCGTTCCGCGCTGGAGCGTCTGTATACCGCGCTGCGCGGAACCGACAAAACCGCAGAGCCGGCCGGCGGCGAGGCGTTTGAGGCGCGCTTTATCGAAGCGATGGACGACGATTTTAATACTCCGGAAGCCTATTCCGTGCTGTTCGATATGGCGCGTGAGGTTAACCGCCTGAAAAGCGAAGATGCCGCCGCGGCCAACGCGATGGCCGCGCATATGCGCAAGCTCTCTTCGGTGCTGGGGCTGCTGGAACAGGAGCCGGATGCCTTCCTGCAGAGCGGCGCGCAGGCGGACGACGGGGAAGTGGCGGAAATTGAGTCGTTGATCCAGCAGCGTCTGGACGCGCGTAAAGCGAAAGACTGGGCGGCGGCGGATGCCGCGCGTGACCGTCTCAACGAGATGGGCATTGTGCTGGAAGATGGCCCGCAGGGCACCACCTGGCGCCGTAAGTAGTCTCATTCTCTCTTTTTAGCCGGGGCCATCCCCGGCATTTTTTTGCCCTGACTCAGGCTAAGAAACGAAGCGCGGTCCTGATTTCGCCTGCGTATGTTCCCGGCCAGCGGCTGTAGCGTTCGTCGGGGAGAAGAGGTATCAGGCGGAAGTGCAGGTTGCCGGAGGCAGCCAGGGGAGCGGCTGTGCTACACGGGACGTGATATCGGAAGATGGCGGCGCTGACTGAAGTGCAGAAAAACGAGAGATCATCTGTCGGGGTGGGGGGACAGGCGCCGGTTGCGGCGCCTGAACGTGTTACTCGGTAACGGTAACGCTCTGACCTTCAAAGCTGACCGTCTGACCGGCGACGATTTTACAGCGTTTACGGGTTTCCACCGCACCGTCGACTTTGACCAGACCGTCGGCGATAGCGATTTTAGCCTGCGCGCCGCTTTCGCTCCAGCCTTCCAGCTTCAGCAGATCGCACAGTTCAACGTGCGGGTGTTTGCCTAAAGAAAAATTCGCCATCTCAGGCCTCCTGAATATCGTGATACTCTTCACACGCCTGCAGCGTGTTCTGAATGAGGGTGGCTACGGTCATCGGGCCGACGCCGCCGGGAACCGGCGTAATGTACGATGCGCGCGCGGCGGCATCTTCATAGACCACATCGCCGACCACTTTGCCGCTTTCCAGGCGGTTAATCCCGACATCGATCACGATCGCGCCTTCTTTAATCCATTCGCCCGGAATAAAGCCCGGTTTACCGACAGCCACGATCAGCAGGTCGGCATTTTCGACGTGATGACGCAGGTTTTTGGTAAAACGGTGGGTGACGGTGGTGGTGCAGCCTGCCAGCAGCAGCTCCATGCTCATCGGGCGTCCGACAATATTGGAGGCGCCAATGACCACCGCGTTCAGGCCGTAGGTATCAATGTTGTAACGCTCAAGCAGCGTGACGATCCCACGCGGCGTGCACGGACGCAGACGCGGCGCGCGCTGGCACAGACGGCCCACGTTATACGGGTGGAAACCGTCAACGTCTTTGTCCGGCGAAATGCGCTCCAGCACTTTGACATTATCAATGCCGGCGGGCAGCGGCAGCTGGACCAGAATGCCGTCGATGGCGCTATCCGCATTCAGGGTGTCGATAAGTTCCAGCAGCTCCGCTTCGCTGGTGGTTTCCGGGAGATCGTACGAGCGGGAGACGAAGCCTACCTCTTCACACGCTTTGCGCTTGCTGCCGACATAAATCTGCGATGCCGGGTTGCTGCCGACCAGCACGACGGCTAACCCTGGAGCACGAAATCCGGCCGCAACGCGCGCCTTCACTTTTTCCGCAACCTCAGAGCGTACCTGCTGCGCAATCGTTTTACCGTCAATAATTTTTGCTGCCATCAGAGAGAGGATTCCATCTGTATCTTTACGAAAGGGGGATGACGATATTTTGTCAGAAGCCAGCCCCGCTGTCAGTCTTCGTTTAAGATTTTATCTTTCTTTGGCGTTACGGCGGCTGAAAAACGGGCCTGACCGCGCTGCGAATGGCGCAAAAAGGAGCCCGGGAGCCGGAGAAAAGTTAACGTGCAGAAACATAAGGTTGGATAAACTTTATACTGCTTTTGCGGCATAAGCCGCCAGCCTGCACAGGCAAGCGCAGTTTCGCGGCAAAATACATTGACTCATCAGGCGTGGACCGTATAATTCCGGCGATTGCACATCATGAAGCTCGCTTCTCAATGCGCCCTTAGCTCAGCTGGATAGAGCAACGGCCTTCTAAGCCGTAGGTCACAGGTTCGAACCCTGTAGGGCGTACCATTAATAAACAGTCACTTACGCAAGTTTTAGTCCAGCCTGATTTCCTCCTTGTGTCGTATTTGTGTCGCTAGCGCCAAAAATGGCGTTAATTTTCCGTGCGTGCTCGGTCAAATGGTTCGGCGCCAGGTGAGCATAATGGCGCACCATCTCGATGCTCTCCCATCCGCCCGTTTCCTGCAAAACAGAAAGCGGGACACCGGACTGGATTAACCAGCTCGCCCAGGTATGCCGGAGGTCGTGAAAGCGGAAATCCTCTATCCCCGCTTTTTTCAGTCCGGCGCGCCAGGCGTTATCATCCTCCTCCCGCATTTTTCTCACCCCGGGCGTCAGCGTTTCATCCGGACGATGTTTTGCCGTGGTGCGAACGAACACCCACCGGGAATGCTTCCCTGTCTGCTCTCTTTAGGCTGCGTTGTATGTCCAGCAGCTCAATACCCTACGATTCGACAATGTGTTTAATCATCGCATCGCGCTGGGTGGCCGCCTACACTTGGTCGTCTGTCATCACCTACGTACGCTTCGTCAGCCGTTTCTGTTCTTGGTCTACTGCTTTGATGGAGGCCTGTGCGAGCTGTACATCCATGCATACGCCACGGTTGTTGAGCTCCTGGTCGCGATGCTACAGAGCTAGCTCGGCGCCCTGATAAATCTACTTCGGCAGCCGTTTATATACTTCGCGCATAGACTTGAAATCTAACCCGGCGTAAGCGACAAACCGTTGCCACTCTACCGGGTGCGTTTTGCAGGTTGAGCGGTGTGGCTTACTGTTTTTCGGGCAGGGCTTACAGAACAGTTGGATCAGAGATTTGCCTTCTTTATCCTTGAACGCCCAGCACAAGCACATCACAGCACGTCCCCAGTGCGCTGGGGAGGCTGTGTACTGTGTCGCGCCAGCACATGAATGGTGGCACTAGCTCCGGTATAGCATGGTCTGGCACCGTGCGGTCAAAGTGTGAATTATGGAAAAACAGAAGGGGGTTGGGGTCGGCTATTACCTGGCGCAGTTTGCTGTGGATTGATTCGCCAGCAGTCAGATCCCAGAGGCTAACCAGTCCGTCACCGATAGCCTAGGCGAAAAGCCTCACTTCGACGCCCTCTGCATAAGCGTGGGTGTCATTGGTGATCGGGATTTCGCAATAGTTTTCCAAGTCGCCCCATAGTATATTAAACATAACTAATCTTCGGAGTTATGAAATGGAATTAACGATATCTTTTTCCACTATTATCATGGCCTGTTTGAGCTTTATGGGTGTTTATATTTTGATGCCAATAGTGCTTATAGGTAGAGACTATGTGGTAATGCTGATAAGCGAGAAATTTATCGTCACTGAAGCTTTTTGGCAAGATATTGCTGATCTTTCACGAGATAAGGTTAATTACAATATAATGTATGGCAGTAAAAACTTTCGCTGGGAAGAATCTGAAGGTGAAGTAAAATATTTTTGGGGTGAAAATGAAATTACAGAAAATGATTATAATCATCATCAAAAAAATAAAAGTATGCTTTTAAATCGTATGAATACATTAAATTATAGAGTTCAATCCCGTATGAATATTTGCGTGTGGGTTGAGCGACATTTTAAGTTGAAAGAAACTATTGATGAACAAGTCAGAGAAGCAAGCGAACATGCCTATGAAAGTGCATTATCGGCCCGTAAGCAGCGGGAAGAACTTAATAAATCCCCAGCCAATGCCGGGAGAAATAAAAATTAAATTAGCTTGCCTGCATCAGCACCTTCGCTGATATCGTCAAAGTCGTCCGACGCAGTCGCACCGCCGCCAGCGAACGTGTCACCGTCACTCAGGAACTAGACGCTGCTTAGCGATGCGTTATGCGCTTACCGAAGTTGTTATCCTGAGCCCAGATAGCCACCACGGTGTTAACGTAGCAACCGACATATTGGCGGCCGTTGGCCTTTACTAGGGCGGTGCGATCGCGTTCGATAACAGTAGGACGGGCTTTGTTCGTCGCGTTCAGGAAGAAATTACCCGGGAAGCTATCGTACTCGGCTTTTTCGTCGCCGTTGTACAGACAGAGGTTGAGCTTTTTCTCTAGCTGGCCGTAAGTGGTTCCCACTTTTCCCCCAATTCTCTTTCGCTACCTGTTTAAGCACTATGCGAATCTCTTCGAACTGTGGCTTTTCGGCTCCATCAATAAGACAGCCGAGAAGCGCGGATCGCCTTCGCCATTAACGGTTTTGGCTTTGAACAGGGAAGGAAAGACCAAACAGATGTTGTTTAATTTAAATTTCATGATGCTGTTCCTTAATCAAATGAAGTCTGCAGTGAGCGCATCGTCGGATAAGTCGTCAAAATCGTTTACAGGGTTAACTTTCAGCGCGGGGCGCGGGTGGGTCGGATTTGGGGGCAATGGTCGGCTTACCGTCGGCGCGGGTGATCAATGCTTCAACTTTCGTCCAGCGGCGCGGGCTTGACTTTTTGATGAGCTTCTCGCCTTTAGTCGGACTTATCAGTTTGAGGCCGCAAACTTCCTTAGTTTTATAACGGAATTTGTCTTCAAGCAGCGCCCAGACGCTTTCTTCGTCGCTCCATAGGTTTCCTTGCTTATCGGTAACCACTTTGAACCCCGGTACCTGATACTCTGCGTTCAGCTCACTGTTTGCCCGGTCGCGGATGGCCTATAGCTAGGATTCGAGAAAATCCGCTTGCCTGTAAATTTCAGCGAGTTGTTCGTTAGTGGGCATTGATATGCATGCTGAAGCTCAGGCGACTAGTTCGCTGACCGATGCTCTGTGCTGTCAGGTCGTCAAACTCGCTCCGGTTTGCATATTAAACTGCTCGCACGCGGTACAAATGGCGCTGGCTTTACAGAATCGGCATAGCTTCTCGCCGGGTCTGAAGTTCTCCAGCAGTACCGAAAGAGGTTTCCACACTAACGATATGCGAGAAATCGACGCGCAGCTCGACAATCAGCTCGTTGTCTTAGACTGCATCAACGCATCACTATACGTATTTATACATCTCGACGTCTGCAAATATTGTATCTTCGGAACCCATCAGGAGAGCGTTAAGGATTTGTTCGGCCTTCTCGTGAGCGTGGGTACCTTCTTCAGCAAAAGCGAAACTTTTATCCGGTTGCGTTGACTCACGCTCTACGCTACCGGGGCAGCGCACCGAACCATGCAGACAACGTAATGATATGGCATGCAAAGAATAAAGTACGCTGTAGCTTTTTGCTTGACATTAATTGATTAAGATTGGATAAATAGATACCGGTTGTATGCTATTTGAGCAGCTTTGGTTGGTTTTATTATATAAGGAATTTTTAAATGGATAACTCAATAAAGCTTATTTTGACTAAGTTTGTATACTCAATAACTGTTCATGGTTTCATGATTTTTTGGTCGGGTATAGCGCTTCTTTTTTTTGGCTGCATCTTTCAGGAGTTTAGCGGTGCGGCATCAAATGTATTTATAGAATTAGCCAAAATATTAGTAACAATAGCTATCATGATGGAAGGGGGGAAAGCCATTTTTAACAAAATTACCTGGGGTCGCTTTTCTTAATGGGTATGTCATTTTTATAAATATCAACCTCATGTATTGGGCCGCTATAGCGGCCTTTATATTTGGGATGGATAGTTAAGAAAATAGTCCATTCAGCATAATGGTTCTTAACCGAAATTATATCAAAAAGTTAAGTAATACTTTGCTCGTTTTCGCGTAATGGAAACTGGATAAGGTATTAAAATATGATCTTCCTCTAAAGATATCAGCAGTTTTAAATCTATTTTTATATTTATCAAATTCACTGAATAACAACGGGGGTAAATAATCCTGGTGTTTATTGTTGTTTAAATAACCAGCGGGAAACAGCATGTCATGGTTTAAACGTAAGAAAAAACAGAAAGCGCCGAAGTACTCGTGCCGCGAGAGAGCTTTTTCTGTACCCACCGGGAAAGCGGCTATCCGTTGGCTGTATCGACCGGACTTTCTTGGGGGAGTCGATCCTGACGGGATCTGGTTTCCTCATCACACTAAGCCGTACGTGTACTATTACTGGGTCCGTTTTTTCCTTGAGGACGCAATGTGCTGAAAAGCCAAGGCATTTGTCTTATTATTATTCTGAATTCGGACGTTATTAGAGCGCTTTGGGCCACGCTTCATTATTCCTTAGCGTAAATATCAAATTGGTGGAATGGGGGATCGTATCGAGAATAAAAATCGTTTCAGATTATCCCCGTGTCTCAGTAGAAAAAGATGCCGCCTGTACCGAATATGCGGATGCGTATTTTTATCATTTGTAAAGTCGGAATATGCCTGCTCCTTACAAACAATAACTCTCGAAAATGCGAAGCCGATCGTTTGAGCAGGACTTTTGTCCTCTCTGCTCGCGCTATCGCCGGTTACAATTCCAGCATCTCTTTATTATGAAATTTCTGGAGTTGTTATGACTGCACATATTAATGCCCGGCTCGGTGATTTTGCTTCAACTGTTATTATGCCCGGAGATCCCTTACGCGCTAAATTTATCGCGGAAAACTATCTGCAGGATTATCAGGAAGTGACCAATGTTCGCAACATGCTGGGATATACCGGTTTTTATTCCGGACAGCGTGTATCGATAATGGGGCACGGTATGGGAATACCGTCAATGACGCTTTATGCCCATGAGCTGGTTAATGATTATGGCGTTAAGCGAATCATCCGCGTAGGCAGCCTGGGGGCGACGCAACATCATGTTAAAATGCGCGATATAATATTGGCGGTTGCTGCCGGGACTGACTCTGTCACGAATCTGAAACGCAGCTCTGGATATTCAATGGCGACATCTGCTGATTTTAAACTATTACATCAGGCATGGTTAGTTGCGCAAAAAAATGGCGTCGATGTCAAAGTGGGCAACGTATTTAGTGGCGATCTCTATTACGACCCGGATGAAAATCTGATCCCTGCATTAGAGGCGTTTGGGGTACTGGGGATTGATATGGAAGTGGCCGGGCTTTATGCCTTAGCCCATCAGTTCGGAATTGAAGCCCTTGCTATTTTAACGGTCTCCGATCATTGCCTGACCGGCGAGGAAACCACGGCGGAAGAGCGACAGCTAACGTTCAATAACATGATTGAGCTGGCTCTGAATACGGCTATGACGGCTTAGCTTTCGTTTATTAACTCCTGCAGGGATGTGTTATATGAAAAATAAACTCTCACTGACCTTAATTAGTTTTTTGGCCAATTTTATTATGGCCGGGTTTGCCAGTCAGTTTGGCATGCTGATTGAACCCATTGCACAGCATTATCATGCGGATATTAACGCGGTTGCGTCTATTTTTTCTTTACTCAACGGTGGCGCATTAGCAGGGACGATTGCGGCTTTTTTCCTTATTGAAAAAGTCGGCGTAAAACGCATGACGCTGATTATCTACGCCGTGGTGTTCCTGTGCGCGCTCTTGATGCATATGAGCAGCGGTTTATGGCCGGTGATGGTGGCGATGACCCTGGTGGGACTTTGCGGCGGTATTGGTCTGTGCGTGGCCGGAACCATCGTGGTCTCCGTTTGGCAGGACCGTATCCAGAGCACGATGCTGGTCGTCCAGGATGCCACCTTTAACGTGGCGGGCGTGGTCTTCCCGCTGATCACCACCTATGCACTGACGCACAATATGTCATGGAGCTACAGTTACCTGAGCGTGGGGATGGTGGCGCTTGTCACCCTCGGCATTGTGGCTCTGACCCGCTTTAGCGCCTGTGAAGCGACGCCCTCCGCGGAACAGCTTGATACGGCTAAGTCCGAGTGGAACCCTGGAATTATCATTGGAGGGATTGGCCTGTTTCTCGGTATGCTGGCACTCTATACCTTCCTGACCTGGGCGCCGCTGTTTGTGAAAAACAAATTTGGCATTCCCTTTGAAGAAGCGGGAAATATCATCACTCAATATTGGGGAGCTGCGCTGGTGGGCGCATTAGTGTCAACCGTTATCGTTGCCCGGGTCAGGATACATTATTTCTTGCTAAGCATTATTTTACTGGCCTGCGTCATTACGACGATTATTGTCACTAAGCAAACAATCTCTGGATTAGATTATCTGGCTTACAGCTATGGTTTTGTATGTGCAGCGCTTTACAACTCGTTTATTGCCTATGGCGTATCCTTTGTTAAACGCGCCAGCAGTCAGAATGTATCATATATTTTAATCAGCGGAAGCGCGGGAGCCATGTTCAGCCCGGCGATCAGTGCGTTAATGGAAAAAACGATGGGACTGCAGAAAATTATGTATGCCATACCCGTTTTATATTTGATTATCTTTATTATGCTGATTGCCACTCTTAAATTAAAACGTAAATCAGTACAGTAAACGCATCTCTCTTTTTAATTTAATCTGTTGACATTGCTCCATTTAGCGAGCGATGAGCTTCAGGCTTTATCTAAGGAATGGAATATGTTTAATGTCAAAAAAACGATGTTGGCAATGGTCGTTAGCGTTGGCTGTTCGCAGGCAATAGCCGCAGACTATCGCGACGGAAATACCAAGAAAAATGATTTTAGCTGGATGCAAATGAATTTAATGCAGAGCGTTGATGCCAAAATTCCATATGGAATTCGTAACGACACTTATCTTGAACTGGAGTTCGGTGCGCGCTCGGGTATTGTCGATCTTTACGGCTACGTTGATATTTTTGATGTGTTTGACAGCAAACACGACGATCGCCATGGTGGGGATAATTTTTTTGCTAAGCTATCACCGCGTTTTTCGCTGGATGCCCTTTTCAATACAGATTTATCCGTCGGCCCGTTCAACGAGTTTTATATCGCAACGGTCAATAACATAGGCGATCGCGAGCTCTTTGAGCACTATGTTGGGCTTGGGACGGATGTAACCGTACCCTGGTTCGGCATGGTCGGTATGAACATCTATGCTCACTATGTGCGGGAAAACTATGGCGCGGAAAACGAAGGCAAGTGGGACGGGTATATGTTCTCCACGAACTGGTCAACACCCTTTTACCAGTTTTCCAATGGCAGTCATTTAAATTACCAGGGGTATTTCGATTATCAATTTGCTGCCAATAAAAATAGCGATCGGTCGCTTTACAGTAACAATGCGATTGAATGGTATAACGGGATCTACTGGCACACAGAAAACTATGCGGTAGGCTACGGCTTAAAATATTTCCGCAATATGGCGTTGATGCAAAACCACGGCGGCGCAGGCCGCACAACCGGGCTCGGGCACTACTTTAGTCTCACCTGGAAGTTTTAATTGGATATGAATGGCGCGCCGCCACCGGCGCGTCATTCAACAATATCGTTGCCGAGAAACTGACGTAATCCAGCAAGATCCTTAATTTCGAGTCCCTGCTTTGTCCGCGCAACCAGTCCGGCATCAATCAGCGCTTTAACCGCGCGTCGATAGACGCGGTCGGTGGTGCCGAATCTCTCCGCTTCCTGATAATTCTTACTGAATCCATCCATTGGCTGTTTGTTCAGGTGCTGCCGGTAGAGGTCATAGGCAACATTATGAACGATGGGGTAGAGCATGCGGTGTAAGAAGATTTCCAGCATATCCTGGTAGTCTACCGCCATGGCGCTGGCAAAAAATATCGCCAGTTTAGGATGTCGATTGAGCGCTTCCTCGAGCCGCTCGCAGCTGCATACCGCAACGGTAAGAGGTTCCTCCGCCACGATATCAAGCTGGCAGCGATAGCCTGTGAAAAACTCCATTTCACCAAAAAGTTGCTCATCGCATTCCATCGCACCCAGCTGGAAGCGGCGGCCGTTTTCCGCGCTGTAACGCAGGGATATTCTGCCTGATTCGACCATGATTAATCGGTCAACAACCTGGCCCTGATGATAAAGATGCTCATTTTCGGCAATAAGCTGCTTATCTGAGAGTAGCTCGCGAAACGTTCTCTCGATAAACGCATCGTCCTGCTGCCAAATGCTATGAAAACGACCTTTGGTGAGTGGTTTAAGCTGCATGTTTTAATGTCTGTAGGAAGCGAATCCTGCTGCTGAGTGTCAGTTTTTACGTGCGGATGTCGTTTAAAGGACGGTTCATCGTCCGCAACGGGAAGCAGTGTACATCCTGGCACTCCTCGTCGCGAGCGGCTTGTCGGGAGGATAATGAAAATGAATTTTAGCGCCGCGTTTATCAGAAGAAAGCATAGGGAAACGCCGTTTAAATCAGGGGTGAGTTCGGTTAAACCCGGCGACCGGCGCCGCCGGGAATTTTCAATAGGTGAAAAATAAAGCGTTGTTGGATAAGAAAAGGCGGCCAGGGCGTTAACCTCCGGCCCGCTTTCTCTTTACGGCGCAGAATCATCGATACGATAGCCGTGCGAGGTCGGTACGATATGCGCAAATCCCGACCCGCCAAGGTGCATACCGGCAATCAGCAGGTTTTCGCTGACGGCCTGGGCGAGGATCGCTTCCCGCGTCGCTCTGGCCTGCGCGGGATCGCAATCAAAAGCAACGGCGGCGGCGGGTCGGGCGGTCTGAATATGCGGAAAATGGACGATGTCGCCCCAGATCAGCAGGCTTTGCGCCGCGGCGTCGATGCGAAACCCGCTATGGCCTGGCGTGTGCCCGGGTAGCCATAGCGGGCGGATACCCGCGACGGCCTCGCGCTCATCCAGAAAACCGAGGCTGCGGGAATAGGCGTCCAGGGTGCGGCGGGCGAGCGTGAAGTTGCGCTGCCCCCGCGCATTGGCCCGGTTTAGCATGGCGTCGTCCTGCCAGTACTCGGCTTCCAGAGGGTGCAGATAAAGACGGGCGTGGCGATAGCGCGGCGCGCCGTTGGCATCCAGCAGGCCGCCGATATGATCCGGGTGAGCGTGAGTCAGCAGGACAGTATCCACGTCGTCTGGCGCACTCCCCGCCGCTCGCAGACTGGTTTCCAGCACGCCGCCTCCCGTACCCGCGTCGACCAGAATCGTCCTTCCCCGACCGCGAATAAGATAGCCACTAATGTCGATATTGCTGGGGTCAATGACGCCCGCGCTGCGCTGAATGTCTGCGGCATCGTCGATATTAATACCCGACAGCAGCGCCAGGCCAGCGGCCATGCTGCCGTCGCTGAGGGGCGTCACCTGAAAATCGCCAATCTGGCGGGAGAGAAAAGCGGGTTTGTGCATATCAACCTCTTAGCGTGATGGGGGCGGTATTTCAGTCGGGCTTTGCATCTGACCGGCCATGGGCTCATACATCGAGACGTATTCCCGTCCCGCCAGCAGCATGGCTTCCCGGCGCGGCAGAACGTACGCCACGCGCTGCGGCGGGTTGTTATCCAGCCCGGCGGCCGAAAGGTTTGTCGGCGGATATCCCAGTTCCGACTCAACGACGTCCAGCGGCTCGGGGCTCAGCAGCAAAACATCCCCCTCAGCGACGGCAGGAAAGACGCCGCCGTAGCGATACAGGTTTCGCCGCCAGTCGCGAATATGCGCCTGCCAGCGGGAAAAGCTGCCGCCGCCTTTCTGGCGATACGCTTCACTGGCGAGCGTATCGCCATGCTCGATGGTATGAATAGCAAGATAGACCGGGCAGCCGGAGGAGAGCGCCCTGAAGCGCTGCGAGGCGCGGAATCCGCTGACGGACACCAGCGCAGGCAGCTTGTCCTCGCTGTAAAACCTGTTCCAGCCGGCTTCGCTTTGCGGGTCGGCGTAGCTGCACTCAACGATATATAACATGGGCTGCCCTCTGCATGATGGAATGATATTATTGACGTTTGATCATGCTACGTTGGGCACTAAGCGCTATAAAACGATATTATTTCACCACTCAATGACATTTCGTCATTGATAAACCTTCAGCAGAGGCGGCGTTCGTGCGAAAAAAACTCCCCAGCAGTACCTCGCTGCAGGCCTTTGAGGCTGCCGCCAGGCACGGTAACTTTGCCCGCGCGGCGGAAGAGCTGTCGCTTACCGAAGGCGCGATCAGCCGGCAAATCGCCCGCCTGGAATCGCTGTTAAACTGCAAGCTGTTTGAACGGACTGGGAGCCGGGTACGGCTGAACCCCAACGGCGCGCGCTATGCGCACCATGTCCGCGAGACGCTGGAGCGTCTTGAGCGAGATACGCAGTATCTGATGGGGGCTGCGGACGGCAGCCGAAGCCTGGAAATCGCCGCGCCGCCGACCTTTGCCAGCCGCTGGCTCATTCCCCGACTGGGGGATTTTCAGCGCCGGAATCCGGATATCACGCTGAATATCGCGGTCAGAACCGACCCGTTTATCCTCACCGGCAGCGGTTTTGACGCGGCGGTTCATTTCGAGCATCCCGCATGGGCAGGAATGCGCTTGCGGTTTCTGTTTGAAGAGAGACTGGTGCCGGTATGCCACGCCGGGCTACTTACGGGAGAAGATCTCGCCAGCCAGCTGAACGCGCTGCCGCGTATTCATCGACGGCAGAATCCTGACGCCTGGCAGCGCTATGCTGAAGAGTGCGGGATCGCGCTGGATAATCCGGCGCGGGGCGTGCGCTACGATCTGCATGAGATGGCGATAGCCGCCGCGCTGGCCGGGCAGGGCGTTGCGCTGGTACCGCACGTGTACGTTGAAAAAGCGCTCGAAAACGGGACGCTGGCTGCGCCCTGGCCGCAGGCCCGCAGCCTGAGCAAGCGCTTTTGCCTGGTGAGGCCGCTGGAAAACGGCGTCAACGAATCGGCGCTACAGGCGTTTGAACAGTGGTTATTGGCGCAATAAGGCCCGGTCGCGGGCCGTAGACGCGTTAAGCGCAGCCTCAGGCGTGGGATAAAAGCGGGAACATCAGCTTATTCTCTTTGAAGATATTTTCTTTTTGTCCGTAGATAAACAGAATATCTTCGCCTTCGATTTTTTCATACTCGCCGGTCCGATTCTCTTTGGGGGTAAAGCCGAGAATAGCCTGGTACGTATTTTCATCGGCGAGCTCGTTAATAATGGCCGACAGGGAGCGTCCGCTGTCGCAGAAAATATCAAAACAGATCAGCGCCGGACCGTTTTGCATCGCAATCGCGATGGCCTGGTTTTTGTCGGAATAATAGACGAAGTGCTTCATAAAGGCGGAGCAGTAGAACATCAATAAACCGAAGTTATCCTGTACCCGCAGCTGTGAAAACGGATTCGATTTTTGATAGTACCGCTGTAATCGCGCAACCTCTTCCGGCTGGTCCATATCGAGCTTGCGGAAGTCGCCCGCTGCCGGTACCACCGGCATAATATATTGATGTTCGGCGGTGCGCTCGAAGCCAAATTTCGGATAAAAATCAACGGTTGTCGGGTTAGCAAACAGGAAAAAGGCGTCGGCCTTATCCTGCCAGTCCGTCAGAATCTCCCTGACGAGCTGCCCGGCCAGACCCTTATCACGATGATCGATATCGGTCATCACGGTGCCGATTTGAATATAGCGGCGGGGTTCGCCCTGCCAGATCAGATCGATAATATTGGCGGAGGCGTTAGCAATCACTTTATTGTTGCTTACCAGGGCGTAGGGAATATAGGCGTCGGTCCAGTACCCTTTGCGGTACCACTCTTTAAAGGAGAGATCGAAGGTTTTAATCGCCAGGTCAATGAAGCTATTTCTTAACACGTCATTGTGCACAATTTGCTTATCTAATTTGTAGTTCATCGTCGACATTCCTTACGCTGCGGGTGAGGCACTGTTTTCGGCCATCTGTTCGGCGGTCCGATCTCTGTCGGGCGAGCTAAAAATAGCATATCCCCACGGATGGGCGACGATTGTCGCGCCTAAGCTTTGCTCAGGTCACACATTCGGGGAAAATAGGGCTAAAAATGGCGCGCTTTTGTCGCCCCAGGGAACATCGCCCTCAGGCAAAAGACGCCTTTAGCAAATGAAAGTTTGCCAGTCATCAAAAACGAAGAGGAATATATTGCGTTCATGGTCATGACCCCTATCATTAATAGGTAGGGTAAATGTGGTATCATCGCGCCTTTCCCTTTTCGTCCTGGGGCTCTTTTTTATGCAACAACCTGTTGTTCGCGTTGGAGAATGGCTGGTTACTCCCTCTGTTAACCAAATTAGCCGCAAGGGGCGTCAGCTAACTCTCGAACCGCGCTTAATCGATCTTCTGGTTTTCTTTGCCCGTCATCCCGGCGAAGTACTCAGTCGGGATGAGCTCATCGATAATGTCTGGACCCGCAACGTTGTCACCAGTCACGTCGTCACGCAAAGCGTTTCCGAGCTACGTAAGTCGCTGAAAGATGGCGACGATGGCAGCCTTGAATATATCGCTACCGTACCCAAACGCGGCTATAAGCTGACGGTGCCGGTGATCTGGTGTACCGAAGAGGGGGAGGAGCCGACGCCGGTTATTCCCGCAGAAACGCAGACGGTCGGGTTTGAGGCGCCGTTGACCTCCCCGCAGCCCGATGCGTCTGCGCCAGACAGCACACCGGTGGCGAAGCCGGAAAAACGCAAGCGGCTGACCACGTTTATCGTCTGGGGTCTGTTCCTGCTGGCCCTCGCGAGCTGCGTGGCGCTGGTGGCCCTGTCAACCCTGCAGTCGCGCCCGCCGGTCACGAAAACCCGGCTGCTGCTTAACCCGCGTGATGTCGATATTCACCTGCTCAGCGGCAACACCTGCAACAACTGGTCATCGCAGCACTCCTATGCCATCGGTCTGGGGAGCCTGATTACCACCTCGCTGAACACCTTCTCCACCTTTATGGTGCACGACAAAACCAACTACAACATCAATGAGCCGAGCAGTTCCGGTAAAACCCTGACCATTGAGTTCGTCAACCAGCGGCACTATCGCGCACAGCAGTGCTTCATGTCGGTGAAGGTGGTGGATAACGCCGACGGCTCGACCATGATGGATAAGCGTTACTTTGTCACCAGCGACAACCAGCTTTCGATTCAGAACGACCTGCTGAGCAGCCTCTCTGAGGCGCTGAAGCAGCCATGGCCGGCGCGGATGCAGGAGATGTTAAAGCAGTATCAGCCGTCGCAAAGTATCGCGCTTACCCATTTCTATCAGGCGCATCAGCTATTAATGAACGGAGACGTTGATTCGCTGGGCAAAGCCAGTAGCCTGCTTGCCGACGTGAATAAGCAGTCGCCGGACTTTACCTATGCGTGGGCGGAAAAAGCGCTGGTTGACGTATTGCGCCATTCTCAGCAGCCGCTGGATGAGAAACAGCTCGCCGATCTGTACAGCGAAATAACCCGGGTGGGTAATATGCCGGGGATTAAAGATATGGCAATATTTTATCAGATTAAAACGGTGGATATGCTGGGCAAAGGAAAAGTGGATGAAGCCTATGACGCGATTAATGCCGGGATTGATCTGGAAATGTCGTGGATGAATTATGTGCTGCTGGGCAAAGTCTACGAAATGAAAGGGCAGAACCGGGAAGCTGCCGATGCCTACCTGACGGCGTTTAATTTACGCCCGGGTGAGAATACATTTTACTGGATTGAAAACGCCGTATTCCAGACCTCCGTGACCCGCGTGGTTCCGTATCTCGATAACTTCCTCGCTTCAGAATAAGTAAACCCTCATCATGGTCATGGTTTTGGCCGTGGTGAGGTTAAAATTATGTTTCTCATGAGCCACCAGATTGTTATGGTTTATAACCACTCCGGTCCCGCATGCAACACTTTTTCAACACGAAGTTGACCTCATAACCCAATGAAAAACATCTAAATTTACCTTTTCCTGATATCAACATGTCATCCTGATATGTTGCGCGAAAAAGGTCAAAATATCATTTGTCTGATGTTTGCAGTTATTTCACTTTATCTTTAGGACTTATCTCGTACTAATCCGTAATCTTGTTGGCAGTTGGTCGGGTCAATAAAAGGTTCATCATCATGATCTGTACCTCCCAAATAAACTTAGGAGAAAAGCAAACATGAGTTCTGCCAAGAAGATCGGGCTATTTGCCTGTACCGGCGTAGTCGCCGGTAATATGATGGGGAGCGGTATTGCATTATTACCTGCAAACCTCGCTAGCATCGGTGGTATTGCCATCTGGGGTTGGGTAATTTCTATTATTGGCGCGATGTCTCTGGCTTATGTTTATGCCCGGCTGGCGACCAAGAATCCGCAGCAGGGTGGCCCAATTGCCTACGCCGGTGAAATATCCCCAGCGTTCGGTTTCCAGACCGGCGTGCTTTATTATCACGCCAACTGGATCGGTAACCTGGCAATCGGTATTACCGCCGTCTCTTATTTATCAACATTCTTCCCAATTTTAAATAACCCGGTGCCGGCAGGTATTGCCTGTATCGCCATCGTATGGATATTCACCTTCGTGAATATGCTCGGCGGGACCTGGGTTAGCCGCCTGACAACAATTGGCCTGGTACTGGTACTTATTCCTGTGGTCATGACCGCGGTGGTCGGCTGGCACTGGTTTGATGCCGCAACCTATCAGGCAAACTGGAACACCTCCAGCACCACTGACAGCCACGCGGTAATCAAAAGTATCCTGCTCTGCCTGTGGGCCTTTGTCGGGGTAGAATCTGCCGCCGTGAGTACCGGGATGGTGAAAAACCCAAAACGCACCGTGCCGCTGGCCACCATGCTGGGCACCGCGATGGCCGGTATCGTCTACATCGCCGCGACCCAGGTGATTGCGGGTATGTATCCTGCCTCTCAGATGGCCGCATCCGGTGCGCCGTTTGCAGTGAGCGCCTCCACCATTCTCGGCGGCTGGGCTGCGCCGATGGTTTCCGCCTTCACCGCCTTTGCCTGCCTGACTTCGCTGGGTTCGTGGATGATGCTGGTGGGTCAGGCCGGCGTACGTGCCGCCAATGACGGTAACTTCCCGAAAGTGTATGGCGAACTCGACAGCAACGGTATTCCGAAAAAAGGCCTGCTGCTGGCCGCGGTGAAAATGACCGCGCTGATGGTGCTGATTACCCTGATGAACTCTACCGGCGGCAAAGCGTCTGACCTGTTCGGTGAGCTGACCGGTATCGCGGTACTGCTGACCATGCTGCCTTACTTCTACTCCTGCGTTGACCTGATTCGCTTCGAAGGCATCAATGTACGCAACTTCGTCAGCCTGATTTGCTCCGTACTCGGCTGCGCGTTCTGCTTCATCGCCCTGATGGGGGCAAGCTCCTTCGAACTGGCCGGTACCTTTATCGTCAGCCTGATTATCCTGATGTTCTACGGTCGCAAAATGCACCAGCGCCAGAACAACGACAACTCCGCTGATAGCAGCACCGCCAGCGCGCATTAATCAGCAACCCTATTCCTGAGGCTCCTTCCATCACCTGTCACGACGTGGCGGGAGGGGCTTTCTTTATCTGGAGATTTGACTATGAACGTTATCGCAATCATGAATCACATGGGTGTCTACTTCAAAGAAGAACCCATCCGTGAACTGCATCGCGCCCTCGAACGCCTGGACTTCCGTATTGTCTACCCGAACGACCGTGAAGACTTATTAAAACTTATCGAAAACAATGCGCGTCTGTGCGGCGTGATCTTCGACTGGGATAAATACAATCTCGAACTGTGCGAAGACATCAGCAAAATGAACGAATACATGCCGCTGTACGCCTTTGCGAACACTTACTCAACGCTGGACGTGAGCCTCAACGATCTGCGGATGCAGGTTCGCTTCTTCGAATATGCGCTGGGCGCAGCGGAAGATATTGCCAACAAAATCAAACAGAATACCGACGAGTATATCGACACCATTCTGCCGCCGCTGACCAAAGCGCTGTTTAAATACGTGCGTGAAGGCAAATACACCTTCTGTACCCCAGGCCATATGGGCGGTACCGCGTTCCAGAAAAGCCCGGTCGGCAGCATCTTCTACGATTTCTTTGGTTCCAATACCATGAAATCCGATATCTCGATTTCGGTTTCTGAACTCGGTTCTCTGCTGGACCACAGCGGCCCGCACAAAGAAGCGGAAGAGTACATCGCCCGCGTCTTCAACGCGGAACGCAGCTACATGGTGACCAACGGGACCTCTACCGCCAACAAAATTGTCGGCATGTATTCCGCCCCGGCCGGTAGCACCGTGCTGATTGACCGTAACTGCCATAAATCGCTGACCCATCTGATGATGATGAGCGACATTACGCCAATCTACTTCCGCCCGACCCGCAACGCCTACGGTATCCTCGGCGGTATCCCGCAGAGCGAATTCCAGCATGCGACCATCGCGAAGCGCGTGAAAGAAACCCCGAACGCGACCTGGCCGGTGCACGCGGTTATCACCAACTCCACCTATGACGGTCTGCTGTACAACACGGACTACATCAAGAAAACCCTGGATGTGAAATCCATCCACTTTGACTCCGCGTGGGTGCCTTACACCAACTTCTCGCCGATTTATGAAGGCAAATGCGGGATGAGCGGCGGCCGCGTCGAAGGGAAAGTGATTTACGAAACCCAGTCCACGCACAAACTGCTGGCGGCGTTCTCTCAGGCCTCGATGATTCACGTTAAAGGCGACGTGAACGAAGAGACCTTTAACGAAGCCTACATGATGCACACCACCACTTCTCCGCACTACGGCGTGGTGGCCTCGACGGAAACCGCGGCGGCGATGATGAAAGGCAACGCCGGTAAGCGCCTGATTGACGGCTCTATCGAACGTTCAATCAAGTTCCGTAAAGAGATCAAACGTCTGAAAGGCGAGTCCGACGGCTGGTTCTTCGACGTCTGGCAGCCGGAACATATCGATGGCGCTGAATGCTGGCCGCTGCGCTCCGACAGCGCGTGGCACGGTTTCAAAAACATCGATAACGAGCACATGTATCTCGACCCGATTAAAGTCACGCTGCTGACTCCGGGGATGAAGAAAGACGGCACCATGGATGAGTTCGGTATTCCGGCGAGCATCGTGGCGAAGTATCTCGACGAGCACGGTATCGTGGTCGAAAAAACCGGTCCGTACAACCTGCTGTTCCTGTTCAGTATCGGTATCGACAAAACCAAAGCGCTGAGCCTGCTGCGTGCGCTGACCGATTTCAAACGCGCGTTCGACCTGAACCTGCGGGTGAAAAACATGCTGCCGTCGCTGTATCGTGAAGATCCGGAATTCTACGAAAACATGCGCGTTCAGGAACTGGCGCAGAACATTCATAAACTGATTGAGCACCACAACCTGCCGGATCTGATGTTCCGCGCGTTCGAAGTGCTGCCGACCATGATGATCACGCCGTACGCCGCGTTCCAGAAAGAGCTGCACGGTCAGACCGAAGAGGTGTATCTCGAAGAGATGGTGGGCCGCGTCAACGCCAATATGATCCTGCCGTATCCTCCGGGAGTGCCGCTGGTGATGCCGGGTGAAATGATCACCGAAGAGAGCCGTCCGGTGCTGGAATTCCTGCAGATGCTGTGCGAAATCGGCGCCCACTATCCGGGCTTCGAAACCGATATCCACGGCGCCTATCGTCAGGCGGATGGTCGTTACACCGTTAAAGTGCTGAAAGAAGAAAATAACAAATAATCGATGCACAACAGGGAAGTGGCTTGCCACTTCCCTTTTTCACGCTGCAAGGAGAACACATGAAAACACCCTCACAGCCGCGCGCGATTTATTACATCGTTGCGATCCAAATCTGGGAATATTTCAGCTTTTACGGCATGCGTGCCTTACTCATCCTCTACCTCACCCATCAGCTCGGCTTTGATGACAGCCACGCTATCAGCCTGTTCAGCGCTTACGCTTCCCTCGTGTACGTAACTCCTATTCTCGGCGGCTGGCTTGCCGACCGCCTGCTCGGCAACCGCACGGCGGTGATTGCCGGCGCGCTGTTAATGACGCTTGGCCACGTGGTGCTGGGCGTGGAATCCGATTCCACCTGGAGCCTGTACCTCGCGCTGGCGATCATTATCTGCGGCTACGGCTTGTTCAAATCCAACATCAGCTGCCTGCTGGGCGAGCTCTACGCCGTTGACGACCCTCGCCGCGACGGCGGTTTTTCGCTGCTGTACGCCGCCGGTAACGTCGGCTCCATCGCCGCGCCTATCGCCTGCGGGCTGGCGGCGCAGTGGTACGGCTGGCATATCGGCTTTGCGCTGGCGGGAATCGGCATGTTTGTCGGCCTGATGATTTTCCTCAGCGGTAGCCGCTACTTCCGCCACGCGCGCGGCGTCGATAAACAGGCGCTGCGGGCGATAAAGTTTGTGCTGCCGACCTGGGGCTGGCTGGTGGTGATGCTCTGCGTTGCGCCGGTGTTTTTCACGCTGCTGCTGGAGAATAACTGGTCCGGCTATCTGCTGGCGATCGTGTGCGTGTTCGCCGCCCAGATGGTGGCGCGCATTATGGTCAAATCGCCGGAGCATCGCCGCGCGCTGTGGCAGATCGTTCTGCTGATGCTGACCGGGACTCTGTTCTGGGTTCTGGCGCAGCAGGGCGGGAGTTCGATCAGCCTGTTCATCGACCACTTTGTTAACCGTCATCTGCTGAATATTGAGGTGCCGACCGCGCTGTTCCAGTCGGTTAACGCGGTGGCGGTGATGGCGGCTGGCGTCGTGCTGGCGTGGCTGATGCGGCCGGAAGGCGCGACCCGCTCGGCGCTGCGCGTGTGGCTGAAGTTCGCCTTTGGCCTGGTGCTGATGGGCTGCGGCTTTATGCTGCTGGCGCTTAACGCGCGCCACGGCGCGGCGGAAGGGCAGGCATCAATGGGCATGATGGTGGCCGGCCTGGCGCTGATGGGCTTTGCCGAACTGTTTATCGACCCGGTAGCGATGGCGCAGATCACCCGCCTCAATATGCCCGGCGTCACCGGGGTACTGACCGGGATTTATATGCTGGCCACCGGCGCGGTAGCCAACTGGCTGGCGGGAGTGGTGGCGCAGCAGACCACCGAGTCGCAGATCAGCGATACGGCGATTGCCGCATATCAGCACTTCTTTGCCCAGATGGGCGAATGGACGCTGGGCTGCGTGGCGGTGATTGTCGTCGTCGCCTTTGCCGCCGCGTTTAGCGTCGGCAAACGCCGCGCGGCCGCCGGTGAACTTCCCGGCGGCGGCGCCTAGCCCCGTCTGGCGACAGGTCCGGCTTACCGGGGCTACAAAATCGTGCTGCCTGGTAGCCCGGCTAAGGCGTTTACGCCGCGAGCCGGGGATCGGTAACCCCAACAGTGGAGCGACAAGCCGCTCCTTGCACCGTTTACTGAACAGGAGGAGGATATTCTGGCAGGCGCGGAAGCCGAAGATAAAAAACTGTTACTGAAGCGATGGCTGAGCGAAATCAGCCGGAATTGAAGCCAGGCTCCTTAAGATTGTTCTTTGGCGTCGACGCCGGAACAGGCCGCGCTGGAGAGTGACCTGGTTCAATTATCGAAGCAAGTTTGCAAGCAGGGTTATGAGGAACCAACATGTCTGAACAACAAGCACAAGGTGCCGATGAGGCAATTGACCTTAATAATGAACTGAAAACCCGTCGTGAAAAACTGGCCGCGCTGCGTGAGCAGGGCGTGGCGTTCCCGAACGATTTTCGCCGTGACCACACTTCTGACCAGCTCCATGCGGAATTTGATGGTAAGGAAAACGACGAGCTCACCTCTCTGAACGTCGAGGTCGCCGTGGCTGGCCGCATGATGACCCGCCGGATTATGGGGAAAGCCTCTTTCGTCACCTTACAGGACGTCGGCGGCCGCATTCAGCTGTACGTCGCGCGCGACGATCTGGCGGAAGGCGTCTACAACGAACAGTTTAAGAAATGGGATCTTGGCGACATCATCGCCGCCCGCGGTAAGCTGTTTAAAACCCAGACCGGCGAACTCTCCATTCACTGCACCGAGCTGCGCCTGCTGACCAAGGCATTGCGCCCGCTGCCGGACAAGTTTCACGGCCTGCAGGATCAGGAGGCGCGCTATCGTCAGCGCTATCTGGATCTGATCTCCAACGAAGAGTCGCGCCACACCTTCAAGGTGCGTTCGCAGATCCTCGCCACCATGCGTCAGTTCATGGTCGCGCGCGGCTTTATGGAAGTCGAGACTCCGATGATGCAGGTGATCCCCGGCGGCGCCTCCGCGCGTCCGTTTATCACCCATCACAACGCGCTCGATCTGGATATGTATCTGCGCATCGCGCCGGAGCTGTATCTGAAACGGCTGGTGGTCGGCGGCTTCGAACGGGTGTTCGAAATCAACCGCAACTTCCGTAACGAAGGGATCTCCGTGCGCCACAACCCTGAGTTCACCATGATGGAACTCTATATGGCGTATGCGGATTACAAAGATCTGATCGAACTGACCGAATCTCTGTTCCGCACGCTGGCGCAGACCGTGCTGGGGAAAACCGAAGTCCCGTACGGCGACCAGGTGTTCGACTTCGGCAAGCCGTTTGAAAAACTGACCATGCGCGAAGCGATCAAGAAATACCGTCCGGAAACCGAGATGGCGGATCTGGATAACTTCGAGGCGGCAAAAGCGCTGGCGGAATCCATCGGTATTCACGTTGAGAAGAGCTGGGGGCTGGGGCGTATCGTCACCGAGATTTTCGACGAAGTAGCGGAAGCCCATCTGATCCAGCCAACCTTTATCACCGAGTATCCGGCGGAGGTTTCGCCGCTGGCGCGCCGTAACGACGTGAACCCGGAAATCACCGATCGCTTTGAGTTCTTTATCGGCGGGCGTGAAATCGGCAACGGCTTTAGCGAGCTGAACGACGCGGAAGACCAGGCCCAGCGTTTCCAGGATCAGGTCAACGCCAAAGCGGCGGGGGATGATGAAGCGATGTTCTACGACGAAGACTACGTCACCGCGCTGGAATATGGCCTGCCGCCGACGGCCGGTCTGGGCATCGGTATCGACCGCATGGTGATGCTGTTTACCAACAGCCATACCATTCGCGACGTGATTCTGTTCCCGGCAATGCGTCCGCAGAAGTAAATCCCGCTAAAACCAGGTCCCCTCGTTTCCCTGAACCGGGGGGCCTTTATTTCGACGTGTTTAATTCCGACGAGTAATAATTGCGAATCAGCTTACTCCGGACACCTTATGTGCTATAACAGCGCGCATAAAAAACATAAGGTGTTAATTAAATGAAAAAAATAAAATTAATTGTTGGTGGCGTGATCTGTGCAAGTTATTTATTTACGTCAGTGTTATCAATGGCAAGTGATAATATCAACAACCATACCGTTCATTTTGATAAAGGCAGCAACGGCACGATAATAAAAAGCACCGTGACCGGTGACGGTGTTAACGACTATACGCTGGAGGCGAAAGCGGGCCAGATGATGCATATCAATATGAACAGCCAGCGGCCGCATCCTTATTTCAATGTTATCGCTCCTGATAATAATTCGATTTTTAACGGTTCTCTGAGCGGTGATACCTTTGAGCAACGTCTGATGAGCAGCGGTAAATATACGGTGCGGGTTTATCAGATGGGCGGCGCGCGCGATGAAAGGAAAACCAGCGCTTACGCGCTGACGTTTAAAATTACCGACTAATATTTGGCGGCTGTCTATTCAGGCTGTCCCGGAGGCGGCGCGCTGCGCCTGTCCGGGCTACCGGCCCGCAGACGGCGGGGAACCCGTAGCCCGGTCAGCGCAGCGCCACTGGGGAAACAAAGCGCAGAGTGGCTGAATTTCCCGGAGGCGATGCTGCGCATTTGTCCGGGCTACCGGCCCGCAGACGGCGGTGGACCCGTAGCCCGGTCAGCGCAGCGCCACCGGGAAACAAAGCGCAGAGTGTTGCAGAGGGGCCTGTTCCCGGGTTAAAGCCCTTCGGTGACGATTTTTGCCGCCGCGGCTAACACCTCTTTGCGGCTTTTCGCATCCTGCTGCGGCTGGGTAAAATAGGTCACCAGCACCAGCGGGGCATGATTTTCCGGCCAGATCACCGCGATATCGTTGGTGGTGCCGTAATCTCCGCCGCCGGTTTTATCCCCGACCACCCAGCTTGCGGGCAGGCCTGCGCGAATGCTTTGCCCGCCGGTGGTATTGCCTTTTAGCCACGTTACTAACTGGGCGCGCTGCTGTTCGCCCAGCGCATTGCCCAGCGTCAGCTTGCGCAGGCTTTCGGCCATCGCCAACGGGGTGGTGGTATCGCGCTTATCGCCGGGAATCGCGCTGTTCAGCGCCGGCTCCGTACGATCGAGACGAAAAGTGACATCCCCGATACTCTGGGCGAATGCGGTCACCTTTTCCGGTCCGCCAAGGTAGCTAATCATCTTATTCATCGCGGTATTGTCGCTGTACTGCAGCGCCGCCGCGCTGAGTTCCGCCAGGGTCATTCCGCTTTGCAGATGTTTTTCGGTGATCGGGCTCCAGACCACTAAATCCGATTTTTTAATCTCCAGCCTTTTATTCACCACCTCTGGATTGCTTTCGCTCTGTTTTAACACCGCGGCGGCGGCCATCACTTTACCGGTGCTGCACATGGCAAAACGTTCATCGCCGCGATAGAGGGTTTGCGAATCATCTGCCGTGTTAATCAGCGCTACGCCCAGCCGACCGCCGGAACGTTTTTCTAAATCAGCCAGCTTTTGCTGGATAGCATCGGCACTGGCCCATAATGAACCGCTCGCCAGCAGCAGCGGAACGGCGGCGGCGGCCATCAGGGCGGTTTTACGCCACGAACTTTTCAACATCTCAGACTCCTTGATAGTGATGAGCTGCCCGGACTATCCGCGACTCCCGCGCTTTTGACAAGCACTATGTCGATGATGGAATTCCATCATAAATTCGTTATTCGTCCTCCTCTGCGCCTGCTTATAGTGTCTCTCCCCGGCAAAATAAAATCAGGAGCCGCTATGTTCCCGTCACAGTTACCAAAACCGCGCCATCCCGCCGCCTCGGCGATCCCCTCGCTGCGCTGGGCCATTATTGGCCCCGGCTGGATTGCCGAGCGCTTTGTGAAATCGTTAAAAGAGCTCAGCCGCCAGCGGGTGGTTGCCGTCTCCTCGCGCACGCAGCAAAAAGCCGACGATTTCGCCGCCCGCTGGGGGATCCCGCAGGCTTACGCTCAGGTGGATGAGATGCTGGCGCGACCGGATATTGATGCGGTTTACGTTGCCACGCCGCATAACCACCACTTTCCCGACGGGCTGCGGGTGCTGCAGGCGGGCAAACATGTGCTGATTGAAAAGCCGTTTGCGCTGAACCGGCGGGAAGGCGCGGCGCTGAAAGCGGAGGCCATGAAGCAGGGGACGCTGGCGATGGAGGCGATGTGGTGCGACTACGCGCCGAAGTATGACGTGATTCGCCAGCTGCTGGAGGACGGCGTGCTGGGCGATCTGCACACGCTGCTCGCCGATCACGGCGAGTTTTTTACCCCGGATCATCGCATTTTTAATGCCGATCTCGCCGGCGGGCCGATGATGGATCTCGGCAGCTATCTGACCTCATTCTGCGTGATGGTCGGCGGCGTGCCGCAGGACATTATCGCCCGCGGGCGTCCCGCCCAAAGAGGCGTCAACGGGCAGATTTCGATGCTGTTTAACTGGGAAAACGGCTTACAGGGATTGCTCAATACCACCCTGTTCAGCAACACGCCGGGCGGCGCGGTGGTGGCCGGGCGCGATGCGACCCTTACCCTCGACGGGCAGTTCTACGCGCCGGGGAATTTTACCCTCGCCGCCAGCCAGGGAGGGCAGGTGCTGCGCTGGGAGGAGCCGCGCAACCGCTACGACCAGCTGTTTTATCAGGCCGAACATTTTGCCTGGTGCGTGGGGCAAGGGCTTACGGACTCGCCGATCCGCCCGCTGGCCAGGGTGCTGGAAAACCTGAGCGTGATGGACGAAGTGCGGCGGCAGATTGGCGTGATATTTAACGAGGAGCGTTAACGGCGCGCCGTTGCCCCGTATGCCGACCGCATACGGGGCTTTTTTACGCCAGCGGTTCGACGCTGACAAACTGCCCTTGCCGCAGGGAAAGCACGGCGGCTTCGGCGATAGCCTGCGCCCGCAGCCCGTCCAGCAGCCCCGGCAGGTCCGGCACCGCTTCTCCGCCTAGCGAGCGGACAAAAGCATCCAGATGCGCGTAGTACGACCCCTCGACGCGACTGAACCAGTCCGGATAGAGTCCGGGCTGAATGCAGCGCGCTCCCTGCCACAGCGTGACGCCGCGCGATGCCTGACTGCCGGACTCTATCACTCCCTGCGGGCCAAGCAGGCTAATGCGCTCATCGTAGCCGTGGCCGGTGCGCCGGGTGTTGTCCAGCTGCGCCAGCGCGCCGCCGCGCATCCGCAGCATGACAATAGAGGTATCGACATCGTCGAATTCGGCAATTTCCGCCAGCGCCAGCGCAGCCCCCAGCGCGGCGACGGTCGTCACTTCATCACCGGTAAGAAAGCGCAGCAGGTCAAAGAAGTGAATCGCCTGGTCGCGCATCTGGCCGCCTGAGCTGCGCAGATATTCCAGCGGCGGCATAACCGATGCCCGACACACCATCTGAACCAGTTCGATTTGGCCAATCGCGCCAGCCTCGATCTCCCGGCGCAGCTGCTGGTGGCTGGCGTCGAAGCGGCGGTTAAAGCCAACGGTCACCGGTACCCCGAGCGGCAGCACTTTCTCGACGACCTGGCGGGCGCGGGCCAGCGAAAGATCGATCGGTTTTTCGCAGTAGACCGCTTTTCCCGCGCGCGCGGCGGCTTCCAGCAGCGCCGCGTGTGAAGGCGTCGAGCTGGCGATCAGTACCGCGTCAATGGCGTCGCTATTGATGGCTTCGGCGACGGTTACCGCCCGCGCGCCGTAGCGGGAAGCCAGCGCTTTCGCCCGCTCGGGATCGGCGTCGGCCACCATGGCCAGAACGGTCCGCTCATGGCGAGCGAGGCTGGCGGCGTGAACCTGGCCAATAAAACCGCTGCCCAACAATGCAAAACGAATGCAGGTCATTTTTTTCTCCAGAAAGAGGGATTTAGCGTTGCCAAAGTAATCCGTTTGCTACACTGACCGACACGGGCGTTTTGATGGATTTCCATCATGGGGGAGACGAGACGATGAAAAGCATTTCGCTGGAGGCACTGGCTAAACGGATTGGCGTGGGCGTCGCGACCGTTGACCGGGTGCTTAACGAACGCGGCGGCGTGTCGCCGGAAACCACGCGCAGGGTGCTGGAGGCCGCGCGGGAGGCCGGGCTGAAGCGCATTCTGCCGGAAGAGCGCCGTCTCCCGTGGCAAATAGAAGTGTTTCTCAGCGATAACGATTCGCGCTTTTTCTCCCGTCTGACGCAGGATTTCGCCGACGTGGCGGATAGCCTTGGCTATCGCCGACTGACGCTGCACCGCACGCTGGTGGCGGAGTCCGCGCCGGAAAAGCTGGCGAAAAGCCTTATCCGCAGCAGCAAAAAGCGCCATGCGATAATTGTCTTTGGCAACGAACATCCGCGGGTCTATGACGCCTTGCGCCAGTGTCGCGAGGCGAACGTGCCGGTGATTACGCTGGTCACCGATCTCCCCGGCGCGCAGAGGCTTTGTCACGTCGGGATCGATCAGCAGCAGGCCGGCCGCACCGCGGGCAGGATGATGGGGTTAATGGCGCACCGTCCTGGAGAAGTGCTGATGCTCAGCGGGCGCCAGGACTTCAGCGCTCATCGCTTACGGATTCAGGGATTTCGCGAGGTGATTAGCCAGCGCTTTCCGCATCTGCTGCTGGGCGAGGTTTTGGCGGGGGAGGACAACCGACAGCGAATCGACCGCGTGCTGGAAGAGGCCCTGCGCCGCAACCGCGACGTGGTGGGCATCTACAATACCGGGCTGGGCAACACGCAGGTGGCGCAGGCGCTGGCTCGCCATCGCCGCTACGGCGAGTGCTGCTGGATGACCCATGAACGCTACAGCACCACCCGTGAACAGCTGGCCCTGGGGGGAATGGCGCTGACGATCGATCAAAACCCGCGCCAGCATGCCCGTCTGGCGGTGGAGCTGGCCCTGCGCCATCTGGAAACCGGCTATCAGCCGCATCTGTTCAGCGACGGCAAGGTCGAATTTATCCTTTACAGCGCTGAAAACGTCGACTGAGCGCCCGCGGCCCGCGGGGCGACATCCCCTTTTACACCCTATCTCCTGTCTCGTTTTAAACCGCTGCCGCTATCGGCGCGCCGCGCGGCAAACCGTCGCCTGCCTCTCATTTTTTGCGCATTTATGCGTCAATGTTAGATGTGTGTCAAAGTTCTGTTAACACGCAGTTTTAAAATTTTCATTTCAGTTATTTACTTATAAAAGTTTCATATGTGTTGTTAATGAAATAAATGGTCTGGAATTTTTCTTCCGCTATAAATGGACTAATGTTTCAAAAAACCATTTTAAAACAACTGAATTTTGTGATTTCGATCAACAACAAAAAATGCACCAGCGCGCGGGCTGTTTTTTCAAAAAGCTGGAAAAGCAGGCGCTTAACGCACAATTAATGAAACTATTTTTTCATTTTACCTTACCTAACCGATGTACCTGAAAATAAAGGATCAACGATGAATATTAAGAAAACGGTTGTTGCCTCTTTGCTAGCCTGCATGCTGCCAGCGGTCGTGATGGCGAAAGATATTTCGGTCGGTGTTTCCATGGCGCTATTCGATGACAACTTCCTGACGATTCTGCGCACCGCAATGCAAAAAGAGATGCAAAAAGATGGCGTTAAGGCGCAGGTGGAAGATGCCAAAGGCGACGTCTCCCAGCAGCTACAGCAGGTGCAGAACTTTATTGGCCAGGGCGTCGACGCGATTATCGTCAACCCGGTCGACACCAACGCGGTCAAACCGATTATGGACCAGGCGACCAAAGCGGGCATTCCGCTGATCTTTGTTAACCGCCGCCCGCAGGCGCAGCTGACCGACAAAATGGCCTACGTTGGCTCCGACTCGGTGCTGGCGGGGCGCTTACAGATGGAAGCGTTAGCCAAAGCGATGAACGGCAAAGGGAACGTCGCCATTCTGCTCGGCGACCTGGCGAATGAATCGACCCGTGACCGCACCAAAGGCGTCGAAGAGGTGGTGGCGAAGTACCCGGATATCAAAATCGTGCAGAAGCAGACCGCGAAATTTACCCGCAACGATGCCGTTGACGTGGTCAGCAACTGGATGACCAGCGGCGAAGACATTCAGGCCATCGCCTCCAACAACGATGAAATGGCCATCGGCGCGCTGCAGGCGCTGGGTAAAAATCCGAACCATATCCTGATTGCCGGGGTGGACGGGACGCCGGATGCCCTGCAAATGCTCAAAAACGGCAAGATGATCGCCACGATTTTCCAGGATGCCAAAGGGCAGGGCGAAGGCGCGGTGGATGCCGCCATTAAGCTGGCCAACGGCGAGAAAGTGGAAAAGATCATCGACGTCCCTTACCAGCTGATCACCAAAGACAACATGGCTGAGTTCGTTAATCGCAACCAGAAATAGTCGCTCAGGGTACGGAGGTGAAGTATGAACGCTTTTGCACTTGAAGCCGAAGGGATCAGCAAATTCTTCCCCGGCGTGAAGGCGCTCGACAACGTCTCATTACGCGTGCGCCCGGGGACGGTGCACGCGCTGATGGGCGAAAACGGCGCCGGAAAATCCACGCTGATGAAATGCCTGATCGGGATCTACCGTCCCGATAAGGGCGCGATCCGCGTTAAAGGGGAGCCGGTCCAGTTTCAGGATACGATGGACGCGCTGCGCGCCGGGATCTCGATGATCCACCAGGAGCTGAATCTGGTGCCGCATATGACGGTGGCGGAAAATATCTGGCTCGGCCGCGAGCCGATGAAATACGGTTTTGTCGATCATCGTCAGCTTGCCCGCCAGACGCAGGATCTGCTGGATAAACTCAATATCCGGCTATCCGCCGACCGGCTGGTGGGGGAGTTAAGTATCGCCTCCCAGCAGATGGTGGAAATTGCCAAAGCGGTTTCGTGGAACGCGGATATTGTGATTATGGATGAGCCGACCTCGGCGTTAACCGAAAGCGAAGTGGCGCATCTGTTTACCATTATTCGCGATTTACGCCAGCAGGGAAAAGCCATTATTTATATCAGCCATAAAATGGATGAGATTTTCGCGATTACCGATGAGATCAGCGTATTTCGCGATGGCACCTGGGTCGGCAGTAAACATACCACCGATTTTACCCGTCAGTCGCTGATCACCCAGATGGTCGGCCGGGAGCTCACCCAGCTCTTTCCCAAGTTCAATAACGCCATTGGCGAAGAGGTGCTGACCGTCCGCAATTTGTCGCGCAAGGGGGTCTTTCACGATATCAACTTTAGCGTACGCCGCGGCGAAATCCTCGGCGTGGCGGGGCTGGTGGGGGCCGGGCGTAGCGAAGTGATGGAGAGCCTGTTTGGCATGGATAAAGCCGATAGCGGCGAAGTGCTGATTGAGGGAGTGCCGGTCACGATTGACTCGCCTTCGACGGCGATTGAAAAAGGGATGGCGCTGCTGACGGAAGACCGCAAAAAGTCCGGACTGTTTCTCGTGCTGTCGGTGCTGGAGAATATGAGCATCGTCAAAATGCCGGAATATATCGGTAAAACCGGCTTTGTTCAGCACCTCAAAATGGCCGAAGACTGCATGGAGCAGATCCGCCGCCTGAATATTAAAACCCCCACCATGGATCAGATTATTAATAACCTCAGCGGCGGTAATCAGCAGAAGGTACTGATTGCCCGCTGGCTGCTGACCCAGCCGAAAATACTGATTCTCGATGAGCCGACGCGCGGAATCGACGTCGGGGCGAAAGCGGAAATTTACCATCTGATCAGCGAGCTGGCCAACCGCGGCGTGGCGGTGATTATGGTCTCTTCAGAATTACCTGAGATTCTCGGGATGAGCGATCGGGTGATGGTCATGCATGAAGGGCGTATTACCGGCATCCTCAATAAAGAGGACGCCGACCAGGAAACCATTTTGTCGTTGGCATCCCATTGAGGCACAGAGAATGAGCAATATGAAAATAACGGCGACCCCGATCACTGAGAAACCCTCTTTCTTTGGGCAATTACGCCACCGGCTGCCGAAAGATACCGGGATATTTATCGTCATGCTGGTGATTGCCCTGACGTTTGAAATTGCCGGCTGGTACGTCCGCGACCAGTCCTTTTTATTAAACACCAATCGCCTGATATTAATTGTTTTGCAGGTAGCGATTATCGGTATTATCGCCGTCGGGGTCACCCAGGTCATTATTACCACCGGCATTGACCTCTCCTCCGGCTCGGTGATCGCTCTCGCCGCCGTGGTGGCGGCAAGCCTCGCGCAAACCTCCGATAGCCTGTCGCCGATGTTCCCGTCGCTGGTCAATATGCCGGCGATTATCCCGATTGGCGCCGGCATCGGCGTCGGTCTTCTGTGCGGCTTAACCAACGGCTTTCTGGTGACCCGCACCGGCATCCCGCCGTTTATCGCGACGCTTGGAATGATGGTGTCGGCGCGCGGTCTGGCGCAGTACTACACCCAGGGCAACCCAATCAGCTTCTTATCCGACAGCTTTACCGCCATCGGCCAGGGGGCGATGCCGGTGATTATTTTCTTCGTCGTCGCCGCGGTCTTCCATATCGCCCTGAAGCATACCCGCTACGGTAAATACGTTTACGCTATCGGCGGTAACATGACGTCGGCCAAGGTCTCCGGTATCAACGTGAATAAATACCTGGTGATCGTCTATGCCATCGCCGGGGCGCTCTCCGGCCTGGCGGGCGTGGTGCTGGCGGCGCGCGTCAGCAGCGGGCAGTCGAGCATGGGCATGTCCTACGAACTGGATGCTATCGCCGCGGCGGTTATCGGCGGCAGCAGCCTGATGGGCGGGGTGGGGCGCATCACCGGGACCTTAATCGGCGCGATGATCCTCGGCCTGATTAAAAGCGGGTTTACCTTTGTCGGCGTCGACGCCTACGTGCAGGATATTATCAAAGGCATCATTATCGTCGCGGCGGTGACTATCGATATGCGCCGCAACCGCAAAAAGCATTGATCGGCAATAGCCCACGGCCTTGGCTGGCGTGGGCTGTATCGCGTTTTACGTCGCGCCGCAAGCGGGCTCATCCGCGGCAAGACGTAAACTGTTGAGCAGCACGTTCGCCCCTTTCTCCGCCCATTCCGGCAGAATGTTCTCCGCTTCGTTATGGCTAATGCCCTTCTCGCAGGGAATGAAAATCATGCTGGCGGGCGCGACCTTGCTGATATAGCAGGTATCGTGCCCGGCGCCGGAAACCATGGTTCGCGCGCTATAGCCCAGTTCGTCCGCCGCCCGCTGGCTGCGCGCCAGACATCCGGCATCAAAGGCAATGGGCGCGTAATCAAAAATACGCTCGACGTTTGCCGTCACGCCGCGCGCCGCCAACGCTTCAGCGGCGCGATGCAGGGCGAGTTCCATCGCTTCCAGCGCCGGGGATTGCGGATGACGAAACTCGACGCTGCACGCCACGCCTCCCGGCACCACGTTGCGCGATCCCGGAATGACCTGCGCCATGCCGATAGTCGCACGCCCGTCTGGATTATGGGCGATACCGATTTGCTCCACCGCCAGCGCCAGCTCGGCGAAGGCGGTCAGCGCGTCGCGGCGGCTGCCCATCGGCGTGGTTCCTGCGTGGGCGGAAAAGCCCTCCAGAGTGACGTTGAACCAGCGCTGGCCCATTGCCGCGTGAACGAGGCCGATATCAACGCCTTCTTCTTCCAGAATCGGCCCTTGTTCGATATGCACTTCGTAGCAGGCGTGGAGCGGGAAGGCGGCGGCAGGACGCTCCCCGCGATAGCCGATAGCCTCCAGCGCCGCGCCAACGCTGATGCCGTCGCGATCTTCGCGGGCGAGGGCGAAAGCTTCGCTAAACTGCCCGGCCCACACGCCGGACGCCAGCATCGCCGGGGCAAAGCGCGCGCCTTCTTCGTTGGTCCAGTTCACCAGCACAATATCGCGTTCGGTCTCAATGCCGCGATCGTTCAGCGTGCGCAGCGCCTCCAGCCCGGCGAGAACGCCGTAAATGCCGTCATAGCGGCCGCCGAGCGGCTGGGAGTCGACGTGGGAACCGGTCAGCACCGGGGCTAACTGCGAATTTTTACCGGCGCGGCGAATAAACATATTGCCCATGCTGTCGACGTCGCAGGGAAAGCCGGCCTCCTGAGCCCACTGGCGCAGCAGGTCGCGCGCCTGACGATCCTCTTCGCTGAGCGCCAGCCTGGTCACGCCGCCCGCCGGCGTGGCGCCGAGCAGCGCCATCTCGTTGAGCGTCGACCACAGACGTGCGCCGTTGACGGTTATCATGACTTGTCCTTTTGCACGCGATAGCGGAAGTCGCAGCATTTACCGCCCTGCATGATGGTGGTGGTGCGGGTCAGCTCCACGTCCGGGGCGTAGCCGACGATAAATTTATCGTCGCGGGCGCAGGAGAGCAGGTGGCCAATCTCGCCGAGGCCCATTTCGTGGTACATCTCGGCGTAGCGGCAGCGGTTTACGTTGTAGTTATACTGCTGGTCGTCGGCGTCCAGCACCGTGACTTCCAGGGCGTTATCTTTCTCCCACAGATACTGCAGCGCGACAAAGCTCTGGATATCCGCACCGTTCGGCTCCTGGCGGGCAAACGCTTTTCCCGCCTCAATGGCGGCGTTTTCAATCGCTTCGCCGATGACCGCCTGGGCGCGAGCTTTCCCTATCTCGCGCACCAGGATGGCGTAAATCGGCTTGATTATTTCTGCTTCAATTTTGCGGCGGGCGAGAATGCCCAGCTCGTTATTATCACTCATCACATTGCCTCACTGCGTTACTTCGTTGTTGCGCCGCCGAGTACGGTTTGCGGCTGCCATTTTCCGTCGACGACTTTATAAACGGTAAAGGTTGGCGATTTCAGGTTGCCCTCTTTATCAAAGGCGATTTGTCCGGTCACCCCGGCGTAGTTAATGGCGCGCAGGGCGGGCAGATAGTCGGCAGGGTCGACGGAGTCGGCTTTTTCCATCGCCGCGACCAGCACGCGGGTAGCGTCATAGGCGAACGGCGCGTGCAGTTCGATATGGGTGTGATAGCGCGATTGGTAGGCCTGCTCGAAGGCTTTACCGCCCGGCATCTGCTCGACCGGCAGCCCCGGCTCCAGCGCCACCACGCCGTCGCCCTCTTTTTGCGCCAGCTGGAGGAAGGTCTGGCTAACGAAGCCGCCTGCGCCCATCAGGGTGGCGTTCATACCCAGCTGTTTGATGCGGCGCGCCAGCGGGGCGGCCTGGCTATCGACGCCGCCAAAGAAAATCAGGTCGGCGTTTTTGCTGCGGATCGCGGTCAGCACGGCGCTGAAGTCGACGGTTTTGTCATCGACGTACTGGCGGTCGACGATGTTGATTCCCTGCGCTTCCAGCGACTTAATAAACTCATCCGCCAGCCCCTGGCCGAAGGCGGTACGGTCATCAATGACCGCGATGCGTTTGGCCTTCAGGGTTTGTACCGCGTACTGTCCGGCAAACTGCCCGCCGTCATCGTCGTGGCCCATCACGCGGAAGCTGGTGTCGAAGCCCTGTTTGGTGTAGGCGTGCCCGGTGGCGACCGGCGCGACCTGGGCGATGCCCGCATCGTGATAAACCCGCGCAGCGGGAATGCTGGTGCCGGTGTTCCAGTGGCCGACGACGCCCGCGACGCCGCTATCCACCAGACGCTGGGCGACGGCAACGGCGGTGCGTGGGTCGGACTGATCGTCTTCCGATTGCAGCTTGAAGGTTACCGCCTTGCCGCCGATGGTCGGGTGCTGCTTGTTGATATCGTCAATCGCCAGCTGCGCGCCGTTTTCCAGATCCTTGCCGATACGCGCGGAAGGGCCGGTGAGCGGGCCAGCCAGGCCGATAATAACGGTTTCGCTGGCCGCGGACCACGCGGCGGATGAGGCAAAACCACTGAGCAGAATAGCGGCGCTGAGCGCGCTGATTTTTACGGTTTTCATTGTTTTTCCCTGATGCTGGTTGGTGTGTTAAACGGGCATTTCGCCCAAATAAATCTGTGCAATACGATCGTCGGCCAGCAGCGTCTGCGACGGACCTCGCTCGACGATGCTGCCGCTATCCATCACCCAGGCGCTGTCGGTCGCCTCCAGCGCCAGACGTGCGTTCTGCTCGATCAGCAGCAGCGCGACGCCGCGCTGGCGCAGGGTGGCGATAACGCGAAAAATGTTCTCGACCATCAGCGGCGCCAGACCCATTGACGGCTCGTCGAGGATCAGCAGGCGCGGCTGGCTGAGCAGGGCGCGGTTGAGCGCCAGCAGCTGCTGTTCACCGCCGGAGAGCAGCCCCGCCAGCTGATGCTGGCGTTCGGCGAGGCGCGGGAAATTAGCGAAGATGGCGCCCATCTCCTGCTTTACCGCCGCCGCGTCGCGTCGGAGCCAGGCGCCCATTTGCAGGTTTTCCAGCACCGTCATGCGCGCAAAGATGCCGCGTCCTTCCGGCACCATCACGAGACCTTCGCGCAACAGGGATTCGGCCCGACGTTTGCGGATCGGCTTGCCGTTAAACAGAATTTCGCCGCGAAAGGGTTCCAGCCCGGTAATGGCGCGGACGGTGGAGCTTTTGCCCGCGCCGTTGGCGCCGATAAGCGTGGTCTGCTCGCCCTCTTTAACGCTGAATGAGACGTCGCGCACCGCCTGGATGCCGCCGTAGTGGACGCTAAGCTGGTTAACGGTTAATAAATCAGACATGGACATTGCCTCCCAGCCAGGCGGCGATCACCGCCGGATCGCGGCGTACGGTATCCGGCGTGCCGCTGGTTAACGTTTTGCCGTAATCCAGCACCATCAGGCGATCGCAGATCCCCATCACCAGCTTGACGTCATGCTCAATCATCAGCAGCGTTTTGCCGTCGTCGCGAATGCGCAGCAGTAGTTCGCCAAGGGCCATCTTCTCGGCGGCGTTCATCCCGGCCGCCGGTTCATCCAGCGCGAGCAGGCGCGGTTCGGTGGCCAGCGCGCGGGCAATCTCCAGCCGCCGCTGGTGGCCGTAGGCGAGGTCGCAGGCGCGATAGTGGGCGAACTGCGCGATGCCGGTATAGTCCAGCAGGTGCCAGGCCAGCTCGCGGGTTTGCGTCTCCTCGGCGCGGGCGCGTTTGTGACGGGAGATCGCGGCCCACAGGCCGTTGCGGGTGCGGACATGGCGGCCCACCATGACGTTCTCCAGTACCGACATGTCGTTAAACAGCCGCACGTTCTGGAAGGTGCGGGCGATGCCCGCGGCGGTCACTTTCTCAATATTGTTCGGAGAATAGGCTTCGCCGCCGATAGCGAACTCGCCGCTGTCCGCCGGGTAGAGCCCGGTAATCAGGTTAAAGCAGGTGGTTTTCCCCGCGCCGTTGGGGCCGATCAGGCCGTAGATTTCACCCTGATTAATGCTCAGCGATACGTTGTCGACCGCCGTCAGACCGCCGAAACGCTTCGTCATATGGCGTACGCTTAACAGGCTCATGCTTTCGCTCCTTGATGTCGCGCGGGCCAGATGCCCTGAGGGCGCAGCAGCATGACCAGCACCAGCGCCAGGCCGTAGAACAGCTGGCGCAGCACTTCCGGGTCAATCAGCACTTCGCCAAACAGCGCCTGCTGTACCGGCGCCGCCTGGCTGCGCAGCAGCTCCGGCAGCGCGGTCAGCAGCACCGCGCCGAGGATCACGCCGGGGATATGCCCCATCCCGCCCAGCACCACCATCGCCAGAACCGCAATCGACTCCTGCAGGGTAAAAGATTCCGGCGAAACGAAGCCCTGAAATGCGCCGAACAGCGCGCCCGCCACGCCGCCGAATGAGGCGCCGATAGCGAAAGCCAGCAGTTTGTAGTTCCGCAGGTTGATGCCCATCGCGCGGGCGACGTCTTCATCCTCGCGGATGGCGTGCCAGGCCCGGCCAATGCGCGAATGCTGCAGCCGCAGGCAGACGAAAATAATCGCCACAATCACCAGCATCAGCAGGTAGTACCACAGCCACAGCGCCGGGACTTTAAAGCCAAACCAGTGATAAACGCCGCTAAACTTGAGGCCGAACAGATTCAGCGAATCGACCCCGGAAATGCCTTTTGCGCCGTTGGTGATGTTGACCGGACGGTCGAGGTTGCGCATCAGGATGCGGATAATTTCGCCGAACCCGAGTGTGACGATGGCCAGATAGTCGCCGCGCAGCTTCAGCGTCGGCGCGCCCAGCACGATACCGCAGCCTGCCGCCACCAGCGCGGCGAGCGGAATAATCACCAGCCAGGAGGTGTGCAGGCCGTCCGGAAACCAACTATTTAAAATCGGGAAGACGTCCAGCAGATGCGGTGAGGCCAGCAGCGCCGCCAGATACGCGCCGACGGCGTAAAAGGCGATAAAGCCCATATCCAGCAGGCCGGTATAGCCGACCACAATATTCAGCCCCAGCGCCAGCATAACGTAGAGCAGGGCGAAGTCGATGACCCGCACCCAGTAGTTGCCGCCGAGCTGGCTGGCGACCATCGGCGCCACCAGCAGCGCGCAGACCAACAGGGTCATCCCGGACCAGAAGCGGCGGGAGACGACAGGCGTATCGAGTTGTGCCGTTGTCATGATTTTTCTCCTAAGCCCGGTGCGCGACGCGTTCGCCGAGCAAACCGGCAGGGCGGAAGACCAGCACCAGGATCAGCACCATAAAGGCGAAAATATCCTGGTAGTTGCTGCCGAAGACGCCGTGGGTCAGGTCGCCGAGATAGCCTGCGCCAAGGGATTCGATAAGGCCCAGCAGCAGGCCACCGATCATCGCGCCACGAATATTGCCGATGCCGCCGAGCACCGCGGCGGTAAAGGCTTTAATGCCGGGCAGAAAGCCCATGGAGAAGCTGGCATTACCGTAGTTGCTGGCCATCATGACGCCAGCCAGCGCGGCGAATATGCCGCCGATGGCGAAAGTGAGGGCGATAATTGCGTTAGGGTTAACGCCCATTAGCGTGGCGATGCGCGGATTTTCCGCTACCGCGCGCATACCGCGACCTAAACGGGTGTACTCCACCAGCAGCCACAGGCCAAGCATCACCGCGAAGGCCAGCGCGACGGTGACGATTCCGGTGACGGTAACGAGAGCCGGTGGATGCGCTGCGCTGCCGTGGGTCACGGCGATCGCATCCATTGGCAGGATCTGCGGGAACATCAGCGGATTGCGCGACCAGACGATCATCGCCACGGTTTGCAGCAGCACCGAGACGCCGATCCCGGAGATCAGCGGCGCCAGGCGCGGGGCGTTGCGCAGGCGGCGGTAGGCAAAGCGTTCGACCGCCATCGCCAGCAGGGCGCAGACCGTCATGGCCAGCAGCAGCGCCAGCCCGAGCTGCGCCAGCGGTGGCAGAGTGGGGAAATGCGCGTTCAGGGCGTGCATCCCGGAAAGGGTGGTCAACGCGCCGACCATCAGAATGTCGCCGTGGGCAAAGTTAATAATGCGCAGGATGCCGTACACCATGGTATAGCCGAGCGCGATCAGGGCGTAGATGCTGCCGAGCATGACCCCGTTGATGATTTGTTGTATGAGTGTGTCCAACTGATTGTTCCGACAAGATGCTCAAATAATAGCTACCATCCAACAAATGAATTAAATTGTAAAATACGCATATATTCTTTCTTATTATAAATGTGTGGTTAACTATCATTATGATTTTAAATATAATTTAATAACTCGCCGGATAGCGTAATGCGCTAAGAAAATCAACATATGAAAAAAACAGAACAATCAGAAGCACCGGTTAGCTGGTCGGAGAGTACGTTGGCCAACGATCCGCCGCTGCGGGCGGTGCGCGCCTTCGAGGCGATCGCTCGCCTGGGCAGCGTGACCCTGGCGGCGCAGGAGCTGGCGATATCGCCTTCGGCGGTCAGTCATCAGCTTAAGGTGCTGGAGGGCTATTTGCAGATCCCGCTCACCGAACGGCAGGGGCGGCGGCTGACTCTCAGCCAGCAGGGGCGGGAGTATTATCGCTCGATCCGCGCGGCGTTTAACGTGCTGCGTCAGGCCACCGAGCATCTGGTCGAGCAGGTGCAAACCCAGCAGGTGACGATCAGCCTGATCCCGCTGTTTGGCATGGGCTGGTTTATTCCCCGCCTGCCGTCGTTCGTGCACGCGAACCCGCATACCGAAATCAACGTGGTTTATGCTAACCACCGCAATTATCTTAGCGACGCTTCCGATATGTCGATCCGCTTTGGCAACGGTCACTGGGTGGGCTATCAAAGCGAAAAGCTGATTTCCGGCAAAATGGTGCCGGTATGCAGCCAGGCCTTTTTGCGCCTGCACGGGCATATTGATACCCCGGAACAGCTGTTGCAGATGCCGCTGCTGCACGATGAGGAGCGCACCACGTGGAACCAGTGGTTTGTGCAGCAGGGCGTGAAGCGCCCGCCGCGATCGACCGGGCCGCTGTTTGAGGATGGTCTGCTAACCCTGGCGGGCGTACAGGCCGGGCTGGGCTGCGCGCTTATGCGCGAGCCGCTGATCGCTCCCTATCTGAAGAGCGGTGAGCTGGTGAAAATCTTCGATGCGGCAATTGATGATGGCCGGGATTATTATCTCTGCGTGCGTCAGGATAGCGAGATGACCCCCAACGGTAAGCTATTGCAGAGCTGGCTACGCCAGCAGGCCCTCGGTTGATATTTACTTAAGAATTTACTTAATCCAGTTCACACTTTTGTTCGGTCGCCATTGTCATTACGCAGGGGCGCTTAGATAATCCGCCGAAATAACCCATTTTTATGATGGCGTGCTACTGCGAAAGCAGGCAAGACCAAAATAGAAATGCTCTCCCGCCAAGGGGAGCGTCTCTGTTTTGGTCTTTTTTTTTGCCCCAACACCAGGGAACACTATGAACTATAACGAAACAGCAGACAAAATCCTCCACGCGGTGGGCGGTGCTGAAAATATCCGCATGCTCACCCATTGCGCGACCCGGCTGCGCATGGAGTTCAACGACCGCGCAAAGGTTAACGATGCGCAGATTGGCTCCCTCCCCGGCGTGATCAGCGTGGTGGAGAAGGGCGGCCAGTTCCAGATTGTGATCGGCAACGAGGTGCAGCAGGTTTACCGGCGGCTCAATAAGGCGCTGCCGGAGAAAAAAGGCCCGGCAGGCGGCGATAAAAACGCGAAGCCGGCCGGCATCGTCGCCCGGATTATCAGCGTCATTTCGACCACCTTTACCCCGGTGATCCCGGCGATTACCGGCGCGGGGATGATTAAAGCGCTGCTGGCCATTCTCAAGCTCACGGGGGTGATTAGCGAAACCAGCTCGACGTATCAGCTGCTGAATATTATTGCCGACGCCGCCTTCTTCTTCCTGCCGGTGCTGCTGGCCTACGGCGCGTCGCTGAAGTTTGAATGCAATCCGATTCTGGCGATGACCCTCGCGGGCGTGCTGCTGCATCCGGGCATCGGCCAGATGCTGGCGGCCGGTAAAGCGGTCGATTTTGTCGGCATCAACGTCCTGCTTTCCGATTACGCCGGTTCGGTGCTGCCGATTATTCTGACCGTGTGGCTGATGTCGTGGGTGGAGCGCTTCGCCGAAAAAGTGTCGCCATCGATTATCAAGTTTTTCGTTAAGCCGATGCTGATTCTGCTGATTACCGCGCCGCTGGCGCTGGTGGTGGTCGGCCCGGCGGGCATTTTGCTTAACGATCTGGTCGCCGCCGGGGCGGGCGCTATCGACCGCCACGCCAGCTGGTTAATCCCGATGCTGATGGGCACCCTGCAGCCCTTCCTGATCATTACCGGCACCGCCTGGGCGATGACGCCGATCGCCACCGGTCAGCTGAGTAAAAGCGGTTACGAGATGATTAACGGCCCGGGGATGCTGGCATCCAACGTGGCGATGGGAGCGGCGACGCTGTGCGTGGCGCTGAAAACCAAAAATAGCAACCTGCGCCAGCTGGCCTCTTCGTCGGGCTTTACCGCGCTGCTGGGGATCACCGAACCGGCGCTGTACGGGGTGCTGCTCAAGTTCCGCCGGGTGCTGATTGCCGCGATGATCGGCGGCGGCTGCGCCGGGGTCTACGCCGGGGTGAGCGGGCTGGTGCGCTACGCGTTTGTCTCGCCAGGCCTCGCTGCGCTGCCGGCGTTTATCGGCGAAAACCCGATGAACATCGTCCATGCGCTGGTGACCTGCGCGATTTCCATCGTGGTGACCTTTACCCTGACCTGGTTTATCGCTTTTAAAGACGTTCCTGAGGAACAAGACGCGGTGAGCGAGACGCCGCAGCCTGCGGTCAGCCCGACAAGCGAGGGGGAGACGGAAGTATTCAGCCCGCTGCGCGGCCAGGTGGTGGCGCTCAGCGACGTGAACGACGACGTCTTTTCCGGCGGCCTGCTGGGCGAGGGGCTGGCGATTCGTCCCGAAGAAGGGGTACTGCGCGCGCCGTTTAGCGGCACGGTAATGATGTTTCTGCCCTCCTGCCACGCCGTTGGCCTGCAGAGCGACAGCGGTCTTGAGCTGCTGATCCATATCGGTATCGACACCGTCAATCTTAACGGCCAGCACTTTAGCTCTACGCTGAAGGTGGGTGATAAGGTGGAAGCGGGACAGGCGCTGATCCGCTTTGATATTCCCGCCATCGAACAGGCCGGATACGACCTGATTACCCCGGTGATTGTGGTCAACGGCGACGCGCAGCGCGCTCTGCGCCTCACCGCCGCAGCGCAGGTGGATTACGGCGAACCCCTGATGGTGCAATCCGCTAAGGAGGCGCAGGTATGATTTATCAACAGCAGGCCCGGTTCCCGGACGGTTTTCTGTGGGGCGCCTCCACCTCGGCCTATCAGGTTGAGGGCGCGTGGAATGAAGACGGTAAAGGGCCGTCGGTGGTCGACATGCTCAGCCATCCGCCGGGAACGGCGGACTTCCGCATCGCCAGCGACCACTATCACCGGGTGGAGGAGGACGTCGCGCTGATGGCGCAGATGGGGCTGAAGGCCTACCGTTTTTCGGTGGCCTGGTCGCGGGTGATACCTGACGGCGATGGCCCGGTGAATCCGGATGGGCTGGCCTTTTATCACCGCCTGATCGACGCCCTGACGCGCCACGGGATCACCCCCATCGTGACGCTCTACCACTTCGATCTGCCGTGGGCGCTGGAGCTAAAAGGCGGCTGGCTGAACCGCAAAACCGGGGAGGCATTCGTGCGCTATGCCAGGCTGCTGTTCAGCGAATTTGCCGCCAAAGTTCCGCTCTGGCTGACCATCAACGAACAGAACACCATGATTCTGCATCCCGGCGCGATTGGCGTGCCCGCCGATCGTGAACTGCCGGATAAGAAGGCGCTGTACCAGCAGAATCATCATATGATGCTGGCCCAGGCGCAGATCTTCGCCCTGTGCCACCGTGAGTTCCCCGGGCTGCGCATCGGCCCGGCGATAAACACCACGTCGATGTACGCCGAAAGCTGTAAGCCGGAGGACGCCATCGCCGCGCATAACTGGGAGACGCTGCGCTGCTGGAGCTTTTTGGATGTTGCGGTGCATGGGCGCTACAACGCCCTGGCGTGGGCCTATATGCAGGATCGCGGCCTTGCGCCGGAGGTGCAGCCGGAAGATGCGCTGATTTTGCAGCAGGGGAGGCCGGACTTTATCGCCATTAACTACTACTCGACCGCCACCATTGCCGCCAGCCGGGGCGACGGCGGCGACGTTGCGCCCCGCGCGGGCGATCAGCAAATTATGCTGGGCGAAGAGGGGGTTTATCGTCCGGCGGAAAATCCGTGGGTTGGCAAAACCCCCTACGGCTGGGTTGTTGACCCGGTGGGGCTGCGCCTGACGCTGCGTAAAGTGTGCGAGCGCTACGGTCTGCCGATTCTGATTAGCGAAAACGGGATGGGCGCGCCGGACAAACTGGAGCATGACGGGACGGTAAATGACGACTATCGCATCGCCTTCCTCGACGCGCATATCGAGCAGATGCGGCTGGCGATAGCCGACGGCGTCGAGCTGATGGGTTACTGCCCGTGGGCGGCGATTGACGTGGTCAGCACTCACCAGGGATACGCCAAGCGCTACGGTTTTATTTATGTCGATCGCGGCGAGGATGACCTGAAGCGCCTGCAAAGGATCCGCAAACGCAGCTTCTGGTGGTATAAGGATGTCATCGCGCAGAACGGCAACCACGACGAGTCGCAGAGATGATTGTTCAGAAGGTGCTCAATAATAGCCTCGTGCTCTCTACGGATGACGATAACAGGGAGGTTATCGTCATGGGGAAAGGCATTGGTTTCAATAGCAGACCCGGGGACGAGATCGCCCCGGAGAAGATAGAGAAGCTGTTCGTGACCCAGACGCTCGGCGCGCGCAGCGGCTATCTTGAGGCGCTCTCCGCCATTCCGGATGAGGTCATCGAAATGGCGGCGATGATTATTTCCCGCGCCAATCTGCAGCTCGCCGGCAA